>JBEKHD010000067.1:0-2715 GCA_050012455.1 Candidatus Acidiferrales bacterium | reverse complement strand
ACGGTGGAAGAACCAAGTGATCAACGCAGAGGTCGCGGAGACAATTCGCGCGGAGGTCGCTGAGAAAAACAGAGAACGGCTCAATGCGATCAGTGGGCGGATTATTGATGCGGCTCTGCGAGTTCATACCGTTCTTGGCCCTGGTCTTCTAGAGAGCGCGTACGAAGTATGCTTCGCTCACGAACTGCGGAAGCGTTCTGCCAGTTCACAAGGCGCAGCTTCTCTCTTACTTACGGCTGGGAGAAAAGAGGCTCGGGCTACTGATCAATTTCCACGTAGACAGGTTGAAAGAAGGCATCACCCGGATCGTAAACGGATTTTGATTATCCGCGCCCACCGCGAGACCTTTGCGACCTCAGCGTTGATCTTTGATGTTGTCAGTTGACCCGCTGCAGCCGGTTGATCAGCTTCTGCGCCAGATTTTCTTCCGACTCCGACCACAGCAACCGCCCGGTCGCCCCGGCATTCTTCTCCACCTGTGCCGTAAATTCCACGAGCTTCTGCACGTTGCTGCGGACGTTTCGCTCCGCCTCAGTTGTAAACTCCACTTCCTCATGCAAAAAAGACGTGTCCAACCCGAAATCAATCTGAATGTGCCCTGTTTCTTCCGCGGCGCGCTCTTCAAATTCCAACCCATGCGCGGTGAGTCGAATCAGCGCCGGCTCCAGCACCCATTTCTCCGCGCCCTCCGGAGGCGTCCACAAATCCCAATAAGCCTCAAAAACGTAGGCGTAGTCGTCATGCAAAAATTCCGCCACCTCCGCCACCGCCTCTTCCGGCGCAACTCCCGGACGATAGCGCCGTTCGAGAATCGTCGGCTCACTCCACGACACCGGCTGAATGGCCGAATAAGTGACCCCGCTACGCGCCGCAGAAAAAGGAATCTGGCGCAGCACGCTGACGGTACGAGGCAGAATCTCAGTCTCATCGAAGCTCGGAAACCACAGACTCAAATAAAGCGAATCAGCCATCAATACATTCTAAACCGCAACTGTTTAAAAGACGTGAATGCGCCGCGTGGGGTAGTGTCCTCATAGCACCAGCGACACAGAATTAGGACAGTACCGCCGCGAGGATAGGCTGTCGTCCAAGTAGAGCGCAGAATGCACCTGATTTTGACGCAACAAAAGCGCCCTGTTACTATGAACTTCGGCGGCAAAATCAACATCTTCCAACAAAAGTCCCCGTCGTCTAGCCTGGCCTAGGACATCGCCCTTTCACGGCGGTAACACGGGTTCAAATCCCGTCGGGGACGCCAACCTTATCAAGCACTTGCACATCCCCTCCAGAATTTTGTAGGTCCGTTACAGTCCGATAAGCCTCGGTGCTTGGTTTTTCTTCGTTTTTGTCGAGCAGCAAACTCACAACTCGGCTCTGCGCGTCCCGCTTCGTTTGCGTGATTGCTTGCGCATAGACGTTCAGAGTGACCGAAATGTTTGCGTGCCGCATTAGCTCTTGCACAACCTTCACGTCCTCGCCGTTCCCCTTGAGGAGCGTCGCGTACGTATGCCGGAACGTGTGCCAACCGAAATGGCCCACGATTCCGATTTCTTTCGCCGCTGGCTCCAGGTGCGCCTTGTACAGCGAACCCGGCCAGTACGGCAGCTTTCCTCCGCTGTGCGGACTGGCGAATACCCAGTCCTCATCGGTTGGGTATGGACTATGCAGCCGCCAGTTCCACAAAACCTTAGACAGTCGCAAATCGAGCGGAACCGGCTTGCGAGAGGCTTCGGTCTTGCAGTCCCCGACGTGTTGCATCACGATCGAGCGGATGACATGGACTTCCATCTTCTGAAAATCGATATCCTTCCACTTGAGGCCTAACAACTCCCCAACCCGAAGGCCCGTGAACACGGCGAGGAATACCATCGTGCGCGTGGGCTCCTTCAGGATGCGAAGCAGTGCCGCAATCTGCTCGATGGAAAGCACAATGGGCATCCTGGTCCGCTTGGCACTTTGACGCACCATGCGTATGGGATTCACATCAAGCCATTCCCATCTGACAGCGTGATTGAAAACCGCGCTCATGATGTTTCGAGCTTTGGCTTTGCTTCCGTTCGCATACTTGAGCGAACGAAGCCACTGCTCCACCGCGACTGCTTTGACCTCGGTTACGTGATAGCTTCCCCACCTGGGCAAAATCCACTTTCGGAAATAGCCTACGTAGGTGACCTGCGTTTTCCGCGTTTTGGTGCAGTCCGGCCCCAGCTCTTTTTCCCGGTAGTGTTCGACAAGCGTTTGAACACTGATCGGAGTCAAGCTGGTGCGTGGACTCTCAGCGTTGATGTCTGCCCGAAGTGCGGCGACGGCCTTCTGAGCCGCCGTCTCGTTCGGATATTGTTCGAGCGATCCAACCATCAGATTGCGTCGCCTCCGCCTGCCATCCGCCTGGAGTTCGTACCATCGGTACTCCCAAGCCTTCCGGCCACCGGCACGCTTCACGATCTGAAGGCTGCCTTGCTGAAATCTCGTCCGTCTCATCACGATCCTCCGTGGTTAGGGACGGTACGGATAGCTGGCTAACTTTAACCTCAAATGCACCCACGCGTCGAGATCGGATGTGCGAAAGCGCCACAATTTTCCGATCCGCATGGCGCGTATCTCGCCCTTGCGGGCGAGTCGTTGAAGTGTTTTCGGGTGGATCTGCAGCAAGGCTGCCGCCTCGCGCGAATCGACTAACCTCTCGAAATGAGGGAACGGCTGGCTGACTGGCGT
>JBEKHD010000066.1:0-3465 GCA_050012455.1 Candidatus Acidiferrales bacterium | reverse complement strand
GCATCGGCGGTGATCCACAGCTGGCCGTCCAGGCTGGCCGGCTGCCGCTCGATTTGCGATTCGCGCGTGGTGCACAGTTTGGTGTGGCCCAGTCCAATCGCGCCGTGCGACCAGGTGTCGCGGTCGTCCGGTCCACGCTGCGAAAGAAAATGAACGAGCGCCAGCAACAGGCCGCGGTCTACCGGCGCGCCACTTCGATCGTAGATGCCGACGATGCCGCTCACTCGGTTCGCGCCTCCAGGGGCGAGATGGGGCCGTCGAATGGAACGAAGTGGAAATGTTCCGCGCTGGTATCGTTCAGCACAACGGAATCCACTTCCACCCACGCGTGAGCTTCGAAGCGCTCGAATTCCTTGCGCGCTCCGATGCGCAGCTCCGCTGTAATCCCGCGCCGCCGCAGCAGCCACCACAGCACGAGCGACTGCTCCAGACAATTCGTGCCGAAGAAAACATTTCTCGCTGCCGCCGCTGCCATTCGCGCGATTACTTTGGCAGGCTCACTTTGCGATGCGGCCCGCGGCCGCGACGCGGTATTCGCCGCCGGTGTCAGCCGGCTCAACAGATTCTTCCAACGGCGAAAGCCCGTGATTCGCAGACCGAGCCAGGTGGCCGCAAGGCCCGTCGCCGCTTCTAGCGCGATGCCGCGCTCATAACCACGAAGCCGCCAGAATTTTTGCCAAAGTTCCATCATGATTGTCTCATCGGCATGAAACCAGCCGGTGCCCACCTAGCGCGCAGTGTCATTTTCAACCCGTGCGCCGGGAGAAAGTCGCGCTCGTCACGCACTGGCCGCCGCGCCGCGGACCTCGATGAGTCCTTCGCTGCGCATCGTTTCCAGCAGGGCTAGCAGATCATCTCCGCAGCGAGTTTCATCCACTTCATATTCTTCGAGCAAGGCGTTGCGCAGCTCGGTGACGCTCTTCGGCTGTTTCAGCAAATCCCAAACACGCGCGCCCACCGGATTCATGCCGTAATAGACGCTGTTCTTCAGGTTCAAGATCGCCGATTCCTCACCGAGAGGACACGAGACTTGTTCCGGTGCAGCTACAACAATCGTATGTAAGGAGAGAGGTGCGTCCATAACGGCCGCTCCCGTGGTATTGGGCTGGGGCAATTCTTCCGCCAGGCAGTTCGCTGGCGAAACGCCGATTCGGCATACACGCCCGACGATACCGAATCGATCTGATCCATTCTACTGGCACTCGCGCCGAACGGCAATGACGGAACTGGATTCAGCCTGGCGATTTCGGTTATAACGACCGTAGTGCCTTCGCCTGCCATTTGCGTTGAAGCGCTTGAAAAATATTTTCCACCGGCGCGTTCTGGCTGGCGGGCGCTGCTGCATCCCGTCGCCCGTCCTACGGAGCGCGCCCTCGCCGGCATTTCCTTTTCGGTACAACGCGGTGAGGCTGTTGCAATCGTGGGGCCGAATGGCGCGGGTAAGTCCACGCTGCTGCGCATTCTCGCCACACTGATTATTCCCAGTAGTGGCCGTGCGGCGATCGCCGACTGTGACGTCGAACGCCAACCCTCCCGCGCGCGACGCCAGTTCGGCTACCACACCGGCGGCGACGAAGGCTTTTACATTCGTCTGAGCGCCCGGGAAAATTTGAGTTTCTTCGCAGCCATGAACAATATGTCTCTCGCGGAGGCCCGTGCACGCATCACCCTAACCGCCGAGCGCATGGGCATCGTCGCGGAACTCGATCGCCAAGTGCGCACTCTTTCCACGGGCATGACGCATCGCGTGGGCTTGGCGCGCGCGCTGCTCCATCAGCCTGCTGTGCTGCTGCTCGATGAACCGACGCGCAGCCTCGACCCGCTGGCGGCCGCGGATTTTCGTCGTCTGCTGAAAAATGACCTGGTTCGCCAGCACGGCACCACTCTCCTCTTCGCTTCGCACACATTGAGCGAGGTCGCGGAAATCGCAGACCGAGTGCTGTTGCTCGACGCAGGACGCGTGGTAGCTTTTGATTCTCCGCGCGGCTTGTGCGCCGCGACCGGCGCCACGAACCTGGAAGAAGCCATTTCGCGTCTGGCGCATCACTCGACGCGCGCCGAGGCACAGCGATGAACCTCGCGCGCACTCTGCGAAAAATTGCCGCGTTCTTCGCGCGCGATTTTGCGATTGCGCGCGGGTATCGCGGGGCGCTGCTGCTGGAGACGCTGGAAGCGCTTTTCGGGGTGGCGACGTTTTACTACCTGTCTCGCTTCGTTGAGAGTCCCGAACTTACCCGCGCGCTGCCCGGCGGCAGCAATTATTTCGCTTTTGCGCTGGTGGGCTTCGCGTTTTTCGATTATCTCAGCGTGTCGCTCACCGCTTTCGATTCCAGCATCGAGGAGGCACGGCAAAATCGCACACTGGAAGCTTTGCTGGTGACGCAGACTCCGCTGCCGGTGATCCTGGCAGGCTCGGCGGTGTATCCGTTCACGGCTCTGGCGCTGCGGACGTGCGTCTATCTTACCTGGGGCGCGCTGCTTTTCGATTTCACGCCGCGTGGGGCGAATTGGCCGGGCGCCGTCACGATTCTCGTGGCGTCCATTCTTGCCTTCGCCGGACTGGGAATTATCTCTGCCGGTTATTCGATTCTTTTTAAGCGCGGAAATCCCGCGAAGTGGCTGGTGCTGGGAATTTCGGGCTTGGTCGGTGGGATGATGTACCCCGTCAGTGTGCTGCCCGGTCCGTTGCGATTTCTCGCGCGCTTGATTCCCGTCACTTATTCCCTGGAAGGAATGCGCGCCGCATTGCTGGCGGGCGCGGGTTGGCGAGAACTGTGGCCTTCGATCGCGGCCCTGCTGCTTTTCGCCGCGATCCTGATCCCGTTGTCATTCGTGGTCTTTGCCTGGGCGCTGCGCCGTACCAAAATTACCGGCACATTGACGCATATCTAAACTTTCGCCGGCTGGTGAGTAGATGACTTTGCGGAAATTCCGAAGCGAGGAAGCAGAATGCCGTAGCGAACACGAAAGCGAATCGGGCGAGCTCAGCTGCTTTCGAGCAAACTACTGAGAGACGGCGAGCCGGCGTTTCGCGAACAACAGCGCAACCATGCCCGCGCCGAGCAGCATCAGCGATGCCGGTTCAGGCGTCGTAACCGAGCTGATCGTCAGAGTGTATCCGTCGGTGCCGCTCATATAATCCTGCAGGGGAATATCACCGGCGACATCCAGCATCACTGGAGCGGCTTCGGTTCCGCTGGTGAATAGGGAAATGTTAGAACCGTCCGGGTTGATCAGGTCGAATACGTCACCCTGGTCAATGGTGAGTCCTCCACCTTGCGTTATGTCGTAGAACATGACGTACCCGCCGGTGTCTGCACATCCATCAAGCATCAAATCAAAGGGCGTCACTTGGAACCCGAATCCTGGTTCAACGTTTTCAGGGGCGATGGTCGGATTGACGGGAAGGTAGAACGAAGCCGTTACGCCTCCGGGACCAGTAAGGGAATAGTACAAATCCTCGGT
>JBEKHD010000065.1:0-3549 GCA_050012455.1 Candidatus Acidiferrales bacterium | reverse complement strand
CTGGAACTATTACGGCTACAACGAAACAGGTAACACCAATCCGTTCGGCCTCGCGCCCATTCAGTTGCAGGATTTCAACGGTAGCAACGCCACATTCTCGTTCCGCTATGCGTTTTGAGCGCTGCGCGTTTCATTGAGCGAAGAGTGGTGCTCTAACTCCGCTGCGCTTGCAAGGAGGTGCCAAATGAATTCTCCGTCCATTCGCGTGTTTCGGTGCGCCATTCCCCTCTTCGCCGCTGTATTTTTGCTGATCCCCTCGGCGCACGGCCAAGGCGACGCGGCCAGCGTGTACAAGGCGAAATGTGCCACGTGCCACGGAGCTGATGGCAAAGGCGATACGCCCGTGGGCAAGAAACTCGGGGCGCGCGACTTCGCATCACCGGAAGTACAGAAGGAAACCGACGCGGAACTCATCGCGATCACGACTAAGGGCAAGAACAAAATGCCCGGGTACGCAAGCAGTCTGAAAGACGCGCAAATTAAGGATCTCGTCGCTTACGTTCGCGGGCTCGCTAAGAAATAGCGCCCGCTTGGTGGTCCCACCCGCCGCCGCATGGCGCCTTGATTCGCGTGCACGTGCAGTCAGGAGGAACTGTGATCTTGCCAACCGGAGTTGTCGTCGGATTGGTCTTGCTGACGATTGGGCTGACCGGGCTGTTTCTGGCGCGTCCCTCGATCACCGCGGGACTGACGGGTAAAATACTGGCCTTTGTAGCGCTGTGCGTCTTGCCGGCACTATGCATCGCAGCGGGCATGTCCACCCACATGCAGCGCTCCGAACAGACTCAATTCTGCATTTCGTGCCATGCGATGGAAAACTACGGAAAAAGCCTGTACGTGGACGATCCGAGCGCCCTGCCAGCGCAACATTTTCAGAACCATCGCGTGCCGCCGGATATGGCCTGCTATTCCTGCCACACGGACTACACCATTTACGGTCCTTTCAAGGACAAGCTCAAGGGCATGACGCGCATCTACATGCAGTATGTGAGTACACCACCGAACCCGATTACCATACCTGGCGGATTCAAGAATGCGCAATGCCTGCACTGCCACCTGGGGGCGCGCGCGTTTGAAGAGAATCCCGTGCACGCGGCGATGATGGATTCACTGAAATCGGAGCAGACTTCCTGCCTCACCAGCGGCTGCCACGATACGGTACACCACGCATCGCAAGTCGATCACTTGAAAATGTGGAGGCCCGGCCCATGAAACTCGGTGCGATGGGAATCTCGCGTTTACTGAAAATTTCCAGTGTACTTATCATCATGGGCCTGTTGCTGGAGCTCGTAAGCCTGCTCTGGCTTCATCCGCTGTCGTTCGTACTGTTTGCGTTTGTAGCGGCCAGCTTGATCGGCCTCGGGGTCGTGGTCTACCTGATTTCGGTGGTCTTCGTGGCTTCGGCGCCGGCCGGAAGACTTGGGTGATATGATTCCAGGGAAAGTACACGAGGAGCCGTTGGTCGAATCAGCTGTTTTGAACACAACCGCGTTGGCACGAAGGTTGCTATGGAGTTTGGCGGGCTGGTACTGTTTGGTTGGTCGGCTATTCCCAAAGAGTGCAGCAAGTGCAAGCGACGCGGTGACGACAGCGCAGCGCTTTAACGCGAGCCCGGAGGCCGTTTGGCTGCGAATCGCGTTGTATGAAGAAGTCCGCACGAACCCACCGTTCCTGTTGCGCCTGTTCCTGCCGTGCCCGGCGCACACCGCAGGCGACAAGACCCGCGTGGGGGCCAGCATCCGCTGTGAATACGACGAGGGTTACCTGGTGAAACGCATCACACTGGTCGAACCGCCCCATCTGATGGAATTTGAAGTCGGTGAGCAGCGCCTCGGGATCGAAACGTGCATCACGACGCTGGGAGGTTGCTATCAAATCCGCGCTTGTGGCGACGGATCCGAGGCCGAACTGGTCACGAACTATCGCGGGCATTTGCGGCCACGCTTTCTTTGGCGTCCCGTGGAAAGATACGTGGCACGCCAGCTGCACTTGCACATACTGCATGGAATGGGCGCAACACTCGCTCGCACCCAGCCGTCACCCCACCGCGTAGTTGCGGATTGCCCGGCACCGTAAGCTATCGCTTCATGGCTCTGCCTGTGCATGACTTCGCAATCCCATTCCCGGCGCTCGGCGTCGTCCGCGGTGCTGTTGCGGGCGTCTGGCTATACGAAGGCCTGTGGTGCAAGATCTTAGGGCGCGCCCCCCTGCAAGTGCAGGTCGTCGCGGCCGTTCCTCGTTTCGGAACATCCTACGGTCTCGTCTTTCTCAAAATGCTCGGCGCGCTCGAAATTGCGCTGGCCGCTTGGGTGATTTCCGGAATCGCTCCCGGCGCTTGTGCGATAGCAGAAACCACCGTGCTCGTTCTGCTGAATGCCAACGGAATAATGTGGGCGCGCCACATCATCCACGAACCTGCTGGAATGATTGTAAAGAATCTCGCGTTCCTGGTGCTGGCGTGGGTTTGCGGCGCGATTCCCGGCGGAAAGCCGTGAGCGCGGAAACGCCGTGGGACTCCGGGCGGCTGAGGGCGGCAAAGGGCGGGCAGCGCTTACTCTTCGGGCAGATGTACGAGGATGCGGAGATCGAGCGTGACGCGTTCCGCGGCAGGGGCCGCGTGTTTTGCATCGCTTCAGCCGGTTGCACGGCGATGCGGCTGTGTGTTGACCACGAAGTCGTCGCCTGCGACATCAATCCAGTGCAACTCGCGTACGCGGAACGCCGGGTTCGAGGCGAGGCCCCGCGGGAAGGCGACGTCGAGCGTGTGATGGCCCTGGCGCGAGCTTTTATGCCCCTTGTGGGTTGGCGCCGGGGGGCCATTCGATCGTTTCTTGCTTTGTCTGACACCAGCGAGCAGGTCAAATTCTGGCAGGCGCGACTCAACACGCGGCGATTCCGTGCCGGCTTCGACGCGCTGATGTCACCCGTTCTATTGCGCGCGGTCTACGCTGCTCCGCTTCTGGCGTCCTTGCCCGCGCGCTTTGGACCTGTGCTGCGAAAGCGTTTGGAGAGAGGCTTTGGGTTGCATGCCAATGCGACGAATCCGTATGCGGCAGCGTTACTGCTGGGCGTGATGAACAATGAGGCTTGCTCGCAAACGGCTGGGATCCAGTTCGTGGCGGGGGACGCAGCCACTTCTTTGGAGTCGCGCGCAGCTGGCTCGTTTGACGCCTTCTCGCTCTCGAACATTCTGGACGGCGCCGAATCCGCCTATCGAGCACGCCTCTCGCGAGCGGTGCGCCGCGCGGCCGGCCCGAACGCGGTGGTCGTCCTGCGAAGCTTCGCAGAGCCGCCGCCCGAGCAGACGGTGAATTTAGCAGACCGCGATCGCGCGATGCTGTGGGGGAGCGTGCAAGTCAGCGAGGCGCGCTTGTTTTGAAGCGGTCGCGGTAATCTTATTGGCTGAAAACATAGATCAGTTTGAACGTTAGCGTGCCCAAATTCGGCCGCTTTTCGGGCACCTGACGCGAGTGCGGTTGCGGAAGAGCGGCAAGTCGCGTAGTATTTAAGACGCGGGGTGGAGCAGCCTGGTAGCTCGTCGGGCTCATA
>JBEKHD010000064.1:0-3576 GCA_050012455.1 Candidatus Acidiferrales bacterium | reverse complement strand
ATCGGCAACGCCGAAAACCATTTGCTCCGTATTGCTGCTTTGCCGCGTCTGGCCGTTTACCCTGAGCCATAGGTGCAGGTGTCCCGGGTCGGGAATTTCATCGCGCGTTGCGAGGAAAGGTCCTAGTGGCGCGAACGTGTCCGCGCTCTTGCCCTTCACCCATTGGCCGCCGCGCTCGAGTTGGAAAGCGCGCTCGGAATAATCATTGTGCAGCACGTAGCCGGCAACATGATCGAGGACGTTCTGCCTCGCGACGTAGCGAGCTTCCTTTCCGATGACAAACGCAAGCTCGACTTCCCAATCGAGTTTTGTGGATCCTTTGGGTATCACCACGTTGTCGTTCGGACCTGCCAACGAGCTGCTGGCCTTGAAAAAAATCACCGGTTCCTTGGGGACTTCCTGCCCGGTCTCCGCCGCATGATCCCTGTAGTTCAATCCGATGCAAACAATCTTGCTTGGGCGGCAGATGGGGGAGCCCAGCCGCACCGGCGATTCCACGCGTGGCAAGTTTCTCGTATTCGTTTCCAACCACCGCTGCAATCTCTTGAGTCCGTCGGTTGCGAAAAACTCTTCGTTATAGTCCGTCACGGCGGCGGAAACATCCACACGAGTTCCGTCCCGCAGAAGAAGGCCGGGCTTTTCTTTACCGCGATCGCCGAATCGTATGAGTTTCATGGAGTTGGGCAGAGAGTGACTCATGCCGCGATGTCCTCGAGGATGCGAGTTTAGTGCTGAGCACCACCGCCAAATTCCATTCCCGTGAACTCGGACGCATCTAGGCGCGCAGAAATCGCTCTCGCGCTGGTCATCACGGCCTTGGCCAGAAACGGGATTTTGTCGCGGCCGATGCGCGTAACCGGTCCGGCCACGCTGATCGCCGCCGCCACCTTTCCTTGATCAATCACAATAGGAGCGCTGATGCAGCGCGCGCCCAAAGTGGCTTCTTCGTCGTCCAGCCCATATCCCCGCTGCCGGATGCTTTCGAGTTCGCGTCGCAATCGCAGCGGTTGCGTAATCGTGTGCGGCGTGAGCCGTTCGAATTTCAACAAACCAAGCACGTGCTCTTTTTCTTCCGTCGGCAAGAACGCGGCCATGGCTTTTCCCATCGCGGTGCAATAGATAGGCCGCCAGCTACCCACGGGCGATGCCATACGAAACGGATGCGGACTTTGCAGAACGTCCAAATAGAAAACGTCCTGACCGTCCAGGGTTCCCAGATTGACGGTTTCGCCGGTTACTTTCCACAAATCCTGCAGCACCGGGCGGCTGATCTTTCTCAGTGAGGTTTGATAGCTGATCCCAGAGCCCAACCGCACCAGCTTTGGGCCAACCAGGTAAGAACCGGAATCGTCCCGGAAAAGGTAGCCCTCGAACTCCAAATGAGCGAGAAATCGGTATGCAGTGCTTTTGTTGATGCCGGTTCGCAGCGCAACATCCTTGAGCGGCAGCCCCTCTGGCGCAGCGCACAGAGCTTCAAACACTCTCAACACTTTGGTGACCACTCCCACCGGAGCTGACTTCGCTTGGCGTGCACGGATCATGCGGCCCCCCCACCTGCGAACTTTTAGTTATTCGCCTTGGAAACGATTGCTCGTTTTCAGGCCACCCAGCCAGGCAGCACTATATACCGAAGATTTCGCGATGTGAAAAGTGAATTTTTTATCTTGAATATTCCTGAAGCGCTTGCTATATCGCATGGCGCGGCTCTGGGAAGGGTCGAGGCGTCTGCCGCTGGTCTTGGAGTATTCTGTCATCACTATGTCAGGAAGCAGCAAACAAGCTGGCGTGCTCAAACTAAGTTCCGCCGACAATGTTCTGGTCGCCCTCAAGGATTTACGAAAGGGCGACCGCGTCGCCTTCTCGGATACTTCTTACACGCTGGCAACAGACGTCCCGGCGAAACACAAATTCGCCACGGTGCCGCTAGCGCAGGGCAGCGATGTCATCATGTATGGCGTGCTTGTCGGAAAGACTATGCGGCCCGTCCTTCCGGGCGAAGTCTTGACGCCACTCAATCTTCATCATCAGGCCGCGCCCTTCCACGAAAAAAGCATGGAGTATTCCTGGACGCCTCCCGACGTTTCGCGATGGCGCGACACAACGTTCCAGGGATATCACCGCGCGGACGGTCAAGTTGGGACGCGGAATTATTGGCTCGTCGTTCCGCTGGTCTTCTGCGAAAACCGGAATATCGCGGTGCTGAAGCAGGCGTTTGAAGAAGAGTTAGGGTTTGCCGCGCCGCAAATCTACCGGCAGCAGGTCGCGGAATTCGTCCGCCTGTATCAAGCGGGCCGTTCCGGTGAAATCGCAGGCCATGGCGCGGTGGCCGCCGACACACGCCCGTCGGCTCCGCGTGTGTTCGAGAATGTTGACGGCATCAAGTTTCTGATGCACGAAGGTGGTTGCGGCGGCACGCGCGAAGATTCCGATAATCTTTGCTCTCTGATTGCCGGTTACATCCACCATCCGAACGTGGCGGGCGCCACCGTTCTAAGCCTCGGCTGTCAGCACTCGCAGGTCGCGATACTGCTCGAACAGATCAAGAAACGCGACCCGAAGTTCTCGAAACCTCTTCTAGTCCTCGAGCAGCAACACAGCGGCTCGGAACTCGCGATGATGTCGGAAGCAATTCGCCAGACCTTTGTCCGGCTGATGGAGATGAACGAAGGCAGCAAACGCGCGCCGGCGCCACTTTCCAAATTGTGCGTCGGCCTGAAGTGTGGCGGCTCCGACGGGTTTTCCGGCATTTCCGCGAATCCTGCGATCGGTCACGTTTCTGACATCCTCGCGGCGCTCGGTGGCCGCACGATTTTGTCAGAATTTCCCGAGCTTTGCGGCGTCGAACAGGAACTGATCGACCGTAGCACGCGCAAGGAAGTTGCTGACCGATTCATCCAACTGATGCGCGATTACGCCGCCAGAGCGAAAGCGGTTCGCTCCGGATTCGACATGAATCCCTCGCCCGGAAATATCCGCGACGGGCTCGTTACCGATGCGATGAAATCGGCCGGTGCAGCAAAAAAAGGGGGAACGTCTCCTGTCACAGCCGTGCTGGACTACCCCGAATATTCCACAGAAGCGGGACTGAATTTGCAATGCACTCCGGGCAATGACGTGGAGTGCGTCACTGCTCAGGTCGCGGCAGGCGCAAATGTTGTGCTTTTTACTACTGGACTCGGCACGCCCACCGGAAACCCAATCGCGCCTGTTGTGAAGATCTCGACAAATTCGGCCTTGACGCGGCGCATGTCAGACATCGTGGATTTTGACACAGGTCCTATCATTGACGGGGAAGTGACGATCGAGCAGATGGGGGAAGCCATTCTCGACAGAGTGATCGAGGTAGCCAGCGGCAAGGTCCGGACGAAAGCAGAAATACTCGGCCAAAATGACTTCATTCCGTGGAAAAGAGGGGTTTCTCTCTGATCAATCCCGTCAAGAATTCGAATGGGTTTCGCCTCGACGGCAAGACCGTCATCGTTACGGGCGGTGCGAGCGGCATCGGTAAAGCCATCGCCCACCTTTTTGCGACGAGCGGAGCGCGCGTGTGTGTGCTGGATATTCATTCGAAAGAGG
>JBEKHD010000063.1:0-4184 GCA_050012455.1 Candidatus Acidiferrales bacterium | reverse complement strand
TATGCGCGGCTACGGCCAGACCGACGCTCCTCCGAACATCCAGGATTACACGCAATTTCAGTTTGTTGGCGATGTGGTGGGGCTGGTACTTTCGCTCGGCTACGAAGAGGCGGTGATCGCCGGCCACGACTTGGGTGCGATGGTTGCTCATAATGCCGCAATTTTGAGGCCTGACATGTTCCGCGCCGTGGTCCTATTGAGCGTGCCGTACGGAGCGCGAACGGTAGGCGCGATTAAGCCGACAGAAGCGATGCGCAAGCGCGTGCCAGAGGGACAGCAGTTCTATCAAAGCTATTTCCAGACGCAGGGCGTGGCGGAGAAGGAGTTTGACGCCGATGCGAAGCGCACGCTGCGCATGTTCCCGTACTCGCTTTCCGGCTCAGGTCCGAAGGAACAGAGATGGCACTACGTGTTCGACGTAAACGAGAAGGCGCTGGATGGCAGCGTGGCAAACGGAACTATCGAACGCGCGCAGAGCACCTCGCCACACTTCACGCTTTCCTGAAAACGCGCCTCCGATAGCTCACTAGCGTGGATCTCATCGGAAATAATACCTCCGACGCGAACTTGCTTTTCGGATTCACGCGCCGACCAAGCCGACGCAATAATTGATGCAGGCCAGAAGCGAAGTATAATCCCTGCCATGCCACGACACGACCTCAGCAAACTCTGGGAAGAACACACCGCAGACGAATTCGTCACGCGCGACACCGAAGCCACGCTGGCCACTATGACCGAGGACGCTTACGTCAACCACATCCCCGTCATGACGGGCGGTTACGGCAAGGCCGCCCTGCGCCACTTCTATGCGCACGGGTTTATACCTGTGATGCCACCTGACACCTCGCTTACTCCCGTCTCCCGCACTGTCGGCGAAGATCAGCTCGTTGATGAAATGATCTTCTCCTTCACTCACACGCAGGAAATGCCGTGGATGTTGCCCGGAATTCCGCCCACCAATCGCCGCGTCGAAGTGCCTCTGGTCGCGATTGTTCGTTTCCGCAACGGCAAACTCGCCCACGAGCACATCTATTGGGACCAAGCATCCGTCTTGAAACAGCTTGGTCTTTTGAACGACCCGTCCTTGCCGGTCGTTGGTGTGGAAAGCGCCCGCAAAGTCCTCGACCCAAAATTCGAACGGAAATATTTAGACAACGCGTAATCTGAAGAAGTGCTGCGTAGAGAGCCGCTTTTCCTTCGATATTCCGAGCTGGCCCATGTGGTCCGTTGGGTCACTGCATGGTGCGAAGGATCTCGTCGGCTGCCGCCATCGCGAAATCTATTTCCTCATCCTTATTGTAGAAGTGTGGCGACATCCTCACGCCGCCGCCCGGCCGCCAGTCAACGAGAATGTCACGCTTGAGCAACTCGGCGCACACTGCCTTTGCCTGGGGCATATTCACCGCGACGGTGCCGCCGCGGCGCGCCGGATTGCGCGGCGCGTTGACGTGCCAGCCGCGTTGCTCTGCCAGCAAGACGATCCGCGCCGTGAGGCGCTGCGATTTTTCGCGCACCTGAAGCATGGCCAGTTCGCGGAGAATCTTCAGTCCGGGAAGCGCAGCGTACATAGCCGGAATGTTCGGCGTTCCGTTAATGAACCGATAAGCCCCGTGCGTGTAGCGCGTCGCGCCGGTTTCAAAACCGAAGGGGTTCTCGTGCGCAAGCCATCCCGTGAACTTCGGCTCTAGCGTGCGGGCCAAATCCGGGCGTACGTAGAGATAGGCGGCTCCGGGACCGCCGCAGAGCCACTTCATCAGTCCTCCGCAGGCAAAGTCCACGTTGAGCTCTCGCACGTCCACGGGAACGCCAGAGCCGAGCGATTGAAAGGTGTCGAGAATCACGTGCGCGCCCACCCTGTGCGCCTTCTCGCAGATCGCCTTGGCATCGTTAATATACGAGCTCCGGAAGATCACGTGCGACACCGGAACGAGCAGCGTGGTTTCGTCAATCGCATCGAGCAGCCGTTCGGTCGGAACCTCGATCCCATCATCCGTCTTTACCATGTGGACGCGCGCGCCGCGCTGCCGCTGCGCTTCCCAGAAATACATCACGGAAGGAAAGTTCAAATCCGTGTAAACCACCTTATTGCGCTCGTCGCTGAAGTCAAAGCAGGAAGCGACCACTGCCTGGCACTGGGTGACATTGCCGTGCATGGCCACTGAATTCATAGGCGCGTTCATCAGCTCACCGATTTGGTTGCCAATCTCCAGCGGCAGCGTCCACCAGTATTCCTCCCACGCACGCACTCCGCGCGCAGCCCAAACCCCGGCATAGTCGTGGAGTGCGTCAAAGACTCCACGCGGCATCGCACCCAGTGAATTGCTGATGAGATAAGTCGTCTTCTCCAGGATTGGAAACTCCTGGCGATAGCGCAAGAGAGGGTCAGTCATGCCGGCACCTAATTCCGTGAGCGCGCTTTTTTCGCCATGAGATAGAAGACGGTCAAGAGAAACAGATACGGACCTGCACTGACAATGGTAATGCGAGCCTGCGGTGTCCACCATGTGCACAGCACGATCATCACAATCGCTGCGAACGCGACCTTGGATGCCGCTGCTCCACCGGGAGCGCGCATCGGCAGCGCCTCCACTTGCTCTGGCAACAGCCTTTTGCGCATTGCCACGTGCGAGGCGAGGGCGATGCACCACGCCAGCATTCCGCCGACCAGCGAAGCCCCGATGATATACAGGAAAGCATTTTGCGGTGCGACGTACTGCACGACCAGAGCGACCACGATTCCCGACGCCGATAACAGCACGGCGTTGCTCGGCGAGCCCTTTGCCGATAGCTGCGCGAGCCTCGCAGGCGCATATCCAGACTCAGCCAGCGAGTACAGCATGCGCGAAGTCACATACAAGGCGGCGTTCGCTCCGGAGAGCGCGGCCGTCAGCACTACGAAGTTCATCACCAGTGAAATGGCCGGCACGTGCGCCACCTCGAACACCGTCACGAAGGGACTCTGCCCCACGCCAACCAGGTTCCACGGCACGACTCCTACGAGTACCGCGGACGCGCATAAATAAACGAAGGTGAGAACGCTCAACGATATGTAAGTCGCGCGCACGATGTCCGAAGTGGACCGTGCTTCGCCCGAAGAGATGGCCACCATCTCGGTTCCAAGAAAATTGAACAGAACAAACGGGAGCGCCAGCAACGGCCCTGCGGCGCCATGTGGTAGGAAACCGCCATCGGTGGTGTAGTGCGCTTGCGCCCTTCCGCGTAGCAGCAATCCGGCGCCGATCAGAATGAAGGCCGCAATCGCTACGACCTTGATCATGGCGAACCAGTATTCAAAACTGCCGACGGTGTGCACCGCCCCCAAATTAATGATTAGCAGGAGCGTCGCGAATCCCGCAATCCAGGCCGCGGCGGGAATATGTGGAAACCAGTAACGCATGTACGTGGCGGATGCCACGAGTTCACCGCTGATCGCGATTACCAGTGAAAACCAGTATCCATAACGCGAAATGAAGCCTGCCCAGCGGTTCAGGTACTTGTCGGCGTAGACTCCAAACGAGCCGGCGGCTGGATGCAGGCTCGACATCTCGCCCAGCGCCGTCGTCACGGTGAAAGCAATCAATGCGCCCAGGATGTAGGAGAGGATGACTCCCGGCCCGGCAATCTGGACCGCCGCGCCCGATCCCAGCAGAAGACCGGTGCCGATCGAGCCGCCGATCGCGACCATGGCCATTTGTCCTGCGCGGAGCTCGTGGCGAAGTTGGAGAGGTTTTTGCTCCATGAAGTTGACGAGAGAAAGGTAGCCCGCCACCGCGCTTCGGCCGCCGCTGCTGTTTCCTCGGATTGATCTTCTTTTCGCTTCAAAAACAGGCGCCATTCTATACCGGTCTTGAAAGTTCGCAATGCCCGATCGGATTAGCGACATCCTCGACAGTTCGAAGTATTGGAGTATCTTTGGAGCAACAAGAGGGGTGGCGCTTTGGCGGATTCGTCGTGTTAAGCGCACCCTGAACAACGACTTGGATTTAATTCCCCCGCTCGCTTGCAGGCCGGGGTCGCCGGTTCGATCTCGATCATCTGAGCCAGCTTTTTCCAAGACTCAGGGTGACCTGCCCGAGTTTTTGTGCCACGGCGAATGAGAGAGTTTACATTACAACCTCATCCGACAAGGGTGCAAAGGGCGGCTCGCAGGGAGCCGTAGGCGACCGGAGAGCCGCCCTTCGTGG
>JBEKHD010000062.1:0-4657 GCA_050012455.1 Candidatus Acidiferrales bacterium | reverse complement strand
CTGGAACTATTACGGCTACAACGAAACAGGTAACACCAATCCGTTCGGCCTCGCGCCCATTCAGTTGCAGGATTTCAACGGTAGCAACGCCACATTCTCGTTCCGCTATGCGTTTTGAGCGCCATACGCCGTGACGGTGGCGAGGTGTATCATGACTCAGCAACCACGACAAGGAGGAAACAAATGAAGTCTCTGTCTATTCGCGTCATCCGCATCGTACGTTTGGTCGCGCCTGCCATTGGAATTCTTTTTGTGCTCGTCGCTCCGCTGCGCGCGCAAGATGCGCCGGCGCTGTACAAGTCGAAATGCGCAGCGTGCCACGGCGAGGATGGAAAGGGAACCACCGCGGCGGGTGTCAAGCTCGGAGCGCACGATTTCGCGTCACCGGACGTGCAGAAGGAAACCGATGCACAACTCATAGACATAGTGACGAACGGTAAAAACAAAATGCCGGCGTACAAGGGCAAATTGACGGATGACCAAATCAAGGGCCTGGTCGGTTACGTTCGTGAGCTGGCAAAAAAGAAGTAGGCGTCGTTCAGACTTGAGCGGAACCTTTACCTGCGATAATCAGCGCGGGGGTAGGAGGCTTGGTGATTGGAGTTCTGATCTGTCAGATTGTTCTGAGCATCGTGCTGGCCTCAGTCTTCCTGATTCGTCCTTCTCTGACGCGCGCTACGAGCTGGAAGATTTTGGCGTTCATTGGTTTGTGCGTGCTTCCGGCGCTGTGCATCGTCGGCGGGATGAACACGCACATGCAGCGCTCTGAACAGACTCGCTTCTGCGTTTCCTGCCACGTGATGATTCCCTACGGTCAAAGCCTGTATGTGGATGACGCCAGCCATATTCCAGCCCAGCATTTTCAGAATCATCGCGTGCCGGTGGACATGGCCTGCTTTTCCTGCCACGCGGACTACACTATTTACGGTCCGCTGAAGGACAAAATGCAAGGCTTGAAGCGGATCTACATGCAATACGTGAGCACTCCGCCGGACCCCGCGGCAATCCGCATCGAGGGCGGATTCAAAAATGCGCAATGCCTGCACTGCCACCTGGGAGCGCGCGCGTTTGAAGAGAATCCCGTGCACTCGGCGATGATGGATTCGCTGAAATCGGAGCAGACGTCCTGCCTCACCAGCGGCTGCCACGATACAACACACGACGTGGCGAATCTGAGCCACCTAAAAATGTGGAGTCCTGCGCCATGAAGATCAGCGAAATCGGAATTGGGCGGCTGCTCCGGATTTCCAGCCTTTTGGTGATTGTGGGACTGGTGCTGGAGGTTGTGAGTCTGCTGTGGTTTCATCCGCTCTCGTTCGTGCTGTTTGCGTTTCTGGCTGCTTCGTTGATTGGCTTGGGGATTCTGCTGTACCTGGTTTCGCTGGTGTTTGTCGCGCCTCCAGTCACTGCGAACCGCGAGTGATCGTTGATGAAGAACCTCGAGCGTCATTAGCCCTGCGCGATTAACTGGCCGCCCGGAATCGGCCCCATCGCTGCGGTATCTGCGGTGGAACCGACCCCGTATTGATCGCCTGTCCACGAATGTTTTCGTCGAAACACGCCAAACCCATCGTTTCGCAATCACACATGCTTCAGGGCGGTACGAACGCGCGGCGCCGTGAGCCACGGCAAGAAGTTTTTTGCCAGGGACGCCTTCCCGCAACGCTGTTTCAATCTTGTAGACCGCTGAGAGAAGGGTGTGTCAGACTCCGACGACCAAAATTTTCAAGGTTTCGGTCGCATCGGAATCAGCGTGTGGTCATTACCAAAGTCCGCAAGCGCGCAATGGCAGAGAGCCGCCGGTCTGGCGCTGATTTCCGGGTACGTGGACTCCTACACGTTTCTGAAATTTGGTGTTTTCGCTTCCTTCATGAGCGGCAACACAACGGTGGGCGGTTCACAAGCTGGACAGGCCAAGCTCGTCGCGGCGGGGCATAGTTTCCTCCCGATTCCGTTTTTTCTCCTGGGCATCTTCGTGGGGACACTCGTGGTGCAGGCCGGTCAGCGTAATCAACTGCATCGGCTTTTCGCATCGGTCGCGGCCATGCTGGTTATTGGAATCGCTGCTGCGTACTGGACGTGGCCAGGTTGGCTGAGCATCATGATTCTGAGCGCCGCGATGGGCATGCTGAATACATCCATCAATCACGTGGCTGGACAAACGGTGAGTTTGGGCTTCGTGACCGGAGATTTGAATAGCTTGGCTCAACACGTCGCGTTAGGAATCAAGAGCGCGCCGCTGCCACAAGCGCAGGGTCCTTGGGACACCCGCTGGGCGCGCGCCGCATTACTGGCGAGCATATGGACGGCGTTTCTCGGCGGAGCAATCCTTGGATCAGCGTTGGCGTCCCGCCTGGCGGCGTGGACCTTGCTAGTCCCGATTGTGATGTTGCTAGCTTTCACACTGCTGGATCGGGTCACGCCGCCACCTGGCAGCTAGTTCGCTGACTTGCGCGATGCTTCAAGCCGGCGCTCGGGAAGGGTCCAATTGGGTCGGACGTAATGGCAAGTGTAGCCGTTCGGAATGCGCTCCAGATAGTCTTGATGTTCGGGCTCTGCTTCCCAGAAGTCAGCAGCCGGTTTTATTTCGGTGACTACTTTTCCGGGCCAAAGTCCCGAAGCATCCACGTCCGCAATCGTTTCCTTCGCAATCCGTTTCTGTTCTTCGGTAGTGTAGAAAATAGCAGAGCGGTAGCTGGTTCCCATGTCGTTTCCCTGGCGGTTCTTCGTCGTCGGATCGTGAATCTGGAAAAAGAATTCCAGCAGCTTCCGATAACTCAACTTCTGTGGATCGAAGATGATTTCTATCGCCTCGGCATGGCCTTCATGATTGCGATACGTCGCGTTCGACACGTTCCCTCCGGTGTAACCGACGCGCGTTGAAACCACGCCCGGGCGGCGGCGCAGTAGTTCCTGCATGCCCCAGAAGCAGCCGCCGGCGAGAACTGCACGTTCTTGCGATGACGCCATGTTATTGCTCCTTTTTCTGCTGTGCGAAGAGTTTGCGATACTCGCCGTACCCTTCCCTTTCGAGTTCATCGAAGGGGATGAAGCGCAACGACGCTGAATTGATGCAATAACGCAGCCCGCCTGCGTCGCGCGGGCCGTCGTCAAACACGTGACCCAAATGGCTGTCGCCGTGGCTTGAGCGCACCTCGGTGCGCGCCATGCCGTGGCTGCCGTCGCGCCGCTCCTCCACGTTTTCTGGATTCACCGGCTTTGTGAAGCTCGGCCAACCGCAGTGACTATCGAACTTGTCGAGCGAAGAAAAAAGCGGCTCGCCCGAGACAACGTCCACGTAGATGCCCGGTTCATCGTGGTCCCAAAAAGCATTTTCAAAAGGCCGCTCAGTTCCGTTCTGTTGCGTCACGCGGAACTGTTCGGGAGTCAAACGAGATATGGATTCAGCACTCTTTTTATATTCCGACATCTGACCCTCTATCGTATGGGATTGCTGCCAAATGATATCAACGGCTCGACGATTTCGCTTAGCCTACGACCATTGGATGGTTTGCGTAGACACAAGGATGCAAAGACAGGCAGTGGCGTCGGAGATTCACAAGTCGCGGCGGCTAATGCGGTCATGGCGCGTGTATCCTGAGCGTTGCGGCCATTCGCACCAGATCCGCCAGGCAATCCGCTTCCATTTTGTGCATGATCTTGCTGCGGTGAATCCGCATGCAGTTCCACGCGGCGCGTTGCTGCGGAAAGTTCACTTGGCGGAGAAGTCGCTGGAAACGCGGCTCGCTGCGCAGCGGGGCGAGTATCAATCTTTTCTAGAATAGGGATGCGTAACCGGCCCTAACGCGAACTTCTCGCGCTATGCTTTCAACTCTTCCTCGAGCCGATCGAAGCAGCCGTTCCAACCCTTGCTGTGCGCCTCGCGTTGATCAGCAGTGGCGAGCCCCTCGTGGGTCAATATCACTTCGGTAAAGGTACCGCGCGGCTGAAATTCCACCGTCACCAGCGTGTCACGAGCCTCGTCTACCTTCTTCCCCGACGCGGAGAACCTCTGCCAGTCCCACGTAAACACCAGTTTTTTCGGAGGCTCGATGTCCCGGTACGTGACGCTCTGCTTGAAAATTTCTCCTTGCGGATTTTGAACCTCCATCACGTTGGTACCGCCCGGCCGCGCGTCGGACGTGGTAAAACGCGTCTCGTGTCTGGGGAACCGGCACATCCACTTCTCTAGTTTTTCCCGTTGCGTCCACGCTTCGAAGACTTTCTCACGCGGCGCTACGAACATTCGCCGGACTTCCAGCCTTGTTTCGGATCCGTAAGCGGGGTTTGCCATTTGGAGGCTTCCTCCTGGTCGATTCTTCTTCCAGGCAATCTGCCAAAGCGTCGAGGTGAGGACAAGCCTAGAATAGCACGAAGAGAAGAAGCTGCAGGTTCATCCGCGCTCGCCACGAAATCGGTAGTGGCTTTACCCCAATTTTACTTGATTGCATAACAACGCCGGCTCCTTAGGCCCGAGTAGGCTGTGGTTTGTCGAGAACCATGGGCTCGGCAGAAAGGAGCCGGACATGTTGATTCTAGTGTGCCGTCCCGTAAATTCGTTCGCATAGTCGTTCGATTTTAGCCAAGATCGAATCCGCTGTGGCGGTCCAGACGAAAGGCTGCGCGTGGCGGTTGGAATTCGTGGCGTAGTGATCGA
>JBEKHD010000061.1:0-4968 GCA_050012455.1 Candidatus Acidiferrales bacterium | reverse complement strand
GCCGGATTCATGAGGCCGACGCTGCTGGAGAACGACGCAAGGACTCCCGCGCAATCGAACAAGGCAACCCGCAGTCTAGTGCCCGAGCAAGCCATGCAGAAGACGGCGCTCGCGATTGCAAATGGATCGCGCAGCGTGCGGTTCCCTGGCCGCGTGCTCACCGCGTAAGAGAAAACCTCAAGTAGATAATAGCCCGGCCAGTGTCACTTGCGTTCTGCACGGCGGCCGTGGTTCCTGTGCGTGAAGATTTGTTACGGTCGCGTGCGGGCGCGCCGCTTAGGGTGTGTCTGCTGGATCGAAAGCGAAGGCCGTCTGCAATTGCTGTTGCCAATCCGGCAACTGGATTCCAAAGACTCGATTTAATTTCGAGTTCGAGAGAACTGAGTACGCAGGGCGGCGCGCGGGAGTGGGGTATTCGACTGTGGTGATGGGAACCACTCGGCGCACCAGCAATTCCTTTCCGGCTGTTGCCGTGCGGAACCATGCTGCGGCGTTTGGCGCTTGCGCGGCTTCCCGCAGGATCACCTGAGTGAACTCGTACCAACTCGTTTCGCCAGCGGCGGTCATGTGATATGTGCCGCCCCGTTCTGACCACGCCGTTGTACCGCCCCTTCGGTTGCAAATCTGCTGCAGAGCTTTGACGGTGCCGTCGGCGATTTCGCGGCTCCAAGTGGGCGCACCGATCTGGTCTCGGACAATCCGGAGTTCCTCGCGCTGCGTCGCCAGGCGCAAAATCGTGAGAAGAAAATTCTTGCCGCGTGTGGAGTAGACCCAGGCGGTGCGAAAAATCAGGTGGTCAACACCCGAATCGCGGATGGCCTGCTCGCCTGCGAGTTTCGTCCTTCCATAGACGCTGATAGGATTTGGCGAATCGTTCTCATCGTAGGGACAGTCCTTGCCGCCATCGAAGATGTAGTCGGTCGAGTAGTGAACCAGCGCGGCGCCGATCTTTTTCGCTTCTTCGGCCATAATCGCTGGCGCTTCAGAATTGATGGCGTGCGCGAGGGTTTCGTCCTTCTCCGCCTGGTCCACAGCGGTATAGGCGGCGGCGTTCACGATCAGATCCGGGCGAACATCCCGAATTAGCTTGCGGATTTCGTCCGGCCGCGACAGATCTAGCTGCTTGCGATCTGTGGGAATGACTTCGCCTAGCTCGGGTAGCGTGTGCTGAAGGTCGTCCCCCAGCTGGCCATTCTTGCCCGTCAAAAGGATCTTGGGTTTCATGGTGCGGCGTAGCGGGGGAGGAATTCGCGCGGAATATCTGCGAGCTTTGAGTTTTTCGCATCCTTTTCCGAAACGAGCGGACTGGCGACGCCCCAAGAGATATTGATTTCAGGATCGTTCCAAAAAATGCCGTGCTCGTCGCTGGGATCGTAAAACTCGCTGCACTTGTAGAGGAACTGAACGGTATCGCTGAGCGCCAGGAATCCGTGCGCAAATCCCGCGGGAATAAAGATTTGATTGTGCTCATTTGCGGATAGGTGGACGCTGGTCCATTTGCCAAAATGCGGCGAACCGACGCGAATGTCCACGGCCACATCGAGCACTTCGCCTTCGACAACGCGGCAAAGCTTGGCCTGCGAATGGTGGGTCTGGTAGTGCAGCCCGCGTAGGGTTCCCTTTACCGAACGAGAATGGTTGTCCTGGACAAACACGTCGGAAATGCCTAGCTCTGCGAATTGGCCGCGGTGGTAAGTCTCCATGAAAAACCCGCGAGCGTCGCCAAAAACTTTGGGCCGAAGTTCAAAGACGCCGGGAAGAGAGGTTTCGATTCGTTGCACTGAGTTAGGGCTCCCGCCAAAAATTGTGACGCAGACTAACGCGGTACGCAGTTCGATGGCTTCATCAACTTTCGCTCGCAGGCTGTAGCGACCGGAAAACTCCGACCATCAGCTAACCCGTAGACTTTCGTCCCGATTCCGCGATCGCGTGGAGAGAAGAGTCACGATTCTCGTAGTATTTCTGGTAGTAGGTTAGGTATTCACCGTCCCGGACCCCGGCCATCCATTTGGTGTTGGCGCGATACCAATCAATTGTCTGGCGCAAGCCGTCTTCAAGAGAGATGGAAGGTTTCCAGCCCAGTTCGCGCTCGATTTTGTCGCACGTGAGAGCATAGCGGCGGTCGTGGCCGGGGCGGTCCTTCACGTAGGAAAGCAGCGATTCCGTTTTGCCGGTGGCTTGGAGTAGTCGGCGCGCCATGGTGAGATTTTCGAGCACATCCAAGCCGCCGATGTTGTAAACCTCGCCGATACGCCCGCGTTCAAGGACGGCCAGAATTCCGCGGCAATGGTCCGTCACATGGAGCCAATCTCGTTCTTGTTTGCCGTCGCCATAAATCGGGAGGGGTTTGCCGTCCAGCGCGTTCGTAATCATGAGCGGCAGAAATTTTTCAGGAAACTGGAATGGACCGTAATTGTTGGAGGCGCGGGTAATGACAGCCGGGAAAGCGAAGGTGCGGACGTAGGACCTGACAATCAAGTCCGAGCTCGCTTTCGAGGCGGAGTACGGACTGCTCGGCTGCAGCGGGGAGTTTTCGTCGGCAAATGCCCCGGGAGCCATATCGCCATAGACTTCATCGGTGGAGACGTGCACGAATTTCTTGATGTTGAGCTTGCGCGCGATCTGCAGGAGCACGAAGGTGCCGGTGACGTTGGTTTCGATCACGGGCGCCGGTTCATAGATACTGCGGTCGACGTGAGACTCTGCAGCGAAATGCACGACCGTCTGGCAGCCGTCCATCGCCGCTTCGACTGAGGCGGGATCGCAAATGTCGCCCTTGATGAAAGTGTATTGCGGGTGGTCGGCGACGGATTCCAGGTTTGCGAGGTTTCCGGCGTAAGTTAGTTTGTCGTAGTTAACGATGGAATAGCCTTGCGAGAGGCCGAGGACGTGATTAATGAAATTCGATCCTATGAAGCCCGCGCCGCCGGTGACAAAGATTTTCATCGGGTCACTTCCTGGCGCCCGGCGCCGGATGAACGATTCATTTTGTTTGCGCCGGTTTCTGCGACGAGCGTATTGGCGCGGAGCAGCGATTCGAATGTGCCTGCATCAGTCCACCATCCATCGAGGACTTCGTAGGTGAGCTTGTCTTCGTCGATGTAGAAGTTGTTCACATCGGTGATTTCCAGCTCGCCGCGACCGGAAGGTTTCAGGCGGCGAATTTTCTGAAAGACGGTCTTGTCATACAGATAGATGCCGATGACGGCAAAATTCGATTTGGGCGCCTTGGGTTTTTCCTCGATGCCCACCACGTGCTGACCCTGAATTTCCGCAACGCCGAAACGCTGAGCGTCGTCAACTTCCTTGAGCAGAATTTTTGCGCCACCCTTTTGCGCCTTGAAACTTTCGACCGCGTGGCGAACATTGTTCTCGATGATGTTGTCGCCCAGAATCACGCAGATCGAATCGTCGCCCGCAAAGAATTCCGCCAGGCCGAGGGCCTCGGCAATTCCGCCTTCACCTTCCTGGTAGGTATAATTCAAGTGCTTCAGGCCGAAGTCGCGGCCATTGCCCAGCAGGCGCAAGAAATCTCCAGCGTTTTTGCCACCAGTGACCAGAAGGATTTCCTCGATCCCGGCATTCACGAGTGTCTGAATGGGGTAATAGACCATGGGCTTGTCGTAGATCGGAAGAAGATGCTTGTTGGTTACGCGCGTCAACGGGTTCAAACGGCTGCCAGTTCCACCTGCCAGAACTACACCTTTCATCTCTTCCTCTTTTTCCCCGGTCTTATGCGATTTCGTGTTCTTGCTGCCAGGGTGGCTGATTATTGCTTGGGACCCAACCTAACCGCTATTAAACTACAGGGCCGGGCGTTCCAGTGATGTCGCAGAGCAATCCAAAGGCGAAGAAGTGCATTTTCCATGCCAACTCGGGCATTACGCATCTTTCTTGATCCTCTAACTCTCTCTTTTGCATTAACTTACGGCGTTGCCTGAGCGTCGGGTATGGGGCATGCCGCGTTGCAGCCCAAACGATGGAAAAACTATCCTTAAGTATGCCCTCTTGCTTCCATTCTTGGGCTGAGGGTGGTGTCAGGGCTTCCCGACGGTTCGCGTTCCTTCTGGCCGAAGCGAGGATCGGTCATGGCGGACCAGCTCGATAAATGGGTTAGTCCCGTAGGAGAAAGCGGCGGTCGCTATTGACCCACAGGAAGCTCCCGACGGCGAGAAGCAGAGAGAGTCCGAGATACTTGGGAGAGAACGAACGACCGCTGGTAGAGACCAAGATCCACTCCAGGAGCGCGGCGGGGATCAGGAATGCGGACGCGAGCCAGAAGCTGGCGGCGCCTCGAGGAGGAGGTAGATTTCTCGCCGCCATACCGAGAACAGCTCCCGGAAGGCAGAAAATCAGAGCGTAGTAGATATAGCTGTACCCCTCAAGTTCGCCCGATTTGACGCGACGGACAAGTTTCGCCAGAGCGGTTCCGGGTCCTAGTCTATAGGTTAGCGTCTGCTCTTTGCCGTCAATGAAGAGGGAGAGATTCGAGCCATCGTATGTATAGAGGATGTCGCGGGTACGGCCCGGTGCAAATACCGCAGGAAAGTACCACGTCAAGTTCGCATGGCTCGCCGAGAGCGGATTGCGAAACCAGAAGGCCAGATTGGTGTCTTCCTGGCGGAGAGTCAGATCAGGCGGGCCCGAGGGCTGCGAGATGGATATGATTCTACCGTCGCTGCCGCTTGTCTCCGCAGGTGTGCATAGCAATCGCACTGTGAATTGATTGGTCTTCTGCAGGTTGGCGATCAGGTCGGGCACGGCGTTGCTAGTGGTGAGCCATGAAGCACCGTCCAAAACGAGCAGACCGGAGCCCGAAGATACCGGAGCGCGGGGAGCCCAAGCGAGCTCGGAAGAGATCTGTCTTTGGTTGCGAAACGGCGGTCCGGCGGAGAAATCATAATCCACGAGCAAGCCCGGATTGGCCGTGTCCACCGCTTGGCCTGCGAATAATTGCTGCGCCGCCTC
>JBEKHD010000060.1:0-5303 GCA_050012455.1 Candidatus Acidiferrales bacterium | reverse complement strand
CCTTGCAGCGTGTACATGCTACTTCCATCCGCAGTCAGGCAGAGCACCCGTCGCGAGGGGCAAGCTACGGCGGCGCCTACGGCGAGCGGGAGAGCGATGCCGATCGAGCCGCCCGTATTCCCAAGCCAATCGTGAGGAGGAGCTCCTATCGTCGCGGCCATGATCCCTCGGCCAGAGGTCATGGCTTCATCCACCACGATCGCATTTTCCGGCAGCAGCACACCGATTGCGGTCGCCAGGCCGCCTAAAGTAATTTCGCCGCTCGGCCGCGGCGGCCGCTCCGCCTTTTCGGTCAGCACCGGTTTACGATTTTGCAGCGACAACTCCGCGACGAGCGCTTGCAACGCGCCGACATAATCCTCTCCCGGAGTTGCGAGCGCGTGGATTTCACACTCTGGCGAAGTCAACACGCTGCTCTTTCCGGGATAAGCGAAGTACGAGACCGGAGCCGCCGCTCCCACCAGGATCATCCGGCGAATATCTTTCAGCAGCTCGATCGCCTGCTCCGGCATGTAGGGAACCCGCTGCACATTGGGTGTTCCGACGCCACGCTCTACGCGTGCAATAGGATAAGGAGCAAGAAGCCTGGCGCCAGTGGCCGTTGCGATTCGTCCGGCAGCGATGAGTCCTTCGCCGTACAGTGCATTCCCGGTGAGTAACAGCGCGGCGGGGATGCCAGAACGTAGAATGGATGCCGTGCGATTCACGGTTTCAGCAGACGGCAGCGGCGGTTTTGGCACAGCGGGTACATCGGCAACAGTAGCTCCATCAGTCCAGGCCACGTCGGCAGGGACGATCAGCGTGGCAATTTGCCCCGGCGCCGTGCGCGCGGCGACAATGGCTTCTGCCGCATCACGGCCGATTGCGGGCGCGGCCGATGACGTGCGCAACCATTTCGAATAGGGCCTTGCGATCGCTTCGATATCGGAAGTCAGCGGCGCGTCGTAGAGCAGGTGGTATCTGGCGTGTTGGCCGATGATGTTTACGATGGGAACTTGTGCGCGGCTGGCGTTGTGCAGATTCGCGACTCCGTTCGCCAGGCCGGGCCCAAGATGCAACAGCGTGCAGGCCGGTTTTTCAGCCATTCGCGCGTAGCCGTCCGCTGCTCCGGTCACGACACCTTCGAAAAGGCCCAGTACGCAGCGCATTTCGCTCACCCGGTCGAGCGCCGCGACCATGTGCATTTCTGAGGTGCCAGGGTTCGTGAAACAGGTGTCAACTCCTCCGGCCACCAGCGTGCGGATAAGGCTTTCTGCACCGTTCATATTGGTTGGTAGCTATCCTTCACAGTTTGTTTTCGAAAATCCGGCAGACGATGTTATCACCTTCCGCCAATGCGCCGGCCGCCCGCGTTTTTGCGAAAGC
This sequence comes from Candidatus Acidiferrales bacterium, assembly GCA_050012455.1. Classification (GTDB taxonomy): domain Bacteria; phylum Acidobacteriota; class Terriglobia; order Acidiferrales; family UBA7541; genus Palsa-295. The sequence continues at coordinate 3,938 of JBEKHD010000060.1, read as the reverse complement.
ATCGTCCAATGTATACTGCAAGCCATCGCGCAGCCCATACGGATCCATCTGACTGTGAGTGAAAGTGTCAATGCACCCCGAACGGCAGATGTGAAGACACCTGCAGAGAAGCCCATCGCCGTTGATTTTCGCAAACGATTGCCGGCTCTGGATGGACTGCGCGGAATCGCGATTCTCGCGGTCTTTTTTTATCACTACGCGGGGGGCCTGCCGGACCGTGTCCCTTCCGGGCCTCTGCATCTGTTAGGGATGGTCTTCGCATTCGGCTGGAGTGGCGTCGATTTATTTTTCGTACTATCCGGTTTTCTGATTACCGGCATCTTGTACGATACGCAAAGCGACCCGCGCTACTACCGGAACTTTTACGTGCGCAGAGTTTTGCGTATTTTTCCGCCGTTCTATTTTCTCGCCTTGATCTATCTGGTGCTGACTCCCTTGGTGGGAGCGCATTGGCGATGGATCCATCTATCGTATTTGTTCTACCTGGGATTTCCGTTCGCGCTGATTTGGCCCACACTGATGCAAGTCTCCCCGCTGGTGCTGACGACTCATTTATGGTCGCTGTGCGCAGAGGAGCAATTTTATCTGATCTGGCCCTGGATGATCGTCAGGCTTCGTGATTCCGCCGCTGTTCTGCGTGCCTGCGCAATCGCCGGCGTTCTTGCAGTCTTGTTCCGGATTGCGATTTGGGGATCAAATTGGCTGAGCATCGCGTGGACCCACGATTTCCTGGTGTCGCGCATGGATACGCTCGCGCTGGGCGCGGCGATCGCGATTCTGATCAGAGGACGGCTGCAGCAGCACATTCTCAAGTGGGCGCCTCTTACGTTCGTCCTAGCGGCTGGTGGAGTGCTGCTGATGTGCGCGGCTCGCCACACCGTGAATCATTCTGACCCGGTGATCGCAACGATCGGCTTTAGCGTGATCGCGTTGGCCTATGCAGCGATGCTCGTGCTGGCGCTGCGGCCCGGGTCTTGGGTGGAATGGTTTCTATCGTTGAAGCTTCTGCGCATCTTTGGGAAATACAGTTACGGGATGTATCTGTATGATCTGCCACTCACGGTCGTGCTCAGTCCGCGGCGCGAATTCTTCATTGCGCGCACGCATTCCTACGCGATAGGGTCGATCGTTTTTCTGGTTTTCTGCCTTGCGCTAAATCTGTTGGTAGCGGGAGCGAGCTTTCATCTGCTCGAGTCGCCGATTATGCGGCTAAAATCGCGGTTCAAATACGTTTAGATCCTGCAGGCTTAGAGCAACGATCCAGGCGTCCCGGCGGAAAACCGAGCGCCGTCCCAACCAGCAATCAGTTGCCAGACACTTCCCGCAAATACCTTGAGAGGACGGAACCGAGGCTTTCGAAGTGTGTCCCAACGATCCCCAGATGGTCGCCTGGCACGGTGGCACATTCGAATTCTGCCACCAGGTTTTTCCAGACCGCGACGGGATCATCCGGAAAGTCGGTTAGAATCTCGGCTCTCACGAATTTTATTTTGCCAGAGTAGCGGCGAGGCTGATACCGACTCAGCGCGAGGTAAGCCGTGTCACGCGCGCGCTGCATTGTCGGAGAAACTACCCCAGCGTTCGGCAGCTCGTTCTGTAAGTTTCCGTTGCCGTTTTGATTGATGGTTCGAGCGAAATAGAACCTACGTCTGGAGGGGAGCATGATGTACGTAAGCGCGTCACGGAGCGGCAATCGGCTCACGGTATAGGCTCGATGTTTCGCGACGCGCGCGGCGAGGCGCAGACGCTGTCCCAAGGACAGGAATCTCGAATAGGGGTAAGACTCGAGCAAGGCCAATAGCGCGACCTTTTCGCCATCTTGCGTAAGGCGCTGCGCCATTTCCAGCGTGACGAGACCGCCGAGCGAATATCCGACCAGGTAGTAAGGACCGTGCGGCTGAATTTCCTTGATTGCATCCAGATAAAATTGCGCCAGGTCCTCGATGCTGTCGAACGGTTCGTCCACTCCATCTATTCCTCGGGCCTGCATGCCGTAGATCGGTTGCGGTGAGTCGATGTATTTCACGAGCTGGTAAAAATCGATCACACTGCCGCCCAAGCCGTGGGCGATGAAGATCGGCGGTTCATTATTTCCGGCTTTGAGCAACACCAGTGCGGGGAAGCGCGATGCGGAGGGAAGCTCGAGTTCCGCCGCGAGCGCCGCGATAGTGGGCGCTTGATAAATCATTACAGGCGGCATTTCCCGGCCAAACGCTTGTTCGATTTCGAAGAAAAGGTTGACGGCTAGCAAAGAGTCGCCGCCAAGATCGAAGAAATTGTCATTCACTCCAATGGGCGAGCGCTGCAGCACGCGCTCCCAAATTGGGATTAGCTGGTCTATAGCCGTGGAGCTGGAACTAGTTTTCACGTCGCATCTCATTGGGCCGAATCAGAATCGTTCAGCTGTCCAATCCCTGTGAAATCGGGAGCCTCACATCCATTGCCAATCATGAATGCGCGAACGCCCAATAGAGTTCTCGCGCCTTTGTGTATAACGGACCGAACGGTAGCGGACGATCATCGATCCGAGTCACGGGGACTACTTTGGAATAATTTCCCGTGGAGAATATCTCGTCGGCAGTTAGGAAGTTCTGATAGGTCAGCGTTTTTTCCACCACTGTCACGCCGCTATCGCGCAGGAGGCCGATTACTCGTTGGCGAGTGATGCCGGCCAAAAACGTGCCGTTCGCGACCGGCGTGTAAACTACTCCGTCCTTGGCCATGAAAATATTAGAGGTGGCCAGCTCGGCAACGTTGCCGAGCATGTCGCACACAATCGCGTTGTCGAAACCTCTAGCGTGCACCTCGAAGAGAGCGCGAGCGTTAGTGGGATAGAGGCATCCGGCTTTTGCATCCACCGGCATGGTTTCGACCGTGGGCCGCCGGTAGGGAGACAATGTCACCGAAAAACCTTTCGGTGGTCGCATCGGCGCTTCATATATGGAGAGACACCACCGAGTTGATTCGGGATCGTGCGCCTGCACCCACGGTCCCTCTTTCTCCGCCCAATACATCGGCCGGATGTAGAGCGCAGCGTCTTTATCGAATCGTGTAAATCCCTCTCGCGCGAGCTTGACCCAGGTTTCCGTCGCAACCACGGGTTTCAAAAAGAGTTTCGTCGCGGATTCATTGACACGCGCGCAGTGCAGCTCGAGATCGGGCGCAACCCCTTCAAAATACCGGGCGCCATCGAACACTACAGAGCACAGCCATGCGGCATGCGTGCGCGGACCCATGATCGGCACGTTGCCTTCGTGCCACGCGCCGTCAAAATGAGTCCAAGTTTTGGACCACCCGTCGCCGGCTTCCATCCGTCTCCTTACTGTGCCTGGAACCTCGCTGTGCGCTCGCTGCCAACTCTCAGCATCCGCACGGCCTGCCAGCGCGAACTCCACACTCTTCCAGATCCTATTTCTGCAATCCTTGGGCCATTTTGGGATACATCTAAGATATTGTAAATGAGTGGGTTACTGGAAGTTGCCAATCGATTATCTACGAGTTTCCCCGGCGGCCGTGGAAACGATTTTCTCAACTGCGCTAAGTTCGAACTTCACGATTGCCAGCGAATCTCCCGTGCCGGACGTCATATCCTCGATCGGCCGCTCGTTGATGTTGCCGCGTGCGACCGTTTCGGAAGTACTCGATAGACGAGGTGCAAGACCAGACGGAGCACTTGGCGTGTGACCAACACGAACCACGCCGCTCGTCCGATCGATGCTCGAGCGGACGTTTTCCACATTGCCCGAAGCATTTCCAGCCGTTCGCGATGCGTCACGCGATACTTCACGCCCTTCGTGTCGATGATTTTGTAAGTGTCCATTTCCAAATACGCTGAACGAATCTCTTTACGAAGGGATTCCAACACTGAAAAGGGAGTTTCATGTTGGACGATTGCATTTACGACGAGCAAGGGAAGTTGTCCGCGCTCCATTAGGCCC
>JBEKHD010000059.1:0-5360 GCA_050012455.1 Candidatus Acidiferrales bacterium | reverse complement strand
CGCTCCAATCCCCGATTGTTCAACGACACCGCATCGCCAGCCTTACCCGGCCCAATCTGCGCCGATAACGCACCCGCACTCCAAAGCACCCCCAAGAAAATCGCAAAAAATTCGATCCGCCGCCACGCACATCGCATCGCCAGCAATCCTCCCCACACCGCGCTGCGAGCGTAACACACCCCAAAACCACTGCGTCAACCAGGTCCATATGGGGTGCGGCGGCTTGCCGCCGCTTTCGCCACAATCTTAGCCGCGAAGCAAATCGCGCTAGGCGAAGCTTGCTTCGCCCAAGAGGCTCCCTCCATCTGGCTCCCGCCAACTGGCGCTACGCACACACCTCGCCGGGGGTCTCACTAGACGCGCCCCTGAATCCCCGTTAAAGTTTAATTGATGAATCTCACGTACAGAATTCGCGGGAGCAAAACATGCCGACAGCAAAAGTAAAATGGGTGGGCGACGAAGAATTTCTGGCCACCATGCCCTCAGGCCGCGCCGTACCCTTCGACGGCAAAAGCAACGCCGCCGCCGGCCCCATGGAGATTCTCCTCGGCGCGCTAGGCTCCTGCACCGCGATAGACATCGTCCTGATCCTCGAAAAAAAACGCCAGAAACTCGCCACGCTCGAAATCGAAATCTCTGGCGAACGCGCCAAAGATCCGCCGCAGGTCTGGACCAAAATCGAAATGGTCTACCGCCTGTCCGGCCAACTGGAAGAAAAGGCCGTCCGGGACTCCATCGAACTCAGCCAAAACAAATACTGCTCCGTAGCCGCCATGCTCCGCAAAACCTCCGAAATCACCTACCGCTTCGAAATCCTTCCTCAGCCTTCGTAGGGGCACGCGGTGCCCGCTGCGGCAGAGCCATTCCTGGCTGTGCTCTTCCGTGCTTAACCGGGAGCCAACCAACGTAAACGAGCAGATTGAGAGGTCGCAACGCGTACTGTGTCGGATTAAGCAGACGCTGATGGTGCACAAGATCTCCAACGGTTCAACCTCTGAAAGAGCCGTTCCCCTTTCCCATTTGTTTTCAACAATCAGCTGACCGAAGCGAGTCATTTTAGTTGGCATGTGAGCTGCTCTTAGACACTCCGAGCGGCATGAAAAAACGCGAGTCTGTCTGCCGCTCCACTCTCGGTCAGCCAGCTCAGGTCGCCCGAGTGGGTGGTCTACCCAGAGTGGAACTGATTAGGTGAGGACCATAGTCGATGAGATTCGTCCTTCTCTCTCTTATCGCGGCCGCCTGTGTAGCCGGTCCGCATCCTATCCAAAATGCGAGTTCAGAGCCGACTGCTCGTGCCATCAAATTCCGCTTGCTGAACGGCAAGAATGGCAAGCCGATCAAAAACGAAAATCCGAGCATTTGGATTGGCGATGCAACAGAACCGATCAACCCCTACACGGACTCACACGGTGAAATCGTTGTGAATGTAACTGACATTAGATCCCAACAGCTTCGGGTACTGCCGGATTGGGATGCAGACTGCCGTTTCAAGGGTGATAGTGACGCTGGCATGCAAGTGAAGTATTCACTCAACAAAATCATCACCACCGGTGTCGTTAGTGAAAATCTCTGCGGGAAGCGTCGTATCGATCCCGTGCCGGGCGTGCTGGTGTTGTACCTCCGCCCAAGGACTTTCATGGAGAAATGGGCACTTTGATCGAAAGCCATCTCGGTTGTGCGCAGTTACTGTGGGCGGAATCCGCGTTGGATGCGCTGCTTCGGCTGCGAGGATCGTGGAACTTCCAAGGCCCCGTTCTCGTATGACACTATGAACCGATCCGGAAGCTACCTTTCCGCTTGCGTCTGCGTCAGAACAACAAGCAGAACCGGGAACCAAGGTACAAGAAGCAATCAGGCCCTCCGAACTTCCGTAAAATCCGGCGCGGCCCCGCGCGAATTCCCGCGAGAGCCGAAGAGGTAACGCGGACATGAGAACCCCTCAGTTTTTCGAGACGCTCTCGGCTGACGTGAAATTCGCGGCACGCGGTCTGCGCAAAAGTCCCGGCTTCCTCGCCGTAGTTGTTCTGTCCCTCGCGCTGGGAATCGCCGCCAACAGCACGATTTTCAGCGTAATGGACGCGCTGTTGTACCGCCCTCTGCCTTATCCGCAACCACAAAGCCTGGTGGTGATTTGGCAGGCCGACCAGGCTCACCCCGACTCTCTGCAGGCGCCTCCCATTGCGGAAAACGTGGACTGGACGAAACAGAACCATGTCTTTGAAGATATTTCGCTGAGCAGCTTCACGGACCAGGCGATCGTTTCCGGTCTAGGCGAGCCGCGGCCGCTGCACACGCAATACGTCACGCCCAACTTTTTCGCCCAGCTGGGAGCAAAGCCGATCCTCGGCCGCATTTTTCAGGAGGACGAGCAGCAAGACCTCTCGCAAGCCATCGTCATCAGCACGCCGTTCTGGAAGCGCGAGTACAACGGCGACCCGCGCGTTCTAGGAAAGAGCATCAATGTGGAAGGCGTCGTTTCCACCATCGTCGGAGTGATGCCTGCTGGGTTCGCTCCGTTCTACGGATTCCCGATTGATCTCTGGCTGCCGATCAATCCTGCCAACCCTCGCTACAACGCGCGATTTGATCACTGGCTGATGCCGGTGGCGCGCCTGAAACCCGGCGTGACGCTGCAGCAAGCGCAAGCCGATATGGACGTGATCGCGCGACGCATGGAACAGGATTATCCGTCAACGAATAAAGGTTTGGGCGCAAAGGTCTTTCCATTGCACGAGGATCTCTACCGCGGCGCCGGCAGCGCGCTGTACCCACTTCTGGGCGCTGTTGCGTTCGTGCTGCTGATTGCTTGCGTGAACGTCGCCAACCTGATGCAGTTCCGCACCGAAACCCGCCGCAAAGAATATGCATTGCGCATGTCTCTCGGTGCGGAACGCCGCCGCTTGGTGCAGCAGTTGCTCACGGAAAGCGTGTTGCTCGCGGTGATCGGAGGCGTGCTGGGCACAGTGTTGACGCTCGTGGGCATCCGAGTGTTCCTCGCGCTGGCCGGTGGAGATTTCCCGAACGCGGAGGCGATCACCTTGGACGGCCGCGTGCTCCTCTTTACGCTGGGAATTTCGCTTATCACCGCCATTTTGTTTGGGCTGGCTCCCGCCCTGCGCGCCTCTCGCCCCGATCTGAACGCGGTCCTGCGTGAAAGCGAGCGCAAAACCACATCCGCCTCCAGCCGCCTCGCTCGCCAGGCCTTGGTGATTTCGGAAGTTGCGTTGGCGATGGTCTTGCTCGTCGGCGCCGGCCTGATGATCAACACCATCTTGCATTTGAAGCGAGTGAATCCAGGATTTGATTACAACCGCCTGCTCACCATGGATTTCCAGCTTCCCGAGGGCGGCAAGTATCTGGAACGCGTGCCCGGCGGAGACATGGAACAAACTCTGCCGACTGCCACAAATTTTTATACGCGCTTGCTCGATAACGTTCGCGTGCTGCCCGGCGTTGAGTCCGCGGCGCTCATCGGCGCGTTGCCCTTGCACTGCTGCACGGAAGATTACACATTTTCAATCCTCGGGCATCCGGCGCCGCCTCCCGACGACCGGCCCGGCGCCGGATACAGCGAAGTCAGTTCCGGAATCTTCAGCACCATGAAAATTCCGCTGGTGAAGGGGCGTTATCTCGACGAGCACGACACCGAAAACTCTCCTTGGGTGATCGTCGTCAATCAAACGTTCGTGCACAAATATTTTCCGAACGAAGACCCCATCGGACAGCAGATCTTGCTGCGCTACGATCCTTACCCCGTGGATCAGCCGCGCCCGCGCCAGATCGTCGGCGTGGTGGGAGATGTAAAACATCGCGGCCTGGGCAGAGATACGCGTCCATTCGTTTACGCTCCCTACCTGCAGCAACCGGCCGTTTTTCCCGGCGGAGCAACCCGCGCCCATTTGCACGAGAATCTGGTTTTGCGCACATCGCTGGCACGTCCTGCAGGCCTTGTAGAAAGCGTTAAGCATGCCATCGCCAATATCGATCCCGATCAGCCCATCAGCAACATCCGATCCATGGAAGAAATAATGGGCGCTTCGCTGGGCGACTGGCGTTTTTACATGCAGCTACTGGGAATTTTCGCGAGTGTGGCAATCCTGCTGGCCGCCGTCGGCATTTACGGCGTGATGTCCTATTCGGTGAACGAGCGCACTCACGAAATCGGAATTCGCATTGCGCTGGGCGCGCAGCCTTCCGACATTCTGAAGCTGGTCACCAGGATGGGACTGAAGCTCACGTGCATCGGCGTAGTGCTCGGCGCAGCTTTGGCGCTCGGTCTCGCGCGCTTGATCACCACGTTTCTCTACGGCGTCAAGCCCAGCGATCCCATCACGTATGTCGCCGTCGCGCTGGCCTTGGCCGCCGTCGCATTCCTCGCCTGCTACATTCCCGCAAGACGCGCCACAAAAGTCGATCCCATGGTCGCGCTGCGTTACGAATAACCCGGACGCAATCCATCGCGCAGGACTTACCGAGAGCTCTCGCGAACCTATCAAGTAAGAGTTGCTGACGCGACGGCGAAGCTCCCGAACAGCTTCACAGAATAACCAATGTAGTGAAGCATCTAGTTGGGACTGTGTGTGAAATGTGAAAGCGGTTAGAATGCCTGTTTTTGCCAACCATTCAGCCAAGAACCTGAAGGGGAAGAGTGGCAAGACGATGCAGGGATTTTCATAACGGCCGCGCTAATTTGGCGGTCGCGCCGGCGCTGGCATTCCGGGCGCGATGAGGATCAAATGAAGCGAAGGGATTTCGTGCGGTTCGGATGCGCCACCGTGGTCGCCAGCAAGCTGCCCCTGGCCTTGGCGCATCCATCGAAGACCACCGCCGACGCGGTGGATTTCACCTTGCAAATCGCACCCATGACGGTCGAGCTGGCTCCTCGGGTTGTGATCAGCACGCTACTTTCACCGACCATGGCGCCGGGACTTGCCACGGCTCAGCCAACGCGTGGTGACCGGTCTGTCTTCGTCACGTTAGTTGACCTTCCCGGCCCTTCGCCGAACGTCGCGGAGGGTGGGGGATTTTATCTTGCCTCGAGCCCTCCGAATTTTCCGCCGCGCTGAGTGCGACGCCCCCAAACCGTGAAGCCTCACCCAGCGAAGTTGCTCGACGAAGCGCGACCACGCGAAAACGGGTCCATCGCGCCGCACCGGCAACGGAACATAGCCAAGGTGGCCATGGCCCGCAGACTGGGAGTGCGGTTGTACTGGATGTGGCGGAAGGGCTGGGAATATGCAGAGTGGGTCAAATTCGGTTCGCACGCGGGACAGCTCGGTACCGGAGATGGTGTGCAGTAGAACGCCGTCCACATGAATGGGCATCCCGCTCCCTTGCGAGAGGGAGTTTGAACGAGTAAT
>JBEKHD010000058.1:0-5592 GCA_050012455.1 Candidatus Acidiferrales bacterium | reverse complement strand
AGCAGCTCAACTGTGACCGGATATTTTGTGTATCGCAGTACGAAACCCAGTGGGCCGTACACGCAGCTGAATTCCACGCCGGAGGCGAATCCCTCTTACTCCGACGGCTCAGTGTCCAACGGCCAAGCCTACTATTACTACGTGACTGCGGTGAACTCCAGCAACATCCAAAGCGTTGACTCGAATCAGGTCTCCGTAACGATTCCCTCGAATTAAACCTCGAAACTTCTGCAACTTCCGGAATGGGAAACGTGCCTATTCGCCTCCACTGAAGGCGGGTGACCGGCAACAGACTGATGGTACTGCCAGGCGAACGTCAGAACGAACGGGCTGAAGTTAGATTGCTCGTGCTTTATTCAAAGGCTTGTTTGTCCCGCACGGAGCATACGACACGATTCGTGGATGTCCGAACGGTTCAGGTAAGAATTTCGGCTGCTAGGTCGCCGACTTGTTCGGCGATGGACGGCGCTGAAGTCAGTCCCGGCGATTCGATACCCATCAGTTGGATGGCGCATGGAAATTGCGAGTCTCGTTCGATGATGAAATCCGCCACACGCTTTTCGCCCCGAGTGCTCGGGGGAGTCAACTTCGCGCGGATACCTGAATAGGCGGGCATCAGATCGGAGGCTTCGAGCTCCGGCAGAAGCATTTTGGCGCCTCGAGCAAATTCTTCGATGGGTTCGCGGTCGCGTTCGTAGTTGTTTTTGTCGTCCAAATAGCGCGCCGTAGGGCCGAGCAGGACGTTGCCCCAAACAGTTTTTGTGAGGTGCACGCCCAGGCTCACACCTTCTGGGTGCGGCAAAGGGTAAACCAAGCCGCGAATCCAGTCCTGCCTGGAACGCAACAGTTCGCAATATTCCCCTCGCACGGGATAAATCCGGTGCTCTGCCATGCGCGAGCCGAGCATTGCGGCGACCTCGTCGGCGAATAGCCCGGCGCTATTTATCAAACATCGGGTTTCAATTTCACCCGCTGCACTGAAAACGCGTATGGCGTCGCGTGAAGGTTCCAAGCGTTCCACTTTAGCGTGCACTACGATATGTGCGCCCTGATCCGAGGCGATACGCGCGTAGGCCTTGACGAGCTCTTCGCTGCCGACGATCCCAGTGGAAGGAATGTCAATCGCTTGGAACCCTTCGACGTGCGGTTCCCGCGCCCGAATTCCGGCGCGATCGATGATGCGCATGTTCTCCACGCCGTTGGTCTCGCCCGTTTTCATCAGCGCGGCCAGTTCTTCCGATTCCGCTGGCGATGATGCGATTACCAGCTTGCCCGTGCGGCGATGAGGGACTCCGTGTGCAGCGCAAAACTCGTAGGTCAACTGATTGCCGCGGAGACAATGGCGAGCTTTCAAGGAACCCGGCGGATAGTAGAGGCCGGAATGAATAACACCGCTATTGCGTGTACTTGCGCCCATCCCGATTTTTGGGAGCGCTTCCAGAACGAAGACGTCGCTCCAGCGGCTCGATAGAGCACGAGCAATCGCGCAGCCTACGACGCCACCGCCGATGATCACTATGTTGGCTTGTTCCACGGATTATAGTTTAACTGCACACTCGCGCGCCTGTTTCTAACTTCTTGTGGCGCAAGTGCGCAAGCTTGCACTTAGAGTTGCGAACGTTCCAATCGTGAAAGTCTGCTGCGGAAAATTGAGGCTCGAGGAGCGATCAACTCGCCAAGATCATCAGCGAATACCCGCCCAAGACGCGCACTGCCAGATCCTTGTGGATCGCGAAGGAGAGCGCGCGAGGAAGACTGAAGGCCTTTTGTAGAAGTGTTGGGCCAATTTCGTTGGACCGGGGCAGATAGATGTAATCCTGAACCTGGTAACCTGTGTCTTTCAGAGTCTGAATCGCTGTGTCCTTCGAAAAGTAATGCAAGTGCGCGTGCATTTCACGCCTGGTCATGAGCCCGCGCTTGCGCAGTACTGCTTGCACAGAAAGATCCAAAGGGAAATGGAATATCTTGTGTTTGGCCTGCGGGCGAATCTCCCTGAGAAAAGTAAAATAGTCTTCCAAATGCTCGACGACGTCCAGGACCAGAAGCAGATCGAAGCCCACGCCCCGCTCCTTGCCGAGATCCGCGAGCTTGAAATGCAGCTTATCGTTTTCGCGAGGCTTGCTGAACTCGATTGCTTGGGGGGAGACGTCGTAGCCCCAGAACTCATGGCCCGCGCCCATTTGCAGCTGCAATTGCCGCAAGACCTCGCCCGCACCGCAGCCGGCTTCACAGATAGTCTTCGGCGAAAGATTGTTTCGCCGCAGCATCTCTAAAATGTACTTGGCTTTGAACGGAGACTCTTCCACGTGCCAGGTGGGATTTTTCTTGAGGTATTCGCCGTCTTTGTAAATATCCACATACGGTGCGGGAATACTCGGTTCGCGGGCTGGGGCAGGTTGGGCCATGGGAGCGGTATTCTATATGAGTGTGGCAGCTACATTAAAGGCCTAAGAAATGGGGGCGAAATCGAAAACGTCTCGCGCTAAGCGCCGAAGGGCTATCTATCAGATAGTGAACTAATTACCGAGGAATGACACCTGCGGAGTGATGCAAAACGATGCGCGAAGTCTCCCGTGTATGTAGGCTGGCGACTCGTTTGTCGAGGCGTGTTGTGGCTGAGCGATTCGTCAGAGAGAGCGGCCGCCAGCTGCACCGGCGCTCGATTGCAGCTGGCGGTGGGCGGCGACGACGGCTGACTTCATGTCACACTGCGCCACGACAAATGTGAAACTAGAGCGTGACGAACCGCGAGATCTCGCGAGGACGGCGATGTTTTCGCAAGTCAGGGCATTGAGCACGCGGCCCACGAGTCCGCCTGGACCGAATAACTGCTCGCCGACGACGGTGACCAGAGCAACAGCCGGTTCGAGCGCGAGGCCTTTGACGCTTCCGCACGCCAGATCCGAGGTAAATTCTTTGCGCAGCGCATGCACAGTTGGCGCGGCGAGCGCTGATGGCACGACCAGGCAGATTTCATCTTGCGAGGCAGAATGTTGCGGCGCCAGCCGGAGTTCGGCGGGAACAGAAGCCACTGCGGCAAGCGCGCGATGCAGAATATCCGGCGTGTCAGAAACTCTGGACGCTCGCAGCGTAATGAGCCCGGCGTCGTTCGAGGCAGTAAGAGCTCGGACGACTGTGCCGTTCGCGGAACCGTTGGTTGTGATCTTGGTTCCGGGGCGCTCGGGAGCAAACGTATTACGGATTGCAATCGGGATGCCTTGTTGCATCAAGGCGTGCATCGTTTTCGGGTGCAGAACCTTGGCGCCCAATTCCGCGAGATCCGCCGCTTCGCGATAAGACATCTCAAGGATGGAGCTAGCGCCCGGCACGAGCCGCGGATCAGCGGTCAAAATGCCGTCCACATCAGTCCAGAGCGTTACTTCATCCGCATCCAGAGCGGCGCCCATGATTGTGCCGGAATAATCCGAGCTGTTGCGGCCGAGCGTGGTGGGCACGCCTTCCACGGTGGCGCCGATAAAACCAGTCACCACGGCAACGGTGCCCTGACGCAATAACGGGCGCAAACGCGCTTCACAGCGCTCGCGCGTCAGATCCATGAACGGCTCTGCAGCCCCGTGGCAGGAATTCGTGACAACGAGTTCGGTGGCTTCGATCGCCTCGCTCGCGACGCCTCGTTCTGCAAGCGCGGCAGCGACGAGGGGGGCGGACAAGCGCTCGCCCAATCCTGAAATCGCATCGCGCACGCGGGGTGATAGGTCCCGGCGCAGGATGGCGTCCTCACAAATGCGTTCGCCGTCTTGCACGCGCGCTTGAATCACACTGACAATCGCCTGGCATTTTTCGTCTGATGGAATCAGGACTTTTGCGGCAGTTTCATGCCGCTCGCGCAGTTCTTCGAAAATCATCGCCACCGATTCGCGACTCCCGGCTTCGGCTTGGTTCGCGGCTTCGACCAACTTGTTGGTCACGCCGCTCATGGCGGAAACGACCACTACGACGTCACTTTCGTGCGCAGCGGCGCGTACGATTTCAACGACCCTTTGGATGCAGGACGCATCACCGACTGAAGTGCCGCCGAATTTCATCACCCGCAGCGGCTTCTTCACGTTTTCGCGAAGGTGACTGTGAATCAAGCGGGGGTGCAGGAGGTGCGCGGGATAAATCTCCGCAGCTCGCGCGCCTCCATCGGGTCGGGGATTCACGGCGCGAGTGACCGCGGATGCTTGAACGCTCTGTTTACTGAGGGGCTCAGCCGAAGCGAAGGACGGATCAACAATGTGACGGCCGGGTTCCAACGCCCGCGCAGCGAATCCAGACTCCCGGGAATTCGCAGCCGTGCATTCACTGGCTGCTTCGTGATTTACTTTGCCTCGCAATTCCACTCGCTCCGCGCGTCCCCGTAATGGATCACTCATGCTCGAGGTAGCCGCGCCACTGAAAAGGCCTGCAGACGATTTTGTTGTGAGTACCAGGCGTCCTGTTTCTTGCGAGCGCGGACGCAGGCGCGAATCAATTCGGGTTTATCCCATGGCACATCGTGATAGGCGGCTTGCAGAAACGCGCTTGCCGGGTCGCGGATCCATTCCTGCGGAAAAAGCGCGAAGGTGTCATCGTTCGTGATTTTCGCGGCCGGCCGGATTGGTTGTCCGGAAACGGCTGAGTAAAGCGCCGCGGGAATATCCCGCCCAAGTCCAAGCGTAAGATGTCCGACCTGGGTCGAGCGGGGATTAATTTCGATGAGGTAGGCGTCGCCGGTTTGCGATTCGAGCATGAAATCAAATCCGTGCAGACCGGAAAGATTCAGGCGGCGCACCATCTTTTCCGCAGCGGCGGCCATTTCAGGATTTTCGATCAGGCGCAGGACGGTGGCCGGTCCAGAAGAAACGCCCTTATTGAGCACTTCGAAATGGAGCGCAGCGAGGACTTCGCCCCTCCAACAAGCGACGGCGCTGGTTGCTTCGCGGCCGGCTACGAACGGCTGCGCGTTCACGAGCGATCGACGACGAAGTAATGACGGCCAGACTAACGTCGTGTCTCGATCAATCAAGGCCCGCTTCAGCGCTCGCGCCAGAAGGGGAGGACCTTGCAGAGTGCGCAACGCCCGTTCCGCGTCTTCCAAGTCGCGCACAACCCGAACGCCATCGCCACCCGAAGAGAAGTCCGCTTTCAGGACGACGGGAAAGCCCATCTGAGCAATCCAGTTTTTCAGCTCGCCGCTGTCACGGATGACGCTAGTCTTCGGAACACGGATGCCCTCTTCCTCGGCCAACGCCATAAATTTGGCGCGCGCGTACAGGGCTGGAAAATTCTCGGGCGATCCGAGTGAACGCTCAATCAGCGAACAAAGCAACGCTCCCGCGTCCCCCTCACTCCGTTTCTGCTCGTACAACTGGTGGAAATGTTGGGTAGCCAGGTCGTCGCCAGGAACCAGGACATCGGGCTTTGCAGCCACAAGCGCGTCAGAGACCGAGCTCAAAGCATCGAGGCCATCGTAATTGTAGATCCGGCGCACGGCATCGGTCTTGGTGATCGGATGATTCGACGGACAGACGGCATCAACAGTAAATCCTGCGTTAGCCAAAGCCACTGCGAGCCGTGCGGTGGGGAACCAGCGAGCAGTTGTAACGATCA
>JBEKHD010000057.1:0-7324 GCA_050012455.1 Candidatus Acidiferrales bacterium | reverse complement strand
GGGAATACGGGCGGCTCGATCGGCATCGCTCTCCCGCTCGCCGTAGGCGCCGCCGTAGCTTGCCCCTCGCGACGGGTGCTCTGCCTGACTGCGGATGGAAGTAGCATGTACACGCTGCAAGGCCTATGGAGCATGGCGCGTGAAGGATTGAACGTTACGACCGTGGTTTTCGCCAACCGTACGTATGCTGTGCTGCAGCGGGAATATGCGGGGATCGGCGTTGGCGCTCCCGGCCCGCGAGCCGCGAGCCTATTCGACATCGGCAAGCCCATTCTGGATTGGGTGCATCTTGCAAAAGGCATGGGCGTACCCGCCAGCCGTGTCACCACACTAGACGCGTTCGCAAAAGCGGTGAGAGAGGGATTTGAAGCCGATGGCCCAACGTTGATCGAAGTTCCTCTGTAGCGGTTTCGGTGCGGCTTAAATCGCAACGGCGCGTATCGGCAGTTTTTCGTGAAGCTCACGCTGCCGGTATCTGGCACTATCGGGGTGGCGCAGGCGATACCGCCATCTTCGCGAGTTCGTCCTTCTTGACTTTTCCCGTAGGCGTCAACGGCATGGCATCCACGAACACGAAATGTGACGGCCGTTTATATGGGGCCAGGCGCTCTGCTGCATAGTCGGCCAAATCCGGCGCCGCGAGCGACGAGCCTGGCGCGAGCTGAACGAACGCGATAACTTCCTCGTCACCCTTGGCCGTTCGGCCGATGACCGCGGAGCGGACTACCTCGGGATGGGCATTCAACACCGCTTCGACTTCGGCCGGATAGACGTTGAACCCAAACCGGACGATCAGTTCTTTCGTTCTCCCGACAATGAACAGGTGGCCACCCTCCAACCGCGCGAGATCGCGCGTGTTGAACCATCCTTCCGCATCAATGGCGGCGGCCGTTTCCTCCGGATTTCGATAGTAGCCCTTCATTACGTTTGGTCCGCGCACCCACAATTCGCCGACTTCTCCATCGGCCACGGGCTTGCGGTCCGCGCCGACAAATTTCACTTCGATGCCGGGAAATACGCGACCGACGGACGTGTCCGTCCGCGGCTCCTCGACTCGGGCCTGCGCAATATTGGGGGAGCATTCGGTGACACCATAACCGTTGTAAAGCGGCATGCCGAAAAGCTTTTCGACGGCTGCTTTGATCGCAGGATCCAGTGGAGCGCCAGAAGAAGAAATTATTCGCAGATCCGGGAGCTTCAGAGATTGAAGTCCGCGCAATTTTGCGTATCCCAGCAACTGCGAGAACATCGCCGGAACTCCTAGCACCACCGTGAGCCGGTCCTTTTCCAGACCTGCGCGCACTGTGATGGGGTCAAAGCGCGGCGACAAATACAGTGTTGCGCCGCGCAGCAAGGTTCCCAGAAGAACCACGGATAATCCCACAGCGTGGGACATCGGCAAAATCCCGTAGACGCGATCGTTCGGATTTAGCGCGCGAATCTTCGCGGAGATGCCGGCCACGAACAACAGGTTCCGATGCGTCAGCATCACGCCCTTGGGCAATCCCGTGGTGCCCGAAGTGTAAATTAAGGCGGCGATCCGGTCCCCACGATCCGCTTCGACTGGCTCCGGTTCAACGTTGTTGTTCAATGGACCGACGCCCACTGTACCCAAGCTCCCCGCCTCCGCTATTAGCGCACCGTCGCGTTTAGCGTGTTCCGTCGCTTGCGGCGAGACTTCCGTCATGTAGATTACGCGGCGCGCGCCGCAGTGTTCGCGAATCGCATCAATCTCGTTCGCCGAAAGGCGCGCATTCACCAGAGCCGGCCACGCGTCCATACTCGTCAGCGCCAGCAGGCTCGCGACGAACGCACGGCAGTTCTCACACACCAGCAAAACGCGATCCCCTGGACGCACACCCAAACCCTGGAGCCACGTCTTCGTCTGCGCGATAACAGTTTTTAGCTGGCTGTACGTCCAACTGCCGGAAGCTTCCACAAGGGCCGGGTGATCGGGCGAGCGTTCCGCCCAGGAGTTCACGACGTCGCTGATGCTTGTGGGAAGGTCTGCTAGAATTTCGGGAACGTTGATTTCAATCATCTGGATTCACTATTTGCGATGGTAGCGGGCATTTTGCCGCGAAGTGTCTAGCTGCGATTTCTTTTCCAAACTGTGTGCTCGGCGCCGTGGAGCTACCTGAGCGCATCCATGCGAAAGAGAACGGCAGATGAATTCACCCAACTTAGGCGCTGGTCTTCGCCGCGAGTTTTTTCGCAACATACGCTACGACGCTTTTCACCGAGTCCAGGTTTTCTGGGACCATGTCCTCGTCTCCCACCTCGATCGCGAAATGCTCCTGCAGGAAAGTGACCAGCTCCAGCGCGCCGGTGGAATCGATTACTGTGCCCAAAAGCGACTGATCGTCACGCAGTTTGTCAGCACGTCCAAAAAGGAAGTTATCCACCAGAAATTTACGAATGTCGCGGTCGATGTCCGCTTGATTCATTGTTTGGCTGCCTCGTTTATTGTTCCGTGAATTGCGCCGCTAGGAGTTGGGTGGAAAGCACGCCAACCAGAGCCATATCGTCTTTCACGCTGCTGGCCTTTCCGGCCTTGTACTTATTGACAAGCGCGCTCACTGCGGACGAGTCGAAAATTCCGTTCTTTTCGATCTCAGATGGCGACAGAGCTTCTTTGACGTATTCCGGTGCGCCTGCTTCAAAAAAGCATCTCCCGTCAGGCGCTCGATAGGGCTGTTTCACGCGCCGCACGATCGAATCCGGAACCAATCCTTCACTCGCTCGCTTCAACAGATACTTTTCATCGAGGACCTTCATCTTCAAGCTCGCCGGAAGTTTCGCCGCAAACTCCACCACGCGATAGTCCAAGAAAGGATAGCGACCCTCCACCGAATGAGCCATGGCCATCCTATCTCCTTGCGACGAGAGAAGGTAGCCCGGCAGAAAATAGGTTGCTTCCAAGTACTGCCCCTGACTGAAATGCGGCCAAGAACTAAACTCGGCGGGCAAGTTCTCGCTCAGCTCGCCGATGGCATCGTACTCTCCGATTGCAGCCCGGAAATCCGAAGAGAATAACATCTTCAGTCTGCCGGTCAGCTCCCAGCGCGGTAAATGAGAAAAGAAAGGGCTGGCAGCATCCTCTGCGTCCACACGGAAAAAATGTTTCAGATTTCCCGCGGACTGCCGCTGCAGATCCTGTAGATACGGATACATGCGCTTCAGCAGCAGCGGGCGCCATTTCGAATCCAGATTGCGCGCCCAGAAGCGCCGGATTTTTGCCTCTTTGAATATGTCGTACCCGCCCAAGACTTCGTCCGCGCCTTCGCCGGTCAACACCACCTTAAATCCACTGTCGTGCACCAACTGCGAAAGCAAGAACATCGGCACGGGTGCGGTGCGCAGCACAGGCTGCTCGGTGTGACGGATCACCTCGGGAAAGACTCGAGCGATGTCCGCGCGCGTGCAGGAGATGTTGGAATGCTGCGTCCCTAAAAATGCGCTGGCTTCTTGCTGGTAAGAACTCTCGTCGAACTCTACGTCCGCGAACGTAATCGAAAAGCTGCGCAGCCTGCTGCCGGCAATTTTCCTCACAAGCGCGGTAGTAAGACTGGAATCCAGCCCGCCGCTGAGATACGCGCCCACCGGCACATCGGAGCGAAGACGTACGCGTGTCGCATCCTCCAGCAGCCGCAAAAGCTCCGTCGCAGCTTCGCGTTCATCACCATTCCACGCATCAGATTCCCGTACAAATGGAACCGCCCAGAACTGCTTGACGGTAACGCGACCGTCTTTCACCGTCAGAGAGTGTCCCGGCGGCAATTGGGAAATATTCTTGAAGACCGTCCGAGGTGGAATGGGCGCCCAGAAGGTAAAGAGTTGGTCCATGCCGCGGGGGTCAAATTCTCGAGTGACCTCAGGACACGCCAGCAGCGCTTTGATTTCAGAAGCGAACAGGAAGCGGTCTGCTGCCTGGGTATAGAATAGCGGCCGCACGCCCGCCCGGTCGCGCGATAGAAATAGCAGCTGTTCCGAGTTGTCCCACAACCCGAACGACCACTGGCCGTTGAAGTGGTTGACGCAGTCTTCGCCGTATTCCCGGTAAGCATTGAGAATTACTTCTGTATCCGAACGGGTCGCAAACTGATGTCCCTTGCGCACCAATTCTTCGCGAAGCTCAATGTAGTTGAAAATCTCGCCGTTGAATGTAATCGACAGACGGCCGTCCATCGTGGACATCGGCTGCGCACCGCATTCCAGGTCAATGATACTCAACCGCGCATGAGCCAAACCCGCAGCCCCGCAAATATGGATGCCGTTCGCGTCCGGCCCGCGATGGCGAAGCGTCGCGATCATCCTGCAGAGCTGATCGCGTTCAGCCTTCCCCCCGCCGAACTTCAGTATTCCCGCAATGCCGCACATCTTGGCTCCCTATGTAACGCCGACCCGCCTCTTAGTCCAACTTCAACTACTTCCGCAAAAAACCGCGAAATCCTGGCGGAATCCAATTCAGACACTTCCACCCGAACTCACGCGCCCTTTTCGCGCCCTGTCCCAATTGCGCCGATTGGAATAGGCGAGTTACAGGATGAGATGGCGTTCCCGAACGGCAGCCTATTGAGCCGCAGTTCCGTAGTTCCACAGGGTCGTATCTCCGTCGAACGGGGAGGCATACCACGCCATTCCGTCGAGGAGCGTCTCGTGCAACGTCGGGTCGGAAGCCTTGTAATAAAAAGGACACGTAGGAAATGTTCTCAGATAAGGATGCCACTGAAAGCACATTTGTCGAATGCTGTGAGGGAATCCTAACACTTCGAGAACGTGGCTTCCTGCTCGCTTCGCAGAACCGTAAGCGGCAACCAACAAAGCTCGCACGATTGCCGGGTCGTCTTGCAAAACTAACATGTCGGCGATGATGGAGCGGCGCAAGCCGCTGGTTTGATTCGGGGGTTCGTGACGAATCACCGCGTAGCCGACGAGCTCTCCCTTCTCGTGACAGCAGATCACTCGTGCAGTTCCCTTGTCGCCAGGGATTTGAAAATGCCATTGCAGGGCCGCAGGGCTGCGATCAGCGAGCAGCCGCGTCCCGTCGCGCAATTTCTTCGTCCACAGAGTTTGAAATTCATCTCCAATCTCGTTGACGGTGATTTCGCTCATGCTAAGAGTTGCCGAGGACCGCCGCGGCCAGCGCCGGTTCAGGAGCTTATCCGCCTCCACCGCACACGAAGCCGCCAATCCGCCCACATAAGAAAGTACCGGCCCGAGGTTAAGCTTTTTCATTAAAGCCTGGGCAAAAGGATACGGTTGCAGGACCCAGAAGAGGACCGTGTCGTAGTCTCGCTGAGGAAGAGGTGCGGATCGGAATGCGCGGGCAATCTTTCCGACCGTCTCAATCGCGGTGGTCGTGAGGAAAAGATCCACACATTTCTGGCGATAGTACGCTGCGATCAAGCTCAGGCTGACGGCGCGATACGTGGGCTCGACCACAAACCCGGAACCCGTGACCGCCGTCAGCGTCTTGCCCCCAAAGTGATAAGTCTGCGAAATATTCCCTAAGTAACCGACCAAGCGGCCATTCGATTCCAAAACCCAGCCGATTGGGCGATCGACCGAATTGGTTGTGAGCGCAGGGTTGCGGTGCCACAGGCGCTCCCAGTTCTCCAGGGAATCCTCGGACAAGCTCCATCGACGTTTCAGCGCCTGCACCGCGTCGAAATCGGAAAATTGCGCCTCGCGGAGCTTCACTTCGGACAGCGCCACCAACGAGTGGTCGGCTGCGTCGGCCTCATGAGAGGCAAAACTTCTGCGCCGTTTCCGGATCTTCCCCAGAATTGCAGTGACGATTTTTGTTTCGATTGCGGTCATCAGTTCGAATGCGCCGTTATTGCCCTTGCGTTGCTACACGAATGCCGCCGCGCCTCTGGGATTATCGTGACAGCATAACGCAGCAATTCGCGGAAGACATTGCGGTTGCGACAACTTCCGTTGGTTGGCGGATGATTGGACACGGTCACCCGCGCACCACGGAAGTCATCGTAGAAAGCGTCGAAGCTTCCGCCTTTCTCGATAGAAGGTACCGCAGCCAATTGCGATACACACAAGCCGCCGAGGCTCGCCAGGTGGCCTGCAGCGTTCCGGCTACCGCAGCCTCGGGGAACTTTGCCATGAGATACTCGCGCGGATCCTCTTCCACCATCCTTCTAAACTCCGACAATAATCCAGTCGCCTCGGCGCCGAAGTACCCCTGCGGCATCGTGGGATAGGTGTCCCGTTCTCGTCGCAGAAATCTCTTTATGTCTCTGCGGTATTCCTTCAGCAGAGTCCGCACGCTGTACTCGGGATGACCCTGGAAATGCACGAAGAGGCTGTCTTTCTTCTTTTTCACAAACAGGTCTACGCCCGCTTCTGGGGATTGCGTCAGGACTTCATAACCACAGGCGGTCAGCGCATCTGCTCGCACTTCGTTCCACCGCGAATGCGGAATTTGCATCGCGTTCCCGGTGTGGTCTGTCAGCGCGTGACATCGAACCTTCTCGTACTCGAATACGCCGAACTGCTTGTCGCCAAGTCTGTGACGAGGTATTCCATCGCTGTACAGGACGCCTGCGTGCGCGGCCAGACACGACAGCACCGTCGAAGTTGTGGCGCCCTCGGCCCACTTGAGAACTTCCGTCAGCGCGGGCCAATACGGTTCGTTTCGCAAATCGGGCTGGCGCGGTTCGGTGCCCGTCATGATCATTCCGTCGAAACGGCTGTGCAAGAGATCGTCGATGACGGAATAGAAGTTGCGCAGGTGCTGTTGCCCAGCGTCGCTTCTGGGAAGTTCGGGCAACGAGTACAATTTAATGGAGAGTGGAAGGTCACCCGCCGCAGATTCGAGCAGCTCAAAGAATTGGACCTCGGTATCTTCCAGTGCGGAGTCGGGCATGTTGTTAATCAGCGCGATTCGCAGCTGTTCCTGCGAAACTTCTTGTTTTCCAGTCGGCCGCGCGCCGTTTGAAACATTCTTCCGCGACAGAAGCTTCGGAACTCGCCCTCCGTCGATTACGATTGACATTCCCTTTCTCCCAAGCTGATACGCGATACGGTCCCGATAACCTTATTGCGCCTTGTCGAGCGCCTGCGCGAGGTCCGCGATGATGTCGTCAATGTGTTCGATGCCCACGCTCAGCCGGATCATTTCCGGCGTCACTCCCGCTTTCTGCTGTTCTTCCGGCGTCAGTTGACGATGCGTAGTGGAGGCCGGGTGGCAGGAAAGGGATTTTGCGTCGCCCATATTGACCATGCGCTTGAATAAACGCAGCGCATCAAAACACTTCACGCCCTGCTCAAATCCGCCTTTCACCCCAAAAGTCATAAGCGAACA
>JBEKHD010000056.1:0-8535 GCA_050012455.1 Candidatus Acidiferrales bacterium | reverse complement strand
GCGGCGCGGCTGCCAGAGTTCGGAGCGCGTCGGTGGAGCGTAGTAAAGCTCCGCATAAGCCCGCGCCACCAGGCGCTCGAGATATTGTCTTAAGTCGGGTGCCAACGCGCCGTGTATCACGCGATTCAAATCCGCAGCGGTTTGGGCGTAGTGCTCTTGCAACAGTTCGGCTTCTCCTGGTTTGAGGCGCCGATCCGGCCGGCTTTCCAATCGGTCGAGCAGTGATTCGAGTTTGTTCCAGCGCGGCTGCTCTTGCGCCTGGAATCGTTGGAGGTCCAGAATCACACCCGTTGCTCCCGCTTGCTCTCGAGATAACCTTCCACGGCTGTTCGCAGAAAATTCTCGGGCGAAACAAAACGCAATTCCGTGCCGAGTAGCCGCAGTTGACGCGCGAGCGCGCCGAGGCGCTGGTTTTCCTTTTCTCCCGCCAGAGCCGCGTACACATCCTGATCGGTCCGGGGTTGCTCCCCTGGCGAAAATGCCGGGCGCGAGTGAGCGGGCAAAACACTCGTCATCAAAACGACGTGCGAGCTGCGCAGCAGCGCGACTCCGCGGCGCATGGAATCCGAAAGCGATCGCTCCGCCAGGTCCGCGAGCAAAACCAGGTAAGCGCGCCGCCGAAGCTGCAAGCGAATTTTGCTGAAGAGCGCCTCGTAATCCGCGGTCGTGGGCAACGGTTCCAGATTTAGCAGCCGGTCGCGGAATTGACGAAATTGGAATTGGCCGCTTCCCGCGCGCAACCAGGTCTTGGGTTCTTCCGCGTAGGTTACAAGCCCGAATTCGTCGCCCATTTCCAACGCAACCGTTGCGCCCACCAGCGCTGTTTCGACGGCTAGATCGAGGAGGCGTCTGGGCGCCCGTGCCTTTGGGACATTGGCGTCGGTTTCCAATACTGGATCGATGGTCGACGCCGAAGCCCGCGATTGGTCAATGACGAAATATACTTCCTGCTTCTGCTCCCACTGGAACAGCCGTGTGACCGGAATGCCGCGTCGCGCCGTGGATTTCCACGCGATCTCCGCATAGTTGTCGCCCGCTTGGTACTCGCGCAAGCGCTCGAACTCGCGACCGTGCCCGGTCCAAGGAGCTTGGCGCGCGGCCACCAGCGCGCGGTAAACGGGGCTGCGCAAGATTCCCCGACGCCCAGGCCGCAAATCCGCATCGATCCGCAACTGCGCAGGTGAATCGAACCATTGACGCAAGCGCCAAATCCTGAAGCGCGAGCGCCTCTCGGTTCCCACGCGCGGCACAGGCCACAGCCCGCGCCGCAGCAATGCGAGCTGCGGCGTCCAAGGCCAGAGGTGGACGAGCGCGCTGCCTGTCGCGCCCGATGGTCTGTCAGTTGGTTCCGATCGCGCGAGAATTAAACGCTCGGAGTCGCTTTTCATGGATATGGCCGTTTCGCTCTCTCGCGTGGCGGCCATGATCGCAAGCCGGACTTCGCTGCGCGATCGGCGACGCCCGGAGCCCGCAAGCGCGAGCGGAATCCGGATGCTCTGCCCTTCGCATCCGCGAAGTTGTTCTTTGGACGCCAGCAGAACGGGTGCGAATTCCTTGCGCGCAAACCAGAGCGCAAATGCGTCATAACACGCCACAAGAGCCACGGTGGCGGCAATTGCATCGAACCATCGCCATCCGCGCGGCAGCCAGGGTGCAATGCACGCTGCGACGCCCAACGATCCCAGCAACCACGGGAGTGCTGCCGCCGGACTCAACAGCGTTCCCAGCGGCGGGAATGCGATCCGCCCAACCGAAACGTCGCGCGATTGCAGAGCGTGGCCCGCCGCCGGCGACTCGATCTCCGCAACCATCGCTCCCGCGCGCGGCACGCTGACGTCGGTTGAGTTTTCATTCACAGCCATCATGATTCACTTCCCTCTTTATCGTGGCCGCATTGCGTACGCCGCTCGCTGCCTACCGCGGCACTTCGACGGCCTCCAGAACCGAGTTAATGACTTCGCGACGCTCGAGACCCTCCATCTCGAACTCCGGCCGCAGCAGCATGCGATGTTCCAGCACGGGACCAGCCAGCGTTTTTACATCCTCGGGCAACACAAAATCGCGCTCCTCGAGCGCCGCGAGCGCCCGCGACGCTGACAGCAGCGCGAGCGTGCCCCGCGGCCCGGCGCCAACCCACACCGCCGCGTGCTGCCGCATCTGCCGAACCAAATTGACTATGTAGTTGCTTACGGCCTCACTGACGCGCACCCGCGCTGTCGCCGCGCGCAACTGATCCAGTTCGCCCGGCTGCAAAACTGGCGCGCGCAGTTCCTCTATCAGCCGGCGCTCCGGTGCTTCGCCTTGCGCCACCAGCCGCGCCAGTTCGTTTTCGTCTTCCAGCGTCGGGTAGCCCATGCGAATTTTTACGAGGAAGCGGTCTTTCTGCGCCTCCGGGAGCGGATAGGTGCCCTGATGTTCGATTGGATTTTGGGTTGCGAAGACAACGAATACCGGCGGCAGCGCGTAGCTGGCGCGATCGATCGTCACCTGCCGCTCTTGCATGGCTTCCAGCAGAGCCGATTGCGTTTTCGCCGGTGCGCGATTGATTTCATCTCCCAGTAAAAAATTCGTGAAAATCGGGCCGCGCACCAAGCGGAATTCTTGCGTCTTCAGGTCGAAGACGCTCGTGCCGGTGATGTCCGCCGGCATCAGGTCTGGCGTGAACTGAATACGCTGAAATTCGCCGCCCACGGCGCGCGCCAGCGCCTTCGCCAGCAGCGTCTTCCCCACTCCGGGAACGCCTTCGATCAACGCATGCCCGCCCGCAAGCAGCGTGACCAGCGCGAGATCAATCGCTTCGTCCTGGCCGACAATTACGCGGCCCAGCGTTTCTCTCACGCGCCGCGCGCCGCTTGTGACCGTCGCGAGCCCGGGCTTCGATTGCGTTTCCGCGCTCGCGGAGCGCGCCGGCGAGTCTGAATCCAGTACGGGTTCCTCGTTCATGCGATTCGTGCCTCCTCGGGAGTCGTCTTCGGCGCGGGGGAAATTCCATCCGCCCGGCCGCGTTCAGCTTGAGCCAGGTGTGCCAGACCCTTTGCGGTCGCGCGCCGCTCTTGGACTAGTTCGGTAAGTTCCTCGTATCCGGGTAAAGGGGGCTTCGCGAGCGCGGCGCGCAGTCGCGGGCTCCAGCCAGGGTCAGTGGAAATGGCCTTCGCATCTTGTGGAGAGCGACGCTCGAACTGCTCCCAGCATTCCGCCGCAACCCGTTCTGGCGAAATACTCCGTTGCAGCAGGCGCTGCCCGGCCACGCCAGTGCTCTCGCCATTGCGGACGACCTCTGCGCTCCATTCGCGCGGCGGACGCCGCACCAGATCGCCGCTCAGACTCCAGAGCAATGTCAGCAAGGCCGCCCAGAAAAGAAGCAGCGCTGCTTGCAGCCGATAGCGCTGCACCAGCCAGAGCGCGCCCTGTTCTTGGTGCAGTCCATGCAGTGTTTCATCCACCCAAAGCACGGGCCGTCCGCCCGCGAGAAAATCCAGCAGCACTGGATTCGGGTGCGTCTTGATCGCTTCGTTCAGCAAGAAAGATTCCTGGCTCGCGGCGATCAATTCGCCTTTTCCGACTCGCAGCATCGCAAGATAAACACGCCCAGAGGAGCCAGCGTCGGCACCCGGGTCCACCGGCCTTGCATAGAGCGCGGTCCAGTGGGCATCGGTTTTGAGCCACGGAGCCCTGGCGGCGAGATACATTGCCTCGCTGCCCGCCGGCATCGCGCCGAGATCGGGAGGAATCCAAGCGGGATCCGATACCTGCTCACCTTGGATCCACTGGTTCTCAACTTCCCAGCCTTGAGACTGGGAACTGAGTTTCCAAGCAGGCTGGACCAACACGACACGCCCGCCGCGCGCCAGAAATTTCTCCAGCCGCCCCAGTAATTTAACTCCCATCTGAAACTTCCCGTCTTCCGTTTCCCAATCTCCGGCGGAAAAGCCGCCGATGAAAAACGCCGTCGTGCGCGACGCGTCCCGATCGGAAAGCGAATCCTGATCCTGGCTGCGTTCCACCTGGTACCCGGCGCGCTGATAGGCATCGAACAGCAGGCTGGTGCCGTAAGGGTCCTGCCGTAAGCTGGATCCCATATCAATGGTATTCGCCTGATTCTGATGCGCCATCAGCAGCAGCACAAAAAATATGCCTGCGAAAACCGCAGCCGCCAGCAGCGGACCTCGCCAGTTCAGCCCCGTGCTTTCGCCCGAGTTATTCTCAGACATGGGCGAGCAACTCACGCTGATCCTGGCGGTACGCCGCAACGGAGGTTGGCGTCAGCGCATGAGATCCATACCAAACGCGATCGAACTGCCGCAGGCTGCCGCGCAATCTCTCGGGAATTTCCGCGCGCGCCTCGAGCGCCGCTTGCGGACGACGCCGCCACCGGCGCGTAAATTCATCGAGATATTCGCGATTGGTGCGATCGCGCCGAATTGTCAGCCATGCGCGTTGCGCCAATCCGGCTAGCAGGCCCAGATACGCCGCGCGCAGCGCTAGCCGCAAATTACCCTCGCCTTCCAACCGGTTTGCCAGCGCGAACCATTCGTCTTCGGAACGTTCGCTGGCAACTGCAGCGTCGTGCAGGTCGGGTAGCGGCGCTGCCGCGACCGGAATGGAAAGCTCGGGAGCTTCGCGGCGCCGGCGAAGCCAAAATAGCATCGCTCCCGCTGCCAGGGTCAACGCCACCACCAGCGCCAGCCAGAATCGGAGGTCTTTCAGCCGCCAGCCACCATTCGCTCCCGGCGAGAAATCCAAACCGCTCGGCCAAAGTTTTTTCAAGAAATTCAAGAACGCGTCCCAGCCACGCTCAATGGCATGTCCAATCTTGGCGAGCAGCTTGTCGAACCAAGTGGGCTCGCTGGGGTGCTCGGTATCATGCCAGCGATAAATCGCGCGCTGCGATTCCTTATCCAGGGCTTGACGCAATTCTTGAACACGTTCCTGGCGGACGGTATCTGACGATGTTTCCGCGACGCTGCGGCTGGGCGGGCCTTGCATAGAGCGCGCGGCTACATGAAAAGGGCTCAGCAGAATCGCGGCAAGAACGATGAGCGAAGCGATCCCCGTCCCGCGCCCATCACCGGCCGATCCAATCACCGCTGCCTTCCTCTTCTGCCGCCTTGGCAGGCTTGCAAGTAGCCCCCGCAAGTCGTCACCTTCGCGCCGCGATCGCAAATGCTGATAAACAACCACGAACGTACACTTGACGACCGGATCGAGCGCCAGCCACGCACCGCCGAAAAGCGAAAGCCAGAACGCGGAACTGCTACCGAGCGAGTAGGCGCCCATTTGCGTTGACAAAAAAGTGTCCACGCCGAAAATGGAGTGCAGCAGTTGCGGCACGACTATCGCGAGGAGCAGGCAGTTCAGCCACACGGCAATCCAAAGCGGAAAAAGCATCAGAAAAAGAAGCAGCCCGCCACCGAACCATTCGCCCGCAAGCGCCAGGCAGCCGCGAATGGAATGCCGCTCAGTCGAGTCCTCTAAGGCCTCGAGGCTTGCGAATTGGCAAGCGCTGTAGAACCAGGACGCGCCTGCAAGGGTGGGCAGCGTCGCCAAAGCAGCGGCGCTTAAAGTGATTTTCCACGCCAGCAGCCGTCCCAACGCGGCAGCCTTCGTAGCACCATCTGCGGATTTCGGAGTCGGCACACCGAACGCGCGCTCACGAACGCCTTGCATGTAGCGTGCGAGCGCCCACACGCGCAGCAGATACGCCGCGGCAAGTATCAGCGCCTCCATGAGCAACCCGCCGCTGGATATGCGAATCTGCGCGTTAACCACCCACAGCGGGATAAAACAAATGGCGAGCGGAGCCGCGCCGGCATAATAGCGCCAGGCCTCGAGCCCAAATGTAGACCGAAACAGTGCGAATCCGCCTTCCAGCGCTTCGAGCGAGCTCAGGCGGCTGCGGCGGGCGCGCGCAGAAACCGATCGTCCACGTTGCGCAGCGAGCATAGCCACCGCGGCTTCACTCATGAGCTGGACCGGGCAAGCGAGCTGCGGCAGCGCCGTCGAGGTTCAAATGCATTTCGGGCCTGTTCACGCGCCACCGCAGCAAAGAAAAAAATAGTGTCATCAGACAGGCGAGCGCTATCAATCCCGCGAGGACTTGGCGGAATTGTCGCGCCAGGGACGCTCTCGGTGCGGGCGGACGCGTCATGCGGCGCAAGCACGGCGGGCAGGCGAGCTTGTCGTCCTCGTCCGTGACGCATTCTCGGCAAAACGTTCCCCGGCAGTGCGGGCAACGTGCTGCCGCCTCGCGCAGCGGATGAAACAAGCAACGCGCATGGCGCAAGCCCATCACGGCGGGCGCGGCGGAGGGCGCGGCTGGCGTGTCAGGAGCCATTCGCTTAACTTACGTCCCCGATGGGAGCGGCTGCGGAAACTGATTCGGACTTCGTCTGGCTGGCGGGCGTGGCTGATTGGGACTGATCTATGGGCGCGATTGGCTGCTCCATCGCGCCGCCGCGCGCGGCACGAACCGCGGCATCCACTTTAGCGAGGACTTTGCGGGCGCCACGCGTTCGCTTCACGATTGGCATGTCGACGCTTGCTCCCGTCGTGCGAATGCGCGATTCCGCCGTCGGCCCAAGCGCCAGTTCCAACGCAGCCCAAGCCAGACCCACGCCTCCGGCAATCGCGCCAGCCGTGAAATTCACCGATTGCCACAGCACAGCGCCGAGCGCAAGCAGCAGCACGGCGGGAATGGCTGGGCGCAATAACCACACGCGGCTGGGCCAAACCACAATGGATTCCAGATCGCGCAAGTAAAACCGCCGGTACTCGACAGCGTACATCACGCGCTTGGCTGCGAGCAGACAGTCATCGCTCAGATACCACACCGTCGCGCCCGTCAGGCTGCCGATGCGCGAAATTTTGCGGAACGCTGCGCGCAATCAGTGTCTCCCCGCCATCCGCCCCACGAAGTAGAAGCTCGCGATCAGTAACGGCAACCAGATTAATCCGACATACGCTGCCCAGAAACGCCAGCCCGAACGCGACATCAAATACGCACGCGGCGCCTTGCGGAACTTCACGTGCAAAACGATGGTCGCCGGGAGCGCTGCGATAATCACCGGCCAAAACAAAATCCAACCCCACCCGATCGTTACCGCGATGGAATCGTAGAGTATGTCACGATGCCGCCACTCCGCTGTGCCGCTATTCCGCCCAGTATCGCTGCGACCGCGCTCGAAGCAGGTAGGGCAAACGTGCTCCGCTCCGAGCTGCAAGTCGCACAGCGTGCAAAGAAAGCGGCCACACCTCTGACAGCAAGCCTCAAATGCTTTCTCCGGGTGAAAGAAGCATGTCGCGTGCTCCGGCATCGCGGATACTACATTCGTTTTCTGCTGCGCAACAGGCCAGGCTCGAATTCCCAGCCGCTTTTGGCAGTAGGGACAGGTCTGCCATCCGCTAGGCGTCTCCGCCGGCGTGACGAAGCCGCCGCAGCTGGGGCATGCAACGGTCCCTTGCGCAGTTTGCGGCAGACCGGTGGCCGCACCTGTTGCGAAGCCGGGGGTTTCGGGACTGCCCGGAACGCGATCGAACAGGTTGAGGTTCAGACTCACACCTAGCTCCGTTTGTAGATCACCCGCGTGTCGCATACTCGGTCATGCAGCCCACGCTTTTGCTCGTCTGTGCCCGCCATAATCGCGGTCGTGATCAGCAAAATCCAGTTCACGAACGGAACTGCGGAGATTACCACGTTGTACATGAAGTAGCGTCCAAACGAGACTCCCCAGCCCAGACTGCTTCCGTCAGCGTTCACCACTTTAATTCCGCACGCCATCTTCCCCAGCGTTGCTCCCCAATACCGCAGCATCAGCACTTCATAAAACAAGCTGAATACCAGGGCGATCACCACAAAGGCTCCATTGAACAGCGGCGCCTTCCCCGTCGGGTTTCGCAGTAATCCCGGCATAACCAGGATTAACACGATCGCGAACGGAACGATGAAAATCAAACCGTCCACGAAGCGCGCGCCGAATCGTATGCCGACACCCGCGTAATTCAGTGACGACGCCACCGCAGGTCCGCCCGCCACGACTCGGCTCAAAAATGCCGACTTGCAATTGCCGCAAACCCAATTCCCGGCGATCGGGACCAGATCCGATTGTCCGAACGTCTTTCCGCATTGCGCACACGCCAAAACCGTCTGTGTTGGGGCTTGTTGTGTCATTGGACACGTCTCCTTGGCGACAAATCGCGACCCAGCCTAGCGCAAGCGGCCCTCCGCGCCAAGTAGCAGGTTAGGACCAGTTTCGCACTCAGCTAACCGATTGCGTCCCTGGCGTTTCGGTTGCGCCGATCGAACGACTGTGCCGCGACGAAGACGCAGAACGGAGGTCAGTCCGATAGAAACGTACCAGGCGAGAATTCCCTTCGCGATGCGGATTTCGTTGCAGCGCGAACCAAGCTACAGTCTATACGTGACTTCGCGGAGTTATGTATAATCGAGCAGCGAGAGAGATGAGCGGGCGTCGTACAATGGCAGTATAGAAGCTTCCCAAGCTTCGGACGTGGGTTCGATTCCCATCGCCCGCTCCA
>JBEKHD010000055.1:0-10379 GCA_050012455.1 Candidatus Acidiferrales bacterium | reverse complement strand
TTGCCTACCGTTTTTGAATCGTGCGAGATTTCCGGACACGTTTCGGATGAGGGCGCGCGCGCCACGGGGCTTCGCGCCGGCATTCCCATCGTTACGGGAGCCGGAGATCAGGCGGCGGGAGCGGTGGGCGCGGGAATCGTGCGGCCTGGGACAGTGAGCGCGACGATTGGAACTTCGGGCGTCGTGTTTGCTGCGACTGCCGGGCCGGTGCGCGATCCAGCGGGACGCATCCACACATTTTGCCACGCGGTGCCGCAACGCTGGCACGTGATGGGAGTGACGCAGTCAGCGGGATATTCGCTGCGCTGGTTTCGCGATCAATTTGGCGCGGGCGGCGATCCGGCAGGGGATGCTTACGAGCGATTGATGACGGAAGCGGACGCGGCTCCGGCTGGTGCGGACGGTTTGTTGTGGGCGCCGTACTTGATGGGCGAGAGGACACCTTATCTGGATCCGCTTGCGCGCGGCGCGCTGGTGGGAATCTCTGCAACACATACGCGCGCGCACGTGATTCGCGCGATTCTGGAAGGCGTGGCGTTCAGTCTGCGTGACACCCTCACGATTTTCGCCGAACTGAAAATTCCAGTGGAGTCCATTCGGCTCAGTGGCGGCGGAGCTCGCGGAAGTTTATGGCGACAGATTCAGGCGGACGTTTACGGCATGCCGGTTGGTGTGTTGGAGGTGGAGGAAGGCCCGGCGTATGGCGCGGCCTTGCTGGCCGGAGTGGGCGTGGGCGCCTGGCCCAGCGTTGAGAAAGCGTGTGACGCGACTGTTAGAGTTTCGAAACGAATTGAACCGGTGCCGAGGGATGTTGCGCTGATGAACCGACAATACGTCGCCTATCGCAAGTTGTACCCGGCGCTGCGAGACATCTGGTGCAGCGCGAGGTAACGGAATTTTGCGCTGTGGGGTCCTTCCGCTGCGGAAGCGTCAATTATGATATGCGGCGGGTAATTCCTTCTGTTCCGCGGCGACCGGGAGCTCCGGCCAGAGCAGCTTGAGCAGGACCCCAGATTCTTTCTCGAATGCCAGAGTAAAGATGTGCGAGCAACGTTCGCAGAGCCAGAAGTGCTTCACGCGGTGCATGTCGCTGGCGGATTCCTCTGCTGCAGGGTCTGGTCTTCCCTGCCCTGGTGCGTCTTGAAAGCGGAAGAATTTGCCGCCGCCGAGCCAATGAAATGCCGTGGCGCACGCAGGATTCGCGCATTTGGGATGCAATTGCTGATATAGCGGCGTGGCCTTCATCGCGGCGCCGCCGGGGGCGGGTCGCGAATGAGCATCGGAGCGTGCCTGGGTCCGCGCCGCTTCCAATTTCGAGATCGTAGCCCGCAGCCAACTTTCCATCGTCTGCTCGATCTCGGGTTGATCATCATAGCGATACAACGAATCGAGATTTTCACCGAGCGCATTTAGCGGGATGTGGCGGCAGGGAATCTTTTCATCGCGGAGCTCGGGCGGGACTAATTGCGTCAGGACGCAGCTGCTGCAGGGTTCGGGGCTCTCCTTGCAATCGTAATTCATGCAGGTGGGAGAATCCTCGAAGATGTAGCGCGGTCGCCAGGGCTCGCGCGGCGAACGCCCGTATCCACCCTTTTCCAGAAACTCCAGTTCGAATTTCAGGACCTCAAGCAGGTCTCTTTCATCCTTGTGCATGACGACCTCCACAGCACCATCAGTGTCCGCTCTTACCGAGGACGATACCGTGATGCCCATCACGCGAGGTTGTGACGCCTGTCACTGAGCCATCGCGCGATCCGATTCAGGATGAGGTGCGAGGAATATCTCATTTGGCACACCGGCGACTCAACATTACGGAGAGGAAACGGCTGAACTGATGGTTTACAGGTTCAAGATGGTTACGAGCAGAATCGGGAGTACAATGCCCACCATTGCCCCTATGCGTGCGCCGTACGGCCTGGAAATTATCGAGAATTGCGTTGCGTGCCCGCACCGAGAGGACCGGCTGTTCTGCAACTTGCCACCTGCGCAGGTGCAGAGACTGGCGGCGATCACGTCGGCTTCGTCCTATCCCAAAGGCGCAACGCTGTTTGTGGAGTCGCAGAGCGCGCGCGGGGTTTTCATCCTGTGCAACGGCCGCGTAAAACTTTCGACGTCGTCGGTGGATGGGCGGACGCTGATCGTGAGGATTGCCGAGCCGGGAGAGGTTTTGGGACTGCCCGCGACTGTCACAGGCAAACCGTACGAACTGACGGCCGAAGTGATCGAGCCGGCGCAGGCGAATTTTATCGCACGCGCCGATTTTCTGAACTTTCTCCGCGAAAATGGCGAAGTGTCACTGCGCGTGGCGCAGCAATTGGGAGAGACGTATCATGCTGCCGTCGCGGAGATGCGCTCCATCGGTCTGTCGCATTCCACCGCGGAAAAGCTGGCTCGTTTCCTGCTCGACTGGTGCTCGAGCCACGGAAACGGAACTCCCGAAATGCATGCGACGTTGACGCTGACCCACGAGGAAATCGGGCAAGTGATCGGAGCATCGCGCGAGACGGTTACGCGGCTTTTCGCGGACTTCAAGAAGAAGCAACTGCTGCAAATCAAGGGTTCCACGCTGATCGTGCGCGATAAGGCGAGACTGGAAACCTTGGCAGGAGTGTAAATTCGAGGCAGTAACCTTCAGAAAGCCACGTTGCGATCGGCACTCGCCTGCATTTTTTTTGCAAACCAGCTAGCCGCTCGAAGCCGCCGGCTCTGGCGTGGTGGGTTGGGGCTTTGCGATCTCGGTGAGTAGAAACAGGTCGGTGAGCAGCGCACGCAGATGTATGGACGCGTTGAGATTGTCAATCAGTTGAGAGCTGATCGCGGGTTGAGCAAGGACCAGTTCGACCGCGGCGAGTGAATCGTTCGCGTCGCGTACGAGCACCTGAAAAAACGCGCGATATCGCTCTGGCTGCTCGAGACGTTCTTCTTGGAGCGTCGCGCAGCTTTCCCCAAGACCACGCAGCGCATTCGCGGCGCGACCGAGGTACTCGCGGATTTGCCCGCCGGACTGGCTGCCTGAATCGGTGGGCAGCCCTTGCGCAGCGTAGGCCAGCATGAACTCATAACTTTCTTCGATTGTGTTGCAGCGCTCCGCGATATCAGCCAGCATCGGTCAGTCCTTCGGGTTGTGCGCCTTCGGAATTTTTCGGTGAAGAGGATGAGGTTTCCACCGGCCAGCGCATTGGATCGTGCTCTTTCAAGTAAAAATCGCGGCTCATCCAGCCGAAGATCATGGATTTGGTGATGGGGCGTTTTTCCGGCCGCAGCCCGAAATACACATGCACCATGATCAAAGCGATCAAGCCGACGCCCGCCAAACCATGCAGCACGTACATCAGGCCCCAGGTCATATCCCCGAACAAATACGGATTGCGCGGGAAAAATACAGTGCGCACGCGAAACATCATGAACACGCCGGTGACGATTGCAGACAAGCCCGCGGCGATGATGGCGCCGTGATATAGCTTGTTCTCCAGCGGATATTTGGCGAAGCGGTCCGGCGGTGGAGCAGGCTTGCCGAGGAATCGGCGGATTCTGCGCGCGGCGTCGCGCAGGTCAATGCTGTCTGGCCAGATGGACCAAAAATCCATGAAGAAAGAAGCGTGAATGATGTGAAAGAGAATGGAGACTGTCAGGACCGAGCCCGCGATCCAGTGATAAGTGACCCAATCGAATTGCACGCCTACCTTGGGAAGGAACGCAGTGAAGAGCAGCGTGAACATGGAGGCGGCCATGATCCAGTGAAACAGGCGGGCGGTCAGCGAATGCCTGGGAACGCGCTCCGGAATGCGCGCGGCGAACAGGGGCGAATTGCTGCCGGCGAATTCTTTCTGTTTGGCGAAATAGCGGACGTAGGTGGCGTGCACCATCAGGAACAGCAATCCGGCGATCGCGGCGACCCATATCAGAAACCAGGCGATGTGAATCGGAACACGCTGCCCCCACGGACTGGCGGCCCACTCTAGGAAGCCCATGTTGGCTCCTCCACGCCGCCGATGGCGCGCTTCACAAGATTTCTCATCAGCGGGATTTTGTACGCGTTGAATTGCAACGGGACCGCGCCCTGCACTGCCAATTTTCCGGCCATTTCTCCGGTGGCGGCGTTTGCCGGCTTGCCGCGTACTGCGTCTTCGACCGCTTTCAGGCGCAGGGGACGAGCGGCGGCGCCGTTCACCGCGATGCGCATGCGTTCGATCGTGCCATTCGATACGAACATCGCCGAGGCCACATTGAGCAGCGGAAAATCCCAGACGTTGCGGTCGCGCACTTTCTCAAAATAAAATTGCGCGCCGGCCCAGGTGGAAGGAATGCGAATGGATGTGAGCAAATCGCCGGGCTGAAGGATGTGCAGGCGAGTGATGTCAATCTCAGGGCCGATGAAATAATTCTCGGCGTCCACGATGCGCTCGCCTTTCGGAGTGCGCAGCACGAATTTGGCGTCGAGCGCGATCAGAGCCGGAGCGGAATCGGAGGGATTCACCGCGACGCAGCGATCGGCGTGGAGAATCGCGTGCTCGCGGTTGCGTCCTTCAGGCGTATCGGCGTAGCAGATGTTGCCGCCCGCGCGATAACACGGCCAACCGGCGCGGTAATACCAGCAGCGCGCGTCCTGCGTTACGTTGCCGCCAAGCGTGCCTTGATTGCGGATTTGCGGCGAGGCTGCGAGTTCCGCGCCCTGCGCCAGGAGACCATAATGTTGTTTCACCAGCGGATGGTTGACGACTTCGGTGAGCGTGGTCATTGCACCGATCTCGATGCCGTCGTTTGAGGTGCGAATTCCTCTGAGTTCCTCAATGCCGCTCAGGTCCACCAGAACTTTCGGTCGCTTGATGCGGTCCTTGAGCCAGTCGAAGCTATCGAGCCCTCCCGCCATGACCCAAGCTTCGGCGCCGTATTGCTGCAAGAGCTTCTGCGCATCAGCGACAGACGTGGGCTGCAGCAAATCGAAGGCTGGCATCACGTCTCGAATTACAGCCATGACTCTCTCTCCTTAGTGCCTTCCGGCGAAGATCAAATATGCGCCACCAACGGATGCTGCATGGGGCGGCCGGCTTCCAGGGATGTGAGAATTGTGTCCGAGTTCACCGGAGCGCGTTGAAAGATTTCGTCGCCCAGCGCATCCGAGAGCGCGTTTAGAATCGAGGCGCATCCGCCTCCTACTGGAGGTTCGCCGATGCCGCGCGCGCCGGCGGGGGTTTCCGGATCGGGAATATCCAGCGCTTCCCATTGCATATCCACCGGCACATCCAGGATAGTGGGGGGCTTGGTGTAGTAAAAACGTTTGGAAACCATGACTCCGTAGTGCGGATCAAAGACCCACTTCTGGCCGATAGCGTGGCCGATGCCAAGCGTCGAGCGGCCAAGAATCTGTCCGCCAAGCGCGGCTGGATGGATTACGCTGCCGACGTCCGCGTAGGCGAGAAAATCAACGATGTGGTAATGGCCGGTTTCGACGTCTACCTCGACCTCGGCAAAGCTGGCGACGTAGGAATGGGTGACTCCGTCGCGCGGATAGTTGTCGCGAGCTGCCGCCACCAGGCCCTGCCCCGCCAGAGCTGCGATCGATGCTTTCGTAAATTTGTTGACGTCGGCAGGCGCTTCGTGGCCATCGTAAACTCCACCAAGCTTAATAGCATGCTGCGCCGCTTGCGCGAAAGTCATGCCCGCGCCACCGCCCTTGCGATAGACGCGCTCGCCGCCGACTTCGTAATTCTCCGGTTTGCCACCGAGCGTCTTCGCGGCGATTTGCTGTAGCTTGCTTTTTGCATCCGTGGCGACGGCATAGGAAGCGCGCGTCATGGCGTGCGTCGTCTGGCTGCCGCCGGAGACGCAAGTGTATGGGAAATTTTTGGAGGTGTTGCCCCAGACGATGTCGCATTTCTCCCAGGGCACGCCCAGAAGTTCGGCGCCGACGCGGTGGACATCCATTACCGCCTCGGTTCCCAGATTGCCGATTCCTGATTGGAATTGGACCCGGCCTTCGGGCGTGATAACTAACAGGCCGTCAAAGCCGATCGAACCGCCCACATAGCAACTGAGCGAGACGCCCACGCCGCGCACTTTCGAACCGATGCGCTTCGGCGTGCGCGCTACTCTTTCCTGCCAGCGGAATTGTTCGGCGCCGCGGTCGAGCGCTTCCTTCAGGAACGCGCTGGTGGCGTGCGCGCGCTTGCCATTCAGCACGGGCCCGAAGTCCGCCTTCCCTTCCGGGCAATTCACGCGGCGGATGGTCACCTGATCGAGCCCCAGCTTGCGCGCGGCTTTGGCGATGACCGGTTCGATGAGGACGATTCCCTGCAGGCCTCCCGGCGAGCTTTGCGCGCTGCGTGGCGGCGTGTTGGTCAGCACAGTTACACCGCGCCAGCGCATGGCTTGCGGCTGATACAACAGAGAAACGATGCGTCCAGAGGAAAAGGCATCGCCCACCGAATCGTACGGGCCATTGTTGCAGATGACGAACATATCGAGCGCTGCGATCCGGCCGTCGCTGCCGAAGCCGACTTTCATACGACCCTGAAAAGCGGGGCGCGCGCGACCGATGAAAGTTTCTTCTTCGCGGCTGATGCGCATCATCACTGGTGCGTTGGTTTTTTTCGCCAGCAGCGCGGGAATAATCATGGTGATGCCGCCGGTGATCTTGCTGCCGAATCCGCCGCCGGTGTATTCGCTGATGAAAACAATTTTGCTGGCGTCCATATTGAGCCAGCGCGCGATCGCCGGCAAAGTTTGCGCGGTGCTCTGCGTGCCGGTGTGCAGGTACAACTTCCCATTCTGCCAGTAAGCCATCGCGCTGCGCGGTTCCAGGGTCTCGTGGCTGGTGTCCGGCGTTGCGAACGACTCATCGAGAACCAGCGCGGCATTTTTGAAGCCGGCCTCAAGATCGCCATACGTCCATTCATCGGGCGCCTTGCCCATCGGGAGGCGATTCTCTCTCACGCCGACAAAATCAGCGTCGGTCCACTTCAGCACCGCAACCTGCGGCTGTGGCGGATTCGGCGGGGCGGGTCGGATCCAGACATTGCCATCGGTGCGAGGATTGGGACCGCCGGGGCGAAGTGTGTCCAGCGGATCGACGACAAAAGGCAGCGGCTCGAAATCAATTTTGATTTTTTCAATTGCGTCCGCGGCGGTGACTTCGTCTACCGCCGCGACGGCGAGGATCGGTTCACCCTGGTAGAGAGGCTCCATGGTGAGGCCGCGCTCGCCCCACTTGCTGGCTTTGATCACCGTGCCGTTGTC
Organism: Candidatus Acidiferrales bacterium; assembly: GCA_050012455.1. Lineage (GTDB taxonomy): Bacteria > Acidobacteriota > Terriglobia > Acidiferrales > UBA7541 > Palsa-295. The sequence continues at coordinate 3,143 of JBEKHD010000055.1, read as the reverse complement.
GGTCAGCGTGTCGGCGGGAGCAGGCAAATCGTCTGCCGTGAGAATGGCACGTACGCCGGGCATGGCCAGCGCATCGCTCGCGTGAATGCGCTTTACGCGTGCGTGCGGCATGGGGCTGAGGAGGAGTTTGCAGAACAGCATGCCTTCGGCGCGGAAGTCTTCGGCGTATTTCGCCGCGCCGGTGACCTTCGCGTAGAGATCGGGCGTCGGATAATCCTTGCCGACCAGCTTGTGGCCCACGCCGTACTGACGCTCCGCGCTCTTGGCTGGCTTTTCGGCATCAGGCATGACTGGCCCTCCTGAGATTTTCGGCGCCGCGCATCATGGCGTCCAGAATCTTGTTGTAATCCTGGCAGCGGCAGAGATTTCCCGAGATGCCATGCGCGAGTTGCCGTCGCGTGGGGTTGGGATTTACTTTCAGGAATCCCACCGTGGCCATCAGGAAGCCGGACATACAGAAAGCGCATTGGAAACCTTGCTCGTCAATGACACCTTGCTGCACGGGGTGGAGCGTGCCGTCGGCGCAGGCAAGACCTTCGACGGTGACGACTTTGCGGGCGCGCACGGTGTGCGTGAGAACGGAGCAAGAATATTGCGGAACATCGTCAATAAGGACGGTGCAGGCGCCGCATTCCGCGCGGTCGCAGCCGAGCTTCGTGCCAGTGAGTCCGAGCTTGTAGCGTAGCGTCCACGCGAGCGTTTCCTGCTTCAGCACGTCCACTCGGCGCTGCTGGCCGTTGACGTTGATGGTGATGAGCCGTTCGCTTGCGCCGGCACCCGCGGCCTGGCCGAAAAGCGTGGAGGCGCGAAACAAATAATTGGCCGAGGAAACGGCAGCCGCGCTCGCGATCACCCCTTTGATGAAGTTGCGCCGCGAAACTGCTTTCGCGATGTCTTCGACAGGCTTAATTTCAGTGAAGTCTGAGATGGACGGTTCTCCTCATCCGAATCTTAGCTCGCGAATCGGCCGGCTGTGTACAAATCATTTACGTTCCGAGCCGGCTCTTGGATAGGACGCAGCGGGGAGCTTCAGGTTGCGAATAAGTTTGCGACGACTTGAGATATTTTTTGACGAAACACGGGGATTTGGAAAGTGAGTTCGGACGAGGCGCCCACTAGCCGGGCTTCCCCATTTTGTCGGATTCGGGCCAGCGAGTTTCGATAGATTCGCCAGCCCGAGCCCTGGAAACGATCCCGACACGCCAGACGCCCGCGGTTTCGGGATTTAAGCTGCAGAACGCCGCGTAGACATGAGCTTGCGCGCGATGTAGCTGCTCTAGCTGGCGAGGCGCGCCTTCACGACCTTGCCGAGCGCTTCTTCCTTCAGGCCGAGTACAACGCGTCCATTCACTTGTCCCTTCTTCAGCCGGCTGAACACGTCATTGATGGATTCCAGCGGCAACGTTTCGATGGTAGCTTTCACTTTGCCCTCTCCGGCAAACGCCAGCGATTCTTCGAGGTCCAAGCGCGTGCCGACGATCGAGCCGCGGATCGTGTAACCATTCAGCACAACGTCGAAAATCGAAACCGGAAATTCTCCGGGCGGCAGCCCATTCAGCACACAAGTGCCCCCGCGGCGCAGCATTCCGACCGCTTGTTTGAACGCGATCGGTGAGACGGCCGTGACGAGCACTCCGTGCGCGCCGCCGATTTGCTTCTGGATTTCTTTCGGAGGATCCTGGTTTTTCGCGTCGATCGTGATTTCGGCTCCGAGCTTACGCGCGAGTGCCATCTTTTCCGGACCTAGGTCTACCGCCGCGACGTGCAGTCCCATGGCCTTCGCGTACTGAATGGCTACGTGACCCAAACCGCCTATTCCCGTGATCACTACCCATTCACCGGGGCGCGCCTCGGTCATTTTCAGACCTTTATAGGTTGTGACGCCCGCGCAAAGGATCGGCGCGGCATCCACGAACGAAATATTCTTGGGAATCCGGCCCAGGTAATCCGCTTGGCCCAATGCGTACTCGGCAAAACTTCCGTTCACGGAATAGCCGGAGTTCTGCTGTTCGGGGCAGAGCGTTTCCCACCCGGAGAGACAATAATCGCAATGGCCGCAGGCGCTGAACAACCATGCGGTTCCGACGCGGTCGCCTTCCTTTAGGTGCGTGACGCCCGGCCCGAGAGCCACGACGACGCCTGCTCCTTCGTGACCGGGAATAAATGGCGGCGTCGGCTTGATGGGCCAATCGCCGTCGGCGGCATGCAAATCCGTGTGACAGACTCCGGAAGCAAAAACTTCTACCAATACCTGCCCCGGGCCCGGGGTTGGGATGGGAACTTCCTGTACGACCAACGGCTGGCCAAATTTTTCGACGACTGCGGCTTTCATGGTTTTTTTGTTAGCCATTTCTCATCTCCCTGTTGCGCGAAATGCGACCACTGTAACCACGTTCGAAGCAGGTTTATGTACCAATCGGCACAGTTCGGTGTGACGTGAGTCACAGAGTCTGATCGAAATTGGCCGGGAGGAATCTCGAAATCCGCTCGTGACAAGGCCGGAGCGAACGAGAAAGTAAGCCGCAGAATTCAAACGTCCGCGACGCGACTGGTTTTCCGTGAATATTTGACAACTGTGCGCTTTTGAACAGTCGAGAGGATTGGCTTTGCTTATCATCATTACCTTTTGGGGAAACATCAATTCGGCGCGATAGGGGAAGTTGCGTATGCGTGTCGAGCCGGTGCGGGTGAGGAGACTGATGGCAAAAAGCGTGTTGAGACGCTGCGATAGGCAATCGAGTCGCATTTTGGAACGCTGGCAGATGGTCTTTAACGTGCATTTCATCCGTCGTGACGCCTAGGACTTTTGTTTGGGAATCAAAATGCCGGTCGCGTGATGTTCGTCGCACACAAGCGTGACGGCGGTCACGAGTGGTTAGGCGTCCCTGCAGTAATATCCGGCCATGTCGATATAGGTCTTTTGCTGGTGGAATCTCTTGAGGGGATCCGATGCCAGAGTCAGATGTCTTGAAAGCCGCAAAACTGCTGATGGTATTAGGGCTATGGTCGCTTCCCGTTTTGGCCCAGGCGCCGGCGAAACTTCCAGCGGCTGCGGCCGACATGCTTGCGCTCCCGGCACAAGGGCAGAAGGTGTCGGCAGCGGCAGCGCCTGCTTCGGCGCAAGAGGCTGGGGGAGCGACGTA
>JBEKHD010000054.1:0-11054 GCA_050012455.1 Candidatus Acidiferrales bacterium | reverse complement strand
GTTTAGAACCGCGACCGAGATCGCTTCCTTGTGCACATCCATCCCGATATACTTCATGTTATCCATACAGGGCGCTCCTTTCGGGGATAGGTTCGAGCCGAACACTCAAAACCTACTCCAATCGGGGCGCCCTTTTATATTGCGTCGGATAATCGAGAAAGTGGCTGTCGGGTGCTCGAATAGGTTACAACCTCAATTCAGCAGAAAAGCCAATTTGTGGCAGCGCTGACACGAACTCGTTTAAAAAAGTTCTAAAATCGTCCCCTTGGGCGCGCCACTTTTTGCGAACTTTATTTTCAACGAGTTCTGACGATACCCTTCAGTTCGTTTAGAACTCTGGAGCCGACGCTTCCTTCCGAGCGAAATTGACAGTCCGCACTTGACAGAGTTTTGCGAGCTCTAGCGTCACTTTGAGCGTTCGTAATACCAGTCTGCGACTTCGTTACGGGCAAGCGCTATTTGGCCAGAACGTTTGTGGGCAAACATTGGCAAGTCCCCAAGAAACAGATGTGGGGACGGGTCTGTTGGAGTTGAAGGTTCGACAACAGCAGCGTTGATTAGGAGGACCTCGCTGCCGTCTAAGAAATGGGTCAATATTTTCCAGCGACCCGTGTGATGAAGCGGCGGAGATGCGGAAGGAATATCTTGGACATACGTTCCATTGGGCTGGAGTTCGAGTCTTTCAGTCCCTGAACGATACACTCCGACTACATCCGCCGCAGTAACGCGAATGCGTCCCTGTTCCTCGGAACCGGCGCTGCACGCAGCCAGTACGGGACCGAGCGCAACCACAATCGCGATTCGCACTGCGGATTGCCACCGCATGATATCTAGAATAGCAGAGGCTCGCTCATTGCCCGATAACCGGTCCGTGATGTCGGTGCCACCGGGAACCGGCTAAAGGCGCATCGCAGCCGGGGCCTCGATTTGTGTCACGGCTGCCACGAATTCGCCGAGAAAAGTTCTAAAATCACTTGTGAAAGCACAGCGCGTTGATTGCGCTTCATCATCGGCATGAAAGGCTTCTCCTACCAATGAGTCATAGCAAGGGCCCACTATCGTCACGATTTTGCATTTTCAGTGGTGGAAGACCATGCGAGCGGAAAGATCGGGAGCAGACAACGAAACGGGAGACGCACGGAATATGCGGCTCCCGTTGTCCGGCTGTGTGCAACGATTAGTCAACCGGTGACCAGTCTTCGTCTGGATTGTAAGCTTGGATAGCGGCGGTGGCTTTGGTTGTGTCGGGGCCAAAGTCACGTTCGTAAACAACGCCTTCGCGGCTGATCACGAAGCTCATGATCCCGGTTTCTCCGTACTTGACAGGGGTCGCAAGTACGGCGAATCCGCCCGTCAACTTTCCGTCCACGAGATAGTTCTGCGCGCCATCTTCGGCGTCATTGCCCTGAGCCGTCAGAATGCGCAGCGTGTAGCCATCGAGAACGACAGATCCGTCTGGAGAGTGCGAAACAAGTGAGGACTTCGGCAGTTGGTCGAGGTCCGCCAGCGGACTGGAGGCCTGCGTTGCGCTCGCGGGCCAATACAGACCGTCTTGCAGTCCCGGATTGCTGATGACTCGCTGCGCATATTCCGATGAAGGGCCGGAGTCGTGGAAAATCTCCTGAGCATTGGCGAGTGCATAGCAGGCGTCAATGGCCAGAAGCTCGTTTCTGCCGATGTCACGTGCTCGCACTTCCTGGGCGCCGGCAACCGCGTCGAAGTACCACCGCCCAGCCGAATTCTTGGCCAGCGGTACGGGAAAGGAAAAATTGTCCGCGCCGATATAAAGAATGCGGCTGCCGTCGGTCATGTCCACCCAGCGACTCATCTGTTGATACTTGATCACGAAGGAGTCCATGGCTGTTTTGTTCGATTCTGTGTCTCCCGACATCACCAGCGAAATCGTGTCGGGGCCTAGAATCCGGGACAGTGCGATTTGGTCGCCCGCCTTCGCAGCGTTTGCCAGTGCAACGGCGGCCTCCGAGGGCGACTGGAAAGTAGCCTGAGCAACTGGCTTTTTCGCCAGCGTCCAGAATTTGGGCTGCACCTTTCGACTGGCCAGAGCCGCACCAGCAAATACCAGCACCGCGATCACTGCAATTCCTATCCACTTCCGTTTGCTGCTTGCATTCGTATTCATTTTGAATCTCCCTCTCATTTTCCTTTCGATCTCTCGTATTTTCGTTGTTGAACTCGTTGATTTGCACCCGTACCGTTAACGACGGTGTCCGCCACCCGAAGAATGGTGCTGAGCGGGCGCGTGTTCCCGAGCCATGTGCGTCTGAGGGCGCCGTCCGGCCATGCTGCCGCGGCCGCGTTCACTCTCTGACCGATTTGCCCCGCCATCGCCGCTCATGCGCGACCGGTTATCGCCGAGCATGCGATTCTCATCGCGATCGTGATAGCCGCCAGCCGGTGCGACGCCCGGTCCATTCATGCCCGCGTTTTTGTCGCGGACACCGCCGTTGCCACCGATCAAGCCGCCATTGCCGTTGCGGCCGCCATTCGGGCCGTGATCCACTCCACCGTTCCCGCCGATCAACCCGTGATTGCCGTTATGTCCGCCATTTGGCTGATCGTTGGGATTGGTTCCAGGAACGTCGTGATGAAATCCGCCGTTGGGGCCGTAATATCCGTTCGGGTGGTAAGCGCCGTTGGGCCCATAGTGCGTGTCAGTGCCGGGATGATAGCCGGTATTGTTGGCGGACCAAGGGTGGTAGCCGTTGTAATTGTTGTTACGCCATGTGTTGTTCGTAATGTAGGTGTTGTGGTTATAGATGATCGTGTTGCCGCCACCGCCTCCGCCCCAGTTGCAAGCCCACGCGTGAAAGCCCCAACCAAAGCCACCGCCGGCTACGAAACCGCCGCCACCGCCTCCAAAAAAGGCGCCGATCGAAATTCCCGAACCCCACGAAACCGTTGCAGCCGCGAAGGCGACCGGCGGCGTGTACAGCGGCACAACGACGGGCGCGCCGTACACGATCGCCGGATTGTATTGCGGTACGTAAACCACCTGAGGATTCGCTGGTTGAATCACAATGACGTTCGAAGAAGGCTGCGTCACGGTGATCTGCGATGAGGACTGCAACGTACCCGCGGCTTGTGCCTTCGCGCGCATCACTTGCACGGCCGCCATAACGTCGGATTGTTGATTGTTGAACGCCTGACCCAAGCTGGACGTCCACGCAAGATTTTTTGCCAGGTCATGCAGCACCGACGGAAACTGAGTCAGTGCTTTGACGCTCGCGTCCCACGTTTGCTGGTCCACGGCTTGCGTGAGAGCAGGACCCGTAAGGCTTGAGTTTTGGCTGAGCCAGTAGTCTGCGATCGCAATTTGGTCCGGGAAGGTCGCAGCCGCCATCACTTGCGCGACGAGCGAATCAGGATAAAGCGCAATCGGCGCAACCAGTGCGTCCAATTGTTCTGATGACATTGGCGACGCGCTCGGAGCTTCGCTGCCTTGGGGCGCCGCTGCCGGTTGTGCCGGAGCGGGTGCTGGCGGCGCGACGACTACGGGCGCGGGAGCCGGCGCCGGTGGCGCGAGCACAGGCTGAGATGCGTAAACAGTCCCAGTTGCAGAAGGAGCTGGAGCTGTCTGCGCGACTGGCGTTGCGCGTATAGCTTGCCACGCGGCGTGTCGGCCATGCAGACCGTACGATCCCGTGATGTTGTCGCCGTAGATCTGGCCGCGGAATGTCAAAACGTTGCGAGTGACGGTGCTAAATCGGATGTGATGGACATTGACTTCACCTTCGATTGGTCCCGACTGATTGGGCCCTTCAAAATATCCGGTGATCCTGTTTCCGTACTGCGCGATTTGCACGTGCTTGACGACCGTCTCGCCGTTCTCGATGTTTGTTGAGTAAATGGTCCAGCTGCCTTCGACGTTGTCGGGCGGCTGCTGGGCCATCGTGGTTTTGCAAACGCTGAGCGACGCGAGGATAATGGCAACTAACCTCAGGATCGCGTTGATTCTCTTCATGACATCCTCCAACTGCTTGCTTTGCGACTTGTTGTTCGTGCCGTCGCTGGCAGTAGTAAAAGCAACCTGCGAACCAAACCCAAGTGCTTAATTTTCTGCGCGTTAGCGGAAACCCTAGCTCACGAGGCCTCGAAAATTCACGAAATCTCAGGAAATGGGAATGTCGGAATGTAGGAGGAACGAACGGCACGTGAGCGGACGAAGGGTTCCGCATTTGATGTAGAATCGGTCACGCGAAGGATGCTGTTGTGCAAGCTGAACCCCTACTTTCGACCGCCGCTGCCGTTGCCGGCGAGCGCATTGTGCAAAATGTTCTCGAAGGCGTCGTTCAAGGTCTGTCCAAGCAACCTGGAATTGCCTTGGCGCGAATCTGGCTGCTGGCTCCCGGTGACATTTGCAGCGAATGCTTCATGCGATCCGAATGTCGCGATCAATCCCAGTGTCTCCATCTCGCAGCGAGCGCCGGTGCGTCGCTCAATACCGATGAGGACTGGTCCTTCTTACAGGGCCATTTCAGGCGAATTCCTCTGGCTGGCCGCAAGGTCGGGGCGATTGCGAGGACCGGAAAGTCGATCCTGATCCCCGACGTTACTTTGAATAACGAATGGATCGCGCGTCCTTCATGGGCCAGCAGTGAAAGGATTTGTAGCTTCGCAGGTCACCCGCTCGTTTTTCGCGACAAAGTTCTCGGCGTTTTGGGCGTGTTCAGCCGCGATCCTCTGCAGCAACAAGACTTTGTCTGGTTGCGAATCTTTGCGGACCAGGCCGCAGCGTCGCTCGCCAATGCGCAAGCCTTTGAGAAACTGGAGCGGGCACAGGCCGCAGAAGAGGAACATTTCAGGGAGTTAAAGCAAGTCATCGATATCGCTCCCTTGCACATGTTTATTTGGGAGGCGGATGCGAGCGCGTCCTACGGCAACCGGACGGCGCTCGACTACTTCGGGCCCATTCCGCTAATGGATCCCCTGGATTTTCTTACGCTGGTCACGCATCCGGAGGATGTGGAAAGGCTCAAGGACGGAGTCACGAGCGCAAGAGAGCGCGGAGAGCCGTTCGAAATGGAAGCCCGCATGCGCCGCTATGACGGCGAGTATCGCTGGTTTCAGTACAGGCTGATCCCACTGCGAGACGAAAGAGGCCGAATTGTCCGCTGGTGCGGCACGCGGATTGATATTGATGATCGGAAACGGGCCAGCGAGAAAACGCAGAAGGAGTTCATGGCTCTCCGCGAACACTTCAGCCAACTGCAGCAAGTGATGGATGCGGTTCCTCAGCACATGTTCACGATCTACCCCGACGGTAGCGCCGCTAGCTCGAACCGCGCGTGCCTCAACTACTTCGAACCTTATGGCGCACTGGGCCCGCGAGAATTTATTTCCAAGTTCGTCCATGCGGACGATGCAGACAACATGTGGCACGCCTTCCTGAGAGGAAGGGAAGTGGGAGAGGCTTTCAGTGTGGAAACTCGCCTGCGCGGCCGCGACGGCCAGTATCGTTGGTTTCTAGAAACTCTCGTTCCGATTCGCGATGCGCAAGGCCAAATATTTCGCTGGTGCGGAGTGCGGACGGATATTGACGCACGCAAGAGGGCTCAAGATCAAACGCAACACGAGAACCTGGCCCTGCGCGAGGAAGTCGATAAGGCTTCGATGTTCGAAGAGATCGTCGGAACTTCGCCGGCGCTGCAGGCTGTGCTGGCCCGCGTCGCCAAAGTTGCTCCGAGCGACTCTACTGTGTTGATCACCGGGGAAACCGGCACCGGCAAGGAGCTCATCGCTCGCGCGATTCACAAACGCTCACCGCGGAGCGCACGAGCTTTCGTGAGTGTAAACTGCGCCGCCATCCCGCGGGATCTGATCGCCTCGGAATTGTTCGGACATGAAAAGGGAGCATTCACTGGGGCCCTGCAACGCCGCCTCGGCCGTTTCGAATTAGCCGAGGGAGGTACCATCTTTCTGGACGAAATCGGGGAACTGACAGCTGAGACTCAGGTGGCGTTGCTGCGCGTTCTGCAGGAACGAGAGTTTGATCGCGTGGGTGGCAGCCGCCCCATTCGCGCTGACGTGCGTGTGATCGCGGCCACCCATCGGGATTTACCGGCTGCGATCGCCGCCGACACATTTCGCAGCGACTTGTATTACAGGATCAATGTGTTTCCCGTCGAAGTGCCCCCGCTGCGCGAGCGCAAGGAGGATATTCGTCTGCTGGTGGAATATTTCATTGACCGCTATTCCAGCAAACTGGGGAAGAAGATCACGAGCATTGATAAGAGAAGTTTGTCCCACCTGCAATCCTATTCCTGGCCCGGGAATATTCGCGAATTGCAAAATGTCATCGAGCGCTCGGTGATCGTGTGCGACAGCAGCGAGTTTTCCGTTGACGAGAGTTGGCTTTCCCTCAAGCCCGCCGCCACCCGGCCATTGGCGGACGATCTCGAGGCTCAAGAAAAAGGCCGGATAGAGGCCGCCCTCGCCGAGGCCAAGGGTCGCGTTTCCGGGCCGACCGGTGCCGCCGCGAAGCTCGGAATACCCGCATCCACGCTAGATTCGAAGATCAAATCAATGAAGATCGACAAGCGCCGCTTCCAAACCAGCTGACTACTCGCCATACTCCCCCTCACGAGGATTCGAGAATTCCCGAAGCCGTCGGGAGCTCTCTCTCCACTCATCTGCTTCATTTTCTTTAACTTACAATTGGTGGTTGCCGTGCTTTACTCAAAGTTGGTCTCTCGAAAGGCCAATGGCTGCGTTCGCTCGCGCGCAGACCGAATAGGTTTTAGAGCGATTAACAAGTGAACGTAATTCCCAACCGGGGGAAAGGAAGATTATGTGGAGGATCCACAAGATATCTGACGGCGACTCTGTCGTTCTCAACATAAGCGGCAGGCTCGCCTCGGAGGAATTGGCGGAGCTTGAAAGAGCTGTGTCGTCCGAACAGACCGCACGGAGAAGAGTCGAGCTGGATCTTCGCGACGTTAAGCTGGTAGACCAGCACGTCGTCACCTTTCTGGCATGCTGCAAGGCGAATGGCACCCAGCTTCGGAATTGTCCACCCTATATCCGTGAATGGATCGCGAGAGAAACGGCTACGCCGAGGCCGCAAGACTAATGGCATAGCTCAGTTCCGCAACCGAGCCGCCTCTGCAATCGGTAGGGAGTCGGACCGAGACTCACACCCCACAAGCAAATCTGCAGCGCAAATGCTTGCGTCGGCGTTTGCACACCCCCGGGGTGCGCTTCTAGTCGGGCAGTTCCTTGGCTCGGTGAATTTCGCTGGCGTCGTTCTGGTTCTAGCTGACGAGTTGCTTGTTGGCGGACCCCGGAGTGCGAAGCGGCAGAATCACCAAGGCCGTCACAAGGCCAAGCGCGCCACCGATCAGCGTTTCCCACGCTCGCGAAGCTAACACGAATGCGGAACTCTCTCCGCTCACCGCGAGCGTCACGACCAGAGTGAACGCGTAGGCGCCGCAGGCAATATCATATCGTTCGGGAAGCGCCATGGCATAAATGATCATCGCCAGCGCAGCGAGCGCCCAAGCCACCATCGGCGCGTGCAAGGCTACTGGCAGGCATCCCAGGCCGAGCGGAACACCTATCATGGTCCCGATGATGCGGCGGCGTACGCGATCGAGGGTGCCGAAGGTAGTGCCCGCGATAACGTATGTGCACGCGGTGATCGCCCAGGCAGATTCTTCGAGGCGAACCCAATGATTCAACAAAACGATGACAAGGGCCGCGATCGCGGCTTGTAAGCCCATTCGAAGTTCGCTCGATGCCACACTGTTGGTCGCGATAACCGAGTTGGATGGCTGCGCGAGCACCGGATGTTCCGCCGGGCCGCTAAGTACGCGCGGTACTATCGAAGCGATAGCCGCAATTACACCGGCGATCACAACCATCGCAAGATCCGCGCGCTTCACGCCCGCACCATAAGCGAGCAGCTGTCCGATATAAATTTGTGATCCGATGCCCGCGCCGAGAACTCCGTAACGCTTCAGGTATCCGACCAGGAAAGCTCCGGTGACCAGCATCAGTTCGGCACCTGGCCAGCCCGTGCGATCGAGGAAGGGAGAAAAACCGATCATGCTGATAGCGCCGACAACAGCCGCGGTGCACAGTAGAGCCAAATCACGACTGGAGGACGCCCTGGTTGATTGACCTTCAAAGACACTGGCCCATAGTGCAAAGCCACCCGCGAGAGAGCCGAGCAGTGCGCCGCTCAATGAGCCGCGAGAATTGCCGAGCAGAGTGCCGAACATCGCTGCGATTCCGTAGGAGGTGACGAGACGAAGCCCTTTTATGCGCCGGTGCGTACCGGGGTCAATTCGGTCGAGCCACGCTGATGCGCTCACCAAGATCCCGAATGGGCTTTTGCCGACCCGCGCGTCGTTTGGCGTCGCAGCGTCCGTCATCGTTAAATCCGTTGCTTCGATAGTTCGCACAAACTTTTAATCCTTGGCCCGGTCGCCGCATCCGTGCGTCGAGTAGCCAGCTACCATTTGCGCCCACCGCAAGGCAGGAAAGCCAAACCTAGTAAAAGCGTCTTGGGTCCATAATGCTTCGTACCACTGCGCCGAAAAACCTGCGCGACAGCCCTCTTCAAGGCAATACGAATACCAAACTAAACCCCTCAAGAACCTCTGCTTACGAGGAACACCCTTCGCGGACGATTCGGGATTTCACGAATTCTCGGAAAATTGCGGCGTCAATCTGCCAGCAGGAATTCGCCAAATTACGCCTGACCAAGGACTTAAGATTGGCCCGCGCCTTGCCTTACCGAACAGCGGAGCCAATAGGAGGCTCGACATGATTAGACCTGAGCAGAGTCGCAGCTTGGCGCACGAAATTGGTATATGCCGGATTGCCATGGTTATCGACCAGATGCACGTGCAGCTTCGGACTCACCGCACTCTCGGAGAATTGTCTTACGGCACCGCGGATTGGGGCAGCGAACGAGCGCGTCTGACGTATTTCTGGTGGGTCGCGCTCGGCGGCCAACGTCTCCGCACTGCTGATTGCGACTTGATTCCGGGGCGCGTACGTGCCAGCCTCACCCCAGAGCTGTTGGAGGACTGGCTCACGCTTTTTCGGCGTGCGGCGCTCCCAATGATTGGCGCGCAATTAACGGACGCATGGATGAGCAGGACAGAGCGCCTGGGTCGCAAATTCCTGTGCGACAGGGGCGAAGCTTTGGCCAAACTCGCCCAGGCGAGTTAAGTCTGATTCTGCGATCGAACGGGATAGATAGGAAGGATTGATCTGCCGCACTGGAAATACTGAGCAGGCGTCGGGAGTTCGCCTGGAGAGGTGATCTGATCATGGCTGTCTGATATTTCTTCCCGACTACTCCTTCACATGCGCCAGCGGAATCTGCGAAAACAATTGCAGATCGATCATCATGTTCAGCCGCCGGTCTAACTGAAAAAACGTTGCCGCCTTTCGTCCCGGCAACACCTGACTCACTGTCGGAACATACTTCAATCGCAGATCCTGCGCTTGCACATCCGCCTCCAGCCAGTGCCGCACATAAACCAAGGCATCTTCATCTGACATTGTCTGCCACATCTCCGCGTACTGCTTCAACAGTGCATATTTCTGGTTGTTCACTTCCTGCAAGTCTTTCACGTAATGGTTGTAAATCGGCCAGAACTTTTCTCCCTGCTCATCCGAAAGGGACATATTCTGCCCAATCACCTGCATTTTCATTGCCCGTAGATCTTTGCGCAGCAAAGCAATGTCCTCCTCCGTCACCGTCGGGCTGATGATTCTCTCCACCTTGACTTGCTGCCCCGCCGCTGTTGCCCCAAGCGACTTGGCCTCCCCCGTAGCCATTCCCCCACCCAACGCGGTCGCCACCAAAATGCCCGCCACAAACGCCCCAACCAATCCCGCCGCTCCCGTCATTTTGCGCTTCATAATCTTTCTCCTTGTCTCCGTCGCCCGGGCACCAAAACCCTCTGAGAACAGCCAGTCCGAGTGCATGTTAATACAGTTGGGTCGAAAATGGATTATCTGCAGCATCAAGTGAGAGTCAACGGCTCATTAACGCGGTCAACAGACACTTGCAGGAAAGCTCTATCAGTCCGGTAACGCGACTTCTCCGAGGCTGACAGACTCACGGCCCTCGCAATCGCCGAAAGTAGCCTGGCATAACGGCATACCTGCCAATCACCAAGAGACGGAATACCTGTCAATCACCCATAGCCACGTTCCATCCTTCTGGCGCCGCGCAACTTCCGAGGTCACGGTACCATTACGGCTGCGCGTCGAGGTGAGGGCCAGATCACCGCAGACGAGCGCTGGTCGCTGTTCTCCGAACTCGAATTTTCGTTTTTCCGGTCCAAACCCCGTAACCTGGAGCTTCGTAAAAAACTCGTGAATGGCAGCTTTGCCACGCAAAAACGTTCCACCGCCAATGTCGACTACCGCGTCTGGCTCGAACAACGCCGTCATGCCAGCAACATCTCCCGCGTTCTCTCGCGCTACCAACAATCGCTCCAAATCCTGGGGATCGTTGGCCGGCTCTCTTGTCGTTGAATCATTCATGGTGGCACTCCGCCAACTGTAGGTTGCTCGACTTTCACCGAAGTCTATCGTCCTCACGCGCCGGGCGTCAAACACCAGCTCTTGGACTGGTACCCACCATTGCTCACAAACCGTGGCCGGGAGACTAGCGTCGCGACCCGATTTTGACAGCCACATTAAAGAGGGTCCTGGACCGTTCCTCGATCAGGTCTTCGTCCCAAACAGAATGGTCTCAGGTGCCCTAAGTCGCGATTAACGCACTTACCGGACATCTCTAACAACGCCGGCTCCGTCAATTCTTTGTTAGAACAAACTTCTCGGTTCACTCCGAAGAGCGTTTGATTTCGTCGATTCCTTTGGCCCAGTGTCGATGACCAGGGCTCGCTTGTAATCGCTCGGTCGGTTTCAGTCCGACCCACACATCTCTTCGATCCCAGCTTCAGACTACGATTACTCGTTCAAACTCCCTCCAGCGAGGGAGCGGGATGCCCATTCAAGTGGACGGCGTTCTACTGCACGCCATCTCCGGTACCGAGCTGTCCCGCGTG
>JBEKHD010000053.1:0-15761 GCA_050012455.1 Candidatus Acidiferrales bacterium | reverse complement strand
ATCTTGCCGGCCGTTTTTTCGTCGAAAGTGAATTCCGGCGCTACGCCAGGAATCGCGAAGAACACATAGTCCGTGGAGTTCGCCGAGTCCAGCTTGGTAAGCAGCTCCGCTGTGCTGTAAACCAAGCGAGTCGCGCCCATCTGGAAATTGAATGGCCACACGAAGTACGCTCCCGCCGGAACATCCGCCGTCTTGCGCGGCAACTGAATCGTTTCCTTTGGCAGACGGACGCGGAAAGCGACTTCCTTCCGCTCGGGCATTGCCAGGTTATGGACGTAGTTGTTAACGAAGAGAAAGCCTCCATCGCCATCCGTGCGCACCGCGCTCCGCAATGTGTCGGAATCCGCCGCGCCTTTCGGCGTCTGCTCCGGCAGAAATGCCACCATCGGCGCGAGCTGTGGCCCAAATTCGTTATAAAACTGATGCACCAGTTTCAGCTTGCGGAACGATGGATGCATTTGTCCGTACTCGCCCAAGGGCGCCTGGAAATCGTAGGAAATCTGCGGAAGGTCGTTCGGGTACCCTGTGGCGTGAGTTTCCTGCAGTGTGCTGAGCTTGCCCTGGGGGTTCGCGCCGCCGTGAAACATGTAGTAACCGAACAGATTGGCGCCTGATCCAACGTGCGTCACATTCACTGCGGCGATATCAGCTGGCTGCACCAGCGGGCGCCGGTGATAGGAAAGTTCCATGCCGCCACCGGCTTCCGCCAGGAAATACGGATCGTGCGCGAAGGCCTTATCCTCCTGACCCGCGAAGCGAGCTAGGTCCGAGGGTTTGTCGTTGATGTCGCGCTTGAGCGTGAAGAGAAAAGCCTCGTCCGGCGGCGCTTCGCCCGAAAAGTCCTGCCAAAAACCATCGGGATAGGCGCCGAACACCGGGATCACTTCTTGCGGCGGAAAATCCGCGCTAGGCCATCCTGTGACGGTAAACAACGGAGGATTAATGCCGCTTTCCACAGCGAGTCTTTTCAGCGCGCTGATGTGCGCGGCTCCGGCATCGGGTCCGCGCTTTCCGTATTCGTTCTCCAGTTGCACGCCGATGATCGGGCCATCGTCATTCCAGTAGAGGCCCTGCAATTGTTTGCCGATCTCTCCGTAGAATCGCCGGACGTAAGATAAATACGCGGGATCGTTGGTACGCACTTTCGATTTCGAGAGCACCCAATCTGGGAACCCGCCATTTCGAGCCTCGCCATGGACCCATGGGCCAATGCGCACGACCACGTACATTCCGTGTTTTCCGCAGAGCTCCACAAAATGCCTCAGATTTCGCTGCCCCGACCAATCGAACTGGCCTTCAATCTCTTCGTGATGAATCCAGAAGATGTAGGTAGAAACCACCTGCACTCCGCCGGCCTTCATTTTCAGAATCTCTTCTTCCCAGTACGCTTCGGGGTAACGAGCAAAGTGAAACTCGCCCATCACTGGCAGCCACGGCTCGGAATTTTTGACGATGTAGCGGCTGTTGACGGAAAGGGAATTCCCGGATTTGGAGACGCCACCGAGATGGAAGTAGCCAGCCTCCGGAGGCGCGATCGGCCGTCGCGCATCGATGTTAATGATCGACTCGGCGGACTGTTGGAAGCCAAACCCGAGAATCGCAAACGCCGGCAGGAAAGACAGGCACACCGCCGCGAGTACCACTTGCTTGAACGTTTTCATAGCTCCGAAATCGAATGGCCCTGAGGCTCAGGAATATGATCGTCGGTCATCTGCCACGGGTGCAGTGCGGGACATTTTGTGCGCACAGTGCTGACTGCGCAGCCTGTGTTCGCCTGCCACTAAGAAATCGCGTTTCCCGGAAAAATCCTGGGCAGCCCCGGGGGTGGGCCGGGGCTACCCAGCTTGGGGGGTAACATCGTCAGAATGCAAATTTCAGACCCGCTTGCATGACGCGGGGAACCACCGGACCGCTGCCGGTAATCTGGCCGAAACCCGTACCTGCGCAGGCCGCCGCTGTCGGGCAACCGCCTGCGGGCACGGTGTTGTTAGGTGAGCCGAAACTGGGAGTGTTAAAGGCATTGAACATTTCCCAGCGGAACTGCAGGCTGTAGCGTTCGAGAAAGTGCCAGTTTTTCGCGATGAGCAGATCCATGGTTCTGAACGGCGGCGCCTGGAACATGTTCTTGCCGCTGTCGCCAAAGGTGCCGGCGGCATTGTTGGTGAAAGCCGCGATATTGAAGTATTGATTCAGCCATTGAGACTTGCCGCCCTGGCGGACGTCCAAGGGCTGGCCGGAAACGACATCCGCACGGTCTCCAAACTGGAGCGAACCGGAGTTATTGTTTCCTTCGCCGCCGCTAATGCCGAATGGAAAACCGGATTGGAAGGTGACGATGCCGCCGACTTCCCAGCTTCCGAACGTTTGCTTGATAAATGGATTCTGGTCGTTAAGGGCTGTGGTGGTGTAGACGAGATTGGTCACCCAAATAAAGGGAACATTCTCGGACGAAATCCCGCGGTTGTAATTCAGGTCGAAGGGGTTGGGGAGCTGATTGGTTCCAAAGGAAATGTTTCCCGAGGATGCTGTGTCGATGGTTTTCGACCACGTGAAGTTGGACTGGAACTGCAGGCCGTGGTTCAAGTGCCGCTCCACGCCCAACTGTAACGCATTGTAGCTGGCTGTTCCGTTGCTGAAGTTGTCCAGGATGTTGAGGAAGTTAGTGAAAGTAGTGCGGCCGCCGTTGGAGCAACCGCCGCCAACGATCGGTCCACAGATTCCCGGGTTTTGGTCAATGATGTCGGACTGATGATAGCTTTCGCTGCCGACATAGGCGCCGCGAACAACGAGATTCGAACCAAATTGGTGCTCGATCGAGAGATTCCAACTTTGCGTCATTCCGAGCCTGAAATTCTGCGCAAAGACGGCGGGGATGGTGAACGGTGGTGCGAACGTGGCATCCGAAGCTGGCTTGAACGGAGCGAACGGCGGAAATGGGCTCACAAAATTCGTTCCGGCGTTTTGCGACCAGGGATCGCTGAGTGAGAGAGGCGTGTTGGTGCCTCCGCTGAGAGCGAAGGTCGGGCTGAACGGGCTGATGTCTGCAGTGTGGTTATACATGGAATACTGCAGAGGTGCGGTGAACATGCCGAACGCTGCGCGAACGGAAGTATTCGGCAAGAAGCTGGGCTGCCAGGCAACGCCGACGCGCGGCTCCCAATACGCTTTGTACGAATTAGGCATCAGGCTGTTGCTGATTCCCGCGTCGCCCGGAAACACGAGGCCGAGCGGTGAGTTCGGGAAAAGCGTGCTCTGTTGTCCGGGTACGAATGCGGCACCACGTCCACCCGCGACGGCTGGAGCAAAATTAGGATCCCAGCGCAGGCCGGCGGTGATGGTGAGATTCGGACGGATACGGAATTGATCTTGCCCGTAGAAGCCAGGCTGCCATCCTCTGACTACGGCGATTTCTCCGGCGCCCTGCGTATAGGATTGCATGTAGCCCATCAGCCAATCGGCGAGGCCGAAGCCAGTGTATTGGCCGTTGAAGCCTACGATCGGGGTCGTCGGATACTGCGTGTTCTCGGCTGCGTACTGGTGTTGCAAATTCATGCCGACGGAAACAACGTGGTTTCCCAGAGTCTTGCTGAAGTTTTCATAGACGCCAAATGTCGTGCGAACTTCCTGAGACGGCTCAGTCCACCCGCCATTGAAGCCGCCGCCGCCCACCGAGAAGCCTTCCATGTAGCACTGGCCGGGAAGCTCGTTGACGTTGATATAGCGCGACCAGCACATGTTTTGGCCACTGCTGTCTTTCACGGCCGCGGCGTTGTGGGCGGACATCTGTGTCCAGAAGACCGAAATCGTGTTCACGGTGGTCGGGCTGATGGTCCAGGTGTGGCTCAATGCTTCGTTGTAGAACTCCATGCGTTCGCCGAATACTTCCGACCACGGATTGGGATTGAGCACGGAAAGAATGTTGCCGGGAATATCTTCGGAAGGCTGAATCAGGTTGTCCACAAAGCTACGCAGCGATAGGCGCTGGTTCGCGGAAATGTTGAAATCGAAGCGGGCCGTGCCTTCGTCAAAATTCTGAATTACGGCGGCGCCGGGATAGAAAACACCGCCAACGGTGTTCTGCGCGTCTCCTCCGACCGGAAGGCCTGTGGTGGTGACGGTGACTGCGGCTTGATTGAACAGCGCGGGATTTACTTGATTTGTTTTGCCGCCGACTGTAGCGAAGGGGCAGCCCACGGGAGTGTGCGGGCCGGGGGCGCAAAGCTGAAAAGGTACGGCGCTAAAATCGCCGTTTAGCATGGCCGTTGTGGGCGTCTGGGTAAAGTTGGACGAGGCGGCGCTGTACGCCCGCGTGCCCTGGTAATTCAGGAAGAAGAACAGCTTGTCTCTCTTGATCGGACCGCCGACGTATCCGCCAAACTGGTTCCGCCGGAGCGGATCCTTGGAATGCCCGAAATAGTTGCTGGCGTTTAAATCCTTATTGCGCAGGAATTCAAACGCTCCGCCGTGAAAACTATTGCTGCCTGACCGGGTTTCGATGCTGACCACGGCACCGGGCGCGAAGCCATAGAGAGCATTGAAATTGTTGGTAATGACGCGGAATTCCTGGGTAGCGTCCGCGTTAGGAAATGGCGCAGTCAAGCCCAGGTAGTTATCCATGTTGGGGACGCCGTCCAAGAAGTATTCCGTGCTGCCCTGGCGCCCGCCGTTGGCGGAAGCTCCTGTTTCCGTCGGGAACGAGAATCCAGCCTGAATGCCGGGTTGACCGCCGCCGGCGAGGACGCTTGTGGTTCCGGGAGCGAGGAAGACCAGGGACGACGGATCGCGGCCGTTCAAAGGTAGCTGCGTAACAGCGGCTTCGTTGACGGTCGTGCCTAGCTCCGGCGTGGTGGTGTTGATCAGCTCGGCGTTTTCGAAGACAGTGACGGTTTCTTGCACGCTGCCGGTCTTCAGCACTACGTTCTGAGTGGAAGCGACGTCTACTGAGAGTTCAATGCCGGTTTGCAGATAGCGCTCGAACCCCTTGGACTCGACGGTCAGCTTGTAGTGACCGGGCGGCAGCGGCATGATCAGGTAGATGCCTTCCCCGTTGGTGGTCGCGGTCTGCGCCAGGCTGGTGTCGGTGTTTGTTGCGGTGACCGTCGCTCCGGGCACCACGGCACCCGAGTTATCGGTAACTTGGCCGGTGAGGCTGGCGCTGGTGCCTTGGCCGAAAGCTGTGGTCCCCCCAAGGAACAGCAGCGCGAGAATCGAAGCAAACACCAATCGGTTCAACAAAAATCGCATGGCTAAGCCTCCACGGAATTCACCTGCCAGCTCCACCCAGTAACCCCAAAAGCTCATGATCCTGGCAAATCAGCTTGCGTTAACGTACACGGTGATTTCGCGCATAATCGCTCCATTCCCGGACCCTTGTCAAGGAATTTCTGATGACTTTCATCAGATTTTACGATATCTGTATCTTCGTGAGCAAAACAGGGCTGCTGTACAGTGTACGTGGACGTAAACGACCAGCACTACCCCGATGAGCGAATCGGCCAAAATTCGGGATATCGCCAAGGCCCTTGGTGTCTCTATCGGCACGGTGGACCGGGCCTTACACGACCGGCGTGGTGTGAATCCCCTGACGAAATCCCGCGTCGTTCAAATGGCCAAGGCGATGGGGTACCAGCCGAATCCAGCCGCCCGGTTCTTGTCTTCCAAACGCAGGCTGCGTATCTCAGTGAATCTCCCCGCGCAGATCGCTTCGTTCTGGGATACGGTTCGCGAAGGAATCGAGGAAGAGGCGCGGACCTTTGCGGCTTTCGGCATTGACGTCGAGTATCGAACGTTCCCGCGCATGGGCTTCGGCGAGCAGGCGGCATTCGATGAAGCTTTGGAATCGCAGGCCAACGGAATCATTATCGCCACCGGCCGGCCGCAAGACCTCCGCCTTTCGATCTTGAAGGCATCACGGGCCCGTATCCCCGTCGTATCGGTGGTTACCGATGCTCCCGGCACGGCGCGTCTCGCGGTGGTTTCGATTGATTCACCGGCGAGCGGCGCTCTGGCAGGTGAGCTACTGAGCCGTTTGCTGCAGGGGAAAGGCAAAGTCGCTGTGATGACCGGCGATCTGGCGATCATGGATCACGCCGAGAAATACAATTCGTTTCGCGGATCGGTGAACGATTCGTTTCCGGCAATGCAGGTTCTGGAGCCGGTGCAGAACCACGAAGACGAAGCGGAAGCTTACGAAACGGCCCGCGCTCTGCTGCAGGAGCATCCGGACTTGAATGGGCTATACATCAGCACCGCCAATTCTTCTCCGGTGCTGCAAGCGCTGTGCGACGTTGGAAGACTGAATGATCACATGACCGTGATCACCACCGACCTGTTTCCGGCGCTGATTCCGCATATCGAATCGGGAGCGGTAGTAGCTACGCTCTACCAGAGACCCAAAAGCCAGGGACAGCTGGCACTGCGCATGCTGCATGAATTTCTCGTGGGCGGGCGCTGCCCTTCGCACCAATTGCGCCTCGCGCCGCATGTGATTATGAAGAGCAACCTCGGCTTTTTCCTGGAACGAGTTGCGATGGAGTCCGATGAAGTGGAAGACTCGAACACCTTGAACCCGGCAGCGGTAGCGCAGAAACATCGCAAAGCGTAAAATTAAGAACGCAATTGCACTTCTGGCCAGTTGCTCCGCACTATCATGTCACTGAGAAATTTCTCGAAAACAACCGCTCTTGCTCTGCTGCTTCTGGCGATGACCTGGTTCAGCTTCCCGCCGTGCTGCGCAGCGACCTGCAGCGCTTCGGCGACTCTCGATGCAAAGTTACAAGCAAAGCCCAGCGCGGAAACTTACAGCGAACGCGGAGTGTGGTTTGAGGAACATCGCCAATTTGGCTGCGCGGCGGAAGATTTTCAAAAAGCTGCGCAGTTGAATCCCACCTCCGCGCACCTCGCATATCTGCTGGGCCACAGCTTGTATTCCTCCGGAAATGTAGCGGACGCGATCGCTCCGTTACAAGATTCATTGCGGCTCGATCCGAGTTTGCTTAAGGCGCACCTGCTTTTGGGCGCGGCGCTGGATCAGATGCATCGCATCATTGACGCCGAAATCGAATGGCGAGCCGCGCTGGCGCTTGATCCGAAATCGGCGACGGCGCTCAGCGCGCTAAGCAAAGATTTGCTCGCGGAGAAAAATTACAGCGCGGAGATCGCCCTTCTCGGTGCGAGCGCTCATTCCGCGCCGTTGACGTCCGACTTGACCCTCGATCTGGCAATGGCCTACGGCCAAACTGGAAAACTGGATGAAGCCGACGGAATTTTGCGCACTGCCTTGCGCGCGCAGCCAGCTTCTCTGCCCCTCGCCGAAGCCTTAGCGGCCACGCTTGTCCTGCAAGCTCGCAGGCAGGAAGCGTCCGTCGTGCTGGAAACGGCGATCAACCATCACCCGGCAGACCTGAAAGCCCGAGTGCTCTATCTGTGGATTCTGGTGCAACAGGACGAGGTGGAAAAAGCCCAGCAACTCGCGACGAAACTGCTCGCCGAGGCTCCGCACAATTGGGAAATTCTGTACTTAAACGGAGTCCTGGAACGCCGCGCCGGCGAATATGAAGCTGCGCGCGACCATCTGCAACAAGCCGTGACGTTAAATCCGAGCCACTTCGAGTCACGGCGTAATCTAGGCAGCGTACTGGCTCAGCTGAAGGATCCCCAGGCAGCGCGCGAGCAACTGCAGAAAGCCATTGACCTGGGAGATGAAGATCCGGCGGTGCGCTTTGAACTCGCCGCGGTTCTGCGGACGCTTGGCGAGAATCAAGCGGCGGATAACCAGCTGGAGACTTACAAGCAAGAGGCTCAAGAGAAGTCCGACCTGACACAGGCGTACGCTAAATCCGACTTTGCCGACCAGAAAATGGCCGCAGGCGATACGCAACAAGCGATCGCGCTCTATCGCGAAGCTCTGGTGGCGAATCCACGAGACGCTTCGCTTGCTTACAAATTGGCCATGGCATGCGAAAAGGCGGGCGATTCCAGGAGCGAACGCGCTGCTCTCGAGCAAGCGATCCAGATCAATCCCCAAATGGCGGAGGCGCAAAATCAGCTGGGGTACCTGGACTCGCGCGCGGGTGACACAGCTTCGGCCGAAGCGCATTTCCAGCGAGCGGTCCGCGCTGCGCCCGGATACGCCAAGGCCTGGGTGAATCTGGCTGCGACTTTGTATCTGGACTCGAAGCTCCCAGAGGCGAAAGATGCGGTGCAACGCGCGCTGCAGCTTGATCCCGGCAATCCCCAGGCTCAGAAGTTGCTTAGCGCGATAGAAAGTCCACAAACTCAGAAATAAAAACGGCACTTCCCCTTTCTTGCCGCAAATCGTCACACTAGTTCGGATACGATTCGCCGCTGCGTGCAATTCTAATAAAATGATCCGTGAATTTCGCATGCATTCCCGGGACATCGGACTTCGCCATGTGGCAGCTAGTGCAGTTCGAGGTCGCCACAGGACAAACAGCAAGAGTCGTATCGTGTGCCTGCAGCTCGCCTCCTCGCGCCGCATGGCACGCCAAACATCTCTGGTCGTAAAAGCTCGCGTCGTGAACCAAAGGCTCGTGCGGATTGTGACAAGCGATGCAGGTCAAGCGAGCATCTCCCCCCGTTCCCCAGCACCGGCTTTTCTCCAGACGATATGGTTGGAAGCGGACATTAATAGGCCCGTAGGCCTCGGTCGACTCAACCACGTCGATCGCGGTCCGGTGGCAGGCCCCACAAAAGTCCACCGATTCGACTGGACTCAGATCCGCTGGATTGAGAATGGCCTTTATTGCCTCGTCGCGCTGATCGGCGTGAATTGCGTTGATGTGCGCTAAGCCCGGCCCGTGACATTGTTCGCAATGAATTCCGGGCACCGCGCGGGAAGCATCAAATTTGGAATTCGTTGTGGAATAAGTCGTATGGCAGGCGAAACACCGCGCTGCTGTCGATGTCGAAAGCTGTTCTCCCAGCGCATTCTTCAGATTGCCTGCATCCACCGGCGTATGCCCCGGAGTTAGATCCATGCCGTGCAAAGCGGCGAACGTGCTGACTTGGCTTTCGTAGAAAGCGGCGTCATGATCGAGAATGTAGGTCTGGCCATGCACGCCCGTGCCGAAAATCCACGCGATGTTTGCCGTAATGGTTTGTTTGCCGGAGCTCACAGCGAGCCGGGAACCGGATTGATCGGAAGAAACCCGGTAAAGATAAGGGCCCAGCTGCAAGGTCCCTGCAACGATTTTTGGAGATGGCGCGCGCTGCGGCAACCGCACCGCAGCCCGCGCCATGGGCGTGGTCAATTGCGACGTCGTCTTCCTGGAATGACACTCTCCGCATGCGCTTTCTCCGGCAAAGGCCTCGAATGGAATCGTGCCTTTCGTCGGCCACCACCGGTGGCTATTCACTCGATCCATCGTAGCGCTCGGGGAATCAGTGATCGGCGGTGACTGCCCTAAAACTGCGAGACCCGGCAACAAACAGATCGCGAGCGCACTAAGGGTGACAACGTACCGGGAACCACCGAAGAGACTGGGTGATCCTGCAGGCGGCTTCAACGCGGCGTTAGACATCAGTCTGGCTCAAGAATGTTTCGACGCTACCAGAGCGAGCGCAACTTCGGGAAGTTTATTTTCCTGTTCAGATTACGTGTTATGCCAGCGAATTCACGTGTGCCCGCCGCTTTCGGACCGCGCGATCTCCGCGTGGTCGACTCACAGTGCTACACTGGCCGCGATGATTCTCCGGATGCCCGTTTCATCTTCCCGACGCCGCCTGTTGCAAATGGTTCCCGCGGCGCTGGCTTCGGCTTTCGTACCCACCACCTGGGACCATGTTTTTCCAGCAATGAAAAACCTACCTCCGTTTTCCCGATTTGTGGACGTGGCCGCGTCTGCCGGGCTTACTCAAACGATGTTCTACGGTGACAATGCCGGCGCAACCTACGTCACCGAAATCATGGGAGGCGGCTGCGCATTCTTCGACTACGACAATGACGGCTGGATGGACATCTTCATCCTCGGCGGACGCCGGCTGGAAAGCGTTCCGAAAGGCGCCAGCAACCGCCTTTACAAAAATAATCGCGATGGCACCTTCACGGACGTAACCGAAAAAGCCGGCTTGCGCGATGCAGGCTGGGCCGTCGGCGTATGCGTCGGAGACTACGACAACGATGGGTTCGAAGATCTTTTCGTCACCTACTACGGCCAAAATCGCCTCTATCGCAATAATGGCGATGGAACTTTTTCTGACGTTACGGCAAAAGCTGGGCTGCTGGAAACGGGCGCCCACACACGGTTCGGCTCAGGCTGCACCTTCGTGGATTACAACCGCGACGGCCTCTTGGATTTGTTTGTAGCCAATTACGCGGACATTGACCTCGCGAACGCACCAAAGCCCTCCTTGCGAATGCCGAACTGTCAGTACGAGGGTGTACCTGTCAACTGCGGTCCAAGCGGTTTACCCCTGCCCACGCATCTTCTGTACCGGAACAACGGCAACGGAACTTTCTCGGATGTCTCCAAAGAATCGGGCGTGGCGGCGCTGAAAGGTTCCTATGGCCTGACTGCTGCCGCGTTCGATGTGGACGACGATGGCTGGCCCGACATTCTTCTCGCCTGTGATTCCACGCCCAGCCTGCTGCTGATGAACAATCACGACGGCACGTTTCGCGAAGAAGGATTACAACGCGGCGTGGCGCTGAACGGCGAGGGCAAAGAAGTTGCCGGAATGGGCGTAGGCGTCGGCGATTACGACTTGGACGGCCGCCTGGACATTGTGAAGACACACTTTCAAAAACAAGCGACCGGTCTCTATCACAATTTAGGTAATGGTGAATTTGAGGACGTCACTTCGCAGGCGGGCTTGGCGAGCGAGCGCCGCTTCATCAGTTGGGGCACGTGCATGCTGGATTTGGACAACGATGGATACCCCGACATTTTTGTCGTGACCGGCACGGTTTATCCCGAGCTTGAACCTGTTTACGCGCAGTACCCGAGGCGCGGTCCAAGACTAGTTTTTCGCAATTTGGGGAACGGCAAGTTCGGCGAATTGGGCGAAGAGGCTGGCCCGGGAATTTCCGCGCGGCACGTCAGCCGCGGATGTGCGTTTGGTGATTTTGACAACGATGGCGACCTAGACATCGTGATCATGAATCAGAACGAGCCGCCGTCATTGTTGCGCAACGACGCTCCGCCGGCAAACCATTGGCTGAAGGTGCGCCTCCAGGGCACGAAAAGCAACCGCAGCGGAATCGGCGGACGCGTAGTAGTCCGTTACGGGGGCAAGATACAAGCGCAAGAAGTTATGAGCCAATCCAGCTATGTCTCCGCGAATGATCCGCGGCTGCATTTCGGATTAGGCGCCGAGAAGGCCGCGGACATTGAAGTACGCTGGCCGCTGGGAGCGACGGACACTTTCAAGAGTGTCGCCGCAGGCCAGCTCGCCACCATTCGCGAAGGTTCAGATTCGGGAAAAGGAACGATTCGTCTGCAGAGTTGGTTTCGGCTTTAGCTCTGGAGCCGAGGCCCGCACTTGAACCGAGGACTTGCGGTTTGCTACTTACTTGAATCTGCTGCCTCGCCATGGCCGTACCCGTAGCCATAGTTGTAGGCAGAATAGTAATAAGCTCCAGAGGCGTGATCCGGTCCCACCGCGTTCAGCACGACTCCCACCACATTACGTCCTTGCAGCTCTTGGCAGGCTCTCTGTGCAGTTTCTGCCGGGGTTTGTCCCGCTCTTACAACCAGCAGTACACCGTCAACGAGATCGGCTAGGATGCTCGAGTCAGCCACGGGCAGCAGCGGTGCTGAGTCCAGAATGATCCAGTCGAACACAGGCCCCACGCGATCCAGCAATACTTTTAAGCGTCCATTTGTGAGCAATTCGCTCGGATTTGACACTTGATTCCCGCCCGGAATGAAACAAAGGTTCCCTTCCAGCCCGTGCTGAATAATCGCCATTTCGTCTACTTCGCCCCGCAGGTAATCGGTCAACCCGGGCGAAGGGGGAGCTCCCAAAGGCACATGCAAACGAGAGCAGCGTAAGTCCGCATCGATGATAAGGGCGCGTCGGTCCGGCTGGCGCACGATTGCCTGCGCCAGATTGTTGGTTACGAACGTCTTTCCCTCGGCTGGCACCGAACTGGTGACCAGCAGCGTGCGCAGCGACTGCGAAGAGCGCATCTGGTAAAGGCGCGAACGCAGCGTACGAAATTGCTCGGACCCGTGCGCCGTCAGCGCGGGGTTGATGAAGACGTTCACGTTGGGGTCCATATGCCACTGTGGGTGAGCACAATGTTTGCGCAAGTCATCGAATCGCAGATAACCGGCGGTATGCGCTACTACCGATTCCGTTGCAAGAAATCGTTCGCCTTCGCTTTCCGGTGGCGCAGTGGCCGGCGGAGCTAATGGGTTCAGCACCGCAGGTGCGGTCAATACGCTGGCGCCGCTGGCTTGCACCGCGGCCCTTTCCTGTTCTGCTTTCTTTAGAGCTTCGTGAATGCGACTCATGGTTTCCTTTCGCGCCCGGTAGAAGACGGCACGATATTGGCCTCGCGCAGACGGCCGAGCAATTCATCCAGATTCTGGAGCAGGGCTTGTGCGTCCACGGCTTGGCCTGTCCCATTGGCGCCGTGAGCCGCCAAAATCGGTTCGATTTCATCGAGCTGGAATTCGCGCGCCACTTCCTCAACCAGGTGCGCCGGGACGGGCCGCAGGTGATCTACGTAGGCGTTGATCAGCGCGTGTTCGCACAGCAGATTCACCACGCGCGGAATTCCGCGTGAATACAAGTTCACAGTCTCAATCGCTTCTTTCGAGAAAATGGGCTCGCCATTGGCTCCTGCGATTCGCAATCTCTCGGCAATGTATCCGAACGTTTCCTCGAGGGTGAGCGGGGAGGTGCGGCAGCGCAGCGTAATCCGCTGCCGAAGCTGGCGCAATTGTGGAAGTTTCAGTTTCTCTTCCAGCTCCGGTTGACCCGTTAGCACGATCTGCAGCAGTTTCTCCGTAGACGTCTCCAGGTTGGTGAGAAGTCGTATTTCCTCGAGCACTTGGAGTGATAGATTTTGCGCTTCGTCTACGATGAGGACGGCCGTCTCCCCCGCCCGATATCGTTCCAGCAGCCAGTGGTTCAACTTCAAAAGCACTTGGCTTTTGTGCCGCGATTCCACCGGAATTTCGAAATCGGCCATCATGAAGTCGAACAGCTGGCTCACGTTGACCTGGGAATTGAATACAAACGCCGTCTTGACGCGCTGGCCGTGCAGCCAGTCCAGCAGCCGGTTCAAAAGCGTGGTCTTCCCGGTGCCGACTTCGCCAGTCAGCAAAATGAAGCCCTTGCGATTCTGGATGCCGTACGTCAAACCCGCCAGCGCTTCCTGAATTTGTTTCGTCAGGAACAGATAGCGCGGGTCCGGGTTGACATTGAACGGGCTTTCCCGTAGTCCAAAGAATTTCTGGTACATGGTTCCTCAGGCCCTCGCCCCGACTTCTACGTCGGCGGTCGCCAATTTCTGATTTCCGTTCTTCTTGTTGCTCTTCGCCAACAGCGGTTCAATCGCCGGCACCATAGCGAGTACCGGGAGGTGCAAAGCGAATTCCACGTCCCGTTCCGTCTTGAACGAGGAGTCCTTCATCTCCAGAAAAAACGCAATTCCGAGCCCCAGCCCCAGTCCTCCGGCAAGCCCACCTAATGCAAATAGCGGCCGATTCGGAAACGACGGCTT
Source organism: Candidatus Acidiferrales bacterium (assembly GCA_050012455.1). GTDB lineage: Bacteria > Acidobacteriota > Terriglobia > Acidiferrales > UBA7541 > Palsa-295. The sequence continues at coordinate 2,065 of JBEKHD010000053.1, read as the reverse complement.
ATCCGGGAGGTTCGCGGGGTCCAGCACGCTAAATTGCTCGCCTTCCTGCTTGCGTTCCAGGTTTACGGCCATTTCCGAGTTGTCGCGTTTTTTCTGCAAATCGTTGTAGGAGTCCAATGCCGTCTGGTACCCGCGAGTCAGCTCCTTGTACTGTTGCTCGACCGCCGGGCTGGATTGAACTCGCTCCTGATACATCGCAATCTGCTTCCTGATCTGTTCCTGCTCTTTTGTCTTTGCCACAATCATCAGGTCGTCGTTGTGTACCTGGGCGCGGAGCTGCTGGATCTGCGCCGGCTCCGCCGACGATTTTGGCCCCTTGCTGCTTCCCGTCACCTTGCTCGGCCCATCGCTACTTTCGGCGATTTTCTTCTGCAGGTTCGCAATGTCAGCCTTGGCCTTGATCACATCCGGATAATCGTTCGTGTAACTGATCTCCAACTGGGCCAGGTGTGCCTGCGCGGCTATTAGTTGTTGTTCGAGCGTCTCGGGATCGTGTCCGGTCTGCGACGATTGCCAAGCGGACACTTGCTGCGAAAGCAGCGATTCGTTGAACGTTTTGTCCTGCTGTGCGCGCGCCAGCGCCTGGGTTGAGGCATCCAGCTGCGAAGTCAGACCCGTAAGCAGATTCAGATTGGTCGGCTCGTCTTCCGGCAGCTCGCCCATGTAACGGCTTTTAAATGCGGCGAGCTTTGCATCCTGGTCATCCAGACTCGCTTTCGCACTCGCTAGCTCCTGCGCCAGAAAGTTGGTTGTCGTTTCAGAGTGCTCTTGTCGCTGGCGAATGCTCTGCTCGATGAACATCGAAGTGATCGCCGTGCACACTTCCTGCGCGTTCTTCGCATTGTCCATCGTGACCGCAACGTAAAACCCGGGCAGCTGCTGCGCGCGGGTTTCTGCCATCGGCAGAATCGGGGTCACTTCAATCGCTTTCTGCAGGCGCAACACGAGCTCGTCCATGCTCTTTCGGTTGACGTCTTGCGGATACAGATTGAACTGGCGGATGATCGGTTCCAGCCGTGATCGGCTCAGGATCTGCTGCTGCATGCTGGAAAGCCGCTGATTGATGTCCGACGAATCCACCGGGGCCACAATCGTGGGCGAAATCGTCGGCTGTTCGATCAGCACCAGCGTTTGCGATTTGAATTTGTTGGGCAGAACCCGCGACACACCATACGCAAGCGGCCCGCCGACGAGCGCCAGTGTGACAATCAATACCCACCGCCGCCGAAGCATTGCGATGTAATCTGCAGGAGTCAGTTCACGCTGTGCCATTCCTTCCTCTTTCGCCGGTTCTCGACGTTTTCACGATCTCTCAAAATGGGATCGGCTGTTTGTGCAAATTCACACCAAACGCGATCTGGTTGCGAATCACGCTGGTGGCGCAGCCGGTGCCAACGCACGTGTTGTCGTTGATGTTCTGGTACTGCAGCTGATAATTCGCGAACACGTCCAGCGAGCGGCCGATTGGATGCGCCACGTTCACGCCTGTATACCAATAGCCGTAGGTCTGCGACGTGCCGGTCGTCCCCAGCCCGAAACCCTTGTTGCGGGAATATCCCGCGTTCCACGCTAGGTTGAACGTCCGCGTCACTTGCTCGCTGACGGAGCCCGATACGATATCCGTCTCAGCGCCGGCCAGCAGGCCCGACCCGCCAGTCACACCGTGGTTGTAACTCGCGCTGAGCGAGGCGCGACGAAGCTGATAGTGCACCGATGAATTCAGCGACCAATACAACGCCGAGACCGAGCTTGTGCCGGAACCAGACGTCGAGGTCGTACTGGTGATCGGGCTGGTGGACGATACGAATTGGGGACCCGCAGCGATTTGAAACGCCAGGCGCCCTGTGACGCGCCGACCGTAGGAGCCCTGGATCGTATTCGCGTTAATGGATTGATTTAAATTGTTGTATCGAATTCCGTTGAATAAGTACGAGACCGCAATTGTGTCCTTCCGCGTGAGCTGATAGTTATAGCCGGCCTGAAAATTGACCCCACCGTAATTTGCGAGGTCGTTCTCGAAATAGTGCAGCAGCGAATACCCACCGACGAAAGTCAACGACGCTCT
>JBEKHD010000052.1:0-16355 GCA_050012455.1 Candidatus Acidiferrales bacterium | reverse complement strand
GGGTCGGTGACTTTGAATGGGTCGTCGGTGGAGGTGGCGTTTGCGATTCAGACATTCTGCCAGGGGGCTGCAACTTCGACGGGATCTGCGCCGCCGGTGGGAGGAATTGGTGGAGGACTTGGGTTGTTGCTGGCGACGATGGTGCTGGGCGGAGCGGTTTGGACATTCCGACGGAACCGGCGAGTGGCGCTGACGTTTGCTACTTTGTTGTTGGTGGCATTGGGGTCGGCGGCTTGCAATAGTCTGCCACAGGGGCCGAACGGGGCAACGCCGGCGGGGACTTACACTTTGTCGTTGACTACGACATTGAATGGACAGACGCAGACTTTGAATAACTTTTTGACTTTGGTGGTGAAGTAGGAAGGCGAACCGCAGAGACGCAGAGGGCGCAGAGAAAACCTGAGGCACAAGCGAGCCCGGTCCCGCGCTGCGGGATCTCAGGATGAATCGCCCTGTGGGGCGATTCACAAATTCAAAGGCAGTGTCAAATTCCGCTGCAACGTCAAAGACGCCCGCCTCAAAAGCAGGCGGCCGCTACAAATTCAAAAACAAATTCAACTGCGACGTCAACTTCGAAGAGAGATCCTTCGTCGCTGCGCTCCTCAGGATGACGATGCGCGTGGGAGTCGCGCCTTGGTTCAACGGAGCCGGGGGGCGCCTGCTTACCGGCAGGCAGGCCGGCGCTACTAAGGGCAACGCGCGGCGACTGACGGATTGGCTGCGGCGTGGGTTAGGGCGCGGGGGTTATGTCGAAGAGGTGGGCTTGGAAGGCGTCGCGGCGGACGAAGAGGCCTAGGTTGTGGAGTTCCTGGCCGCTGCGATCGTAGCGGACGTTGTTTAGTTCATCGTTGAAGATGTAATTTTGCGCCGGGGAGACGCGGTCGGCCAGGTGGACGCGCCCTTGCGAAGTGTAAGCCGCCAGATTTACCGCGATTATTTTCCACGCTTTGGGCGAGCGCCATTCGTAGACCAGCAGCGCGTCGGGGGGAGCATCGCCTTCCGGCGCGACATCGAGTAGATTCCACTTTCCTTCGTGAAATACATTCTGCCTGGTGATTTGCAAAATTTTCCGGAAAAAATTTGTGCTGATGGGATCGGGCGGCTCGTCCGCGGCGATGCGCAAAGTGATGGGGAGATGAATTCTGCGGCCTTCTAGCTCGCCTTGATGATAGAAGCGCATGCCGGGGAGGGTGCCGAGGAGGGTTCCGTCTGCGACCAAGCGATCGTTGGGGAAAATTTGTGGGCGCCGGGGCTCGTCGTGATTTTCCATGAAGCGGGCGAAATCGCTTTGACGTTCGGGGAGGGTGCTGAGGCGCTCGCGGATTTGCGTGATGTTGTGGTCGCGAAGGGCGTCGTACAGAGTTTTGTCGTAGGAGTAGGAAAATCCTAGATCAAGGAGGCGCTGTTCCGTGCCCCAGTAGGCTTCGGCGAGGAGGGTGAGATTGGAGACGGCGGCGTGGGCTTCGGTCCAGAACTCTTTTTCGGGCGTGGGTGTATCGCCGAGAAGGTGGCGCCAGTTCGCGTTGAAGATGTCGTTGAGTTGGAGCATGGCCATATCGCAACGGATACCGTCGCAGTGGGCGGCGATGGTGCGAAGGTCGGCAATTTGCGCAGCGCGCAGGCCGGGATTGAAATGGTTGAGTTGTGCTACGTCCTGCCAGGGCGGGAAATAAGGATCTTTCGCCAGGGCGATGTATTGCGGACCTTGCGGAGTGGATTGAGTGTAGTAGAGCGAGGGGTTTTGCTGGAATGCTTCTTGCGAGGCTTGGACGTAAAATTCCGGGTGCTCGCGCATCCAGGGATGATCGAGCGCGGAGTGATTGCCGACGAAATCCAGAAATAGCGCGATGCCGCGAGAGCGCAATTTTTCGCGCGCGGCGTCGAGGGCTTCCCACGAGCCGATACGTGGGTCGGGAGCGTAGCCGGCTACGGAGTAGGGGGAACTGATGACGTCTTCAGGTTTCCAGCCGGGTAGCGCGAGATTGAATTGCGGGATGTTGCCGGGATCTTCGACGTTCATGCGGCGCGAGATGGGGCTGCGTTGCCATACGCCCATTAGCCAGACGATGTGGAAGCCTTGCGCGGCGAGCGCGTCCCATTCGGAATCGGGGACTCCGGCCAGCGTGATATTTTTCTTAAGGCGAGCGGACAGCTGCTCGAGCCACGTCCAAGTGTTGAGTTCGTAAAGATGGGGGTGGGAGGGCGGTTGAAGGCGTTGTGCGGCGGCGGGTTGCGTGGGCATCGGATTGAGATTAGTTGGGATGCGCGGTGCGTGTCAATCGAGCGGCGAGCGGGAATGGCGGATTGAGAGTTGACGGCTAGGAGTTCGCAGTTGAGAGTTCAAAGTTGAAAGTCGAGATTACGTTTTGCTGGCGTGCGGAGCATGGTTGGGGCTCTTGGTTGGTTTATGACGGCAGTGGCTGGTGATTAGTCGTGGTGTCTCAGGACATAAGTTACAGCTGGGCCTGCTGAAAGTAGGCCTGACGCCGCTCGATGGGCGTCAAGCCTGCAGGCTCAGATGAGGCCGCTCATGATTGTAATACCGCAGGAACTCGTGCAAGACCCGCATGCGGGTCTTGCACGAGCGCGGCCGATGGACCGCAAAACATTCGTCGTCCAGAGTGCGAAAGAATCGTTCCACTCTTCCGTTCGTTTGCGGATGCCGGGGTCGCGCCCGCCAGTGTGCGATGCCCAAGCTGCGGCAGGCTTGTTGGAAGCGGGTCTGTCGCTGCGCATGAAACGCATAGCGCATGGTGAAGATCAGGTCGTTGTCGGTCATCACCGCTTCGATCCGGTACGGCAACTCCGCTACGAGTAGTTCCAAAAATGCTGCGGCATCACGACAGCGGCGCTCAGGACGAATCTGCGCAAAGGCCTCTCGCGAGAAGTCGTCCACCGCGGCAAACGCATACTCCCGCTGCGTGTTTTTCCAACGATAGAGGTATTTCAGATCCAGGTGCACCAGCTCGCCGGGCCGACTCTTTTCGTATCGTCGGAAGATTTTTCGTTCGGGCACGCGCAGACGATTGCGCCCATGGCACAACAGTACGCAGTGCACGCTGCTGTGGCCGATGCCCAAGGCCAGCGCAATACGCGCTGGGCTCCAGCTCCGCTTTCGCAGTTCCAAGATTGGAGCGCGGATGTCATGCGTCAACCGGGCCGGCGAGTGGGTGGGCCGACGCGAGCGGGGCTCGAGCCCCGCTCGCCCCTGTTGCTGATAGCGCGTCCACCAGCGCGAAAGTACCGGGCGGGCAATGCCCGTCTCTGGGCTCAACACCGCCAACGATCTTCCTCGCTGGTGCATTCTCATCAACAGTTCCCGCCCCGCAACGCTATAAGCGACTCCACGCATGCGCCGCCTCCTGGCGGCTCATCCTACAGGGTGTAACTTATGTCTTGGGACATCACAGCTAGTGGCTAGAAGGCTGTGATGCGGGGCCGTGGCTGGCTGCGCGGTTTATGGACAAATTGGGGGATTAGTGCCACATTATTTTGGGGCGGATTTGCGGGCGGCGGAATCAGGGTTAACAGTTAGGAGGAAATCAAACATGGTAAAGCGTGCGATGCTGGCGGGATTTGCGATGGTGTTCGCGGTGGGCTTGTCGGTGGCGGGGCAGGATAGCGCGGCGAAGAGCGGGACTTGGTCAGGCGTGATTACGAATGATATGTGCGGGGCGAAGGACGCCACTGCGGCGAAGAGCGAGTGCACTACCAAGTGCGTAAAGTCGCATGGCGCGAAATACGCTTTGTACAATGATGCTGACAAGAAAGTTTACATTCTCGAGCCGCAGGATAAGGCGGACGGTCACGCGGGGCATCAGGTGACGGTGAAGGGGACGTTGGATGGGGATACGATTCATGTGACGTCGCTGACGATGAATACGGCGAAGGGATCGTAGCGCGGGATTTTTTAAAGATTCATCTCCGCGGGGTGTTGTGAAAGGGCAGGGCCGATGGCCTTGCCCTTTTTTTGTGGGCGCGATGGCGCACGAAAAGATCTAAAGCAGAGGACGCAGAGGTCGGAGTGCAGAGGGCGCAGAGAAAACCTACGGCGAAAGCATGCCCGGTTCGATAAGGCCGAACCGGGGGCTACAACGGCAACCGCAAGAGTTTTCCATACGCGAATCCTCCCTGTCTGGGCGTTCTGATATACTTCGCGGCCTCGACTGAATCACTCGCATGGAAAGGATGGCGGGATGAGATTTCAGAGAAAAATTGTGTTGTTGGCGATCGTGGTGGCGACTGCAGGCGTTGCGCGGGCGCAGAATACGGCGGGGGCTACGGCCGGTGGGCGTGTATTGACGGTGGACGATTATTTTCGCATCAAGGAAGTGGGGGATCCGCAGATCAGCCCGGACGGCAAGTGGGTGGCTTACACGGTGGAGACTGCGAATCTGAAGAATGACAAGAACCGGCGGAGGATATGGATGGTTCCCACCGGCGGCGGGAGCGCGATTGCGCTGACGGACGAGAGTGAATCGTCGTCGCATCCGCGTTGGAGTCCGGACGGCAAATATATTGCATTCCTCTCGGCGCGCGAGGGAAGTGGCGACGATGATGAGGAAAAGGGCAAGAAGCAGGTGTGGATACTGAATCGCGAGGGGGGAGAGGCGCAGCAGCTGACGGATACGGCGCAGGACGTGGACAATTTCGCGTGGGCGCCTGGGAGCGACCGGCTGGTGCTGGTGCTCCAGGACGCGTCGCCGGAGGAAATCGAGGCGGCGGAGAACAAGGCAAAGGATAGCAAAGCGAAACCCAAGCCGCGGCCGTGGGTGATTGACCGGCTGCACTTCAAAGAGGATGAGGTTGGATATTTGGATCGGCGGCGGACGCATTTGTACGTGTTCACGATCGCGGATCATAAGCAGCGGCAGATTACATCGGGCGATTATGACGACAGCGATCCGGCCTGGTCTCCGGACGGGACCAAGATCGCGTTTTCAAGCAACCGTTCGGCGCCGGAGCCGGATTTGAATTACAACAAGGATATTTGGGTGGTGGCGGCGGACAACACGGATCAGGGGAAGTCACTGGCACAGGTGACGACGAATGTGGGGACGGAGGAGGCGCCGGCGTGGTCACCGGATGGGAAGTGGATCGCGTACACGACGCAGCTGGAGCCGGAACTATTTCAATATTCGACGATACAGATTGCGGTCTCGCCGGCGACGGGCGGAGCGCCGAATGTGCTGACGCGAAAACTGGACCGAAATTCGACGATTCCGCGATTTTCGGCGGACGGGAAGTGGATTTATTTTATTGCCGATGATGATGGAACACAAAATCTGTTGCGCGTGGCCGCTGCTGGCGGAGAAATTACGCGGCCAATTGGCGGACGCAAGATGGTGGAAGCTTATTCGCTGAGCGCGGATGGCACGGCCGTGGCGACGGTGGGAGAGCTGACGCATCCGGCCGAGTTGTACGTGCTGCCAGCTGGAGGCGAATTGCGGAAATTGACAAGCGTCAACGATGCGTTGATGGCGCAATTGCGACTGCCGACTGTGGAGTACGTGCATTTCAAGAGCAAGGACGGAACGACCGTGGCGGGATATTTGTACAAGCCGCCGGATTATCAGCCGGGCGTGAAATATCCGACGATTTTGAAACCGCACGGCGGGCCCGTGTGGGCTTACTACGCGGAGTTTAATTTCGATCCGCAGCTCTATGCGGCGAACGGGTATGTGGTGTTGACGCCGAATCCGCGCGGGTCATCGGGATACGGGCTGGATTACTGCAAGGCGATTTTCGCGGATTGGGGACACAAGGATTTTGAAGATGACATGGCGATGGTGGATTACGCTGTGGCGCAGGGAATTGCCGATCCGGATAAGTTGGGAGTGGGAGGCTGGTCGTACGGGGGAATCTCGACAAATTTTATTATTACCCAGACGACGCGATTCAAGGCGGCGATTTCTGGCGCGGGAAGCTTTCTGTACATCACCAGCTGGGGGCACGATCTGTACTCGCGGGATTGGGAGTACGAGTTGGGATTGCCCTGGAAGAATCGCGCGCTGTGGGAAAAGCTTTCGCCATTCAATCGCGTGACGGACATTACGACGCCGACCTTGGTGATGGGAGGCGAGGTGGACTGGAACGTTCCGGTGATTAATGGGGAGCAGCTATACCAGAGTTTGCGGCGGTTGGGAGTGCCGACGCTTTTGGTTGTGTATCCTGGGGAGTTTCATGAGTTTTCGCGGCCGTCGTTTATTAGGGACCGGTATGAGAGGTATTTGTTTTGGTATGGGCATTACGTGAAAGGGGTCGGGCCGGCGGTGCCGCCAGTTGCGAAGAGTGGGGAGTGATTCGAGGAAGTCAGAAACACCAGTGATGAACGGAGATGCAACGGTAAAGGCCGGCGGTCTGAAGACTGCCGCTACAAATTCAAAGGCAGCAGCAAATTTAGCAAGGAGAGTAGGAGGGCGGGTCTAAGACCCGCCCCTACGATTACCTGCGGTGGATGCGTTTATTTTGATGCTGAGTCTATGAAAGTAGCGATGTTGGACTTCAGCTTGGTTAGATCTTCTTCGTGCAGGTACATCATGTGGCCTGCGCCGTAGTATTCGAAGTGGATGTTGCTGCGCAGGTTTCCCGGCAAAAATAAGTGGTCCATGGTGTATTCGGTGGCGTAGAACGGAGTGGCCATGTCGTAGAAGCCGTTTTCTACCTGGACTTGCAGGTGTGGGTTGGTCATGAGCGCTTGAATCAGGTCGCCTGCGACATTCGCGGAGCCGGGGAAAAAGCCTCCGCCTTGCGGGCCGCGATGTTTCCAATCCCAACTTCCGCCGACGTCGCCGCTGAGAGCCTCGTAGGATCTTTCCTCTGTGACTTTCAATTCCTCACGGGCGTAGCTATTGAAGGCGGCAGTGAAGGCGCCGCGCACGGCGGTGTAGGACGGATCGTCTTCGGCGAATTCCGTGAGCATGTCGTAGGTGGGCATGGTGTAGCGCGCGTCGTAGCGGCCGGTGGTTAGGCCGTGGCTGCGCATTAGCTCGACATTAAATTGCGGAAGGTTTACGCGCAGATCGGCTTTTAGGAGGTAGTCTTCGCTGAGGCCAATGAAGTGCGAGAGTTTCTTGGCGATTTCGGATTTTTCGGCGGACGGGATGTTGGTGCCTTTCATCAGCGCAGTGGCGTAATCGGTGGCGGCGAATTTGCGGGCTTCGGTCAGGAAGGCGGGGACGTCGGACGGTGGATCTACGAGCGCTTTTTGATATACGGCGGTGGCGGCATAGCTGGGGAGGTAGAGGATGAAGGGAAGATCGTCGCCGGGATTGAACGAGATGGTGCCGAGATTCAGGACGGAAGAGATGAGCACGATGCCGTTAATGTAGATGCCGTCGTGCTGCTGTAGATAATTTCCCAGTGCGGCGGAGCGGAACGTGCCGTAACTTTCGCCGATGAGAAATTTGGGGGAGTTCCAGCGGTTATTGCGATTGAGGTAGATGTTGATGAACTGCGCGAACATTTTTACGTCCTGATCGACGCCCCAAAAATCTTTGTTTTGCGCTTTGCCGACGGCGCGGCTGAAGCCGGTGCCGACGGGATCGATGAAAACCATGTCGGTTTTGTCGAGCAGGGAATTCGCGTTGTCCTCGAGTTTGTAGGGGGCGGGGGGAGTGGCGGCGTGGTCGGCGTTGACGACGCGGCGCGGACCGAAGGCGCCCATGTGCAGCCAGATGGAGGCGGAGCCGGGGCCTCCGTTGTAGATGAAGGCGATGGGGCGCTGAGAGGAATCTTTGGTGTCGCTGCGGGTGTAGGCGGTGGAATAGATCAGCGCGGTGGGTTCGCCTTTTTCGTCTTTGAGGAGCGTGGTGGAGGCGACGGCTTTGTAGGCGATGGATTGATTGTTGATTTTGATGGTGTGGTCGCTGGGCCAGGTTTCTTCTTTGGGGGGATTGGCTTCGAGGGTTTTGGCGTCTGCTGCTGCGGTGGGTTTGGCGTCTTTTGCGGGTTCTTGGGCTGTTGCGGTTGCGGAATGCCCAATTAGCAGGAACAGAGCTAGCGTGCAGATGGCTGGGAAGGTCTTCATTTACGCTCCGATGTGGTGATTTCGCGCCCCAATTATCGCGGGGGGATTCTATGCGCGGGCGTTGGTGCAAGTCAAACGGGGGGAGTGCGGATTCCCGCAGGGGCGTACAGAAAGGCAAAAGATTCAACACAGAGGGCACAGAAAAAACCGGAGAACACAGAGCAAGAAGGAGAGATACCTACCTGCGGCAGGCAGGCTTGACCCGCTGCCGCGGGTTCAGGATGACGGGAGTTTGCTTGGGATGACGGCACTGTTCAATTTCGTGTGCCGCCTAGTTGCAGGGAGGGGTGCTGAACGTGAGCGTGATTTCGGCGGGGTCAGCGCTTGCGGCTGCATCGTTGGTTGTGTTGTCGGCGGCTTCGATTTTTTCGACATTGGAGTCTATGCGGGCTGGGGTGGTGCAGGTGGTTTGGCCGTGGCGTTGGCTCACGCGTTGCGGGTCGAGATCTTCCCAGGCTGAGAACGTGTAGCTGACGGATTGGAGCAGGGTGAATTCGTAGAGAGCCTCGCCAATTTTGCGCGCGGCGGGGTTGTCGCCTTTTTCGGCTGTGGCCGTCACCGTTACTTCGCCGGGAGGGCGGCTAGCTTCCCATTTTAGTTGAACTTTTACGATACGGGTGGGGTAGCCGTCTCTTAGTTTGATATTGGCGTTGAGAATTTGCTGGCCGTCTTTCACTTTTATGAATTTCGCATCGGATTGCTGCGGCTCGCCGGGATAGAAGGTGCGCGGGAACGGGGAATTCGGGTCCAGGCGGCTCATGCGATTGAAAACGAGAAGATATTCGCCGGGGCCGATGTGATCGAATTCGAATTTACCGTCCGCACCTTGAAAACCCCACAGCCCGGGTTGCGCGGGATCGAAGCGTTCGGCGCGATAGAGTTCGACGGAAGCGATTTTCAGAGGTTTACCAGCGGGAGCGAGGACGCTCCCGCGAATTTTTCCGGTGGGCAGGGCGTTGACGTTGTATTCGTAGCAGGCGCCGGTGGGAATTTTAAACGGAGGCAGGCCGCCCTTCAGGGTTTTTTGCGAAAACTCGAAGCGTGCAGGGAGATCGGCGGTGTAAACATATTCGCCGGCGTGCACGTCGTAGAAAGAATAGACGCCATCGGGGCCGGTGCTGGCGGAAAAACGATCGTCCTTGGAACGTAGTTTTAATTTTACATGCGGGATGGGATCTTCGGGATCGTCGGTGGGGGCGAGGAGCGGCGGATCGGCGCGGCGGAGAACGCCGAAGACGGAAGCGACGCGATCGTGATTGCGCATGTTGCGCAATTGCGGGAGGAGGGCGCGACCTTCGCTAGCGGGTCGCGTTTGGCTGCAGACTACGGCAAACAGACGGCCTTCGGTTTCCTGCTGGGTGAAGACGATGTACTGCTGGCCCTTTTTGAAGTAGTAGCCGCAATCGGCATCGTCGCCGCCGGAGAAGACGTCGATGTCCGCAGTGTCGGGGCCGGCGAATTTTTCGTCAACGTGGAAATGATAGCGGGTGATGGGCGTGACGGATTGGGGAGCGGCGCCGGGGTTGGCTTCGTTAGTGTTGGCCGTGGCAGTGGCCGATTCGGCCGTGGTCGCGTCGGGAGCTACGGCGGCGACTTCGGTGACGGTGCCGAGAAAAACGACGTCGTCGGATTGCAGGCCGGGACATTTTCCGGGAGGCTGTTTGGAACAGGTGCAGGCCCGGAGGCCGGAGGGAAAGAAGAAGAGCAGAAGCGCAGCGGCCAAGAATGAGCGTTGCATCATGAATACATATCGTACCTTGTGATGCGCGGGGAAATCGAGGATTCGTGCGAAACTTTTTTGCAAGACGCGGTGATGGCACTCGGAAGCGATGCGCGGTTTTGGTACACTTGGGCCGTTTGCGGGTCCTACGGCCTTCATGAATGGATGGGCGGATGGCCGGATTTGCGGGCGGTTTCGCGCGCAGCGGCGCGAACTGGATAAAGGAGTAAGGTACGAACATGAAAAAGATTCTGGGCGGTTTGGTTGTGGCCCTGGGGATTTTTTCCGCGGTGGCGGCTGCGCAGCAGTCAGCGCCGGCACAGCAAGGGAATCAGTCGATCTACAACGTGACGATGGTGGGGAAGACCGTGACCGCGGTGAGTTACCAGCATCGCAGCGGATCGACGATGATTGGTTTTCAGGGGACGCCGCTGCTGCCGATGGCGAAGGGCGACGCGAAGGTGGACAGCAAGCAGGGATCGATCGTGGTGAGCGCGAGTTTCAAGAATATGGAGTCAGCGCAGAAATTCGGGAGAGAGTATTTGACCTACGTGCTGTGGGCGATCACGCCGGAGGGCAAGCCGAATAATTTGGGGGAACTTTTGCTCGACGGCGACAAGAGTAAATTGACGGCGACGACGAATTTGCAGACGTTTGGAATGATCGTGACGGCGGAGCCGTATTTTGCGGTGAGCATGCCGAGCGATGTGGTGGTGCTGGAAAATGTGGTGCGGGCGGATACGGTGGGAACGGCGGAGCAGGTGACGGCGAATTACGAGTTGATGCAGCGTGGCGGGTATACCTACGACATGTCGAAGGCGCGCGAGCCGATAACGGACTTTTCCCCGAAGGTGCCGCTGGAGATGTATGAGGCGCGCAATGCGGTGTCCATCGCGCAAAGCGCAGGAGCCGACACGTTGGCGCCGGACGCATTTCAGAAGGCGGTGAGTTCGCTGGGGAACGCGGACAATCTGCTGGCGAGGAAGGCGAGCAGAAAAGAAGTGATTGCGGCGGCGCGGGACGCGGTGCAGACGGCGGCCGACGCGCGAGCGATCGCATTGCAACGGGCGGCGCAGCAGAAGGCGGCGGCCGAGCAGGCAGCGGCGCAGGCGGCGGTGGCTGCGGCGGACGCGAGACGGAAGGAGGAAGCAGAGGCGCGTCAGCAGGCGGAGATCCAAAAGTTGCAAGCGGAGCGAGATGCGGCGCAGGCAGCGGCTGCTAAGGCACAAGCGGACGCGGCGCGCAGTCAAGCCGACGCGGCGGCTCTGGCAGCTCAGCAACAGGCGCAGGCTGCCCAACAACAAGCGGATGCCGCGCAACAGCGCGAAAAGGCTGCGCAAGAAGCGGCGGCGAGGGCGGAGGCGGAGAAGCAGGCGCTGCGCGCCGCATTGCTGGATCAATTCAATCGTGTGCTGCCGACGACGGATACGCCGCGGGGGTTGCAGGTGAACATGGCGGACGTGTTGTTTGCGTTCGGGAAATATGAGTTGCAGCAATCGGCGCGCGAGGCTTTGGCAAAATTCTCGGGAATCGTGCTGGCGCATCCTGGATTGCATTTGTCGGTGGAGGGATACACGGATAGCGTGGGAAGCGATGCATTCAATCAAACGCTTTCGGAACAGCGGGCGAACGCGGTGAGGGATTATTTGGTACAGCAGGGACTGGATCCGACTTCGATTGTAGCGACGGGGTTTGGAAAGTCGAACCCGGTGGCGAGTAACGATACGGCGGCGGGGCGACAGCAGAACCGGCGCGTGGAGATTATTATTTCGGGCGAGGTGATTGGGACGAAGATTGGGGCGCCGAGCGCGCCGCCGCAGCAGTAAGTGACGGATTCCATCGCGGGGATCAATTACTGGCGCAGAGCCGCAGAGCGGGCAGAGAAAGGCAACTGCAGGATTGCCACAGAGGCACAGCGACACAGAGTAATGCGGGAGATTTCGCATCCAGGGCGGCGAGAAGATGGGGACGGGGCTGAAACTCCGTTCTTCCGGCGCTCGCGTGGCGGAACGAGATTATCGCGGTGGAGGGTCTGGTTGGGACCAGAGGCGGAAGCCGCCTAGGAAGGCGTTTTCGTTGTGGCCTAGGCGGGCGCCGGGCGGGAGCTTTTTGAGTTTGGCGGCGTTGCCGCCGCCCAGGACTACATAGTCGGCTTCCAGAGCTGCTTTTAATTTTTCAGTGATTTTAAAAACCTGGCGACGCCATTTTTTCTTTCCTAATTTTTCCAGGCCGCGCAAGCCGAGGTAATCCTCATACGTTTTTCCGTGCTTGTAGGAAAGGTGCGCCAGTTCCATGGGCTCGAGAACTCCATTGCTGATCATCGCCGAGCCCAGGCCGGTGCCGAGGCCGAGGAAGAGCATGCGGCCGCCTTTGTAGCTGCCGAGGGCCTGCATGCTGGCGTCGTTGATGATTTTTATGGGGTGGCCGAAGGCTTTGCGGAAGTTGAAGCCCATCCAGCCGCCGCCGAGATTGTGGGGCTCGCGGAGCGGATGGCTGTTAATAATCGGGCCGGGATAGCCCAGAGAGATGCAATCATATTTCCAAGAGCGCGTGGCTTTTTTTACCGCGCTCACCATTTTCGCGGCGGTCATGGTCGGGCCCGATGGAATCTTGACGGGATCTTTTTGTCCGGTCATCAGGAGCTTGATGTTGGTCCCGCCGACGTCGATCGCGAGGATGCGGCGTGGCTTGGGTTTTGCGCGGCTCGTCTTCATTGGAATGGCCTCACGGGAGAAGAGTCGAAGGTATAACTCTCGGCAGCGGCTAGTCAAACTGAAACGTCCGGGCGAGGGCTCGGCAAGTGAGGAGATGGCGTTCCCGAGCGAATCGCGGACGCAGGGCGATTCACAAACTCGTCCCTAGCGTCACTGTGCGGAGGTTGTGATGGACACTGGGCGAGGCAAGCCTCGATTAGAGCGCGTTGTCGGCTGACATCGCGCGTCGACGAAGGCGGCGGCAAGCCGCCGCACTCCAGAACGGGCCGCACGGAGAAGTTGGAATGCTAGAACTGTTGAAACAGCTCAAAATTCGCAGTAGAATCCCGGCTACGTAACGAGGTCGGTATGTGGCAGCAAGTAAACAGATGGCATTGCAGTTCGGAGTTGCAGATCGCTTGAATGAAACTAAGAGAGCCGGGTGACGCTCTGCGGAATTTAACGAACATTGAAATTGGTCCGAGCGAATGTTGGGCCGAACTGGGAGGTATGTAGTCCCGTGCGAGAAGATGAACTATACGTAGCGCCGCGCGTGATTCGATATGGGGCGGAACGAGAGTATCCCGACTGGGCGAAGAAACTTGCCAAAGCCATGGGACAGGAATTGGGCGCTCCGGAGATTCCTCGGATTCGAGTGGAACCACAATTTGTGACGTTGGTGGATATCGACCGGCGGTTCGTCCAGGTGTCGGATAGTTTCTGCGAGTTGATGGGGTATAGCCGAGAGGAATTGATCGGGAAGAAATACGACGATTTCACGGCACCAGGTACCACCGACATCGGGAGTGTTTACACTCTGTTCTCGAAGGTGGGATATATGCACGGGTTGTGGATGTTCGTAAGCCGCGAGGGGAGGCGCATTCTGGTGAGGTATGAGTCGTGGTTGCGGCCGGACGAAAAGATAGAAGGACATATGGAGGTGGTGAAAGCCGGATGTTGAGTTTGAGGATCTGGAATTAGGCTAGCGTTTTCCCGCATATTGTATACAATCCCTCTCCTATGAAATACAAACCGCTGGTGAAGTCCTCCGTTTTGGGGTTTCTGCTTTCCTTTTCCTTAATATGCGTGGGATTTGCGGCATCGGGTGGTGGCGGGGGCCATGTCGACGGCCGGGCCGATGATCGCGCGGAAGAAGTTCAATCGCCGCCGAGCGAGATGCGAGCGCTCGTGGAACGATACGACGCGGACCGGACGCTTCTGCTGCGTTCGGAGCGGACGCCGCTTTCGCCAGCGGTGCTCGACCGCATGCAGAAGTTCTACGGCGGGTGGCAGGCGGAAATCGAGAAGGTGAATTTCGACGCAATGCATCAGGACGGGAAGATTGACTACATTTTGCTGAAGAACACTTTGAACCACGAGTTGCAGGGAATCCAATTGCGGCGCAAGGAAATGGGGGAGACGGCGCCGCTGCTGCCTTTTGCGCCGACGATTGTGAAGCTGGCGGAAGCTTTGCGGCACATGGAAAGCATGGACGCGGCGAAAGCGGCGGCGACGCTGGACGGTCTGAACAAGCAGATTGATGAAGCGAAAAAAGCGCTGAGCACAGTGAAGACTTCGAAGTACGTGGCCAATCGGGCAGCAAGTGAAACCGATCAGCTGCGGCAGGCGTTGAAAGATTGGTCCACTTTCTACAATGGGTACGATCCGCAGTTCACGTGGTGGACGGGCGTGACGTACAAGGCTGTGGATACGAATCTGGAGAGTTATGCGGCGCAAGTGCGCGAGCAGATCGTGGGAATCAAGCCGGGGGACAAGACCACGATTGTGGGAAATCCGATCGGGCGCGACGCGCTGATCAGCAGTTTGCAGTACGAAATGATTCCGTATACGCCGGAGGAGTTGCTGGTGCTGGCGGACCGCGAATACGCGTGGTGCGAGGCGGAGATGAAACGCGCTTCGCGGGAAATGGGCGACGGCGACGACTGGCACAAGGCGCTGGAGGCGGTGAAATCCGATTATGTGTCGCCGGGAAAACAGCCGGAGTTGATACGGGACCTGGCGCTGGAAGCGATCGCGTATGTGGAGAAGCACGAGTTGGTGACTGTGCCGGAATTGGCGAAAGAATCTTGGTGGATGGAAATGATGACGCCGGAGCGGCAGCTGGTGAATCCGTTTTTCACGGGCGGAGATCGCATCAGCGTTTCTTATCCGACGGACGGAATGACGTTTGAGCAAAAGATGATGAGCATGCGAGGAAATAATATTCATTTTGCGCGGGCGACTGTGTTTCACGAATTGATTCCTGGGCACGAGCTGCAGGGGTTTATGGCGCGCCGGTATCGGGCTTGGCGGCGGCCGTTTGATACTTCGTTTTATGTGGAGGGTTGGGCGCTGCACTGGGAAATGCTGCTTTGGGACATGAATTTCGCGCGAAACGCACAGGACCGGATTGGGATGTTGTTCTGGAGGATGCATCGGGCGGCGCGGATCATGTTCTCTTTGAATTTTCATTTGGGAAACTGGACGCCGCAGCAGTGCGTCGATTTCCTGGTGGATAAGGTGGGACACGAGCGGGAAAACGCTACGGCTGAGGTGCGGCGATCGTTCGCGGGAGATTATTCACCGTTGTATCAGGCCGGTTACATGCTGGGCGGATTGCAGATTGGGTCTTTGCATAAAGCGTTGGTGGATTCGGGGAAGATGACGGAGCGGCAGTTCCATGATGCCGTGTTGAAGGAGAATGCGATTCCGATTGAGATGATTCGGGCGGATTTTATGAATGAGAAATTGACGCGGGATTATGTGCCACATTGGAAGTTTTATGGGGATTTGAGTGCGAAGCAGTAGGTAGGGGGAAGTCCAAAGATTTAACACAGAGGGCACGGAGAAAAGCGGAGGGCACAGAGAAAGATTAGTACAAGACTACCGCAGAGACGCAGAGAAAAGCGAAAACGAATAATGATCGTTTGACGCGCGGACGCTCATCGTAATAGCTGATTCTTATTTGATTTCATATCCTTCAAGTTCGATAGGAGATTGCCATTTATGAGCACGCGATATGATCGCAGGCAAGTTTTGAAGGCGGTGAGCGCGACTTGCGCGGCGTTTTTCTTGCCGGATACGTCGGTTGCGGGTGAGGGCGGAGCGGGGCCGGCGGAACAGGACCTGGAAATTCGGATTTCCTCGGTTAGCGCGCATACTTTGCGGCTGAATATTTTTTCGACGAAGAGCGGTGGAGCAGTGGCTAGCGATGGCTCTCTGGTGCGAGAGACCTGGGATGGTCCGGTGACAACGCTGAGCGGGGAATTCGCGGAGCGCGAAGTGAAGGTGGGCGATTTGAGGGTGAAAATTTCGCCTAGCCCGCTGACGTTTGCGATTTCGGGCGCGGATGGCGCGGTGATTCAGCGGCTCAAGGTGGAGCGCGCGAGCGGAGTCGTGTCTTTTGCGACTGGGAATTCGCCGCTGCTTGGATTGGGAGAGGGTGGGCCGCAATTCGATCGGCGCGGATCGGTTGACACGATGAAACGCGGGCAGGGCGGCTACAAGCTGATGACCAACGGCGGGCGCGTGCCGATTCCTTGGCTTATCGGGACGGCGGGCTGGGCTATGTTTTTTCATGCACCCTTCGGGACGTTTGATTTTACGGGGGCGGAAAGCAAATTTCTGCCGACGGGGCCAGATGCTGCTTATCCCTTGGACATTTTTTTCGTGGCATCGCGTGAGCCGGGGACGATCATGGGCGAATACGCGCTGTTGACCGGGAAACCGGAATTGCCGCCGTTGTGGAGTTTCGGTTACATGCAGTCGCACCGGACGCTGGGGAGTCCGGAGGAAATTCTGGCCGAAGCGAAAACGTTTCGCGAGAAGAAATTGCCATGCGACGCGATGATTTATTTGGGCACGGGATTTTGTCCGAATGGATGGAACACCGAGAACGGGGCGTTCGAATGGA
>JBEKHD010000051.1:0-17207 GCA_050012455.1 Candidatus Acidiferrales bacterium | reverse complement strand
AAGACCTCCGTTGGTCACCGCATGATTGAGCCACCGTCATCGTACTTCATCACTGCCTATCTGCTGCTGTCATGACTTCCTCAGCTGAGTTTCAACTATCCTACCTTGGCCAGATAGGCGTTCAAGATCGTAAAACCACTGTCTATTGCTCGCGACAAACCGCACTCTTTGGCAAGCGCTTCGTACGGCTTCTGCCAATTTGTAGGAGGCTGCGGCAGCGGGTTCGGCAAGGCGTGAGTCCCTCGGCGATCAAACGTGACACGCATTGCTTCAGCAACCTTGGCCTTGGCCAAGGTTCCGGAATGAATCAAGAGAACCATGTCCACCAGGTCCCGCACGCGACTATTCGCCGCACCATGTCGTGGCAGAGTATAGGCGTGAAGTTTTTCGGCAAACTGCTGCTCGCGAGGGATCATGTACAACGATGGGCTCGCAATACCGGCAAACCCCAACCAATCGCGACCCTCGATGACTTCCAGGGGCTCCATCACAGCATCGCCTATCCCTACGTCTAGATGAAATCCAACGAATATGCGGCCATCGAGGCGGGCTTCGACCGGAAACCTCGCCCCGCCATACGGGGCAGCATCGAGATCTGCGATTGGCTCACCTATCGTGTAAACGAAGAAATCGTCACCACTGAATGCAGCGGCTTCTTGCAGCTTCTCCAGCACGGCCAGATTCTTCTTGTTATCTTTCTTCGCGCCCGAAGTAGAGGCGCTTCGCATTGTCAGGTCAATATCCTTCGTAGTGCGCGCGGCTTTGATCCGCAGCTCCATCGCGTAACCACCCTTCAGCACCCAAGGTAGCGCGCGAGGCAGTGCCGCCTGAAACAGTCGCGCCAATAGCCGGTCAAAGGCAACCTGACGCCGCAGACGCTGCAAGTCAACGCCTTCCTTCCCGGCAATATCCTGAAGCCTGTCCTCCAGTGCCCTTCGAAAGGCTGCGGCTGTCGCGTGTCTCTTCCGCTCCGTCACGCGGCCACTTTCTGAAAAAATGTCCGCAGTTGCTTGCTATCAGCGAGATGCTTCGTAGCCTCTGCAATTTCGCTTCTGCGAATGAGCCCTCGCCGTAGCCCCTCACGTACCGCTTGCCGAAGAGTTGCAAGCGGCACCTCTCCACCTGCCAGCAGGTCAATAATTGTTCGCATAGGCCTTGTTACCGGCACTCCATGAGCAACTCCGATGTCACTCTGAGGGAGATCACCGAAATGCAGGATGAGCACGCGGGGAATCTCACTATTTCGCCGGAAACTTCTCGGTACAGTCATGTGCAGTTTCGCTGGCATTACGTCCGAGAGATCGTGAAGGCTCAGAGCAGTTTGATGACTGTAGACACCCTGGGTGGCCTCCCCCCGATTCCTCGACCACAGCGACCAAAGCATCAGGTCGGGGCGCTCGCCTCGCGGGAAGCTCGCCAGCCGGTAGATTCCCCGATGCTCACGAATCCAGTTGCCCGCGTGAACGTGGTACGGGTGAGTATTCTCCGCGAACCCCGCAGCCTTAGCCTGCTTCGTCGTGAAGAAGCCCTGCTGCCCTTCCGCGATCTCGTAGAGCCGCTTCGCGGCTTCTTTCCGCTCTTTTCGCATCGCACAATACTACAACTTATTTGAAGTATTGTGTAGCCTTGTTTCATCTAAGACTACCAATTGCAGGCCGATGCCGAACCGACTCTCGATTCGAATCATGTTGGGGTTCCTCGCAGAGCGATGATCCTTCTACACCGTACTGAGGCTCTACCCCTTCCCTTAGTCGTTTCTTCCGAGCTAACCGCTCTCAGTATTTCTTGCTGGCCGCGATCCCAAGTAGGCGCGAAACACTCCGCTTTCAGAAAACCTCCGAAATCTAACCATTCGAATCCACGCGAGTCTGGCCGCTAGACCGAGGAGTCCCAAGTAACACGCAACGAGCAAAATAAATGCATGAATGGAATGGGTTCGATCAAATGCCAAACGGCATGCGGGTGCCACACCAAAAACTGCCAGAACCAGAAACGAACGTGATAAATCGGAAGTCGCAAGGAATACGTCGCGTCTGGCGAAAGCATCGCCACTCCGGGTCAGGCAGTAATCAAAAGCCGTATCGACATCTCCCAATGCAAGCCCCGACTCGGTCCAGATCGCACTCTTCACTGGCTCCGCTTCCGCGCTTGCCCAGAACTCGTCTCTTCCTTTTTTGAAGAAGCGCTCACCGCGAAGTCTCTTCAGACTCGCGTCAGCGAGTTCTTGAACAAAGTGACCAAGCAGAAACGATGTAATGAGTAAAAGCGTAAAGGAACCCTTGCACGACATCGCAAAGATCATCCCAGATACCGGTATGCGGCCCGAAGAGGTTTTCCGGATGCGGGTCGAAAACCTCGACTTCGAACAGAAGGCGATTTTCAATCCGTATGGGAAGACGAAAGCTGCACGCAGGACCATTCCAATTACCGACGACGCTCTATCTGTGCTCAGGCTGAGGGTGAAAAAAGCGACGAACCGAGGAACGCCATATCTGTTTCGATCACGCCGCGATGTCCAGAAACCCATCGGCAGTGTTAAGAAGGCGCACAGTGCCGCAGTGAAGCGAGCCAAGATCCAGCGCTATTTTCGGCTTTATGATTTACGCCACACCTTTGCGACGCGAGCGGTCGAGTCTGGAACGGATCTGCCGACGTTGAGTTCGTTACTAGGACACGCGAGTATACTAATGACCATGCGATACGTTCACCCGGCCGCTGAACACAAAAAGGCGGCGATGGAGAAATTCGAGAAATTCAGCGCAGAAGGGATAATCAGCGCTGCAACAACTCAGCAAGGTCACGGGGTACCTACAAAAGTCACTACAGTGGCGAGAGTGAACTGATGAGAACAACTCGTAAGTCATTGAAAGAATTGGTGGACGTGACCGGGATCGAACCGGTGACCCCCTGCTTGCAAAGCATCGGACTCGATTCCATCCGCTCCATCCATTACTAGCAACTACTAAGGTTTCCAACAAATCCGGGAATCTGCTTTCGCTCAAAAGCTAACCCCAAGGGTCTGAAAACAACTCGTTCGTGCACAGTTCGTGTCCAGTCGAGTTCCATCAGAAATTCCACAGAGTGAACCCTTCGTTGAGACAAATGGGTCCATCAGATACTCCTTTGACAGGCATGGCACCTGCTATCCGCCAAAGAACGTCACGATCGCCGCTGCCGAGCTTCCCCCGACTTTCGCTTGAGCCTCTTTTTCGAACTCTTCTGGCGAACTGTACCTCAGCGCCGAGTGCAACCGAGACCGGTTGTAATATCGCTCGATAAACTCCTCCACGCGTTCGCGCAGGTCTTCAAGGTCACGATAAGTGCCAGCGTGAATTTCTTCCCGTTTGAGCGTCTTCAGAAAACTCTCGCACGTAGCATTGTCATAAGGATTCGCTGGTCTACTCATGCTCGGAAGCATCCGATAATGTCGAAGTCTATCCTTGTAGTCCCTGCAAGCGTACTGCGCCCCTTGATCCGAATGATGGACGACTCCCAACGGAGGTTTCCGATTCGCCACGGCACGCTCCAAGGCGGAAAGCGGAAGCTGGGCTTTCAGATTTCGCTCCAACGCCCAGCCGATGACCTTCCGCGAAAATACGTCCAGGATCACCGCCAGATATACGAATTCGCCGGCGAGACGAACGTATGTTATATCCGCAGCCCAGAGTTGATTCGGTCCAGACAAGGTCATCCGACCCGCCAGGTTCAGGTGAATGCGTGCTGTACAAAGTGAATACTCAGGAGGCCTGAACCACCGATTTCGAACCGCCAGCAGATTATCCTCGCGCATGATTCGGGCGATCCGCTCTTGGTTCACAAACATCCCTTGAGCCCGTAGCTCAGCAGCGACCCGTCTGTAACCGTAACACCATCGATGTTGCACGACGATGTTCTGGACGGCGGATCTCAGGGTCATTTCTTCCTCGGCCTGCCATCCCCGCCGCAAATATCGGTAAAAACTGGTCTGACTTACCTCGGATAATTGGAACATTCGCTCGACACTCAAGCCGCCTTGCAACGGCATCCTTCTTCTTATTTCCTCGTAGATGCCTTGTCGCCAGAAGTGTGTCTCTGCCGACGCCGAGCCACGACTCTCTGCGAGGCATGTCTGAAAAAATCCACTTCCAGCGTTTTATTTGCCAACACCCGCTTCAGCTTGGTGATTTGCCTACGCAAGATCAGCTCGCGGGATCGCGTATGGCGAGGGTCTATTTCTTCGAACCGATCGCGCCAGTTGTAAAGCAATCTTCGAGGTATCCCAAGCTCTCGAGAAAGCCCGAGTACGTTGTCGCACGACTTCATTCGCTCGTAAGCTTGGTGTCGAAATTCGTTTCTGTATCGCTGTCCTTTCTTTCGCTCCACATTGCGGCTCCTTTCTCACAAAGTGTGCATCATAAACTGTCTCACCCTAGGGGTTCACTCCACTCACTGGTGTAGACCTCCTCCCGTTTCAGTGTGCTTCAGGTTCAATACGCAATTCGCAACCAGGCGTCATTTATCGAACGCGACCTGAGGGATTGGCCTGTACCATACGGTTACGTGATGTTGCCGGGGGCGCGAATGCGTTTGGCCCAATCCTGGATTGCTGTGGCGCTGGTGCTTTTGTGCGGCGGCACGCGGGTACTTGCTGCTGCGCAAGACACCTCACCGTCGCTCAAAGTGGAAGAAGACAAGATGCGCTTCCACTTATTGCCGCAATCCGGGCTGGAGCTCCCTATTAGGAATACCTCCGCGCAGCAAGTCTCCGGAAAGTTTACGCTTGAGCTTCTGAACCTCGAGGATGATTCGGTCGCGGCAACGCTATCCGGCACTTTCACCGAACAACCGGGAGAAACGATCGAAAAGATCGCCTGGCCGGTGGAGCAGCTGCCCAGCGACACGCCGTCCGAACTCGGATGGTACCGGCTGCGCTACACGTTCACACCGGATGCGACCGCGACGGCAGCGCCCGTAACCGGGATCGTTCAGCTGGGCCGAATCATCACGGATGGATTCGCAATCAGCATGGCCGCGGCGCGAAGCGTGGCTCCCGGCACCAAGTATCCGGTGCGAGTCCATGTGGAAAATCCCAGGACGAGGCAAGCGTACGCAAGTATTCCGGTCGAACTATCGATCGTCATCGGCAATGACGACGACACCGCGATCAAACGCAAAGCGCGAACCGATTCGGCGGGAAATGCCACCGTGCTGTTTCATCTTCCGGAACATCCCACGGACCAGGAGGGCACGATAAAGGCGGACGTGGCACGGGGCGCGTTCAGTGAAGAAGAGACGCTGGAATTTCAATTTCCCGATGAGCCGGCGCCGGCCGTGACGATCACGACGGACAAGCCGCTGTACCAGCCGGGGCAGACGGTGCACATCCGGCTGCTCACGAAAGACTCCGACAATCGGGCGATGGCCGGCGCAAAGATGAATGTGGCGATCGAAGACGAAGATGGCGCCCAGCGATTCCGCGAAAAGGTGGTTACTTCGCGATTCGGCGTCGCGGCCACCGATTGGGATATTCCGGCGAAAATGCGACTGGGCAATTACACCATC
Source organism: Candidatus Acidiferrales bacterium (assembly GCA_050012455.1). Lineage (GTDB taxonomy): Bacteria > Acidobacteriota > Terriglobia > Acidiferrales > UBA7541 > Palsa-295. The sequence continues at coordinate 11,666 of JBEKHD010000051.1, read as the reverse complement.
ACGGTGCGATTCGAATCCGAGCCGGACACCTATTGGACCAATCGCCGCAGCGAAATCCGCATCAGCCGCTACGAACTGCCGACTTTCACGGTGAGCGTCGATCCCGACAAGGCTTACTACCTGCCGAATCAGAATGCGGTGATCGATGTGCATGCCGACTACCTTTTTGGCAAGCCGGTGCAGCACGCCAAAGTGAAAATTGTGCGTCAGGACAATCGGAAGTGGAATTACGCCGAACAGAAATGGGAGGCTGACGAATCGCAACCGGTGGAGGGTGAGCTGGGAAGCGACGGCCACTTCAAGGGCAAGGTGATGCTGGCGGAAGACTTCAAGACATTCGAGAAAAACGATGTCGAGCGGTTCGACGACGTGACGCTGGCGGCTTATCTGACGGATTCCTCAACGGGGCGCACCGAGCAGCGACGATTCAAAATCCGGCTGACCGCGCAGCCGATTCATTTGTACTTGATAACCGCAAGGGGCACGGCGAGCGGGGAGCCTATCCTTATATATGTGATGAGCTCATACGCGGATGGAGTGCCGGCGTCCGTGGAGGGAAAGATATTCGCGACGCAGCCGAGCAACGACGACAAATCGGAAGACGGATTTGATCTGAAGCGGCGCGCGCAGGTCGGGACCTTTCATACGAACCGCTACGGGATTGGGCGAGTGGAGATTTCACCTCTGCCGGCAAGCGATTTGCGCGTGCCGCGGTGGTATCAGGGTCAGGGCTACTTTTACTCCGATTATTTCGACGATAGCACCGAACCGGCGGGCCCAACGGCGGACCGGACCGCGCTTTTACAACTGGAAGCGGCGGACAGCAAAGGCCTGGCAGGAACTACCAAAGAAGAAATTTCGATTGCCGCAAGCCGCGATTACCTGCGCGTAAGAACCGATCACACGCTCTACCATCCGGGCGACGCCATACAGGTGAGCGTGGCGTCGAGCGGAACACCGCAGGACCTGGTGCTGAACGTGTGGAATGAAGCGGGACTGCTGACGTCGCAGGTGATGAGATTGAGCGGCGGGAAGGCCAGCGCGACCGTGCCGTTTGACCCGCGATTTCGCGGAGATATTTACGTGACGGCGTCCGGCCTGTCGGCCGCGGGAAGTGAAGAGAATTCGCTGAGCGGTTGGACGCAGGTGCTGTACCCGGCGAAAGAAGAACTGGATGTGAAGCTGAAGATGGCGCAAACGGTTTTCCGGCCGGGCGAGGAAGTGGCGGCGGATTTACATGTGCTGACGCCGACGGGCCAGCCGACCGAGAGCGCGCTGGGAGTGCTGGTGTTCGATCGCGCGGTGGCGGAGCGCGTGCGGACGGACGAAGATTTCGGGCGCGAGTACGGATATTCGATCTTCGATTATTTTGCCGAAAGCTACCGGGAAAGTATCGGCGGGGTGAGCTATCGCGATTTGCGAGATCTGGACGCGAGCAAGCCGTTTCCGGAGGGCCTGGACCTGGTGGCGGAGGGCATGGTCCACGGTGGATACGCGCCGTGGATGTCGAATGAGGTGTTTGCGGGCGGTGGATGGGATGCGGCGGGAGCCGCCGGCACGTTCGCAAAATGGCTGGAGCAGGAATTGAAGCTGGCGCACAAGGCGCTGGACGAGTGGAACGCGGCGCACGGCGAATATCCCAACAGCGAAGCGGAAGTGCGCGCGGCATTGCAGACGGAAAAACTTGATTTCGACGCGCTGCGCGATCCGTGGGGCGAACGGTTTCGCGTGCAATTTTCGTACCGGCGAGCCGATCGAGTGCTGCGGTTGCTGAGCAGCGGCGTGGACAAGCAAGCCGGGACTGCGGACGATTTTACCGCGGCGACGTTTCACTGGCGATATTTCACTAAGACCGGGATGCGGATCGATCGCGCGTGCAACGAATATCTAGCGCGTACCGGAAAATACATCCGCGATTACCCGACACTGCGCGATGAAATGAAATTGCAGGGCGTGGATCTGGATGCGTTGCGCGACCCGTGGGGCCGGGCGTATTCGTTTGCGTTCGATATTGTCGGCGCTTACTACCGGATTCAGGTGGCGAGCGCGGGCGAGGATGGAGTTTTCGACAGCAAGGCGCATCCTTCCTGGGACGACGTGCAGGAATGGACTTCCAACATGCATTATTTTGCGCAAGAGAATAACGCCTTGGGCGCGGCAATCGCCGACCAATTTGCGGCCAAGGGCTCTTTTCCGCAAGACGACGAGCAATTGAAACCGGTGCTGGCTGCGGCGAAATTGGGGCCGGAGCGATTGATCGATCCATGGGGGCACACGTATCGATTTACATTCAGCACGCAAAGCCGGTATGGAGACAGCGTCACGGTGAGCAACGTGCGTTCGTATTCTGATCCTGCGGCGCAGAACCGCAAAGCGACGGAAGTGACGCCGGTGACGCAGCAGGTGGCGTTTCTTTATGTAGTGAGCAACGGGCCCGACAATGATGCGCAGCGCGGATTTCCCGTGGCGGAATATAGCCGGGTGATCGCGGAGCAAACCAGCAAACAAAAAGAAGCGATCGCAAACAAGACGCAAAATCCGGTGGAGGGCGGTTACGGCGGGCTGCATGGAGTGGTGACCGATCCCACCGGCGCAGTGGTCGGTGGCGCCACCGTGGCGGCGACGTCCACGGACACATTCATGGTTTACAGGGCGCTGGTGGATTACTCAGGAACTTACTCGTTTGCGAGTTTGCCGGCGGGATTTTACCAAGTGGAATGCACGTCGCTGGGTTTCGTGCGCAGCGTGGTGCAGCGCGTTCCGGTGCAGGCGGGAATTTCCACGCAGGTTGATTTCAGGCTGAATGTGGGCGGAGTGTCACAGACCGTGGAGGTGACTGCATCGGCCGACACGGTGCTTACGACGGAGTCGGCGTCGGTGGGGTCGCCGATCGCTGGCGCCGGGACGAAGGCGTTGGAGAAGCCGCTTTTTACGCCGCGGCTGCGAAAATACTTTCCGGAAACGCTGGTGTGGCGGCCGGAAGTGATTACGGACAAGCACGGGCGTGCGCACATCACTTTTCCGATGGCGGACAATATTACGGCGTGGAAAATGTCGGTGCTGGCTTCGAACGAAGCCGGCGAAGTGGGAATCGCGGAAAAAGAGCTGCGCAGTTTTCAGCCGTTTTTTCTGGAGCTGGATCCGCCGAAGATTTTGACCGAAGGGGATCAGGTCAGCCTGCCGGTGGTTTTGCGAAATTACACGGAGCAGCCGCAAACGGTGACAGCAGAAATGCAGCCCGAGCCGTGGATGAGCATTTTGTCGGCGGCGCAGCAGAGCGTGACGATCGCGGCGAGCGGCGACGGCAGCGCGGTCTTCGCGTTCCGCGCGGACAAAAGCATGAAAGCCGCGAAGCAGCGGGTAACGGCTCGCAACACAGCGGCCGGCGATGCCGTGGAGCGGGAACTTCTGGTGCATCCGAATGGGCAGGAGATTTCTTTTACGACGAGCCGGGTGCTGGCAGCCGCGCAAGATTCCGTGGAGCTGCAAATTCCGCAAACGGCGATTCGCGGATCGGTGGATGCGGAACTGCGGATTTATCCGAATTTGACGGCGCACGTGCTGGATGCGATGCGCGGAATTGGAGCGACTCCGGCGGGATGCGGCGAGCAGATCACTTCGACCGCTTACGTAAGCCTGATGGCGCTGGAGCTGCTGAAAAAAGCCGCGCAGGACAAGCCGGACGCGGCGAATCCGCGCGCCGCGATCGCGGCGCAGGCGCGGCAGACACTGCTGGAAGCGTACGACCAGCTGGTGGACTTGCAAAATCCGGACGGCGGATTCCGCTATTGGAAGAAGATGCCTTCGAACGTGGCGCTGACGGCGTACGTGCTGCGTCTTTTGAATGCCGCGCAGGGATTCATCGAAGTGGACGGGAGCGTTGCGAGCCGGGCACGCGATTATCTGGTGGCTCAGCAAACCAAGACTGGCGCGTGGACTACGTTGCGATGGGGTTTTCGGAACGGAGCGGAGACCGAGGTTGAGGTAGAGGATACGGATTTGACCGCTTACGTTGCGCGCGCCCTGGCGGGTGCGAAACCGGATACGAGCGCGAAGGATGCGGAGAAGCAGAAAAAAGCGGAGGCCGCGCTGAAACTGGCGCTGGATTTTCTGGAAGCGCGCATCGATGCGTGGAGCGATGCGTACCTGGCGGGAAACTATGCGATCGCCGCGGTGGAAAGCGAGCGCGGCGAACACGTCGAAAACGCGCGCGCGCTTTTGACGACGCTGGCGCATCGCGAAGGCGACACCACTTACTGGAACCTGGAAGCGAACACCACGCCGTTCTACGGCTGGGGCGAGCCGGGACGCATCGAGACGACGGCGCTGGCCGTGGAAGCGCTAGCGAAGCTGCAGGCGCGGCATCCCGACGCCGATACGGCGGACAGCATGAGCCGCGGGCTGCAATATTTGCTGACGCACAAAGACCGTTACGCCACCTGGTATTCAACGCAAGCGACGCAGAACGTGCTGGAGGCGCTGATTGCGGCGATTCCGATGGCGAGTGAAGGCACGGGCGCGTCCGACGCCTCCGTGCTGGTGAATGGGCGTGCGGCTGGCACGATTCATTTGCCGAGCCCGCAGGATGCAGTGGGGCCGATCAACGTGGAGCTGGCGGATGAATTGACGAAAGGTGCGAACAAAATTGAGATCGCGCGGAGCGGCAGCGCGGCGGCGATGAACGCCTCCGTCATCGCGAGCTACTATTTGCCTTGGGCCGAGTCTGAAGCGACAGCGCAAGAAAATTTCAAGACGGGAGAAAAACGCGCGTTGCGATTAAGCATTGGCTACGACCACACAGATGCGCACGTGGGCGAGCGGGTCCATTGCAGCGTGCGTGCCGAACGCATCGGATTCCGCGGCTACGGCATGATGCTGGCGGAAGTGGGCTTGCCGCCGGGGGCCGAAGTGGACCGTGCTTCGCTGGAAGAAGCGGAAACGTCGTTGGGAGTTTCGGGCTACGAAATACGGCCGGATCGCGTGGTGTTCTATTTGTGGCCGGTCGCGGGAGGAACCAGCCTTGGTTTCGATTTCCGCATGCGTTATCGAATCGAAGCGATGAGCAGTCCTTCGTTGGTCTACGACTACTACAATCCCAACGCGAACGCGGCCGTCGCGCCGGTTCTCTTCGGCGTCCGCTAAGCAAAGTCGGCTACCGGATTGCCGGTACATATTTCGTGCATCGTTTCAGTAACCGTGCGATGGTCCGCAGAGACTCAGCGACGGCCGAAGCTTCCAACCCGCTATGTACACGCGCTGAGAGAACCCCTGCTCACTAGGCTAGGGTAATCTCAATCTAAGTCGTCGCTTTGGTTGCGCCTATCACCCGCGGGCATTCTTAGATTGCTCCAACGTTGCTCCAAACCGTAAAGGCAACTCATGTAAGTTGTACTTTGCTCACTCGTACTCCTCTCGATTCAATTCGGCGAATCGAGGGCGTGTCGCGCTCACTTGCCGAGCGACCGCCTAATCGCGATATATTGTTCGCTGGATTCCTCGATCCTAAAGCGTGTATTGTTCGGACCCGATGTTTCGTCGGTCACTGATCCCTCTCATTGCACTAGCTGTGGCCACCTCCAGCCATGCCTCCGCCATGGTCGTCGCAGATTCGAAACATCCCGCATCCAAAACCACTCCACATGTTTCGGCTGCTGAAATGCACCTCCGCATAGGCGACACATATGAGAAACACGGTCAGTTCGACAAAGCCGAGCAAGAATACGTGATCGCGGCGACAGCTGAAGACAGCACTCCCGACACGCAAATCCACGCTCTCAACAGTGTGGAGCGGATTCTGAAGCTTTCTACGGATCGAAACTTGCAGATCGCCGACATTTATGAACACCAGGAGCAATGGTCGGATGCGGAAACCTATTATCTCAGGGCCGCTGACCCTGCTCGAACGCCGGCGCGGATGCGCCGGGCACAGATGGGCCTCATTTTCGTTCGAAACACTGGCACCTAGTCGGAAGTACGGCCGAAGATCCGTTTCACGTCGGTGATCATCCCGTTGTTTTGGATAACGATGTCGTAAGCGGGCGAGGCTCACTGGGCCTTTCGTCACCTGGGAGGATTGAGGGGAATTTGGGCGAAGGCACTTTCATCTATGCAGGCGCTCAAGACTCAGAGCATCCTCACTTCAGTGTCTGGCGTTTTTCAATCTACGGAGTTCAGTATGGCGATCATGACATGCCTGGGGAAAGAGCGAGTATCACGGCCGTTATTAATGGGCCGAAGTCTCTGGACATCTGGCCGGCAATCACGGATGAAGCCGGCAAGAGATTGATGAGTTGACTCTGCGCGGATGGCGGGTGGCCACCTGCCGACCACGTCATCTAGTCAGCCTACTGCGGTGCGGGACCGCGGCGGGCCCGAGCTATGCGCACACCTTAGGCGGTGAAGTAAATTAATCCGAGCGCACCGCGTTCCACGGCGCGTGTTGGCCGTGCGAGCCATACATCCCCGACATGGTGTTCCCGTCGATTTTCCCGCGGAACGTCAGCATGTCGTGCGTATGCGTGGTGAATTCGATGTGATGCACATTCACGAAGCCTTCAATGTCGCCCGACTGATGCGGGCCTTTGAAGTGTCCGGAAAGCTGCGAGCCAAATTGCTGGATCTGGACGAATTTTGTGGAACCGCCGGGCTGGTCAATATTCTGCGCGTAGATTGTCCAATTTCCCGAAGCATTGTCCGGCCCCGGGCCCGACGGCTCCTGCTGCCCGTCCTGCTGGGCATTCACGAACTCTGCCGCCGCCTTGAGCTCCGCGTCCGCCTGCGCCAATAAATCCTTCGCCCTTGCCGCGTGACCACCCAGTTGACCGCTGTTCGCATTCTGGGCCATATCGATTCGCTGATAGGCGTCCACAATATCGCCCTGCGCCGCGGCCAGGTTCCCATGCCGGTCCGAATCGATGTTCACCACCGGCGGAGGCAGCGGCTCCATTGATTGCGGTGCCTGCTCCGGTGGTGGTGCCTGCGGCGCTTGCGCTCCCTGCTGCGATTGCGGTGGCTGTTGCGATTGCGGCGCCTCGGCATCCTGCGCGCCCAATATCGGCCCCGCCAACACCGCGCCCAGTAGCACGCCGCCAATTATTATTTGCTTCGCATTCACGTTCATGTTGTCCCGCCTGATGCTGCCTCGCCGCCTGTTCTAATCCCACACCGCAATGACGATTCGGCCATCATCTCCGATCACCAGCATCAGCCGATTCGGATCAGAATCCAGCTTGCCGATTCCTTCCGTCGGCTTCACCACGTGCAACATCTTCGGCAGCGTTTCCTCGTGAATCACTTCATTGGCGCTCACTCCCGACGGCGCACTCTCGCCCTTCGCCACGAAATACTTGCCCACGCAGTCCGTGCAATCGCGCGGCGGTGGCGGCGCCTCGGCATAGCCCGGGATCGCCTTCAACGTAACGCGATTGGTCGCCCCGTGCACGCGCACGCCCTTGAAGGGATGCCCAGGTTCGAGCGTGAAAACCGCCTCGATCACTGGACTCTTCGATGGCGAGGTCGAATCCGTCGGCGCCTTCGCGACGAATGCCAGATCCAGAAATCCATCCGGCGGAATTCCGTGAGTAAGCGGAACCAATTCCGCATCCTCCCAACCGTCGGTGCTGGTTATTCCGCGCACTCGTATCACGTCCAGCGTCGGTCCATGCGTGCTGCTCATCGCCTCGACGCTCGTCACCCAAAGCACCGGCGCGAGTTTCGGCTGGTCCGGCGACGGCTGCTCCGGCTCGCCCGAATCTTCCGGAGGCGCCCCAGTCTGAGCCGTTGGCGGCGCTTGACCCTTGCTGGGCACAACGGAGCCCGCCTGCGCAAACGCAGAAGCACTAAAGAGAGAAATGCTAAATACCACCGCGGCAATCATCCATTTTTTCATCGCGAACCTCGCAGAATCACATGCATTGCTACATCCGGAGTATCGGATCCGAATTTCCTCGGGCCTTCCCGAGCGTGTGCAACGAAATCGATGCCATCAATACGCGCGTAGAAACTTTTCCGGGCCGCCCGCCGGTGCAAGCTGCGCTCCGCGCGCGATTGCGCCCTCAATGCCTCCCTCCAGGCGATCCAGCGCCTGCAGGATCAAATCCGTTGGCACAATCTGAACCAAGCCGCAGAACGCCGTGCGGCTGCTCGCAAAACTTCCGTTCTCTGCGAGCTTGTTCACGGGCGCTCCGCCGCCGCACACCGAAAAGTACTCGCACTGCTTGCGGCACATTTCCACGCCCGCACTGATGTCGCGCTTCAGCGCCTGCATCGCCGGGCTGCGCAGCATCTCTTCCAGCGACTCCGTCAGAATATTCCCCACGATGTAATCGTTGTACTCTGCGCTCTTGTAACCCAGCAGTTCCGGCGAAAAGCTGGAGACGTTCCCATGACAATCAATGTTCACCATGCCAAACGGTTCCACCTGCGCATTCTCCGCGCGGCTCTGCTCCGGCCGGAAAATTCGCGGGATCATCCCATCAATCTCGCGTATAAACTGAATCTGCGTGCTCTTCCGCGACAAAGTCCAGAACCGATCCAGAAAATGGCGGAAGCTCTCCGCCGCATTGCCGCTCGAAAGCAGCCCGGAGACATAAGTCCCCTCGGACTCCTCCACGTTGAAGCAGACGTCGTCAATCCCTTCGGAAACGTAGAAATCGAGCAGCTCATCGGGCGCGAGCATGCTTTTTTCTGAAAGTACGGTGATCACATGGAACGGAACATTTTCGCGGCGCAGGAGTCGGATCCCGGCAATGGCGCGGTCAAACGTTCCTTTGCCCGCGCGCGTCACCCGGTTGGCATCGTGCAGCTGCCGCGGCCCATCAATGCTCACGCCCACACCAACGCGCCATTTCTTGATGAAGTCGCACCACTCCTGGTCAATCAGCATTCCATTGGTCTGAATCGAATGGTGCAATTGGATTTCGGGAGGTCGCAGGGCATCGATGGCTTCGAATGCGGCTCGATAATAAGACGGTGGCAGTACGAGCGGCTCACCCGCATGCCAGATCACTGTAAGGTAAGGGCTGCACCAGCCCGTCGCGAAGATTTTCTCGAATATCGCAGTCACCGTCTGCAAAGGCATGACGGTTTTTGCGTCTCGCTGCGGCAGATAACAGTATTTGCAGTTGATATTACAGAAAGGCGTCGGCTGCAGCACCACGGTGTGGATCAGCGGCGCAACATCCCGGCATGTTGCCATGTCTCGCATCAGCGCAGCCACCGCGGCTACCAGTTATGCCAGAAATTGTGCCAGTTGTGCCAGCCGCCGTTGTGCCAGCCGTTTCCCCAGCCGCCATTTCCCCAGCCCCCGTTGCGCCACCCCCCATTACGCCATCCCCAGCCGCCATTTCCCCAGCCGACATGCCAGTTCGGCCATTCTCCCAACAGCGCGGCGTCACCCACAGAACCCTGCCGCTCCTTGAACTCCACTTCGGAAACTCCGGCGCGGATTTCGCTCAGCCGCTCGGCCACGCTCGCTATCGGCGCCTCATCTTTTCGATTCACCGACGCAGCTTCCGACTGCACAGTGGCCAGCAACGCGGAAATTCCCAGCACACCCGCGGGGAGCAGCACGGCAAGCGCTTGTTTCATTCGGCTACGCACGGTCATCGGCAGCCTCCTGCACTTCTGAGCGCGGAAACTATCACCGCGTGTATTTCTCGTCAACTTATTTTATTTGAATCTGAGCCAGCGAAAAATCGTCAGCAAAATCACTTCGCTATTGTTTTCGCCCATGGGCGCGAGGACCACCCGCCAGGGTCATGGGGATCGGCTGGCATGCGCATCGGTGACTGAAGGGGGCGCCTGCCGCCCGAGATTGGCGTTTCCGGGAACGGCCACGCGCGCTGCGATGCGGAATCGTGCGATCACTTTATGTGCCCGGTCTGGCCGCATCAGACTGGGCCGCTACGAATTCGAGACGAAGGGTGGGTTGTGCTCGGTAGGTGGTATGCGCGGTGTCAGGAATTGGGGCGGGATCGCATGGCCATGGCTACTAGAGCACCGATTAGAATTGCCGGGAAGAGTTGGCCGACGATGGCCTCCGCGGTGGTGAGCGAACGCGCGAACGGAGAGACTGGGATGATGTCGCTGCCGATGGTCGTCAGCGTGGCAAAACTAAAATAGGTAAGTTTCGAGGTGAGTTGGTCCAAATCCGTGGGCGCGGAAACGAACTGCAAAGAACCGGGCCGAAGCTGTTCCAGGAACTGGAACGCAGAAGCCCACGCCATCCCCAGAAGAAGATAGGCACAGACGCCGCCCTGAATGCGGCTCCAAGTAACCGGGCCTGCACGGAACATCACAAGCAACACAATCCGGACATAGAGAAGCAGCGTGATCGTGGCAAGCACGCTGCCAAACAGATGAAGAAACGGCGTCGGATGCAAGCGACCTGCCGCCAGTATCACACCCGTGGCAAGGACGGTGACGATCACGCAAACTCTGAAAATGCGGGTCGAGTTCGCGGCGATGGCTCCGTAAATCATGAGCGCCAGGACGATGAGGTCTAAGAATACTCTTCCGGAAAGGCCGGCTTCGCGCAGAGGGCTTATCACGAAGACGAGAATGGTGACGGAAAGGGTTACGAGAGTGAGCCCGATGTCGCCTGACCAAAATTCGCTCATGCTCAGGTGGAAGGCGGAACTTTGGGGTTGCTGCGAATTGGTAGTCATGATGAATGCCTCGGCGAGACGGGGCTCGCGAATCACTTTACTGATGCATCCGCGACCTTGCTCGGACTGCTGTTCGTCGTCATCACCATTCCCCGTTCTGGTGCGTTTAGGCGCAGAGGCTTTGAACTCGTTCAAAGACCTTCGTGCCGACGGGACGCTACCGATTTGCGGCCTGAGGCCGAGCGTCCAAACCGATCTGCTTCGGAAGCCACTACGTAACTAAGTCAATTACTTCCGGCAGCTTCGAGACGCCACCCAACACGGCGCAATGTCCAATGTCCGGTAGCAGGTGGACTTCGGTCTTGGGGCGACCTTTGAAGACGAGCGTATCCGCCTGTGGGACGAAATAGTCGTTTGCGCCGTTGATGACGAGCATCGGAGCGTTTTTTGTTTGGTCGAGCAGCGGACGCCGTGAGAACTGTTGCACTGCCGCCATGAATTCCGGAAGGGATGGCTCTTCGTCGAAGCCCATGTCGTTGCCGATGATGCCCGGCATGCCAAAGGGCAAGTTCTGAGCGTTCTCTTTCCCCCAAGCCTTATCGACTGGACCGCCGAGCACGATTGCGGCATCGACGGCGCTCGAAAGCCCTGTCATCGCCGAAAAGTTGCCGCCGAACGAAAAGCCGAGATGCGCGACCTTTCCGTTGCCGAGCTTGCGCGCCTCATTCACGACGCCGAGCACGAGCTCGTCACCTTGGACGGAAAGTGGGATAGTACTTTCGCCCGTGCCTGAAATGTCGAAGCCCAAGATCGTAATGCCGAGGCGTTGGGCCAACGTCACGTAGATCGCGTGCAGACCCATCTTGTAGGTATCGACGCCGCCGGTGTAAATCAGCACCGGCGCGCTCGCATACCGGCCTGTCACTGAAAACAGATACACCGGTGTGCTCACAGTTCCGCCTTGATAGGGGATCGCGAGTATTCTGCGCTCGAATTTGACGGGGAAGCTCGGTGCCGCCTTGAGGTAGCATTCAAGCTGATTTTGCTGCGCCTTGCGCC
>JBEKHD010000050.1:0-17291 GCA_050012455.1 Candidatus Acidiferrales bacterium | reverse complement strand
TGTCGGAGCGACATGCCTGCCGGCTGCTGGGGCAATGGAGAGGGACACAACGCTACGAAGTTCACTATCGAAGCGACGAAGATGCGTTGACGCGCGAGATCGTGGCGCTGGCCAGCGCATACGGGCGCTATGGCTAGCGGCGGATCACCGCGCTGTTGCGGGATCGCGGCTGGCATGTAGGCAAGGATCGCGTGCAACGGATCTGGCGACGCGAGGGGTTGAAAGTGCCGCAGAGACAAAGGCCGCAAGGCGGGTTGTGGTGGAACGACGGATCGTGCCCTCGGCTGCGGCCGGAGCGAGCGAACCAGGTGTGGAGCTACGATTTCGTGAGCGCGATGACCCACGACGGCAGGACATTGCGGATGCTAACGCTGATTGACGAATGCACGCGGGAGTGTCTGGCGATTCGGGTGGCGAGAAGGCTGGGGAGGTACGAAGGGATTGAAGCGCGGGCGGACGTGAGGTTGTATCGAGGAATCCCGGAAAACATTCGTTCGGACAACGGCCCCGAGTTCGTGGCAGAAGAACTGCGGAAGTGGCTGGGGAAGGTGGGAAAGGGGGGACGCTGTACATCGAACCGGGGAGTCCGTGGGAGAACGGCTACTGCGAAAGCTTCAACGGAAAGCTACCAGTCGAGTGCTTGAACGGAGAGATCTTCTATTCGCTGAGGGAGGCACAGGTAGTGATCGAGAATTGGCGGGTGGTATACGACACGCTGCGTCCGCACTCGGCGCTGGGCTACAGGCCACCGGCGCCTACGGCTCCCTGCGAGCCGCCATTTGCACCCTTGCCCGATGAGGTTGTGATGTAAACTCGCTCACTCACCGCGATACAAAAACTCGGGCTCGTCACTCCCGATCCTCGTATGACGTAAACTTTGAGATAGCTTAGTAGCAGAAGGAGAATTCCGGTCAAGATAGCAAGGGTGATTAGCGATTTTCTCGGCATTCAAAATTTTCTCAGGTCCGGATCGTAGACTGACACACGTTGTTCAAGATATCGCTTTTCGTGGGGCGCGGCCACCTATCGCGAGAATTCCTCGAAACTCTTGCGCTGGGAAGAACGCGATGGTTCCAGAGGTCGCCCAATCGATTGGCGATTAAGTGCGCTACGGCTGTTCGCTTGGCTTCGCGGTTGGGGTGCGGGGGGCGCGGGGTTCGGCTACGGATTCGGTTACGGCGTAGCCTTCGGGAATCTGGAAGAGCGCGGGGTCAGGCTCGGTGCGCTCGATTTTTTGCATGGCTAGGGTGGATTTCACGCCGGTCTTGGTGTTGGCGTTGATTCGCAGGACGAGCGCCGAAAGCGAATCCGAGCACCAGAGTTCGGAGGTGTTGTCTCCGTTGGGCGACGCTTCGCCGGAGGCGGCGCCGAGCACTGGCAGAGTTATGCGTACTCCGTGCGCCTCAACTCCTTCGATCATCTGGGTCCCCAGATCTTCCGGCTGTGAATGCGTTCCCGGGTGGCCGGAGAGTAATCGCGACGAGCAGAACGATGGCGGAGCAGTTGAGCGAAGATCTGACGAACGCGGGGCGCTAGGGCGCGCGTGAATAATCGTGACGGTCGCGTTCACCGTGTTGATTCGCGTCAGGGTTTCAGCGATGGGGTCACAAATCGTAATGGTATGTTCCTGGACCTGGCTTCCTGCATCAGGACCGTTATCGTGCTTGAATTCTCCTCCGACCCTTTCAACGCGCACGCGTCCTTGAGTATCGCGTGCCACGGACAGCGTTCGTTGCACCAGCGCGCTGCGCAACTCTGGCCGGTTTGGCGGGGTGACAACCACGTCGGCGTGGAAGGGATTATTGGCGACGATGCCGACGTCGCCATAGCCGAGAGTGTTGCGGCCGCATTGCGCTTTGCTGGACGACGCGGCGAAGAGCAGCAGGAAACAGCTGGTCAGGAGCGAGAAGGAAAGAAAGCGGCGGGAGCGCATGGTGGTCCCTCACGTGTTGGGTTGAGTTGCCCTTCGAATCCGCCACAGGCGGATTTTCAGGATGAATTGCGCCGTGGCGCAATTCACGGGGCCCGGGAATCGGTGAATAGGATTTGTGCGACGTGATTTTGGTTGCATCGCACGGTGGTGCGTGGTGGTAGAAGGCGAAGAGAGATCTTTCGCTGCGCTCAGGATGACGGCGCGCGTAAATGGGGACGCTTCCGGCGGACAGGCCTGTGCGACGCTGGCGACGGCGGTGCGCGGTAATGTGTGCGTCTTGGCAAGCTGGGGCGCAGCAAGCAGCGTCCCTACCAGCTGCGAAACCAACGTCAATGGCGCATAGGCAAGATTGCCTGCCTGCGGCAGGCAGGGCTGTGCCACGAGTTGCTATGAATCGTAGCCGCGGGGGTGGGTTTGGTGCCAGCGCCAGGCGGAGTCGATTATGGAGCGGAGGTCGGATTTGGTGGGGGACCAGCCTAGGACTGCCTTTGATTTGGCGGGGTCGGCGACCAGGCGCGGGGGATCGCCTGCGCGCGGGGGCTCTACGCGGATGCGGATGTCGCGACCGGTGACTTGCCTGGCGGTTTCGATTACTTCGAGCACGGAATAGCCGTGGCCTGTGCCGAGATTCAGATAATCGGAGGCGCCGCCGCGGCGGAGGTGGTGCAGCGCGCGGATGTGGGCGTCGGCCAGGTCCACCACGTGGACGTAATCGCGGATCGGCGTGCCGTCCGGAGTGGGATAATTTTTTCCGAAGACTGCTACTTCGGGCGGTTCTTTTACCGCTGCTTGCAAAATGCAGGGGATCAGATGGGATTCGGGATCGTGGTGCTCGCCGCATTTTTCGGTGGCTCCGGCGGCGTTGAAGTAGCGCAGGGAGACGAACTTCAGGGCGTAGGCTACGTCGAAGGAGTGCAGCAGGCGTTCCATGAATAGCTTGGACCAGCCGTAGGGATTTACGGGCCACTGCGGTTCGCTTTCGGAGATGGGGACGTGCTGGGGATCTCCGTAGGTGGCGGCGGTGGAGGAGAAGACTACGCGGCGGACTCCGGCTTCGACAAGGGCGCTCATGAGGGCGATGCCCTGTTCTACGTTGTTCTCGTAATACCAGGCGGGATTTTTTACGGATTCACCGACGAAGGTTACGGCGGCGAAATGGATGCAGGATTCGAGTTGGTGCTCGGCGGCGATGCGGGCTACTAGGGCCCGGTCGCCGATATTGCCTTGGTAAAACGGAACGTCGGGGTCGAGCGACGGACGATGGCCGCGGACCAGATTATCGAGGACTATTACGCGTTCGCCTGCGGCGCGCAATTGTTCTACGGTGACGCTGCCGATGTAGCCGGCACCTCCCGCGACGAGAATTGCCATCGACCTTCCTTCCTATCTGAGTTTGTGGAGCGATTGCGTGAATGTGACTGCGTATTACTTTACTACGCGGGGTATTCGGGCGGAGGGAGGAATTCTGACGTGGTTGGCGAAAAAACATGTTGCGCGATTTGGTGAGGGTTGAGGAATCTGAGTGGGAGCTGCAGGATCGGTGGTTCGATGGCTAAAGCTACGACCTGCAAAGCAAAGTCAACTACGCCCGCCTAAAAAAGCAGGCGGCCACTACAAAGTCAAAAGCAAAGTCGAAGGCAAAACCAGGAGCAGCGGCTGCCCGGTTCGAAGAACCTGAACCGGCCGCTACAAAAACAGTGGGGCGCTGCAGGCGGGTGCGTGGTGAATCAGGCGCGTTTGGGGTTGTAGCGGAGGCAGTAGAGCAGGCCGATTATCAGCAGGACGCCACCCCACCACACGTTCGCGTGATAATCGTAGAGCACTACCTTTACCGCCGGGGGATGCGAAAGCTGATAGAGGCCCGCGCCGAAAATCAGGACGCCATTGACCAGCAGCGAAACGCCGATGAAGAACCAGATTGAAATTGATCCGTCAGATCGCATGAGCCTCACCAGAAAATAATATTGAGCGCAATGAAAACGATGGTCACGACTACCGCCCAGAACACCGGTTTATGGTATAGCGGAACTTCCGCTTCCGAAGGTATTTCTGTGGCGCCATAGACCAGTCCGACCAATTCACTGTCCGGCTTGGGCTTCGTAGCCATGCTGACTACTACTGTGACGACCACGCAGATGATCCAGGACCATAGCGCGCGGTACATATTTTCCGCCATGTCCTTCGCGTTGGCGGAAAGCGCCACGTAACGCAATGCCGTGGGATCGAATTTGACCCATGCCCACATTCCCACCGACGAGACCGTGCCGGCCAGCAAGCCCCAGAATCCGCCGGCGGCCGTGGCACGTTTCCAGAGCATGCCCAGAATCACTGTGCCAAAAAGTGGGGCCACGAAGAAACTGAACAGCGCTTGCACGTAATCCATGATGCTGAGGAACGACATCACGAGGTACGCAGTGCCGATGCTGATCAGCACTCCGAGAATTGTGGACCAGCGACCCATCAGGACGTAATGCGCGTCGGTGGCTTTCTTCTTGATCAGCGCTTTGTAAATGTCGTAGGTCCAGACTGTGGAGAACGCGCTGACGTTGCCCGCCATGCCGGACATGAAGCCGGCGATCAGCGCGGTGATTCCGAGGCCGAGCAATCCAGGGCCGCAATAGCGCGCGAGCATGAGGGGCAATACTTCGTTGTAGCTGTGTCCGCCGGTCGCGACTGCCACGGCTTCACCTGTCAGTTTCACGGGCAGCACGGCGAGGCCCAGCAGGCCGGGGAGAATCACGATGAAGGGCACGAACATTTTGAAGGCGGCGCCGATGATGGGCGCCATCTTCGCCGCGCGCAAATCTTTGGCAGCCAGCACGCGCTGCACGACGAGAAAGTCCGTGGTCCAGTACGCGAACGAAATCACGAAGCCCAGGCCGAAGACGATCCCCGTCCAGTGTATCCCCATCGGGTTGTCTTTGAACGAGCCGAGTGTGGACCACAGGTGCGTGTATTCGACGGAAGCATTCTGCGCAACTTTGAGCTGCAGGGCTTTCCAGCCCCCGGCTTCGATCAAACCCATAACCGGTATCACCAATGCGCCGGCCCAAATCAGGATGAACTGCAGCACCTCGTTGAAAATCGCGGAGCGCAGACCGCCGAGCGTTACATAGATCGCCACGGTGAGGGAGGAAACCCAGATGCTGAAATTGATGTCCCACCCCAGGACCACTTTCATGACGAGCGCCATGGCGTACATGTTGATGCCGCTCATCAGGACCGTCATGAACGCGAAACAAACCGCGGAAAGCACGCTGCTGGATTCGCCAAAACGCAATTTCAGGTAGCCGGGCACGGAGTGCGTCTTGGAGATGTAGTAGAACGGCATCATCACCAGGCCGAGGAACAACATGGCCGGGATGGCGCCGATCCAGTACCAGTGCGCCGCGAGGATTCCGTATTGATAGGACGCCGCGGCCCAGCCCATGAGTTCGAGGGCGCCCAGATTTGCGGAAAGAAAGCTGAGGCCGGCGATCCACGCCGTCATTTCGCGACCGGCGAGGAAGAAATCCTCGCCCGTGTTGGAGCGGCCTTTCAGGTAGAAGCCGATGGCCAGCACCAGCACGAAATAAAAGACCACAATCACCAGATCCACCGGCGCCAAATGCACCAAGCGATCTCCGGTGATCGTCGCCATGCCCAGATTCATCATTCGTTTTCCGCCTATCTTCGCGCTGGCCGGGGATTCCGGCTATTTTGAAGCTGTAATCTGAAGCTTTGAGGCAAAGATTAACATTAACCGGGACACTCGCTTAAACGCAGACCGCGCAAAGTATCGGATGAGGAACCGGGGGCGCACGATAAGGTATTGCGAGCGCCACGATATTCCGCTCGATCCGCGTAGCAAGTATACGTTTACCGGATAGGGGGATTTAGCACACGCATCGCTATGGCGTCAACTAAGGAATGCGGGTTTGCAGGGATAGATTACGTGGAATGGAGTTGAGTGACAAAATCGAGTCAACGGCTGCCCGGTCCCGCTTCGCGGGACCGGCCGCTACAACGGCAACAACAAAGGCAACGGCGAAAGAGCGGGCGGGTCTGAGACCGGCCCCTACAGACGCCGACTTGATTGCGATGCGTGTATTTTTGCTGCCTTCGGGCTTCCCTTCCCGCTCGTTACGCGCGTGGTTTTGCGCGCCACGCTTCCGGCACATCTACGAGCGAGGGATTGAGCTCTGCGAGGGAGGCGCAGCCCATGAGACGCAGCACGCGTTCGACGTCGGTGCGCAAGATTTCGAGCGCGCGCGCCACGCCTGCCGGGCCTGCGGCGCCGAGTCCGTACGCGTATGCGCGACCAACCAGCACTGCTTTCGCTCCCATGCAGATCGCCTTCACGACATCGGTGCCGCGGCGCACGCCGCCGTCCATCAACACTTCCGCCTGTCCGTTTACCGCCGCAACGACCTCCGGCAGCGCGCGCAGCGAAGCCGATACAGTATCCAGCTGCCGCCCGCCGTGATTGGAGACCACGACGCCGTCGGCGCCGCCGTCAATCGCGCGGCGCGCGTCGTCGCCGGTGAGCACGCCTTTCACCACCAGCGGGCCGGGCCAGAGCTTGCGCAGCCAACGTAAATCCTCCCAAGTGATCACCGATCGCGCGAGCGCCGCTGCGACGTCCATCATTGGCATCGGCCCTTTGCCGGGGAGCACCACATTTTCCAGGTGCGGAACGCCGCCATCGAGCAAGAATGCAGCGAGCCAGCGCGGATGCAGGAGCACATCGGGAGCGTAGGGAATTTTCGCGAACAACGATTTACCCAGCAATTCCTTCACACCGTTGCGTACATCGCGCTCGCGCATTCCCGCGACCGCGGTATCGAGGGTGATTACCAGCGCGGAAAATCCAGCGACGCGCGCGCGTTCGATTGCAGCTTCACCCGCCTCGCGCCCGCCGATCAGGTAGAGCTGGTACCAAACCGGACCCACGGAAGCGGCTTTCACTTTTTCGAGCTTGTGACCCGAGACCGTGGAGAGGATGAACGCGGTGCCGAATTCGCCCGCCGTGCGCGCAGCAGCCAACTCTCCTTCGGTATGGATCAGGCGGCTATAACCGACCGGCGCCAGAATCACCGGAAAAGAAATATCGTGACCCAGGATGCGCGCGCGCAAATCGCACTTCTCGATTGCCACGGCGTGATGCGGCCGCAGGACTACCTCCTGGAAAGCGCGGCAATTTTCACGCAGCGTCACTTCGTCGCCGGCGCCGCCGTCCATGTAATCGAACACCGCGCGCGGCAGCCGTCGTCGGGCCATGCGGCGCAAGTCTTCGATGCTGACAACCTGCGGAGAATTTGGTCGAGCCATCGCCCCTATCTGTGATGGTGCGGCATTCGCGCAACGGCCGCGCCACGCGCATTATAAGCCTGCTTCGCGCTGGTGGCACAAGCAGCATGGCATTCGTTTTGAGAACCGCGTGTCGCTTTAGGCGTTTACCGCAGAGGCGCAGAGTACGCAGAGAAAGGCGAAAACAAGATCGCCCGCCTGAAGGAGGTCGCTACGGAGACTTGCGAGCGGTATCGACGCGAGAAGCAACGAACAACTCAAATTCGTATGTGCAACTCCAGTGTTCGCCGATCTAGAAAAACCAAATGATGTCGCTGGCAAGAGTCAGCTGGCTGTGACGCAGGCCGTTATCATACGAGCCGGGAAGCTCGTTCTTTGTTCCGGGAGGCGGTGAGGTCAATCCCAGGTTCGGATTGTAGATATGTTCCCAACGCAGTTCGGGACGGAGCAAAACCGTCGTTCCGATCCAATGCCCCCATCCGAAAAGATGCTCGGTGTACCAACCCTTGGTTCCGGTGCGTTGTCCGCGGATATCATCGAAGACTTCGTTGCGAATCGAGATGTAATTGTGCGGGTTTAGTTGGTCTTCGAGGTAGTTCACCATGGCCCACTCCGGCGCGAAGCAGGTGGTCTCCGTGGTGTTATTGCATCGCGCGCCGTTCGCGCCGAAGATCAGAATGGGATCGGCTACAGTGCTGCCGATCAGCCCGACATTGGGATTGTTCAAGTTGGGAGTATCGCGCTCGTATTGATACCAACTCTCCGTCGCAGTGTGCCAGCTCTTGTTAATGACGTGATACCAAGTGAAGTAAAAAGCATTCAAATTGTTGTAGGCATATTTTCCGGAGTTGAGGGAGTTGTCGCAGACGTAGATTTCGTCCTTGCTCTGACGCCACGCGTACTGAATGCAAAAGTTCAGGGTAAGCTTCGCGAGCCGGCCGGTTTCCTTCCAGGGAGCGATTTCGCAGCCGGGTGATACACCCAATTGAATGGTCCAATTATTGTTGATCTTGGTGGTGGTGTTGACGCCGGTTTGCGTGTAGCAATCAAAGGTGTAGAGCAGTGAGTGGCTGTAGGTGTAATTGTTCGGCGCAAGTTGGGCCTCGATGTCGGGCAGTGAGATGTAGCGACCGATGCGGACGTCCATTCCTTCCGCGACCTGCGGAAAGTAGAGGTCCGCGTACAGCATCACTGGATCGTCGCCATATTCTTTATTCTTACTCAGTAGCTGCTGGCTGAAGATGCCGTTCGCAGTGGTGAAGCGGTAGTCCAAGCCCCACAAATTGGAGATGCGGAAGCCCCAATCAAAGTGGTCGGTTTGCACCGTATCCGGCTGGCGCTCGATGTAGATTACTTCCTGATCGGGCTGGATGGAGTTGGGCACCTCGTCGTAGGACGTCGGAAAGTTCCCGTACTTGCAATTGAGTGGTGGCGCGGCGCCACAGAGGGCCTGGCCGTTCGATACGTTGTGCGAAGTGCTCCAGTTTCCGCCGAAATTCAGCCAGCCGTAGATCTGGATGCTGTTTTTCTTCCACCAGTCGCCATGATCTCCGCTCCAAAGTGCTTGCATCAGGGGACCGGATTGCGTGAACGGATAGCCGATGGTGACCGTGCCTCCGATCGGCCAGGTGGAGAACGGGAACGGAGGGCCGATTACCGGCGCTGGATCGCCGCGAAAGGCTGGCGCCGGACCACTTGCGGCGGTTCCCTTCCAGTCTTGTTTGTACGCGTCGGCGAGCCGCTTGAAGAAATTGCCTTGCGCGACATTTTGCGGCGGAGTCTGCGGCGGCGGGGCTTGCTGATTTGTTTGCGCGGGCGCATTTTGTTGCGGGGCAGCGGAAGGGGACATCTGCGCCGCTGTTGAGTGCGCTGTAGCCGAGAGCAGCACGATACCCAATATCGCGGCGGCGATTCCTCGCACGCCAAAAAGCGTCTGATGATTCATCGAGTCGCGTCTTCCCTTTCAGCTGTATTGCGGATAGCGCAAGAACTGCGCGGCTTTCGTGGATCCCGGGCAGTGATTGAAGCGAAGCTCAGCGGCGCGAAAGCTGTGTGCTTCGAGTTGCCTCAACACAGCAAGACGGGCGCCGACAAGCTACCGGGCACACGACAAGAAGATATAGGCAACGCATAAGGATTTTATAAAGGCCGAAATCATTTTTACGCAGCAGGGATAGTCGTTTTTTGGATGGTTGGCAGACGATGTCCGGCGGCATGCGCGCTCACGATGGACATTCGCCATGGCGCGAAATAGAATCTTGGCGGCTAGCGCCGCGCTTTACGGCGCTTGTTTCACCCTATGCGATTATTTTCCCCCCGGGAACGTCCTAGTTCGTGGCGCGACCAAAGAGCAACAACCCGACACGCTTGGGCCGTTCCTTTTATCGCGGTGGAATGGTGCTGGGAATGGCTCGCGTATTTTTTGAGCAACTGGAAATTTCTGGAGGTGCTGGAATACTTGAGCAGCCTGAGCATTTTGGTCGCGGTGATCTTTTATTTTTCGGAGTCGGGCGACCGCGCCAAGCAAAGGCACTACCAGGCCTGGCAAGTGATCAACACGGCGCAGGGGAAAGGCGGGAGCGGTGGGCGGCTGGAGGCGCTGCAGGAGCTGAACTCCGATGGCGTGCCGCTGGTGGGCGTGGATGTATCGGGCGCGTACCTGCAAGGCATCCGGCTCGCGGGCAGCAAGCTGGTTCGTTGCAATTTCAGCGCGGCGGACGCGCGCGACGGTGATTTTCAATCCACGGATTTTGCCGACGCGGATCTGCGCGCGGCGAATTTTCGTTATGGCAATTTTTCCAAGACTTCGTTCCAACGCGCCCAGCTCGATAACGCCGACCTGGTCGGAACCCATTTATCCGCGGCCGATTTTTCCGGCGCCACTTTGGCAAACGCCGACCTGCGCGATGCCAACTTGAGCGATATACAGTGGCGGGGGATCGCCAGCATCAAATCCGCGAACATCCACGGCGTGAAAAATCCTCCCGACGGGTTCGTCGCCTGGGCCTTGCAAAACGGAGCGATTGACACCGAACCCGAATCCGATCTGAAGTAACCTTACATGCGCAGGCGCTGTGCGGGAGGCGCCTCGAGAACCCCGCGGAAGAATCGCAAACACTCGCTGCCCGCTTCGGTGATTCGCTATAAGATGATTTGACCAGGCCGGGCCCGTACCTCAGCTGGTTAGAGCAGCGGACTCATAATTCAGGGGGCCGTTCTGATTGATTTTGAAAATTGTGGACTCTACTATATCGTTCTAGCAGATACAACGCTCCGCGGTTGATTCCTTGGTCTTCGTTTTGCATCGTTCTGAACCGATAACTACTGCGTTTTCACTACACCGATTTTTCTCGTGGTCCAAAGCTCACTCGCTTGGGACGAAGCATCGTTCGCCGCACGACCGATGGGAATATTCTTGAACAATAGTGCTGCGAATTCGTGCTTTACCCAGCGTAAAGTCGCCGCAATCTTAGATTCTGCGGTGTCCGAAGTGCATCCAGGCTTCTATCATTTTAGAGAACATCCAACGCGAACGTGAATCGTTTCGGGAGGAACAGACTCGACCATGAAACACTCGATTATGACCGAATCGAAATTGAAACGACGCTCGGCAGGAAAGAGTGCTCCTCGACGGAGATTGATGGCCATCGACCACAATCCACCAAAGTCAACCAAAAAGCCCCGAACCATCGTACCGCCTCCCCAATCGGCACGAATAATGCAGCGGTACATGAGCGGTGACAGCATTCGAGAAATTGCGCGTGAGGAACGGAGAGACCGTGCGACGGTCACTAAAATCGTTCGGTCGGATGAGATGAACGCTGTCGTCCAAAAAATGCGCGAGGAATATTATGGGCTGGGATTCGACGCCTTGGACACTGTCGAGCACACCCTGCGAGTCCGGAAAGGCGGTGGTCTGGGTCGCCAGGTTCTCACCGATATCGGAGTAATTCCATCACCAGAACAAAGATATGCAATCGCCACTCAACCCGACAGAGCTGCGCTGACTCCTTTTGAAATCGCAGTAGCCGAAGACGAAGACGGTCAAATTAATCGAGTTGCATAGACGGTACATTTTCGGAGTTTCCTGTCGATTTGAGTACCGGCCAAATTCGAATGGGGGAAAATAGCCTGGATAATGAAATTCCTGTTCCTCTTCGATACAAAGGCGCGTTCGAGTTGCGATTACTGGCGATGTGGGAAGGAGAAGTGACCGTTGCTTTCAGCGGCAGCGGTGCTGAATTGGAATTACTCGGTGAGCCGGAATACGTGGAAGAATTTCGCCCGTAGCTGAATAAGCAGCGCCAGCGAACTGAGTCCCACCTGTCCGTTAAGCAGCGTTAATCAGGCGCTTGCGTTCTTGTGTTGGCGCTAAGGTCGGTGTCAAACAAGGATTATCTCGACTTCTGGCGAGGGTGCGCAGTATTCCAAGCGTCGGCCAATCGCTGGGCCTCGACAATTTGTTCGGACGTCATTTGTGGTTTGAGCAATTCAAGAGCGTGTTGAGTGTCCTTATATCCGCCTTGTTCGGCTAACGAAAGCCACTTGTAGGCTTCCACAAGGTTCTTGGTTGTTCCTTGCCCGTTCCCATACAACGCACCGAGATTGTGCTGAGCGGTGACGAAACCTTGTTCCGCCGCCATTTGAAACCAAGCCCGCGCATCTTCGTAGCTTTGCGGCAAGCCGGTTCCTTTCTGATACAAAATCGCAAGGTTACATTCCGTCTCGGCGTCACCGTGCGCCGCTGCAAGCTGCATCCATTTTGCAGCTTGCACTGCATCTTTCGGCACTCCGTTGCCTGTCAGATAGGCGCCTGCTAGGTACCGCTGAGCCGGGAAGCTGCCCTTTTCTGCGGCCATCGTATACAGCTTTGTGGCTTTCTGCAGGTCCTGCGGCACACCCGTTCCATGTTGGTAGAGACCACCCAAATTGCTCAGGGCATTCGCGGATCCGTGTTGCGCTCCGAGGTCGTAATACTCAACAGCCTTAGAAAAGTCGAGTTGCACTCCCTGGCCATGCTCATACATAAATCCGAGATTAAATTCCGCATCGGCGTTCTTTTGCGCCGCGGCTTTTTGGAACCAGAACAGGGCTTGTTGGTAGTTCTCCGGAACCCCATTGCCGTTTAAATAGATTATGCCGACCTGTAGCTGTGCATCGGCTAAGCCTTGCTCTGCTGCCTTTGTATACCACTTGAGAGCTTCCGCCTTGTCCTGCGGGATACCTAATCCTAGCGCGTATCCAGCGGCGAGCCCCGCCTGTCCAACTGCCAATCCTTGTTCCGCAGATTTTCTGAACCAAGTTGCGGCTTGCTGGTCATCTTTTGGAACGCCTCGACCGTAAGCGCATCGAACTCCCATGTTGTACTGCGCTTTGGCGTTTCCATTTTCAGCCGCTTTCAGGAACCACTTGGTTGCCTCAACATCGGCTCGGCTCACACCTCTGCCGATCGCGTAAAGAGAACCGACGGCATACTGAGCTTCGGGGTTGCCTTTTTCAGCAGCCATCAGAAACCACCGAAATCCCTCTTTATCGTTTTGCGTTACTCCACTCCCGCGCAAGTACGCATCCGCAATTTTGAGTTGCGCATCGACGTTTCCTTGGTTTGCTTGAGCAGTGAGCGCAGGGATGTCGTTCAGAGGAGTAGAAGTCGTCGGCGATTCATTCGTCTGGGCCAAGCATGCTGGTGCGACGAGCAACAACGCAATTAACCGGATAATCATGTGTGCGATTCTAAATGAAGGAAGAGTCTTTAGGCGAGCCGTCATCGCAGGGGAATCTCAACTCCTGTGTAGTCGCGTAACTGGAAAAGTCAAATTGCCTGAAATCCACTTGGACGGTAAATGCGTTAATCAGGCATCTGGGTTGATGCCACGGCCGCGAATCTGCGGAAAGTGTTAAATTTCTCGACCAATCGCTGAATTATTCAACGCCCGCGAGTCGCCGAGATCTCACCGAACGCGTCACTGCTGCGGCATTGCCTACATTCCAGAGAACATCGACCGCGGGTCTCCGACAGTGGACTTTGGCCCGCAGTTTGCATATAACGTCTCGCACGCTCTTGGGTCCATCCAGGGCAAGGAGAAGAACCATGGCAAAGAAGAAGGCTACCAAGAAGCTCAAAAAGGTCAACTCCCTGCAACATACCAAACCACTCATGGCGGTCGTCAAGCAAGGACCATTGGATTAGAGGCGTTCTAGTACGGGGATGCCAGTTTTTTGAATCCGGATTGGCGTCCCCGGACTTGTCCTCTCTTTTGATATGCCCACGAAGCAACATCGCCCGCGTCTCGACTCGAATCTCGTCTGCTTTAGACTCCGCATCCGCCGTTCTCGAATCGAAAGGCTTGGTGTATTCACAGAAGAAACAATCCCGCCGCGTAAGAGGGTGATCCAATATACCGGCGAGCGGATCAGCAAGCGGGAAGTTGCGCGCCGCACCGCAAGGATGTTCTTGGCGGAGAAAGCAGGTCGGGTCTACATGGTTCGCGTGAACGGGCGTTCGACGCTCGATGGGGCGGTAGGGGGAAGTGGCGCGGAGTTCATTAATCACAGCTGTGATCCTAATTTGTCGATGCGCAGAATTCGTGGGCAAATGTTCCTGTATAGTTTCAGAAAAATCAGGGCAGGAGAAGAGCTTACCGTCGATTACGGCTTCCGCTGTTCCTGCCCCTGTCGTTGCGGCTCCTCGAACTGCCGTGGAACCATGTGCCAGCCAACCCGATCGACGAGGCGACGCGTCCGCAACGGCTGATAGAAAACTTTCCATCACCAAGCGGCCCCGGCAGTGGCGTCAACGCCTCCTAAGTCGGGACTTAGGCTGATTTCTAAATAGGACCGCGTGTCGGCGGGTCGATTAGTTCACCTGCGAGCCTCATTTTCCAGCGATGATTTAAGAAGAGAATGGCCCCCAACGGTAGATATACCGCTACTGTCCATGGCCCATACGGATCGGCGATCGCGTGGGCGCAGGGTATGCGAATCGAGAGAAGACTGAAGGTACATTGCCCGGTCGTCCGGTTAATTGCCAGCCTCCCGATACCAACCAATACGAAGAGCGCCCATAGCCATTTCCGCTTGAGGGCTCTTGTTCGAATGCACATGACGAGGACGTAGACGCTAAATAATAGGGAACAGACGGCGAGCGTCAGTATCAAATACTGAACGGCACTCTTTCCGACCAGTGTGAATCTATACAAATTCTCCAATGAGTCTGGGGTAGTGTTAACGTGAAGACCCAGAATCGTAGAGACATCATCTTTCCGCTGCGTCACAACGTTCACGAGCAACCATTTACTCGGGAACTGGTATTCCAGCGTGATACTCGTGGTTGTGAGTTCTTGACCTTGCGAAACGTTCACCCCGACGACTTTTATGGACTCTGGATTCTCGGCGGGGAAAAACGCGGCGATCTTAGCCAGCGTGTCCCCGATGTTGGCGTCCGCGATGCTGGCGTCTAAATGGGGTTCGACCTGATCGAATTTGCGTTGGCGAACTAGATCGACGTAATTCCTGGCATTCGATTCATCTTCCGGCGGAGTGAATTTCTTTATTAGATTGTCCCTGTTGCACCCGACGAGAAGCGCGGCGAATAGGATTGCAACTAGACAGTTGAGACGCCTCACGCTGCCTCCCCCCAAAGGACTTCGTTATAGCATACACACCGGCAAGGTCCCGGTTAGTCGCGTTATCGGAAACTTGAAAATCCCACCTGTACTCTTGGGGCGTTATCTCATCAATTGGGCGAAACTTTCGCCGGGCTATCGAGTCTGAATGGGTAGCACACAGAACCGAGGAGGGCTTATGCCGACGATTTCAAAAAACAACAAACTGGCGACGTTAATTAATGTGTTTACGGTGGAACCGGGGAATCAGCAGAAGGTGGTGGATATGTTGGTGGAGACGACGGAGAAGGCCATGAAGCATATTCCCGGGTTTGTTTCAGCGAGCATTCACAAGAGTCTGGATGGAGTGCGCGTCGTTAATTATGCGCAGTGGCGGAGCAAGGAAGATTGGGAGGCAATGATGGATAGTCCCGAAGCGCAGAAGCACATGAAGCCGTTTTTTGAGATTGCCAAGGTGGATTTTCATTTGTATGAAGTGGCGGACGCGATTGAGGCGATTGCCTCGTAACTGCTGGTTACCGTACAGAGCACCTCGCCCAATTTCACTTCGTCGCGCAAACGCGCGTCCGGTAAAGCACTAGCGTTAATCGGGGCTATGGACAATCTGTAGCGGCAAAATCTGAAGGTTTTCGACTTACCCAGCCTTGCGGCAGATTGGCTTGATTCCCGAATACACCAGCCAGCATCCGAGGCCAATTAGCGCCACCATTGCGATGTACATGCCCAATTGCTGTCCTTCGTTATTGGCCTTTAATAGATTAGCTGAAGGCAATATATGGTTTTTGACTTCGACAAGAATCAGCAGCATTCCTATGATGACTTTCCACCACACCAGTTGGTGAGATTGAGTCGGCATCGATTTTCCCCTTACGCCACATTTTAGTTCCAATTTCCGAGAATTCGGGCAAATTCGTTCCATTACTAGCTGTCCGGTTAATGCGTTAGAACGAAGCCGCCCGCTTGGCGGACGATACGCACAATTTCACTTCTTCGTGAAACGCGTGTTCGATAAAGCGTTTAGCGGGAGTCGGCAGGCTCTAATCCTCTTGCAACTCTTTCTTGTGTTTTCTCAAATAGACGATGTCCTGAGAGACGGCACGCTTGGTCTTCGAGGTAATCGCTTCCGTACCTGAACATTCAGGTGCCCAGTAGACGTGCGGCGGCTCATTTCGGTCGATCGCGGCTGGAAGCGGTTTCGATGGTCCCGCATTTGTGCCTATGCGTGGCCATGTGCTCTCATAAGCGAAGACTATGTACCGGGTGCCTACAGAATACTTGTAGTAACACTCCGTGAAGCTTCCCGGGTCAACCCAGACGTCGTGTATTTCCGACGCGAGTGCTTTGAACGATTCTTCAATTTGAAAATGCACCAGCGTTTGTTGCTGGACTGAACCCGTTCCGTCCTCATCCGTGAACACCGCCCGACCAACGAACACAATGCTGGCGTGCTCTACGCGTTGGGCTACAGGTTGAGGCCCACAGTCACAGCCGAATGTCGAATGGAGATGCACGAAGCAAAAAAGGAGCGTTCCAAATAGGAGGGGTCGCATGACGCGAGTCTAGCATGAGAACGAACGGGTCAATTCTCTCGCGCACGATTTCACTTCTTCGTGAAACGCGCATTCGATAAGGCGCTGACGTTAATCGAGCACTGCATAAACGAACCATTTCTAAAACCGGAGATTCATGTTTTCCTGCGAATCTGCGACGCAAAGGTATAGAAGGATTGAACGTCTGACGGTTCGCCCACAAATAGAATATTAAGGCCACGCTCCGACATGCAATCGAGAGAGACGATATCCGTTTCGATATGATTTGGGCTACTTCGTGCGATTGCGCTCAGTTGGCGGCCGCCGATGCAGGTCATAGATTCATTCCCGAATACCAACGTTTTTTCCTCAACGGATTCGACCTCATCACGCACTAGCCTCTGACGCTGTTGCGAGAGCCAAAACGCCACTCCGTCGGGTCCAATGCCACGTTCTCGAAACGGAAAAACAGTTATCACTGCCGTCATGTGAATTTTCGTATCTCTGGGTATATTCGGTGCGGAATTCATCAGGGTAAAGGCTACGAAGTCCTGGTCAGTGATTAGCCAATGTTCTGGGACAGGCACTTCATAATTTCCCACCGTTGTACTGTATCCATGTTTCCAGTGCCAAATCTTTGCCGTGAGTGGATAGCGATATCGGTAGTAGATGGACCCAAGCGCCAGCAGCACAGCGAGCAGTAAAGCAATCAATGCCCCCACGCGCGCGAACGCGCATAGCAGGCGTCTCCCCGTGGATACTCGCTCCCAAGCTGTGACGTGAATTAGCGAGCCCATTCATCAGATTCTTGCAGACTCGCGGCTGAGGCGCAACCGCACCGCGGTTCGAGGCTGACCCTCTGAACCCGCACGCGTTACCGGAAACTGCGAAAATCCACTTACCGGTAAGTGCGTT
>JBEKHD010000049.1:0-27984 GCA_050012455.1 Candidatus Acidiferrales bacterium | reverse complement strand
TTTGCAATCGCGAGCGCCGTCTTCTGCATGGCTTGCTCGGGCACTAGACTGCGGGTTGCCTTGTTCGATTGCGCGGGAGTCCTTGCGTCGTTCTCCAGCAGCGTCGGCCTCATGAATCCGGCAGCTCGGCGCGCCAGTTCCGCGCGCGTCTCCACTCCGAATTTGCTCAGCAACGAAGACACATGGAATTTCACGGTGCGCACGGTAATATTCAGCCGCGACGCAATTTCCTTGTTCGCGCGGTTGCTCACCACCGCGTCCAGCACTTCTCTCTGCCGCGCGCTCAACGACGCCGGGCAAGCGATCGCGCGCCCTTCTTTGAGCAACTCCTCGGTCCGCGATATCAGTCGCGCCACCAAGGACTGCTCGGCGGGCACCAGGACTTGAAACTCCGCGGGATTCTGCCCGCGCACCAGACACTGCATCGCCAGCAACCCGGCTATGCGCTCGACGGTGCACTCCAGATCTCCGCCGCCCGTAGCGCGAAACTGCGCTGTTCCGCTGGAAGATTCGCAAAAGAGGAATAGGTTGGGGTGGTTCGCTTCTTGTTTATTTTCGCGGGCAACGAGTTTTGGAAAAACGCGAACTTTCTTCAAAGTGAGCCTTCCGTCTGCTTGCCCAGGACTGCACGCGGCGAAGCCTTAGGATTTGTGAGCCAATTTGCAATCTTGCGTTGCCCTACGGTAAGTCCACATCTCATTCAAGACCAATCTCTTACGCAAACCGGGCCGCGCCGATCAGGATCGGCCGCTCCAACTTCCCCATTGTGAAAGTAACGGTCACTTTCAAACCCGGCACTTGGCCGTGGCAGGCTCTTTGCCAAACAGAAACTTATTTAAGTGGCTCAAAATGAGAAAGATGTGCGATTCGGTTCGCTGGACAGCCAGATATTCATAGGTAGAAAGTGCTCAAGCGTTGCAAATTCTTCCGTGCGCACAAGTTATCCACAGGTTCTTCACAACTACAGCCGCCCTCGCACCGTTCCATCCCGATCGCTTCTGCAACACGAATCCGTTTACGGAAATTGCTTTCGAGTTACACTCCTCTCTTATCTTACAATCCTACGGCGGAAATACTTCCCCGAGGAGCCGAAGCCTTGCATCGAGCCTTCAAAGTCGCCGTCGTCGCACACAGCCTGCTGCTTCTGTCATTCGCAGTCGCCGCGCAAATCCCTCCCATCAAGCCTGCCCCGCTCTCGCAGCAAGTACCCCAGGGCTCCGGAGCCTGCTCGGTACAGAAATCCTGCGCAGAGCTAGCGCCTACTATGATCCAGTCCGCCCTCGGTCCCTCGCCGCTCGAAGAGAACCTCCGCTACCTCAGCGACACCATCGGTGGCCGAGTCACCGGCACGGCTTCCGCCGACCGGGCTGCGGATTGGGGGGTTCAAGCTTTTCGTCACGCGGGCGTTGACGACGTGCATACCGAGAAATTCACGATTCCCGTCGGCTGGTCAGAGGGTCACACGCATCTAGAAGTTCTGTCCCCCGCGCCCTTTCCAGTTCGTCTGGTCTCCATCGGCTGGTCGCCCCCCACCCCCGAAGGCGGCATCACTGCGGACGTAGTAGACGCCGGCATGGGCGATGATGCTGGCTTCGCCAAAGCAGGCGCCGCCGCGAAAGATGCAATCGTCCTCATTCATTCAAACTTCCTGGTCACCTGGGATGACCTGACCAACGAATACACCATCGGACCAGCAATCCTTGATCGAGCGCTGAAAGCGGGCGCGGTGGCCGTCCTATGGATGTCCTCGCGCCCCAATCTGCTTCTGTATCGCCACACACTTGCCGTCAATGGCGAAGTGGAAAAAATGCCGCAGGCCGTGGTGGCGCGGGAAGACGCCGAACGCATGGCCCGTTTCCTGGCCGTCGCACAAAAAGTCCGCGTGCATTTCGAAATGCCGAATCGCCTCACCGGTCCGGTCGATTCCGAAAACGTCGTCGCGGAAATTCGTGGCCGCGAAAAACCCGATGAGTTCGTGGTCCTCGGCGCACACCTGGATTCCTGGGACCTCGGCACTGGCGCGCTCGACAACGGCTGCAACTCCGCGATGGTGATTGACGCTGCCCGTATCATTCATGCCTCCGGCACCATCCCGCGCCGTTCGATCCGCTTCATCCTCTTCACCGGCGAAGAACAAGGCCTGCTCGGCTCGGCGGCTTACGCCCACGCGCACCGCGCCGAACTGGACAACATGGTCGCCGCAATTATTTTTGATTCAGGAGTCGGAAAAGTGACGGGCTATGCGCTGGGTGGCCGCAAAGATATCGTCGCACCCGTTCGCGCAGCGCTCGAGCCGATCGCCTCGCTCGGTGTGAAAGATTTCACGATGGACGCCGGAATGGACACCGATAACTTCGATTTCCTCATCGAAGGCATCCCCACGCTCGTCGCCAATCAAGAACCCGCGAACTACATGCTGAACTATCACGCCGCGTCCGATACCTTCGACAAAGTAGATATCGCAGCGCTGAAGCGCCATGCCGGAATCGCCGCGGTCACCGCATTCGCCGTAGCCGACGCCGAACAGCGTATCGGTCGGCGGCAATCTCGTGCCGAAGTCGAGCAGTTGCTGCGCGATAGTGGCCTCGACAAAGAAATGCAGGAAGCGGGATTCTGGCAGTTATGGGAAAAAAGCGTTCGAGGCCGCGAGCCCTAGTTCTAGCAAGCGAGGCTCTACCTTCACGTGGTTCACCCGCTGTTCCTGCGGTGCTCGCAGTTGCGCGCTTCGCGTATACTATGCAGAAGGACATGACCACCAGCTCGCGTGCAATGGTTCGGGATAGCTCTGCCGCCTCGCAGGAGTCCAAGCCATGCAGGATTTTGGCCATCGACTATGGCCGCAAGAGAATCGGTCTGGCGCTCTCCGATGAGTTGCAACTGACGGCGCAGCCGCTCCAGGTCTTCAAGCGGGTAAATCGCCGCGAGGATCTGCGCCGCTTGCGCGATATTTGCAGAAAACAGGGCGTAGCGCGTATCCTCGTGGGCCACCCGCTGCATATCAGCGGCGAAGCGGGCGAAATGGCGGAGGAAGCCGCGCGATTCGCCGCGCGCCTGCGCAAGGAGCTGGGAATCGAAGTGCATCTCGTGGACGAGCGGCTCACCAGTTGGGAGGCAGCGCAGTTGATCGCAGAAAGCGGATCATCCGGCCGGGGAAAGGAATCGTCCCTCGACGACGTAGCCGCCGCTATTTTCCTGCGCGAGTACCTCGAACGCAATCGTGGCCGCCTGCAGCCTGTTGCGGGCGAGAAGGAATAACCGGCGATGCGACGGCTCGGCCTCCTGGCTCTTCTTGTGATCGCTGCAATCGGCGCGGGCGCCGGTTGGCTCGATTCACAAATCAGCCGGCCTTACCGCGGTCACCGACCCGAAAAGGTATTTGTGGATGTCCCGCACGGCAAATCGCGCTGGGCCATTGCAGGAATCCTGCGTCAGAACGATATAATCCGCGATCGCCTCGCCTTCGCTCTTTTCAGCTTCTGGCACCTGCGCACGCCCATGGAAGCCGGCGAATATTATTTCGATCATCCAGTCACTTCGCGTGAGGTTTTCTGGCAGATCGCCCAGGGCAGAATTTTCGTGCACACCGTCACCATTCCGGAAGGCTGGACGATGTTCGATATTGCCGCTGAGCTGGACCGCCAGGGAGTGTGCAGCCGCGAAGGCTTCCTCGACGCCGCCAAAGATACGAGCCTGATTTCAGAGTTGGCGCCGCAAGCCCAAAACCTCGAGGGTTATCTGTTCCCCTCCACCTATGAATTTACGCATCGCACCACCTGCGAGCAGGCTGCCAAACGCATGGTGCAGAACTTCCGTGCCGTATGGGAATCTCTGAATCCCTCCGGCACCGCGATTCTTCCCGCCGGGCTTACGGCCGACCAAGTGGTCACGCTGGCATCCTTGGTGGAACGTGAAACCCCTCGCAAGGAAGAGCGGCCTCTCGTTGCCGGCGTGTTTTACAATCGCATCAAACGCGGCGGCCCTCTCCAGTGCGATCCCACCGTCGCATACGCCTTGGAACTTGCAGGTCACCCAGTAAAAGTAGTGCACTCCAAGGATCTGCAGATCGATTCGCCGTACAACACGTACAGGAACCCCGGCTTGCCTCCTGGCCCAATCGCTAATCCCGGCGAAGCGTCGCTGCGCGCCGCCCTAGCGCCCGCCACCACGGACTACCTATACTTCGTCGCCAACGATAGCGGCGGGCATTTCTTCAGCAAGACGCTCGCCGAGCACAATCGCAACGTCGCGCGCTATCGCAGCCTGCTTTCCCGCGACGCGCAACCTGTCGCCGAACAAAAGCAATCCGCGCATCGAGGACCGTCGTGAGTCCCGCTCGCTCAGACGCGCATCACGAAGGCGGATCGCCTACCAAGAAGGCGCTGATCCTCGAAGTCGCGGAAGGATTGGGGAAGCCGCGCTATACCCCTGCCGAAATCGAACAGATTCGCCGCCAACTGATCGCCCAGCTCGGCGCGACGGGAAAAACCTCGCCGGACTATATCGTCAGCGTGCTCGAAGAAGCGGGCTTGCGCGTGGTGTGGTCCACACGTTCCGATACGGACGGCCGTTACGAAGAGGAATTCACTGACCTGCTCCATTTTTCCACGCTCGAAGAAGCCGAAATGTGCCTGGTGCGCCTGGATGAGCTGCTTCGGAAATTCTTGCTCGAACACGAACAGGCTGCCGCCGAACGCGTTCGCGAAGTCGCGCGCCTCGGCCGGCGCCGCGCTGAAATGATTTCGCGCAACCATAAAGTGGACGCCAGCAAGCGCGCCCAAAAAGAAGAAATCGCTCACTGGTTCGCAATCTGGCTGGAAACGCCCGACGCCTTCTTCGATTGGCTGGAGGTTCGCAAACAATCTCCCGAGTTTAAGAGCAAATTCCCCATTCCCGGGCTGGAAGCGGATGCCCTCGGCGCCGCGGAAGAATAAATCCGTGTACCTCCTCGAAATCGAACCGCTCGATCTCGGTTCTGACGTACGCGCCATGGGCCTGGAGCTCACCGAAGCCGATGAAAATCGCGAGCCTATCCGCGGCGCCGACGCCGCGCGCATTTGGTCGCGCGTGCTGCCCGCCATCGCCGCTTCCGAAAATTGGGTACTGGATTTTTTCAGTCACCTCGACCCTCTGCGCGACTATTGCGAGCGCCATCAGATTCCCTACCGCGACGCCACCAAACACTCGGTAGTCGTGCCCGCGCCCGAACTTGCCGTCCTCGAACCCCTGCTCGATCGCTTTCAGGGTGAGACATTCGGTGCCCGCGCTGGCGCCCCCCTGGTGGCAGGCGATCCCATTCTCGAAGGCGACCTCGCGCGGCGTGGAGTCGACGCCTACCATGCCGCATTCTCGAAATACGCGTTCTGTGCCATCTGCAATTTCGAAGATGGCTCGCTCGTACTGCTCAGTGAGAAGCTTTGGGCCAGCGAGGTCATTCGCCGCATCCGACCCGCGCTTGAAGGTCAGGACGTCGAAATCCGCCTCGCCTCCTAACGCCTGCCGCCCCTATTGGTTAGTGCGCGACTTTAGACCGTCGGTACTATTTCCACAATCAGTCGTCCTAGTACAATAGGTACGAGTCGAACCATATGGCACCTGTACCTCGCGGGTTAATGATGCAGAGCGAGCCAACAATCCCGAACGCCCGGGCCTTCGTCCGCAGCCTCAACGTGCTGCTTAAGTACGCTAGGCTCTATGGCTTAGAGCATTCCCGCTCTGCTGGCCAATTCGATTCCGCCTGGGAGGAACTGCAGGCAGCCGTAATCGCCGCCGGACCAACTGGCCTGCTCCTTGGTGCCTCTGGCTCCCAACTCCTGCTAGATGGCGTTCCCCTGGAATCCAGCCCCGCCGAACGCAGCTTCGCTGATTTCCTGAACGCCTCGGGCGTGGCGAGCATCGGTTTCCTCCCCCGCGTCGAGCGCGAAGAATTCTCCAATCTCGTAAAATGCTTCATGGAAACGGGCCCGAAGGCAGGAAGCCTCTCTGATCGCCTCGCTGTCTTTTTCACCAATCGCGGCTATGCCGGAATCCGCGTCAATGAGATCCGCTTCGTCGCCGAGGACGCTGGATTTTCCGACGCGCGTGTGGCCGCCACTCTCACCGCCAAGACCCTCGGCGCCGATGCCGACCGCATCCAGGAATGGTTCCGCAGCCCCGAAAAAATGATTCAGCTGATTGCCGCCGCCGAAGGCGAACATGGTGGCCCGGGCGGGCCGGGACCCGGCGGCAGCGGCGGAACAGTCCCCGGTTCGTTCTACGCAGGAGGGAGTGGCTCAGGCGCCGGCACCGGCACGGAATCTGGCGCGGGCACTGGCGTAGGATCTAGTCAGGGAACCGTCGGAGGTTTTGGCACCGGAAAGTTCGGCACCGCGGGACTCGGCTCCGGAGCTGGCGCTGGAACGGGAACTGGCGGAGGCGGCGTCTCCGGCCTCGCAGGCGGAATCGGCCAACTTGAAGAAGCCGAACTGCACAGCCTGCTCAGACTGCTCGACCAGTTCGGCGAAGCACAATCGGCCAAGAATCCTGACCTCGACGCATTGTCGTGGCGGCTAAAATTCTCGGCACTGCCGCAAAATGCGCAAGTGACTCTGCAGCAGGCGCTCGCCACCGTCGCCGCGCAATCGCCCTCGACGAAACTTGACGAGAACACGATGTTGCGCCTCGCCGAAGATCTCGCTATCCGGTTCGCAATCGACCGTTTCCAGCGCGGCGAAGTGAAGGTCAACGCCGTCCGCCAGATGCTGGACCGCATGGGCAGCGAGCTCACCACCCTTCGCAAACTGCTGAAATCGCGCGAAGAAAAAATGGCCCACGCCGGCATGTCCGTGGAATCACACGCCGACGTCCTCGATCGCCAGTTCTGGGCCGCTGTACCGGACTCCGGCAAGAAAAGCGTGCTGATGTCTTCCGAAGCGTGGTGCATTCCTCCGCGCAACGTTCAGCAGTATGTCGAAGAACTCATGGGCCGCGGCGAATCAGATGCCGCGGGGGATATCCTGTTGCATTACGCCTCCTGTGTCGGTAACGCCGATGCCGAGGCGCGCAAGAAAGCCGCGATTGGCCTGGGACAACTCGCCGAACTCTACAGCAAGGCTGCCAGCCAGCGCTTGCAAGACACTCTCGCCAAAATCGGGCTAGCCATGGCCGCGGAAAAAGATACTGAACTGCAAACACTCCTCAGCGCCGCCTTTGTTCGCCTCAGCCAGGAATCCGCCGCGCGCCGTTACTATCGCGCCGTGCAGCAAGCTCTCGATTCGCTCGCGGACCTGGAAGGCTCTCGCCCCAGCTGGGTGCAAACCTTGCGTCCTCGCATCGGCGTGGATAATCGCATTCCGGAATTCATCGAAGAGGCCATGGTTGCCGAAGCCATGCCGGACGGCCTTGTCGGAGTGCTGATGCGCGTGCCGCAAGGCGCGGCCGAACATCTTTCCGTGCGCCTGGCGCGAACTTCGCGGCGCACCGAACGCGAAAGCGTCGTCAATCTGGCCAAGGCCGTGGGCGCGCCCTGCGTGCGTTACCTCAAGGAATCACTTAAAAACGATGCTCCTGCGAAGGCCGCCACCGTAATCGGCCTGCTTAGCCGCCTGGATCCTGCCGCCGTGGACGAGCTTCTGCCTCGCCGCCTCCGCGACGGCGGCCGGGGTTTCCACGATGCCGTGGTGCGCCAGCTCTCTACCGCAGGCGCGCCGGAACGCGGCAAGCTGTTATCCGATTCACTAGAAATGTTCGACGTCATGATTCTGCCGCTGGCCCTCGACGAGATTGGCATGTGCGGCGACGGCGATACCGCAACTAAACTTCTGCGTTTAGCGGAAGGCGAAATAATGCCGCAAGGTCCCGACTACCTGCGCGTGAAGGCCATCGAAGCGCTGGGCCGCATGCGCGCGCCTGCCGCTGCCGGCCACCTCCGTCGCATTGTCGAAGAACGCAAAACCTTTGGCTGGGTTTATCCGGACGAAATTCGCATGGCCGCAGCTCAGGCGCTCGTGAAACTCGATCCCGACTGGATTCAAAACTTCCTGCCGGAATCCGGACTGGATGCGAAAGTTTTCCAGCTGGCTCCGCTCGATGCCATCCCCGAGCGCGATTTCGTGCGTCATCGTCGCTATCGTCGCGTGCGCCTGCCGCGCAACGTGCCCGCCGTGGTCACGTCGGCAAAAGGAAAATACTCTTCGGCCATTAGCGTCCTCAGCCTGGACGGCGGCCTCCTCAGCGGTGAACTGCAGCTTCCCGTCGGCACTGAAGCCACGCTGAAAATCCCGGCGGGCCTGCGCTCTATCAGCATGCAGGCGGTGGTGCGCTTCGTTCGCTCGCATCAGGCTGGATTCGAAATGGTCGGCATGAATCTGGAAGACCGCGCCAAGCTTCGCCGCCTGCTCGTTTCCCTCGGCGGCAACGATAAACCAAACGCTGCACCTGCTCCTGGAAGCAGTCTCCTCGACGACTAACCTGAGTTTCCATCGGCCTCAACTCATGTCGCGAATGCATTAAGGATCCCTCATTCAATCACGTATCGTCTCACCGAAATTTTTCTGTTAAGCTGCGCCCCGTCGACTAGAATGCCCGGCGCTGCGGTCTCCGCAGCGCGAAACTGGCAGCGCGCAGCACGCCTGCAAGCGAGGAAATCAAGTATGTTGACCGCAACTCAGAGCGTTTTCGTGGTTCTGCTCTGCATCATTCTCACTCTCACTTTTCTCTTGCTCATGCGCCGGTTCTGGCCTTCGAGCCAGCGCCGTGAACACAATGAAATCATCGGCTGGCAAGTGAGCGTCCTCGGCACCACCTACGCCGTCATCATGGGCTTCATGCTGTACGCGGTGTGGACCGATTTTAATTCTGCCGAGATGACCGCCGACTCCGAAGCTAACTCGCTCGTCAGTGTTTACCGCCTTTCCGAGGGTCTGGCTCCCGCCGAGCGCGATCAGATTCAGAAGCTCGCGCGCGACTACACTGATGCCATGCTGAACGACGAGTGGCCCGCTATGAGTGAAGGCAACCTCAGCGCCAGTGGACATCACATCATGCAACAGCTCTGGGCGACCACGATGCAGTCCAAGCCCGCGAGCCTTTCCGAACAAACAAGTTTCAATCACGTCCTCAATGAACTCACCAAGATGACGGAATATCGCCGCCTCCGTGAATTACAAAGCAAGACCAAGCTCCCTGGCATATTGTGGACTGTCCTGATCGTTGGAGGGATTATTACGACCATGTCTGCCTGCATGTTTGGCACCGATAATTTCAAACTTCACGCCATCCAGGTATTTTCTCTCTCGCTCCTGCTCGCGCTCGCCCTCGTCGCCATAGCGGATATTGACCGCCCGTTCCGCGGCGCCGTGCGCGTAGCCCCCGGAGGCTTCGAACACGCTCGCGATACATTTGCGGCATCCGACGCCGGATTCAAATAACGACGTAGCAGCAGGAGGTTGGCAAGGACTGTGTCTCCGGCTATGATGAGCGCCGTTGCAAACCTCGCGCTGGACGGACCGATGGAACTCTCGCAGCAAGATCAATGGAAGAAAGAAGCGGGCGACGCTGCTGCAATGCTGGTCGAAGACGGCATGGTGGTCGGCCTCGGAACGGGCTCGACGGCGACGTTTGCCATCGCCGCCATCGGACGCAGGGTC
Source organism: Candidatus Acidiferrales bacterium (assembly GCA_050012455.1). Taxonomy (GTDB): domain Bacteria; phylum Acidobacteriota; class Terriglobia; order Acidiferrales; family UBA7541; genus Palsa-295. Next base: position 18,361 of record JBEKHD010000049.1, on the reverse strand, counting down.
GCACAAGAAGGCCTGCGCATCCTGGGAATTCCCACTTCAGACCGCACTGCGGAGCAGGCCCGTACCCAAAAAATCCCGCTCACCACTTTCGCCGAGCACACCCAAATCGACCTAACCATTGACGGCGCCGATGAAGTGCTGCCCGGTCCGCTCTACCTCATAAAAGGCCACGGCGGCGCGCTGCTGCGCGAGAAGATCGTCGCATCTGCAAGCAAGCGCATGGCGGTCGTCGCGGACGACACTAAACTCGTCACCCGTCTGGGCGAGCTGGTTTCCGTTCCGGTGGAAGTTGTGCCCTTCGGCTGGCAAGTGACCGCCAGGAGACTAGCGGAGCTGGGAGGAAAACCTACATTGCGTCTCGGCGCGGACCAAAAGCCTTTCCTGACGGACGGTGGTCACTACATTCTGAATTGCGCCTTCGGCGCGATGGACGACCCCAAAGAAACAGCCCATCACCTGGACCACGTCGTCGGCCTGATCGAGCACGGCCTGTTTCTGAAAGTAGCGACGGAAGCGTTTATAGCCGGAAGTAACGGAGTGAAAGTATTGAAGAAGGAAAAATAAAATCCGCGAGACGAAAGCTTGCAGCTGGAATGGCGGAGCTTTAGCCCCCCCCCTGGAAAATCTGCAGCGAGCGATTTAGTTCTTCGAAACGCACGCTTGCGGATACACGGCGTCCAACGCGCCCCACAAAGCTTTTAAGCTGCGTTCGGCGGCGCACAACACCCCAACCGTATCCACATTCTTCTGTTGCCCCAGCCATTCCCGCCAAGCCCGATGCCGCACATCGGCTTCTTCATGCACCGCAAAATAGGCCAAGGCGCGCGGCTCACTGATTCCATAAAATCGCCGCAGACCCGAAATCTTTTGGCTGGCAATCTCCGGAACCTGCGCCTCGTAAACATAGAACGCCGCCACTGCTTGCGTCATGGATCCCTGCGCCGCCACTTCGTCATAAGTGTCCAGCAGTGCTGCAATCCCCGGCAAAGCTCGCGCAGCTTCCAGAGTAGCGTCGCTCACTCCCAACGATTGCGCAAACTGCCGCCAAAGCAATGGATGCGGCGCCGTAGCGTCCAGCTCCTCTGCCAGATTCTCTTTCAGCAACGAATTCAAATTGCGATCGCCCTTGGTCCGCGCAGCCAATTGCTTCAAATTCTCGGGAAACGAGCGCACGTGCTGATAATACTGCTCCGCGTAGAGACCAAGCTCCGCCTTGGAGAGTTGCCCTTCCGTCCAGGCCTTGTAGAAGGGGTGCTTCAGCAGGTGGTGCTTCGCCACCAGCGCGTCAAGCGATTCCAGCAGGGTCTTTGGCACGTTCCCGTTCTTGGGCATCCCGGTCTCCTGAGCTCTCACCGAATCATGGCGAACAAACAAAACCACGGCATCCTACCGGAAATCTTGTAGGAAATCCAGTTCGCAGGCGCGCTGGTAGTGCATCAGTTACCAAGCCGCTCCTCCTATGGGCGACTGGCGGTTATCAGCTCGGGCTAATCCCGCAGCGGGGATTCGGTATAGTACCCGGTCGCTCCGGCGTTATATCCTTCATTCCATGGCGCGCTTGCCGCAACGATCTCCCACGACCGGCTTGTCCATCGGCCTGATCATCACCATCGCCGCCGTAGTGGCCTATTCCTGGTACATTACGTTGCAAATCTCGCGCCTGCGTGAGTTGCAGAACAACCTGGTTGAGCACAATCGGCGCGATTCCCTGCAGCTCCTGCGCGTGCAGAACGATTTGAACTCCCTGGGCCTCGCCATGCGCGACATGCTCGATAACGACGAACCCTATCCCCTCACCGCCTGGTCCGCGCAATTTCAGCGCATTCGCACGGACCTCGATACCGCCCTGCAGGAGGAAGAACAGCTCAGCATCACCCGCCGCACTCCGGAACAAACCCAATATCTGAAAGACTCTCTCGCGCAATTCTGGGATGCCGCTGACCGCACCTTCGCCCTCGCCCAAGCCGGCAAGGACGCCGAAGCGCGCGCGCAGATTCGCCTTTCGCTGCAAGCCCGCCAATCCACGCTCAGCACCGCGGTTTCGCGCTTGCTGGTGCAGAACAACGAAAGCGAGCAGCAAGCCTCGACGCAAGTCGCTGAGATTTACAACCACGTGCAGCGCCAGGTCTATCTGTTTCTCACTGCCACGCTCACCGCGATTCTGCTTACCAGCCTCTATCTGATTCGCGCCAACCGCCAGCTCTTCGCCCGCATCGAAGCGCTCTCCCAACAGCGCAGCGAACTGGCCCAGAAATTGATTTCTTCGCAAGAGTCCATGCTGCGCTCCATCTCCCGCGAACTCCACGACGAATTCGGCCAGATCCTGACTGCCATCGGCTCGCTGCTCACTCGCTCCGAAAAACGTATCCCCGAAGGCTCGGCCCTTCACACCGACTTGCGCGAAGTGCGCGACATTGCGCAAACCACCCTGAACAAAGTCCGCAGCCTTTCCCAAGCCTTGCATCCCGTGATGCTCGACGAAACCGGCCTGGAAAGCACTATGGACTGGTACATTCCCACGGTGGAGAAGCAGACTGGAATTGACATAAGCTATGAGAAGTCCGGTGTGCCGTTTTCGCTGGATGGCGGCGCGGCCATACATATTTACCGAGTACTCCAGGAGGCTTTGAACAATGTCGCCCGTCATTCCGGCGCACGGGAAGCGCAGGTGCGACTCCAGTTTTCAGCCGAAGCTCTGGACTTGGAAGTAGAAGATCATGGAAAAGGCGGCGTCGCGGTGGCGGCGCGCTCGGGCATTGGCCTTGTGGCCATGCGCGAACGCGCCGAACTGCTGCGCGGCACCATCGAATTTACGCAGCCGCCGGAGGGTGGAACTCTGGTGCGCATGAGAGTCCCGCGGGAGGGCAACGAAGCAAATGCCGGATAAGATTTCCGTGCTGTTGGTGGACGATCACAGCCTGGTGCGCCGCGGCTTCCGCCGCATGCTCGAAGACGAAGGCGATCTGCAAGTCGCCGGCGAAGCCAGCAACGGCGAAGACGCCGTGCGCCTGGCGCGCCAGTTGCGGCCGGACGTGATTGTGATGGATTGCGCGCTTCCGGCCATGAGCGGCCTGGCTGCGGCGCGCCTGATCCTCGAGGAATTTCCCGACCAGGCCATCCTGATGCTCAGCATGCACTCCGAAGACACGCTCGTGCGACAGGCGCTCGACGCCGGGGCCCGCGGATACATCTTGAAAAATGCCGACGATCTCGGCCTGGGCGCGGCAATTCGTAGCGTAGCTGCCGGAGAAATTGTCCTCGCCCCCGAAGTTTCCCGCGCCCCTGCGCTGAAGGGCGAGCGCGATTCCGGCCTCACACCGCGCGAGCTGGAAATCCTGCAACTGATCGTCGAAGGCAATTCCAACAAAGCCATCGCCGACCGCCTCTCCCTCAGCGCCAACACCGTCGCCGTCCATCGCGCCAATATCATGGACGCGCTTGGCATTCACAAGACCGCCGAGCTGGTCGTCTACGCCATTCGCAACGGTCTGGTGAATATCTCGTGAATCGCAGGTCCTTCCTGCTGGGAATGGCGGGCCTCGCTGTAAGTCCACCCGCTCGCACGAAATGTACACTTGTCGCGCCCAACGCACTCGCCGCGCAGTCGACCGCGAGCCCCGGTTTCCGCTTGGTAGATGTCACAAGCGCCGCAGGCATTCAGTTCCGCCACAACAGCGGCGCGTACGGCGGCAAACTTCTCCCGGAAACTCTCGGCTCCGGCTGCGCCTTTCTGGATTACGATGCGGACGGCTGGCAGGACATCTTGCTGATCAACGGCATGGACTGGCCGCAGCACAAGCGCCAGCGCAGCACCCTGCGCCTCTATCGCAATAATCGCGACGGCACTTTCACTGACGTAACTCGCCGCGCCGGCCTCGACGTCGAAATGTACGGCATGGGCGTAGCCGCCGGTGATTACAATAACGACGGCTTCCCGGACATTCTCGTCACCTGCGTCGGACAGAACCGCCTTTTCCGCAACACCGGCAAAGGAACGTTCGCGGACGTCACACATTCCAGCGGACTCGACGGCCGCCTCGGGTTCAGCACTTCGGCGCTATGGTTCGATTACGACCGTGACGGCCTGCTCGACCTCTTCGTCTGCAATTACGTGAGGTGGTCCGCCGAACACGACGTATTTTGCAGCCTCGACGGCAAACATAAATCCTATTGCACGCCCGAAGCGTATCGCGGCGAGACGTGCTGGCTCTTTCACAATCGTGGCGATGGAACCTTCGAAGACGTAACCGCCAAGAGCGGCATCTTCGATACCAGTTCCAAATCACTAGGCGTCGCCATGCTCGACTACGACCGCGACAGTTGGCCCGATCTTCTGGTGGCCAACGACACCCAACCGAACAAGCTGTATCGCAATCTGCGCAACGGCACGTTCAAGGACGTAGCCGTAGAGGCCGGCATCGCCTTCAGCGCCGAAGGAAAAGCCCGCGCCGGAATGGGAGTGGACGCCGCCGATTTCGACCATTCCGGTTTTCCCGGCGTCGCCATCACCAATTTCGACAACGAAATGATCGGCCTCTACCGCCCCGCCGCAAATGGCACCTACAATGACGTCGCGGTCCAAGCCGGCGTGGGACTCGCGTCGCAAAATACGCTGGGCTTCGGTTGCGCATTCCTCGATGCGAACCTCGACGGCACGCTGGACCTGGTCGTCGCGAACGGGCACATCGATGACACGGTCCGCAACATCCGCGGCAACGTCGGCTACGCGCAGCCTCCGCAAATATTTCTAAATAACGGCCAGGGAAAATTTCAGGATGTCGCCGCATCCACCGGTGACGCATTCATCCAACCGAAAGTCGGCCGCGGCCTCTGCTACGCCGATTTCGACCGCGACGGCGATCTCGACATATTAATGACCACCAACAACGGTCCCGCATACCTATACCGCAACGACCAGCTCGCCGGAAACCACAGCATCCGCTTCCGCCTCACCGGCACAAAATCGAATCGCGACGCGATCGGTGCCATGGTCCGCATCGAGCATGAAAGCTCAACCCAATCCCGGCTCATCAAGGGCGGCTCCAGCTACCTCTCACAATCCGAACTCCCCGTAACCTTCGGCCTCGGCAAGCGCGACAAAATCGATCGCGTCATAATCGATTGGCCCAGCGGCCGATCCGAAGAATACAAAGACCTGTCCGCAGGCCAATCCTACGACTGCGTCGAAGGAAAGAACCTCGCTCCGCAAGGCCGCTTCTAAGATCTGGAAGCTTAGAGACTCGGCGAGGCTTGCACAGCGCAAAGCCCGCCGCGAAATTTTAGCCCAAGGCGCGATGCTGCGGGGTCTGTCGTAATTCGACGCTAACCGGCAGAACGAATCGGTCCAAGATTTATTCCGGCAGTGCCGGCAGGCCTACTTGGGCAAGCAGTGCCCGGAAGCGAGGCTCATCGTGGAGAGAGGTAAGCGCGACATCAACTCGCATGCTCACAAGCTCGGTCTCATGCTGCTGGTAAGCAGTCTGTAAATTGTCCAGCGCTTCCTGTTTTCGTCCCAGCATTGCGTAAGTCCGCGCTAAATCATAAGCGGATTCTTTGCCCTCGCCGTGCAGCCTCTGTTGCTCTTTCAGCATAGCGCTCCACATCCCCTGGGCGCCGCTGCGCGCCAGTCCCTTCTCACCGGCAGCAACAATCGCCAGTCGTGCCTGATCGTGCAGCAGCGTTGCGGCCTTCCTGGACTCGGCCAGGTATTGCGGGTATTCGGCCTGCGCAAGATGAATGATCGCCAGGTAATTGTGCGGCGAAAGAAAGTCTGGCTCGGTGGCGGAGAGCTGTTTCAATAGTTCGACTGCCTGGCCCGTCTGGCCTTCGAGGTGAAGGACCAACCCCTTGTCCGCAAGAATGGATTTCGAGTTGGGATCCAGTTTCTGCGCTTTTTCAATTTCTTCCAGAGATTCCGAGAAACGTCCTAGATGCATCAAGAATGTACCGTACCAATAGTGCGCGACCGCCGAGTTTGGATCCAAGGTCAGCGCGCGCACGAATTCCCGCTGCGCGCCCGCGGCATCCCAAGACCAGTAAAAATCCACGAATCCCAAGGCACTGTGTGCTCCAGAGAGCGAGTCATCCAGCGCGATCGCGCGTTTCGCGGCCGCCTGCGCGCGCGGATAGGCTTCGCTCGGGGGCATCAGCGAATACTCGCGCAGCAAGTTGTAACAATCCGCCAGCCCCACATACGCTTCGGCGTACTGCGGATCGCGCACCACCGCCTGCGTGAAATAATCCACGGCCTGATTCAGCGTCTCCGGAGTGCGTTTCTGCCAGTAGTAAATCCCCTGCAGGTAAAGTTCTTCTGCTTTCGGGTCGGGAGTATGGTGCCGCGCAACCGCGGGCGTCGTTCGCACGGTGTGTGCGGAAGAAGCTCGTCGCACGACCGTGACCCCCAGCAACGCCGCCACCAAGACCGTTGCCAGGATCACCAGATAGCGCCCTGCGGGCCAGTTACGCTCCTGCACTGAGCGGTGCGCTCCGCTCCTTCGCTCGCCCACCCTCCGGTCGATGAAGCCTTCCAGCGTCCGACTATCAGCGCCAGCCTGGGGGCCATTCTCGGCGCTCGCCGCCTCTCCCGCACCGCCCGCGCCTTCGTTCGCTGGGTCGCAATGCTCATCAGAATCGTGCTCGGCCGTGATCCTTGCCCCGTTGAGCCATTCCGCCAGCTCGTCCGTGTAGGCGTAGACATTCGCCCGGCCGGCCCCAGGAACACGATGGACCGGCAGCCCGCGCGTCGTTTCCCAACGCTTTACGGTCCGCTCGTCGCGCCCAAAAAACGCGCCGATTTCTTTCCAGGTATCGAGGCGCCGATTTGCTCGCGGGCTTGAATCTGTTGAAGCCATATCCCGATTTGTCCCGAATTGTCCTCTGCTGCCGTTTGCGCGGGCTGCCGCGCCGGTCAATGATACCCCCGACAGGGGCGTATGTTTAGCGCCTTCCTGTGAGCCGCCCCAGCAGCGGGCGGTGCGGCGCAACCCCAGGTGAATTCACGCGAACCACAGCATTCGCATACCGGGCGAAGGGGTCGTCATTTTCCTCGGGATGCAGAAGCTCCGCCCAAGTCTCGTCCAGAGGGCGCAAACAGCCGGGCAATGTTCCTGACCGTTTCGGCCACTCCGGGCGGACCAGCGCACCAATCCCGCTCGCCGTAGCCGTCAACTAGCATGGATTGCGATGAAATGAATCAGGAAGGTTTGCGCAGGCGGTCAAGCAACGCGAACAGCGGCACCGCGAACGCCGCGGTGACCAGCGAATCCAGAAACAGCCGCAGCGTGAAGAGCGGAGCTGCATGATTCAGCAACACCCGCTGCGTGATCGCCAAAATGATCTGGTGAAAATGGAAAAAAAAGAAAACCAGTGCGAACCGGCTCAACGGGTGTTCGGTGTCAATCCGGCCGCCAATCGAAGACGCCAGATACCCGATGATGGTTTTTGCGATTCCATACATCCCGATCGGATTGTCGTGGCTCAGCGCGTCCTGCAGAATCCCGATCGTGCCCCCCAGAAATAATCCGGTCACTGGATTTCTGCGGCTCACCCCAAAATAAATCGTGACCAATAGGGGGAGGTCAATCAGTTCCGACCAGCGCCCGTATTTGTGCAAAAACGCCTGGAACACCAGCGCCAGCAGGCACACGGCCAGCACGGCCCCGCCGTAGAACTTGTGCACTTCCACGTTGGGGTCTGAACGCTCGCCGACATTTAACATGTAGGCCATCTCATTGCGGAGCAGCAGAAGGATTCGCCGCCGCTTTTGCGGGCGTCGCGCCGTGCGTTGCTGCGGCCGCTGGCGCCGCCGCGACTGCGGCCGCCGTTGCCGGAGTTTCCGGCTTCTTGAAGACCACTTCCTGCTGCGTCAGCAGCACCAGCACCTCTTCCAACCGGTCCAGCCGCGCGCTCGGTTGCACGCGAATCACCTGGAATGGATTCCCAGGCTTGGCGCTCTCCACCGTCCCGATCGGAAAGTCCTTCGGAAAAATCCGATCCTCGCCCGAGGTGACGATAGCATCCCCGGTCTGCACCTTTTCGTCGTTCACCACATATTCCATGCGCGGCTCGGGATCTCCGCTGCCTCGCACCACTCCGTGCGTGCGCGTCGCGCTGAATAGCGCCCCCACTCCGCTGTCCTTATCATTAATCAGCAGCACTTGCGCGGTGTTGGGCAGCACTTCCACGATTTTTCCAACGATCCCGTCCGGCGTCACCACGCCCATGTTCATCCGCAAACGATCGTGCTCCCCGCGATTGATAAATAGTGTGTGCGAAGTGGGGTCCGCGCTGGAACCGATCACCTGCGCCGTCAGCATGGAAGCTTCGGCATGTGCGTTGCGGAAATTCAGCACCGCGCTTAGCCGCTGCGCCTCGGCGGCCTGGCTTTCCAACTCGCGATTGCGCAAGCGCAGCTGGTCCAGCTCGATACGCATGCGCTCGTTTTCCGCGCGCGCATTGCGCAGGCCGACGTAACCGCCCCACGCCCCGCCCACTTTGGAGAAGCTCCAAGTTCCGGCGCGCTCCAGCGGCGTCACGAGCGCCACCGCCCAGTAACGAATCAGCCGCACGTCGTGCTCACCCTTGATCTGAAACGCCAGCAGCATTACCTGCGCCACCACCACGATAGCGAGCAACGCAAGCGGCCGATGTCGGGAGTAGGTGTCGATCATGTTTTATGCGCCGTAATTCGGTGGCTACGCACTACGTGGTAAAATACCGCGAGCCCAGCTGTTGACGTTGCCTTCGATTTTCTCTGCGCCCTCTGCGTCTCTGCGGTAGACGCCTCTGTCTTGCTCAGATTTTCCGCCGCAGTTTCCCTGTGGCCTCGGTGTTGAACCTTTAACTGTAACCGCTGGCGGACATCAATCAATCGAAACCAGCCGCAACAACCGGAAATCACTGAGCATTTTCCCGGTGCCCAAAACGACCGACGCCAGCGGATCATCCGCGATCGAAACCGGCAAACCAGTTTCCTCGCGTATGCGCTTATCCAAGTTCTTGATCAGCGCCCCACCACCCGTCAGCACAATCCCGCGGTCGCTGATGTCGGCGGAAAGCTCCGGCGGCGTCCGTTCTAAGGCCACGCGAATCGCATTCAAAATCGTCGAAATGCACTCGGAAAGTGCTTCACGAATTTCGCTGTCATCAATTGTGACGGTGCGCGGCACGCCTTCAATCAGGTTCCGCCCTTTCACTTCCAGCGTCAGCGGTTTTTCCAGAGGGTAAGCCGAGCCAATCTCAATTTTGATTTGTTCCGCGGTGCGCTCGCCCACCAGCAAATTGTATTTCCGCTTCAGGTAGTGCATCACCGCCTCGTCCATTTCATTTCCGGCCACGCGCACCGAGCGCGAATACACGATCCCACTCATCGAAATCACCGCGATGTCCGTGGTGCCGCCGCCGATGTCCACCACCATGTTCCCCGAAGGCTCTTCGATTGGCAGGCCCGCGCCAATCGCCGCAGCCATGGCCTGCTCCACCAGATAGACCTCGCTCGCTCGCGCGCGATACGCAGAGTCCTGCACCGCGCGTTTTTCCACCGGCGTGATTTCGCTCGGCACGCCAATCACAATCCGCGGATGCACCAGCACGCGCCGGTTGTGCGCCTTCTGAATGAAGTAGGTGAGCATCTTTTCCGTCACCTTGAAGTCGGCGATCACCCCGTCCTTCATCGGCTTGATGGCCACCACGTTACCCGGCGTGCGCCCCAGCATTTCCTTCGCTTCGCGCCCCACCGCCACCACTTCACCGCTGTTCTTATTTATTGCCACGATCGAAGGCTCGTTCACCACGATGCCCTTGCCGCGCGCGAACACCAGCGTATTCGCCGTTCCCAAGTCAATCGCCAGGTCGGATGAGAACAGGCTGAACACCGACCGCATGTTGTAAGTGCTTTTCGTCACGTCTTGCTTCCCCCAGAGTCCACTTGAGCGCCGTTGCGGCGACCAGTTATTTTGCCGGCCTTCGTTTCGAGCTGCCCCTGCTCTCGTTACAGGCCCTGTGCTTAAGGGATTACAACTTCCACCCGCTTCGTCGCCGTCCCCCCGCGCCGGTTCTGCCCGGTGAGAATGATTTCGTGGCTGCCTTTGGTCATGGCCGGCAAGAAATGCCGGAAATGCCCATCTGGCTGAATACTCGCAACTTGCTCGCCATTGATTATCAGCGCGGCCCCCGGTTCAGTTCTCCCAATCACTTCCACCACGTTGCCGTTCAATTCAGTCGAGTCCACTTCCAGCAGCATCTCCTGCTCTTTTCCGTGCACTACCAGAATGAACTTAAACGGATCGCTCACGTCGCTCGTTTTGCCGTCCGCGTCAATCGCCCGCACCCGCCAGAAATAATCTCCCGGATCCAGCCCGGTTATGTCCACGTTCTCACTCGAGACTTTCTTGTCCATCACCACGTGGTTGAAGGCTGCCGTGGTGCTGATCTGAAATTGATACGTCTTCGCCGTCGCCACCGCATTCCACGCAAAATGCACCGGATCGCGCTTTGGATCATTCACCGTAATGGGCTGCAAGTTTAGCGGCTGAACCAATTCTGGCGGCGCTAGCACTTGCGATTTCGTCATCTGCCCGCCGGTTGGGAACGTCACTTTCTCGAACTGGCCGATGTCCATGTGCTCATTGCCGCGATTGAGTTCGGCGCTGCCAGATGCAACGGTGATTTCCTGCTGCTTGGTTTCTGGATCGCTGCGCACTGCCGCGCGCGTATTGGCCTGCAATGAAGCCACCGCATTCTCAAAGGAAACTTCGGCCTTCGATCCCGGAACTTCCCACGTCCCGGTCGCTAAGTCTACTTGTCCGGAAGAGATGTGCACGCCTACCGAAGAAGCGCGATCGTGCTCCACCAGGTTTTCTTCGACCGTCACCAGCGTGTCGCCCTTCACCGTATACTGCGTTCCGTCGGCGAACGCGATGCGCGCTACGCCCTCCGGCCCCGTTTGCACCAAGTCCCCTTTATCCAGTGTCAATTGATAGTCGGCGCTCGCCCAAGTAACTGAGTTCACTTTCTTTACCTGCACCTTGCCGTCCAGGTTCACAAACCGCGCCTGCCGCGCGCTGATCGTCGCCACTCCCGATTCCGGCCGCGCAATTGTGTCCGAAATGTGCCGTGCGATGTTGGCGGTCGCTTCCGGGAAAACCAGGTAGGTCGCCGAGCCGATGATCGCCGCTACCACAATCACGTAGAGCGCGACGGTCTTATACGTCACCGTATGCCAATACACCTCGACGCGCGATATTTTCGGTTTCGCTGGCGTGGTTGGTTTGCTGTCGCTCATGTTATTTTTGGGGCTAATTTAGAAATCTAGCACACGGGTATAGGCCATACAACTCGACCGGAAAACAGTTGCGAAACTGCTACCCCCCTGTGATTCCAATCGGTTAACGGCGGATAGGGTGCCTGGAACACGAGCAGTCCTGGTACCCGCCTTGCGCCATTTTGGTGGTTGACCCCGGCCTCTCAATTTAGCGAGACTAAGACGTTCGGGGCGGCCCTTCCCTTGTCCTTGCAGCCCGTCGCGAACAGGTTTGATGGCGCTCTCTCCTAATCCGAGAAGGCCGCTGCCATGCGAGGAAATTATTTATGAATGAAATAATCGCTGAGCTACTGCCCCCCGCACGTTTGATGTTGACGCCCGGTCCTTCCAACATGGACCCGCGCGTATACCGCGCCTTGAGCACTCCGCTTGTGGGCCACATGGACCCGTGGTTCATCGAGATGATGGGCGACGTGCAGTCGTTATTGAGGCGCGTTTTTCAAACGCAGAATCGCATCACCTTTCCGATTTCCGCCTCCGGTTCCGGTGGCATCGAAGCAGCGGTCCTCAATCCTCTCGAAGAAGGCGACCAGTGCATCGTCTGCAGCAACGGGTGGTTTTCCGAACGCATGGCTGTGATTGCCGAACGCGCTCCGTCCGTGAAAGTGATTCGCGTTGAGGCGCCCTACGGCAGCACCGTGGACCCTGAAGATGTGCGCCGCGCCGGCAAAGGCAAAAAAATTAAATTCGTTGGCTTGGCGCATGGCGAAACTTCCAGCGGCGTAGCGCATCGCCTCGCGGATTTTCGCAAAGTGGCGGACGAACTCGGTGCTCTGCTCGTGGTCGACGCCGTGGCTACGCTCGCCGGCATGCCGCTCGATATAGACCGCGAAAAAATTGATATCTGCTTCAGCGGCTCGCAGAAAGCGATCAGCGCTCCCCCGGGTATGTCGCCCATCAGCGTAAACACCCGCGTCGAAGAATTAATCCGCGCGCGCAAGACTCCCGTGGCCAGCTGGTATTTCGATTTCACGCCGATCATGACCATGTGGGGCGGCGAACGCACCTACCATCACACTCCGCCGATCTCACTGATCTACGGCATGCGCGAAGCGTTGCGCCTGGTGCTGGAAGAAGGCCTGGAGGCGCGCTGGGAGCGCCATCGCAATAATCAACAAGCGCTGGTGGCCGGCCTCGAGGCCATGGGTCTGGAAATGTTCGTCCCCGATCAGGCCGATCGCTTGATCACCGTAACCGGCGTAAAAATTCCCGCCGGAATTGACGATCGCAAAGTGCGCATGCAATTGCTCGATGAGTTCAATATCGAAATCGCGGGCGGCTTCGGTCCGGTAAAAGGTAAGATCTGGCGCGTGGGCCTGATGGGCTATTCCAGCCAGAACACCAACGTGCTGCTGTTCCTCGCTGCATTCGAAAAAGTTCTGCTCGATCAAGGACTGCGCGTCCCGGCCGGTGCGGGCGTAGCCGCGGCGATTCGCAGCTACCAGCACGCGGGGCAGAATGCAGTAGCAGGCGCAAGAAAATAAGCACCGCGCGGAATTCTGCGCTCACAAGTCGAGGGCAGTGGGGAGAGTATGGCCAAGTCTGAAGTAGCGTGGATTCCGAATCTTGGCGCGATGAGCGATTTCATCGGCGCCTTCGACGTTCCATCCAAAGTGACCGACTACGTCTATCGCTGCCGCTTCTCGCACTGCTGGAATGGCATCGCCACCCGCCACGCCGATACCATGGATTGCAAATTCTTCGTGGACGGCCGCGGCGTCGTCCTCGGCCTCGCGCATCCCGGCTTCGTCGAATTTCAAGGCCGCACCGGTCGCGACCTCAGCGATCGCGAAGCCAGCTACGTGGGCGCCGAATATCTGCGCGAGCGTCTCGAACAGGAAGACGAACACTCTCTCTACGACGTTTCCACCGCCGACGTCACCCGCATCATCCAGAAGCTCGGCATCCGCTGAGCCGCCGATCCGCCGCGGCTACTGTTTCGCTGGCGCCGTGAAATTTTTTTGCGCCAGCGACCGCACATAGTTCACCAGATTCCAGATTTCCTCGGGCTTGCTGCGATCTCCTTCGCCCGTCATGTCCCCTTTTCCATTCTTGATGATGTAGAACAAATCCCCGTCGGTCATGTCCTTCAGCGAAGCCGGATCGCGGTAATCGAGCAGCTTCAATTTCATGTCCGCCGCGAGATCCCCTTTGCCGTCGCCATCTTTGCCGTGACACATTGCACAATCAAATCCGTAGGATTTTTTACCCGCCGCTATAGACGCCGCCGTCGGCTTCACAGGATTAGGGAGTTTCGAAGCCTCGGGCGGGATTTTGTAGTCAGCTGCGGCGCCCGCCGCCGGGGCTTTCTGCTCTTGTCGAGCGGAAACTGCGCAGCACAACAGCACCAGGGCCGCGAAGACGCGAACGGCTATCCGCATAGGGCCTCCACAATGGACGCACATGAAATGGGTGAAGGCGCATTCTACTCCCGAGGCGGGAGTTCAGGGCAAGGTTTCTTAGCGTGGTTCCACCTGCGCAAGCCGCGCAGCGCGCGGCATCGCGCCTCGCGCGGTTAGGCGTCGGAAAGCGACTCGCCGAAACCCGGATCATCCCCTTTCAATTCGCCGGCTTCCAAAATCTCGCCACAATCCAGACACTCCACATACTGCGCATCTTCATCCTTGGCGATGAGTTGGGTTCGCTTGTGCTGGCAGGCCGGATCGGGTGTTAACATGATCGTTCCACAAATCTCCGCGCATTATATCACTTGCAAGTTACGCAAGCGGGCGCCCGCGCCAGTTGACAAACGCGCCGTTTGAAACTATCAGTCTCCTGGCGGGTCGGCGAAAAGAGAGAATCATTGAGCGCGGAACAGAGCACGCAGAAACGTCTGGGTACGGTGCTTTTTTACGGCATCGTCGCGATCCTGGCGTACTTCGTGTTTCTTGTCTTCCAACCTTTCCTGCCCGCGCTGGCCTGGGCCATCATCATCGTGGTCGTTTCCTATCCCGCCTACTTGCGACTCGCAAGTCGTTTCCAGCCCACACTCGCCGCCCTGATCTGCACGATTGGCGTAACCGTGATCCTGATCGTGCCGGCGCTTCTGGTGATGGCCGCGTTCGTGCACCAGGGCGTGCAAGCCGTCCAAACCCTGCAACTGCAAATTCAGAACGGCCATTTCGACTGGATGAACCGTCTTTGGCTCGATCTGCAGGCGCGCTTCCCGGATAACGAATCCACCAACCTGGCCACCCTCCTCAGCCGCTACGCCGATCAGGCCGCGGCCTACATCGCTGCGCGCCTGGGCACCCTTCTGAAAAATACCGCGCTGTTCCTGTTTCATCTCAGCGTCACCATGCTGGCCATGTTTTATCTCTACCGCGATGGCCCATCCTTTATGACTCGGGTGCGCGAAATCCTGCCGTTCGATTCAACGCATAGCGATCGCATGATTCGCGAAGCCAACGATCTGATTTTTGCCAGCGTCGTCTCCAGTCTGGTGGCCGCCGCCGCCCACGGTATCCTCGGAGGACTCGCCTTCGGCCTCGCCGGCATCGCCGCTCCCGTCTTTTGGGGCGTGATGATGGGATTTTTCTCACTGGTGCCGGTCGTCGGCTCCGCGCTCATTTGGGTTCCGGCGGCGATCAGCCTCATCGCGGACGGTCACATCGCCGCAGGCGTGCTGCTCGCACTGTTCTGCAGCGTGGTCGTGGGATTGGTGGACAATGTCCTGCGCCCCTGGGTCATCAGCGGCCGCGCCGAGCTGGGCGGCCTGGTCGTTTTCATCAGCGTGCTGGGCGGCATCAGCGTGTTTGGATTGCTGGGCGTTGTCGTCGGGCCGATTGTAGTAGCCACTGGCGCCAGTTTGCTCGACCTCTACGCGCCCAGCTCACCAGCTGGAAACATCGGAGCGCAACGACATGGGAAGAAAAAGCGCTCCGTGCTAGAGTAGCGCCCTTCGGATGTATGCATGAGCAAGAATTCCAAACCAAAAGTCGCGACAAACAAACACTCCGGGCCAAAGCACGCCACCCTGCCGCCGGAAAAACTTTGCTGGCGCTGCGATCCTGCCACCATCCCGTTTCAGACCACCGCCGAAGTTCCGCCTTCTTCCGGTGATCCCGGCCAGGAACGCGCCTTGCGCGCGCTGCGCATGGGCGTCGAGCTCACTGCCCCTGGTTACAATCTTTTCGTCTGCGGACTTTCCGGCACCAGTCGCGGCGGCATGATCGTCCGCATGATCGAAGGCCTGCACCCACAGAGCGAACCCGCTCCCGATCGCGCCTACGTAAATAATTTCAAAAATGCCGACCGCCCGCGCCTGCTCACGCTCCCGCGCGGCCAGGCCAACGCCTTCAAAAAAGAAGTCGAGTCCGGCATAGACTTTCTGCGCCGCCGCATCCCGCAAGTCTTCGAAGGCGAACCTTTCCAACGTCAGAAGACGCGCATCGTCGAGCGCTTCACCGTGCGCGAAAAAGAGTTGATGGACGATTTCACTCGCCGCATCGCTCGCGAACAATTCGCGCTCGGCCGTATGCAGGTCGGTGCCGTGGCCCTGCCTGAAATTTTTCCCGTGCTCGACGGCGCGATGGTCCCCATCGAAGAAATTCCCAAGATGGTGCAGGAAGGCAAACTGGAAAGCGTCGCAGCCGAAGAACTCGAGCGCAAGTACGATCAGTTCCGCCAGGAATTCACAGTCGTCTACCGCAAGACCCTTTCGCTTTCCCGCGAGCTCGCCAGCGAAATGAGCTACCTCGAGCAGGAAGCCGCCTCTGTCCTGGTGGACGGCGTCATCGAAGAGCTGAAAGAAAAATATCCCAGCACCCAAATCGCGGAATATCTCGAGGAAGTCCGCCACCACATTCTCGATAATCTGGAACCTTTTAAGGAACGCGAAGGGGAAGAAGATCAGCCGCCCTCTGAAGGCGGCGGTGGCCCGCGCGTCGAACGCCAGGAACGCGACCCGTTCCGTGTCTACGGTGTGAACGTCATTCTCGCCCACGGTGAACGCGAGGAATGTCCGGTAATTTTTGAAACCATCCCCACCTACGCGAATATGTTCGGCACCATTCACCGCAGTTACGATACCCGCGGCGGCTGGAATTCCGATTTCATGGATCTGCGCGGCGGGTCGCTGCTGCGCGCCGATGGCGGATTCCTGGTGATGTACGCGCTGGATACCCTGACGGAAGCCGGCGTCTGGCGCACGCTCAAGCGCACTCTGAACCACGGCAAACTCGAAATCCAGCCCGTGGATGTCTTCTTTCCATTCAGCCCCGCGGCGCTAAAGCCCGAGCCGATTGACGTTCACGTGAAAATCATCCTCATCGGCGACCGCGACATGTACGAGATGCTCTATGATTTCGAGGAAGACTTTAAAAAGATTTTCAAAGTGCGCGTGGAATTCGACGAGGAAATGAAGTGGAGCGATGAAGTCATCCGCCAGTATGCCGGCCGCCTGCGCAAAATTTCCGACGACGAGCGCCTCTATCCCTTCGATCGCACCGCGTTCGCCGCGATCCTGGAACACGGCGTGCGCCTCGCAGGCCGCCGCGGAAAAATCACCACGCGCTTTTTCGATCTCGCCGACCTTGCCCGCGAATCTTCCTATGTAGCGCGCAACGAGAATCAATCGGTCGTCACCGCCGCTCATGTGCGCCGCGCCCTCGATTCCAAAATCGAGCGCCACAACCTCACCGAATCGAAAATCCGCGAAATGATCGAGCAGAATCTGCTCTTCATTGACACCACCGGAACGCGTGTCGGCCAGGTCAACGGCCTGAGCGTGATGGAAATCGGCGGCTACGCTTTCGGCAAGCCGGTGCGCATCACGGCCTCGGCCTCGCCCGGAAAAGTCGGCATCATCAATATCGAGCGCGAATCCAATCTCAGTGGCCGCTTCCACGATAAAGGCGTGCATATCATTTCCGGATACATGCGCCGCACCTTCGCGCAGGATAAGCCGCTCGCCCTTTCCGCCAGTCTCTGCTTCGAGCAATCCTATTCCGGCGTGGACGGCGATAGCGCCAGCTCCACCGAAATTTACGCGCTGCTATCCGCGCTTTCCAGCATCCCCATTCGCCAGGAACTTGCCGTCACCGGTTCCGTGAATCAACAGGGAGACATCCAACCCATCGGCGGCGTAAATCAAAAAATCGAAGGCTTCTATGACATCTGCAAAATGAAGGGCCTCACCGGAAATCAAGGCGTCCTGATCCCATCGGAAAATGTGGACGACCTGATGCTCCGCGAAGAAGTTATCGAAGCGGTTGCCAAAGGCCAATTCCATCTCTACCCAGTCGCCACGGTAGAACAAGGCATCGAAATTCTAACCGGCCGCCACGCCGGCAAGCGCCTCGCCACAGGCAAGCACGAACCCGACACCGTCTTCAGCAAGGTGGACCACCGCCTCCACGAAATGGCACTAACCCTGCGAAAGTTCGACTAGCTGCCATGCGGCTTTGAATTTGTTGCGCCGGTCCCGTTCTCATGGACGGGTGCCGTTGTTTTGCGCAGCGCCGGCGGCCCGCCGGCTCTTCGCAGTTGACTTTGTAGCGGCCGACTTTAGGCGGGCGTCTTTGACTATGCGCTCAGCGCTATCCAATCAAAAATACATCCTGCACAAGATCCGCAATCTCCGCGCAGGGCAAGTGCGCCGGCAGGACGCCGCGCACCATCTGCCCATAACGCTCAGGAAGTTCACCGAACGGCGCGCGGTCACCGCTCCGTGCCGCCTCCAGCAATTGCCTGTCCTGGGAAAAGTCCTCCGTCGCGTGTTTCGCTGGCAGCGGAGGGTTGCGGATTTGCGGCGCCCGGTCAACAGTTGCAACCGCGCAAAAATTGCCTCACCGAAAGGAAGGCAGAAATCAGCAGACTGTTATCCGCACCCGGTAAATAGCAGCAACTGCGTACGTTACGTGCGAAAATCGATACTTGACAACTGGAATCTTTTTGATATCATAAAGATATTGCTTTTGGAAGGAGGAGTCCATGCGAGAAAAACCAGCCTTTTCTCTACCCGGCGGCGCCATGCTGTTGTTGGTGCTGGTCGCAATTGCCGGCACCTTATTCGTACTGATGAGCTCGGCCCAGATGCAG
>JBEKHD010000048.1:0-18656 GCA_050012455.1 Candidatus Acidiferrales bacterium | reverse complement strand
GTGCGTGAGTTTTTTCAGCTGTTCAAGACGCCGTGGGAGCCTTACCTCCCGGAACACGCCTACGACGTCGTCCTCGTCACATCCGAGACGGTTCCCGCGGATCTGAAGACCACCCTGTTGCTGATCTACAACTCGAAAAAGACGGCTTTGGATGATCGGATAGGAGTTTCGATTGGCTCGGCGGGACGATCACAGTGGCTTGAGTGGAATGCCTCTGCGTTTGCGATTTACGGCGATGCGGCAGTTTTGCAGGGAAACGGCACTCCCGTTCTCCAGCGCCGCGGGAGTACGGAGTCTGTGGGTCTGGAAGTCAAAGGCTCTGCGCCACAAACAGCACGCATTGGATATGATCTGTTCGAAGAAGTCGCATTTTTGCTCTTGCAGGGGCAACCTGCCGCGAACGCTCATATCCCGACTTTGGACATCCACATATCGCTACTCAGATCCTTGATGGTCGCCTCCGGAGTGCCCTTTATCGAGATTCCTCCTGTCCCGCAAGGCTACGATTTTATGGCCTGCCTGTCGCATGACGTCGATTTCACAGGGATTCGGGAACACAAGTTTGACATGACGACGTGGGGATTTCTCTATCGGGCGACCCTGGGAACGTTGTTCGATGTCTTGCGGCAAAAGAGCACAATGTCGAAGCTGCTGCAAAATTGGAAGGCTGCTTTGTCCCTTCCGTTCGTTCATCTCGGATTGGCAGACGACTTCTGGCTGGAGTTCGATCGCTATCTGGAAATAGAAAAGGGCCTTAACGCTACGTATTTCTTCATACCGTTTAAGAATTCCCCGGGCACGCTGAAATCGGGCCCTGCGCCCTCGCAACGAGCCGCGAAATATGATGCCCGGGATTGCAAAAGCGATTTTCGCAAGCTGCTAGACCAGGGATGCGAAGTGAGTCTGCACGGTATCGATGCCTGGAGCGATTTGCAGAAGGCCCAAGTTGAATCGAACCATATCCGCCACCTGACCGGGCAGTCGACGGTTGGCGTCCGCATGCATTGGCTCTATTTCGACGAGAACTCGCCCAAGACGCTTGATCGCGCCGGCTTCCCCTACGACTCAACGTTCGGTTACAACGACGCATTGGGGTTCCGGGCTGGCACGACTCAACCGTTTTTGCCCCCGGGTGCGGAACACTTGCTTGAGCTTCCGTTGAACATTCAAGACACGGCGATGTTTTATCCCAGCCGAATGAACCTCTCCGAGTCCAAAGCCCTTGATTCGTGCAAACAATTGCTCGCGATCGCAAAGGTATTTGGTGGCGTCTTGACGGTGAACTGGCATACCAGAAGCCTATCCCCGGAGCGATTGTGGGGGGACTTCTACAAGACGCTCCTGGACGAAATGCGCCGCTACCGCGTCTGGTTTGGAACAGCACAGGAAATCGTCACGTGGTTCCGAAACAGACGTGCGCTATCCTTTAAGGCGGTGGAGTTCGCCGAAGAGGGCTTGCGTCTTGAGCTAACCGGCCCACCGGCGGACGACCGGCACCCGTTTATCGTGCGAGTATATCCAGGAGGGTCTCGGTCGTCTCTGGGCTCGGTAAGCGAGGCCAGCAGACTCCGCTATTCGGACATGCTGTGGAACGGCGAAGCAGGAATGAATTAGCTTGAATCATCATCGGAACCAATAATTCTATGAGTTCTTCATCCACTCTCGTAATGACCGGACCAAAATCGAAGCGAGTCTGCATGATCGCTTTTACCCACTACCCCTTTGATGGACGGGTAAGGCTCGAAGCCGAATCGCTTGTCGAGTGGGGCTATGAAGTGTGCTTTTTGGTTCCGAAAGAAAAAGCTACCGCGACGACGTATATGCTCGCCGGGGTCATCGTAAAAGAATTGAACGTGGTCGAATACGGCGGCAAGAACAAACTCCAATACCTGCTCTCCTATTTGCATTTCATGGTGCTGGCATTTTTCGCTTGCACGCGATTGTTCGTGCAATCGCACGTAAGAATCTTCCACACCCACAATATGCCAAATGTTCTGGTGTTTTCCTCTCTCATCCCTCGTTTATTTGGATCCACGCTTATTTTGGATGTTCATGATACGGTGATCGAAACGTATCAGGCTAAATTTGGACGCACCTCTGGATTCTTGCTTAGCCTTCTGCGGTTGGAAGAACGGATATGTTGTGCCTTCGCGCAAAAAATCATCTGCGTGAACCACGTCCAGCGCGAATCGCTCATCGAGCGGGGAATCCCGGCGAAGAAAATCGCCACCGTCATCACCATGCCAAGATTCGACCCCTTGGTGGGGGGCGCCGAGCACGGCAGCCGCAACGGGAAATTCCGCATGGTGAATCACGGCACGATCTCGAAGCGACTGGGCAATGACTTAATCGTTCAAGCAGCCGCGCGGCTCGTTCAGGAAATCCCCAATTTTGAACTGCACATCATCGGCGGCGGCGATGACTTGGAGGAGTGCAAGGCCTTAAGTGAGTCCTTGGGCCTTGCCGAGCATGTGCATTTTCACAAGGGTGTTCCGTGGAACGAGCTGGCTAAAAAATTGGAATTGATGGACGTGGGCATTGTCGCTAACCGCGTAAACGAGGCCACGGCACTGATGTTGCCGTCCAAGCTTATCGACTACGTCGTTCTCGGCATCCCTGCCATCGTTCCACGCCTGAAGGCCATTGAATACTATTTCACGCCAGGCATGGTTTCTTACTTCGAACCCGAGAATGTTGACTCAATGGTCGCGACGACGGTGCGTGTTTACAAGGATAAAGAAGGCCGCGAACAACAATCGAGGAGCGCGAAGAGCTTCCTTGAAAAATACGGATGGCACAATCGCCAAAACGGCCTGAGGGGCCTGTATCACGATTTGTCGTAATTGAACCACAAGAGCCCGTTCCTCTCTTTTGGGCAGCTGTGAATACTTCCAGCCCGGCGATCGATTTTTGCAAGAGTCTCAGTTACGTATCAATGGCGGCGTTGCCCGTGAAACCCGTGTGAAGTGAGCGACAAACGGAGCACGAGCGCGCTAGCGCCAAATTCATGAAAGGATGGTACACAAAGCTTTGTCTAATGAAATTGTAATCGTCGCTGGTCTCGGAGAAGTCGGGAACCCGCTGTTCCAGATTCTGAGCCGTTCCTACGACTGTAAAGGTGTGGATATTGCGCCCGTCGAGATCGATCGCCCCTGTTCCGTCTTGCACGTCTGCTATCCGTTCCAGCTTCCGGATTTCGTTGCTACCACAGCGTCCTACATCCAAAAATACAAGCCCGCACTTACCGTCATCAACAGTACGCTTGCAGTGGGCACCACGCGGAAGGTGCAGGATCGCGTCAGCACACCCGTCGTGTACAGCCCGGTCAGGGGCAAGCACGTAAAAATGGAAAAAGACATGCTCCACTACCAGAAATTCGTTGGTGGTTTCGACGAGCAATCCACCGAGCGAGCCGCGGAGCATTTCGCAGGCGCGGGTTTCGCGGTAGCGAAATTCCGCAGCCCCGAAGCCGGCGAGCTCAGTAAATTGGTCGAAACCACCTGGCTTGGAGTGCTAATCGGCTGGGCCCAGGACGTAGAACGGATGGCTGTCAGATACGGAGCCTCCTATGAAGAGGTGAACGAGTTCATCAAGGAGATCAGCTTCCTCCCATCGCATGTCTTTCCCGGCCGCATCGGCGGTCACTGCGTGATGTCGAACATCGCGATCTTGCGCGCGAACACTTCTTCCAAACTTCTTGATGCGATTGTGGAATCGAACGAAGTCAAGGAGAAGGAATTGCAGGCATTGGCGAAGCAAAAACAGGACGGGAAATAGGAATCGACCAATTCGGAACTCGACTTCCCGTCGGAATACCTCACGAGGACGCCATTGCACACTGCCTTGATTGAATGCGACAGCAAAGCAATCCGTGCGGATGAAATGGTCCAATCGACAGCGATGAGAGAGCTCTACCAGATCGATCCTGTGGGGGATCCGCGATGGGCAGAATTCCTCGAAAAGCATCCGTATGCGTCCGTTTTCCACACCCCTGGCTGGCTCGAGGCCTTGCGTCGTACCTATGGCTACGAACCGGTTGCTTACACCAGCGCGCCTCCAGGCGCTGAAATCCGCGACGGTCTCGTATTTTGCCGTATCAACAGCTGGTTGACCGGTCAGCGCCTGGTGTCTTTGCCGTTTTCCGACCATTGTGAGCCGTTGTTCGACTCCGCCGAGCAACTAGACGCTTTCGTAGAGCGCATGCGCACGGAGGTGAAAGCGCAGGCGTTAAAGTATCTTGAAGTTCGCCCGATCAATGGAAGTTTTCATCCCAGCGGAGAAACGTCCGGTTTTCGTCCGGCGAGACATTATCATCTGCACGTTTTAGATTTGCGTCCGGATTTGCGGCAAATCCGCCAGGGTTTGCACAAGGATTCGGTCCAGAGGCGGATTCGACGGGCTGAACGAGCCGGCCTCATCGAGAAAACCGGACGATCCACCGCGTTGCTCGACGATTTCTACAATCTCCTGGTGCTTACCCGGGCCCGTCACGATCTGCCTCCGCAGCCCTACGATTGGTTCCGCAATTTGATCGATTGCCTCGGTGACGCTCTGGAAATCCGGCTGGCGTACAAAGATAAAACGCCGGTTGCGGCTATTCTTACTTTGCGATTCAAGGATGTCGCTCTCTACAAGTACGGCTGCTCCGACATTAAATATAAAAACCTCGGTGCGATGCCGCTGCTCCTCTGGAGGGCGATTGAACACGCCAAGGCCACCGGAGCGAGAGAATTCAGTCTGGGCCGGTCTGACGATGACAATGATGGACTAATTGCGTTTAAAGATCATTGGACGCATCATGCCACCTCGCTTGTTTATTGGAGAGATCCTGGTCCTGCCAATTTGGAATCAAGCGAGGATTGGAAAGTCGGCCTTGCGAAGCGAGTATTCGCCGTTATGCCCAGGTGGGTGCTGGCTGCGACAGGGAAATTAATTTATCGTCATATCGGTTAGCCAAAGGTATCCTTACGCCATTCACTGGAAGTCCGCTCTACCGGCTGGACAATCATTCCAAGCTCTAGTATGCGCAAAGCTGCATTTTCCAATCGAGGCCGTTACTTGCAAACGGAAGTTCTACATCGGAAGAAAAATTCGGCCAAGAGCATGGGAAACCATCTCAGTGAATACTTCCGAATTCCAGAGGATCTGCGATGTTCGTTTACGCATCAAGAGCTGACAGGGGCTCCGGGTTTTTTCCGGTTTGGCCCTGAGACGATCTGTTATGGCCGCTGCGAATCAGGCCCAACGGCGAAAAAATTCTCGTCCCACCTTTATGACGCGCTACCTGAAGCGCGGACCGTAGATCAATGCGTCCGGCTCCCGTTCGATCCCGCAGATGTGATTGATAATTTGCGCAGCGAGCGCTATCTAAGCGCCAGCGGTCGCCGTGCCAATGGTCTTACCGGAAGCGCTCTGATTCGCAAGATTTATTACAGTTGTCGCAATTTCCTGCCATTGCAAGCAAGACGCCGAGTGCAAAGGTTTTATCTGAGAGGGTGGCGTGAAGTGCCATTTCCCAGATGGCCGGTGGATTTTACCGTAGATACACTCCACGAACACTTCTTGCGCCTCTCAATGAAAGCCATGGGAACTTCCCGCGTTCCTTTCATCTGGTTCTGGCCGGACGGTGCGCCTGGTTGTCTGGTTATGACGCACGATGTTGAAACTACGCTCGGCGTTGGCTTTGCTTCGAAACTCATGGATATGGATGATTCGCACGGCATCAAGGCGTCCTTCCAGGTCGTGCCCGGCGGAAGGTATGAGGTTCCCGACGATTTCATCCAAGAAATTCGCCGGCGCGGATTTGAGCTGAATGTCCACGATTTGAACCACGACGGTTCACTCTTCCAGAACCACGCCCAATTTCTTGAGCAAGCCGCAAAGATCAATGAACATGCGCGTACTTATGAAGTGCAGGGTTTTCGCTCTGGCGCCATGTATCGCAACCAGGAATGGTTTGAAGAGTTCGAGATTCTCTACGATATGTCGGTACCCAACGTGGCGCACCTGGAGCCGCAGCACGGCGGCTGTTGTACGGTGATGCCATACCGCATCGGCGAAATCCTGGAACTGCCTCTTACAATGACGCAGGACTATTCTTTATTCCAGATCATGGGCGATTACTCGATCGAGCTTTGGAAAAAAGAATGCAGCCAGATTCTTGGGCGCAACGGCCTCGTCAGTTTCATCGTGCATCCGGATTACCTCCTCGAACAGCGCGCTCAGAAGGTCTACTTGGATTTGCTCGACTATTTGTCAAGCCTGCGAGCAGAACGCAAACTGTGGGCGGCGCTGCCGCGGGATGTGAATCGCTGGTGGAGAAACCGCGGCCAGATGAAACTGGTGCGAGACGGCGATCGATGGCACATTGAAGGACAGGATCGAGATCGCGCCAGAATCGCCTTCGCGACTCTGCAGGGCGATCGCTTGATTTACAGCTTGGACGAAGCTTCTGGAACGACCTCGGTGGCTCGATGATGGAAAATATGCGAGGGATTACCGACTCCAGCCGCCGCCACTGGTATTTCGCGGGATTCCTGGGGGCATCCATCTTGGTGTCCTGGAAAACGCTCGCTGCTTTGGCGTTTTTTTCCCTGCACGAGGAATCGTCCTCGCACATCCTCCTGATTCCGGTGGTCAGTATTTATCTGCTGTACATCGAGAGAAAACGAATCGCTAAATCCCTGCGAACTGGTGTCGTCTCCGGTTTTTCCCTGATTCTGGCCGGCGCGGTCATCGTTCTTCTCTTTGTCGCCCAGCGTTACTTTGCCGGAAACGTATCCTCTCTGCCGGCGGCGACTTTCCTTCTGGTCCTGGCATGGATAGGAACGTTCATTTTGTTTTACGGCAGCAGTGCGTTCCGGGCTGCGGCGTTCCCCTTGTTGTTTCTGTTGTTGATGATCCCAATTCCAGAGAATGTTTTGGCCCGCACGATTTATTTTCTGCAAAGTGGTTCGACGGATATCGCCTTTTTTCTTTTCCGTGCCGTCGGTGTTCCCGTTTTTCGCCAAGGGTTTTTCCTCACCGTGCCGAGCGTCACCATTGAAGTGGCCACCGAGTGCAGCGGCATCCGTTCCAGCTTGGCTCTGCTTATCACCTGTCTCATCGCCGCTCACTTATTTTTAAGGACGCCGTGGAAGCAGCTCCTGTTCGTCCTCCTGGCGGTCCCCTTGGCGCTCATAAAGAACGGGATTCGAATCGTCACCCTGACTCTCCTCAGTATTTACGTGGATCCGAGCTTTCTAACCGGCAGTCTGCACCATAAAGGAGGATTCGTTTTCTTTCTGTTGGCGCTCGCAATCCTCGCTCCCGTACTGCTGGTGCTGGAAAAGTCCGAGCGTGTTCGCGGCCCATCGATTCCGATTGCCCAAGCAAAAGCGGAGGGTGGGCTCTCGCATAGTTAATTTCGAACGACCGACAAACCAATGTTTCAGTACGGTTCGCCAATTTACAAATCTGGCTTCAACGAATATCTGAATTGCCGTTAAGGAGATCGAATTCTCGATTTCAACAGCCATGGAAAATTGTGACGTAGTAATTCTCGGCGCCGGTCCATACGGGCTCGCCGCAGCCACCCACTTGAAGAATGTGAAGGGCCTTACGGTCCGGATTTTCGGCGAGCCTATGTCGTTCTGGGAGCGCAACATGCCGGTCGGCATGTTTCTTCGCTCCAATTGGACTGCGACGCAAATCGCCGATCCCCATTGTGCCTTGACGCTGGAAGCATACGGATCGGAGAGCGGTAGCAGTGTTTCGCAGCCCGTGCCGCTGGATCGCTTTGTCGAGTACGGGCATTGGTATCAACAAAAAGGCGTTTCCGATCTCGATCGGCGGAAAATCGTCCGAGTGGATCGCGCCCCCGGCGGTTTTCGAATTACCCTCGCCGACGGCGAAGAACTGGTGTCGCGCCGAGTCGTGATCGCAGCGGGCATCGGTTCATTCGCGTGGCGGCCAGCGGAGTTTGACGGCCTCCCCATTGAATTGGCATCGCACACGTCGGCGCACCGTGACCTGGCAAAATTTTCGGGAAAGAAAGTGCTGGTGATCGGCGGCGGGCAAAGTGCTCTGGAGTCAGCGGCATTGCTGCATGAAGGTGGCGCCGAAGCCGAGGTGATTGCGCGAACGCATACGATCCATTGGCTCCAGGGATCGCTATCGAAAACCCTCCATCACGGCTTGGGCAAGTTCGTCCGATCGGTTCTCTACGCTCCCACCGATGTCGGGCCCGCAGGTATCAGCCAGCTGATGGCGCGTCCTGACCTGCTTCAGCGCTTGCCTCGGCGTTTGCAGGACAGGCTCAGAAAGCGTTCTGTTCGGCCCGCAGGAGCGCGCTGGCTGGTTGACCGGCTCCAAGCGGTCCCCATTCGGCTCGGATGCTCGGTAGCGAATTTCGCCATCGTCGGTTCACAAGTCAGAGTGCGCTTGAGCGATGGAAGCGAGCGCACAGTAGATCATGTTCTGCTTGGAACCGGATATCGCGTGGACGTCTCCAAGTACGACTTTTTGTCTCCCGACCTGGTTCAGTCCATTCACCGCTCGAATGGCTATCCTCGCCTCGAGAAGGGGCTGGAGACTTCGGTGCCGGGCTTGCACATTCTGGGAGCACCGGCCGTATGGAGTTTTGGCCCACTAATGCAATTTGTTTCCGGCGCTCGCTACGCCGCGCAATCTTTGACGCGACACATTACGGCAAACAAATAGATCGCGAATATTGAAGGAAAGTGAATGAGCGTTGGCCCTGCTGGAAATATCGAGCAGATAAAGAAATTGAATCGCAGACCGAAGGACGTGCCAGGCGCCGTGGTAATCGGCGGAGATTACCAGGGCCTTGGTATCGTGCGCAGCCTGGGTCGGCGCGGCATTCCCATCTGCATCCTTGATGACGAGCGATCCATATCACGATATTCCCGTTACGCGACGTACGGCGTGCGGGTTCCGGACTTACGGAACCAAGACACCGCTGTCCAAGTACTTCTGGATTTAGCAAAGCGGCTGGATCTGAAGGGATGGGTTCTCTATCCTACTCGCGACGAGCTCGTCGCCGCGAT
This sequence comes from Candidatus Acidiferrales bacterium, assembly GCA_050012455.1. Lineage (GTDB taxonomy): Bacteria > Acidobacteriota > Terriglobia > Acidiferrales > UBA7541 > Palsa-295. Next base: position 9,609 of record JBEKHD010000048.1, on the reverse strand, counting down.
TTCGCATCACAGGGTGGCGCTTTCCGAAGTGTTCCGCGTCCCGACTCCCTCTTGGGACACCATTCAGTGGGTTTGGAACAAGCGGAACACTTATAAGCTAGCCCGCGAGCTGAACATTCCCATCCCTGAAACCTGGTTTCCCGACACTTTGGCGGATCTGGACCAGATCGATGCTCCGTTTCCGCTCGCGCTGAAGCCTGGCGTCAAAGAGCACTTCTTTTACGCCACCAAAGCCAAGGCTTGGCGCGCGGACTCGCGAGCGCAGCTTCAGGAGCTGTTTTCGCGCGCCAACGAATTGGCGGGACCACGCGAGATTCTTATACAGGATTTGATCCCAGGAGATGGGAAGAACCAGTTCGCGTATTGCGCATTTTTCAAGGATGGCAAGGCCATCGGCAGCATGGTGAGTCGCCGCCTGCGCCAGCACCCCCATGAATTCGGTCGTGCCAGCACCTACGTAGAGACGATTGATCTACCGATTCTAGAATCATTGGCTGAACGCTTTCTTCGCGCGATTAATTATTACGGGCTAGTCGAAGTTGAATTCAAACTCGATCCCAGGGACGGGCAGTACAAACTCCTCGATGTGAACGCCCGCACTTGGGGTTACCACACGCTTGGCTTAGCGGCTGGCGTGGACTTTCCATTTATGTTGTATGCCGACCAAATCGGAGAAACCGCGATGGCGTCTCGCGGAACCCCCGGCCACTTGTGGATTCGGCTTCTCACAGATGTTCCCACGGGTATTCTAGACGTGAGTGGCAGGCGAATGCGACTCAGGGACTACGTTGAATCATTGCGCCACGTTCACACCGACGCGGTATTCAGCAAAGAGGATCCGCTCCCCGGCATTGTCGAATTTCTTCTCCTTCCCTACCTATTCCTGAAGAAAGGCTTTTGAATCAGGGCGCGCGAGTTCTGATCCGAGCACGCTCGAAGGCTCGACTCAGCGCTTCTGCGCCCGACTGCCGTGTGCACAGACTGTAGATAGTCGCGATTCGGAAAGTCAGCAACTTAGATGGCCGATTGCGCCAGACAATCTATGTGGTTGATTCGTCTGTCTCTCTCTTACGCCGTACACCACGGTTTTGCATGGTCTCCCGGGCTCAGTGCTCCCTTCTTGTTCCGCGGTGTCCCGATTCCGCCCGCAGACGAGACTACCAAATGGGGACCATTCAGCCGCCGCAGCAGGTCCACCGACTCGGTATGAAGTTCGCCCGCTGAGAGTCAAGACTGCGCTCAAAGAACGGTAAAGCTAGACGCGCTCCTCGGTGGCTTCACGCAGCGTGAAGGACACCGTCTGGCCTCCGAGACGAGGGTGCGTGGCCGTGAGGCGCGCAGTTCCCGCCTGCCCTTTTGCACGAATCCAGACCGCACCGGTGCCCCCGGTCAGCGCAAATGGATTGTCTCCAACTATTTCAGCGGGACCTTCGACAGTCAGCATGATGGGGTCGTTCGCATAAGGGCGAATCGCATCGAATTCGTCCGTGACGCGGAACACCACGCGCGTGGCATCGGCTCCATCGGCGGTAAGCTCCGTATCGTCGGCACGGATTGAGAATTTCCGATCAACGCCGCGGCCGGAGTACGTCTTGGAAACGACCTGCTGGCCTTTCAGGTAGCCATCAATGCGCAGATCACCCCATTCGTGGCGTGACTTCGCGAGATCAATGCTGAACGGCGCGTAGCGCAAATGAGCGAACTGCTCGCGATCGGGATCTGCTTCGGCAATCAAATCCCAGTCGTTTTTGGTTTTCACGTAGAGCTTCAGGTGGTCGCAGTTTGAGCAAATCATCGCGACCGTAAAACGCAGCGCTTCATCACCCGCCGCCCAATGGAATGCCGGCTCCAGTACAATTTCTTCTTCCGGATCGCACTGGGATTTATAGAAACCTGCCGCAGGTTTGGGTTCGCGAAACATATCCACTACGCCGTGATAACAGATGCGATCTCCCGCGCCGAAATCAGAGTGAGTGTTGTAGTCGAACGCGCACCAGCCGATGCCGCCGGCGTATTGCGGATTGGAAGCCAGTTGATCGTGCACGCGAGCATGGCGAACGGTGTGCTCGCGGTGACGAACGTTGTCGTCGATCGTCTTCACGGGATAGGTGTGGCCGACAAACTCTGTGTTGAGATAGCGCGGATGGTTCGGAGGTTTCAGCGGCCAGCCAAAATCGTTCATGGTGAAGACATCTTCCAGAAACTCGGATTCCTGAAAATAACGAATCCCTCCGGTTTGCCGCGTGGGGTCCAGAGTGTGCGCGAGCGTGTTCGTGCGCGTGTAAAAATCGTGATTGTCTCTGGATTCGTTGATGCGCACGCCCCACAGCACGATCGAGGGATGATTCCAGTCGCGCCGAATCATGCGGCTCACGTTGTCCACGGAGAGGTCTTGCCAGGCCTGATCGCCGATGTATTGCCAGCCTGGGATTTCTTCCAGCACCAGCAAGCCATACTCATCGCAGGCATCAAGGAAATGGCGCGACTGCGGATAATGCGAGGTGCGCACGATGTTGCAGTGCAGTTGTTTCCGCAGAATATATGCGTCCCGTCGTTGCACGCGAGCAGGCATCGCCTGCCCCACGAAGGGAAAGGTCTGATGACGGTCGAGGCCGCGTAGCTTAATCACTTTTCCGTTCAACTCAAAACCATGATCCGTGAATTCCGCTTCGCGAAAGCCGATGCGGCGCGTGTCTTCATCAAGCACGCGTTCGCCAACGAGCAAACGCACTCGCACGGAATAAAGATATGGATTCGCAATGTCCCAGAGCTGAATACCTGACAGCGCAGCGAAGCTCAATGTGTAGCTCGCCGGCTCGCTCGTCGCACCTGACGCAGGCACTTCTTGCTTACACTTGGATATCGCGTTCGCGCCGTCCAGAAGCACAGCCTCCAAGGTCAGAGCGTGTTGCGACGGCTCGAGGCGCTGGATGAAGCATGCCACGTCGAGCGATGGATGCTCGCTCAAGACATTCTTGGGCTGCGCGATGATATTCTCGATGTAGGTGGCTGGGACGACGCGCAGCGCTACTTCGCGATAAATTCCGCCGAACGTGAGGTAATCAATGCGATTGCCAAAGGGCGGAATATCCGGGCGCTCGGAAGAATCGACGTCCACAGCGAGCAGATTGTCTCCGTCAAGATTTAGGTGTGGCGTCAGCTCGAACGAAAACGGTGTGTAGCCGCCCTTATACTCGCCCAGCCGCTGGCCATTGATCCAAACAGTGGAAGCCGTCATCACGCCTTCGAAGTCAATAAATACGCGCTGCCCGCGCGCCTGCGGCGGCAGCTTGAATCGTCTGCGATAGAGCGAGACGAATTCGTAGGTCTTATCGTCAAATCCGTGCCACGGCAGCGCCACATTTGTATGGGGAACAACGACGCGGTCGAATTTCGAGTCGTCGAAGTTAACGTCGTGACCGCCCTCCACGAACGATGGGCTGTATCGCCAGCCGCGATTCATGGGCAACACTAGCCGCGTCTCGTTTGCCGAGCCCGGATTCTGCGCAAAGTCCCCGCGATGTAGCGCTGCAGCTGCAACGAGTGTGGTTGCCGCCTTCATGAAATCGCGCCGGTCCATGAGTTCTCCAGGCCTGAAGCAGTTTTGAATTGCGAAGCAAGTAATCCACACACTTCACTCAACGAAGAACGGATCCTGCCGCGACGCGCTGCGCTTGCCTATTCCAACGCCTCGCGCACGCCGTCTGAGGCGCGGACAATATAGATGTCCGGCTTGCGCCCCGTCGCTCGCTGGTAGTCGCGCGCCACGGCGCCCTGAAATTCTTCCACCGCGTCGCTGCGCACCAGGCTGATCGTGCAGCCGCCAAATCCCCCGCCCGTCATCCGCGAGCCGTACACCCCGGCGACCCCGCTGGCAATTTCCACCAGCAAATCCAGCTCCGTGCTGCTCACTTCGTAATCCTCTTTCAGACTGCGATGCGATTCGCTCATCAATCGCCCAAACGATTCCGGATCGCCGTGCTCCAGTGCCCCGCGCGCATCTTCCACCCGCGCATTTTCAGTGGTCACGTGCCGGCTGCGACGGTGCACCACTTCCGGTAGGGATTTCCGATAGCGCTCCAGGTCCGCAAGCGACACATCGCGCAACGCTCGCACCCCGGGCATCTGCGCCGCCAGAATGCGCGTGGCCGTCTCGCAATCCGCCCGCCGCGCGTTGTATTCACCTGCCGCGTGATCGTGTTTCACCATGCTGTTGCACACCACGAATTGCGCGTCCGCAAACAACGGCAGCAGCCGGAATCTCAGCGTGCGGCAATCCAGGATCAACGCGTAGTTCGCGCGGCCGCAGCAGGCGATCATCTGGTCCATGATTCCGCAGCGCGCTCCCGCGAATTCGTTTTCCGCGCGCTGGCATATCTTCGCCAGCTCCACCGGACTGCGCGACAGCCCCGAACTTTCCAGCAGCGCGTAACCCGCCGCCACTTCCACCGACGCCGAAGACGAAAGCCCGGCGCCCATCGGAACTTTTCCCTCGACCAACAGATTCGCCCCGCCAATTTCCGCGCCGGACATCCGCAAACTCGCCGCCACTCCCAGCACGTAGGCGCTCCAATGCCGCTGTACCCGCAAACGCAAATCCTGCAAATCCATTTCCGCGCGCTCGCGCAAATTCTGCGAATAAACGTGCACGCGCGAATCTCGCCGTGCGGCGACGGCGACCCATGTGTACAAATCCATTGCGACGGGCATCACGAATCCTTCGTTGTAATCCGTGTGCTCGCCAATCAGGTTCACGCGCCCCGGTGCGCGAAAAACCCGCGCCTCCTCGCCATACAATTTCTGGAATCGCTCGCGCAATCCTTGCGCTTCCTGTTGTAACAGGCTCGCTGACGACACGCCGTTCCCCGCCAGTTTTTCAGTCATAGTAATGAATCAATCTTCCTCAGCCTTTCAGAACGACACCGGGTCCGGCGGCTCGCGCAGCGGCTTATTCGACTGATACCGGCTCAGATGAGCTTCGAGCGTCGCGGTAAGCGAGGTCTTACCTTGCTGCGTTGCGACGGCTATGGCGTGCCGTTCGACTTCCATGGCTTGAGGGAAGCGGCCTGTTTCCGCGTAGGCAGCTGACAAGGTGTCCAGGATTGCGGGATCTTGCGCGTGGGTAAGCGTCTGCGCGTGATCCGCGAGGGCGACGGCATCCTTACCATTGCGGACAGAGCCGTCGGGGCAAGTCGCGAGCAGGCTGGCCGCAAGGTTCAGGTCGGAGACGCGGTCAGGATCGGCGTCCAGCGCCAGACGCAAGTGAGTGAGAGAATCCGCGAATTTGCCCTGGAGATAGAACGCGTAGCCTAGGTTTTCGTGACCGGCGGCGAAGTTCGGCCTGATGCGCACGGTGTTCAGCCATGCATCAATCGCCTCGTTCACCCGATTCTTCTTTGCGAGTTCGAGCCCGAGATTGTAATAGGCTTCGAAAAAGTCCGGACTGATCTGCGTGGCCTTGCGCAAATAGGTGATCGCCTGATCGGAATCTCCAGACACCGAGAGGGCGATCGCGATACCGTTATTCGCGCGGGCGTCGGTTGGATCGATCGCCAAGGCCTTTTTCCACTCGGCCAATGCGGCGGCGTTCTCCCCGTTTTGCTGCAAAGCCAGCGCATTATCAATGATGCGATAAAGGTCAGAAGCCGGGACGTCAATGGACTCCATCTGATCCGGCTCGATGTTCACGAATTCGGGGAGGTTGACGGCGCGATTGGAGGCCGTGGAATTTTCAACGTAGATGGGCGGACTGTCCTGGCCCTGTTCGTCAATGTGGGTGAGGTACATCTGCGTGTAAACCGAACGGCTCTTGGAAGAAAAAACCAGCCAGCGTCCATTGGGCGAAAAACTGTGCCAGGAATTCATCAGCGACGTATTGCATCGCATTCGACGCGCGACGCCGCCACTGACCGGAACGATATAGAGCTGGCTATCCGGCCGCATCAACTGGCCGTTGCGGCACTTCACGAAGACGATCCAGCGGCCGTCGGGCGAAACTTTCGGGAAATTATTGCTCATGCCGTTGTAGGAGGCGCCTAGAATTGGCTCGGCCTGACCTCCCTTTCCGTCGTTAAATGGGATCCGGTACAGGTTGTACTGAATTTGCACTTCGTTCGGATCGTTCGCGTGGGTTGGAAGTTCTTGGCCATCCACATAGGGATCCTTCGCCTCGGCGCGAGCGAAGACGATGAACTTTCCGTCGGGACTCCACACTCCATCTGTTTGCACGTAGCGCGGATCATCAGCGCCTGGCAAAGGCTCCCTGCGGCCGGTGGCACGATTGTACACAGCTAGAATGCCGCGCGTAGGAAAGAACACCTGTAGAAAACGGTAATCCTTGAAATTCTGCACGAAAAAAGAACTGGGGATGTCCTGGCCCTGGCCCGCGAACGTAGAAAGGACATATCGCCCGTCGGGCGAGACCTGCGACATGAAGCCGACTCGCGACTTCCCCACGCTCATGTCGTTATTCCAGGAAACCATGTCCTGATTGCGAATAGACATATTCGCGCGAATGGGAACAACTGCGTACAAGCCTTTGTCGTTCTTTGGTCCATCCACGTCAATCCCCATGGTTTTACCATCCGCGGAAAACGAGTGACAGTTCGCGCAAGTATGCAGGTCGTGGATGAGCAAGCGGCTCTGGGGCTGATCAACAAAGCGCAGGCGCCAGTTGATGAGAAATAGCGAAGACGGCGCGAGAGGTTGAATAAAATTCTTTGCGCCCTCTGAAGGCATCAGCGGCACGTCGCGGTAAAAAATTGGAGCGCCTACGGGATCCTTGGAGGTTGTTAACCTGACGCGGCCTTGGGAAACCGGGCTGTCCGAGGCGGTGTCGGTGACGCCGGTAATTTCAACGGTTGCCGGATGCTCGACGGAATGTTGTTTGATCATCGCCCACGTTTCTGCGTCGGGTACCCAGGTATGCGCGGCGGCCTGCTCCGGCGTTAGCGACGGTGGCTTGTTGTTGTCGGAAACACACCGCGGATCAATTTTGCCGATCTGAATGGGTTCGCCATGAGAGATGGTGTGAATTGGCTTCGAGCCATCTGCAAACGTGACCGCAACGAGCCACGCCGTGGCGGAAGCGTCTACATCGCGCCAGATGAAAGTCGGCGGAATAATGTCTGGCGGAAATATCGAACCGTCTTGCGGATAATCGATCGTGATGGATGCGGTGTCAGCGGGCGCTGCGTGCAACCCTCGAATCGCCAGTAAAATACTGGTGTGCGATTCACCAGCGATTGCGCTGGCAATTCCAAGCTGCAAGGAATGATCTGATGACTGACGAGCGACGAGTGGCACCAACAGCAGAGCGATCCCGCCCAGTGGAATCCCAAGCCGCGCGATATTGCGGGCGTTTATGCGGATCACGCTACTCCTCCGGCACTTCGCGAAACATTGCGATCGCTTCGATTTCGACGAGCAGTTCGGGCCGACACAGCTTGGCCTCGACACCGGTGGATGCGGGCAAGGGATCCAGTCCCTGCTCGCGATAAAAGGCAGTGCGCTCTTCGTTGAACTGCGTGTAATCGCGATCAATGTCGCGCAGATAGCAGGTAGTGCGGACGATATCCCTCCAGGTGGCACCCTCGGATGCGAGCAGCGCCGTAATATTCTGGAAAGTGCGGCGACACTGCGCGCGAAAATCTCCCGCATGAACCGTGGCCCCGTGTTCGTCAATGCTGGCGGTGCCAGAGATGAGCAGCATCACCGCGCCGCCGCCCAGATCAACACGCATGCCGCGTGAGAACGAACTGGGTTTCGCGTAATCGTAGGCCTCGTTGAGAACGCGGTGGTTGGTGATGGCGCGCTTTGCGACTGGTTCGACGGCCAAATTTTGCGCGGATTTTTTGCCGGTGGTCATGAATGTCTCCCGAAAACGCGCGGCTGCGCACAGCCACACACCGTGGGTCCGGCGCGGATGCGCGAGCCGCAACTCTGAAAATAGCGCAACCGCGCCTCACGAAGCAATTTCCGTCGCGACATTCCGCGGCGGTGTGCTAGAAAGTGATTCGAACCTCATACTCTGGCACCGCGGTAATCGTTCGCACCTCGGAAATCTGCTCCGCGGATCCGAAATCGGGCCGGGCGTGGGGCGAGAAGTAGATGGGAGCGTCTTTTCGCAAAGGCAGAACATCCAGGGTGAGATTCCGGCTGGCCAGCGGCGCAAATCGCTTCAGCCCGACCTCCCAGGTGTCGCCGTGAAAAAAGTCGTCATCCAGCAAGCGCTGCCCCTCGTAAAGCCGCCCGATGTCGCCGGCATAATTAATCCGCAAAAAGACGTCGCTCAGACCGGTGATCTCATGCGCAGGCATGGTGATCCGCCAGGCGGCCGCGTTTTTAAATGCAGACTCGTCTGGCGCCACGGCTACTGGGACTTTGCGCTGCAAAGAACTGGTCTGCACTGGATCCACGTGTCCGGCGGGCTGAGTTTGCGTCCATCCGATGTCGAACGTCCGCGGCTCCACGCTCGCCGCGTACGAAATAAATATTCCGTCGCTACCAGACTTTCGCAACGGAGCATTGGCCTTGGGTTCCGCAGACAAGGCGGGGAATATCGAAAACGCCAGCGCGGAATTATCGCGCGAGTGAAGATACAGCGTTGAATCGTCGAAGAAGACATCGGCGCTGGACAAGAGCAAGTACTGCTCACCGTGCAACTGAATCTTCCAGAGATTCTCTGCTTGTTCCTGTGAAAGCAGTAAAATGTGAATCGGCTAAAATGTGAATCGGCTTGCCCGTCGGCGGCTGAATCGAGATCGCGACGCCAGTCCCGGGCTTGAGGCCGCTGACGTACGAGTTGCCGTTCTCGCGGATTTCAGTAGCGCCATCGGCTGTAATCTTGCCGGCCGTTTTTTCGTCGAAAGTGAATTCAGGTGCTATGCCAGGAATCGCAAAGAACACATAGTCGGTGGAGCTCGCCGTGTCCAGCTTGGTAAGCAGCTCCGCCGTGCTGTAAACCAAGCGAGTCGCGCCCATCTGAAAATTGAATGGCCAGACGAAGTACCCGCCCGCGGGAATATCCGCCGTCGTGCGAGGCAGCTGAAGCGTTTCCTTTGGCAGACGGATCCGGAAAGCAACAGCCTTGCGCTCGGGCATCGGCAAGTTATGGACGTAGTTGTTGACGAAGAGAAAGCCCCCGTCACCATCCGTGCGCGCAGCGCTCCGCACCGTGTCCGAATCGGATGCGCCTTTCGGTGTCTGCTCCGGCAGAAATGCCACCATCGGAGCAAGCTGGGGTCCGAATTCGTTGTAAAACTGGTGCAGCAATTTCAGCTTGCGGAACGATGGATGCATTTGTCCGTACTCTCCCAGTGGCGCTTGGAAGTCGTAGGAGATTTGCGGAAGGTCGTTCGGGTAACCGGTGGCGTGAGTTTCCTGCAGCGAGGTGAGTTTGCCCTGGGGGTTCGCGCCGCCATGAAACATGTAGTAACCGAACAGATTGGCGCCTGACCCCACATGCGTCACGTTCACCGCGGCGACATCTGCCGGCTGCACGAGCGGACGGCGATGATAGGAAAGCTCCATGCCGCCACCGGCTTCTGCTAAAAAATATGGATCGTGCGCAAATGCTTTATCTTCCTGACCGGCAAAGCGTGCCAAGTC
>JBEKHD010000047.1:0-23090 GCA_050012455.1 Candidatus Acidiferrales bacterium | reverse complement strand
ATGACTATCAGCTCCGATGGATTGCGTATTCAGCGTTACTGGTCGGCGCCCACGGAAGGACGCATCCGCTACCGGCGCCCGGAAGATTACGTCGAACATTTCCAAATCCTGCTGCAAGCGGCCGTAGCGGATCGCACGCGCGTGGATCGCGCTGGAATCTTGCTCAGCGGCGGCCTGGATTCGGCGACGATCGCCACCACCGCGCGCGAGCTTGCTGGCGGATCACTGGAGTTGCGCGCCTACACCGTCGTCTATGAGTCATTAATTCCGGACCGGGACGGTGAACATGCCAGTGCCGTGGCTGAGTTCCTGAAAATCCCCCTGCAATGCATCCCCATGGACAGCCTGCAGCCGTTCCAGCGCTGGAACGAGCCTGAAACACGGTCGCCCGAACCGGTTGACGATCCGTATTTCGCGGGCCTGTTTGACCAGTTCCGCGCCATCGCCGCGGATTGCCGCGTGGTCCTTTCCGGCGAAGGCCCCGACAACCTAATGCACTTCCAGATGTGGCCTTTTGTGCGCGACTTGGTGCGAAATCAGGAATGGAGCGCTCTATTACGGGAATCTTCCCGTTATGTCTGGTTGCGGCCTTCGGTACTTCCTGGGCTAAAGCGTCGCGCTCTAGGCCTTTTCGGCAAAGATCCCACCGCGCCGGTATATCCGGACTGGCTGGTACCAGACTTTGCGCGCCGTCTGAACCTGAAGGACCGCGCTCGGGAATGGAGCGAGCTTCCGGCTGCGCGTCCTCACCCTGTACTGCCAAAAGCTCACGCTTCACTGTCGTTGCCGCACTGGTCTGCCATGTTCGAATTAGAAAATCCGGGAGTCACACGCTGCCCAGTTGAGGTACGGCATCCCTTTTTGGATTTGCGGGTCGTGAATTTCCTTTTGGCGCTCCCACCCTTCCCACTATTTTTCGAAAAGCAGCTCTTGCGCGAGGTTGTGGCGGGGCGATTGCCTGAAAATGTGCGTACGCGGCGCAAAGCTCCCTTGGCAGGCAGTCCGTTGTTGACACATTTGAGACAAACGCAAGCGGGGTGGATGGGTAAGATGCCATGGAACGCCGAGATGAACTCGTACGTGAACACTTCGAAACTCGCGGCGTTTCAGAATGAAACGAACTCGCAGCGAGCTCATTCGGCTGTTCGCCCGCTTTGCCTTAACTTTTGGTTGCAGTCAGCGCGTAAGGTCCGGTATAACTTGCGTGCGGAGGTTCGCAATGCTTAAGCCCGTTAAACGGGATAATAAGAAACCGTATTCATCTCCAATTATAACTGTGTATGGTACGGTGCGGGAATTGACTCAGAAAATTGGGATCCAGGGTCACAGCGACGGAGGCCGATTTCCGCGCGCGAAGACGCATGTCTAGCAGAGCAGGAATCCGAGCAGGAGCCAGCGGTTTTTACGATCGCGATCGACTGGAAGTTTTCAAACGTATGTAACAGCGGTGCAGCTCTAGCAGATCCTGGAACTCCGACGGGCAGTGCCAGTAGACTGCGATCGGAATTTGGTCGTTGACCGCATTGAAATTCACTTACGCCGTTTTCGGCCTGTTGCTTCATGCTAATCTCCCCATCCCTGAGTTAATCCCGCTGCAGGCCGAAAGTGCTCCTTCGCCGTTTGAATCACAGACCACGAGTACCGTCTCGGTTCATTTGAACGCCTCACCGCCACCCGACGCGCTTAATCCCTTCGGTCCGGAAGAATTGACCTACGCCAATTCGTACAAAGACGAAGCCGGCGAACCGACTCTGCGAATCTGGAAGGCTACGGGCTCGCGATACCTGCGGCTCGCCTATTTCGATGGCTCGCAATTCTGGCTGGATCACGAAGGCACGGAAGTGTGGGCCACCTGGCCCGGAAATTTGACGCTCGAAGATACGGCGACGTATCTATTGGGCCCCGTTCTGGGATTGCTGCTGCGTTTGCGCGGCGTCACTTGCCTCCATGCCAGCGCGGTGGCGTTCGGGGACAGTGCCGTGGCGTTCGTGGGATCCGAGGGCGCGGGGAAATCCACGACAGCCGCTGCGCTAGCTAAGCGCGGCCATGCGATCTTGTCCGATTCAGCGCGAATTACGAAAAGCGCTGCCTTTCGCTGGGAAAACAGGAACTGCAATTCGCGCAGCAAGCTTTGCCGCTGGCTGCGATTTATGTTCTGGGCGAACGCCGCGGGGACCCCGCGCCACTCGTGGAAGAGCTCACGCCGCAGAAGGCATTCCTGGCGCTGGTGGCCAACACGTTCGCAACAAACACTCTGGATCGCGCGATGCGAGCCAGAGAATTTGAAATCCTGGCGCGCATTGTGCCCACGGTTCCCATACGTTTGCTTTGCGCTCATCAGGATGCCGGCAGGCTGCCCGCTCTCTGCGATCTGCTGAGCAAAGAGGCGCAAAAACTGTATGCGTGGAAGCCCGGGCTCGCGCAGAACGAAAGTTAGCAAAACGGTGTTGTGTGCCTTTTCGCCACAGTGGCTCTTTGAATACCGTGTAGTGGAATAGTTGGCCATCCTTTGGTTTTCAGCCTAAAGAAGCTGTGCTACCATCCTCGTTCAAATGGCGTGTCCGTCCCCCACGATTCGGCGCCGTCGCCATACACCGTGGGGAATCGCTTGTTCGCGAAATGAGGATTTTCTAACTCCCGTCGGCTCGGCCGCCGCCATTACCCCTTTCAGTTCATCCAACATCATTCCAGAAAAAATGACCTGAGGAGAAACTCGATGCAGACGAAATCCCCGTTAGTGCGAACCGGAATCATAGTTGGCGCGCCGTTGGCCATCCTTGCTTTGCTCTTGTCGCTGCACGTGCAGCGCCGCGCGCATTCATCCCAGCCCATTGCTAGCAACCATACAGCAGTCACAGCCCAAACTGCCGCTGCGCTAAGCGGCCTCCAAAAAGCAAACGTTTCGAGCGAGTACGGCGCGCTGCCGCTGGCATTCGAAGCCAATCAAGGGCAGACAGCCCGGGAGGTTCGTTACCTCGCCCACGGCCAGAGGTATCAATTGTTCCTTACCGACCAGGAAGCAGTGCTCACTTTGCGCCAGCCGGGGACCGTCGCCGCGATTTCCAAGAAGGGCGCGTCTTTTGTCGCGGCGCGCATGCAGCGCAAGCCCAATGCCGTAGTGAAGACTTCCGTTCTTCGCATACATTTCGACGGCGCCAATCCGGCCGCTGAAATCGCCGGAATGAAACGGCTGCCGGGAAAGACTAGCTACTTCATCGGCAACGATCCGAAGAAATGGCACACGGACATTCCTTCCTACGAAGCGGTGCGTTACCAGGGAATTTATCCCGGCGTGGACATGCTCTTCTACGGACACCAGCAACGTTTGGAATATGACTTTGTCGTCGCGCCAGGCGCTGACCCCAACTCGATCGCGCTCAGTATCGCCGGCGCACGCAAACTGGAAACAAATTCCCAAGGCGATGTCCTGATGAGCGTCGCGGGCGGCAAAGTTGCGCTACAGAAGCCAGTCATTTATCAGGAAGTGAACGGCCAGCGTCGAGAGATTGCGGGCAGTTATACGATTGCGAGCGATCGCCAAATTCGTTTCGCCGTTGCGCCGTACGATCACACCCAACCTCTGACGATTGACCCGGTTTTGAACTATTCCACGTACGTCGGAGGCGAGGGTATCGATCTTGGTTTGGGCATCGCGCTGGACACGGCCGGTGACGCCTACATAGCGGGCGGTACCTCATCAACCGCGTTTCCACAGAAGAATGCCATTTCGGCCACTCCGCCAGCCGATGTCGCCTCGCTCGGGACCGCTTTCGTCACTGAACTCAACCCGGGTGGCACGGCGCTGATTTACTCCACATACCTGGGCGGCAGCGGAAATACCTTCGGAGATGAAGCTACTGCGATTGCGGTGGACACGGCTGCGACCCCGAACATTTACGTGACGGGCTTCACGGGATCTTCCGATTTCCCGCTAAGTACAACGGTAACTCCATATGACTCGATCCCTCCAACTGATGTCACTACCGCATCGGCGGCGTTTGTCACCGAGCTGGCGCCCTCCGCTTCCGGCACAGCACAACTAGCCTATTCCTCGTATTTGGGTGGCGACATTAACGATGAAGGATTCGGTATCGCGGTTGACGCGGCCGGAAAAACCTACGTGGTGGGTGTTACGCAGTCGACGACTTTTCCACAGGTAGGAACGCAAATTACCCCAGGACAAACGAGCACTGGCGATGCGGGAAACGCATTTCTCTCGAAGTTTGATACCACAGTTTCCGGGATGCCGGGATTGCTCTATTCGACATACATAGGCGGGTCCGGCGCCGGGAGCAGCTTCCTCTTCGGATTCGCCGACACGGCGCAGGCGGTCACGGTGGATACCACCGCCGATGCCTATTTGGTCGGTGGCACGATGTCCGGCGATTTTCCTGTAGCAGGCGCCGCGATTGCGGGCAGCGCAGCATGCGGAGCCAACGGTAGCGGTTCGGCTTTCATTTCGGTCGTCAACACTACTGCTCAAACCCTTACGTACTCGCAATGTCTGAGTGGAAACCCTGGTGCGGAGGCTGCTTTCGGCGTAAACCTGGGAACCGGTGTTCCACAAGTAGCAACCAAAATCGCTTACATCACCGGCACCACTGCGGCAGCGAACTTCCCAGTTACCGCCGGTTCCATTCCTCCGGCAGCAGGCGTAACGCATGGCGTAGCCTTCGTATCTCTTCTCAATACCGCGACCGGCACGCTGCAGTACTCCACTTTTTTGGGCGGCACTAACAGCGACACCGGCTTTTCGATTGCATCCGATTCAGCGGGCCTCGCATATGTAGCCGGGCTGACAGGTTCAGCTGATTTTCCCATCACGCAAGGAGCTTTGCAGGAAGCGCGTAACAATCCAAATGGCACGGCGTTCATCTCCAAGATCAGCCCTAACGGCCAGGGATTGGCTGATCTGGTCTACTCGACATACTTCGGCGGCCAAACACTAAACAACACCCTGACAACCGCAGACAGCGCTCAGGGAATCGCCGTTTCCGGCACGAACGCCTACGTCGCTGGCTATATGACGGCTCCCGACATGCTGACCTCCGCGGGAGCGTTTCAGACTTCGCTGGGAGCACCCGGCGCAACGAACGCGTTCGTTGCCGAATTACCGTTCACGCCGACAATCACGATTACGCCCGCCAGTAACAATTTCGGATCGCAGCTGGTCGGAACACCCACCGCGCCGTTCTTTTTCACTATCATGAACAACTCGACTTCAGCTATCACCCTGCCGCTGACGATCACCATCACCGCCACGTCAGGCAACGCCGGAGATTTCAGCGCCCCGGCGGCCGGCGGAACCTGCACGGCGGGTGAGGCGCTCGCGGGCGGAGCTTCCTGCACGCTGGGCGTCATATACACACCGTCGGCCGCAGGGTCAAACGCCGCAACACTGCAAACACCTGACAGCGCCGACACGCCGCCTGCGCCGGGACACCCTCATCCGCTGACGGTCGCGCTTACCGGCACGGGCAGCGCTACCTCAAGCTACTCGGTTTCCATTGCGGCTATTAGTGTGGCCAGGGGCGCCACCGGCACGTTCCCGGTCGTGGTCACCGGCTCGGGCGGCTTCGCCGGAGCCGTTGCTTTCACTTGCGCTCCCGGAACCGGAATGCTGATTAGCTCGTGCTCCGTGCCCACCGCCAATCTAACGCAGATTGCGCCGGTCGCCACTGTGAACGGTTCCATCACGGCTGCGTCCTTCATCGTGCCGCCGCAATCCATGAAGCTGCCGCCGTCCGCGTTGCTGCGGCAGGTGCTCTTCCTCATGATGGCGATTAGCCTGCTGTTCATGCTTCCCGAAGTGCGGCGATTCCGCACGCGTCTGGGACTCGCTGGAGCCATGATGGTCTTCGTGCTCGTGGCGGGCTGCACCGGAAATCCGGGAGGATCGTCCAAGTCATCGACCATCGTGGTTACACCGTCCTCGGGAGGCGTCAGCCAGGCAGCGATCACGGTGGACGTAACCATCACCCAATAAGAATCAGGTCGAACACCGTTCAGGCCGCGCGCTCTGTCTTACCGGGCGCGCGGCCTTTTTTTGCGTTCAGAGGCTACGCGCTGACAGGCGGTCCGATTCGAGCTTTATTTCGGCTGAGGCGTCGAGTGGGCACCGCTCGATCAGCCTCCCTCGCATTCAGATGATTTGTGCCCGGCACTACACTTTGCGGGGCTTTCCATCTATCCTAGTGAGCCGCCGCGTGCCAACGTATTCCCGGGCGCCCGCATCTGAAAACTCGCACCATGAAAAAATATGAAATACCAAGCCATTTCTGGAGGACGCAGTTGATGAAAAAGGTAGCGGGAATTTTATTTTTGTTGGCATCATTCGGTCTGCCCGTTTCGGCCCAAGAGCTGTCGCTGTTCGGTCCCTTGCCGGTCAGTCCCATGCCCGTCAGTCCCCCGCCGGAAAACCTGTTGTTCGGGATTCCGAAGCCGCACTTTCCGCATATCCCGAAGCCGCATTTGGAGAAACCGTCCCGCTCGAATTTCGAACTGGGCGGCGGGTATATGTACCGGTCGTTGCTGGAGGCGGACTCCCATCGCCTGAACATGAATGGATTTTCGACGTACGCAGACTATCGCATTTTCCGCTGGTTGAGCGTCGGCGCCGATCTTTCCGGCACCTACAACATCAACAGCGTGAACGGCAACACCCAGCTCTACTCATTGATGTTTGGAGCGCGCATTTATCCTCTCGGACACCGTCACAAGATCACTCCGTTTGGCGAGGTGTTGGTTGGTCCGGCCTATTCCGGTTACAACCTGGAGAGCCAGGGCGGATTCAATCCGTACAGTCATTGGGGCTGGTCCGCCGCGTGGATGGGCGGAGGCGGCTTCGATGTGAAATTCAAAAAGCGCTGGACGATTCGTTTGATTGAGCTCGACTACGAACACACCAACTTCAGCCAGATTAATGCCGGCTCCTATGGCGGCAGCAGCCAGGGAAATTACCGCGCCGCCGTTGGCATGATTTATCGTTTTGGGCAGAAGTAAGTGCGCGGCTCGCGCAGCTAGGTTTCCATCGCGTGCGCTGCCGCGCCCCTGCCGTAAATTTTCGCCGAGGTCAGACTTCAATTTAGCCTTGCGAAACTACCGACAGTCATAGGACATTACGGCTCTGTGCAGCCAACACTCCAGCAAGGCCCAGCGCGAGCGGCAATTCTGGTGTTTGCGCTCGCGGCAGGTGCATTGCTCTCCTATCAGGCGGTCCGGCTTTGGCTCGCCTACCATCGCATTCATTCCACGCGGCTGGAAATCATCGAGCGCGGCGCCGCACTCGAACCGGGCAACGCCGAGGCTTGGGACCTGCTGGGCCGATACCGCCAGCTCGATTTCGCTAGCGCCGATCCCCAGCAGGAACTCGCGGATTACCAACGCGCCGTGCAGGATGATCCGCTCTCCGCAACTTTCTGGATGAACCTGGCTGGCGCCTACGAAGCCAACGGAGATTTAGGCGCTGCGCAGAACGCCTTTGAACGCGCGCACTCCGTCTATCCGCTCTCCGCCGAAGTCGCCTGGAACTACGGGAATTTTCTGCTGCGTCAGGAAAAAGAAGCGGAAGGCTACGCGGAAATTCGCCACGCGGTGCAGTCGGACCCCAGGCTGCTCACGCTGGCGATCTCCCGCGTGTGGCGGTCGAGCCAAGACGTAAATATATTGCTCGACCAGGTTTTGCCCGCGGATCAGGACGCTTACGTTCAAGCGCTGAATTTTTTCGCCTCGATTCGCCAGCCGGATGCCGCGCTTTCGGTGTGGCGGCGCATGCTTGCGCTCGGAAAGATCCTGGCTCTGCCGCGCACGTTTCCATTTCTCGACGAGCTCATTCAGGACGATCGCTCCACCGACGCCAAGCAAGTCTGGATCGAAGCCCTTACCGCGGCGGGGCTGCCGCACGAGGAACCACTAAATCATTCGCTCGTGTGGAACGGCGGATTTTCCAGCGACTTCAGCAACGGTGGCCTGGGCTGGCGCTGGAATTCTCCCATCGGAGTCGCGGTGGACTTCGACGCCGCGCCTCCCGCTTCCGGCGTGCGCGCCGTGCGGCTGGATTTTGGCGGCGGCACAAACCTGGAACTCAGCCAACCGATGCAGTATGTTCCGGTCGAACCCCGGCGCACGTACCATTTTCACGCCTACATGCGTACTGAAGAGATCACTACCGAAAGCGGGATGCGCTTTTCTTTGGTGGACCCTAACCACGACGACGCAGTGAATATGCTGACGGATAATTTCGTGGGCTCTCATAACTGGACCGCCCTGGACCTGGATCTGACGACGAGCGCGCAAACACATTTCCTGCTGCTGCGCCTTCTGCGCGCGGGCAGCCGCCTGTTCGAAAACAAGCTGAGCGGCACCGTGTGGATTGCGGACGTCTCGCTGATTCCTGAGGAGGATTTGGGGACTCCCTCACGATGAAAGTGATCCGCGTGGGCCTGCTGTTCCTGTTCGCGTTTTGCGTGCTGGCCTTTGGTGCGGTCGAAGTCTGGTCGGGTGCAGTCCTGGAGATTGGCGCAAGCTTGCTGTTCGTGGGATGGGCAGCGCTGGTTTTCCTCGATGACCGCATCAAGATTCACTGGAATCCACTCAACTGGCCCTTGCTGGGCTTGTTCGTTATCGGACTCGTACAGTTCCTGCTGGGTGCCACACCCTATCCGTTTTTGACGCGTGTCGAACTGTTGAAACTCGCCGCGTACCTGCTGATTTTCTTTCTTTCAACTCAAGCGTTTCGCGAGCGCCGCGATTTGACCAACCTCGCATGGTTTCTAATTCTTTTGTGCTTTGCGGTATCACTGCTGGGCATCGTGCAGCACTTCACCTCCGACGCTAAAATCTACGGTTTCCGCACACTCACCGCCGGCGGCGACCCCTTCGGCCCGTTCGTGAACCGCAATCATTTTGCCGGGTTTGTGGAACTCACTCTTCCGGCCGGGCTGGCGTTGCTGATTTTCCGCGGATTGCGCCGCGACATGATCCCTTTGACCGGATTGCTGACCATCGTTCCCGTCGGCGCGATGATTCTTTCCGGCTCGCGCGGCGGCATCGTCAGCTTCGGATTTGAAGTCGCGGTGCTGGCGCTGCTGGCGCGTCTGCGCAAAGCACAGGAAGGCCCGCGCCTGGTGGCGCTCGCCATCGTGGGTTTTGCCGCCCTGGCTTTGGTCGCGTGGCTCGGCGCTGGTAGAGCGATCGAACGATTTTCAACCTTGCATCCGGGTGATGTCACGCTGGGCCGTCGCGCTACCATGGTCCACGGAGCAGCGCATATATTTTTCGATCATCCGGTAAAGGGCGCAGGACTCGGCTCGCTCGTCGCGGTGTTCCCCCGCTACGAAATCGCTTATGACGGCTACGTCGTGGACCACGTGCACAACGACTACGTCGAATTGCTCGCCGAAATGGGCATCCTCGGCGGCCTCTGCGGCCTCGCGTTCTTGTGGATCTTGGTGCGCGATGCGCGAAGTTGCTTCACCGCTGAACAGGGTCATTTCTCGCGCGCCGTTCATGCCGGAGCCGTCACGGCGCTCTGCGGGCTCCTGCTTCACAGCCTGGTGGATTTCAATCTGCACATTCCTTCCAACGCTTTATTGTTTCTGCTGCAAGCGCACCTGGCCACCTCCACGCCCCTGCCTTCCCAAGGCGCGGCGGTGCGCACACGTAAGCGCGCGCGCGAACGAGATGCCGAACTGGACCTGGAATAGGCATTTGCTGCTCAGGCGTTTTTGGCGGGGACCAATGCCTGGGACGTACTACCCGCAGGGGGCGACGCCAACGCCGCCTGCTCCGGCGAGAAAAACTTCTCGCGCATCCTCAGAATCGGAAAATCGATCAGCCGGGCCATCACGATGCTGAAAATCACGCACCCGAAGAGCCACCATGCGAAGAACGGAAACCATGTCAGTTCGATTGAAAAAACTGCTGGAAGCCGCGAATCGTGGAGATTCCGAACACGTCCTGCCACAAATAAATCGAATAGGAATACAGGGCAGGAAAGGCGCACGCAGTTCTCAACTTTACAAGCGAGCCGACAAGACTTCACTGGAGAGTGAATGCTATCCCACATCCGGTCTGGCTGCCAAGGGCGCGAGTGCCGCAGCCGATCCTGACGTACGGGGAAATCTTGCATGCGTGTAACGCATGGCAGTTTCGGCTCAAGGATGCAATGTCAGATGGCAGGTATCAGCCGCGTCTTCACAACGTGGGCCTGGCACCGAAGAGAAGCTCGCGGTTCGTCGAAAAAAGGTAGAGGGTTATCATCGCAACTACGGGAATCCGGATTCGAACGTGGCGTCGCGCGTAAAATAGCGCGAGCAGCGAGGTCTTCCCAATTCGGAATGGAAGATGAATGCAAAAGCCCGAAATGACAAAAAACCCATGACGGCCGCGATGCCGAAAACGATCGTCGCGTGGCTGTGGCTGAGTAGCCAGACGGCCGGCACAGAGGTATCGGCATTCGCGGAGAGCGGAAATTCCCGAAGTGATCCATCACCACCCAAAATGCAAGCGCAAATCGCAACGCATCCAGGATCGGATAGCGCTTCGTCTCATCGTGGGCGCTTAGTTCGCTGTTCACGATCGCTAATCCCCAATGAATACCGCTGTGCACAGCTTCTGCTGCCCGCCGGACGCCGCGTCTTCGTCGTTGAAAATCAGCCGACGCTATGACGGCATCCGTTCCGGACGCGGCGCCAGCCGAGCGAGCGCGCGTCGCGCGAAATCACCCATCCAGCAAAATACTTGCAGGCAGTCCCGGGATGGAACTCGGGGAGGAATATTGCATTTTAGTGGCCGCTCGCGTGCTCAAGCGATTACGGCACCCAGCAAAAGTGACACCGCTCAGCGTTATAAATTGCTAAGCTAATTCGACCCTCCCTGTGTCTTTTTTCGACGGGATTTCGCGGGTTGACAGTAACGCACCCGCTAAGGGATAGTGTTTGAGATGTTATCGATAGCGGTGAATTCCAAGGTCCGGCGTGTCGCGAGCTGGCCCACGGCGAGGCTCGTCGCATTTTTGTCCGTACTGGTCTTGTGTGCCGTTCCGGCACTGCACGCCCAGCAAAAAGTTGAAACTCCGCAACAAACCAACGAGAAAATTCAGGAGCTAGCCGCGCAAGAGCGCACCAAGCCCCGTGACGTCCCGGTGGGCACCGGCGACCTGTTGCACATCGAAGTGTTCGATGTGCAGGAACTTTCGCGCGACGTCCGGGTTGGTGATGCTGGCGATATCTCATTTCCCCTGATCCCGACGAAAATCACAGCGGCGGGTTTAACGCCATTCCAGCTCGAACAGAAAATGGAACAGCTGCTCATCGAAAATGGCCTGGTCACTCATCCGCAGGTATCGGTCTTCGTAAAAGAACAGAACAGCCAGCCAGTTTCGGTGGTCGGAGCGGTACAAAAGCCGATGGTTTATCAGGTGGTTCGCCCCACCACCTTGCTGGAAATTTTGGCAGGCGCCGGCGGAATTGCCGATGACGCCGGCAGCGTCGTAATCGTGACGCGCAGCCCTAACCCTTTCGCTGCACGAAGCGCTGCCGCGATAATCGGAGCGAGCACGAACGGTAACGGTAGCGTCAATGCCGGCGCGGGAACCCCTACACCGGACGATCCGCTCGGAGAAAATCCGCAAATCATTACCATTCGCATACGGGACCTGCTGGAATCCGGAGATTCGGCTTACAACATTCTGATCTACGGCGGCGACGTGATTTCGGTGCCGCGCGGCGGCATCGTTTACGTTACCGGTGCGGGCATCGCGCAACCTGGCGGGTACGTGCTGCAGAGTCACGGCGAGCAGATCACTGTCCTCAAAGCAGTAGCGCTGGCGCATGGCTTGACGGGCTTCGCGAAAGCTGACAACGCGGTGATCATGCGCAACAATCCAGTCACGGGCCAAAGAGACACGATCCCGGTACGCATCAAGCAGATCGAAAACCAGAAGACACAGGACGTCCCCATGAATTCGAATGACATCCTTTACATACCCGACAGCAAGGGTTTGAAAATCTTGGCACGAAGCGCGGAAGCAGCCATCAGTATCGGCTCCTCCGTGGCCATTTATCGGGCTTACTAAGCGTTCGCAACCGTCCGCTGCAATAGAAATGAAGGGGTAAATGGAAGAGCCATCCAGAATCGTGCCGAGCCTTCGCGACCGAAAAGCCGGCGAAGCATTGACAGTAATTCCCGCTCCGTCCGTGCTGCCCTGGGATCAGGTGCCGCGCGAACCGCACCTGCTCGATTACCTGATCATCCTGCGCAAGCATCAGTGGCTGATCCTGACCTTCCTGCTGACGGTGGTAACGGTTGTCACCATTGCTTCCTTCAAGATGAAGCCGGTATACCAGGCGGCAGCGCGCGTGGAAGTGGACAAGGAAGCGCAATCCATGCAGCCTTTCCCGGACTCAAACGGCTTCGGAGAATACGAAGACACCGAAGCCTACATCGAAACACAAACGAAGATCCTGCAGAGCGAGACCCTGGCTCTGATGACGATCAAATCGCTAGACCTTGCCCGCTACCCCGAATTTGGCGGATCTCCAGGTTCGATCGCCTGGCAACACGCTGCCTCGGCTCCTACTCGACCGGCCATACTGGGCGCTTTCCTAGGGCGTTTGGTCGTCAAGCGCGTACCCAACAGTCGCCTGATTGAGGTTCAGTTCGAAGCGGAAGATCCTCAGCTCGCCGCGCAGATCGTCAATGGCCACCTCCATAATTACGTGGAGGAAAATTTCCGCAGCAAATATGACGCGACCACGCAAGCTTCCAACTGGCTATCGGCGGAACTGGAAGAGCTCCGCATCAAGGTAGAAAAATCGGAAGATGCGCGCATCGCGTATCAGCGCGAAAACCAAATCTGGCAGATTGACGAGAAGGAGGACATCACCTCGCAAAAGCTTGGCGATCTGAGTAAAGCAGTGACTGAGGCACAGACGGATGTCGCCCAGAAAGAAGCCCTCTACCGCATGGCGATTTCAGGGAACGTGGATGCGCTCCCTGCGGCTCGCAACAACGACGTGGTTTCAACGCTCCTGAAGCGCAAGTCCGAACTTGATGAACAACATGCCGAAGCCCTCGATCAATACGGCCCGAATTTTCCGAAAGTCTTGCGGTTAGCGGCTCAGCAAAAGGAAGTCGAGGAAAGTCTCGCGAATGCGCGAAAAACAATGGTGGAAAGCGTCGAAGAGGAATTCAACACGGCGCGTAGCCACGTGGAACTGTTGCAAGAAGCGCTGGACAAACAAAAGGCTGAGGCCAACGATCTCGCCGAGAAGCTTGTCCAGTATCATATTCTGCAGCACGATGCGGAATCGAACAAACAGCTCTATGACGGGCTGCTGCAAAAGCTGAAGGAGGCGGGCATCACGGCGGGACTGCGTTCCAGCAACATTCGTGTAGTTGACCCCGCGCTGGCCCCGTCCAGTCCGTCTCGGCCCCAGAAGGCGCGCAACATCCTGCTCGCGATTCTGGTGGGCTTGGTTGGCGGAGTGGGCCTGGCGCTGTTTCGCGAGTACCTGGACAATACCGTAAAGTCTCCCGACGACATCGAATCGCTTACTGGACTCCCTTCGCTCGCGGTGGTGCCGTCTCTGCCGGGCTTACGCACCAGCCACAGCCGATTCTCGCGACTGGCACGCCAAGCAGCGCCGCAGTCTGCGTCGGGGCCGCGCGTTGAATTGTTATCATACATTCAACCTAAGTCCCAAATTTCCGAAGCGTTCCGCGCGTTGCGCACTTCCCTGCTGCTTTCACAAGCGGATCATCCGCCGCAAGTAATCCTGGTCACCAGTGCATTGCCGCGCGAAGGAAAAACTACCGCTGCCGTAAACCTTGCGGTAACGCTAGCGCAGCTTGGCGACCGCACCCTGCTGATGGATTCTGACTTGCGCAAACCCGGCATTCGCCGCGCATTGAACTTAACCATCGGAAAAGAAATGGGCCTCAGTTCGTATCTCGCTGGCGTTTCGACTCTGGACGAAGTTATCATCCCGCACCCGACCATCAATAATCTCGCGGCGCTAACTACCGGCCCGGTTCCCCCCAGCCCCGCCGATCTGCTTTCTTCGCACCGCATGCGCGAAGCGATCGTGGAACTCCGCCACCGCTTTAAATTTATAGTCATTGACTCGCCTCCGGTGATGGCGGCGACCGATGCTGTAATTCTGTCCGCTCTCACGGACGGCGTTCTGCTCGTAGTGCGCAGCGGTGAAACACCCAAAGAGGCCTTTACGCGAACGCGGGATCTCCTCGCGGCGGTAAAATGCCGCCTGCTCGGCGTTGTTTTGAACGCAGTCGATTCGAGCGCTCCGGATTATTACTATTCATACCGCTACTACCCATACGCCTACGGCTACGGGTATGGCGAAGATGTGGGAAAGCATCCCAGATTTCCAACGGAGTCCGGGGAATCACACGGGCCCTCCACCTAGAGGTGTCATAATGCGTTACCTTATAACCGGCGGTGCAGGTTTCATCGGTTCTCATTTATCGGAAGCGCTACTGAATCGCGGCGAAGAAGTTTTCGTTCTGGACGATCTTTCCACTGGCAGTGTGGAAAATATCCGCCACCTGAAAACCAATAGCCGCTTTCATTACATCTTCGATTCGATCATGAACAAGCATTTGCTGGCCGAGCTTGTGGATGAATCCGACGTGATTTTTCATCTCGCGGCGGCGGTGGGTGTGCGTCTGATTGTTGAGAGCCCGGTGCGCACCATTGAGACGAACGTGCACGGCACGCAGAACGTACTGGACGCGGCATCCAAGAAGAAGAAACTGGTATTCACCGCTTCGACTTCGGAAGTTTACGGCAAGAGCGAAAAAGTCCCGTTCCGAGAAGATGCGGACCTCGTTCTGGGACCGACCAGCAAAGGACGCTGGAGTTATGCTGCATCCAAGGCGCTGGACGAGTTCCTGGCGCTCTCCTTCTGGAAAGAAAAAAAACTGCCGGTAATCGTCACGCGTTTCTTCAACACGGTGGGACCGCGCCAGACGGGGCGCTACGGCATGGTGCTGCCCAATTTTGTGCGCCAGGCCCTCGCTGGCGAACCCATCACCGTGTACGGGACGGGCCAGCAGTCGCGCTGTTTCTGCGACGTTCGCGATTGCGTGCAGGCTGTTCTGCGTTTGCTTGGCAATCCGCAGGCGGTCGGTGAAGTCATCAACATCGGCAGCACCGAGGAGATCTCCATCGAACACCTGGCCCTCTTGGTGAAGCAGCGCACTGGCAGCAAGTCACCGATCGCGCACGTAGCCTACGAGCAGGCATACGAACCCGGATTCGAAGACATGCCGCGGCGCGTGCCGGCGCTGGAGAAACTCGAGGGGCTAACTGGCTTCCGCCCGTCCATTCCTCTGAATGATATTGTGGACGGCGTGATCGCTTACTTCCGCGATAAGCAGGAAGCAGGCATGGCGAAGAGCGTAACTGCCGGCGCCGCCGAGGGCCGGGCCATCGCAGGGCTATCCGCAGATTGATATTCTGCGGTCCAGCCGTGCGGGATTTGGGCAAATTGTCTGACACAAGCATCCCATGGAAAGCATGAGCACCACGCCAACAACAAACCAGGCCGCCAGTGCCAGCCCCCGGTTGATTGGGGGCCCCTCTGCCCCTCCCAGAGACGCTGCCGAAAAAAATCGCACTAGCACCACGCTTTCCGTTCTCGTCCCCGCCTACAACGAGCAGTATTTGATCGAGGCCAGTCTACAGTCGCTCGCCGTCCTGGACGAATCGCCGCGCTTAGAGAGCATCACCGTGATCGTGGTGGACGATTGCTCCACAGACGGCACCGCCGAAGCAATCCGCCGCTTTCAGGCTCACCTGGAATCCAGCCAGGATTTCAAGAAATTCAACTGGATCTGGCTGCGCCACGAAAAAAACCTGGGCAAGGGCGCTGCCATTCGCAGCGCGCTCGCTCACGTGGATACGCATCTGGTCGTCATCCACGACGCCGATTTGGAATACCATCCACGAGACCTGCTGCAAATGGTGGAGCTGTTCCTATACGAAGACGCGGATGCCGTTTTCGGCTCGCGCTTCATGCCCGGCGGTTACAGGCGCGCGCTTTTCTTCCGCCACGCGCTGGGCAATAAGCTGCTCACCTTATTGTGCGACCTGGTTTGCGATCTGAACCTCTCGGACATGGAAACCTGCTACAAAATGGTGCGCGCGGATTTGCTCAAGAGCATTCCGCTTCAGAGCTCGACCTTCGACGTCGAACCGGAGCTGGCTATCAAACTGGCCAAACGCGGCAGCCGGATTTTTGAAGTGCCCATAAGCTACTCCGGAAGAACCTACGCTGAGGGGAAGAAGATCAACTGGAAGGATGGCGTTCGCGCGCTTTGGGCGATTTTACGTTACGCTGCGTCCGATAAAATCTACGTCGCCGATGGAACTGGCAGCGAAATCCTGCTGCGTTTGAACCGCGCCCCGCGCTTCACACGCTGGATGGCGGACGTGATCC
Source organism: Candidatus Acidiferrales bacterium (assembly GCA_050012455.1). Taxonomy (GTDB): domain Bacteria; phylum Acidobacteriota; class Terriglobia; order Acidiferrales; family UBA7541; genus Palsa-295. Next base: position 6,627 of record JBEKHD010000047.1, on the reverse strand, counting down.
GGCCGTACACTGGAAACCGCGTCCTGGAAATCGGAGCGGGGATCGGCAACCTGACGCTGCATCTGGTCCCGCGCGAGGTCTATTGGGCTACCGACATCAATTCGGAGTATCTCGATACCCTTGAAAGGTTGCGAACGAATCGGCCTTACCTGCGCATTGCCCACGTGGACGCGACGAAGGCGAACTCATTTCCCACGGAACCATCGTTTGACACGGTGATCTTCCTGAACGTGCTGGAACATCTAGCCGATGATGCCGGCGCGCTGCGAAACGTCTATGGAGCGCTGGAGGATGGTGGAACCGCCGTAGTGCTGGTTCCGAACGGCCCGGGACTCTTCGGAACGCTGGACGAGGTGCTCGGACATTGCCGGCGCTACAGGGAGAAACAGCTTGTCGCAGTAGGGCAGTCCGCGGGTTTCAAAGTGGAACGCGTGCTTAAATTCAACCGCACCGGCGTGATCGCTTGGTGGTTGAACGGGCGGATCCTGCGCCGAAAAACATTCGGTCTGACCCAAATTCGATTTCTGAACCTGCTCACGCCGGTCTTCCGCGTGATCGATCCGTGGCTTCCGCTTCCGCCTCTTTCTCTTATCGCTATTTTGCGGAAGGATGAGAACCGCGCCGATAGCAAGGACGCCCGGCTACCGGAGCACGCGAAAGCTGAATCATAAACTGCCAGCGGGCGGGTTGCGGGGAGCCGACGCGCAGGGGCAGGATCAGCGACGACATGGGGTTTAGCTTTTGTGCTCAGACTCTCGAATAACGAACATATTTTAATTGTTGCCTTCCTTCTCACGCTTCCGCTCGTCAACCCCTGGGTACGAGGCGACGGCGTCGGGTATTATGCTTTTGGCCGGGCACTCCTGATCGAGGATCAGTTAAATTTCGAGAAAGATTGGCTTGCGGCCAACCCAAGCTTTCGCACGGGCAGAACGGATGCCGCGGGCCGCATCGTCCCGGAGGCGTATACGTCGACCGGACACCTCGACAATCACTTCGCCATTGGGCCCGCCATCTTATGGTCTCCTTTTCTCCTGATTGCGCACCTGGGGGTGCTTGCCTACGACCACCTCGGCGGTCATGTTGCCGCCGATGGTTTTTCCCGCCCTTATCTCATTACGATGGCGCTGGCAACAGCCCTCTACGGCTTTCTGGCTTTGTGGATTTCGTTTCGACTAGGTCGGAAATACATCGACGAACGCTGGGTCTTCCTCGCCACGGTGGGAATCTGGTTCGCTAGTTCTTTTCCGGTGTACATGTATTTCAATCCGTCTTGGTCGCACGCGCACGCAGCATTCGTCGTCGCGCTTTTCATGTGGTATTGGGATCGCACGCGCGACAAGCGAACCTGGGTACAATGGCTTTGCCTGGGGGCCATTGGCGGGGTCATGCTAGATGTCTACTACATAAACGTGGTCCTATTCGTGTTGCCATTGCAAGAATCGCTGTCCGGATACTGGCGGGCGCTCCACGAGACACGTTCTAACAATGTCGTCCGCCTGTGCCTCATGAACCTTATCTTCTCCGGCGCAGTCGTTGCTGCCTTTTTCCCCACGCTGATTGCAAAAAAAATCATTTACGGGAGCTATCTGAAATTTGGCTACGAACACTTGTGGGATTGGACGCCTCACGCTCTGATTAAAGTTTGCTTCTCTTCCGATCACGGACTTTTTAGTTGGACTCCTATCTTGCTTCTAGCTGTCGTCGGCCTTTTCTTTTTTCAGAGGCGTGAGCGCATTCTCGGGGCGGATTTAATCTTGGTTTTCGCGACATTCCTCTACGTTATCGGATGTTACGCGGACTGGGACGGCCTTTCTTCTTTCGGGAATCGGTTCTTTGTCTCGCTGACTCCCGTGTTCGTTTTGGGGCTAGCTGCGTTTTTCGACTGGTTCGCCAGCACTTGGCAGGACAAACATGCGGGAGTTGTTGCGGCCTGCACGACTTCTGTGTTCATCATCTGGAACCTGGGTCTGATCTTCCAATGGGGCACGCACCTGATTCCTGCGCGCGGGCCGATTTCCTGGCGCGAGGCTAGTTACAACCAAGTCACGGTGGTTCCCTTGCGAGTGGGGCGAAATTTGAAGGCGTACTTTACGGGCCGCAAGGAATTGATGGGGCGTATCGAAGAGGAAGACATGAAACAGCTCAAGTCGCGGGGGACGGAGGGAATCGAATGAGCGATGAGGCTGCGAATTCGGGGTCAGCTGCTCTTGCGCAGCCTCCGGTGATACGCATCGCACCGCAAAGCGGGCGCTGGGCGCCTCCACTCGAAGAGCTATGGAGCTATCGTGAACTGCTTTATTTTTTCGTGTGGCGCGACATTAAAATCCGCTACAAACAGACGGTGATTGGCGCCGCCTGGGCTGTATTGCAGCCGTTTCTCACCATGCTTATTTTCTCCCTCTTTTTCGGCAAACTCGCACATATCCCATCGGAAGGGCTTCCTTATCCGATTTTCTTTTATTGTGCCCTGCTGCCTTGGATGTATTTCGCTACATCGCTTCAGAACGCCACGAACACAATCGTGGAGAACCAGCGCCTTATCACCAAGGTATATTTTCCACGGCTTGCTCTGCCGCTCTCAGCGGTGCTATCCGGCCTGGTGGATTTCGGCGTCTCGTTTCTAATGTTCATTGTAATGATGATTTACTACGGAACCCGGCCCTCCGCTGCGATGCTGTGGCTCCCTGCGTTTCTCGTGTTGGCCATCCTGACCGCGCTGGGCGTTGGTCTGTGGCTTTCAGCGCTCAATGCGGTCTATCGCGACGTCCGTTACGTCGTTCCGTTCATGGTACAGTTCTGGATGTTCGCTTCGCCCGTAGTTTACCCGAGTTCGCTCGTGCCTGAGAAATGGCGCTGGTTGTACGCCCTGAACCCGATGGCAGGTGTAATCGAGGGATTTCGCTGGGCGCTTGCAGGCGACAGCGACCCGCCAAGGAGAATGCTCTTGGTTTCCGCGGGTGTTGTGGTTTTGGTTCTGCTGACCGGACTGGCATACTTTCAGAAAATGGAAACGACAATAGCCGATGTGGTTTGAACGGTGAGCGAAACGGTCATTCACGTTGCGGGACTCGGCAAGCGCTATCGCGTGGGCGAACGCGCACGCTACTTCGCGCTGCGCGACGTCCTGGCACGCGCATTCAAGCCGACCCTTCGGCGTAACGGCAGGCGCCAGTCGGTTGACTACTTGTGGGCGATGCGCGGCGTCTCGTTCGACGTCCCGCGAGGAGAGGTGATCGGGCTGATCGGGCGAAACGGCGCTGGCAAGACGACGCTCCTGAAGATTCTCTCGCGCATCACGCGCCCGACCGAGGGGTTTGCTGAAATTCACGGCCGTGTCGGAAGTTTGCTCGAAGTCGGTACCGGCTTTCATCCCGAGTTGACCGGGCGCGAAAACTTATTTCTGAGCGGCGCGATTTTGGGAATGCGGAAATCGGAGATCACCCGAAAATTCGATGAGATTGTCGGGTTCGCAGGTGTTGAGCGGTTCATTGACACCCCATTGAAGCACTTCAGTACGGGGATGCAGATGCGCCTCGCGTTCGCCGTTGCGGCGCACCTGGAGCCAGAGATACTACTTGTAGACGAGGTTCTAGCTGTTGGCGATCTCGAATTTCAGAAAAAGTGCCTCGGCAAGATGCAGGACGTTTCGAAGAGTGGCCGCACAATCATTTTCGTCAGCCATCAGATGAACCAGATTCGCCGCCTCTGCGAACGCGTGATCTGGATCGACTCCGGCCAGGTTCGTCTGGACGGTTTCGCCGAGCGCGTAATCGCGGCGTACGAACAGTCATCGCTTCTAACTTCGCACCAAGAACCAAAGGATTTTCCTTCGCACGGGCCTGTTTCGTTTTCATCGTGGGAAGTGGTCCGGCGACGGGGCAGCGGAACAAACGTCGTTGCAGAAGGCACGGGAGTTATCTCCGTGGCAATCCGGGTGCTCACCCGCGAGGCGATCGGTCATGGTCGAGTCGCGGCGGTCGTTTACGACTCGAGAGGATTCCTTATTGCGGGCTGGTCATTTGATAATCTGCACCTCGCGCCGGGTGAGCACGACGTCCAGTTGTCCTTTCCCGATTTACCGCTACGGCCCGGAGCCTACAGCATCTATTTCAGCATCCACGACGACCATGAACGGAATCATAACTGGACTCTGGTCCCCGCACTGATTATCGAGGGCACGCCGGTGACTCACTTTATGGATGAGTGGGCCGGAGTGCTGAATATTCCCTGCTCACTTGAGACTCGCGAGAGCAGCAAGGTGGGCGTCTGAGGTTGGGCGACAAGCAACATCTTCGCGGAGATCTCCACCCGGCCAGCTTACAAGACTGGCTCGCAGTTCACCTCGCGGTCCGCCTCGCTAGGTTCGACCGGCTTATGTGGGTAAAGCAGATGCGTCAAGCAGTTGTCTCTCGCATAGCTCGGGAGCAATCCGCCATCAGGTTCGCGACGCCGTACGGCTTTGAACTCTTGCTGCCCAGTGCCGATCAAGGAACCCTTATTATGGCGCTCGGGGAAGCTCGCCTGCACCCGAGAGTCCGTGAGATTCTGGAAGCGACGATTCGTCCCGGTGATATCGTCATTGACGGTGGCAGTAATGTCGGATTTTTTTCGCTGCTTGCCGCCCGCCTGCTCGATGGAAAAGGCCAAGTTATTTCGTTCGAGCCAGACCCGACCACATTTGGTTTGCTCCGGCAGAATGTCGAGTACAACGGCCTGCAATCGATTGTCCGACTGGAAGAGAAGGCACTCACCAGCAGTGACAGCACTTTTGAGTTCGCCGTTGTACCTCATGAGCCAATGCGCAGCAGTCTGTTCGTCAATCCGGGAACGACGGGAAAAATAATTCGAGTCTCGGGTGTACGTCTCGATGATTACATAGAGGCCCACGCCCTGCAGAGTGTAGACGTCATAAAACTGGATCTGGAAGGCGCCGAACCGTTTGCGCTCGCCGGGATGGCGAAGAGTCTTCTCACCGCGAGACTTCTCGTTTTTGAGGTTAACGGCCCGTTACTAAATCAATTGGGCGTCGAGCCGCTGGACTTGGTGCATAGGGTTGCCGAACTAGGTTCGTTCAAACAGATTTCATTTGTTGACGAACAGGAGAATCGAACCTATGCGTGGAACCCGGAACACTTCCAGATGGTTTTGAGAGAACGTGAGATCGTCGACATCCTTTGCACAAAAAATGAGATCCGCCGGCCCTCTGCGACGGACGCCTCGAGTTACCCGGGCGCGGCCGTGAGGTCTGCTTGACACATCCTAGATCAGAGTGCTGGCCCGCGAGCGCAAGAGACTGGTTGATTTCACAGTGTGGGATAAGATTTGGCCGCGTGGACAGAGTTACTGCGCTCAGGGAGGCTCGCAAGGCGCTCCTTTCCCTGCTAGGTCGTGACCATGGCGTCGTGCTTTATCAGACCGCTTACGGTTTTAAAATCCTGCTCCCTTCTTGGGACTCCAACATGGTGATTGCGGCATCGAATGGGCGAATTCTCCATCCTCGCATGACAGAAATCTTTCTGGCCGTCATTCAGCCGGGCGATACGTTTGTGGACGGTGGAGCGAATATGGGGTTCTACTCGTTACTCGCGGCGACGGCGCTAAAGGGCGAAGGTCGCGTCGTGTCGTTCGAACCCGATCCGCGAAACATCCCAGTCCTGCAATCCAACGCAAAAATCAACTTACTGGATTCCGTTATCCATATCGAGCCAAAGGCATTAAGTGACACGGAGTGTGAATTGGATTTTTGGAGCGCGCCGGAGAACAGCTGGGGCGGCAGCTTGGTCGAACTACCCGGTTCAAAGAGCAGGCAATATAGAGTTTGCGCCACGACTCTCGATCGTTACATTTCATCAGCAAATATAGAGCGTGTCGACGTCATCAAACTCGATATTGAGGGCGCCGAACCGATGGCTCTAGAGGGCATGCGCGGAGCCCTTCGAACGGCTAGGTTGGTGGCGTATGAGATCAATAAACCTCGTCTCGATCAATTGAACATTCAACCGATGGATTTGATTAGGCGGACAAACGAATGGGGCAAGTTTGAGGTCACCTTGATTAGTGATGAAAGGACGGACGAGATTCTGCCTCTGGAAGATCCTCGGTCCATCGAGATCCTGGATAGCTACGGCTGGGCGAACGTTGTCTCCGCGAAGGGAGCTGCGGTGAATCGCTTGCGCGAAATGTTCAGGCTATGAACTCTGCGGCGGCACAACTTCCTTCCTTATCAGTTGTGGTGTCGACTTATCGTCGCGCCGAACTTGTCAAGAAGTGTATCGAAAGCCTCATCGACCAGGATTACCCGCCGGACAGATATGAAGTCATAGTGGTTGAAGATGGCTCGCAGGACGCGCGGTCCGTCGTAGAGTCACTGCAGTCCCCTGGCAGGCGGTTGGAGTATCTGAATATCCCACATGGCGGAGCAGCGGCCGCATACGAGGCGGGTTTGAGACAGGCAAGTTGTGATCTCGTCGCGTTTATTGATGACGATGCGATTGCACCGCCCACTTGGTTGTACCAGATTGCCTCGATTCTTGACCGAGGGAGGCCAAGCGGAGTGATCGGTGCCGGCGGCCATATTTCTGGAGAATACCCGCTCGATAAGTTTGAAGCCAGCGTCTCGTCGAC
>JBEKHD010000046.1:0-41599 GCA_050012455.1 Candidatus Acidiferrales bacterium | reverse complement strand
AATTTTTCGACGCACGTTTGTGTGGCTTCGGCCGTGTCTATGGCGGCTTCGGTGATCACGGAACCCCCTGGGGCGTTGGTCAGTCTGCGAAAAAGGCGCATTAAAGTGCGCCGCTACAAATTCAACGGCAAATTCAAGAACGCCCGCCTAACAATAAAAAGCAGGCGGTGGCTACAAAGTCAAAAGCTACTGCAAGCGCACGCAGTGGTAGCGGACGCAGAAAGACTTCCGGGGAGATGTTTGCACGAAGACGGCCAAAGGTTTGCGCGAGGTGAGACTGCTAAGTGTCTTTTTATGTTATGGTTAGCAACCGGCGATTAGCGGAGGGGTCTTGTGGGTGTCTCAGGGTGATACAGATGCGTCTCACAGATGCGGTGGTGAGCCGAATGCGGAATGGATTCGGTTCGCTCGAGCTTCTTCTTAGGATGCCATTTGGACTTCGTGTTTATGTGAGGCGCGCAACGGGATGTTGTAGAGCTTGAGCTTGCGATAGAGGGTGGCGCGGCTGATACCGAGCATTCTGCCGGCGAGGGCTTTATCGCCACCGGCTTTTTCGAAGACGCGGAGGATGGTCATGCGTTCCAGGTCGGCTAGCGCGGTGGTGGAGAGCGACGAGGTATCGCCCGCCGCTACGTTGCTATCCTGAGGAGCACGGATGGCGGGCGGCAGATCTTCGACGTCCACGGTGTGATGATCGCCGAGCGCGACGGCGCGCGCGATGCAATTTTCGAGTTCGCGGACATTTCCGGGCCATTCGTATTGCAGGAAACTCTTCATTGCCGCGGGTGTGACCTGAATATTTTCTCCGGCTGCGTAGCGGTCGAGGAAATAATGCGCGAGCTGCGGAATGTCGGAACGGCGTTCGCGCAGGCCCGGGACGTGGACCGTCACTACATTCAGACGAAAATATAGATCCTTGCGAAAAGTTCCGGCGCGGTAGGCGGCTTCGAGATCGCGGTTCGTGGCGGCGATCACGCGCACGTCCACGGGAACTTTTTCGTTGCTGCCGACCGGACGGACTTCCTTTTCCTGCAGGACGCGCAGCAGTTTGGCTTGCATTTCCAGCGGAAGCTCGCCGATTTCATCGAGAAAAATTGTGCCGCCGTTGGCGGCTTGGAAGAGGCCGGCTTTGCTTTTCAGCGCACCGGTGAAAGAGCCTTTTTCATGGCCGAAGAGTTCGCTTTCCATCAGAGTCGGAACGAGCGAGCCGCAATCTACGGCGACGAAGGGCATTTCGGCGAGCGGGCCGCGAAAATGGATCGCGCGGGCGACCAATTCTTTCCCTGTTCCGCTTTCGCCGGTGATGAGCACGGGGGTGCGGGTTTCTTTCAGGCGCGAGATCATGCGCAGGACGTCTTGAATTTTGGCGGAGGTGCCGACGATGCCGTCCATATCGGTGACGGTGTTGACGCGCTCGCGCAGAAATTGATTTTCAGTTACCAGGCGGACTTTTTCGGCCATGCGTTGAAGGAGTTGGCGCAGGCGCTCGACGCGAAACGGTTTCTCGATGTAGTCGTAGGCGCCCTGTCGCATGGCATCCACGGCGGTCTCGACCGAGCCGTGGCCGGTCATGATGGCGACTTCAGCGCGCGGCAATAATTCCTTTATTTTTCGCAGCAGCTCGACGCCAGAGAGGCTGGGTAACTTCAAATCCGTGACCACCAGATCGGGTGCACTGGTTTCCAGGGATTCGAGCGCGGCCTCAGCGGTTTCGGCTTCGGCGCAGAGATAACCGAGCCCCTGGCCCACGGTGATGCACAGGCGGCGAATGCTTTGCTCGTCGTCCACAATCAAGAAGCGGAGTTTCAGTTCGTCGCTCATGGTTTTCCAATTGTTTTTTCAACCGCGTCTATCAATTGCTGGACGCGGAAGGGTTTTTCGACGCAAGGTGTGCCGGCGAGCGCCAGCAACGCGATGGTCTCGTCGCTGGCGGTATCGCCGGTGATAAAGATGATGCGCGCAGCCATTTCGGGCCGGTGACGCTGCAGCCAATCGTGCACATCGGAGCCGGTGATGCCTCCGGGCGTGCGGAAATCGGAGATGACGCCGCGGAAATCGTTCAGCGCGAGGAGGCGCAGACCCTCGACGGCGGAGGACGAGGAGGTTACTTCGTAGCCGTGGCGTTCGAGAGCGGCGCGCACGAAGGCGGCGACCGAGGGCTCGTCCTCAATGACGAGGATGCGCGAGCGCGTGGCGGAGACGGGCGCGGGAGTGGCCGTCATTCGGCAGCCCTTGCGGCGTGCATTTCCGCGGCTTTTTCGGCGATGGGCAAACGCACTACAAATGTGGAACCGTCGCCATCAGGATTATTCGTGGCGATGATTTCACCGCGATGGGCCTGGATGATGCCGTAACAGATGCTCAAGCCGAGGCCTGTACCTTTGCCGACTTCCTTGGTGGTGAAAAAGGGATCGAAGATGCGGTCAATCTGGGAGATGCCAGGACCGTTGTCGCGGAAAACAATTTCGATTTTGTCCGAGCGATGGACTGTTTGGACTTCGATCTTGCCGGAGCGGCGCGTTTCCTGCACGGCGTCGTAGGCGTTGTTCAGGATGTTCAGGAAGACTTGCTGGAGCTGGTGCGGATCGCCGATGACCATGGGAAGCTCGACGGCGTATTTTTCGGTCAGCTCGACACCATGGTTTTCCAGATCGTAGGCGCGCAGCTTCATTGTTTGCTTGAGGATTGTGTTTACTTGCGCGGGCTCGCGCTGCGCGGGCATCTGGCGCGCGAAGCTGAGCAGATTTTGTACGATGACGCGCGTGCGCTGGGCTTCTTGCAGGATCACTTGCAACTCTTCTTTGGCGTCGGCCGGGACGGCGGGATTTTCGAGCAGGAGATCGGTGAAGCCGACGATCGCGGCCAGCGGATTATTTACCTCGTGCGCCACGCCGGAGACGAGTTGACCGAGCGCGGCCATTTTTTCCGTGTGCATTAGTTTTGCTTGCAGGCTGGCGGCGTCGGTGATGTCCGTCATGACCACGACCACACTGTTGATTTCGCCTTGCTCGTCGCGCATGGGGCTGAGGCTGATGGAAAATTGTCCGGGGGTTCCGCTGCCGCGGAAGAGCGGGATTTCCAGATTATCGAGCGCGGCACCTTGCAGGGTGCGTTCCAGAGCTTCAGCGAGCAGAGGACGGCGCGCGGGCGGAACCATGTCGACGAGCGCCCGTCCGAGGAGGTCCTGTTCGCGATAGCCGTCTTCGAAGCAGCGGCGGTTGGCGTAACTAACGAGACCGGCGGTATCGAGGACGAGAATCATGCTTTGCGTGTTGTTAAGGATGTTCTTGTTGAAATCGCGCTCGCGGCGATAGCGGCGTTCGGCGATGCGGCGATCGGTGATGTCTTTCATTACGTGGATGGTGCGCCAGTCGTTGCCTTGCGCGTTGTGAATGCGGGAGGCGGAAATCAGAAAAGTGCGCTCGGCGGCTTCGTGGATGTATTCCTCGTGCGCCAGGCGCGGATTGCGGCAGAAGGGGCAATGCCCTTCCTTGGGCGGCGAATCCAGTATCTCGAGGCGATCGATTTCGTAGCCGATGGCTTCGGTGGGGCGGAGTCCGAGCGATTCCGCCAGGGCATGATTCAGGCGCAGGACGCGATTTCCGGCGTCGTGAACGACGATAAAGTCGGAAATGGCGTCGAAATCTTCGACCCATTGCTTGCGTGATTGCTCAACACGCGAGAAAAGCCGGACATTTTCCAGCGCCATGGCGGCGTGACCTGCCAGAGCTTCGAGCAGCTGGCGTTCGGTAGCGGAAAGTTCGCGCGACACATCTACCAGGCACAGCACACCGAGCAATTCACCTTCACTGCCGGAGAGGCGAGCGAGAACGAGCTCTTCCCACACCAGTGCTTCAGCGAGACCACGACCCAACAACATTAGGGCGGAGCCTTCGCGCAATTTTTCGCCAGGAACGCGGGCTTGTTCGGCGAGGACTGAGGCGAGGTGATGCTGCGTCATGGGATCCCAGCGGTGCGCGGGGCCACTGAGCGCAGCGATTTCCCATTCGGCGTCGCTGGCGATGGCGAGGACCGCAGCGCGTGCGCCGAGCATTTCAGCAGCGCGTGCGGTGAGACGCCGTGAGAATTCCGCGGTGCCGAGAGATGGATTCAGCTCCAGCGTGGTGGCGGAGAACTGCGCGAGCAGGCTCTCGAAGGAGCCATTGAGACGAGGTGAGACATCGCGACTTCTTTTTAGTGCACGCATGGAGGTCTAGGGGGCACTGCGCGCGCTACGCCTATACGAGAAAGACGTTACGGCGTGTTCTCAATTTGAGTCAAGCGAAGGGGCGGCGGCAGTTGCCTTAATGGACAATCTCGCTACGTCGCAAGCTGAGACGCCGCGCAAGGTCGAGGCGGGGATTTGAGACAAAGGGGCTCGCAGTGCGCCGCAAAGGAAGCGAGCGGTCGGCCAGTTAAATGCCGTGTATTCTTACGCATACGAGGCACGTTGACGAATTTTCAACGTAACCGCAGAACACTTTCCCGATGGCAGCCTCATTGCAATTTCCGATGCGGGACCCTTCCCTCGATTGAGGAGGCGCACGCATGAACGGCAAGAAACGACTGCTGGGATTTGGATTAGCAATGATTTTGGGGGCATCACTGGCAGCCGTTCCGCAAGGAAGCGCTCAGGAAAATTCGGCGGACACGGCAAAACGAAAAGTGAAGACGAAGACGCTGCCGGATTATCCCGAACTGGCGCGGCAGATGAACGCGACCGGCAAAGTGAAAATCGAAGCAACAATTTCCGCCGATGGCAAGGTAACGAACACCAAAGTGATCGGCGGAAGCCCGCTGCTGGTGGGCGCCGCACAGGACGCATTGAAGAAATGGCGATTTGAGCCGGCTGCCAAAGAATCGATCGAAGTGATCGAGTTTGATTTCTCAGGACACAACTGAGCGGGCGTAACTGGGGGCCTGCGACTGCGGTTGCAGGCGGGGAGCGGAGGCATTTCTCATGACAATCGGGAAGAAACTCTATTTCGGATTTGGCGCGATTTTATCGATCATGCTGGTTTTGTTCTTTATCAACGTGATCACGGTGCGCCGCGAGTACACCGCGCAGGACACGGTGAAGGCCACGCTGTCGGCGAAGCAGGCGATCGACAATGCGCGCTCTCAGATGATGCAGGACCGCCTGTATCTGAGCAACTATTTGCTCAGCGGCGATCTGCGTGATGAAGACAAGACCAACAAGGGCGTGGGAGATCTGCTGGCGCTGCTGAAAGACGCAGAAAGCAAAACGACGGATCCCGGCCTGCGCAACGCCTTGGCGCAGGTGGGAGACACGGAAACGAGCTGGTCGGAAAATTTCGCGAAGCCGATGATCGCGAAGCGGCACCAGGTGGACGCCGGAGACGCTACCGTTTCCGATCTGCAGATTTATTACCTGCAGCACGATCCCGCTTCGTGGGTGAGCAAGTCCACGGTGATGCTCGATCAGGCTGATAACACCGTGCATAAATCGCTGGACGATTCGAACAGTTCGGCGCAAGCGGCTACGACCTGGAGCACTGCCATTACCACCGCAGGCACACTACTTGCGGTGCTGCTGGGATTGCTGATCGCTTTCTACACGGCGAAGTCCATCAAGGAGCCGATCTACCATTTGATTGAGGTAGCGCGGCGAATTGGCGAGACGGGCGACCTGGAGCAGTCCATCGATACCCACCGCGACGATGAAGTGGGCGTGCTGGCGGAAAACTTCAACAAGATGATCGTGCATTTGAAGGATATGGCAGCGGTTTCGGCGGCGATTGCGGAGGGGCAGCTTTCCGTGACGGTGCAGCCGAGGTCGCAGCAGGACACGATGGCGAAAGCATTTGCGCAGATGACGCGCGGGTTACGGGATCTGGTGCGACAGGTGCGCGACAGCGCCGCGCAAGTGGCGAGTGGATCGGGACAGATGGCCAGCGCTTCGGATGAATCGGCGAAGGTGAGCGTGCAGGCGGCGTCTGCGATCGACGAAGTGACCAGCACGATGCACGAGATGAGCATCAACGTGCAGAACGTGGTGAAGAATACGCAGGTGCAGGCGTCGAGCGTCGCGGAGACTTCGGCTTCGATCGATCAGATGGTGACTTCGATCGAGCGGGTGGCGGATACGGCGAAGTTGCTGGTGGACATATCGCACCGGTCGCGCGAGGAAGTTCAAACCGGCATGGTGACGATGAACAAGGCCACCGAGGGATTGAACCGCACGAGCCACGCGATTCAGTCTTCGGCGGAGATTATTGATGTGCTGGGCCGGCGCGCAGACGACATCGGCAAGATCATTGAAGTAATTGATGATCTGGCGGAACAAACCAATTTGCTAGCTTTGAACGCGGCGATTGAAGCGGCGCGCGCCGGCGAGCACGGATTGGGTTTCGCCGTCGTCGCCGAAGAAGTGCGCAAGCTGGCGGAAAAATCCACGCAATCCACAAAGGAAATTTCCGAATTGATTCAGGGCATTCAGAAAGAAGCACGCGAAGCCGTGGACAACATGGAAAAGAGCACGACCATGGTGCAGGAAGGCTTGCTGTTGAATAAGGACCTGAGTTTCGCGCTGGAAAAGATTTCGGACGTGGTGTCGGAGGTTTACAAGTTCTCACAGGAAATCGGCGCGGCTACCACGGAACAATCCAGCGGCTCATCGCAGATCGCGAAGGCGACGAACCGGCTGACCGAAATCACGCAGGAGATCAATTCTTCAGTCGAAGAGCAGGCTTCGGGTTCGCAGGCGGTGGTGCGCGCCATGGAGAAGATGCGGGAGCTGGTGCAGCAGTCCACATCGAGCTCGACGGAATTGGCTGCGGCGGCCGAGCAGATGTCCAAGCTTTCGCGCGTGCTGCTGGAGTCCATGGACCGTTTCGTGTTGGACGAGGCCTTTCCGGAAGGCCGGCGGCAATTCGGGCGGCGGCAAGGACCGGGCGGCGCTTTCAGCGCTGGCGGCGAGAATGAGCGGCACGCTGCCGCGGAATATGCTGAAGTTTCGCGTTCCTAGAGCGTTTAGACAAACAACATGGACAAAGACATCCAAATCGTAGGATTCCGGATCGGGCGAGAGACATTTGGACTGCCGATCGCGATGGTGCGGGAAATCGTGCGCGTGCCGGAAATTACGTCGGTGCCGAACGCGCCGGATTACATCGAGGGTGTGATCAATCTGCGCGGGCGGATTATTCCGGTGGTGGATCTGCGCAAGCGATTTGGCGAGAAAGTGATCGAGGCCAGCAAGCGGAACAGAATTGTGGTGGTGGAGCTGGAAAGCCGGGCCATTGGATTGATTGTGAATTCGGCTTCGGAAGTAATCAAAATTCCGCCCTCGGATATTGAAGCGCCGCATTCGGTGTTTCAAGAGGGCGAGTTGAATTACATCACCGGGGTGGGAAAGCTCCGCGGACGGCTGGTGATGATGCTCGATCTGAGCAAGATTCTGCAGCGCGGAGAGCTGCGCCGGCTGGAAGACGCGGCCGATTCCGCCTCAGCCCTGGCCACGGACAACCTGGCACGCGTCTAGTATAAGCCGCTCGCGCTGGTGTTGGCCGCTGGCGCCAGCGAACCGGCGCGGGAACGAAATCGACGAGGAGCGAATGTCCACACTCACAGCACAGGTTCCGCTCACAGAACCCGAATTGAAGCTCCTGCAGACGCTGGTGTATCAGGAATGCGGCATGTACTTCGATGAACGACGCACGCATTTCCTGCGCGACCGGCTGCAACGCCGGCTGAAAGCCTGCCAGATGGATTCGTTCTATACGTATTACCGGCTGCTGACGAGCCGTGAAGGAAAGCAGGAGCTGGTGGCGCTGCTGGAAAATCTGACGGTGAACGAGACGAGTTTTTTTCGGATCCGTCCGCAGCTCGAGCTGTTTCAAAAACACGTGCTGGAAGAGCTCTTGCGGCGCAAGCAGGAGCGGCGCGATTGGTCACTGCGCATATGGAGCGCCGGGTGTTCCACGGGCCAGGAACCTTACACGCTGGCGATTTTGATTTGCGATGCGCTGGCTTATTACTACCTGCGGAATCCGCTGCCGTTTGAGATGCCGACGCCGAAGCCGTTGATTCCTCCGCCGTGGAAAGTCGAGATTGTCGCTTCGGACATCAGCTATTCCGCTTTGCTGACTGCGCAACAGGGTATTTACACCGAAGCGCAAATGGAAACGGTGGACTACACCTGCCGGCTGCGCTACTTCGATAAGGTGGGCGACAAATATTCGGTAAAGCCGGCGCTGAAGAGCCTGGTGCAATTTGACTTTCACAATTTGAAAACCGAATACCTGCCGCAGCGTAATGATGCGATTTTCTGCCGCAACGTGATGATTTATTTCGACGAGGCGGAACAAAAACGTTTGATTGACAAATTTCATCGTTGCCTGAATCCGGAAGGCTATCTTTTTGTGGGACATGCGGAAAGCTTGTTTGGCCTGACGAAAAGATTTCACATGATTCATCAGAACAACGCGACGGTGTACCAGCGCATCGAGGGGCCGCAGTGACGTTTTCACCCGACGATCGAGCTTCGGAACTTCGCGATCTTTTTTTCGAGAGCGCGGAGGAAATTCTGCAGGCGATGAACGATGCGGGGTTGGCGTTGGAGGAACGGCCCAACGACAAGGAAAGCCTGCGCAGCGTGCGGAGAGCTGTGCACACGTTGAAGGGAGATTCCGCTGCCTGCGGCTATCGCGAGCTCAGTGAACTGGCGCACGAATTGGAAGATGTTTTGACTCCGGACCTAGTAAAGGAGCACGCCGGACTGATTGCCGAGGTGGTGCTGACGGCCGCCGACACCTTCCGCGACATGCTGGCTGCGTATCGCAGCAATCTGCAGCCGCCGGACGGCGGCGCCTTGCGAGAATATGTGCAGAAGCTGCTGCACAAACCCGCGACGGCGCGGCGCGACAAATCCTTGGAAGAACAGGCGGCGACGTTCAGCTGGACGGAATACGAGCGACTGCTGATCGCGGAATCGTTCCGGCGCGGCGAAACGGTTTATCAAGTGGCGATGCATCTAGCGGGTGAGGCGGTGTTGCCCGCCGCGGCGTATGAACTTGCGAAGAAGGCGCTGGAGCGCGCGGGGAAAGTTCTGGCGCTGCGTCCGGAGAGCAGCTCCGAAGTGGTGAGCGGCGGCCTGCTGGAAGCGGCACTGGCGAGCACTAAGCCGGCCGATTGGATCCGCAAGCGCTGCCAGGTACCTTCGGTGGTGGCGCAGATTTCCGTGAATCGCATTCCGCTGATGGAGACGGGGCCGCGGGACGTGCTGGATATTCTGGTGGAGTCGGAAGCGGCGGCTGTTTCCGCAAGTGTTGGCTCCGAGCCGGTGGATACCGGCGAAATAGAAGAAGACGATGAGGCGCAGTCGTCCAGCGCGCCTGCAGGTCTGGCACACGCGGTGGCAGAGAATACGCTGCGCGTGGATGCGGGGCGGATTGATACGGTGATGAACCTGGTGGGCGAGCTGATCATCGGGAAATCCATGCTGCAGCGGACGATCGCGGAATTTGAGCGGCGGTTTGCGAAGGATGCGCTGCGCGGGAAGTTTTCGGATGCGCTGGCTTTTCAATCACGGATTCTGAACGAACTGCAGAAATCGGTGATGAAAATACGCATGGTACCGGTCGAGCAGTTGTTTCGAAGATTTCCGCGGATCGTGCGCGACGTGGCCAAGCAACGCGGCAAAGAAATTGCGCTGGAAATTGCGGGGCAGAACACCGATCTGGACAAGAGCATTTTGGACGCCTTGGCCGAGCCGCTGGCGCACTTGATTCGCAACGCGGCAGATCACGGCATCGAAACGACGAGCGAACGCGCGGCGGCCGGAAAGACAGGAACCGGCACGGTGCGGCTGGACGCTTACCACGAAGGCGATCAGGTGGTGATTGAAGTCTCTGACAATGGCCGCGGCATTGACCGGGAAAAGGTGATCCGGCGGGCGATCGAGCGCGGGCTGATGAGCGCGACGGAAACCTCGCGCATGAACGAAGCGGAAATCAATCATTTGATATTTACGCCGGGATTCAGCACAGCGGAAAACGTGACGGAGATTTCGGGGCGCGGCGTCGGACTGGACGTGGTGAAGTCGGCGCTGGATAACCTGAAAGGCTCGATCGAGATTGAAACCGAAGCTGGGAAGGGAACGACGTTCCGGTTGATTGTGCCGTTGACGCTGGCGAGCATTCAGGCGCTGCTGTTTCACGTGGCAGGCCGGCTCTATGCCGTGCCGATCGCGTCGGTGGTGGAGATCACGCGCATCAACGAGGATGAAATTCATCGCGTGGACGATCATGAGGTGTTTCAACTACGGCAGCAGGTGCTGACGCTGGTGCGCCTGGAGCGCCTGGAGAATTTGCAGGCGTCGGAGCGGTCGAAGAGAGTTTTCGTGGTGGTGATTGGAGCGGGAAGCCGGCGCTTTGGATTGGCAGTGGACAAGCTGATGGGTGAAGAAGAACTGGTCATCAAGGCGTTGGAGGACCAATTGGTCACTTCTCCGTTGGTGAGTGGCGCTTCGATATTAGGCGACGGGACAATCGTGCTCATTCTGAACATTCCTGCCGTGGTGTCACATCTCGCGCGGATTCAGCCGGTGGGAGCGACAGCATGAGTGAAAAGATCCGCGTCCTGGTGGTGGATGATTCGGCGCTGATGCGCAAGCTGATTCCGCAAGTGCTGCAGCGCGATCCATCCATTGAAGTGGTGGGCACGGCGATGGACGGCGAAGTGGGTTTGCGAAAGCTGGACGAGCTGCACCCACACGTGGTGACGCTGGACCTGGACATGCCGCGCATGGATGGGCTGGAAATGCTGCGGCAGATCACACGCAAACATCGCGTGCCGGTGATTGTGGTGAGCGCGCAGACCGAACGCGGGGCTTCGGTGACGTTGAAGGCATTGTCGCTCGGGGCCTTTGACTTCGTCACCAAACCGCCGGAAGCGGCATCCGGGCGCATGGACCAGATCGCCGCGGAGCTGGCGCTGAAGATCAAAGTGGCCGCCGCGTCCGGGGCGCCGAAAATGATCATCACGGTGCCGCCGCTGAAGCAGAAGGAGCAGCGGCGGACATCGATGCCGAATTGGCCGACGCGGATTGTGGCCATCGGGATTTCGACAGGAGGGCCGAACGCGCTGCAGTATTTATTTTCGCAGCTGCCGGCGGAATTTCCGGGATGTATTTTGGTGGTGCAGCACATGCCCGAGGGATTTACGGAAATGTTCGCGAAACGGCTGGATGAATGTTCGGCGATTGAAGTGAAGGAAGCGCAGTCAGGAGACTTGCTGCTGGCAGGACGCGCGCTGGTCTGTCCCGGCAACCGGCATATTAAGGTGCGGCGGATGGAGCATGGCAACGTGGCGATTTTGGTGGACCAGCCGCGCGTGAATGGGCACAGGCCGTCGGCGAACGTGCTGTTCCATTCCGTGGCGCAGGAATTCGGGAGCAACGCCATTGGCGTGCTGATGACCGGCATGGGCGACGACGGAGCGGAAGGCCTGGGCGCAATTCAGGCCGCGGGCGGACTGACTATCGCGCAAAGCCCGGAAACATGCATTGTGGACAGCATGCCGCGGTCGGCAATCGAACGGGGATTCGCGGGACGTGTGGTATCGCTTTCCAGTCTTTCCAGTTTCTTGCAGGCGAAGTGCATCGCGGAGCGGCCGCTCAATGAGCAGGTGAATCAGGATTCGGCCGCGGACATTATTACCACTGAATCGGGATTACGAAGGAGATCGTGATGAAACAGTTCGAAGCATTGACGCGGAAGAACGACCATCAGGCGGTGAAGTACTTGATCGTGGACGATTCCGTCTTCGCGCGCAAGAGCCTGGCGAAAATGGTGGAGTCGTTCGGCGGCCACGTGGTGGGAGAAGCCGGCGATGGCTGCACGGCGATCACGGAGTTCGCGCGGACGCGCCCGGACATCGTGCTGATGGATATCACCATGCCACAGATGGAAGGCATCGAGGCGGTGGAACGGATCGTGCAAGAGCATCCGGAAGCGCGGATCATTATGGTTTCTTCGGTGGGCTACCAGGACAACATTCTGGCAGCGCTGCAGAAGGGCGCGCGGCATTTCGTGCAGAAGCCGGTGAAGCCGGATGCGTTGTACGAAATCATTCGCTACGTGCTGAATGATGACGGCGTGACGGCTCCGGTGGGTGCCACAGAGGAGAGCTCGCGATGAGGATGGATCTGATCCAGCCGTTTATCGGCTCGCTCGACGCGGTGCTGGCGGAGATGATGAAGGTGCCGGCGAAGATTGTGGACCTGACGATGGAGGAGGAGGGTTATCGACGCCGGGGAACGGCCGCGGCTGTGAGCTTTAAAGGGCAGATCGAAGGGCGCGTAATTCTGGATATGGAGCCGGGAGCGGCGGCGCAGGTGGCGAGTTTTTTGGCCGGGGCCGAGGTGGATCCTTCGGCGACGATTGTCACGGAGACGGTTTGCGAGTTGGCGAACATGGTGATTGGGAATGCCGTGACGCAACTGAATGACGCGGGATTTCATTTTAAGGTGCTGCCGCCGGAGGTTTTGACACAAGAACAGTGCGAGAAGGCGGGGCAGGATTCGGAAGCCACGATACTTTGTTTTGAGACGCCGGGCGGGAATGTGCATTTGAATATTGCGATGCAGTATTTGCAGCGGCGGACGGGGGAGCGCACGCCGGTGGCGGCGTATTAGGGCTTAGTTTTCGGCGAGAGTGTTGCAAGGTCGAAGGCAGCGGCAACTGCAAAGTCAAAGACGCCCGCCCAAAGGCAGCCGCTACAAAGTTAACCCCAACTACAACTGCTGTCCGGTTCGATGAAACTGAACCGGCCGCTACAAGGTCAAAAACAACGGCAATTGAGCGCGGAAGTGTTGCGCCCGAGATGGCAAGGCAAGCCTCGCCTAGCGCGTTTCCTCGCCGCACAATGTACCCCGACGAAAGCGGCGGCAAGCCGCCGCACTCCAAAATGGGCTCGGTAGGTTTTCTTCTCGATGTTTGATGAAGATGTAGCAACGCTCAGGGTGCGATGCTCGCCTTGAAAGGCTGAATTTATTCTTTTGGTGGTTCTGGCCTGCGGTATTCCACGCCGTGACGGAAGAGGCCTGCTTTGGGTAATGCTTCGCAGTAGACCACGCGGGCCGGGATGAAAATGTTGGCGACTTCGGGCGTGTAGGGGACCGCTACGTCAATCGCTTCCTGCGCTTCGTAGCGGCGTTTGCTGCGGAAACACATTCCTACCGGAGAGATGTCCTCACAGACGGCCAGTTCGTCATCTGAGTTGGCCTGGCGAACGCAGGCCGTGAGGCGAGTTCTCATGCGCAGGCGTCCTCGTTCACGCTGGTCGCCGCCCGCCGGAATTTCTCCGGGAGCTTGCGCGGCGCGGCCGCGCGTGGCGCGGGAGGCGAGTTTTTTTTCGCTTTCGTGCGGAGCTTGCGACCAGATGCTGGGAACGCTGCAGGTCTTGCAATAGCGCGCGATGCCGCGAGTGCCTTCGAAGCCGCGAAGTTCGAGCTCATTAAGGTAGACAACTTCGCGCGAATGGCAATAGGTGCATTCCAGCAGCATGCGCGCGACGGCTTCCTGGGATTCGGCGATGTGCGGGAATTCGATGGCCCAGACGTCGTTTTCGGGCTGAAGAATCTCGACGCCGTACACATAGCCTTCTTTCTGGCGTCCGAATTGGCCGACGATGCGGACCTGGCTTTGGCGGTGTTTCTCGGTCGGAGCGAGGCGCTTGATGAGGATATGCTGATCCGGGCGAAGGTCGCGATCGAGCAGGATGACTGCGCCGGTGCGATTGATTTGCATGGTGCGAGCGGGTTGCGCGAATTCCTGGTCGTTGAGATCCTTGCCGGAAGCTTCCAGCAATAAAGTCAGCGAGACACGATCACTGCGACGCTGTGCCGCCGTACCCATGCAATCCTCCTGAAATGAAGCTGGGCGAACCTTGGAACACGATAGCATACCCGCACGGCTGGTTGGACTTCGGCACGCGTGGTGGTCTTCGATGAGGCGCCGATTCTGGCCTGGGATATGATACGCGCGGGCGGCGTGGGTTTGGCAGCGTGTAGAGGCGTGGAGGCAGGGTGGCTTTGCCTTTTCTTGGAAAAATTTCGCTCGAAACGATAACGCGCGCCTGCGCTGGGTTTGCCGGTGGTGCGCTTGCACTGCTTTTGCTGGCGACGCCCGTGCGCAGCGCGCAGATTTCAAGCGCAGGCGGGCGGATCGAGGGCGTGGTGCGAGATTCCAGCGGGGCCGCGGTGCCCGGCGCTCAGGTGGAAGTGCATGCGGCCGCATTTTCTGCTTCCGGCGTGAGCGGTTCCGGCGGGGCGTTCGCGTTTGAAAATGTGCCGGGAGCTTCCGGGAAATTGTCGGTTAGCGCGAACGGATTTCAGAAAATTGAGCGGACTTGGAATCGAGCGGACGGGCAAGCGGTGGTGCACGTGGAGATTGTTCTGGCGCCGGCGACGGTGAGCCAGCAGGTGCAAGTGACGGCGTATCGCGCGGCGACTTTGGTGAGCGATGTGCCGGTGAGTGACGTGCAACTGACGCGGGAAGATTTACAGGATACACCCGCGCTGCAACTCGATGATGATTTGCGGCAAGTTCCCGGGTTCAGTCTGTACCGGAGGTCGAGTAGCCGCACGGCGAATCCCACGACGCAGGGCGTTTCGTTGCGAGGGCTGGGCGCGAATGGAGCGAGCCGCGCGCTGGTGCTGGAGGATGGGATTCCGCTGAACGATCCATTTGGCGGATGGGTGTACTGGGATCGCGTGCCGGCGGAAGCGATTTCGGATGTGGAGATTTCGCAGGAGGGTGGGTCGAGCCTGTACGGCAGTGATGCTTTGGGGGGTGTGGTGCAGTTTGTTTCGCGTCCGACGCAACCGGGGGGGATTTCGCTCGACACTTCTTACGGCAATCAGAATACGCCGGATCTATCGTTGTGGGCCGGGGGACAGACAGGAAAATGGGAATCGAGCTTTGGCGGCGGAGTATTTAATACGGACGGGTATGTTTTGACGCCGCAAGCGGAGCGGGGGTCGGTGGACGTGCGGGCGGGGTCGCGCGACGGGAACGCGGACCTGATGGTGGGACGCAAAATCGGGGAGCAGAGCGAAATATTCGCGCGAGGCTGGTATCTGGACGAGACGCGCGGCAACGGCACGCCTCTGCAACGGAACGATACGAAGCTGGGGCAGGGAGCGTTGGGCGCGAATCTGCAGCTGGGAACTTTCGGCGCTTTAACGCTGCGGTTTTATGCGGATGCGCAGACTTATCACCAGACATTTTCGGCCGTTGCGACTGGACGCGACAGCGAGACGCTGACGGATTTGCAGACTGTGCCGTCGCAGGGCGTGGGCTGGTCCGCAGTGTGGTCGCGGCAAGCGGGGAAACGGCAGACTTTGGTCGCGGGGCTCGACTACCACGAAGAAATCGGTGCGAGCCATGAACTGCTGCTATCCGGCGGTACAACAGATTCTTCTTCCGGAGGGCGGCAGCGGACGGTGGGGATTTTCGGCGAGGATCTGATTCAAATTGCGCCGCGCTGGTTTCTTTCGGCGAGCGCGCGGGTGGACCACTGGAGCAATTTCAACGCGGCAACCTTGCGCGAGCCGGTGGCGCCGCCTGGCACGCCCACCGATACGATTTTTCCGGACCGCACGCAGAACGCTTTCAGCCCGCGATTGACTTTGCGGAACCAGGTGAATGAACACGTTTCCTGGAATGCATCGGTGTACCGGGCGTTTCGGGCGCCGACTTTGAATGAACTGTACCGGTCGTTCCGGCAGGGGAACACGTTGACCGAGGACAACCCGAACCTGCTCGCAGAGCACTTGAGCGGGGGCGATGCGGGCGTGGCGGTGACGGGTTTCAACGGGAAGCTGCAGGCACACGGGACGGTTTTCTATAACCAGATCGTGGATCCGGTGGCGAATGTGACTTTGAATACCACACCGACTTTGATAACACGGCAACGGCAAAATCTGGGGCGGATTAATGCGCCGGGAGTGGAGTTGGGCGTTACGGCTGGCATCGTGCGGGATTTCACGATTTCGTGCGGATACCAGTTCGTGGATTCGAAGGTGAGTTCGTTTCCGGCGAATACGGCGCTGGTGGGATTGTGGGTGGCGCAGGTGCCGCATAATTCGTTTACGTTTCAGGCGCGGTATTCGAATCCGAGGATTTTTACAGTGGCGGTTACCGGTCGGGCGATTGGAAATTCGTTTGATGACGATCAGAATATGTTTCCCTTGGGGAGTTTTTTTGTTTTGGACGCGATGGTTTCGCGGAGGCTTGGGGCGGGCGTCGAGATTTACGGGGCGGCGGAGAATTTGTTTAATGCGACGTATTACACAGCGGCGACGCCGGTGTTGCAGTTGGGGTTGCCGATTGTGGCGCGAGTTGGGGTTAGAGTGGAGTTTCCGAAGCGGTAAGCAAAGGCAACGGCGAAAGATTTACCACGGAGGACACAGAGAAAGATGGAAGGACAACCGCAGAGACGCCCCGACTTGATCGGGGTAAACGCCGGGCGCGGAGAAAGGCAACGGCGCGAAGCTTTAGCGCGGCAGAGGGCTAGGCGAGCCTCGCCTAGCGCGTTTTGTCGGCGCACATTGCGGCTCGGCGAAAGCGGCGGCAAGCCGCCGCACTCCAAAATGGGGTGCGCATCGCTTCCAGTTGCGGCGAGCGGTGCGATCAGCGCCCGGTGATGGTGGGCGGGGGATATTCGGGGAGCTTGGCGTTCTTCTTGTCGGTGCGTTTTACTTCCAGTTCGTCGAAGAGGATTGAGGGGCTGATGACTGTGGTGGGGACCGCGCCTTCGCGATTGCTTACGAGCGGATCGTTGCCGGCGGCCACTAGATTGTTGCGCAGCGTGCGGGTGTCGAGTTCGTTGAAAACGGCGCCGCGGACGAGTTCTTGGTGGCCGTCACTGACGTAGACGCGATAGAGCAGGCGCGGGTTGTAGCCGACCAAGGTTTCCGCGTAGTAGCCGTAGGGTTTGCCTTCCTGTTTGCACATCTCGATTAATTTTTTCTTTAGCTCTTCGGGCGAGCTGGATTCTTTCGGCTGCAGGATCAGGTTGCCGATGTTCGGTGAGGGCGACTGACCGGGAGCGGCGCGGCCGTGGCCATTGGAATCGGCGAAATCGCGAATGGGCATGCGGCCGAGAAGATATTCGACCAGCATGCCGTCCTTGATCACCGTTAGCGGTGCGACGCGGACACCTTCTTCGTCAATCTGGTAGGTTCCGATCAAGGATTTACCATCGAAGGATTTCATCGTGGGGTCGTCCACGACGGAGATAAACGTGGGGAGGACGCGCCCCTTGTAATTCGAGGAAAATTCTCCGGTCGTGCGCGCAGAATCGCCCGGCTTGGGGCGGATGCCCAGAATATTGGCGCCGATCATGCCGTCGAGAATGTCGCTGGCGGCGTCGTTCGAGAAAAGGATTGGGCCGCGATAATCTTCTTCCACCAGGGGAGCTTCGCGCAGATCTTTGAGCGTCTGAAGCATCTTGGTGGTCTCTGCGAGCAGTTTGTCCTGGGTGGGCAATTCAGCGGCGCTCGAGCCTACGTAGAACGGGGAGCGGCCGAGTTCCATGCCGTCATCGGCTTGCGTTTCCGCGGAAAGATTAAGTGCGTAGGTGGTGTAGCCTTGCCGCGTGCTGGTGCCTTCAGTGTTGACGAAGTAATCGTTTACGGCGCGGAAGCGCACGTAAGCGGAAAGGGATTGGATTTTTGCGTCGCTGCGATAGAGATTGGTGACTTTCTCAAGCGTTTCTTTCCAGGGCGCGGGAGAGAAATCCAGTTTGACGAATGGACCGAAGGATTCCAGCGCGGGAGCGTGCGCAAAATCATCGAAAGGCTGGTCGGCGGTGTACTGGCTGAGGACGGCCTTCTTGGATGCGAGAGCTTCGCTGGCAATTTTGTAGGCGCGATCGGTGGCGAGCCACAATTCGCGGCGCAGGGCGATGGAGTCGTCGTCGCGCGGGGCAAAAGTGACCATGCCGGTGCCGGGACCGTAGTAACTATCCTGTTTGTAATCGCCCACGCGGACAACAATGCGTAGGCTACGGCCGTGGATGCGCTGGTCCTGACGCAGGGCGCCGAAGGCAGCTTCGGCGGAATACTCATCAACGTCGGACAGGCGATATTCGATGTAATACGGCGCAGGGACATTGTCCATCTTGAGCTGGGATTTGGAGCGGTCCAGCTCTTCGCGCATGGCGCTCAGCAATGGGTCGGATTGAACTGCCGCGGCGGCTGCAGCGGCGGTAGCTTTTGGCGGCGCTTGCGCCACGACGGCGCTGGGTAGGGCAGCAGCGAGGAAAAGCGCCACAAGTAATGTGAGCTTGACTGAAGATCGGCGCGACGGCGGCGCTGCGGTGAGGGCGTGAACTCTGGCGCGGAGGCGTGCGCTCATGGTTTCGCTCCGGGCGCGGCGGCCTTGGTTGCGTTCGCGGGCGGCGCCGAAGCGGTGGATTCAAATCCGGGCGGTGGCAGAATCGGCGGCCGTTCGGTGCCGCGGCGGCGCTTTTGAACTTCGATCTCGCTAAAGAGCATCGCGGGAGCGGCGGCTGCGACGGGAACCTGTCCGGATTCTGCACCGCAAATTCCATTGAAAACTTGCAACGTGTCGCCAGTGAGGACGATGTTGTTCAGCGAAAGCAGCGGCGTGCCGACGATGTCCACACCACGGACCAGTTCGTCGGGGCGGCCATCGGCGTAGACGCGATAGACCATCACGGGAATTACTTGAAATGCTTGCGGAGAGGTGCGACCGGTTAGCGTGAAGCCGCCTTGAATGTCGTCGAAGTAAAGGCCGTAAGGTTTTCCCTGCTTCTTGATTTCGGCGACGAATTTCTCGCGCAATTCGGAATCTTTCACGGTTTGGCTGGAGGTGACGATCAGATTTCCCTGGCGGCCGGTGGGCATCAGGCCGGGCTGGCGGCGTCCGTGGCCATTGGATGTGCTGAAATTTTTGATGGGCATGCGGGACATCAGGAAATTTTTCAGCACGCCATTTTCGACAGCCACGACGCGCGCGGCGGGAACGCCTTCATCGTCGAAATCATAATGTCCGGCAAGCTCGATGCCGTTGAGTTCCTTCATGGTGGGATCGTCGGCGACGCTCAGGAACGCAGGCAGTACGAGCTGATTCACTTTTTTGGTGAAGGTCTGGCCTTCGTTCTCGTCGCGTTGGCGATGGCCTTCCAGGCGATGGCCTAGAACTTCATGAAAGAAAACGGCGGCGGCGCGGCCGGAAAGCATGGCGGGGCCGGCGTAGGGATCGGCGGCGGGTGCGGCACGGAGGGCTTTCAGGTCTGCGGCGATCTTGTCGACTTTCGCGGCGAGTTCGGCATCGGAGGGAAGCTCGTTCGCGGTAGCTGCCTGAAAGGATTCGACGCGCATCAGCTCCATGCCATCGTCGGCGCGGGTTTCGGCTTGAATGATCAGGCGCGCGATGGCGCCGGGACGAATCAGGGCCGTGCCTTCGCTGGTGGCGAGATACGAGCGATCGGCCGAGATGTTGAAAGAAACGTAGGACGCATAGACTTCGGGATATTTCAAGAAACCGGCGGAAATTTTTCGCGTGCGGGCTTCCCAGATTTGCTGGTCGGACGGCGGATGCAGGGGAACCAGATTCAGATGATCTTGCGCTGCTTCGCTGGAGAAGTCCGGAGATTTGTCTTCTTCTTCGGAGCGCACGGCGTTGTTCGTCTTCACTTTCAGGAATGCGGCGGAGGCTTGCTCATATTCACGGTCGGTGAGCTGCCAGAGGACGCGTGCGATGGCGTTGGTATCGTCGTTGAGGGGGAGCAGACCGGAAGTGATCCCGGAGGAACGGCTCTGGCCGTGGGTGTTATCGAGCGCGACAGAGCCTACGCGCATCATGACGTCGGCTTCGCGGCGGTTCACACTGGCAGAATAAATCACGCTTCCGTTCGAAGCTGCCACGGCTGTTTCGTCGGTGTCGGTGACGGCGTAGCTCATATAGTAGGGCGCAGGGTCGGTTTTTGCGAGGGAGGTGGTGGCGCGTTGCAGTTCGCTCTGCAGCGTAGTGAGGACGACGTTTGTGGTTGGCGCGGACGTAAAGGCACCGAGCGGGAAAGCGCAGACGACAAGCGCGACGAAAAATGGGAAACGCCAGAGGGATTTTTGCATTGGGCTGGTGGGCTCTTTCTTCAATGGACGAAACCAGCATACTCGTGGGGAGTGAGGGGTGCAACTGGTGGGCTTGGGGCTGTTGCTGCGCAACCAATGGCTTAACGCAATGGGTTGTTACGAATTCTGCGCTATTGCAGATCGTGGGCTGAGGCGACGATTGCGGCGGGCGAGGCAAGCCTCGCCTAGCTCGTTTTGTCGGCGGACGTGCAGCTGCGAGGAAAGCGGTGGCAAGCCGCCGCATTCCAAAATAGGCTCGGCGGGGCTCGATTGGAGATGTTCGGCCGCGACGCTGAGACCGTGTGAATCGGTGGCCGAGGCGCGTCCGTGTAACGGCGAAGCGACGGTTACGCGCTCGCCGTAGGGCGTTTGAGGTGCATAGCTTCGGCGATTACGTCGGTGTACTTGAGGCCTGAGCCTGTATTGAAGAGCACTACGCGGTCGCGCGGAGTTAAAAAGCCGGAGGCCAGGAGGCGGTCGTAGGCGGCTGTGGCCGCGGCACCTTCTGGCGAGAGGAAGAGGCCTTCATTTTTTGCCCAGTCTCGCAGGGACGTTAGGATTTCGGCGTCGGGGATCGCCACGGCTGTACCGCGCGATTCATGCAGAATTTCCAGCATGATGGAATCGCCGTAGGGCTTGGGAACGCGCAGACCGGAAGCGAAGGTGGCGGCATTGGGCCACATTTCGCTCACGTTCGCGCCCTGCTCGAATGCTTTGGCGACGGGAGCGCAGCCGGAGGATTGTACGGCGATCATGCGCGGACGTTTTCCTGGTTTCACCCAGCCGAGTTCTTCAAGTTCCGCGAAAGCTTTCCACATGCCTATGAGGCCGACGCCGCCGCCGGTGGGGTAGAAAACCGCGTCGGGATATTCCCAGCCGAGTTGTTCGACGAGTTCGTAGCCCATCGTCTTTTTTCCCTCGACGCGGAATGGTTCTTTTAGCGTGGAGATGTCGAACCAGCCTTCGGACTTGGAGCGTTCGGCGACGATACGGCCGCAATCGGAAATGAGGCCGTCAACCAGGGTGACGTTTGCGCCGTAGGCGGTGGCTTCCACGTAATTTGCGAAAGGAACATCGCGCGGCATGAAGATGTGGGCTTCGATTCCGGCGGCGGCCGCGTAGGCCGCAAGAGCTCCGGCGGCATTGCCTGCGGAAGGGATGGCGAGTTGGCGGAGGCCGTAATGGCGCGCCATGGTAACGGCGAGGGCGAGGCCGCGCGCTTTGAACGAGCCGGTGGGATTGGTGCCTTCGTCTTTCAGGAATGCGTTGGGATGGCGGCGGCTGGGGAGCATGGGAGTCCAACCCTCGCCGAGCGTCACCGGGCGCGCGTCGGGGAGGACGGAGCGATAGCGCCACATGCCGGACCAGGCAGAGTTGGAGGCTTCGCGGGCGATGCTTTCACGTGAGGCGGTTCCGCGGAGGGACCGCAGATCGTAACGAACGTACAGGGAACCTTTGCACTGCGGGCAGAGGGTCTGGGGCGTTGTGGCGGAGACGGTGGCATGGCAGCGCGAGCATTCTAAGTTTTTGATTTCTGGCATAGGAGTAACGATAGCAGATGGCGCGGATGCCAAATGGGATTCGGGAGATTGATGGAAAGTTGGCGAATGGCGCGAATCTTTTCAACCAGGGATGGCGCTGAACGTAGCGACGGCGAAACGAGCGGAGGTTTCTTCAGGCGGAAAGCTAGGAGCCGTTGAGAACCTGACGTGCTGACCCCTGCACCATACCGCCGTTTATGCCTACTGAGGCTCGCTGCGGGAGGTGTCGGATAACGCAGCGGCTTCGTCTAACTGTGTGATTGTAGCATCGGCATCCGCACGCGGGGAAGTATGTGAGTCGGCAGGTGGCGGGCAACGGCAAATGTAACGTCAACGACACCCGCCTGAGAAGCAGACCGCCGCTACGAAGTCAAAAGCAACCGCAAATGCGACGACATGCAACAGAGCCGGCGGGACGCCGGCGCTGCGAACAGCAGCAGCGGCAACCACAGGGGCAATGGCGCCCAGCTGAAGCTGGCCGCTACAAGAATCAAATGCAGGTCAACTGCAAGGACAGAATGCGGCCGCAAAGGTTTGCGGCGATTCGGCAATCGGAGCCGGAAGCAAGATTTTTTCCGTCGCGACTATGGTCCGATGGATCCGTTGCGGTGGTATCGGCCACCCTCATGGAAGCGGTGCCGCACCATGCTTTGTACCAGCAGAAAACCAATGACCGCCAAAACGACTACGATCAGCAAATTTCCGATTCCGAAGCGTGGCGGCTTTGGTTCTCCAGGTGCCGGGGTGTTTGAATCATCTTTCATGAGGACTACCTCTTCGCCAGATTCGAAGAACCACGAACTCCTGCTAGTAAATCACGGCTGCGGGGAAAACTCCGTTATGCACGCTTCTCGGCTTTCTCAATCTCCCCGTCTTTTCTCTCGGCTTCGGATCAATTTCCGATGATCGCAGATTTTCATCCGAAAGGCACTCGAAACGCGCTTCTGTTCAATTAAGAACTATCTCGATTCGAACCACACTGCAGGGAAGCTCCGAGAACAGCGGGGCGGTTTGTGGCCCCTTACTGGTAGTACTTTTCTATTATTGCGCGCGATTTCTTGACCGCTAGAATGGGCGCAGTTTTTTGCCCGCGCGTGCCGGGCTGCAATACGACTGCGGCAGACAAAACTGAAAACACCGAGAAGATAACCAGGAGATCTCTTGAAACAACTGTTCGTTTGTGTGTTGTTACTGGTGTTCGCGGGGGCAATCGAGGCGCAAGAACCCGCGGCGGAACCGATCCAAATCGGAAACGTCACGTTTTCCGGAAGCATCCGCGAGCGCGTCGAGGCTTGGGATTGGTTTGAGCCAACGACGGGCAATAATCTCTATGGTTTTTCGGGAACCGTGGTGCGTTTCGGATTCTCGCAGGAGCACACCAACTTCGACTGGAACATTGAATTTGAAGCACCAATTCTGCTGGGGCTGCCCAATCACGCGGTGAATGCGGCTCCGCTCGGCCAATACGGCTTGGGAGGATCCTATTACGCGGCAAACGACAACAACAGGAATGCCGCTATGATCTTCCCGAAGCAGGCGTTTGTCCGGTTCAAAGGAGAGCATACGAGCTTGCGAGCGGGGCGCTTCGAATTCTTTGATGGCGGAGAGGTGAAAGCGAAGGATCCCACACTGGCGTGGCTGAAAAACAACCGAATCAATCAGCGGTTGCTGGGAAACTTCGGGTATTCGGACGTCATGAGAAGTTTTGACGGAGTGCAGTTTGGCTATTCCAATGGACCGTGGAATTTCACGGCGATGAGCGCGATACCGACGCGCGGGGTGTTTCAGGTGGACGGCTGGGGTTGGGTGAAGACTCCGGTGACGTATGTGGCGCTGACGCGCGAGGTGGAATTGGGAAAGAGCCGCGCGGAGTGGCGAGCTTTTGGAATTTATTACAACGATGACCGGAGCGTTGTAAAGACGGATAACCGTCCCGCTGCGGTGCGCGCCACCGATCTGGGCGGCATCAATATCGGGACATATGGCGGACATTTCATTCTGTCTGCGCCTACATCATCTTCTGGGACGTTTGACCTGCTGGCCTGGGGCGCGCTGCAGAACGGGAGTTGGGGAGAGCTGAAGCAGCGGGCTGGTGCGGCTGCGATCGAAGGAGGCTGGCAGCCAGCGTTTGCCAGTCGCGTACGTCCTTGGATTCGTGGCGGGTTTGACTACTCGAGCGGCGATGGGAATCCCGGGGACAACACGCATGGCACGTTCTTCGCGATACTTCCCACACCTCGCGTCTATGCTCGTTTTCCGTTCTTCAACTCGATGAACAACACGGACCTTTTTGAAGAAATAATGCTGAGGCCGACCAAATCGTTCACGCTGCGAAGTGACATACACGGGCTCTGGCTGAGCAATAAGAATGATTTGTGGTACACGGGCGGCGGCGCGTTCCAGCCAACGACATTTGGCTTCAATGGGAGGCCCTCCAACGGGGCCCGTTCCCTTGCGACGCTGTATGACATGAGCGGGGACTACCAGTGGAAACACGGGCTTTCATTGGGCCTGTACTTTGGATACGCGGTGGGCGGCGATGTGATCAAGAAGATCTATACCGTCAATAGCAACGGCGCGCTCGGATTCACCGAAGTGAACTATCGCTTCTGACGGTTTGCGGGCCCGGACGGATCGACCGGCAAGTATGCTGCCGAGACTGTATTTTCCCAATGGATTGGGATTCTGGTCTCCCGTTGACGTTTCGCGTCGATAGGCCGCGTTCTGCAAAAGCAATTAATCGTTGGCATTATCGCATCCAGAAAACCCTACGCTCACGAATGCCGCAAGCAGGCGTCTTGCAAAGATGCGCTTAGTATCGTTACCCTATCCCAAAGCGTGCGTTCTTGCTTTCTGGGTCCCAGTTGCCGACAATAGAAACGCAGACGTAGGCGAGTCATGGTGATAACGGCGCGACAATCCGCGAACCAGATTGGCCGAGTGGCGCAGGCACGACACCTCTATGTGAAGGTCGGCGTCGTGATGTTGCTGCTGGCCATCGCCGGCTTTTCCACTCTCGCGAAGAATAGCCAGTATTTTTCCAGGTCTAATCCGGCCCACTACATCAATATTTCCAGCAAAATGAAGGTCAGCCATTTGCCGGTGGTAATCGACCGAACTCCTCTGCGCCCCGTCGCCCGATTCATACCACCACAACCTGAAATGCGGATCGCCAGGATGGTGGAGGATGAGATTCCGGCGCTGCCGTCCATGGGCGTCACGGTTTCTCTGCAGCATCGCTCTCCACCGGTCCCCCTTTCCTAGTTCGATCGCTCGCACCTAAAAAATTAAACCTTGCAATTATTTCTCTCGCTCCGGCCCTTTTTCAATCGGTCCTCGGGCACGATCCAGAAGAGGAGTACTTATGAACGCAGAGCCACTCATGCCTCCGTATTTGGAGGAATTGCGCGCGCTAAGCACTTGCGTGGTCGCCAGCGCCATCGAGACATTCGGCGTCCGCCTGCGCAACAGAGGTTTTTCCGATGCACGCTTGCATTGCATGTTTCCAGAGCAGCCGGCCGCGGTGGGTTACGCCGCGACGGCGCGCATACGCGGCACCGATCCGCCCATGGAAGGGCACAGTTACTACGATCGTGGTGCCTGGTGGAATTCGCTGCTCAAAATTCCCCCACCGCGAATTGTGGTGATCGAAGACGCTGATTCCATCCCGGGTCTCGGCGGCTTCATCGGAGAAGTGCACGCCAATATCCTGCTAGCTCTCGGTTGCGTCGCGGTGGTGACCAACGGCGCCGTCCGCGATCTCCCTGAAGTGCGCCGAAGCGGCCTGCAACTGTTTGCTGGAAATGTTTCGCTGTCCCACGCGTACGCGCACGTGTTCGATTTCGGCGGCACCGTCGAGATTGCTGGCCTTACCGTTCGTCCCGGCGAATTGATCCAGGGTGATTTGCACGGAGTGCAAACAATTCCGCCGGAGATCGCCGCGCGGGTTCCGGAGAAGGCCCGCGAGATCATGCAGTCCAGAAAAGAATTGATTGGCTTGTGTTATTCCAAGAATTTTTCGATCGCAGAGTTCATACAGAAGGCCAAGGAGTTGGAATCGTGAGGCATAAACCTGCAATACCTTGCTCGATATTCGTCCTAATCATTTTTTCGGCGTTCGCCGGCGGCTGCGGCGACGCGCGCAAGGCTGATGCGTCCGACGTGCCGCGCGCCGCCGTGGTGAAAGTGC
Organism: Candidatus Acidiferrales bacterium; assembly: GCA_050012455.1. Taxonomy (GTDB): domain Bacteria; phylum Acidobacteriota; class Terriglobia; order Acidiferrales; family UBA7541; genus Palsa-295. The sequence continues at coordinate 15,741 of JBEKHD010000046.1, read as the reverse complement.
AGCGCAAGAATATTTCCAGCACCCTGGAGATCGCATCGGAATTTCTGCCCTACCAGGAAATTGATGTGTACGCGAAAGTTTCCGGTTACATCCAGAAGCTGTACGTGGATTGGGGCACGCATGTGAAAGAGGGCCAAATCCTGGCAGTGCTGGAAATTCCCGAGCTGCAACAGCAACTGCTGCAGGATGAAGCCTCCGTCCGCCGCGCCGATCAAGAAGTTTCGCGTGCGCGGGAAGAGCAAAGCCGGGCGGAATCGGCCTACTCGGTCGCGCACGTCACCTATACGCGGCTGGCTGACGTGCAGAAATCGCGGCCGGAGTTAGTTGCTCAGCAGGAAATAGACGTGGCCCAGGGCAAAGACCTTGAAGCCAGCGCCGGCGTCTCGTCGTCGAAGGACGCGCTGGCCGCAGCAGAACAGGCTCTGTTAGCCGCCAAAGCCGCGCTCGACAAAGACAAAGCCATGTTCGCGTACGCGCGCATGACGGCGCCGTTCGACGGGGTCGTGACGCAAATTTACGCCTACACCGGCGCGCTGCTTCCAGCGGGAACTTCCGCGACCAAGGGCGATTCCGCTCTATGCCATCTCTCGCAGAACAATATGCTGCGGCTGGTCATCCCTGTGCCGGAACGGGCGGTACCGGATATCAGCGATGGCCAGACGCTGGAAATCAACGTCTCGGCATTGCACAAAACTTTCGCCGGAAAAATCGTGCGCTTTTCCGATCAGATCGACCCCGCCACGCGCACCATGCACACCGAAGTCACCGTGCCCAACGTGAACTACGAACTGGTCCCGGGAATGTACGCGTCGGTCAAAATTCCGCTGCATACGGTCACCAACGTTCTCACCATTCCGATGCAGGCTGTGGAATCCACCGGAACCGGACAGGGCATCGTGCTGGTGGTGAACTCCTCGAACCATCTCGAAAGGCGCGATGTGAAGCTGGGACTGCAGTCCACCTCGGATACCGAAGTGCTCTCCGGCCTCAACGAAAACGACACCGTTATTTTCGGCGAACAGAATCAGTTCAAAGAAGGCCAACAGGTCTCGCCGCAACTGGTAACCGCCCCAGGAATGGAGTAAACCCAAGATGCCAACCTTTGCGATACGCCATCCTTACTTCATTATCGTGGTTTGCCTTTTCATTTGCGTCTTGGGTATCACTAGCCTGGCGCAAATGCCCGTAGATATGTTTCCGCCGATCAATATTCCCGTCGTTCTTGTCGCCACTTTCTACAACGGCATGCCGCCCGAGCAGATCGAGGCCGATATCACCGACACGTTCGAGAGATTTTTCACCCTCGGCAGCGGCATTGATCACATGGAATCACGCTCCATGGCCGGTGTGAGCCTGATCAAGATTTATTTTCAGCCGGGTAGCGATGCCAACGCCGACGTGACCAACATTTCCAATCTCGCCATGGCCGATCTGCGGCGCTTGCCGGAAGGAACTCTGCCGCCGGTGGTCTTGAAAGTGGACGCCTCCAGCCTTCCCGTTTGTTTGCTCACCGTCGAAGGCCAGGGACTCAACGAAACACAGCTGCACGATTATCTGCAGTACCAGATCCGCAACCAGATTGCCGGAGTTCCCGGCGCCACCGTGCCGCCGCCTTACGGCGGAAAATACCGGCAGATCATGGTGTACGTGGACCCGGTGAAATTGCAGGCGCACGAACTCAGTCCCATGGACGTGGTGCGCGCGATGAACGAATCGAACTTGATTCTTCCCGCCGGCGACGTGCGCCTGGGCCCGCTCGATTACAACATCTACACCAACGCGCAGGTGCCCAACGCCGAAGCGCTGAATCAGGTGCCGCTGAAAACCGAAGGGCAGAAATCGGTTTTCATTTCCGATGTGGGAAGGGCGGTCGACGGCTCCTACCAGCAATACAACATCGTCCGAGTGAACGGCCAAAAATCCGTTTACGCGCCAATCCTCAAGCAGGGCGGCGACACCAATACCATCGCGGTCGTCAACGGCATCAAGAAAGCGATCACCACCTTGCGCGATATTCCGGCCCAGTTGCACGCGCACGTGGTTTTCGACCAATCGCTTTTCGTGAAGCAGGCCATCTCCACGGTGCTGCGCGAAGGCGGCATCGGATTATTTCTCACCGCCGTGATGATTCTGCTGTTTCTGGGGAGCACGCGGGCCACCGCCGCAGTCTTCCTATCGATTCCGCTCTCGGTGATGATTACGTTTTTCATTCTGCATGCCGCCGATAAGACCATCAACAGTATGGTGCTCAGCGGCCTGGCGCTCGCGTTTTCGCGCTTGATTGATGACTCGGTGGTGGTGATCGAAAATATTTACCGACACATTGAGTTAGGCGAAGATCCAAAAGTGGCCGCCATGAACGGCACGAACGAAGTGGCGTTGGCGGTGCTGGCCATCATGCTCGTCGCGGTGGTGGTGTTCTTTCCGGTGACGCTGCTTTTCGGTGTGAGCAAATACCTGTTCTCGGCGCTGGCGCTTGCAGTGGTCCTGGCGTTATTCGCCTCCTACTTCGATGCCGTCACCGTGGTTCCGCTTTTCTGCGCGTATTTCTTGAAACCGGCCCACGCAGACGGCGCGGAAGGCGGGGAAACGAAAAAGTCCTGGGGCGCCAGGTTCCATGCGGGCTTTAACGCCAAATTCGAAAAGATGCTGAACATATATGAAAAATACGTGCAGAAAACTTTGGACCGCCCTCGCGAGGCACTGATTCTTTTCGTGGGGATCTTCCTGCTGAGCTTCGTTCTGGTTCCGTTCATCGGCGTTTCGTTCTTTCCGCGCTCCGACGCCGGCCAGTTTGTGATCAATGTAAAAGCCCCCACCGGCACGCGCATCGAAGTGACCAACGATTACGTAAAGCAAGTGGAAGAAATTGTGCACCAGGTGGTGAAGCCGGAAGATTTGAACACGGTGGTATCGAACATCGGCGTGATGGCCGATTTGTCCGCCCTGTTCACTTCCAACTCCGGAATGCACACCGCGTTCGTGCAAGTAGGCTTGAAGGAAGACCATCATGTCAGCAGCTTCGTTTACATGAATGAAGTTCGCCGTCGCATCGCCACGCAACTGCCGCAGTTGCGCACCTATTTCCAATCCGGCGGCCTGGTGGACGCGGTGTTGAACCAAGGCATGCCCGCGCCGATTGACGTACAAGTTAGCGGCATGGACCTGAAAGCCGACGACCGCATCGCGCAGGATTTGGCGCGCCAGATCAGGGCCGCCAGAGGCGTTTCCGATGTGTACATCCCGCAGGATATGGATTATCCAGCGCTCGAAGTAAACGTGAACCGCGATCGCGCCGCCGAGCTGGGCCTCAGCCCCAAAGAAGTGATTGATAACCTCATCACCGCGCTGACTTCGGACGTAATGATTGCGCCCAGTTACTGGGTTGATCCCAAAAATGGCAACAATTATTTCGTCACCGTGCAGTACCCCGAAAATCAGGTGAAATCCATCGAAGACCTGAAAGCGATGCCGCTGCATTCACCCAATCTGAAAATGCCCACGTACCTCAATCAGGTGGCGGACGTGGTCCCAATTCAAACTCCCACGGAAGTGGACCACTATCAACTGCAGCGCACCATTGACGTTTATGTGGCGCCCACCGGCGAAGACATCGGCGGTCCGCAGCGCGAGATCTCGCGCATCATTAAGCAGACGCAACTCCCTCCCAGCACGCGCATTGACGTCCGCGGCCTGGTGTTGACCATGCAGTCCTCGTTCAAGAGTTTTGGCCTCGGCTTGTTTCTCGCCGTTCTGCTCGTTTATCTCATTCTGGTCGCGCAATTCTCTTCCTTCGTGGATCCGTTTCTGATTGTTCTTGCCGTGCCCACTGGACTGATCGGCGTTGTGCTCACCCTGGCGCTCACGGGCACGACGCTCAACATCCAGTCGCTGATGGGCGTAGTGATGCTGCAAGGAATGGTGGTATCCAACAGCATTTTGATCGTGGATTTTGCGAACGTGCTGCGCGGACAAGGGCACGGCCTGCGCGAAGCGGTGGTGCACGCTTGCCGCATCCGGCTGCGGCCGATTTTGATGACTTCGCTTGCGACCGTCGTCGGGCTGCTGCCCATGGCTTTCAAGCTGGAAACCGGCAGCGAAGCCTACGCGCCACTCGCGCGCGTGATCATTGGCGGTCTGCTCACTTCTATCGTGCTTACGATTTTCGTCGTCCCCGCAGCTTATCTGCTGATGTACCGCCGCCGCGCCGAAGCTTCCGCTTCGCTTGTCGCCGAGGAGGCTCACTAATGCGTTGCCGAAATCTTTCGCTATCTTTGATGTTGTTCGCCACCGTGGCTCTGGCTGCCACGCCTACTTCAGGGCAATGGCACGCCGCTGCCGGGGCGCAGGCTGCGGCGCAAGCAACTTCCGACGCCGTCGCCTCGCAGAGCCTCACTTTGCAAGAGGCAGAAAAAATTGCGATCCAAAACCATCCGCAGGTGCAAGCCGCCACGTATCTCGCGGCAGCTGCGAAGGCCGAAGTCACTGAGGCTCGCTCGGCCTACTATCCCCACGCTTACGGCAGTGCCACCGGGGTGGAAGCCGAAACCAACAGCCGTGTCACCGCCGGCGCGCTGAATAATTCGATCATCTACAGCCGTTTCGCGGATGGCGTCACCGTGCAGCAGCTGGTCACCGACTTTGGCCGCACCCACGAACTGGTGAAAAGCTCGAATCTGCACGCCAAGGCACAGGAAGAGAACGTCACCACCTCGCGCGCGGATGTGTTACTGCAAGTCGACGCCGCGTACTACAACTGCCTAAAGGCACAAGCCGTGCTGCAAGTGGCCGAGGAAACAGTCAAAGACCGGCGGCTGGTTTCCGATCAAGTCACGGAGCTGCAGAAAAATAAACTCAAGTCCGGCCTCGACGTCAGCTTTGCAAACGTGGACTTGGCGCAAGCGCAGCTGCTGCTGGTGCAGACACAAAATGATTTACAGGCTTCGTACGCGGAGCTTTCCGCCGCGCTGGGGTTCGCGGACCAGAAAACATTTCAGCTCGCCGAGCAGCCCGTGCCACCGACGCCGCCAAGCGATCTGTCCGTCTTGATCGCCGAAGCCATGCGCAATCGTCCCGAAATCATCAGCCAGCAGCTGGATCTAGGTTCCGCGCAAAGTTATGCCACCGCCGAACGCGATTTGTGGCTTCCGACCATCAGCGCGGTGGGCACTGCTGGCCTCACGCCCTACCGCGTGGATGAGCTCGGCTCGCGTTACGCCGCCGCTGGATTCAACGTGAACATCCCAATTTTCAATGGCCGCCAGTTCAATGCACTGCATGCCGAAGCGCAAGCCGAAGCCGGCGCGCGCCAACAATATCTCCGCGATCTGCAGAACGCCGTCGTACGCGAGGTGCGCAAGGCGTGGCTGAACGCGAATTCGGGTTACCAACGTCTGGCGCTGACGCAGCAATTGCTGGACGAAGCGAATCAGGCGTTGGATCTCGCGCAAGAGCGCTACAAATTGGGACTGAGCTCGATCATCGAGCTGAGTCAAGCGCAATTGAACGCGACCCAGGCGCAGATATCGCAAGCGAGCGCGAAGTACGACTATGCGGCGCAACTATCGGCGCTGAATTTTCAGGTCGGCTTGCTGCAATAGGCCGGTGCGGCGTGGTGTTCTCAAGGATCGCACTGCCGCGAAGAGCAGCACGGCGCCGATCGCACGCTGCAGATACCCATGGGGGCTCTGGACTGAGTCCTCCGCAGAAACGATCAGAAGGCGAAACGAACACCGATTGTCGGAGCAACGTTCGTCGGATAGAGATAGGGGACGCCGGGGCCATGAGGAATGGCGATGGCCAAACCGCCGGTGACGAAGGAATAGGCAACTCCCACGTACCCGTCGAGACGCTTGGTGAAATGATGATCCAGGTAAATTGACCCCTCGTTGAGCGTGCCCGCGCAGGAACTGCGGAAACCGGCTGTGGCGTTGCAGGTCTGCGGAACACGGAAGTCGTTCTGCCGCTGCTGATACCAGGCGAAAGTGACGTCGGTTTTTTCGCGGTAAGTATATTTCACGCCCGTCCACCAGATATTCAGCAACTTCTCGGAATCAAGATTGTTGTCTTCGACCCCGCTCATGATGTAGCCGCCCTGGTCGGTGGCGCCAACGCCCAGCGGTTGCGCCGGGTTGTTCTGCCAGATGTATTCGTAGCCGGCAAAAAACTTGAACGGGTTCCACACATACTTGGCAGCCACCATGATGGCGTTGTTGTCGGTCACGATGCCATATACGGTGTCGTCGGTCGAGATCAGATTGGGGCCGTCGCCGTCGCCGCCGTTGATAGGGTTGGTATTGATACTGTTAGTGAGCGACTGCGTATACCCCAGATGCGGCGTCGCCGGACTCTGAGCGCCCAGCAAGGGGTTCAAGACGCTGATCGCCTCGTTGTAATGCTGGAAGACGGCGTCGGCCGAGAACTTGCCGTGCTCTCCGCCGATGTCGAATCCCCAGGCGTTGTTGTGCGGCCTTACAGGCGTGCAGTCGGCGGCAGTCCAGCCTGGTAGGGCCGAGTAGCAGCCGCCAGAGCCATTCGCGAATTTATACATCGCGCCGAAATGGACCGGGCCGAAAGTGATGCGATACTTCATGGCGTCGTCCCAACGGCTGTCGTCCGTGTCGCCGCCGCCGGCCATCGTGCCGTTATAGCCGATGTAGGAAAACGCATAAGCTCCGCCGGCGGGATCGAAACGCAGCATCGCATCGGTGCCCAGCGAACGCTGCCGGCCAAAAGTCAGCGTGCCGAATTTCTCGGACGCTATACCGCCGTAATATTCGTCGTTGAAAGGTTGGCCCGCGCGCGCGCCGTCGATGGCCATCGAATAGCTGGCTCGGGGAAGGCCGTTGTTGGCGGTGTCGGTGGCCGGCGCATTGGCCAGCAGGCCGGACTGCGGATTGATGCCCGTGGAAGCGTTGAACACGATGGACCAGCCGGGCGCAAACTCTTCCTTGCCCCGGACGCCGAAACCCGTCTGCTGCAGGTTGTTCGGCGCAACCAGGAATCGCGATTGATAGCCGTTGCGATTCACCAGCGATTCACCTTCATAGTTATAGCCGTTTACCGGCAGGCCGTGGCTCACCCAGCCGACGCCGACGTCATACGCACCGTAGAGCGTGACGCCGTGCCAGGTGAGCGCGCAATCGGTGGTGGCGAATTCGTGGCCGTTCGTGCAAGGGTCGGGGCCCTTGCGCTGCATTTGAATGTCAACTGTGGCGCCTTGGTCACCGGTCAAGCTGATCCCGCTGCGCGTTTCCTCGGCGAACCCTGATTTCGCCGCGCGAATCTCGAAGCGCCCCGCGGGCAGGCCGGACGTCTGATAGCGCCCCCCGGCGTCGGTTGGGATTGTGCGCGTTTCGCGCGTGTCTAGGTTCTTGATGGTCACCGTGACATCGCGAAGGGCTGCGCCGGTTTGGTTTGTCACCACGCCGGAAAGGCTCGCGCCGCCTGGGTTCGTTGCGAGAACAGAAAGGTTCGCACTCGTTTGGGCGCGCGCTGCCGGCGGCACGGCGAGCAACAGAGACAGAGCTACAAGAGCGATTGAGAGGGGTCGCACAGGTTCTCCTTGCGTTTTCAGTTGCGCAGATTCAGTGCCAGTACGAATAATGGCGACGGCGTACGAATCTATACGAATCAAATAGAGATGTCAAAACGATTTAGCGCGACTAGAGCGTGGCGTTGTGTGCCGTAGCGCACAAAGCGGCGCCGGCAGGAGCAGGGATCACGCGTAAATACCGGGAATTTACAAGCGGACGATCATAACTTCGGTGGACTTCACGAGGGCGGCGACGGTCTGGCCTTTTTTCAGGCGCAGCTCACGGACCGCATCCGCTGTGATGATGGAGGTAATGCGCTGGCCGCCGATGGATAGCGCCACTTGCGCGATGAGGCCGTCAATTTTTATGTCAGTGACACGCCCGACCAGTTGGTTGCGTCCGCTGATGCGGCGAAAGTTGCTGCGGCGTTCCGAGACGTCGCCCTGTTCGCTGGCGCGATAGAGGTAACGGTCGATTTCTTTTTCGGGGATGCGGTGGTGGCCGCCGGCGGTTTTTACGGTGCGAATTTGCTTTTTGTAGATCCATTGTTTCAGCGTGGGATAGCTGATTCCGAGGACCTGTGCGGCGTCGCGTGGCGTGAAGAGTTTCGCTGTGGGCATGTGGATTCGCCGAAACGAAGCTGGCGAGTGGGGATGCTAAGCGCGGAGGGGGCGGGATGTCAATTGTTTGGCAGAGGCGGGGAAGCGACGCGCTCGGGGGATGCGGAGCGAGAGAGGCGGTTGGCCGCCTCTCTCGTCTGCATGCGTGTTTTACGGCAGGTAGTAACGGAGCGAAGTGTATACCATGTTGTCCAACCCGTGCGGACCAACACCCACACCGGACGAGTTTACGCCGGACCAAGTGTTGCGCTGGACGTAGGAGTATTGACTGCCAAACTGCATGCGGCCCTTGGGCCCGTTGTAGAAGCGATACCAGAACCCAATGGTGCCTTCAAGGAGGTTCCGGGTGTCGCCATCGCAATTCGACAGCGCGCCAGGAATGAAGCCATTGGATCCCAGCACAGCAGTGGTGTTGATGGTAGTGCCGGAAGGAGCGGCGAGCGGCAAGGTTTCAACCGCGCAACCATCATCCCGGCGAAGATTGCTCCCGTAACCTTCCTTGCCGTCCATCCAGCGACTGGCGTATTCGCCGCCAACGTACGCGTAAATGTCCAGCTGCGACGTGGCGTGGAACTCCAAGGTACCGAGCGCCTGATAGTTGCGGAGCAATGCCATGGTGCCGTTCGGGCGGGCTGTGGAGTCGGGCAAGCCGACGGTGCCATAACGGCCGATGCCATCGCCACCGAGGACGTGGATGCCAACATCGAAGTGCTTTCCGACCGATACGCGACCATTGGCGCCGATGCCGCCACCGGTGCTGGAACTATTAAACGCACCCGAGGCAGCGTTGGTGGAACCGGTAAGCGCGCAAGGATTGGCGGGTATAGCGATGGTTGGAAATGGAGTGGTGCCCTCGCCCGCGAGAGTGATCGTAATGGCCCCGTTTGCCTGGAAGCACGGGAAGACACGATCACGGAATTCGCTGACGATACCGAAGACTTCGAAGTGACCAAACTTCGGATCCAGAGTCGCCTTGAACAAGAAGTCTGGTGTCTTGTTGTAGGCGTAGGTTCCGGTCTGGTTGTAAAGACCCTGGGTGAGGCCGGGCGCACCCACGAGGAAGTTGTTGAAAGTGGTGGTGGACAGGGTCGGTACCTCGACGCCATTTACGGTCACGGTGGAGGACGCAGGGATCACCGAGGTGGGATTGCCGTGAACTGTGAGCGTGGTCGCCGCGTTTTCCACTGAGGCGGCCAGCGTCAAAATGCCGATGCTCTGGGAAACGCGAAGGCCGTATTGCCGCGCCCAGCTGAAGCCCGCGGTGTACTGTGGGTCGATGGTGAGCGGCGTGGCTTCGGTGCGGTTCTCCACTCCCTTTTTCGTTTCCGTAGCCAAGCTCCACTGCTGGCCACCCGTAATGGTTAAGCCGCTATCGAACTTGGCCTGGCCCCAACCCTGGCGCATACGCAGCACGTAGCTGTTGCTCTCGTTATTGTTGGAGCTGATGCCGGTGCCCAAGAAGTCCGTCTCGACGTAACCGGTCAACTTGACGGCGCTCAGTTTTCCTTCCGCGAGCAGGCTTATGCGCGACTGCCGTGCGCTAGCGTTAAATTCGGTGGTTTGGCTTCCCGAATTTCCGGGAAGCGGGATTTGGTTGAGACCCGTATTGACATCGGCGTCATCCGCCTTATTGCGGAATACCGTTTCAGCCGCGAGGAAGCCACCCGGGGTAAGGGTAATGCCCTTGTAGCGAAGGGCGATGGGGTTGTTGTCGACGTCCGCTGCTTGCCCATCGGCGGTACCGATGGAGAAGTCGGCAAACCTGGGATTGGGAGCCGGCGCGGAACCGTCGGCGGCTTTCGGAACGCGGCTATCGGGAGCGGGAGCATAGGAAGTATCGCGAGGAGTGGTGGCTACTTTCAGCTCGGCTTCCATGGCTTCCATGCGCTCCTGCTGTTCGCGCATCTGTTCGTTTTGAATCTGGATTTGCTTGGATTGAGTTTCCAGAAGGTCGCGGAGCTGTTGCAGCTCGCTTTCCAGACTGGATGAGGCAGCCGTCTTTCCGGGTGTTGCCGGATCGGACTTCGACTCGGATTTGGGCGCCTTTGCGGAAGCGTCTTTGTCCTTGTCTGTCGCCGTAGAATTGTCCGAAGCGGCTGTGCTGCTGGACTTCGCAGCAGTGTTGTCCTTATCACCCGCCGCCGCCGTCGCCGGCATGACGACGAGGCCGAGGGCTAACAGATATGCAACTAATGCTCGCATTCCTTCCTCCTTGAAATTTGACTGCCACATTTTCCGAACGATGGAAATCGAGACCTGAAACCGCGGTTTGCAAAACTCGGTCACTACCCCCACTGTCGCCAGCCGAGGAAACCGCTGATGCGTGCTACGACGCCAGATATGGGCAACGAAGAGTTATCGGCTGTTCGGCGACACATCTTCACACCCGCACCCGAGAAATAAGGATGCGCTAAGAATCGCTACACGCAGAGCGACGCTGGCACGTTAAGCGGGTGTCTTGAACCTACTGTGACGGGAATGTTAATTGTGCGTTACTGCCAAAAGGGGCTGTCGAGGCTGGGTGTGCAGGGGACGGACGACGGTAACCGGTTTAGGTTCTCTCAGTTAGCCGCCCGGTGGGTGTGGCCCTCGACCATAGCCGGCAGAATGCGGCGGAATTCGCGGACGCTGAAGAAGCGGTGGCGGCAAGGATCGCAGCGGTAGGCGGGGAATCTGAGCCAGCGCTTCAGAAAAATCAGGGTGCCGTCTTCGACTCGGTCGCGGGAGATGTGCTCGATATCAAAATTGCCGCAACGGGGACAATGCGCGAAGCGTTCCAGGATCGCGGCCACGCGCCAGGCATGAAAGCGCCGATCGCAACTGTGGCAGCGCCACGGGCGCAGGCCGGCGCCGCTTAGTACAAAGTCGAGGATTCCGTCGCGGTGCGAGCGAAAACAATTGTCACTGCGGCACTGCGGACAAATCATGGTTGCTCCGGAGCCGTAGCGCAGAATACCGAAAAGCCTGTTTGCGGGCAAGACGGGGAAAACACTTAGAACGCACTGAGTTCCAGTGCTGATGGAGGGCGACGGGATTAACCTCCCGGATCGTGGTTGGGAGCGGGGGCGCAACCATCGGGGATGGACATCCCGGTGCTCCTCGGAGATAATTTCGCCCATAATATGCGGCAGGTGCCGCGCCCAAGGAGGCTCAATGAGTTCGACCCCGAATACGCCCGGTGAAGGCACTACGATCGTCGAATCGTCTGCTTTGCCGCGCTGGGTTACGCTGCTGTTTGCAATTGCCTTCGCGCTGGTGGCGTACCTGTTGTACGCCGGTTATACGCAACGTGAGGCAGCTCGCAAAGGGCTGGAAGACGCCGACAAGAAGACGCAGGCGCTGGCCGCCGCGCTGGACAAAACGAATTCGCGCATCGCGGACCTGAAGGGGCAGCTGGATGTGACGTCGCAGAAGCTGGGGCTGACGCAGGACGAACTGGCGCGCGCCCGCGGACTGGCGCAATCCATCAAGAAGGATCAGCAGAAGAGCGACCAGCAACTACGCGAGCAGATTGGCGCGGTGCAGGCGGACACAGCCACAAAATTTGGACAGGTGACGACGGACCTTTCCGGAACGAAGAGCGAAGCGGATGCGACCAAGGCTGATCTGGACGCCACCAAGGGAAAACTGCAGAGCACGATTGGCGACCTGGGCGTGCAGAGCGGATTGATCGCGCGCAATCACGACGAGGTGGAAGAATTGAAACGGCTGGGCGAGCGCGACATTTTCGAGTTCAACCTGAGCAAGTCCGCCAAGGCGCCTGAGCACGTGGGCCCCATTCAGGTGGCGCTGCGCAAAGTGGACACCAAACATTATAAGTACACCTTGAACGTGGTGGCCGACGACAAGAGCATCGAGAAGAAGGACAAGACCGTCGGCGAACCGATTCAGTTCTACGTGCGCGGAGCGCGGGCGCCTTACGAGATCGTGGTATTCGATCTGACAAAGGACAGCGCGAAGGGATATTTGAGCACGCCGAAATCGGCGAATGCGGCACCGCCGGCGGCCAAACCGCCTTCGGGCAACTGAATCGCTTATTCAATCGGATTGTCGGCCGAGACCTGGGCGCGTTATGTTGTGGCCGCCCAGGTCCCGGTCTTAAGCGAAACCCCACGGCGTTCAATTTGAATCACAACTTTGGAAGAGTACGTCTACCGCCTTCGCTGTTCTTGCGCACTGCGTTCTCCATTCTTTTCCTCTGCGTTCTGCTGCTTGCGGATAAAGCTGCGGCGCAACAGGCTGCGGGTAGCGTGCAGCAGCCGCTGCAGGTGACTACCGAAATGGTGCAGCTCGGCGTGAGCGTGCTTTCGGCTGGCGGTGATTTCGTGAGCGGTCTCGAGCGCAAGAATTTTCGGGTGCTCGACGGCGGAACCGAGCGGCCGCTGGTGTTTTTCGCTCCTACCGATGCACCGGCGCAAATTCTGGTGATGGTGGAGACCAGCCCGGCAGTGTACTTGATCCAGAATCAGCACATCGCGGCGGCTTACGCGCTGCTGGATGGCCTGGGGCCGGACGATCAGGTGGCGTTGGTGACGTACGATCAAGCGCCGCGAGCGGTGCTGGCTTTTACGCCGGATAAAAATTCGTTGCTGGCGGCGCTGGGACAGATTCAATTTTCGGTGGGGATGGGCGAGCTGAATTTCTACGATTCAGTATCCATGGCGCTGGACTGGATCGCTCCGGTGAGCGGTAAGAAAGCTTTGGTGCTGCTGACGACGGGCCTCGATTCGTCGTCGCCCGCACGTTGGGATGCGCTGGTGCAAAAACTGCGCGCACGCGATGTGGTGATTTTCCCCGTCGCCTTGGGTGGGTGGTTGCGCCGTCCGCCTGACAAAAAAAGGAAAGCAACCGGGCCTGCCAAAGACGATTCACAGGTGTTTGCCACGGCGGATCAGGCGCTGCTGTCGCTGGCGGCAATTACAGGCGGGCGCGCATTCTTTCCGGATTCGGCGAAGGATTTCGCCCCGATGTATCAGCAGATCGCCGCGGCGCTGCGCCACCAGTATCTGCTGGGAATCGCGCCGGAACACGACGGGCAATTTCACCCGCTGAGCGTGCAGGTGCTCGATGGCAACGGGCAGCCTTTCGCAACCGAGGGGAAGAAAGCCACGCACCGGATTTTTTCGCGCGAAGGATATCTCGCGCCAGGGCCTTAACTCGTATAATCGGCGGACGAATTCGGGAAGGCTGCGGATCGCGAAATTTGCAGTGCTCATGGAGGGGTGATGAATCGGCGCCGCACAAAATATGTGGTTGCTTGCTGCATGGTGTTGTGCGGCTGGGCTGCGCGGCCTGCGCTGCCCGCACAGCAGAGCGCCAAGCCCGCCGTTCCGGCCGCGCCGCAGGATCCGACTGCCGCACGTTTTTCGTTTCAAGGCGATGCCTCGCAAATTCCGGCGGTATTTCTGCGCAACCTGATTTTCATGCCGGTGCGCGTGAACGGCGGCAAGCCGGCGCTTTTTGAGTTGGCTTCTGCGGCGGAGAAATCCACGGTGGATCGGACGGTAGTGGGGAACACGGCGAGTAGCGCGTTGCAATATGCGGTGCTGGCGCTGCCGGGAGTGCAGGTTCCGTTCCTCACGCTGCCGGTGGTTACCCGCGACGATTTTGCGCAACAAGTGGGGCAGCCTTATCAAGGCACGCTGGGACGGGATTTTTTCGACCGCGTGGTGGTGGAAATCGATTATCACCGGCAGACGGTGCAGCTGTACGACCCCAGCGTTTTTACATATTCCGGTCAGGGGAAAAGCTTTCCGCTGACTTTCGCAGGGCCGGTGCCGCTGATTCGCGCGAAGTTCGAAGTATCCGGACACCGATCGCGCACCGAGGAGTTTGCGTTGGACACGGCGCTTGATTCGGGAGTGATTTTCTACCGGGGATTCACGGACTCGGCGAAGATATCCGCGGCACATTTCAAGAGCGAACCGGCTTCTTATCCAGAGGTGGATGGCGGGGCCAAGCTATTCTTGGGCCGGCTGAAGAGCTTTCAGATTGGTCCGTACGAGCTGGAGGATATTGTCGGGGACTTCACGCAGGAGAAGACAAAGGCGGGAGCGGGCAAGGATATTGCCGGCGCGATCGGCAGCAATTTTCTGCGGCGGTTCACGGTGATTTTCGATTTGCCGCACCAGCGCGTAATTCTAGAGCCCAACGTGCAGTTGAATCACGACACGGACGAGGACATGAGCGGGCTTTCGATCATTGCGAAGGGGCCGAATCTGAAAGTGTTTGAGGTGGTGGCGGTACAGCCCGGAACGCCAGCGGCCAAGGCGGGAATTGTGCCGGGAGACGTGATCGCGGGAATCGGGGATGAGGCGGCGGCGGATTTGACGCTTTCAGCGGTGCGCGATCTGTTCCGCCAGATCGGCTATCAATATAAGGTGCTGATTGACCGCAAGGGGCAGACGATCACGACTTCATTACAGATGCGCCGGCGGATTTGAGCTTTGTCGGTTGCGAAATTTGCGCGGCTGAGTTTGACTACGACTTCACTTCGTGGTTTCTTCGGTAGGCTGGGCTGAGGATTGCGGCGGCGCGTCGGAGGCTGGGCGCGGTAAACGACCAGCCTCCTGCAACGCGCGGCGCAGCAAGTATTCTATCTGCGAGTTCAGGCTGCGCAATTCATCGGCGGACCAACGCTCGAGAGCGACGTGCGTTGCGGGATCGAGCCGCAAAAGAAATGGTTTGCGCTCCGCCATTTCGCCTCTAGCTGTACAGCGAGCCTGCGTTCACCACTGGTTGTGGGCTGCGTTCTCCGCAAAGCACGACGAGCAGATTACTGACCATCGCGGCGCGACGTTCGGGATCAAGCTCCACAACTTTTCTTTCCGAAAGCTGATCGAGCGCCATTTGCACGATGCTCACTGCGCCTTCGACGATCGTTTGCCGCGCGGCGATGATCGCCGAAGCTTGCTGCCGTTGCAGCATCGCTCCGGCAATTTCGGCCGCGTAGGCGAGGTGGCTGATGCGGGCTTCCACCACTTGCACGCCAGCTTTCGCGAGGCGATCCTGGATTTCCTTTTGCAGTTCGGCGGCGGTTTCCTGAATGTGGCTGCGCAGGCTCATTTGTCCGGCGACGTGCGAATCATACGCGTAGGAAGTGGCCATGGTTCGTAACGCGGACTCGCTTTGCACCTGGACGAAGTTTTCGTAGCTGTCCACTTGGAAGACCGCTTCGGCTGTGTCAACTACCTGCCAAACAACCACGGCGGCGATTTCGATGGGATTGCCGTCGAGGTCGTTTACTTTCAATTTGGAAGTTTCAAAATTTCGCACGCGCAGCGAGATTCGCCGCTTGGTCGTGAACGGATTCACCCAGCGCCATCCCTGATCGCGCAGGGTGCCCACGTAGGTGCCGAAGAGCTGCAACACCTGGCCTTCGTTGGGGTTCACGATCAGCAAGCCCTTGAGGCAGATCACTTCGACGCCGAGCGCGAACATCGCCAGCACGACGCCGGCCGTGACCTGCATCTGGGCCGAGCTCATCAGTACGAATAAGGTGCCGGCAATTGCGACCAGCACCAACAACAGCATGGCGCCGCCGGGTAGAGAAAAGGCTGGTTTTTCTCGCATGGACTCCTCCTTCC
>JBEKHD010000045.1:0-22684 GCA_050012455.1 Candidatus Acidiferrales bacterium | reverse complement strand
ATGTCCTGACGATCGAGGACCCGTATCGGTTCCAGAAGAGTCGCGAGGTGGGCTGTTTTCTGGGGTTGCGGCCTGGACGCAGGAACTCTGGGCAGAGCGAACCACAGAAGCACATCAGCAAAGAAGGAGACCGGTATCTGCGCACGATGATGGTGCAGGGAGCGCACTACATTCTGGGGCCATTTGGAGCAGACAGTGATCTGCGGAGATGGGGATTAAAGCTTGCCGAGCGAGGAGGAAAAAATGCCAAGAGACGAGCGGTAGTTGCCGTGGCTCGAAAGCTGGCGGTGTTGCTGCATCGGTTGTGGGTGGGCGGAGAGGCGTACGAACCATTGCGCAATAGTCAGAAGGCGATGCGGGCAGTGGCTTAGAGTTTCGGTCCGAACAGCCGAGCTCGACCGCCGAGTCCAGGTGACTGCGACTAAGTCCTGGAGCCTAACTCCCACCGCAAAGGTGAGAAGAGAGGACGCTAATCAGGTAGCAGCACCTACTGAAACGAGAACACCCACCTTGCACCGAGCGCATATCGCTCACAAAGAGTGCGGATGGAAGGATGGCGACAGGGGCGGCTTGGCTGAGTAGGAACTGATTCTAAGAAAGAAGAAAGTCAAAGTGTGCCTTGACATCGATCGGCCTTCTCATGGAAGGACTTGGCAATTTAACCGGTGGACGAACGCGGCCCGTTTTTCAGATTTCTCGGTTGACGCTACTTGCGCTATAACTCTTCTTTGTAGCGCTCCAGGGCGATGCGTACTAACTGGCTGCGCGTTCTGACTCCAGTCTTGGCGAAGAGTTGTTGCAAGGACGCTTTCACTGCACTTTCTGAAATCTGCAGTCGATCGCCAATCTGTTTATTGGCGAGGCCTTCAAAGATCAAGGACAGTACTCGCCGCTCCCGTTCCGTGAAGCGAACTCCGCCGGGCTGTGCGCTGATCCCCTCCGTGCTTTCGAATGCCCTTTGCAGCAATTTCTGCCCGAAGAGTGCTTTTCCGCTCATCGCCTCGCGGATTCCCTGCACCAATAGCGATGGGGCACCGTGCTTCAAGAAAATTCCGCAAATCCCTTTGCGGATGAGACCGGGGACTTCATTCTCGTTTACGCCCGCAGTGACAAGGAGCACCTTCCCTTCAAAGTGCTTCGCATGGAGAGTTTCAAGAAGGTCAGTGCCGCGTTCCTGACCTAGGTCAACATCGAGCAGGACGATGTCAACTTCGCGCGATTCGATGATCCGCATTGCTTCGGCGCCCGAACTGCAGTCCGCGATCACCTCGAATCCCGGTTCGGCCTGCAGCAGCCGAGAGACGCTCTCGCGGAACAACGCATGGTCATCAATGAGCAGCAAGCGGATATTTTTCGCCGAAGCTTTATTCATCGACGCCATCTTCCTTGTAACGAGCTCTGGTTAGGCTGACCGCAAAACAACAGCCTTCGTTGCGTGGCTCAAATCGCAAATCCCCTCCCGAGCTGCGTAGAATCGCTCGGGAGACATATAGACCCAAGCCGGCCGCATTGGCTCCGCGCTGGAACGGCTTGAATAATTCGTGGGGTGACGAAACTCCGGTGCCGGTGTCCGCGAATCGAATCACCACGGAGCTGGATTCCAACGCACTGCTGATGGTGAGTTGTTTCTCTTCCGTTGATTCCATGGCGCGTTGACTGTTGCGAGCAAGATTGAGGAACACTTGCTGCAATCCGTAGCGGTCTCCCGTGACAAGCGGAAGATCGTCTTGTAAGCGCCACACGATTCCAGCGCCCGCCTCGCGATACGAAGGTTCAATCAATACACGCAGCTCGTCGAGCAAATTGGTTAACTCAACTGAGGTCGAGTTCTGACCGCGCGACGGCAGAAGCTCCATCTCGGACAGTTTTTCCAAGCCCTCGATCAAGGTGCCTAGAGCGCGAAAATCTTGATCGTCCTTCAATGACGAAAGGCGGGACAGATTCTTGTATACGGCCAAGACCGCGCCGCAAATATTGCGAATTTCGTGCGCCACGGCGCCCATCAAAATTGTTGTGTTTTTCAGCAGGTAATCGAGACTCAAATCCTCGCGGTCGCGCAAGTCCTCGGAAAGATCAACGACGATGGCCGCGAGCCTCGGTCCTTGGCTGGTAGGGTAGTTCGAAAACCACACGGCCGCGAGGAACGCTTCCCCGTTTTTCCGTTTGCCCCGGCAGCGAAGTTCGGTATGAAACTGTCGCGATCCCTGCGTCTGCACCGCGCTTTGCAGCGCCGGCAAGAATTCGGCGATCGACTGGCCCACGATGGAAGTATCTCCCGGCGCAAAGAGACACTGCGCGGCCTCGTTGGCAAGCAGGATTTTGCTGGAAGCGTCAATGGTGACGATTGCCGCAGGGCTGCTCTCGACCAGGATACGAACCTGCTCCTCCGCCTCCCGGCGCAAATTGCTGTGGGTTTCCACTTCCTCGGCGTGTTCCATCGCCATTTGCCGTCCGCGAATAATCTCAGAAACAAAAAGGCCGGTTCCGACAAATCCGGCGGAAGCCATCAGCAATCTCGTGATTGCTTCGCCTGACGGGAGTTCGCTGAACAGCTCTTGAAGAACTCCGCAAACAAGCGCAACCGCGACAATCTGCCACCGCGGAAGGAAACCTGCGATCAACATAATCGGAAACAGGTATAGAAACCCGATGGAGATGTACGGTTTGGTGAGCCAGTCAATCGTGGCGATCGCCACAATCAGAACCGCCGCTGCGACTAGAAATCGCATGCGGTTCTCGCGCCGATAGATCAACGAAAGTTCCATACCCGCCAACTCGCATATTGCCGCAACTCAGCCCCGCAGACCATCCCGATGTGATGAGGATGGCCAAAAGATAGTCTGACCTGCGCCGCAAGACACCTGCGTCACGCAAAAGACAGGATTGCTCGTGCCCGTATCGTGCAAGCAGTATGGCTGGGGAGATCATTCTGCTGAAGCTCCGCGCGCAGGCGATTTAGCGCCGTGTTTTCGCCGTGTGAGCCGGACCTCGGAACGAGTGATGGCCGAACGACTAAGATGAATCGTCCAGTTCATATCAGCAAGAAAACTGCCGCGGTGTTCACAACGATTGCGGCAATCCTGATCGCGATCGCGACGGGGCTCCTGGTCTCGGCGCGCAGCCACGGTCAGTCCGCGCCCGCGACGCAGCCGCAGCGGGTGTCCCGAAACTCCAACGCGTCCTCGTCCGAACCGGCACTGGACTTATCGTCGAGCCAACTCGGCGCAATCAAGGTTGAGCCGGTCGGCACCTACCTGTTTCCAGTTGAGGAGGAAACGGTCGGCAACATTGATTTTGATGGCGACGTGTCGGTGCAGGTGTTTCCGCTTTATCAAGGAACGATCCTTAACATGTTTGTACAGCTGGGCGCACAGATTCGGAAAGAACAGCCCCTCTACACAATCAAAAGCCCGGATCTCATTCAAGCTGAGTCGAGCCTGATCGGCGCGGCTGCGACTTTCGAACTGACCAACAGAGAACTGCAGCGCGCCACCAGCCTTAACGGAGCAAACGGGGTATCGCAGCGCGAGCTGGAACAAGCCACCTCCGATCAGCAAACCGCGGAGGGAGCTTTGAAGGCCGCGCGGGACGCCGTGCGCGTATTTGGCAAGACGGACGCCGAAATTGATCAAATAATCGCGTCGCGCAAGATCGATCCTGCGCTGGTGGTGCGCAGTCCGATCTCCGGCAAAGTCACGGCGAAAAATGCGCAGCCTGGATTCCTGGTGCAACCGGGAAACGATCCCGCGCCTTACACGGTGTCTGACATCTCGCTCAAGTGGATGCTTGCGGATGTGGTTGAAAGCAATATTCCGCTTCTTCGTTTGGGACAGCCGGTCGAAGTAAAGGTGATGGCGTACCCTGACCGCGTATTCAAGGGAAAAGTTTCCAAGATTTACTCGGCGGTCGATCCGAACACACATCGAGTGACGACGCGCTCCGAAGTCGCAGATCCCCGCGATGAGCTGCGGCCCGGAATGCTCGCAAACTTCGTTATACGCGTCCACGACCCCGTCGAAGGCACGGCCATACCGGCGAACGGCGTTGTGCGCGAAGCCGATGGAACCATGACTGCTTGGGTGACCAGCGATCGCCGCCATTTTGTGCAAAAGGTCGTCAAGACAGGTTTGCGGAAGGATGGCCGCGTTCAGATCCTCGCCGGTCTACAACCCGGAGAGCTCGCCGTGAGCGACGGGGCCGTGTTCCTGAGCAACATGCTGCAAGCGCCGCCGACGGACTAGATCGAATGCCCCAGCGCTATTCCACGAAAAACGACGAGCCATGTTCAAATCTTTAGTCGCGTTTTGTCTCAGCCGCCGCCCGATCGTTGTGGTAGGGGTGGTTTTATTTCTGGGCGCTGGGATTGTTGCGTTTAAAGCGCTGAACATCGAGGCGTATCCGAATCCAACGCCGGTCATCCTGGAAATCACCGCGCAGGCGCCGGGGCTCTCGGCTGAGGAAATGGAACGCTACTACACGATTCCGATGGAGATTGGCCTTTACACCACTCCCGGGATTGACGTCATCCGTTCCACGTCGTTCTACGGGCTGTCCTTCGTTCGCGTCAGCTTCAAATATGGGGTGGATTATAATTTTGCCTACGCCCAGGCATCAGTCGCGATGTCACAGAACGTGACTCTGCCCGGCAATCTGGTGCCCTCCATCCAGGCGAACAGTTCGACGGGTGAAATCTATCGTTATCAGGTTGTCGGGCCGCCACACTTCGGAATCACGAATCTGCGCACAGTCCAGGATTGGATTGTGGCGCGCCGGTTATTGACCATTCCCGGCATTGCAGCCGTCAACAGTTGGGGCGGCCCAACCAAGGAATTTCAAGTCGAGGTTGATCCGCACAAGTTGGAAGCCTACAGCGTCACCGTGCCGCAGATGTTGACCGCTCTGGGCAACGCGAATATCAACGTGGGCGGGCGCGAAATCCGCATTGGCCAGCAGTCGATCAATATTCGTGGTGTCGGCCTGATTGATGATGGTGGCAACGATGACTTGGCTCAGGGTTATAAGGTCGGCGACATCGAGAACGTCGTCCTCAATCAAGTCAACGGTGTCCCGGTATTGGTGAGGGATGTCGGGAAGGTTTCGGTGGGCTACCGACCCAGACTCGGCATTCTGGGCCGCGACCGACACGATGACGTCGTTGGAGCGATCGTGGTGATGCGGCGCACCGAGCAGACTGCCGACATGATTCCCAAGGTCGAAACGGCAATCGAAAAGCTAAATCATGATGGGAGCCTGCCACCGGGCGTCCAAGTTGTTCCATTCTATGATCGCTCTTCACTCGTGGCCCTCACCACGCACACAGTTTTGCACAACCTGATATTTGGATGTTTGCTGGTCTTCCTGATTCAGTGGATTTTCTTGGGCAATCTCCGCAGCGCGACTATCGTGGGTTTGAACATACCGTTCGCGCTGTTCTTCGCCACTATTTTTCTGGTGCTTAGGGGGGAAAGCGCGAACCTGCTGTCTGTAGGGGCTGTGGATTTCGGCATCATTGTGGACTCGGCAGTGATCCTCGTCGAAAATGTTTTTCGCAATTTTCAGAAAAGCCCGGAGGAAAGGCAGGGTTTGCTACAACAGCTGGCGGCAGGTCACTGGGGACCCGACCCGACGCAAGACACAGAGGGCGAGCATCTAGCGCCAGGCCATGGATGGACGGATCGTTTGCGGCTGATTTTGATCAGCGCGATCCAGGTGGACAAGGCGGTTCTATTTTCGGCGCTCATTACCGTGGCGGGTTTCGTGCCGCTGTTCACCATGCAGGGAGTCGAGGGCCAGATTTTCGGCCCGATGGCGCGCACCTATGGATATGCGCTGGCGGGGGCTTTGCTGGCAACCTTCACGGTCACGCCCGTGATTGCGTCCATGCTGCTGCCGGAGCGTGTGAAGGAAGTTGACACGAAGGTTGTGCGCCTGTTGCATCGGATTTACACGCCCACGCTTCATTTTTCGCTGCGCCACCGCGTGCTTGTGGTGGGAATCGAGCTTGCATTATCTCTGGGAACATTTTTTCTGATTGCGCCGCGGCTTGGCAGCGAGTTTCTTCCGCACCTGGAGGAAGGCAATTTTTGGATTCGCGCTTCCATGCCGACCACGCTTTCGCTAGAAGACGGCGAGGCGGCCTCGCGAAAAATGCGGGAGATTCTGCTAAGGCATCCCGAAGTGATCACCGTGGTTTCGCAGCATGGCCGTCCAGACGACGGCAGCGATGCTTCACCATTCTCAAATGTCGAATTGTTCGCACCGCTCAAGCCTTTTGACCAGTGGCCGAGAGGCGTAACCAAGGACAAACTGACTGATCAAATTCAATCGGAGTTTAACAACGAGTTGCCGGGCGTCGTCTTCAATTTCTCCCAGTATATTGAGGACAACATCGAGGAAGGGATCTCCGGCGTCAAAGGCGTAAATTCGGTCAAGATCATCGGCCCTAACCTGGAAGTCTTAACTCAGCTAGCCAACCAGGTGCGGGACCAGATGAATCAGGTGCGCGGAGTTGCCGACCTCGGCATCTTTCCGGTCCTGGGACAGCCGAACCTAAACATCAAGGTGGATCGCGCGAAAGCCGCGCGTTACGGGCTGAACTCCGGCGATGTGAACTCGATCGTTCAAGCGGCGATGGGAGGAGCAGTTGCGACAGAGGTTCTGGAGGGCGACCGGCAGTTCGATTTGGTCGTCCGTTATACGCCGGAATATCGCGACAGCTTCCAAACAATTCGCAATATTAAGGTGGGCTATCAAACCGCGAGCGGTGCCAATGCCTATATTCCGTTGAGCGAACTGGCCACCATCACCTTGGATACAGGAGCCGCGTGGATTTATCACGAAGGCGTGCAGCGTTTCATCCCGGTGAAGTTCAGCGTGCGCGGCCGCGACCTGGGCGGCACCGTTGAGGAGGCTCAGAAACGAATCGCGACGAACGTGAAACTTCCGCCGGGATACCGGCTGGTTTGGGCCGGAGAGTTCGGAGATCTTCAAGAGGCCAAGAAACGCCTGGAAATTATTGTGCCGATCAGCCTGGTGCTGATCATCGGGCTGCTCTACACCTTGTTCAATAACCTGCGCGACTGCCTTCTGGCGCTCGCAGGCATCCCAGATGAGATTGTTGGCGGCATACTCGCGCTGTATCTCTCCGGACTCAATTTCAGCATCTCGGCCGCAATCGGCTTCGTCTCACTCTTCGGGGTGTCGGTTATGGACGGCATCCTAATGATTACTTTTTACAACCAGGAACGGCAACACGGCTTTGCGCCCGAGGAGGCGATGTTCCGCGCTGCTTCCACGCGGATGCGCCCTTTGCTGATGACGGCGCTTTCGGCCTGCATCGGCTTGCTTCCCGCGGCAATATCCACGGGCATTGGCAGCCAGGTACAGCGTCCGCTGGCCACTGTGATCGTGGGCGGAATGCTGGTTGGTCCCATCATGCTGCTCCTGGCTGTGCCCGCGCTGCGGATGATATTTCTGGAGCCGCACCATCGCGCACAGTCAGGAGCGCCAAAATGAGGGCTGCTCGCCTTATTTTTCTGATGCTCGGATGCGCGGCGGCTGTCAGTGCAACTGGAGCAGCCCGAGCCGTTACAGCATCCCAACAAGCGCCTTCTCGGAGTGCTGCGGATACAGTGGGCAATCGTTCGCGTGAGGCCGATCATGCTGTTCCGGCTGGCGACCCAACGCACAGCGGAAAAACTCCAGATGCTCAACAAAGCCATCCCAAAGTTTCAGCCAAGAAAGCACCGGCTGCCAAAGCGAGCCTGAGCAAAGCGAGCCGGCGCAACGAGTTTACGAAGAAGCGCGAACGGTCCGCGTCCGAAGATTCTAAAAATTCTCATGGTCCTGGTTCAGACAAACCTGCGGGCGCCGCACAGAACGGATTAGCCCGAAATGAAACCGTCAACCACGCGCCGTCACATCGCGCGCCGAGTGCCGTCAGGCCCGCCGTGCCAGCGCTTAGCACTATGCGGCATCGCGGAGCTAATCCGGCGATCGTCGGCGGAGCAGGAAATTCAAATACCAGAAATACCACGGCGCTCGACGGTACGCATATGAGCCGCAGGCACATAGGAAATTAATTCGCATGGTGCTCACTCACAAATCGCGCCTCGTCTCCATCATCGCGGCTTTCCTCCTGTTGTTCGCGGCAGGTTGCGCGGTCGGGCCTAACTTCAAGAAGCCTGCCGCTCCGAATGTCACCGGCTACACGCCGGCTCCCATTTCGACGACCAGCAGCACGGCCAACGTCACAGGCGGAGAAGCGCAACAAATCATTGACGGCCGCGACATTCCGGCAGAGTGGTGGACACTGTTTCACTCGCAGCCGCTCAACGATTTGATTGAGCGCTCGCTCAAAGCGAATCCAAATCTCAAGGCGGCACAAGCTGCGTTGATCGTCGCGAGAGAGAACGTACTGGCGCAACGCGGAGCTTACTATCCCACTGTGACGGGCGGCTTCTCGGCAACGCGAGCGAAATCGTCGAGCAACGTATCGCCAGTAACCAACACGAACGCTTTCAATTACAGCTTCTACACGCCGGAAGTCAGCGTCTCATTTGTTCCCGACGTTTTCGGCCTGAACCGGCGAACCGTGGAGTCATTGCAGGCGCAGGATCAACAAGCACGCTTCGCACTGGCCGCAACGCACATCACTTTAAGCGCAAACGTGGCCGGCGGAGCCATTCAGGAAGCTTCGCTGAGGGCGCAGATAGATGCAACACACCAGCTGATCACCATCAATACCAATGAGCTGGAAATTTTGCGACACCAGTTTGCGAACGGATATGTGAGCAGGCTCGACGTCGCGGCGCAGGAATCGCAGCTCGCGCAAATCGTCGCTACACTGCCGCCGCTGCTGAAGGAGTCGGCGCAACAGCGTGACCTGCTTGCTGCGTTATCGGGAGGCTTTCCGAGCCAGGATCTGCCTGAAAAGTTTGAGCTTTCCAGTTTGCAATTGCCGCAGGAATTGCCGCTGAGCCTTCCTTCGCAGCTCGTGGAGCAGCGGCCGGACGTGCGCCAAGCCGAGGAGAACTTTCATTCGGCGAGCGCGCAAATTGGAATTGCGATCGCGAATCGGCTGCCGAATTTCGCGCTGACCGCTGACGCCGGCAGCATGGCGGTCGTCCTCGGGCATCTGTTCGAACCAGGCCCGGGTTTCTGGGACGTAGGCGCGAGTGTCGCGCAGCCGATTCTTGATGGAGGCACCCTGCTACACCGCGAGCGTGCCGCAAAAGCTGCTTATACTGAAGCCGCCGAACAATATCGCAGTACGGTGTTGACCGCGTTTCAGAATGTGGCCGACACGCTGAACGCCTTGCAACAGGACGCCGACGCCTTGAAGGCCGCGGCGGAGGCAAGAGATGCCGCGGCCGTGACGCTTGATCTTTCAAAGAAGCAGTATCAATCCGGCTACGCAAATTACTTGGCGCTTTTAAGCGCCGAGCAAGCGTATCAGCAAGCCGTGATAAATCTCGTTCAAGCACAGGCCAACCGCTATGCCGACACCGCTGCGCTCTTTCAAGCCCTCGGCGGCGGATGGTGGAACCGCACCGATATTCAAAAAAACTGATGCGCTCTTCCCGCTGCTTGGCTAGTAGCACGCACCACGCAAAGAGTTCAAAAGGCGCGCCAACATTTCTAAATCTCGACGAGCCCTACCCAAAGGAAATACTCACAATTCTAATTTGGGGCTCGGATCGCGAGAGGTTTTGCGCGTGTGCGTGACAGCGAAGACAGCGAGCTGTCGGAGCCGGCCGGAGATTGTGGCTACGGAACGCGGACAGATTGAAATTCAAAAATAGAAATGCCGACTCCAAAATCTATCGACGCTAAACTGCATCTCACCCCACACTCATCCGAAGGTTGCGCATTTTCTCAGAACCTACTGCGAGTGCCTTTCCAAACTCGCGTTGAGCTGGACTTCTGACCCAGTCTGCACCGTGATCTCTTTCGACCAATCCGTATAGCCAGACAGCTTTACGGTGATGGTATGCTTTCCGGGCGCAAGTTTGAGCGTCGCAGGAGAGTTCCCGACAAAATCATCGTCCGCATATACATCCCCTCCAGTCGGGTTGGAGGAAACGTTCACGGTCCCTTTTGCTGATTCTGCAGAAACGTTTTCAGCCGGCTTACCTTCCTTCGGGCTCTGCTCGGTCGTCTTCTCTTCTTCCTCTTTCGCCACTTGGGTCCGAATGCTCACCGGAACATATTCCCGGTCCTTTTCAGCGACCGACACTGGCGCGCCTGTAACGCCTTGAAGCGCAACCAGGATTGCACGGTAGTTGTCCTTGTCACCCTGCAACAGAATGCCCCCGGTTTTGTCGCCTGGAAGCGTGTACTGAATTCCGATGAAGTGGAGGCGAGTCTTGTGAAGCAATCCGAACAAAGCGATCGGAGAGATGAGTATGGCCAGGGCTATCATTGTTCCGACGCGCCGGTGCGCCTCTTGGCCGTAGCTCAACGAAGTGACAGTCTTGGGCGGGATCTCGAGCTTCTTACCGTCTTTCAGGGCCAAGGTAATCATGTCGGAGGTCACGGTGAGCTGGTTATGCCAGTCCTTGGGATCAACTTTCGAGTCCACCGATCCGCCGTTGTACCGAATCTTATCGAACGAATTGCCCTGCGCCCAAGCTGCCACGGCGCAACACAACAGTAGGGCAAGGAGCCTGCGCTGAATTTGCATTGCACCTCCACAAAAGCGTTCAAGGAGATAGGAAATCGGATAACTCGATGAGGACTATACCAGAAAATAATATTGTCACTTGTCGCTTGTGCTCAATCAGAGAGCATGGCGCGCCTCCGCACCAACGCAAATGGACGAAGCTCGAGTGGTGTACAGCCACGAGTGGAACGGGAACCGAGAAATTTCCGGCCGCCCTAGAGTCCGATTTCAGGACTTTTGCGTCGCGGAGAGGCATCAAGGTTACGCTTGCAGGCGCCTCGCTAGAGGTCGGCAGCACGGCGTAAAATCGAATCGTTTCAGGAATTGCAATGATCGGCACTCTCCCCGTGAAAGCCCGGTCCAGCGGCCGGTCGAGTCGCGAAACGAAATCCTATGCGTGGGCCTTGCAAAACGCACTCGCAGAGGCTTTGGGTGGCGTAACTACCCCCAGTCCGCCCTGCGAATGGTAGCTCGTTGCTCTAGAACTGGGCTCAAACAACGGCACGTCGATGTTTTGTGTCAACGCAGAAAGACGTCATTCGCGACTCGCCATAACTGACGCCCTGCCCGCCGTGCTGAGTCCGCCCGGCCACCAGTTCCAATCGCCGGCAATACGAAGCAGAGCCGGACCGATCACGATACGAACGAGCGTCGCATCAATTAACACCGCGACCGCCAACGTAAATCCGATCATCTTGACCACCAGGAAATCTCCGAAGGTGAATGCCGCAAATACCACGATCATGATGGCGGCGGCGCTCGTAATCAGGCCCGCGGTTTTAGCAAGGCCCTCCGGGATCGCATCCATTTCACTCAGTCCGCTCCGTCTGGCTTCCAGAACGCGCGCGACCAGAAATACCTCGTAATCCATGCTTAACCCGAAGACGATGGCAAAAGCGACGATCGGGACAAGAGGAAACACGCTACCGGTTCCCCCATGAACTCCCAGGAAGCTGCTTCCATGTCCGTCTTGGATAACGAAAACCAACGCTCCGAAGGACGCCGCGACCGAGAACAGGTTGAGTGCAATGGCCTTCACGGCAGCGAAGATCGATCGGAAGCCGCAGAGCAGAGCAAGGAGCGTTCCCCCCACTACTAACGCCATTACGGACGGAAAGCGGTCTCTGATAATCGTTTCATAGTCGGCGTTGAGCGCCGGGATTCCTCCAACGAGAAGGGTCGCGCCAGGCACTCCGGTGAGAGCTGCCGCGCCGGTCTTACGCAGCTCCCGCACCCAGTTGACCTGGTCGCGCAACGAGACCGAACTCGCGGGTAACACCTCAAGCAGCGCCGCTCGTCCGTCACTACTCAGGAAGGTTCGACGCGTCTCCCGCGAGAGGTCAGGGAGGGAAGACCGGTTGCTCTCCGCAATCGTAGTGATAGAAATCACCCGGTCAGAGCGAGGGTCGCTCGCGAGGCGCTTGGTGAGACGATCCAGCGCATTCCACCCCGCATCGGTTTGCGCGATGGAATCTGTTGGAAGTTCGACAATGACGCGCAACGACTCAACAACGCCGCCCCGATCCATCCGTTCAAGGGTGTGCAGCGCATGGACCGATTCCGCCGCCGGCGGAAGCCAATCCCCTCGGGGGACGCTGGTGTCCAGTCGTCTGACCTGCCAGGCGAGCAGAAGCAAAGGAGTACCTGCCACAAGGAGGGCAAGCCAGGGATGCGCGACGATCATTTTTCCCCATTGCCGCCAACGATTTCCCGTGCGCGCGGCCCGATGCGCATCCAACTTTGGAGTAAAGGGTAATCGGCCAAGATCAATCCGCGGACCGAGCAACACCAGCAGTGCCGGGACCAGGGTATTTGTAAGCAACACACTCATTCCCGTCACCAGAAATCCCGCGACACCGATGGAACGGATCTCGCTGATCGGAACCGTCAACAGGGCTAGAAATCCAATGGCTACCGTTGAGGCTGAAATCAAGAGTGTGCGTCCTGCCTGACGTGCCGCGATCAACCCGGCCCTGGGTCCGTCGTTCCCGGCGGCAATCGCTTCCCGGAAGCGGCTGATCATGAGCAGCGCGTAGTCGATTCCCAGGCCCAGGCCAAGCATGGTGGCCAAATTCTGAACCAGAATGGACAAGTGCCAGCGCTGGGCCAAGAGCCCTGTAATTGCCAGGGTGGTTGCTATGGCAAGCTGGCCAACCGCCAATGGAATCAGGGCGGCGATCAGGCTTCCAAAAGCCACCAACAAAAGAGCGAGGGTCGCAGGGATGACCAGGCTTTCGCCGCGATGCACGTCGGCGGCGCTCGCTTTCCGAATATCGAAATTCAGTGGAATCTCGCCTGTTAGTTCGATCTTCACCGCAGGATAACGGCCGCGTAGTTGATTTTGGAGCGCGCTTGCCAGCTGATGAAGCCCGGGAACGAGCGATTCGACTGGACCGCCGGTCGAGGTGAGTCCCACCAGAACAAACGTTCCCCCTTCCCGGCCCAGAAAAATCGGATCGCGCAACTCGAGATAGGACACCACTCCTGAAACGCCGGGCTGCTCTCTCAGTGCTGCCACAATGGTTGCTAACGATTGCCCGCCTTCCTCGGAATCAGCAGGCGGGAGTCCCTCGATTACCAGGACGACGCGGTCCACAAACGGCGAACGAAAACGGGTAGACAGTTCCTCCCGGACAATTTCAGCCTGGCTCCCTTCGACCCGGGTTGCGGTCTCTAGGCGGCGCTCCGCGTGGAAAGAAAATGGAAGAAGTGCGATGGTTGCCGCGAGGACGATCCCCGACACCAAAAAACGGCGCGCAAGCATAGCCACAATGATGTCATATCTCCCAGAATCGTCGTCAGCAAAACTCTACGGTGACGCCTAAGAACCACACGGACGAAATAGGTTCCTACGTTTGCGGTCCGTTTCGCGAGTTTATATCTGCGCAACACTCACTTACCGAGCTATCTGAATCTGCTAAACTTTGCCCCATCGAATCAGGAGGTTCAATTCGTACCTTACTTTTGCTCGGACTGCTTGCCGCCATCCAACCTGGAGTAGCAGACCCGCGCCTTGGCTCCTGGACGCTCGTCTCTGCGCAGTCGAGCCTGGATCCTCCCAACCGGCTCTCCATAACACCTCTGCATGACGGGGTGCACGTAGTGGTTTCAGGCGAAACCCATCTGGATTTCACTGCGAATTGGAACGGGCACCAATCGTCCGCGCCAGGCAATCTCGCGTTCAACCAAATTGAGTTGCGCAGGATCGATAAGCGGCAGGCGGAGGTCAAGGAGAAAAAGGATGGAGCTGTGGTGGCGACAATTCGCGAAAAAATTTCCAGTGACGGCAACGAGCTAACGACCACAACTGCGACCGCGGGCCACGCCGATAAGGTCACCGTATGGATGCGCAGCGGAGGTGCGAAGGTCGCGAATGACTTCTTCGCAGGCGAATGGACGCAAGATCTCAGCAAGACTCGTTTGCGGCAAGGTTTGTTGCTCAAAATCGAGCCGGACGGAAGCGGCGGGATCCGTTTTCTGGGTGACTTCAGCTATACCGCCCGTTTTGACGGAAAGCAATACGATCTGAAGAATTCGCGCAACGATACCGTGACGCTTGAACTTGTGGATCCTCATACGGTGGATGCGAGCTACTGGCGGGACGCTCAAGTCACGCAAAAAGATAGGTGGGTGGTTTCCGCGGATGGGCAGCAGATGACACTATCCACCACCGGCACGCTGGAAACGGGCCAGCGGCTGACGGAGAAGCTCTCGTTTAAGAAGCAGTAGCGGAGATTGCATCTGTCCAGTCCGCAAGCCCGTCGCTCGGTGACACGGCGTTGACCTCACGAGCCGCAACCGAAATGATCCCCTTGCGATACATGAATTTCAAAATGCCGTTAACCGTATCCTCCAGAGACGGATCTGCTTTGCCCCACACGGAGGCATCGCGGGCCTTTTGATAAGAAGAGCTGTCGTAGCGTTTGAACTCCATCGCGGAGATGTTGTCGACAGAGCCCACCAAAAAATCCAGCAGCGGAAACAGCAGATCTTCCTTGCGGCATCTGCGGATCAGCTCGGGAACAAAGTCAGGGAGCCTAAATGTTTCGAATTGCCGGCCAGTCGCTTTAGTAATGAGCCTAGTGATATCCATCATGTTCGAATAATCATCGCGCGTCACATGGTACGTTCTATTCGCGGTACCGGGAGTGGTAGAGATCGCTACGATGTTGTTCGCCACAATGTCCGCCGGGACAAAGCTGACCTGGTTGAGAGTATCAACGCCAATACCGTGATTCACCATGAAGGCAACTAAGCGAACGGCGATATCGAAGTTGTTGCCTCCGCCCGTGACGGATGGACTCACCAGAGCAGGCCGGAAAATCCGCGCGGAAAGTCCCCGGCTGCGCGCATCGACCACCACCTGTTCGGCCACCCATTTCGATTGGCTGTACCCAAAATCGAGCAACTCCATATTCTCGTTCAGGTCGGTCTCATTCAGGACGGATTTAACCGCCCAGCCAAACACGAAGGTAGTCGAGACATAATTGAATTCTTTGGGCCTTCCCTCGAACGCCAGCCTTACAACCTCATTGGTTCCCAGCACGTTCGCGTCACGCATCAGGTCGTAGTTGAACAGGTAGTTCACGGTGGCACCGTTGTGGAAGACCGTGTCGATTTCACTTGCGAGAAATTCCCACTCGTCCTGCGTCAGGCCCAGCTTCGGCTGCCCTAGATCTCCGCAGACGGGGATCACTCGAGCTTCGAACATCTCGATCAGACCCACGTCGCAGGGTCCGATTGACTCCATCGCGTCCCTCAGTCTCTGCTTGCCTTGCTTTTCGTCGGAAGACCTGACGAGAACATAGATTTTCGCCCCTGTCTGTTCGAGTAAGCTCTTCATGAGGAATGGACCGATGAAGCCGGTCCCGCCCGTGAGTAGCACCTGATTCGGCACCGGTGTCTCGGGCAAAGCCAAAGGCACCGGAGGCTCAAAGATGAGCTTCCTGTCATTGCTCATCATCCGCTTCTCAGCGGCGCGCTGCTCTTCGCGGAAAGCCGCCAGGGAATGTCGCAGATGAACCAGTGCCTCTTCGGGAGCGCGCTTCAACTTTTCGGCTAGTCCAAACAGCTCGGCTACGGCGACGCGCTGAATCACGCCAACATCGACCTGCCTTGCCAGCATCTCGGCGCCTTTATTTTTCAGAAGCTCCTTGAGCTCATGCATGAACACGACAAGATCCAGGGAATCCAGTCCGGCTTCGACGAGGTTGTACGATTCCTGGCCTGTCAGGTTGTATCGGGCTTTCAATTCGGCGAACGTGGAATGCATGTCTGGTTCGCACTGGGAGTTCCCGGCGTCCTTCTCCCGCGAAAAGTCGGAAAGAACGGTAAACTTGCCTTCCAACCACATCTGCTTGGCCTTGTGGCGCATGATCTTCCCCGAACTCGTTCTGGGGATCGCCCGAGGCGCAATGAGGGAAATCACCGCCACTTCCACGTTGAGATAATTTCGGACCGCGGCCGCAATCTTTCGCGCGTCGGGAAGCGCCCTGGGACTTTTGACTTCGGCGACGATTGCCAGCGCAGGTTCGCTATCTTCCTGAATCTGGAACGCGGCGACACAGTTGTGCCGGATCAGGCCGGATGATTTCTCCACGACGTTTTCAACGTCGTGCGGATAATAGTTTTGCCCGCGCAGAATAATCATGTCCTTGATGCGGCCGCAGACGTAGAGCTCGCCGTTGTGGAAGAATCCGATGTCGCCGGTCCGCAGGTAGCCCTCGTGGTAGGGGGTATCGTCCACAAGCCGCGCACGAAACTGCTTCAGAGTTAATTCCGGATTGTTCCAGTAACCTCGGCACTTACCGCTTCCCGCGACCCAAATCTCACCGGTGCGCTCTGGCTTAAGAGGGAAGTGCCCTTCCGGATCCACGATCTTGACGTCGAGACCCGGGAGCGGCGTTCCGCAACTGACGATCTTCGTGGCTCCGCCGATTTCAGAGACCTCGGTAATCATGCGGACCGTCCCCAGAGAGAGAGCGCGTTTGTTGACGGAAACAATGTTGCGACCGCCCAGCGAAACCGCCAGAGTATTCTCCGCCAGCCCGTAGGCGACATAGAAACTCTCGGACTTCAGTCCATAGGACTGAAACGCTTCCAGAAACCTTGTGTAGGTATCCGGCTTTACGGGTTCTGCGGCGCACATCAAAACGCGAAGCGAGCTGAGATCACAGCCCTCCAGGCTTTCCTTGGAAAGCCTCCCGGCGCGCAGGCAATAGTCGTAGGCGAAGTTGGGCGCAGCCGTCGCGGTGGCGCGGTAGGCCGTGATTGCATCGAACCACAGGATCGGCCGCTGAATGAAGTCCGTGGGAGAGAAACCGTACGTCGTGCCGCCTTTCAGTGCCGGATATAGGTAGCAGCCGATCAGTCCCATATCGTGATACTGCGGAAGCCAGGAAACGACGACCGGCGCGGAATGGTCGATCACCAGCGGACAGGTATCCAGGATGTTTTCGTGCGTGACAATCACGCCCTTGGGCTCCATCGTCGAACCCGAGGTGTACTGGAGAAAAAGGATCCTCGAATGACCGGCAGCTGGCCGATTCGCAATCGGATCCACAAAATCTTCCGTGGCGATCCAGGGCCGACCGGAAATGTAATCTACATCAATGCCGCACGCCGAGACTCCACTTCTGGCGAGATTCGTCTTGAGGGATGCCTGGTAGTCTCTGCTCGTTAAGATCCCAGCCGCCTGGCAATCCTTTGCGATATGGACCATCTTGTACAGCGCGCTCTGAAAACCACGCGAACTGGGTGGATACACCGGAACGGGGATCAGTCCGGCGCGCACGCAGCCAAAAAACGCGCAGATCATTTCGAGCCCCGGCGGGTAGGCAAGCAGAAGCCGGTCGCCCGCCGCAAAACGACGCTCTTTCCACAAATATCCGGCGATCGCCTCCGTTCGGCGGAGAAACGACGCGTAGGTGTAGCTTTCGATCGAATCGCCGTTTACATCAAGATACGAATAAAGAAGTTTGTCCGGGTGCTCATCTGCCAGCCTATCCAGGTGGCCTAGAATTGACGCCGCCATCAATCAGCGATCCTCCAATGTTGAGTAGAACGCAAGCCTGTAAACCAAATATCTCTCCCCAGCAAGCGGTAATCGGCGATTGAGTTTGAAAGTGCAGACCTGAAGTGCGGGCCGACGGTGAGAATGTATGTGTATTTTTTCCTCAGCAAGAGCTCCGCTCGACGCTCGGGGGAACGGATGCGTTCCATTTTGGCCCCCAAAAGGCGCGCAAGGGAATTGCGGAGCTCCGCCGACCTTCTTTGGTCTCTTGCCGGAAGCCCGGTTCGTTGCGCTTCATCGAAGGCTATATGTTAACAAAGCGTCATGGACAACGCCATGCGTCGACGCTCCCATTGTTCACACGCTGCAACCAGGCATCATCGGTTCCGAATGTCCTTGATTGTCTTTACGGCCCCGCATTAAAATTGTGCTGCGAGGCTGTCGGCACGGCACCAATTTCGCTGAGGGTCAGCACCCCGGATGCAGCGTATGGAACGCGTCGGGCCTAATCAGCATGACCGCGGAGGCGCCGGTGACGTTCGAATCCGAAGTGTCGATCGCTCCAGATTCGGAGACTCCGGATCTTGTACCTTCGGAATCCTCAGCGGCGTCCGTCACCGAATCCGTCGGTGCCCCTTCCTTCCCAAAAGTCTTACGTCGCCGCCTGGATAAGTTTTTTGCCGACCAGAACATTACTCATAAAGCGGACCATACGATGTGGGTCAAGATCGCTGTCGGCCTGGCAGTCCTCGTGGGCGCCTGGATTGCGCTGTATGCTCTGCGGCCCGATTCATGGAAGTTTGTTGCCCTGTACCTGTTGGGTGGCCTCGCGCAGACATTCCTTTTGCTGAACATTGCCCATGACAGCAACCACAACGCCATCTCGTCCCGGCCGCGCGTCAACAAAACGCTGAACTATGTCTTCGATTTGTGCGGAATCAGCTCGTACATGTGGCGCATCCTCCATCATCGGGGCCATCACTCCTGCATCAATCTCCACGGCGAAGACGATGCGCTTTCAGGACGCGGCATCTTTCGCTTTACCCCCTATGAATCCCGCGCACCCTGGCACCGTTTCCAGCACATCTATGCTCTGTTCTTTTATGCGATGTTCTCTCTCGACTATGTGTTCTTCAGGGACTTCGAGAGCTTTTTCTTCCCGTCCCACGATTATCTGAAACGCGCCAATCATCCTCTGCGCGAATATGCCATTCTCATTGCCGGCAAGGGTTTCTACCTCACTTACATGCTTGTCTTGCCGGTGATGGTGCTGGGAAAATCACCTCTGCTCGTCGCCGGGGCGTTCCTCCTGGTCCACTTGTTCGTCGGTTTAGCCGTAACGCTTGTATTCCAGACGACGCACACCATAGACACCACCTACTTTCCCACGGACCGCGGTGAGTTTGACAACGGCGTGTATCACATTTTCGCGACAACGGCGGATTATGCGACGGAAAACCCGCTCGTCGGTTGGCTCGCGGGCGGCCTCAACCATCACATCGTGCACCACCTGTGCCCCTTCGTGTGCCACACCCACTATGCTCCGCTGACCAGGATCGTAAAGGAGACTGCCGAAGAGTTTGGCGTCCCTTATCGGCAGCATCCCACCATGACGCAGGCAATCCGGCATCATTTAATACTCTTGAAGCAACTGGGGAATGAAAACTGATTCTGAGCATTTTATTTTTACCCCTGTCCCCGCTGCCACTTCCTATGAGTGACATGAAATCGACTGCGGTTCGAGGGACGTATCAGGATGGCTGGGCATGAGTTCATCCACTTCCATCCCCGTTGTTTCCCGACTTCGCTGCTTTGCGGATTCTCGCGCGATGTTCCGCAATCCGGTGCGGGTGTTGTCCAGCTACCATGAAACCTTCGGCGACACATTCCGATTCTATTTGGGCGGTCTCAAAGAAGCGATCGTTACGATCGACCCAGCTGTGATTCAGCACGTGTTAAAGACCAATTCAGAGAACTACGAAAAATCCCACATTCAAGTAAAGCGCATGGGCCACTTCCTGGGGAAAGGCCTTCTCACTACCCACGGCGAAGCCTGGCGCACGCAGCGGCGCCTCATCCAAAAAGGCTTCGATCGCACGCAACTCGATGCGCTGTCCTCCATCATGCAGGACTCCCTTGCCGACTCGCTGCGCGATTTCGACGCACAGACCCGTAGCGGCTCCGTCGATATCTACCCCCAGCTGATGAAGATTACCTTCGCGATGGTCGCCCGATCGCTGTTTGGCGCACGGTTGAAGGACGAAGACATCGACCTCGTCAGCCATACCATCTGCACCGTCCAGGAATTCATTGTTCGGCAAACTCTTCAGCCCTATCTGAATCCCTGGTTCGCCGTCTCGGGGGAATTGCGCAGGCACGAAGACATGCGCACTCGCGCGGACGCCATCCTGCTCGAATACATCAAGAAGCGCCGCAACGAACCGCCAGGCAACGATCTGTTGCAGACGCTGCTGGATGCGCGTTACAGCGACGGCGAAGGTATGAGCGATAAGCTCATCCTGAGCGAGAGCATGCAGCTTCTTGTCGCCGGCCATGAAACATCGTCCAATGCGCTCTCATGGCTTTTTTATCTTTTGAGCTCGCGTCCGGATTGTCTGGAACGGGTCAGGCAGGAATTTGATTCCGTGCTCGGCGAAACGCCTCTAGGCTATGCCGACGTCCCCAAATTCGAATTTACGACTCAGGTCATTATGGAGGGGCTCCGCCTCTACCCGCCGTTCTGGATGATCGACCGCATGGCTGTCGCGGACGACCGCGTAGGCGACCTCGCCATACCCCGCGGATCAACGGTCATTGTGTATGTGTACGGTGCGCACCATGCTCAGCGCTACTGGCAGAATCCGGAGAATTTCGATGCGGAGCGGTTCACCAAAGCGAACGACAAGCTGCGCACGCCCTTTACCTTCCTTCCCTTCGGCGGCGGACCACGAGGCTGTATCGGTGGAAATTACGCGATGCTGCAGATCCTCATGATTTTGAGCGATCTCCTCAGAAAATACGATTTTCAGCTGGCTCCGGGCCAAACAATCGAAGCTCGTCCGATGGTCATTCTGCGGCCGAAGCACGGAATCCGTATGACGTTTGCAAATACCATCGCGCCAGCCCTTGCATCGCATAAGATGCAGTCCGCCGACCGCATCGCTTGACGCGGCGTGCGCAAAGTTCAATGTTCCGCAGTCAGAGTGATAACCACCACTCCGCTTCGGGGAAGCGCAGTTCTGATGAACACCGCTCGCTCGTCGAGAAGCCCGTTTCTGGCCAACCTTCGAATTGCGGCCGCCCGGAAGGCAGCCAGACCAATCCGTGTCCAAGTCAATGCCGGTCATCGAAATTTTA
Source organism: Candidatus Acidiferrales bacterium (assembly GCA_050012455.1). Lineage (GTDB taxonomy): Bacteria > Acidobacteriota > Terriglobia > Acidiferrales > UBA7541 > Palsa-295. The sequence goes on along the minus strand of JBEKHD010000045.1, from coordinate 1,652 downwards.
TGGATGCTGCCCCTCGGTTCAGCGCTTGCCGATTCCCAAGTCCTCCAACTACTTAGCGTGTCTGCACTCAACTTGTGAGCAGGGGCTCTGAGAGGCGTTCCGTGGCTGATCTGCATCCCTAAAACTGGAGCGCGTGCCTCCGAAGCACGCGCACTGAATCGAGAACGCCTGCAACCATATTGAAAGCCTCTTGCCAGCGCGTCAGCGACACCTGAACGCATTCGCTCCGTTGTTCCTCACAACTGACCAGTTCACCGGGTTTCGAAATGATTCCGAGGGAAACGATCACGTCGTCGTGCCTGCCGGGGGCGACTAACATCGAGAAGAAACGTGAACGCGCCTGTAGCGGGAAGCGAAAGGGCTACTGCCAAGATTCTTGGCCAGAAAATTCCTCGATGCGCCCGGAAGGACACTGCTCCGGCGCCAGTTTGACCGTCCTTTAGTACGTCGCGAGATAGTAATCGCGCTCCCACGCGGAAACGCCGCGGCTATGCAACAACCACTCGTCACGTTTGACGATGGTCTCAATGGGTCGCTGCAACACCATCTAATATGGAACCTCGGTTCAAAGGTGGTGTGCATGACTCAAGGACAACGGGTGGCGCTTTCTGCGGCGCAACGGACCGAGTTATGGAGCCGTTGGAAGGCAGGAGAGTCGTTGCATAGGATTGGGCGCGCCTTCGGCAAGCCGCATAACTCCATTCATGGTTTTTTGTCGCAATACGGTGGGATTGTTCCGCCCGTCCGTCGGCGCTCGCGCTCGATGCAGTTGAGCGCGAAGACATTTCTCGCGGGCTCGATTCTGGTTCCTCGATTCGCGATATAGCCAAAGTTCTGGAACGCGCTGCTTCGACAGTGAGCCGAGAAGTCGCACGCCAGGGCGGCCGCCCTGAGTATCGAGCCCAGCAAGCGGGTCACCAAGCCTGGGAATCAGCCTTGCGGCCCAAGCGCTGCCTTCTAGCCATCCATGTGAAACTGCGGAAGGTGGTTGCGAGTAAACTGATTCTGCACTGGTCGCCGGAACAGATTTCCGGATGGCTGAAAATCCAGTATCCCGCGGACGAGAGCATGCGCGTGTCTCAGGAAACGATTTACCGCAGCCTATTCATCCAGGCCCGTGGAGCGCTGAGGAAGGAGCTGCTGGAGCACTTGCGATCCAGGCGCCGCATACGCCGGTCGCAACACTCTCGCATCTTTAAAGATGCGCGCGGTCAAATCCCCGAGGCCATCTCCATCCGTGAAAGGCCCGCGGAAGTGGGGGACCGTGCCATTCCGGGTCACTGGGAGGGCGATCTCCTGCGCGGCTCAAGGAACAGTCACATCGCGACCTTGGTGGAATGCCATTCGCGCTTTGTCATGCTGATCAAGGTACGCAGCCGAGATACGGCGGAGGTTGTGGGGGCATTGAGTAAACACGTCCGTAAACTTCCCGCAACCCTGCGACGCTCGCTGACCTGGGACCGGGGACTGGAGATGGCCAAACACAAGGACTTTACGGTGGCCACGGATGTGAAAGTCTACTTCTGTGATCCGCAGAGTCCCTGGCAACGCGGCTCGAACGAAAACACAAACGGGCTCTTACGACAATATTTCCCGAAGAAAACCGACCTGTCCGACTATTCCCAGTCGGATTTGAACAAAGTAGCGCTGCG
>JBEKHD010000044.1:0-23997 GCA_050012455.1 Candidatus Acidiferrales bacterium | reverse complement strand
AGCAAAAGACTGCGGATGGAAGGATGGCGACAGAGGCGGCTCGGTGAAAAGGTTAGGGTCCACAGAGAGGAAAAACAAAACTGTCTTGACTCCGACCGGCCTTCTCATGGAAGGAGTTGACCGCAGGTGGCCACACCGGAGTAGCATTGGGCTGAGCCGGAACGATGGTGGGCGTCGGGTATACTTGATGAAATACCAATCGCAGCGAGTACGGCCAAGAAGTAGACGGTCATCGCAACGAATATGTAGCGATTTTAAAATCCCCGCAAGGAGTCTGACAGTATGAGCAAAGAAGCGAATATTGCGGCCCTGACGAAGTTTGCTGAAGCGGTGAATACGGGCAAGTTCGATCTCTTCAAGGAAGCAGTTTCTCCCGAAAACATCGATCACGATCCGGCGCCCGGGCAGGCACAAGGGCCAGAAGGCTATCGCATGTTCTTTTCGGGACTGCGGAATGCATTTCCGGATCTAAGTGTGGCGCTCGAAACCCTGGTTGCAGACGAAGAATCCGTAGCATTCGCCTACACCATAACCGGAACGCAGAATGGTCCCCTCATGGCAATCGCCCCGACCGGTAGGAAGATAAAGATCCGCGGTATGCAGATATCAAAGTTCAAGGACGGCAAGATGGTAGAGCGCTGGGGAAGTTCGGATGAGTTGGGCATGCTCCAGCAATTGGGAGTTATCGCGCCACCCGCACAGAGCCGCAGCGCCAAGTCCTGAGTAATGGCGTTATCGTAGAAGCAAAATCGGCCCGGTCCTCAATGTCCGGTAACGCGACCTGGCCGGTGGGCGTTTCCTATCCAGACGCCTTCGGTTGCTCCGGAGTTTGGGCGCACCCCGCATCGAGGGGCTTCGATTGCGACGTGCTCCGGAGCGAATAGCTTTCATGGCGCGCTGTTAGACTAGTCCAGGAAAGGCGTACTGGACGCCAACGATCGGTTCGTGAATCACAATCATTTGTCGAAGCTTGGTGACCAGCACCTGCGGAGCGAATGCTGTGGGTGCGAACATCGTCGTTCCCTCGCGGGCCTGCTTCGCTGCCAAATTCGCCAAATTCGTTGTGTCCGGGGCGGGACAGAGGTAGGATTTGGCTGCGACGATCCCAAATCGGGACTTCCGCTTCATGGGTAGTTGGGTCCATTTTTCCGATTAGCAGGAGGGCAGCAACGGAAAATCCGGTTGGAGCGAGACAGCCTCGAACGGAGGAAATTATCCACATGCATCACGAGATGACTTCACGAATATGTACGGGCGGCGTATTGGTGTTGATGACGGTCTTTTTGTTTTCTAATCCTACCGACGCAACAACCCAGAACAACTCCAACAATGGGTCAAAAGAGAAGATCAGCGTAGTGGCACACCTGCCGCTGCAGGGATCGGCCGTGCGGCAGATTTTTTTGCAACAAGAGAACGGAAAGCAATACCTCTACCTGCAGCAGAATATACATTTCACTGTGGTAGATGTGACCGACCCGAAAAATCCGCGAGTCGTGGACCGCATAGCGTCGGGAGGCAAATTGACTGACGTGGGCGCGGGCATCGCTATAGCTGTGCAATCCGACCAGTCAGCACAAGCAAGCGTTCCGACGCAGACAATTCGCTTGGTGGATGTGAGCGATCCGAAAAATCCGCACACGGCCAAGAAGTTTGAAGGTGTCACCAGCGTGTATTCCGAAAACGGAAGGCAATTGATCTATATAACGAACGCTGAAGGACTATGGGTGATCAAGCACTATGAGACCTTCCACTTGCCGTTCTGTACTTCGGAATCGGAAGAGAATTCTGTAGCGCAGTGCCAGTAAGAGACTAACTTCAGTCGCGACAACGCAGTTCATCAGTGGCCGGCGCCGCCGGCTCGCCGCGATCTCATGGTGAGCCGACGACGCTGCCGCAACTCCTCGCTCCTTGGGTTCAGAATGGAGTCCACGCAAAGTGAAGACCATTACGAATCCTGATGGGTAGTCGCTCTCTGATTTCGACGGACTCCGCGGCGGCATAGCTGAAAAATCGTGAGCAGTTCGACAAAGACGTCGCCGTTCCATTTTTGGGCTACAACGAGCCGGGCGCAAAGGTTTCCGAGCGTGTTACGGAGTAATTCTGGCGACGTGGTATGCAGTCTTCGGCGATCGGCTCGTGAACAGAGTCGAGTTCTACTCGGGAGCGCCTGGAATTTCCGCGGCGACGGCTGCCTGCTGGCGCCACGCGTCTGGCGACGACAAATTTCGCCGCAGCAACACCGGGTCGAGTTCGCGTTCCCACCGCGCCACGACGAGAGTGGCTACTCCGTTGCCCAGCATGTTCACAGTCGCGCGGAACATGCTCATGAAGCGATCGATTCCCAGAATTAAGCCCATCGCTGCCACCGGAATTGTTGGGATAACCATCAACGTGCCCACCAGCGCGATAAATCCCGCTCCTTGCACGCCGGACGCGCCCTTCGACGTCAAAACCGCCACGGCGAACAGCGTGAGCTGTTGCCCCAGCGTCAAGTGCGTGCCAGTAGCCTCAGCGACGAATAAGGCCGCCAGTGTTATGTAAAGACTGCTGCCATCGGTATTAAAGGTGTAACCGGTCGGCACCACCAGTCCCACCAATGCCTTGGAACATCCCAATTGCTCCATCTTTTCCATCAGTGTTGGCAGCGCGGGTTCCGAGGAACTGATTGCCAGCGTGAGGATGATCTCCTCCTTAATATAGAGCAAATACTTAATAATGCTGAATCCTGCGAGCCAAGCGACAGCCCCCATCACGATCAGGACGAACAAAATGCACGTGACCCAGAACGTAACGACCAACTTGATGAGCGGACCAAGTGAGGAAATCCCGTAAGCACCTATCGTGAATGCCATTGCGCCGAACGCGCCAATCGGCGCGAACCGCATAACAATATTGATCACGCCAAAAACGCCACGCATGAGGGATTCCAGGAAATCGAGCAGCGGTTTGCTTCGGCTTCCCATCGCCGACAGGGCAAAGCCGAACAAAACGGACACCAGCACCACCTGCAAAATATCTCCCTTGGCGAATGCGTCCACCACGGTGGTAGGGATGATGTGCATTATAAAATCCGTCACGCTTTGCGCTTTCGCCGCGCCGGCGTAATTCGCCACCGCCTTGGTATCCAGCGTTGCAGGATTCACGTTGAGGCCCGCGCCGGTATGCACCACATTGCCGACAACCATGCCCACCAGCAGCGCCAGCGTCGATATGATCTCGAAGTACAAAAGCGCCTTGCCGCCGACCCGCCCGATTTTCTTCATATCCTGCATGTTGGCTATGCCCGTAACCACGGTGCAAAAAATCACGAGCGTGATAACCATGCTTATCAGCCGTATGAAAGCGTCGCCGAGCGGTTTCATGGCTACCGCGGCCTGCGGCCTGAGGTAACCAAATAGGATGGCTATGACTATGGCCAGCAAAACCTGGCCCCACAATGTCCGGTAGAAGGGCTTCCCGCCCGATTGCTGCATCGTCTTGGAGGGTGCCGAGGAAGATGGTGTAGGACTGGAAGTTCCCATGCTCTATTCTCCCTTCAGATCGACGACGGCGTAAGAATCTTCCTGCAGCGAAACGCTTCCGTCACAAGGAGTCGAATCAGTCCGGATTCGCTCGCGCCACCGGAGCAGATTCGCTAAGTCACAGTTCACGATGCGGTAGGGTTGCCCTCGACCGGGGGCGGAGTCTACCACAATTCGTGGCCGCAGGAATGCTGCGGAACGTCATCAGACGACGGAGCGATGCTTGCATGGGCCCCGCGATGACTCGAAAAACTTTGTGCTGCTGCAGCAGACTTCTTTGCTATAGTGCGCCCACGGTTATGCATCGTTCCGCGACGAACGAAGTCAATGATGCTGTCTCAGCAATAAATCCATCACTCACGCGAAACCAGATTCGCGGCTTCTGGGCGTCATGGGGTGGATGGACACTTGACGGAATGGACTCCTTCGTTTACGCGCTGGTCCTGGTGCCCTCACTGCGTGAACTTCTTCCGCGTTCCGGCATTCCAGCCAGTAAGGGCAACATCGGACTGTACGGAGGTCTGCTGTTCGCGCTCTTTCTGATCGGCTGGGGACTTGCGTTTCTTTGGGGCCCGATCGGAGACAAGTTTGGTCGCGTGCGCACGCTCATGCTCACGATCGTGTGGTATTCGCTATTCACTTTTCTCAGCGCTTTCGTCACGGGTGTCTGGCAACTTGCGATCCTTCGTCTGCTCGCTGGCGTGGGCATCGGCGGAGAATGGGCTATGGGAGGAACGTTTGTCGCCGAGGAGTGGCCCGAGAGCCGGCGTCGCGTCGGCGCCGGTCTGATGCACACCGGTTATTACGTCGGCATATTTCTGGCAGCCCTGGCGAACTACGGCATCGGCAGCCGCTTTGGCTGGCGCGCTATGTTCGTGGTGGGCGGTGTGCCGGCATTGCTGCTCGCCTGGATTCGTCACGGAGTCACCGAACCCGCTGCCTGGAAGAAGAAAGAAGGTGTTATCCGATCGTGGGCCGTGTGGCGTCCATTCGCAACGTTGTTTTCAGCGCCCTGGCGCCGCCGCACGATCGTGAATGCCCTGCTCATGCTGGCCTCTATCTGTGGACTATGGGCTGGCACCGTGTATGTTCCCTCGGCCATCACTTCGCTCGCCGAAGCGGGCGGACGAAGTACTCCGCAAGCTGCGCAACTTGCTTCTTGGGGCATCATGCTGGTTTCGTTTGCCACAATTCTCGGCTGTCTGGCGATGCCGCGGCTCGCCGAACTGGCGGGACGACGTAGTGCGCTCGCCATTTTTTTCGCTTTGATGATGGTGTTTATTGCGCTCACGTTCGGAAAGGTTTTCTATCTTGGGCCCGGTGCGCTTCCATGGTTTTTCGTTTGCCTCTTCTTTCTGGGCTTGGGCGGCGCCAACTTCGCTGTATATACTCTGTGGCTGCCCGAGCAGTACCCTACCGAGTGCCGCGCCAGCGCCTTCGCTTTTTCCACATCATTCGCCCGATTTGGCGGCGCGGGAATCACATTCCTGGTTGGAGCGGGCGTACGGCATTTCGGCTCGCTTGGGATTCCCGTTGCAATGACTTCTATTGCTTTTGCTCTAGGGCTGCTGCTAATCCCGCTCGCCGTGGAAACGCGCGGCCAGACGCTCCCGGCTTAGCTCGAATGTTCGCCCCCCCGAGTAGGTTGAATCGCGACTACCGTATTTTTCTCAGGCGTTGCGGGAGCGGGAAAACAAGGTCACGCTACGCCGACGCCCGGCGCTTTTACCGCTGTGGCCGTATCGCCAACCGCAGCGCTTAGCTCCGCATTCTTGACAGCGCGGGCCGCCAAAGGCTTCAGCCACAACAAAGCCATGAACGCCGCCACCAGATCGCAGACAATCATGGCCCAGAAGACCTTTGACCAGGAACCGGTCTTTGCAAATAGCCAAGCAGCGCCGGGCCCGGCAAAGCCCGCGGCAACACCCTTGGCGGTATACACGATCCCGTAGTTAGTGGTTGCCCATTTGTTCCCGTACAAGTCGCCGGTGATGGAAGGGAATAACGAGAAAATATTGCCCCACGCGAAGAAACAAAGCCCCGACAACACCACGAACCAGACGGGACGGTTGATCAGTTGCAGCAACGCATAAACCGCGATTGCCTCCAGCACAAACGCGATGAAGATGGCATTCTCGCGGCCAATATTGTCCGAAACCCATCCCCAGAAAGGCCGCGTTAGCCCGTTCAATACCCGATCGACCGTGATGGCCAGCACCAACGCGGTCATGCCGAATATCACGATAACGTTATCCACGTGATAGGAGGACGCCATGGGGTTCAGTTGGGCCGTGACCACCAAACCGCCGAAGGCTAACATCGTCATCATCACGTAGATCAAATAGAACGACGGCTGGCGTAGCATCTGCCACGGTGTCATATCTATAGCCGAAGTATTCACCTTCGCTTTGATCTTCGCTTCTTTCTGCTTCCAGTTCGGCGGTGTCCATCCAACCGGTGGCCGAGCTAAGAACAGTGAAGCAGCCAGCACGACCACCCCCTGGATAATTCCCCAGACTATGAATGTGTGTTGGTAGCCAGAGGATTTGAGCATGGCCGCGACCGGAGAAATCGTCGTTGCTGTGCCTATGCCGAAAGCTCCGGCAGTAAGTCCCACGCATAAACCGCGATGGTCCGGGAACCATTTCAGGGCGTTGCCGATTGCCCCTCCGTAAACGATTCCAGCGCCGATACCGCCCACGCCATACCAAAGGTAGAGGCTGTTGATCGTTTCTGCACGGCCCGACCCGACCCATCCCAGCCCCACCAGGATCGCTCCAACGCCCAGCATGAATCGAGGCCCGATTCGATCTACCAGGTACCCTTCGAAAGGCACCAGCCAAGTTTCAAGCGCGACGAATAGAGTGAAGGTCCATTGCACGGCGACCAGCGAGACATGCAGGTGGGCTTGTATGGGCTTGGTGAAGAGAGTCCATGCGTACTGCAGGTTCGCTATGGCCATCATCGCCACGATCCCAGCGATCAACTGGGCCCAACGGTTGGGAATGCGAGAGGGATGAATAAGAGCAGCTGGGGATCCAACCATAGGCTACCTCCGTAAACGGCGCGTTACACGTCAACAACGCCCTGCCGGAACGACTCGGTTCCGCCGAATTGTGCCCGATCAGCCGTGCGGACCCGAACTCAGGGATCCCCGGCTTTGCGAACTTTGCTATACTGGTCTGTTAAGCGAACCACTTGCGCAACACCCATAACACGCTGTCTCGCGGCTGTCAAGCCATCTCTAACACTGCCGCGATACTGGGCATGTCTGGGCGATACACCGAGGACCGCAAGTGGCCGAACTTGAGGCTTGAGTGATGCCGATAGATGAAAATCTGCGTTCGCAGCTGCAAACTTACCTGTCTCGCCTCGACGGCTTAATACGACGCGGGCATCAGGTTCTGGGCGCCTTGGCGAGTGATCCATCCAATCCAGCAACAATGGCGGCCATGCGCACATGGCAAGAAGACTGCGGCGTCACTATCAACCAATTGTCTGGAGGCAGCAAGGCGCATTGGCTCGCCCGAGCGTTTAGCGAAGCTTTCCTGATGCGCTCTGCCAACGGCAACGCTGTGACTGTCGTGCCGCCCGCCGAGCTTGTGAAACGATCGATAGGTGTGCTGGAGCACGCCGTTGCGTCACTCGCGGGAATGAACGATGGCCGGGACGATTCCGGGCCCTCGGCTTCCGGTTCACCCGGATCATCCGCGGCGCCTCCGCCTCGGCGGTTTGAGTTCGTCCACAATCTGGAGCTGAGGCCCGTTGTCGAGCAGGCCTACATCGATAGCCGGCGCGCGATCGAGCAAGGAAATTATGACCTGGCGCTGCGCACCTCTTGCGGAATACTGGAAGCCATCGTGACCGACGCACTGGAATTCAACGGTCCGACTGCGCTGGCTGCCTCGGGCGCACCTGCGGGGAAAATTGCCGATTGGTCCTTCGCGACCCGGCTTGCCGTCGCGGAGCGCGCAGGGCTCATTCGAGGCGGATGTGCCCGGCTGCCAGTGGTCGCGCGTGCCTATCGAGACCACGACATCGCCAACGTCGAGACAGGCCCGAAGGTGACGGTTTCCGAGCGCGATGCTCGGCAGACCGGGCAAGTGCTTCATGTCGTGATGAGAGATCTGGATCCAGGTCGGTAGAGCCCCGGCAAACTAGGCGATCTTCCGCACCTGCAGGTCAGTCCCTGTTTAACGCGATTGAGGAGAAGCTAGAGCAAAAGTGAAATCGAAAATCCCCGATGGACTTGAACTATTGTGTTAGACTCGCGCTACCGTAATTCCGTGTGAAGCCGTGGCGACTAATCGGAGGCACGTCATGTCTCTAACCGGCGCTGTTCCTTCCCCTCAATTGAAGCTAGATGTCGAAAAGACGGCGGGGGAAACGACCGTTCGCTGCACCGGTCGAATTACCTCGACTACTGCGGAATTCCTGAAGACGACTGTTCGCCCTCTTATTCCCGATGCCAAACGTATCGTGATGGACCTTACGAATGTAAGTTTTCTTGACAGCTCCGGGCTGGGGACGATCGTGGGACTGTGGGTGACCGCGAAGAAGGCACACTGCGAGCTGAAACTCGTCAAAGCAAATCAGAAAATCATCGACCTATTTCTCATGTCTAATCTGGCCTCGATCCTCGAGGGCCACGAGGAATATCTCGGGCTTACGCCTGATTAACTTCTCCGCTCGATTGCTAGCGCGCTTGTTCCAACTCTCGGGGTCAGATCGGGGTCCCGCGCAAGCTAGATCCCTCTGTGCTGAGCCACAGAAGGAGTTGTCCGGACCCGCTCCGATCGAATTCCACGCCGATGCTCCCGTCGTACGTCAATCTTCAAGGTCTTGCCGAAACGTCGGCTGCGACGGATTCACACTTCCCTCAATCACAGCCATCACCAAATCTTCGTAAGCTTCCGTCGCTTCAGGCAACCCTGCATAGCCGCGTTCCCGTTGCAGCTGTCCAGTGCCCGAGTAAATCAGCGTGAAATACCGCCCCGACGAATACTGCAGCTCCAGCAGCTTGTTCGGCATGTCGGGATCGCCTTCCTGTCCCAACACATCCATTAGCGCTACTGTCCACTGCCTGCCCTTCGGGTCGGTGACGACCTCGCGCTCGAGGTACTGCCATTCGTCCATGCTCCACAAAGGCATGTTTATTCCAAGAGCTGCCGCAGCGCCTGCGCAACTTGCGATCCGGTGAATGGTTTCGGCACTAGCAGGACTCGTTCCGCGTTCCGGGAACGCAAACTCGCCACAGCCACTTCAGGCGTGTCGCTGATAATTACGATGGGGAAGTTTGCATGATCGGGGTGGTGACGCACGGAATCGAACAGCGCCTCGCTCATATCATACGAAGTGCAATCCAGCACCAGCGCTACGGATTGCTGCGAAACAATCAGTTCGTTGACGCCGACGTTGTACCCCTCAGCGAACACCTGGAAGCCCGCGTCGCGCAGAGCAAACGTCAGCAGCTCGGCAATCTCCGGCGTGTCGTCGATAAGCAGGATACGCTGCAAGCGTGCGCTACTTCTTGACGGCGCCGGTGCCGGGCAGCCGCGGCTTCTTGCCCTGGCACGGCTCCAGATCCATGATCCAGATCCGTCCGCCCGCTGTGTAATAGGCGCGACGATCATTCTCAAACATCGCGCCCCAAGCCTCCAGCGTGCGCATCGCGAAGGTGACGCCTTCGAAGTTGCCGCGCGCGTGGTTTAGCACTTCGTTGGTGTGCCAGTTGTCGGTCAGGATTGCGTCACCTGCGTGCACCCGCAGCACGGTGTACCAGCGGTCATAGGCAGCGTCCGTCCGCACCTCGCGCGTCGAACCGCGCTTCTTGCCCTCCGTAACAACGTAGCTTTCCTGCGCCTCAGCAGCGGCTGTCGGCAGATTCGTGTCTGTGCTCATAGAGTTTGCGCCACCGCCTCGGCTGCAGACGCCGTAGCCATGTTCACCAGGTTTTTCGCGTCCGCCGCCTGAATCAACGCTTCCGGCAACTCGATGCCCATCATCTTCCATTGCTGATTGGCAAACTTTTGCAAGTTGGCGATGTGCTCGGCATGCAGATGGCCAAAGCGGCCTTGCAACTTCAAATATTCCGATACCGGCCGCATATTCTGCGGGCGGAAACTGTAGTCGTACTCACGCTTCTCCGGATTCCACTCCCAGATCGGGTACAGCCCGCATTCCACAACCAGCCGGCCCAGATCAATCGAGCGCGGCGTCTCGTACACGAAACCCTTCTGGCAAGGAGTGTAAATCATCAAGTACGCAGCGCCCTTGTGATTCAGCCCCTTGCGCACCTTGTTCATCAGGTCAATCGGATACCCCACGCTCGCCGTCGCCACGTAACAGTGCGGATGCCCCGCAGCCATCATGCGCGCGAGATCTTTCGGGTAAAGAGTTTTCGCCTCCGGAACCATCGGCCCCGGGGGTGAGAACGTCGTCATGCCGCCGTAAGGTGTGCGCGACGACGCCTGAATTCCGGTGTTCGCGTACTGCTCGTTGTCATAGCAGATGATCAAGCAGTCGTGATTGCGATACAACGCGCCGGAAATCGAAGCCAGGCCGATGTCGGAGGCGCTGCCGTCGCCCGCTTCGCAAATAATATTTGGGAACGCGCCCTTCCATTTGCCCTTGCGAATCATCGCTTCATAAGCCGCGGCAACGCCCGCGGTGAAGCTGCCCGCGCTGCCGATCTGCGTGTGCGCCCACGGCACATTGTACGGCGTGCACAAATATGAGCTGTTCGCCACGTACATGCAGCCCGTCGGCCCCACGAGAATCGTATTGTCGCCGGCCGCTTTGCTCGTCATCCGGTACTGGATGGACGGCCCGCAACCCGCGCACGTGCGATGCCCCGGCACAAACGGCTCGCTCGCCGGCAAGTCGGGATTGTAGAACCGTGCCCCTTGATTCGGGCTTCCCAAAATCGGCAGTATCTGGCGCTCCACTTCAATCGCTGGCATATCAGTTTCTCCCACGGCAGAGCACGAAGACCGCGCTCCGCCAATCGTTGTGCGAACCGTCAGGCTCGCCGATGAAAATAATCCCTACTCTTCGAAGCCGACCCAATGCGTGCGCTTTTCAATCTTCCCGCGTTTCTGCGCTTCCGTCATCTTCTTCGCCATCCAGTAAAATTCGTTCAGCACGATCGCTTCGCCGCCCATTCCCGCCATAAACGAAAGCACCAGCGGCTTGTGCTGACTTTCGTACAGAGCCGCGCAAACCTCGCCGTACAACACGCCGCCGCTGCTCACACTGCCCAGGCCCATATTCGTTTCAATCACGCCGACCACTTTGAATTTACTAAGCACTTCGTTCACGCGATCCGTTGGATACGGCCGGATCGTGCGCAGCCGCACCATCCCTACCTTCAGGCCATTGTCACGCATGTGTTTAATTGCAAACCGCGCCGTCACTGCGTGGCCCCCCTGCAGGAAAAACACAATGTCTGCGTCATCGGTCATATACTCTTCGACCCACGGATCGTAGCGCCGCCCGAAAATCTTCGCGAACTCGTCGTGCACTTCCTCGATTACCGCCACCGCGCCTTCCATTGCACGCGCGCGCTCCAGCTGGAGCGGCGGACCCTGCTCCGGCATGATCTGCGGACCGTGCGAAACCGGATGCCGTGGATCGAGCGGGTAGGGATGCTTGTACGGTGGCAAAAATTCCTTTACCTGGCCGGAGTCCGGCAACTCAACGTCACTTGTGATATGCGAAACGAAAAATCCGTCCTGGCAAACCATCTGCGGCAGCAGCACCCGCGGATCCTCGCCGATGCGATACGCCATCAAGTGATTGTCAAAAGCTTCCTGCGCGTCACAAGCCCAGCCCATCAGCCAACCCATGTCGCGCGTCGAGAGCGCATCCGTGTGCTCGGAGCCAAAATCGCCCGGAGGATCGAGCGTGCGGTCGGCGATCATCATTTGCACTGGCATACGGCTGCCGGAGATGGGTGAGTAGAGTTCGTAGGCGAACTGCACGCCAACTCCCGAGCTGCCGGTGAAAACGCGCGCGCCGCTCGACGAAGCGCCGTGCGAGATGCTCAATTGCGAGTGCTCGCTATCGGCCACGATGTACTCGGCGTCGAGTTCCCCGTTGGCCACCATTTGCGCCAGCGCCATCATCGTCGCGGTGTAAGGCCGGATCGGATACGCCGCAATCACGTCCACGTCCGCGTACTTCGCCGCCTGCGCCGAAGCGACGCAGCCGTTGATGCGAACCGTTCTCTTTTTTACTTCCGTAGCCGTAGGCATATTTCGCTCCAATCCTGACTGTTGCCTAAATGCTCGCTAAAGATTGCCTAGAGATTCTTAGGCGCGCGATCGCCCAGATGCCGCAACTCTTCCGCCTGCCGTCCATGCAATCCCGGCGAGACCGCGAACGCTGTATCCATGCGCACCACGCCCGTATCGAAGTCCAGTTCCGGCACTCCCTCCAAGCAGCCCGTCGGACATTCTTCGATGCACACGCGACAACCCTTGCAGTAATCCACCAAAATCTTGTACAGGCCGTTCGAGCGCACATCGCGCACGATGCACGGCTCGGGACAGACCAGGTAACAGTTGTCGCACGCATTGCACGTGCCGCAACTGAAGCAGCGCCCAGCTTCCTCCACCGCCTGCTCTTCCGTGAACGCCTGAATCACTTCTTGCTGCGTCTTGCGTCGCGTTGTCGGCGGCAACAAAGTCTGCTGCACGCGCGGGAAGTGCGGGAAATAAGTCATGTTCATGCGGTTCAAATCGAAAATCACGTCCACTGGAATCGTGCGCGGCTCGAGAGCCACTCCGCGCATCACCTTATCCAGATTGAACGCGACGCGCTTGCCATCGCCCACCGCGTTCACCACCATCAGCGGCTGCCCCATACCGAGTTGCACGACGTCGCCTGCGGCAAAAATGTTCGTGTCGCCCAATCGCCCGAAGCGGTCGATCTTGATTGAGCCGCGCTCGGTCTTGAATTCCTGCGGCAACCACGCCAGCGACGGTCGCTGCCCCACCGCGATGATCACGTTGTCTACCGCAAATTTCTCCGCGGGAGTCTCGCGATCAATGTTGATCGGCGAAGCATTGATGGCGCCAGAGAACTTCGCGGGATGCAGCTGCAAAGCTTCTACTTTGCCGTTGCCCAGGACGGCAGTCATCGCCTTCCCGTGCATCAGCTCTACGCCTTCTTCCTTCATGTCGTGCAAATCTTCCGGTGACGCCGGCATTTCCTGCGGGTGCTGCTCTACGGTGATCATGGTGACTTCCACGGCGCCTTGCCGCAGCGCTTCACGCGCACAGTCAATCGCGGTGTTGCCGCCGCCGATCACTGCGACGCGCGCGCCGATTTTCACCTTCGACGTGCCCATGCCGATGTCGCGCAAGAATGGAAGGCCAAAAATCACGCCCTCCTTGTTTTCACCTTCGGCTCGCGCGCTGTTCGGTTCGATCAATCCCACCGCAAGCACGACTGCGTCATAATTCTTTTTCAAATCATCCCAGCTGACGTCCCTGCCAACTTCCACATTCGTCTTGATCGTAATGCCGAGCTCAACGAGGCGCTCGATCTCGCGGTCCAGCACATTCTGCGGCAGCACCCAATCCGGAATTCCGCCGCGATTCAGTCCGCCGGCCTTCGGCGATTTTTCCAAAATCGTGACTTGGTAGCCCAGCCGCGCCAGTTGATACGCCGCGCTATGCCCCGCTGGGCCCGAACCAACCACAGCCACTTTCTTGCCGTTCGGGGTCCCGGGCTTCACCACGTCGCGCGTCAAGGCCTGCCCCAGATCGCCGAGGAACCGCTCGACCGCGCGAATCGAAATCGCTTCGTCGTACTTTCCACGGTTGCACGCTTGCTCGCACGGGTGATAGCAGACGCGCCCGGTCACCGATGGGAACGGCATGTCCTCCTTGATGAGCGCGTAAGCGTCGAGATACTTCCCGCGCTTGACCAAATCGAGATACCCCTGAATCTTTTCATTCGTGCCGCAAGCGTTGTTGCAAGGCGGCAATTTGTCGCGATACACCGGCCGGATCGAGCGCCAGTTTCCGGTGGGAAATAAATCCTGCCCCTTCTGGGTGGGCGCGGGTGTGATGCCAGCAAACGGAATCATCAGCCGCTCGGGAATCTTTGTGCCTTTGGTTGACATGTGTCCTTTTCCTACGCCGCTACTGGATTCAGCGGCATGATGTGCAATTCTTCCAGCGCCAACTTGAACGCGTGCTTATTCGCAATCATCGGTTCGATCGTTGCCATTTTCACGATGCCCGTAGTCTTCACCACCGCTGCGATCAGCGGAGCGGCGATATCCGGCGCGATGGATTTATTGCGCTCGGCCGCGCCTTCCGTCGAAAGCCGGTCGAGGCCCAATTCACCCAAACGGTAGTAAAGCCATTTGTGGTCGGCAATCTTGGCGGCATCCACGCACACCAGCTGTGCTAGCCGCTCCGCGCCCGGCACGAAACGCAGTATGTACTCTGGCGTGTAGTGCGTGTTGATCACCAGCGTTCCGCCCGGAGGCATCCCGCGCATGTAATCCCAACCCTTCACCATCGTCCCTTCCACCAGCACGATGATGTTGGGCTGCTCGTTTTCGTAGGTCAGCTCGTTCTCGATCACGCTGTCGCTCACGCGGCAATATTTGCGCGTCGGGCAATTCGTGCGGTCCGGATTGTCCACATAATTTTCCATGGCCTGCGCGTACTTGCCTTCCAGGCGCGCGGAGGCGGAAATCGAATTGACGATGTCACGCCCTTCCTTGTCCATGATGATGCCACGCGTCCAAACCGTGAGTTCCGTGTAAGCCATGATCAGCCTCGCTATTCAGTGGATGCGTCGGGACGTGAATCCCCCACGCCTTTGCCCAAATTGTTTGCTGGTTTCAAATGATTGGCGCTGCCCCGATCGGATTCCAGCACCGCCAGAAAATCCCGGCGCAACACCACAAAAGGCGCCGCGCGCCGACGACCTTGAAATTCCGCGATCGCCAGTAGCGTCGCCTTCTTGCAAATGCTTTCAATGTCCGCGCCCGTCAGCCCTTCGGTCCGCTCCGCGAATTCCTCGAAATCCACATCAGGCGCCAGTGGCACGCGCCCGCAGCACAGCCGCAGGATCGCCGCGCGATCCGCCGCGTCCGGTTTTGCGAACGGAATTTTATAGTCGAAGCGCCCACTGCGCAACAAAGCCGGCTCAATCCGCTCCAACCGATTCGTCGCCGCCAGCAAAATCACGCCTTTCGCGTCGCGCAGATTGTCAATCTCACGCAGCAGCTGGCTCAGAATTCGTTGGTGCACGTCCGTGCCGAACTGCTCGGTGCCGAACCGCGGCGCCAGCGCATCAATCGTGTCGAAAAATAAAATGCAAGGCGCTGCCCTTCTGGCCTTCTTGAAAACTTCGCGCAGCGCTCGCTCCGATTCGCCCAGCCACTTCGAATAAAGCTGCGGTCCATCAATCGCGATCAGCGGCACTTGTTTTTCACCGGAAAGCGCCCGCGCCATCGCGGTCTTCCCCGTGCCCGTCGGCCCCGCCAGAAGAATGCCGCGCGGCGGCATCAAGCCCACCTGATCGTAAATCTCGTCGTGCATCTGCGAATGCTCGATCACCGCATCGAGCAGCCGTTTCTGCTCGTTCAATCCGCCCAGAGACGCAAAAGTCGAAGTGCTTCTCTCGATGAAGAATTCGCGTGTCGCGCTGGGCTCCACTTCCTTCAGCCCAGCAAGAAAATCCTCGCGCGTCACCTGCAACGTCCCCAGCTCAGCAGACACCGCTCCATCGGTCTCCAGCGGAAACGAAGCAAGAAACCCGCGCAAAGCGATCATTCCCACTTCCTGGCCCAACGCTTCCAAATCGGCGCCAACGAATCCGTGCGAATGTTCCGCAATCTCCTTCAGATCCACGTCAGGCGCCAAAGGCATCGCCCGCGTATGTATTTTCAAAATCTGCAAACGCGCCTGCGTATTCGGCACCCCAATTTCAATTTCGCGATCGAATCGCCCAGGCCGCCGCAGCGCCGGATCCAGCACTTCCGGAATGTTTGTCGCGCCAATGACGATGACCTGCCCGCGCGCCACAAACCCATCCATCAAACTAAGCAGCTGCGCCACCACGCGCTTTTCCACCTCTCCGGAAACTTCCGCGCGCTTGGGCGCGACCGCATCAATTTCATCAATAAAAAGTATCGAAGGCGCATGCCGCGCCGCTTCCTCGAAAACTTCGCGGAGCTTGGCCTCACTCTCGCCGTAAAACTTCCGCATGATTTCCGGGCCATTCAGGTGAATGAAGTGCACGCGGCTCTCAGCAGCCACAGCGCGCGCGAGCAAAGTCTTGCCTGTCCCTGGCGGCCCATAAAGCAGCACACCCTTCGGCGCCAGAATTCCCAATTGCTCGAAAACGCGCGAATACTTCAGCGGCAATTCCACAATTTCCCGCACGCGCGCAACTTCCCGTTCCAATCCGCCGATATCTTCGTAGGAAACTGCCGGAGCGCGCGCCGCCGTCTGCTCTCCTTCCACCACGCGAATGTCTGTGCGTTTCCCGATCACGACCGGCCCCGAAGGAATTGTGCGCACTACCTGAAAATTCACGGCCTTCGCAAACGTCGGCACACGAACCACGCCGCCCGCGAGCACCGGCACACCCTCGAGGTCTTCCAGCATCCGCTCCGGCGCAATCGTCGCCGGAGCAGCTCCCACCCACAGCGGCGACAAGCGCACCGCCACCGCTTGCTGATATTCGATCGGCGCCACCGTCACTTGCTCCTGCAATCCCGCGCTGCAATTGCTGCGGCAAGTGCCGTCAATCTGAATCATCCCTTCGAATGCATCGCCCGAAAGCTCGGCGCGTCCTACCCCAACCATGCCGCCGGTAATTTTCAACACATCTCCGACGCGTCCACCCATGCGCCGCAGATCGGCCGGAGCCAAACGCGCGATGGCGTGACCCACGTCTTCTACGCGCGCTTCGGCCACGCGCAGCGTAAGCGTCCGCGTAAGAGATGAGTTGGCGATTTCCGTCACGGCGTGACCTGCAAATTACAGCAACGGATATGGCGGGCGAATCCGTAACGGAGAGTTCCTTGAAAGATTCCCAAGCCGGAATTTCCAATCGCGAATCGCGCGCGCAAGTTGAAATTCTCCCTGCTTCTAAAGTTTGTTCAGAACGATCTCTTCGACGTCTTCAATGTGCCGCCGCATCGCGGCGTTTGCCGCTTCCGTATCGTGGCGCTTGATGGCCGCCAGAATCCGCCGGTGGCCCGCCAGCGATTTTTCCGAGCGCCCTTCCACCTGTAAAGATCGTTCCCGCGTGTCGCGCAGCAGGTCCATCAAAGTATCAATCACCTTCAACACCACGGTGTTGCCCGAAGCGAGCGCGATGCTGTAGTGGAATTCCGCATCTTCGGTGATAGCGGCCTCTCCCCGAGCTTGCTTTTCCTCTTGCCGCCGCAGAATCTCTTCCATCTCGGCGATTTCTTCACCCGAAGCATGCGCAGCCGCGCGCGCTGCCAGCGGAGGTTCCAGCATCTTGCGAAAATCCAGAAGCTCGGTGACCAATTCCTGCCGGCGCTTCAGAGCGCTGCCAAAAGGGTCTATGGGTGAATCGCCCGATCGATCACACACGATGGTCCCGGCGCCTTGACGAGGATCCACCAAACCCATGAGTTCCAAGCCCCGAATCGCGTCTCGAATGGAGCTGCGACTTACCTGCAGCTTCTCCGCAAGTTCGCGCTCCGAGGGCAGTTTGTCGCCGGGTTTCAGTTTCTTGACAATTAAGCGTTCGATCTGCTTAGCGACTTCTTCGTAGACTTTGTTTCGCCGGACAACTTCGAAGTCGGATTTGGCGGGAGCTGGCATAGGCAAGTGGTCTGAGAAGCGGACCAGTTAGCGCACAGAGTATACGCCTCCTGTCAACCCTGAAGCAAATAGTTTGGTTGCTCCCATCAAAAAGTGCAACGTACCTTGCCAGGCACTAAACCGACGATTGGTTCGCACCGGGTGGTCCGCCCCGACCGAGCAGCAAAGCGTTATGCCGTCCGGCCCTTGCCACCAGCCAATGGTGCGGGCACCCGTCCCGAAACTCGTCACGAGTTCGCTCTTATCTAGCGCTGTAAGAATTGTTGCCACCCTACGAGCTCGCCTCCTGGGCGGCTCACTTCGACGGAGGGGAGGTCACGCTTTGCCCTAACAACTTCGCGCAGCTGTACACCGTTCGCGCATATGGCATCGCGAGCCCCACACGCTCGCCCAACTCCACGACCGCGCCAACCAAGGCTTCCAGTTCCATTGGCCGGCCCGCTTCAAGATCTTGCAGCATGGAGGTCTTATGCTCTCCGACTTTTTCTGCGCCGGCCATTCGCTGCTCGATGGAAACAGGCAACTCCATGCCCAACTTATGGGAGACCGCCTCCACTTCCTGCATGATGTTGCGGATCAAAATAGAAACTCCCGGATCACGCACCATCTGAACAAGCGTCGCGCGAGTCAGCGCGCTCACCGGATTCAAGGAAGCGTTGCCCATAACCTTTACCCATATCTCATGCCGGATGCGCGCGGTGATTGGGCAGCGTAACCCGGAAGCGATGAGCGCCTCCGCAATTTTTCGGCTGCGATCAGAGCGCGATCCGTCCGGTTCGCCCAGAGAAATGCGGTTGCCCTCGATGTGCTGAACTACTCCGGGCGAGATTATTTCGGTCGAGAAGTAAACGATGGAACCGACCACCCGGCGCGCCTCGATGGCCGAGGAAATCACTCCTCCGGGATCGACACGCTCCAAGCGCAATCCTTCCCACTCGCCACCGAAACCCTGAAAGTACCACCACGGGATTCCATTCTGTGTGCTGACGACCGCGGTCTCCGTCCCCAGCACAGGCCTCAACTGAGGCGCCAGTTGCGGCAGGCCGTGGGCCTTCACGCCTAGAAAAACGACGTCCACCGGCCCCACTTCTTCCAACGAGGAGGCGATCTTCGGACGCGCGACGAAATCGCCCTCAGCGCTTTTCACGTGCACGCCGCTCTGCTGCATCGCGCGCAGATGTGGCCCGCGCGCGAAGAGCGTCACATCGAAACCGGCGTTCGCCAGGCGCGCGCCGATGTAAGCTCCGATCGCGCCCGCACCGGCGATCAGGAATCGCATACTTGATCGTCCCCAAGCGCCGCCGCCACCGCGCGCCGGCGAATTTTCCCAGTCGCTGTGGTGGGAATGCTTTTTACGAGATAAATTTTCTTAGGGCATTTGTACTCTGCCAGCAAATCGCGGCAGTGCTTGATCAGCACTGATTCGATCGCTTCCTGACCTTCGTGCAGCACCACCGCCGCCGCCACTTCTTCGCCCAGCGTGGGATGCACGCGGCCAAACGTTACCGCGGCCGCCACGGCAGGATGTCGCAGCAAAATCTCATCCACTTCGTGCGGCGCGATGTTTTCGCCTCCACGGATAATGATGTCCTTGATTCTGCCGGTGAGATGCAAATAGCAGTCTGCGTCGAGCATTCCTTCATCGCCGGTGCGAAACCATCCGTTCACGAAGGCCCGCTCGTTCGCTTCCGGATTATTTTCGTAGCCGCGAAATACGTTCGCGCCCTGAATCGCCACTTCGCCCCGCTGGTTCGTGCCCAACTGATTCCCCTGCTTGTCCATGATGCTGATGCGCAGCCCTGTGCCCACGCCCACCGAACCTGCCTTCCGATGCCGCGGCGGCAAAGGATTCGACGTCATCTGGTGCGCCGCTTCCGTCATTCCGTAAGCTTCCACGAACGGCACGCCGAACAGCGCTTCAATCTTGTGAATGAGCGCTGCCGAAAGCGGCGCGCTGCAGGAACGAATAAAGCGCAGCGAAGCAGCCTCCGCAGGCTTGTGGTGGGCGCGCGCCAGCAGCACCTGATGCATGGTGGGCACTCCCGAATACCATGTCACGCGATGTTCCCGAACCGTGCGCCAGAAAGAAAGCGCATTGAATTTGGTGGGAACAACCACGGTCCCGCCGGAAAGCAAAGTCGCCAGCAGCGACGCAACCAACCCGTGCACGTGGAACAACGGCATGACGCACAGTGAAACATCCTCCACTGAAAGCGCGTACGTGTTCGCGATATTCGCAGAGGAAACCGCCAGGTTGAAATGCCGCAACGGCACGCGCTTCGGTCTTCCGGTGCTTCCGCTGGTGTGCAGCACCAGCGCAATGTCATCGGCCCCGGGTTCAGTTGCCGCGACAGCGGTCGCGGCAGGAGCATCTAGCTGAACGACACCCTGCTCGCTCATTTCCACCGAGACTGCCGGGATCTTGCGGTCGGCCGCCGCGCTGCGGGCGAATTCCGCGCCCACCGGCGGGCAAAGCAAAATGCGGGCGTTGGTGTCCCCGAGAAAAAAATGAAATTCCTCGTACGGGTACGCCAGATTCAAAGGCGCCGCAGTTCCCGCAATGGAAGCAGCTAGAAAACTCACGATCGCAGGCAATCCATTCGGCAACGCGATCGCCACTGTATCGCCGCGACGAATCCCGCAGCCCGCCAAGACATTCGCCATCGCCAAAACCTGCTGCCGGAGCGAATCGTACGTCACCCGGATTCCAAGCTCCGGCACGATCACGGCCGTGTGACTGTCGGCGAAATGTAAAACGTCGAGCAGCGTGTCTACCGACTTCATGCTCATTCGTCGGTGCCTCTTGAGTGGTCCGCGGACAATCGGCCGGCGTTACGTGCTATCTGCTAAACGAAGTATACGCGGCTACACTCTTCATCCGCGGGAATGCTGCAGGCGAGTGAGGCCCCTGCACTGTCCATTCCTCGCCGATGCGGCGAGCATCGGGCTGCGTCTCCGCCGCTTTGCGATCGATTTCCGCCGGCAAGTCGCGTTGAATTTTCTGAAGCTACTCGTCAAACACTCGAGTGAGCAGCGCGGGAGTTTGTCGCGCCGTTCCTCCATCATCGCCGAGCGCTTTGACCTTGTGCCGCACGCGCAGCGGGTTCAGCAAGCGATAAATGCGATCGGTAGCGAGGGGCGTTATTCGCACGCGATTCCGCGCGATCTTGAGGTTTTTGGTCCAACATCGCGACATCATGGCAGGCGAGCAATACGGAGTCAAATACCTGGGCGCTGACGTCTATCGCATCGCTTTTAGCGGGTCGTCAAAAAAAAGTAAGCGCTCATTACGGCGCCTACGCCGATCACCAAGGCTCGCACCTTGCCGGGATCGGCTTTCTGCGCGTAATGCGCACCGAACCAACCGCCCAGCAGTGCACCTGCGACCATCACGGCGCACTCCCGCCACAAAACCGCGCCGGCCACAATAAAGGTGACGACTGCTGCGGCATTAATTGCCGCGGCAAGCAGCGTCCGGATCGCGCCCATGGCATGTATATCCCGCATTCCCAGCACCGCCAGCATTCCCAAGGTGATGAATCCGATCCCCGCGCCGAAGTATCCACCATAAATCGCCACCAACAGCTCCACGCAGGAACTCACTGCGATCGCCCGCCACGAGATCTTCCGCAGATCGTCAATGCCGGCGCTGGCGCCGCCGATTCTACGGATCGCATTGCCGAAGGTGAAGAGCAAAGTACCACTCAGGATCAGCCAGGGAACAAAGTGCATAAAAGTGCGTTGCGGAGTCTTAAGCAGCAGCAGCGCGCCGGCCCAACCTCCGGCGACGCTGGTCACGAGCAAAGGAACCATCAGGCGCGGAGGCGCGTCCAGCCGTTTTATGTAGGCGATCGTGCTGGCAGCCAACCCAGGCCAAAGCGCAACCGTATTGGTGGCATTGGCCTGCACGGGGGGCACGCGAACGAACAAGAGCGCGGGAAATGATATGAAGCTGCCACCACCGGCTAATGCGTTCAACGTTCCTGCGATTCCCGCGGCGAAAAACAGGAAGAGGTCTCGGCTGAATGGCAAACTCATGAAATCCCAGAACACCAGCTCGTGATCGTGCCGCGTTGCCTGGCTTTGCCGGCCATGCGATTCAGGCTGCCGATTATTGCATGGTCTTGGCTTTCTTCCTCACCGCTGCCAGCAGCTGCGGAGGGAGCGCCGAGTAGCCTTCCTGGACAGCAGATCGCTGGCCGTCAGTATAAATCCAATCCAGGAGGTCGCTCATTGCGGCTGCACGCACTGAGTCCGACGGTGAAGTTCGCAGGTAAATCCAGGTGAAGCTGGCAATGGGAAAAGAATCGGCTCCAGGAGCGTTCGTGAGTGAGGCCGAAAAGCTATTCCAGCGCGGTTCTTCCACCGCGTCACACGCCGCAACAATGCTCTCTGTGGATGCCTTCACGAACTTACCAGCGGCGTTCGACACGGCTGCTTGTGGAAGGTTGGACTTCACCGCATATTGATATTCCACGTAGCCAATGGAACCAGGAATGCTCTTCACCTTGTCTGCCATATCGGAGCTGCGCTCCGCCGGCTGGCCAACCGGCCACTTCGGTGAAGGACTAACCCCAACTTGAGTGTGAAATTTGGAACTCACCTTGGATAGGAAGTCAGTGAAGACGTAGTTGGATCCCTTTCCCGCAGGACGGTTGATGACCTGGATCGCGAGGCTCGGCAGCGTGATGTCAGGATTCAGTTTCGAGATCTGCGGCGCATTCCACATTTTAACGTCGCCAAGGAAAATCTCGGCCAAAACGTCCCCGGATAGCCGGAGCTCTTGGTGGAGGTCGGGGAGATTGTAGATGGGAACTATCGCGATGAGCACCACCGGCAGTTCGATCAAATTACTCTCTTTGCGCTCCTTCTCCGTAAGCTGAGCTTCGCCGGCGCCAAAATCACTCGCACCACGAGCGATTTCCCTGATCCCCTCGCTGGTGCCGATCGGTACGTACCGGAATTGGATGTTGGCGTTGCGCTTGCCGTATTCTTGCGTCCAGCGACTGTAAAGAGGCGCCGGTACACTCGAGCCGGAACCTACTAGAACTACGGTGTTCTGAGCCTGAGCGAGATTGAATGGCTCGAAAGTGAGCAGAGATACCAGCAACATACGCAAGCACAAGTTGCGATTGAAAAACCGCTGCGCAACGCTCGACGCCACGGATGTGGGCAACCTCATCGATTTCCTCCTTAACGTGGCCGCGCATGTTGGACGGATTCATGCTCTCGGCCATCCAGGGCCCAAGCCAGCGTCACGTAACTTATCATCGTTTCACGGCGCAGATCGCAGCGTGACTGGTTAAGTTGTCACATTGAGAACGGGTCGGCAGCCGCTATCCTCCGCGGCGGCTAGGTCGAATTCTGGTTATTGAGGCGCCCTAAACGAGAGAAGTAATTAATATCTCGCTGAGTCGTAACCGCAGATCGCTGCACGAACTCCCGTGATATTGAAATCGCTGGTGTTAGAATGCCGAGAGTCTGGGCCTCCTGGGATTGCGAATCCCACCATAAACTCGCGCGGCTTGGATTCGCGAGGAACAGAGAAGTTCGGGACGATTTATGTCGCAAGACTCTTCAGCGCCCAGTGACGTCGAATCTCTAGCGCACGAGCTACTGTCTGCGTATGAGACGGGCCAGATGATTGCGGTTTGTCCGTCCGCGCGTCCCGGTTTCGATCTCAACCTAGCCTACGAGGTTGAAGCAAAGCTCAAGCAGTTCCGAGAAACTGCTGGACACAGAGCTGTTGGCCGCAAGGTCGGTTATGCGAACAAGGCGATGTGGCGTGCGCTCAAGCTTGAAACGTTGCTTTGGGCTCACATGTACGACGACACGGTGCATTTCAGTGACGCCAACTCCGCCACGCTGACGGTAGCGCATCCCCGTGCGTTGAAGATCGAACCCGAAATCATTTTTGGCATGAAACACCAGTTTACCGGGGACACGTCCGATGCCGCAGCTGCACTCGCGTCCACGAATTGGCTCGCATTAGGATTTGAAATCATTGATTGTCCGTTTCCGGAATGGAAATTTCAGCCCAGTGATTTCGTAGCGTCCTTCGGGCTCCACGCGGCACTGCTGATCGGCAAGAGAATACAGGTGACGCCGGACGTCATCTCGACGCTCGTGGACGAGCTAGCGCGATTTAAAGTGCGCATGATGAAAGGTGGCGAGCTTGCCGAAGAAGGATCGGGCAAAAACTCTTTGCAGAGTCCCGCTCTTTGCCTGGCGGAACTGGGCGCCGCAATCGCCAGGCGCTTTCCGTCCCATGCTTTGACCGCGGGTGAAATCGTCAGCTCCGGCACCCTCACTGGCGGCCACCTGACCAGCAAGGGCGACGTTTGGACAGCCGAGATTGAGGGAATCTCTCTGCCGCCTCTGACTGTGCGCCTGACTTAAGTGATTTCAGAAATACTTCGCGCCGTGACGATTGGTTACGGCGGGAAGATTTTTCGCCAGCTTCCATCCGCAGGCGATCACGCAGCGGCCAACACAGCCGATCATGATGTCGCCGCGGTCTTGGTTTGCGGCTGCACCTTCTCCAGCAGCTGCGTGAATTTCTGCTCGCGCTCTTTCTGGTCGAGGCCCTGATACGCTTCGGCGATCTGCGTCGTATTCATCGAGCAGAATTTCGGCCCACACAT
>JBEKHD010000043.1:0-41028 GCA_050012455.1 Candidatus Acidiferrales bacterium | reverse complement strand
GGATTGTTCTTCGACAGCACCTTCGTAATCGCCGCCGTCGAAGTCGTCTTGCCATGGTCAATGTGACCAATCGTCCCGATATTTACGTGCGGCTTATTCCGTTCGAATTTCTCTTTCGCCATGCTGGTATCACCCTCGTATTAGAGCTTCGCGGCGAGAGGCGCGCGATAAGATGTCACTGCGGTGCTAGCTGCTGCAAAAAACTCAGACCCTTCGCGATCGGCCGCGCATTGGAGCGGGGGACGGGACTCGAACCCGCGACCATCTGCTTGGAAGGCAGAGACTCTACCACTGAGTTACCCCCGCTCATGCCTCACTGACGACTTCGTGGAGCCTGGGACCGGGATTGAACCGGTGACCTCGTCCTTACCAAGGACGCGCTCTACCAACTGAGCTACCCAGGCTCGTACCGGTCGCCCCAAATCCCTCCGCGCCGTCATCAGAATCGCCGCTGGGGCCGCCGCGCTTCTGAATTTCTTAAAGCCTGCGAAAAAACTTCGCTAGACTGTCCGACCATTCGCTCGGGTAACGCGGGTTAGTGGTGGACGGGGAAGGATTCGAACCTTCGTAGCCCGCAAGGAGCGGCAGATTTACAGTCTGCTGGTTTTAGCCACTCACCCACCCGTCCCGCAAAACCATTCGGAACACCTACACTGCGTTCCGTGAAATCCTCCGGGACACAACTGCATCCCGCATCTCGCACGCATCCTGATTGAACAGCAACGTTGTACGGGGCACTCCGCAATGCAGAAAGGGCTCGTGTCCAAAGACACCAGCCCTAGCGCTTTTGTCGCGAGGAGTTTCGTCCGCAACCCTTGCCAAAATATTCCCGGTAATTCGAACTCAGCTGGCGGAGGGAGTTGAACCCCCGACCCTCTGATTACAAATCAGATGCTCTACCAACTGAGCTACGCCAGCACTGGCAAACCGAGCAAAATTATCACACAGGCAATCAAATTGCAAGCGACTTTCTGTTAGCCGCAAAACCATTGCCAGATCGCCACTTACCTGCTCTCTCCAAGTACTAGCCGTG
This sequence comes from Candidatus Acidiferrales bacterium, assembly GCA_050012455.1. Taxonomy (GTDB): domain Bacteria; phylum Acidobacteriota; class Terriglobia; order Acidiferrales; family UBA7541; genus Palsa-295. The sequence goes on along the minus strand of JBEKHD010000043.1, from coordinate 39,995 downwards.
CCCTATTATACAGCTAATCCCATTTTTCGTCGAATCCAGTTTCCTTACTCGGGCTGTTTTTCTGTCGGCGCGGCAGGCGCTTCCGCAGGAGGCTCTGCGGGCGGCTTCGCAAACTGGGCATCGGTCAGCTGCAAATTATGATGTACTTCCGTGAAATGTATGATGAACGTCGCGCTCGCACCGGTCTGCCGCACGGTGAATGGTAATTTCACGCCGTCTACTTCGGTGTAGTCATCTACATCTGCCGTAAATTCCGCGACGCCGTCCGAAGTGTACCGCTGGTTCACGCTTCGCACCAACAACCCGGTCTGCATGTCGAAATACATTTTGTCCGGCGCACCTTGCGCGCGCACGGCCTCCATCGCGTAGGTGTCGTGCTCGTCCACTCGCTCGATTCCCGTGACAGTCATCTTGGTATAGAGCTTGCGCAGCTCGATCGCGTGATAAAAATTCGCTTCGCGCCGCGCATCGTCGAGTTCCCCGCCGGAAAGCTCCCGCAAACCATTCTGCGGATTGCTGGACCACCCGATATTGCCATCGAAGCCTTGCTCAAACGCGGCGCCGCCCAGATTGATCACCGCCAGCATGAAATTCGGCGCCTTCTCGTGAATTTCCACCGTGCCGGTGAGGTTATTCATCGCCGGGATTTCAATGGTGCCTTTGGAAACGCGCGAATTCAGCTTCAGCCACGCGGCGCGCCCGCCGATGGCTTGCGCGTAGTGGTCGAGTACCTGATCGGCCGTGGGCATCGCCGCTGCCGCGGGCGTTGCGGATGGCGTCGCTGTACCTGCTGCGGGCTTTACCACATCCTGCGCTCGCGCGGTCAAGACGCAAAGCGACGCGAGGGTGCCGATCCGCAGCGCTTTCTTCCAGGTAGATTTCATATGCCACACCTCGCGGCGCCAAAAACCGACACACGCGCCGCTCTGAATATTCTACGCAGCCGGGAATAAAAACATTACACTAAGTTCGTAACGCCGAACATTCATTTAACGTGCCGCTCTCTTCCGCCAAACGCGCCCTGCTCGTAATCGCCGTAGTGCTGCTTTGCCTCGTCGGCGCGGGCATCGGTTACTATTTATGGCAGGCTCGTCCGCTCCCGCCCATCGTTTCCACTGTTCCAGGTGTACCGGCAGCAGGGCCGCCGCCGGACATTCTCAGCCAGCTTCCGGCCGATGCGCCGGTCGTCGCATATATAGACGCCGCAAGCTTGCGCAAGTTGCAGAATTCACCGCTCGCCGCCGCGCTGGGCCTTGCCACGCCCGGCCCGCAAGCCGATCGCGATTACGCGAACTTCGTCCGCGATACAGGCTTCGACTACACGCGCGACCTTGATCACGCCGCGATCGCCATCTGGCCCGCCAGTTTCGGCAACTCGCCCAAAGATATCGATGCTAATCGTGCGCTCGCCATAGCTGATGGCCGCTTCGATCAAGAAAAGATCAAGGCCTACGCACTGCGCACCGGAAAACGCGGCGTTTGGTTTACGCAGGAGTATTACGCAGTTCCGGGCGATCCGCCGGTTTCGTTCAGCTTTGTTTCTCCGACGCGCATCGAGATGACTGATACTCCGAGTTTCCCGTTTGTCACGCCGCCGGCCGGTGCCGTCGAAAGGAGTGAGATGCAGGCGCGAATCAAACGCGTCGCTGGCGCACCGATATTCGCCGTCGCGCGCACCGATCGTCTGCCACAAAGCCTCTACGCTCCGCTACACAACTCGCCCCAACTCGAACAGATCGCGCGCAGCGTGCAGGCCATCACGCTCGCTGGCCAGCCCGACCGCGACAACTTGAAAATCACGATTGACGTCGAATGCGACGCGTTGAAGAACGCCGTGCAACTTGCCTTCCTGCTCGAAACCGGCAAAATGGCCGGCTCCATGGCGCTCTCCGATCCCCACACGCGCCAACAGATGACCAAGGAGCAGTACCTATTCGCCCAAGCGTTGCTCAGCCACGCCGTCGTCAACCACCAGAACAAAATAGTGCGCCTCACCCTGGAAATCACGCCGGACATGTTGACCGCCGCGCCGGCATCACCAAAACCAGCCGCAAACCACGCTCCCGCCACGCCGCACGTAGCCGCACCCCCACCTGCACGTCCCGCCGCGTATCCGCACACTTCTCAGTAACGTTTCATTTCGAAGAAAAAACTCCTGGACGTGAACAAGGGCACCCTGGCTTGAAGAATGATCTCAGCGCCTCGCCGTCTCTCTCTCTGCTCGCAGCAAGCCTCGGCCAAGCGCCGGAGGCGCGGCATAAGTGAGCCCAGGCCGGAAGGCGTTGGAAAAATCGATGAGATAATTCGGAGCGCCGTAGGTGCGACACAGCTGTGGACCCTATGCACGGGTGAACGATTGCAGGCGAACTAATTTACGAGGGACATCGAGAAGGGAACCACTAGAAGCCGGGGCTTAATCCGCTGCGGAAGCCGCCGTAGCAGCCGTGCTGAGGTAACGCCAGGGATTTACAGGCGTATTGTATATGCGCACTTCGTAATGCAGGTGTGGCCCAGTCGAACGCCCGCTGGCGCCTTCCAGCCCAATAATGTCTCCGCGCTTCACGTGCGTGCCCACGTGCGTCGAGAACGCCGAAAGATGCCCGTACCACGTGCTGACGCCAAATCCATGGTCAATCACTACCAGCTTGCCGTATCCGGCGCGCTGCTCGACCACCGCCACAATCCCATCTGCCGTCGCATGCACCGAATCTCCGTAGTGTGAAGCAATGTCCATCCCGGCATGGAACGCGCCCTCACCACTGAACGGGTCCAGCCGCTCGCCAAAGTGCCCGGTAATCTCACCCACCACCGGCCACAGGGTCGGCACAATTCCCAGGCTGCTCAGTTGCGACGCAGGCAGCAGCCGCAACCCACCGTCGGACATCGTCACCGCCGAGGCGTTCCGCTGCAGGTAACTGAATTCGTCCACCGATTCCTGGTACTCGACGTCCGCCGCGCCGCCAACGGCATCATCGCCAAACGCAAATGGCGTCTGTTTGAAGCGCGTGATTCCGTAGGCGATAGCCACTTCGCTCGCCAGCGATTGCAACGAATCCAGGCGCTGGTTCGTATCCTTCACTTCCGTCTGCAGCACCTTATATTGTTGCTTCAGGGTGTCTTGCTCGCGGCGCAGTGAATTGTAGCTGGTAGCCTTCCACAACATCCGCGAGTACGAACCCATCCCCGCCAGCACCGTGACGCCACCCACAGCCGCCAGAATCGTCAGCGCGTGCAATATGTAGAAAGGCACACGAACGCGCCGCATCCCACCGGAAGCGCTCGAAGCAATAAAAAACGTGTAATACTTTCCCTTCATAATATTAATTTTTCCCGCTGTAATTTCGAATCGATTGATCGCACTCCGCGATTCCCCAATCGCGGCACTGCAGTGCGTCACTAAGTCCAATCCCGCAAGACGGATACAAAACCCGGTGAATTGTAGTCAGCGCATCCATCGTGGTCAACCTCAAACTTAAGTTTTCCACAGCTGCCCCATCTCTGCAAAGGACTTATCGGCACGCCCCCTAATTTTGATTAGGGAATCGCGACTAGAAACCTTACCTTATTCTTGAAGCGCGGTACAACTGTACGAAAGTTCAGGATGCTACAAGAACGCCAACTCGTCGAAAAAATCGCTCGCGCGCTATCCTCGCGCAAACGCGGGACTTCGCGCCTGCGCCTGGGCATCGGCGATGATGCGGCCGTGATTTCGCCAACCGGCCGCTTCGAATGGGTGCTCAGCTGCGATACATTTCTCGAAGATGTGCATTTCCGGATGAAGACCCACCCGCCGGATTCCGTCGGCTACAAAGCTCTCGCACGCGCCTCCAGCGACCTCGCCGCCATGGGCGCCACCCCGCGCTACGCTCTGCTGACTCTGGCGCTCCCCGCCGCGCGGACCGGCTCGTGGCTCGATGCCTTCCTGCGCGGAATGGCCCGTGCCTCCCAGGAACTCGGCATTCATGTTATCGGCGGCGACACCACCAAGAGCCGCACCGTGTTCGTCAGCATCACAGTGCTCGGTGAGATCGCTCCCGGCCGCGCACTCACTCGCTCCGGCGCGCGCTCCGGCGATATCATCTATGTAAGCGGCACCCTAGGCCGCGCCCAACTCGGCCTGGAGCTAGTCCTGCGCGGCCACGTCCGCGATCGCCAGCTGCGCGCCCTGGTGCAGCCTCATCTCTATCCGAAGATTCGCCTCAAACTCGGCTCCTGGCTGGCCCGCCACCATATCGCCACATCCGCAATGGATCTTTCCGACGGCCTCTCGACCGACCTCGCTCGCCTCTGCACCGCCAGCCAAGTCGGCGCAAAAATCTACGCCAGCAAAATCCCCAGCGCCGTGATTCCCGCACCGGCCGTGCGCATCCTAGGCAAGCACATTCCCGATCCTCTTCAGCTAGCTCTTCACGCCGGTGAAGATTACGAACTCCTGTTCACCATCTCACCCCGCCAAGCAAAAAAACTAAACCGCGCCCCCGGCGCCGCAGCCCTAACTCCCATCGGCGAAATCACCCGCACGCGCCAACTCCTCCTCGCCGATACCAACGGGCGCACCTTACCGCTAAAACCCCAGGGCTGGGATCCATTTCGGTAACCTTACAAACGTACGGGGAAAAAAATCACTGCCGTAGCTGCTCGCAAGTCTGAAAATTAAATCATATATCCACCGTGCCACGATTTATGTCGCGATGCACTTCGACACCCTCAAACGAAATATCCGCGGGCAGCGACGACTTGTTCTCGGCGAGGAACCTCTTAATAAGCTGGCTGCTGAAGACGTCGCCCGGCTTAAATTTTGCATTCACGAGCGCAACCATATTTGGATCTGTGCCAAGCATTTCGATTTCCGCCAAACGAAAACGCTTTTCCTGATCCAGCTCCATGATAAACGAGGTGCGTCCGGTTTCGTCGTCAATGTCCGTCAGCGGTGTCGCCACAAAATCGATATATCCGCGGGATCCGTACAAATCCTTCAACGCATCGAGCGCTTCCTGGATTTTTTGAGCGCGAAGAATATCTCCCCCGTGCAGCTGGAAGAGCTTCCGCAATTCCGCGGTCGAAAAGATCAGTGGAAAAGTGGGATCAGAAGAGCGAAACTCAATGCCCCCTAACTCGTACCAATGGCCTTCATCTGCGTGAATCGTCAGTACAACATGTTCAACTGTCGAGTCTGTGTTGATGACGGACGCAGTCGCTTTCACGTGCGCCTTGAAGAATCCGTCATCTTGCCACGCGCCCTCAATCGGCCACTCTTGCATCGCTTCCAACCACCCCGAGTCGGCTTTATAGGTGCCCTGCTTCCGCTCGGCGACAAGTCGCTCTCGAGCGGAGGTCGGCAGATGAGCCGGCCCATCAAATCTTACGTCGTCAATCGCAACAGTTTGCGGCAGTGCAGGCGCGCTTGCCGTCGCAGCGATCTTTGCGCACACTTCATTGCGCATGTCGTCGATCTCGTCGGCAAGCGTAGGGTACGGGAGACAGCGTCCCAGGCGGCGTGAGATCTGAGCGGAAATCGGCGAACCACAAAGCAGCACACACGTAAGGCACGTCAAGGCAAACAGGAGGTATCCCCGACGCCACCTGATGAAAATATAGCCTTCTGAAAAGACAAGCGCAACAATTCGCCCAAAATGTGCCTTGCAATCGGGGTTTACTTCTGGCTCAAAAGATAAATATCAGCATGCCCGCCCGCGCGCGCATACACGACCGTGGAAAGATCACTCGAAAAATCGTAAGCATTCCCGCCGCTCACCAACGGAAAAGCAAACGGCAGCTTCAGCGCCACCTGCGGCTTGCCCACAACTTTCCCATCCTGCCAGCCCTGCCGATAAATCGTAACGTCCTGCTGCGAAGGGATCGCATACAGAAACGACTTGCCATCCTTGCCATTCACAACACCAAACGTCACCACGCCCTGCACCAAAGGCGTACACACCGCGTCTGCAAGCGATAGCTGGTAAATTCCGATCTTTCCCGCACCGCCCAGCAACGTGAACAGATACTTCCCACCCGGCGCAACGCCAAAAGCAAACCCGCAATTGTCGCTGACCTTCTCCGGAGTCGAACCCTCTGCGCTCTCGCGCGAGATAGTGGCCGCGTTGACCGCCTTTTCAAAACTATTCATATACACGGTTTTTTGGTCCGGGCTCATTAATATGTTCTGCACGGTCCCGCCCGTCCAGGTATACGGCTGCATACCGCTCCCGCTGGTCTGCACGAAATACGGCTTGTCCGGCGCGCCGGTTTTTTCCGCAATGAAACCAACGCGAGCGCTGTCCGCGGACCACATCCCCGTAGCCAGCGATTCCCCCATGGCGATTTTTGTTTTGTTGCCGCCGTCAATATCCGCCACCCAAACTTCATTGCGGTCCCGCGACGGAATCGTGATGTAAGCTACCTTTTTGCCGTCGGGTGAAATCGCGGGCTGCGTGGCGTTTTCCGAAGCGATGTCCGTGACTTGCTTGGTCCGCGTATTGTAAGCCGTCAAAAATCCGGAAGACTTTCCGTTCACGAAGTACAGGCCTTTTCCCGCAGGATCGGGCATCGGCCAGGTATCCGGGCCAGTTCCCAGCGTAACCTGTTCCAATTTTTTATCGGCCAATCCGTACTTCCAAATGTTGGTCAGGCCGTTTAGCGTGCGGCTGAAAAGGATCGTGTTCCCCGGATCGGCCCACACCACGCTTGCCGCGATGCCCGGGATCTCGTCCAAATCGGTCGCGGTCTTCTTGGCGACGTCAAGTTCGTGCGCGCGGAAACCCTCACGCGAAGAAACCGGGTCCGCCGTGATTACCAGCAGACGGGCGCCATCGGCGTAGGGCAAGATGCGAGTGACGGGCAGCGTGGCGGCGCCGATACTGTATATTTTTTCCTCATCCAACCCGGATTTTCCCGCACGCGAAATCACTCGATCTTCCGGGTCAGTGTAGAAAAGGTACGCGCCATCCGGCGACGGAGCCAAATGGGCGCCGGACACCACGCGGCTCGGCTTTCCTCCAAGCGTTGGCACCGCCCACTCCTCGGCGCGATCCTCGGATTTGCCGTAGTAAATCTCCGATCCATCCGGCGAGAAGCTATCCACAATCTTCGCTCCACCGTCATTGGTCAGCTGCAACGGCTGGCCGCCCGAGGCGAGCATCACGAATACCTGATCAACGCCGGTAACCGGCGAGCTGAATGCAACCGTGTGCCCGTCCGGTGAAAGCCTGGCAAATTCAATCGGCTTGTCCCACTGGCTAATTTGCGCGATTTTCGCAGGACCGCTGGACGCGCGCGAACTACCCCAGAAGTGATACGCCGCAAACGCAGCCGCTGCGACCAGCGCCACAGCGCATACGGCGACCAGCAGAAAGTTGCTGCGCGCAGGAGGCGCTGTAGCCTGAGCCGGAATTGCCACGCTCGAACTGCTGGCCGCTGCCGGCGTCGGCGTAACATCTTGCGCCACGCGGCCGCTCGTGGAAGAAATGCGGCCCGAGTCCGTATCGCGGCGCAAGCGCTTCAGGTCGGTGCGAACGTCCGACGCCGCCTGATAGCGCAGGTCGCGATCCTTCTCCAGCGCCTTGTTAATGATGTCTTCCAGCTTCGCAGGCAGTTCCGGATTCAAACGCACCGGCGCTACCGGCGCGCGATTCAAAATCGCCTCGGTGATCACGCCCGAAGTTTCCCCGCGAAATGGCACCGCCCCGGTAGACATCTCGTAAAGCACCACGCCAAACGAAAACAAATCCGTGCGCGCGTCGAGTTCCTTGCCGCGCACCTGCTCCGGCGACATATACGCCACCGTACCGACCGCGACGCCGGGACTCGTGAGATCTTCCGGACGCACGCCCACGGTCAGCTGTGCCGCCTGGGTCGCGTCCTGCGTCATGGAATGCACGGCGGTGCGCTGCAGCTGCTTGGCCAGACCGAAATCGAGAATCTTGGCGTGACCGCGATCGGTGACGAAAATATTCGCGGGCTTGATGTCGCGGTGTACGATGCCCTTGCTGTGCGCCGCGTCCAGCGCGTCCGCAATCTCGATGCTCAGATCCAGAAGCAACTCCAGATCCAGCGGCCGGCCTGAGATGGAATGTTTCAGCGTCTTGCCGTCCAGGCATTCCATCGCCAGGAACGTGTGCCCGTTTTCCTCGCCGATCTCGTGAATCGTGCAGATATTCGGGTGATTCAGCGCCGAAGCCGCCCGCGCTTCCCGCCGAAAGCGTTCCAGCGCCTGCGGGTCCGCCGCAAATTCATCCGGCAAAAATTTCAGCGCCACGAACCGCCCCAGGTTCGTATCCTCAGCGCCCATCCCGCCGCCGCCCAGCCGCTCGACGACGCGGTAGTGCGAAAATGTTTTCCCTATGAGCGAATCGGTAGGCTCCATGTGCCGCACATCTTAGGTCGCGCAGCAATCCAAGTCAACGCACGCAGCTGCGGTCGAATTCCTCACCGACGGGAGGGACCTGTGGGTGGCTTCAACTGTGTGGATGACCGAGTGGCGGGCGATGCTGCGGGCGCGGTGGATTTCGGCGCCGGCGCGGGTTTCGGCTGCGCGGGCGCTGAACGTGGCACCGCCGTCTCCGTCAACCCCTGCTCCGCCGCATCGGCCGGCGGCGCCGTATCCGGCACATCCACCTGAACCGGCCGGCTCGGCGCAAGCTTTTCCAGCGGCACCACGTTCGGGAAATTTTCCACCGGCAAACTCTGCATACCCTGCTGCATGAACTCCAGCCAAATCGGCAACGCCGCCCGCGCTCCCGTTTCCTTCTTCCCCAGCGAGATGCGCTTGTCGTCGTTCCCCACCCACACGCCCGCGGTGATTTGCGGCGTGAACCCGATGTACCACGCATCCGTAAAATCGTTCGTCGTGCCGGTCTTTCCTGCCGACGGCCTGCCCAATTCCTTCGCGCGCACTCCGGTGCCGAACTGCACCACTTCCTCCAGCATCGCCACCATCGTGCGCGCCACGTCCGGCGGAATCACATCGTTTACTTTCGGACGCGGTTCTTCCAAAACCGCTCCATCGTAAGAAGTCACGCGCCGGATGTAGTGCGGCTCGATGTGAATGCCGTCGTCGGGAAATACGGTGAACGCGGAAGTGTGCTCCATCAAACTCAAATCCGCCGCGCCCAGCGCCAGCGGCAGATACGGCGGCAAAGGACTGGTGATCCCGAATTTGCGCGCCAGCTCAATCACATTCTGCACGCCCACATGATCCAACAGTCGCACTGCTGGTACGTTGCGCGAATCCGCCAGCGCGCGCCGCAGCGTGATGCGCCCTTCGAATTTCTCGTCGTAATTCTTCGGCGAATAATTTTGCCCGCCGCTGCGGAACGTCACTGGCTCGTCCACCACCGTGTCAAAAGGATTCATGCCCATTTGCAGCGCTTCGGCGTACACATACACCTTGAACGAGCTGCCTGTCTGCCGCACCGCTTGCGTGGCACGATCGAATTTCGATTCTTCGAAATTGTAGCCCCCCACCATCGCCTTGATTTCCCCGGTGGCGTTGTCAATCGCCAGCAACGCGGCCTGTGCCGCCGGCACTTGTTCCAGTTGGGCGCGCACCGTCAGTCCCGATACTTCCTTCACCGACACGCAAACCAGATCGCCTACCTTCAGCAGCTGTTTGGGTGATTTGCTGCCGGTCCAGGCGAAATCCGCGGGCGTCAGCATCGCGTGATACGTCCCGATTTTGATCGACGCGAAAGTGGGCTCGACGGCCGTCACCAGACCGTTGACGTAATCACCCTTACGCGGCGTGTTGCGCCAATCTTCATCCTGGTATTTTTCCAGCGGCCCCAGATTCTGCTCCAGGATGTTCGGCAGCTTTCCGCGCCAGCCGTGCCGCCGATCGTACGCATGCAATCCGTCGCGCACCGCCTGGTCCGCGGCGTTCTGCATCGCTACATTCAACGACGTGTACACGCGCAATCCCTGCTCGTGCACCGCCGCCGTGCCGTAGGTGTGCTCCAGATACTGCCGCACTTCTTCCACAAAATACGGCGCCAGATCGTTGCGCAAAGATTCCACGTGCAGGCCCAGCGGCTCCTTCGTCGCGGCTTCAGCTTGCGCCTCGGTGATTTTGCGTTCGTGCGCCATCAACTGCAGCACCAGATTGCGCCGCGCCAGCGCACGGTCCGGATGATTGATCGGCGCATAAATCGGCCCGCGAATGATGGCCGCCAGCGTCGCCGCTTCCGCCAGCGTCAATTGCGCCACCGGCTTGCTGAAGTAATATTCCGACGCCGCTTCGAACCCGTAATTCCCCGAACCCAGATAAATCTGGTTGCAGTACATCGTGAAAATTTGTTCTTTCGTGTAGTGGCGCTCGATCTGGATCGCCAGAATCGTTTCCTCGATTTTGCGCCGCGCGCTGCGATCCGAACGATTCAGGAAGAGTCCGCCGGCCAGTTGCATCGTCAGCGTGCTGGCGCCCTCCGCCAGCCGATGCTTGGCGATATCGTGCCACGCCGCCTGCAGCACGCGTGGAATGTCCACGCCCCAGTGCTCTTCGAAGTGCTGATCTTCGGTCGTGAGGATCGCGTCCTTCAGAACTTTGGGGATCTGGCCGTAGGTAAGCAGAATCCGCCGCTGCAGCGCGAACGTCCCGACGGATTGCCCATCGTCCGCATACAACTCGGTCACCACGTTGGGCCGGTAATCCTGCAGCGCGTGAATTTCCGGCAAATCGCTCGAGTACACAAACAGCAGCCCCACCGCCGCGCCAAACCCGATCGCGCACAGCACCAGAAATGTAAACGCCAGCCGGCCGAAAACCGTATCGCCGGTGATCTTCATAGTCGCGCGGTAAAATCGTTCCATCGCCCCAATATTCTATCGCATACTCAAGCGCTCAGCCGGACCCTACCTTGCCCCCTGTTCCCAATGTGATGTCGACTCTTTGTGGCCGAGCCACTCCTGGCTGTGCGGCCGTTGCCTTTGGTAGCGCCGGCTCTTTTGCCTTTGTATTTGTAGCGGCCGGTCCCGCGAAGCGGGACCGGGCGCGCCTTTGCCATCGGTTCTGCCTGCGACCTCTGGGTCTCCAACGATGCCACCAGCATCGTCATCCTGAGCGTAGCGAAGGATCTCTCCCGCTTTCTCGGTGTTCTCCGGCTTTCCTCTGTGCCCTCCGTGTTGAATCTCTTGCCTTTCTCTGCGCCCTCTGCGTCTTTGCGGTAATTTTTGCCGTTGCCAGCCTCAATCCCACACAGTAAATTGTTGCCGCTGCGCCACACAGCGAGGCCCCATGGAAGCCAGTCCAGTTCTCTTTCGCGATCTAACCTATATCTTCCTCGCCGCCGTTCTCGGTGGCCTCGTCGCCTGGCGCCTGAAACTCCCCCTGATCCTCGGCTTCGTACTCGGCGGTATCGTCATCAGCCCCTTCACTCCCGGCGTGCAGATCTCCGACCTCCACGCCTTCGAAGTCTTCGCCGAAGTAGGCGTCGTGCTGCTCATGTTCTCCATCGGCGTGGAATTTTCCGTCCCGGATCTGATGCGCGTGAAATGGATCGCCCTGGGCGGCGGCACGCTCGGCATTCTGCTCTCACTGTGCTTCGCGCTCGGCGCCGCGTGGCTCATCGGATGGACCATGATCCAGGGCTTCGTGGTCGGCGCGACGATCTCGGTCGCTAGCACCATGGTCCTGGCGCGCCTCCTCGCCGACCGCAACGCCATGGGCACCACCTACGGCCGCGTGATGATCGGCATCACCCTCGTCGAAGACGTGGCCGTCGTCTTCATGACCATCATCATCCCCATCTTCAACGGTCCCGCCGAAGGTCGCTTCGCGAAAGCTGCGTGGACGCTTGGCAAAGCTACGCTGCTGCTGATCCCACTCGCTTTGCTCGCGATGACGCTCGTCCCCCGCCTCTTCCGCCTGGTCGCGCGCACCAAAGATCCGGAACTTTTTCTGCTTGTCGCCATCGCCATCTGCCTGGTTTCCGCCGCTGCCGCGCAAGCCGCCGGTTTTTCCGTCGCGCTCGGCGCCTTTCTCGCAGGCCTCTCCATCAGCGGCGCCGAGGACTTGCATCAAGCGCACAATTCGCTCATCCCGCTACGTGACGCCTTCGTCGCGCTATTCTTCGTATCGCTCGGCACGCTGGTCGTTCCCTCGGTCGTGTTGCACAATCTCGGCCTGCTGGGCGTGATGCTGGTCCTGATCATCTTCGGGAAATTCATCGTGTGGTTCACGGTAATGAAGCTATTCCGTTATTCCATCTGGACAGCCATCGCCGTCGCCGCTGGCTTGACGCAAATCGGCGAGCTATCCTTCATCCTCGTCGAAGTCGCCAGAAAATCCGGTCTGGTAGGCGAGGAAATTTTTTCCGCCACCCTGGCTGCATCCCTAATCTCAATTTTCCTCAACGTCCTAATCGTCCGCGCCGTCTTCCACTGGATCCAGCCAAAACTCGACGCCGAACAAGTCGCCGCAGCCGCAAAAGCGTAGCGCCCGGTGTGACTCGGTAGGGGCGCTGCTTGCTGCGCCCCAACTAGCCACGCTGTCAGCACCGGGGCTGTCGAACTTGTAGCGGCCGCCTGCTGTTGCTTTTTAGGCGGGCGTTGTCGACCTTGACTTGGGGATTTTCAAAGCGGATGGACCAAAGAAGGCAACAAATCCCAGAAGACTAAAATACGCGCCTACGCTTTTCTATTTTCACTTTTCCAATTTCAATTTTCCAAATCTACCCCAGCGCTTCTTCCGCCTCCAGCACGCTCGCGTAAGACTTGATCAGCGTCCCCACGTGCGTCATATCAATCAACGTCTTCACCTGCGTATTCGTCCCCGCCACCGCCAATTTCCGCTGCGTGCGCTGCGCCGCCACGTATGCTCCCACCAACGCGCCCAACCCCGCTGAATCCATATACGGCACGCCGCTAAAATCCAGAATCAGCTTCGGCGAGGTTTCTTCGCGCGTCGCCTTCTGAAAATCGAAAATCGTCTGAATATTCAACGAGCCTTTCAGCGTCAAAATTTTCTGCCCGTCCTTGCTGCCCGCCGTTACCACAATCTGCAAAGTGTCTCTGGCCATGGCTCGCGATTCTAGCGAATCGCCGCCCCGCCCATTGTGAATATTGTGTTACAACCCCAGCGCCTGCTTCCTGCGTCGGCACTGCGTCAGGGCACGGCAAAAGAGTCCACGTCGAAACTCGGGAATCCTTGTGGGTCGTGGCTTTAGCCGCGACATGAACCGCGCCGAATTTGAGCGGCTTTAGTCGCTGAAGCTCCGCTTTGACCGTCTGCACACAATCTGAGAGGTCCCGCTCTCAGCCATTCCCCACAACCGCCTCGGCCTCAATTTCCACCAGCATCTCCGGCGTAATAAACGCGCTCACCTGGATCATCGAAGTGGCCGGCAAAATTTTCCCGAAGACTTCCCCGTGCGCCCGGCCAACTTTCTCCGAATCCGCCATAGTCGTGACGTACATCCTCGTCCGCACCACATCCGTCATCGCCGCTCCAGCCTTCTGCAGCGCCCGCTCGATATTCTTCAGTGTCTGCACTGCCTGCGCGTAGGCGTCGCCCACGCCGACAATCTTTCCCTGCGCGTCCGTTGCCGTTGTCCCGGAAACCCACACATTCGCGCCCACACGCACCGCACGCGAATATCCGATCACAGGCTCCCAAGGCGTTCCACTGGAAATATTTGTTCGCGCCATCACCATTCTCCTCGTCTAGTTTCGCCCCAATCAATCTCTTCGCTCGCCCTTCTCGCTCGGCGCAGGCCCGTCAGTCCGGTGCCAAGTGGCGCGGCGCGAGCCCGCGCGCTAGCGGTGCACTCTACGGATCAAATCGCGCCCGCAATTCCGCCGGCACAATCGGACACAAATCCTCGCGCTTCCCAAACACGCGATAACGAATCCGCGCAATGAAGTCATACACAAAATCGCGCAAACCGCGCGGCACCACGCTCAGCAAAGCAGCCAGCACTCTCCACCCGCCGCCCAGTCGCCGGAAAATATGCAACAACGCATCAGAACGCACAAGCAGTTCCCGATTCTCCGTCAACACCACCACACTGTCCGGCAATCCTGCCCGCCGCTCCGCCGCCACCCGCGCCGCAAACGTCTCACCCTGCAGCGGCGCAAACCGAAACGCCCCCCCGGTGCGATCGTGCCGCAAAACAAACTTCACCGCGCGATGGCACAGTCCGCAATGTCCATCATAAAAAAGATATTCCCGCGCAGGCTCGTTCGACTCCACCAGAAAAGCATAGCACGAGCGCCGAACGCCCCTGCGCCAGGCAGCCCCGTAGCGATGCGCCACGTCATGCCGCGCCGCGCGCACCACAAGTTTCCAATCGCCACGCAAATCGCAATTGCGGAAACGCCCCGCCCTTCCCGCTTGCCTCCGTTTCCGAAAATCTCTAAGCTGGTTCAGTCCGCCAATCTCTGCAGGAGCTGATCCACGCACATGAAGTGCAACAACATCCTCGACGCCATCGGCAACACTCCCATCATCCGCCTCAATCGCCTGGCCAAGGATTTGGCCGCCGAAGTCTGGGTCAAAGCCGACTACATGAATCCCGGCGGCTCCGTGAAAGACCGTATCGGGCTCGCAATGATTGACGAGGCCGAACGTACCGGAAAACTTAAGCCCGGCGGCACCATCATCGAAGGCACTTCCGGCAACACCGGCATGGGCCTGGCCCTCGTCGCCTGCGTGCGCGGATACAAAGTTGTCTTCACCATCACCGACAAACAATCGCGCGAAAAAATCGACCTCCTCAAAGCCTTCGGCGCCGAAGTCATCGTCTGCCCCACGGCCGTCGAGCCCGAAGACCCGCGCAGCTACTATTCCGTCGCCGCCAAACTCGCGCGCGAAATTCCCAATTCCTTCTATCCCAATCAGTACGAAAACCCCATGAACCCCGAGGCGCATTACCGCACCACCGGCCCGGAGATTTGGAATGACACCGAAGGAAAAATCACCCACTTCGTCTGCGGCGTCGGCACTGGCGGCACCATCTCCGGCGTCGGCCGCTATCTGAAAGAAAAGAACCCGAACGTCAAAATTATCGGCGTTGATCCGATCGGCTCGCTCTACTACGAAAAAGTGCATACCGGGAAAACGGGCAAGGCGCTGACCTACGTGGTAGAAGGCATCGGCGAAGATTTTTTCCCCGGCACCATGAACCTGAAAATTCTCGACGACATCTTACAGGTGAGCGACGAAGAATGTTTCGTCTGGGCGCGCCGCCTGGCCAAACAAGAAGCCATCTTCACCGGCGGCTCCGGCGGCGGCTGCATTTCCGCCGCGCTAAAAATCGCGCGCACCGCGAAACAAGGTGACATGATCGTCGCCTTCATGCCCGATTCCGGCTCGCGTTACATGTCCAAAGTTTTCAACGACGGCTGGATGCGCGAGCACGGCTATGTGGACGCCGAAGTCGCTCTCTCCGCCGCCGACGTGATTCGCGTGAAGCACCAGGCCGGCAAAAAGCGCGAGATGATCGTCGCTGGCCCCTACCAGACCGTCTTCCACGCCCTGCAAACCATGCAGCAGCAGGATATTTCGCAGCTCCCCATCTTCGAAGAAGGAAAGTCCATCGGCACGGTCTTCGAAGATCAGATCCTGAATCTCGCGCTGCAAGGAAAAGATCTGCGCAAGCTCGTCATCCGCGAAGTCATGGGCGCCGCGCTCCCGCAAGTCCCCGCCAGCGCCCCCATTGAGCGCGTCACCCACATCCTCAGCCACGACAGTCCCGCCGTCTTCGTAGAAATGCCCGGCGGCCAACTCGAAGTCCTAACCAAGTTCGACCTGATGGACACCATCGCCGGCCTAGTCGGCCAAAAGCGCTGAGCACCTGGTCCAGCTAATCCGTCGCAGCGCCGCCGCGCACGTCAATCGCTTTTCTAATCGTGGCCGCTAACTCAAGGATCGTCGGTAGGGGCGCTGCTTGCTGCGCCCCTTCTCGGCACGGTGTCGGACCCGTGCGCCTTCTGGCCGTCGGCTCGATAAGAAGTTCGTTCGTCATCCTGACCCCGCGAAGCGGGAGAAGGGACTCTCTTTTCGAAGCTGCCGCAAAATCGCGAGATGCCCGCAGGCTCACCTAGAAACACACATCCGGTGACACGTGAAAACGCTGGCTGAGGCGTTCGATGTGCTCTTTGTTCAGTTTACGCTTGCCGCTCAGCACTTCCGAAACGATGCTGCGCGCCCCGAACACATCCACCAGGTCCTTTTGTTTCAGATTGTGCTGCTCCATCAAAAATCGCAGCACTTCCGGAGGCTTGACCCGGGGCATCTCGTAGCGCTTCGATTCAAAATCCTCGATCAACAAGGTCAACAGTTCGGCCAGTTCCTTCTCCGCGCGGGTGAGCTTCGCGCCACGCTGGTCAAGTTCGTAAAGCGCTTGCGTGTAAGTCTTGTTTTCTTTTTCGCTATGGATCACTTTCGGCGAAATTCTGGTAAGCAAGCGGCTGTATTCCGGCGTTACTGTCCGGGAACTCATTTCTTCCAGCCTCCTTTCGTGTACTCGGCGTGCGTCAGCAAGTGGCGCAGGAAAACGCGTCCGGTCCGGTAGTTTATTTCAGTAATCAACCGGAATACATTCCCCTTGATGTTGAAGCCCGTGTACTTCCACACCGCGTCGGCGCTCGGAAATGCCCGGCGAACGTCCAGCAGGCTTCGCCACTCCGCCCGTTTCGCAATCCGGTACCACGAGTCTAAAGGCTGGCCCAGTTGCGGATGCTCGGCGGCAGCTTCCAGCAGACGCTTGCGGCTAATGACGTGCAAACTCAGCCCCTTTCCATTTCAGTCGCATTCTGCGAACAAGTCAGCCCTAGAATTCGCGATTTGCGAACTCCGCCCTAACCGCGATTGGCCCGGCCGCGCTTTACGGTCCACAGCCCCGCGAATGGTATAATTACGAACTTTTTGCCCGCCGCCGATATATCCAGAAGCGGGGTTCGATTTTCGGCCCGGCAGGCTGCCGGCAAAAAGCACAAAACCATGCGCATTGAAGACTTCAACGAACGACTCAGCCAGGTGATCCTCGTCGCCGACGGCGCCATGGGCTCGCTGCTCTACGAGTCCGTCGGCCCGCAGCGCTGCGTGGACGAGCTCAACATCACCCACGGCGACGCCGTCTTCAAAGTTCATCAAACCTATATCGAAGCCGGCGCGCAGATTATCGAGACCAATACGTTCAGCGCTAATCGCCACAAACTCGGGCAATTCGGCATGGCCGATCGCGTGGCCGAACTGAACCATCGCGCGGTGAAAATTGCCCGCGAGGCGCGCGAAGCCGCAAAACACGAAGTCCTGATCGCCGGTTCGATAGGGCCCCTGGGAATCGTCCAGCACGTGCGCGAGTTGCCGCGCGAGGAAATCGTTGCCATCTTCAAAGAACAAGCCGGAGCGCTCGAGGAGCGCGGCGTGGACTTATTTCTGCTCGAAACCTTCAGCGATATCGCGGAGCTGATAGCCGCCGTCGACGCCATCCGCTCGTTTTCGCGCTTGCCCGTCGTGGCACAGCTCACCTACTCCGATGAAGGCACCACTTTCGGCGGCACGCACCCCCAGGATGCCTGGGGCCAGTTGAAAGGCAAAAATATTCAGGTCATCGGCGCGAACTGCACCATTGGCCCGCAACTCCTGTTGCCGGTGCTCCGCGAACTCGCAGCCGCCGCTAAGCTCCCGCTTTCCGCCATGCCCAACGCGGGTTTCCCCAAGCGCGTAGGCGACCGCATCGTGTATCCGAAATCGTCGCCGGAATATTTTGCGCTGTTCACGCAGGAGGCAGCCGAAATCGGCACGCGCATCATCGGCGGCTGCTGCGGCACCACGCCCGAACATATTCACGCCATATCCGAAGCAGTGAAGAAACTCCGTTCCGCGAAACCGCGTGGCTCGCAGATCGCCGGCAGCAGCGGCGCAGGCGGCGCCGTCGAGGTCTTCGAGCCGGCTGAACGCTTCCGCCGCATCGCCGCCCGCGAGCCGGAAAGCAAGCTCTGGAAAAAAATTCAGGCCGGCCACTTCGTCACTTCGGTGGAAATTGATCCGCCCAAGGGCGTCACCATTGACCGCATCCTGGAACAAGTCGGCCGCGTGATGGCCTCCACCCACGTGGACTCAATTGACATCAATAGCGGCACCCTGGCGCGCGTTGGCATGGACGCACTGGTATTGGCCGGCGCCCTGGAAGCGCATGGCTACGAAACCGTGCCCCACGTCACCACGCGCGACGCCAATATCATCGGCCTGCAGGCGATGCTGCTCGGCGCATGGGCCGTCGGCGGCGTGCGCAACGTCCTGGCCATCACCGGCGACCCTCCTTCGCTCGGCGATCACCCCGAAACCAGTGGCGTGTACGAAGTGGATTCGATCGGACTTGTAAAAGTTCTGTCGCGGTTGAATCAAGGCACGGATTGGGCCGGCAAGAGCCTGGGCGGCGCCACCAATTTCACGATTGGCGTCGCCGTGAATCCTGTCGCGGAAGATATAGACGAAGAGTTGCGGCGCTTCGAAGCCAAAATTGAAGCTGGCGCACATTTCGCGATGACCCAGCCGATTTTCGACCCCGAGCATTGGAACGCATTTCTGAGGCGCCTGGGCGGAAAATCTCCCGTGCCCATCATCGTCGGCCTCTGGCCGCTCACCAGTTACAAACAGGCCTTGCGCCTGAACAATGAAGTTCCCGGAATCGTCATCCCTGAAGCCACGCTGCGCGAAATGGAAAAAGCCGGCGATGCCGCGCGCGATCGCGGATTCGTTCTCGCACGCCAGATGCTCGATTGGGCTCGCGCCGCGCGCAGCGAAAGCATCGCCGGCGCATACCTGATCGCGCCATTCAAACGCTACGAGGAAATCCTGCAACTCTTCAGATAATCTTTCGAAATTCGCTTCATGTTCTGCGAAGCCCCGTAGGGGCACGGTATGCCGTGCCCGCTTTTTTTTGAGGCGCGCAACTGGTTCACTAAAAAAACCAAAACCGCTTGCGCTTCCGCGGCGTCGCTCCCGGGCTCAAACCGATATCGTCATCCATCTCCGGAACCCACGGCAGCGGCTTGCCTTCAAACACCGCCAGCGGATTATCCACCAGCAGCGCTCTCGCCATATCCTCGCCGCGCTTTTTCGCCACGTGGTCGTACACTTCCTTCAAGCGAAGCGGACGCGTAGTGATGTTGTGCGCGTCGCTCGCCAGAAAATGCACCACGTTCATCCCGATCCATTCTTCCGCCACTTCCTGCGCAGCCTTCCCGAATTTCCCCAGCAGCGATTGCCCAGTCACCTGCGCGTAGCAGCCTTGCCGCAGCCAGCGATACAAGCGCTCGGGCTTCGCCCGAATGAGCGGATTGCGCTCCGGGTGAGTAATGATCGGCCGCAGCCCGGCGAGCTGCAGATGATGCAGCGCTTGGTCCAGCGAAGGCGGAATCGAATAGTCGGCAAACTCTACCAGTAAGTAGTTCTTTTGGTTCAGCGTAAAGCGGATCGGCAGGCGCTGAATCTCCTGCAGGTTTTCAAAGCTCAGGTGAAAATCACATCCGGTGGCGAGGATCAATCGTCCTTCCACCTGAGACTGCAGTTCCTCCCGCCGCAGATTGATTAACTCAGGGACGAAAGCATGCTGCGGATGGGCGTGCGGAGTGGCGATCACGTGCGTAATGCCATCTGCAATAGCCATTTCCGCCATTTCCAGCGACATTTCGGCGGAGTCAGGACCGTCATCCAGCCCAGCCAGCAAGTGGCAATGAATATCAATCATTGCAGGCGAGGATAACGCAGCAGATGAGAGATGACAACGCAGCAGGCAGAGAGTGCAACAGACGCGCGACGACGAAAGCGCGCTGAGCAATAAATTGATTGGCAGGAATCTTGCTCTTCAGGCCATTAGAACCGACCGGAACAGTTTCATTTGCGAACATCTGAAGATATTTCGGTAATGCTCCCTATGTTCACATTCACACCACTGAAAATGACTGAAGAAACAGGCGCACACGGTCGAATTGGTATATGTGGCGCGGCATCGAACTCGGATCGCGCACCGCAAAGATCAAACAAAATGACTGTCGCTTTTCCAGCACGCCGCAAACGAGCCTTTATCACCGGAATTACCGGTCAGGATGGGTCCTATCTCGCGGAACTGCTGCTTTCAAAGAACTATGAAGTTCATGGGATTAAGCGGCGCTCGAGCAGTTTCAATACGGAACGCGTCGATCACCTAATTTCAGATTGGCACGAGCGCGATGTGAGTTTCTTCCTTCATTTCGGCGACCTGTCGGACGCATCTAGCTTGTCCAAATTGCTCTATCGCGTCGCGCCGGACGAAATCTATCACCTCGGCGCGCAGAGTCACGTGCGCGTGAGCTTTGACATTCCGGAATATACCGGCGACATCACCGCGCTCGGAACGACCCGCCTTCTCGATGCCATCCGCGAAACCGGAATTCCCACGCGTTTCTACAACGCGGCCAGCAGCGAGATGTTCGGCCAAGCATATGAATGTCCGCAAACCGAGCTGACGCCGTTCCGTCCGCGTAGCCCCTACGGCTGCGCCAAGCTTTACAGCTACTGGATGACGGTCAATGCGCGCGAAGGCTACGGTCTCTATGCGGTGAACGGAATTCTTTTCAATCACGAATCACCGCGCCGCGGCGAAATCTTTGTCAGCCGGAAAATCACGCGCGCCGTGGCGCGCATTCTGCACGGATTGCAGGAAAAACTCTATCTCGGAAACCTGGACGGCGAGCGCGACTGGGGTTACGCCCCGGAATTCGTCGAAGGGATCTGGAGGATGTTGCAGCAGGACGAGCCGGAAGATTTTCTGCTGGCCACCGGCGAGACCCATTCGGTGCGGGAATTCGTCGAGCGCGCGTTCAGCGAAGTGGGCCTCGACTGGCGCCGCCACGTCGAAGTGGACCCGCAATATTACCGGCCCACCGAGATTGATCGCCTGGAAGGCGATTACTCCAAAGCGCGCAAGAAACTCGGTTGGACGCCTTCCACCAGATTTCGCGACCTGGTGAAAATCATGGTCGAGGCGGACGTACAGCTTCTGGAAGATAAACTGAGCGGCCAGATCGAGCGAAGGATGGCGATGCGAGGCAGCGAATGAGGGCTCTCAATGGCAATTCGGCCATGGGAGTCTTCCACGGTCGGCGCATCGCTGTCACTGGAGGCGCGGGCTTCCTGGGCCGCGTGGTCGTGCGCAAACTCCGTGAGCGCGGCTGCACGGACATCACCGTGCCGCGCCGCGCCACCTGCGACCTCAGCCGTTGGGACCATATCGAGCAATTTTTCGACAAATGCCGGCCCCATCTTCTGCTGCATCTCGCCGCCACTGTGGACAATCCCGCCAGTCATCGCGACGTCGCGGAAAGTTTTTACAACAATACGATGATGGCCATGCAGCTGATGGAAGCGTCCAGTCGCCACGGCGTGGAGAAAATGATCTGCATTGGCAGCGCCAGCTCTTACCCGGCGAATGCTCCGGTGCCGCTACGCGAACA
This sequence comes from Candidatus Acidiferrales bacterium, assembly GCA_050012455.1. Classification (GTDB taxonomy): domain Bacteria; phylum Acidobacteriota; class Terriglobia; order Acidiferrales; family UBA7541; genus Palsa-295. The sequence goes on along the minus strand of JBEKHD010000043.1, from coordinate 18,563 downwards.
GGATTTGTTCAAGGGACTGCCGGATCCGGCGCGCGCAATCCACGGAATCGCCAAGCGCTTGCCGTTTATTCAAGCGCAGGCGTACCGGCAGCAATACGGATTTCACTGTGTTTTTTTGATCCCCACGAATTTTTACGGACCGGGCGACAATTTCGAGCCCAAGACCAGCTACGTAATCGCTTCGCTGATACGGAAATTCGTAGACGCCGTGGAAACCGGCGCGACGGAAATCGTGATCGGCGGCACTGGCTGCGCCACCCGCGATTTCATTCATGTGGAAGATTGCGCCGAAGGAATTCTGCTTGCTCTTGAGCATTACACCGGCGGCGACGCCGTCAACCTGGGTAGCGGCGTCGAAGTGCCCATCCACGAACTGGCGCGCAAGATCGCGCATATGACGGGCTATACGGGGCGCATTCAGTGGGATCCCAGTTATCCGGAGGGCACCACCCGGCGCGTGTTGGACGTAACTCGCGCGCAAAAGGAATTTGGTTTTCGCGCCCGCCGAGGCCTGAGCGAAGGACTGGTGGAAACAGTGGAGTGGTACCGCTCGACACTCGAGCGAAGAATCGTGCCGCCGGAAAAAACGGCCCTGGCGCAAACCGTTTAAGCAGGCTTGGGGAATATCCGTGATTGGACAAATCGCCGAACTCGCGTTGAAAATGTATTCGAATAAGCGGCATCCAGAAGTAACGGTGCGCACGACCTGCCGGTCCTGCGAAAGCGGCCGCCTGCAAAGCGTCCTGGATCTGGGAAATCTTTACGTCTCGAATTTCGCGGATGTGCCGGACAGCGCCCGCTGGCCGCGCGTGCCGCTGGACCTGATGCTTTGCGAGGGCTGCGGCCTGGCGCAATTGCGGCACACCACGCCGGCGGAATGGCTTTACAGTCATTACTGGTACAAGTCCGGCATCAGCGCCACGATGCGTGCGGCGCTGGCGGACATCGCGCGCAAGGCAGCGCATTTCGCGGGCCTGCATGCCGGGGACAGCGTGTTGGATATTGGGTGCAACGACGGGACGCTGCTGCGCTCGTATGGCTACGACGACGTCCGTCGCGTGGGATTCGAACCCGCGGAAAATCTGGCGTGCGAAGCCGCTGCCGGCACCGACCGCATCGTGCCGGATTTCTTTAGTGCGCGGCCCATCGCTGGTGAAAAGTTTCGCGTCGTAACATCCATTGCGATGTTCTACGACCTGGAATATCCGAGCGCCTTTGTGGCGGACGTCGCGAGGGTACTGATGGAAGAAGGGGTTTGGGTCATCGAAATGCACTATTTGCCCGCGGTTCTGGAGCACAACGCATTTGATGCCATCTGCCACGAACATCTGGAATATTACTCGCTGAGCTCGCTCGAACTGCTGCTCGCGCGCCACGGTTTGCGCGTCGCGGACGTGGAGACTAATGACGTAAACGGCGGCAGTTTCCGCGTATACGTGGTGCACCGCGATTCCCCGGCCGTTTCCATTCCTGCGCGACTTGCACGCGTGGACGCCATGCGGGCGCGGGAACAAACCGCCGGCTTGCGCTCCGCGGCCACGTATCAAAAGTTCGGCGCTCGCGTGCGGCAGATTGCAGCGAAGCTGCAGGAGTGGGTGCGCGGCGAGCGGCGGCACGGGCGTGAAATTTCTGCCTATGGTGCTTCCACAAAAGGCAACACTCTGCTGCAGGTGTTCGGGCTCGATCACACCATGATTCGCTCGGCGGCCGAGCGTAATCCTGAAAAATGGGGAAAATATACGGTGGGAACCTGGATACCCATCGTGTCTGAAGCCGAGGCTCGAGCGCACGCCGATAGCTTTCTGGTGTTGCCATGGCACTTTATGGATGAGATTCAGATTCGCGAGCGCGAATTCCTGGCGCGTGGCGGAAAACTGGTTGCTCCGCTCCCGGACTTGCGAATCATCACTTCAACGGAGTGGAGCGCAATCGCCTGATTGCACCGAGCGCGCCGTCTCCTGCCTGCTCCGTCCCCTGCCTCCGCGAAACGAGCGTCTCGGCCTGACGGGAATCATCCGTCAGGCGCCTCAAGTCAACCAAACACGAGATTGTCGTCGCACGTGCGCGTAATTTTCATCTGCCAGCAACCAGATTGGCCCGATTCCCGCATATCGGACTCAGGTTCCGCGATGCATCTTCGGCAAGCGACGCTTACACGCACACCGCTGAGGCTGCCTAGGAGCAGGTTCGGATTCTTGTTATAGTAATGGTTCGATTTATATTGCGGCTTCAGCCCAGTTTGGGCGCAGCTGCCTTAATTCGCAGCACCAAGGGAGAGAAATGGCCGCGGAGCGCAAGCCGGAATTTTTCGCTGGAAAAGAAATCAAGATTGGAATTATCGGCTGCGGCTATGTGGGCCTGCCCCTGGCGCTGCGCTTTGCGGACGTTGGCCAGCGCGTCACCGGCTTCGATACCGATCAGGAAAAAATCACCAAGCTGAACGCCGGCCAATCGTATATCCAGCACATTTCCGCCGACAAAATTAAACAGCACGTGCAGGGCAAGCGCTTCGACGCCACCACGGATTTCACGCGCTTGCGCGAGATGGACGCGGTGCTGATCTGCGTCCCCACGCCGCTGGATGAACGCCGCGAACCGGATTTGAGCTATGTGGAGAAGACAGCCCAGTCCATCGCGCCGAACCTGCAACGAAACCAATTGATCGTGCTGGAGAGCACCACCTACCCCGGAACGACCGAGGAATTGGTGCTGCCGATTCTAGAAAAGGGCGGCCTGAAGTGTCCGCTGGCGCGGGGCGCGGGCAGCGAGAATGTGGCCACGGATTTCTATCTGGCGTTTTCTCCGGAGCGCGAAGATCCGGGCAACAAGCAATTCGGCCTGGCGCAGATTCCCAAAGTCGTTGGCGGAATCAATCCGGCGAGCGGCCGCGCGGCCGTGGCGCTCTACGCGCAGATCGTGTCGAAGGTGGTGCCGGTAAGCTCCACGCGCGCAGCCGAAATGGTGAAGCTGCTGGAAAATATTTTTCGCTGTGTGAATATCGCGCTGGTGAACGAACTCAAGCAGCTCTCACTGCGCATGGATTTGGATATCTGGGAAGTGATTGACAGCGCCGCGACGAAACCGTTCGGTTTCATGCCATTTTATCCCGGCCCGGGCCTGGGCGGACACTGCATCCCGGTGGACCCTTATTATCTCTCCTGGAAAGCGCGCGAATACGATTTTGCGACGCGTTTTATCGAGCTGGCCGGCGAAATCAATACCGCCATGCCTTACAACGTGGTGGACGCGCTGGTGAGCGCTCTGAACAACCATCAAAAAAGTGTGAAGGGTTCGAAGATTTTGCTTCTGGGCGTGGCCTACAAGAAGGATGTCGACGACCTGCGCGAATCGCCTTCGCTGAAACTGCTGGAACTTCTGAGCGCGCGCGGAGCGGTGCTCGATTACAACGATCCCTATTTCCCGGCGCTTTTCAAAATGCGCCACTACGATTATTCCAACATGAAGTCCGTGGAACTCTCCCCGGAGCGTCTGGCGAGTTACGACTGCGTGCTGATCGCCACCGACCACACCAGTTACGACTATGAAGCGATCGTACGCCATTCCCAGCTCGTGGTGGATACCCGCAACGCCACGCGCCATGTGAAGCAGAATCGCGAAAAAGTGGTGCATTGCTAGCCGGCTCCACTCTCCGCGCAAAATACCGCCGATAATCTTTCGCCTGTACCAACGAACAGGAAAAGTTTGTGTTTTCGTACATGGGAAGGTAGTTCCATTGCCTGGTACGAATCGAAACTTTATCGTGTTGGTATGCGAGCACGAACTCAACCGCAAAAGGACAAAGAGCCGCTGTTGCTCGATCCGGGACGCCGCCGCAGCATGAGGGTGCTGCTGAGCGTCCCGATTACGGTGACCGGCAAGAACGCGTCCGATCAGGAGTTCTCTGAAGAGACACGCACGCTGGTCGTAAATGCGCACGGAGCGCTCATTTCGCTGGCCGCGCGCGTGGCCGCCGCGCAGGAAGTCACGCTGGCGAATAAAGCCACGCAACACGAGCAGAAATGCCGCATCGTATATGTCGGCGCCGCGCAGGCCGGCAAGGCGCAGATGGGGATCGAATTCCTGAAACCTTCGCGCACTTTCTGGCAGATCGATTTTCCACCGGACGATTGGGTCGTTCCTGAAGATTAATCCGCCATCCTGATTGCGCGCTGCATCGACATTATTATTTGGGCGCTGCCGTCAATTCCACCCGCACACTTCCCACCGGCATTTGCGCCATCACCAGCACTGGCGTGCGTGCGGTGTTGTGCGCCAGCCACACCAGGAAACTGGTGTGCTGGAGTTCCCTGCCATGCTCGAAGAGATGGACGGAGATTTTTGTGGCCTGAAAATTTCCTGCGTCCACCGCAACCGGGTCCGACGCGGCTTCCTGGCGCGCGCGGACCTCATATAAATCGCTGCCATCGTAAACCGGGACGTGAAGTTCTGGCGTGCGTTGCCAATCCACGGCGCGCAGGGCGTAGAATCCGCCGAGTGGATCGCGCGTGCCGGGCTGCACGATCACGGGCGCGACATTGCCGCGGCTGGACTGCCCGATTGTGACGAGATGTGACACCTCGTTCTGCTTCGAACCCATTTCGCTCAAATACATTTCGTACTGGTGACTTTCGAGCGTTGTGGTATCGGTGTAGGAATCGAACTGATCGTCCACTTCAAAGAAGGTGCGCGCCGGAACCACCGAGTGCGCCGAAGCGCGGAAATGCCACGTCTGCCAGCCGAAAAGGTTGCGGCGCTCCACGATGTTCAATTGCAGGGCGGCGGCATTTGGAAAAATCGCCCACTCGACGCGGTAATTCAAGATTTCCCCGGTGCGAAATGGCATGAGCGGCTCCGGTACGGAAATCCTACCGCCAGTGAATGCCTTGCTCGGGGCGCCCGCGGAGGTCTGTGTTGTGTTGGCGCTCGAACGCTCGAAAGAAACCCCAGCGAACATGCCGCTGCCAATGAAAATGAAGGCGGCGACAAAGAGCCGGCTGGATCTGGAAGCGCGATGGTCCAGTTTCATATAAAGGCTCGGCGGGCTGTAAAGATTGCAAAGTACCTCATTGAATTCGCCTTGCGCGTGTTGCGCAACTGCCATCCATATGTTGTTCCAGAGGTTGCCGGTTCGCAAGGCGCAAGGCTATAGTCAAAGGTGGCCGGAAAATGAATCTGTAGCCGCTCGTTTGCGCTAGCGCCTTGAGGGAGGGTTTTCAGAATGCGTTATCTGGTGACCGGCGGTGCCGGATTCATCGGCTCGAACATGGTGGACGAGCTGGTGCAGCGCGGCCACGAAGTGGTGGTGCTCGACGATCTTTCGGCCGGCAAGGAATCGAACCTCGCGGCAGTGCGCGACAAGATTGATCTGCACATTGCGAGCATCGTTGATTTGGCTGCGGTGCAGTCGGCGTGCAAGGGCGTGCACTATGTGATTCACCTGGCCGCGCGGACGTCCGTCCCGCGCTCGGTGCTGAATCCGCTGGAAACGAATCATGTGAATATTGACGGGACTCTCAACGTGCTGGTGGCTGCGCGGGATGCTCAGGTGCGCCGGTTCGTTTTCGCGGCATCGTCCGCAGCGTATGGCGAGACGCCGACGCTGCCGAAAGTCGAGAGCATGCCTGCGCAGCCGATTTCTCCTTATGGCGTGACGAAATACGTGGGCGAGTTATACGCGCAGGTTTTTGGGCGCGTTTATGGCCTGGAGAACGCGTGTCTGCGGTACTTCAACGTTTTTGGGCCGCGGCAGGATCCTGCTTCTCAATATTCCGGCGTGCTTTCGCGCTTCATGCTGGCGGTAATCGAGGGGCAGCCGCCGGTGATATATGGCGACGGCGAACAATCGCGCGACTTCACCTATGTAGAGAATGTCGTGGACGAGACGTTGCGAGCTTGCGAAGCGCCTGGCGCTTCGGGCCTGGTCTTCAACGGTGGCACTGGTGCGCGGATTACCCTGAATCAGGTATTGAAGCTGCTCGAACAAATTACCGGTAAGATCATCCAGGCGAAATATGATGCGCCCCGCAGCGGTGACATACGCGATTCGCAGGCGGATGTTTCGCTCGCGCGCAAAATTCTAGGCTACGAACCAAGCGTGCGATTCGAAGAAGGGTTACAGCGTACTTGGGATTGGTACAGGAAAGCCTACCCAAAAACTTAGAGCGGCTGTGCCGAGTCGCGGGCTTCAGATTTCATTTTAGATGCGCGGGCAGGTCGCTCAACGTATCGAGCATTATGTCGGGCGGGTGCGCGCGCAAACTTTCCGTACCAAAACCGTAAGTTACGCCGCACGCATGCATTCCCGCGTTGCGCGCGGTTTTGATATCTACGTCGGAATCTCCCACCATCATCGCCTCGTGCGGCGCGGCTTGCAGCTCGCGCAGCAGAATTTGCGCGCCTTGCGGATCGGGCTTTTTGGTTTCGAAGCTGTTGCCGCCGTAGACGTAGCGGAAGTACCGCGAAAGATTCAGGCCCTCAATAATCGCGCGGCTGAAGTGCACCGGCTTGTTCGTCAGCACCGCCATCGGATATTGCTGCAGCTGCACGAGCGCCTCGCGCACGCCGGGATAGACGTCGGTGTTGTCCAGCATGTGCTCGCGATAATATTCCAGAAAATAGGCGAGGCCTTTTTCAACGTCCGCTTCCGTGACATCTTCACCCAAAGCCCGCCGCACTAGCGTGGGCGCGCCATTCCCGATGAAGCTGCAAATTTTCTCGTGTACGTGGGGCTCGCGGCCCATGTGCTCCAGCGCGGCGTTCACCGCGAGCACCAGGTCCAGCTGCGAATCAATCAGCGTGCCGTCCAGATCGAAGATTAGGGCGCGCACGCCGGAGAACCGGCCATTAATTTCCGCCATGCGTCAGGGGAACCTCGCGTGGATTTTCCGTTCGACACTTTCATTTTATGCGGCGCGGCGGGAATTGTCACTGCGGCGGGCGCGTAAGCTTTTATGTTGCAACAGCAACATCTATATGTTGCACTAGCAACATGGAGGCCGCACATGAGCCAGGCTCTAGATGCTATCCTGCAAAGAAGGGCCATCAAGGTGTTCGATCCCGTGGAGATTTTACCGGGCACGCGCGAGCAAATCCTCCACGCGGCGCGCCTGGCGCCCTCGAGCTTTAATATCCAGCCTTACCGCTTCTACTGGGTGGAGACGCCGGAAATGAAAAAAGAGGCCGCGCGGCTTTGCTTCGGCCAGAGTCCGGCTGCGACCGCGTCAGCCCTGATCGTCGCGGTCGCGGATATCGGCTCCTGGAAGCCCACCACGGAAAGCGAGTTAGCCTGGATGCGCTCAGCCGGATTCAGTGAGAAAACAATCGCGGAATACGAGCGTCGGGCCAAATTCGGCAAATGGTTTTTCATTCAGGGCTGGTTTGGCGTTTTCGGCCTGCTGAAGTGGACGATCCTTCGTGTCGTACATTTCTGGAAGACGACCGGCACGCTCCCTGTGGCGCGGCAAGGCATGTTCAAGTGGGCGACCAAGAGCGCGTCATTGGCATGCCAGAACCTGATGATTGCCGCGGAAGCGCTGGGTCTGAATACCTGCCCGATGGAGGGCTTTGACGGGCGCCGCTTGGGCAAATTGCTGCGGCTTTCCGGCAAGGACCATGAGATTGTGATGGTCATCGCCATCGGAAAGAAATCGGCGCGCCACGTGGATCACCCGCGATGGCGCAGGCCGCTGGAAGAAACGGTGCGCATCGTATGATCATCGTTGACAAAAAACTGATCCCGCAGGAAATCCTGAAGGATTCCGTGCTCGTGAATCTGGCGTCGGCCTATTTTGCGATCGGCAAAAGGCTGGAACAAAAAACAAAGTGCTCGCAAACGCGTGGCTTCATCATGTCCACGCTGCGTGGCGGCGCGGCGCCAAATCAAAATCAGATCGCGACGATGCTGGGGTTCGACCGGACCGTAGTCCATCGCGCCATCAAGGCGATGATTCACGAGGGCCTGCTGTCGGAACGCAAAGCTGACACGGGCCGATCGCTGCTGGTGCAGTTGACGGCGAAAGGCAATAAGTACCGGGAGGGTCTAGTCAAAGAACGCCGCGCCGCCGAAGCTAAACTTCGCAAGGAACTGACGCCTGGCGAAGCCTCCACCCTAATCCGCCTGTTGCAGCGAGTCGCCGATCTGCAAATTTAACGGCCACATAAAGCAGTGCGCTTCTTTTCGACGCCAGACTTTTGGATTGTGGTGCCGCGGCTGGTACAATCAGTGTTTCTCAAGTCGCTGAAACCGCCACCCGAGGCCCACAATGGCTGAAATTCAACCCTTTCGCGCCTTTCGCTACGATACGAACCGCGTCCCGCTCGAGAAAGTTCTCACGCAGCCCTATGACAAGATCACGCCGGCGATGCAGGAGCAGTATTACGCCGCGAGTCCTTACAATTTGATCGCGATCGAGAAAGGTCGCGTCGCCGCGAGCGATTCGCCGAAAGACGACGTATACACGCGCGCCGGGCAAAAAGTCCGCGAATGGATTGCGGAGAAAATTCTGCTGCAGGATGCGGCCCCGGGGGTTTACGTCTATTCGCAGGAATATCTGGTGCCCGGAACGCACACGCGCAAGACGCGCATCGGTTTTATCGCGCTCGGTCGCGTGGAAGATTACGACGCGCAAGTCGTGTTCCGGCACGAGCGCACGCTTTCCGCGCCCAAAGCTGACCGCATCGAGCTGCTGCGGCACACCCACGCGCAGACGGGCCAGCTTTTCATGTTGTATGACGATCCCGCGCGCCGCATTGACGCGCTGCTGGAAGAAGCGACGCGCGCCTCCGCGCCGCAGGAACTGCACGACGAATACGGGGTGACGCATCGCCTGTGGCCCGTCACCGATGTTGCCACGATCCGCAGAATTCAGAGCGCGATGGCGGATAAGCAGCTGATCATCGCGGACGGGCATCATCGCTACGAAACGGCGCTCAACTTTCGCAACGAATCCCGCGCCGCCGGCGTAAACGATCCTTACGCCGCGGCGGAATTCGCGATGATGACGTTCATCAACACGCATTCCAAGGGCTTGACCATCCTGCCCACGCATCGCCTGATCCGCAACGTCGCTAATTTCGATTTCGACGGTTTCCGCCACAGCGTGGCGCAGGCGTTCGATTGGTATTCCTACCCATTTCAGAATCCCGAAGAACGCGCCGACGCTTACGCCGAATTCCGCAAGGACCTCGAGGGAACAAATCACGGGCGGCGCGCGATCGGCATCTATGCCGGTGGCGGAGCGTTCTATATTTTTCTGCTGCGGCGCGATGCCGACCTGGAAGCCATGCTGCCGGATGTATCGGAAGCGCAGCGCGGGCTGGATGTGGTATTGCTGCACCGGCTGATACTAGAAAAAGGCCTCGGGATTAGCGCCGAAGCCGTGGCTGCGGAAAAAAATGTGGCCTATGAGCGCGAAATGGACGCGGCGCTCGCGGCCGTTGATCGCGGCGAAGCGCAGCTCGCCTGCTTGCTGAACCCAGTGCGCGTGCAACAGGTGGCCGATATTGCGCTGGGTGGAGACGTGCTGCCGCAAAAGTCCACGGACTTCTATCCCAAATTATTGAGCGGCATTGCGATCTATCAGGTGGAAGGACGCGTGACGGGGCAAGCGGACGCGAGAAGCGGACAGTGAAGTCGAGACGAGGAAACAAAGGGCGGGTCCACAGCTAGAACCCGCCCTTCGAATTTCTGCCGACTTACTTGGCGAAGCTGGCGACTGCTGCTGCTTCGTTGTCGTACGTATCGAACACGGTCATCAGCTTGGTTACCTGCAGCACTTCCTTGAATTTCGAGCCGAGATTGGCCAGCTTCAGGACGGCGCCTTGCGAGCGGGCGCTGTGGAATGTGGCCACCAGAGTGCCGAGGCCGGCGCTGTCAATGTAACCGACTTGCGCCAGATTCAGCACGATCTGTTTCTTGCCGGCGGCGAGCAGGCTCTTCACCTTTTCACGAAACGCATTGCTCTCTTCGCCCAGCACGATGCGCCCTTCGATCTCCAGCACCGTCACGCCATTCACTTCGTTATCAACCATTCTCAGTGCCACGTTCGCGCCTCCTGGAAAATTCGAAATCGTATTTGGAATCGGTAGTGCCGAGAAGTCACTGCCCGGGGGCGGCGATCTTTCTCTTCAGTAAAAATCCGAGCAGGACATGTAATATCCGCAAGAAGCGCAGATCATTTTGCAGCTGCGCTGCTCCAGTCGAGCCGAACATCGCGGGCAATACTGTGAAGGTTCGGCTTGCGCCCCGCGAGTGCTGATTTCCGGCTCCGCTGCTTGCGCCTTCGGAACTACGGCTTCCGGCTGTCCCATTTCTAGTAGTCCTTCGGACGCACGTTTATAGCACATCCGGGGTGCAGGGAAAAGCCAAGGTGAGCTTTCGGGGCCTCATTGGGCGAAGGCTGCTTCGATCAAGGGTTAACGCCCTTAGCTTGCACTGGCTCAGTCAAGAAGCTGATGTTTTTCACCCCGGCCAAACCGATCTCGTCGAGAACCGGTTTTATCTCTGCGTATTTGATTCTGGAGTCAACCAAGAGATAGACCCTGTTTTCCGCACCGGATCGCACGCCATCTCGCAGTTGGTCTGGCAGCTCGCCGGGATTAATTCTTTCTCTGCCCAAGTACAGGTTTCCGTCACGGGTAACGGCTAGTCGCAACGCGTCGTCGCGAAGCGCACCCGAAAGTCCCATCGAATGCCGGCTGCTGGCTAAGTCCAGGCTCACGCCGTGTCTGCCTGCAGCCGGCTGCGGAGTCAAGATGAACGATATGAGAATCACCAGTAGCACCGCAAGTAGCGCGGAAACATCCAGCCAGCAGTAATATGGGGACCGGCGTTTCGCCGTTCTGAGGCGCGAGGCTACCGATGGGCGAATGCTTTGTTCCAGATACTTGAGGCGAGCCATGCCCATTAGACACCGGCGCGACTACAAAAGTTCATCGTGTGGGGCTGTGGCGCGGATGGTGGTAAAGTATCGGCAACCGTCGTGCGGTTTGCAGCGTCTTATGGACAGGGCGCGGCGGAGAGAATCATGAAACCGCGATTGCTGATCGGGTTAATGGGCGTGGCGCTGTTGGCAATGCCGGGCATGGCCGCGGCACAGCACGGAGCCGCTGGCGGCGGATTCGCTGCTTCCGGCGCTCATTTCGCCTCTGCACCGGCTGGCGCCGCACCCCACGCTGCCAGCGTCGTGCGCACATCTTCAAGCGTTCCCAGCGCTGTTTCTGTTTCCGCAGTTCGCTCGCGTGCCAGTGTTGGTTCCACAGATATCCCTTCTCGCCATGCGGGATTTTCTTCCGCGCAGCGAAGTCCGACTGCGGCAGGACGAGTGTTCGCGCCGATCGGCCCGCCGGTGAACCGCCGCCATAACCCGCCATCCGGCGCGACGCCAGTCGGAACGCCTCGCGTGGTTTATATCCTCGGCGTGGGCGGGTATTACTATGCAGCGCCCGGTGATGAATCGGCAGCCGCGTTGCAAGATACGGCGCAGGACTCGGCGGAGGTCGAGGGCCAACTGGCCGATGACCGGCAAGCTGAGGCGACGAACGATCGGAACGGTGACCAAAACGGCGATCGCAGCGCTGACCGAAACAGCGAAAGGGCTGACAATCGCGATGACGGGCAGACCGAAGCAAGCGCCGCGCCGCACGAGGCCGAACAACAGGAAGTCGAGCAGCAAGAACCGCTGCCGGATGTGGGCACGCTGGCGCTGGTATTGCGCGATGGCAGCCGGCTGGACGTGGTGGCCTTCACCATGACGCAAGGTCAAGTCATCTACATCACCCCCGAAGGGCGCCGCCTCAGCATATCAGCAGAACTTTTCGATGCAGACGCAACGCAACGCGTGAATCAGGAGCGCGGAACACCCATGCAGCTTCCCCTGTAGCTGCTGCGAATTGTGGTGGCGCGCCGGTGTACTAAAGCTGTCGCAATGAGTCCATAAAATGCCGATGGTTCTGACGCCGATGCCAAACCTCCATCAGCGCAGTAAGCTCCCGAAAAAGGTGATCTACAAGGTTACCTTTCCCAATGGCAAGAGCTATGTTGGAAGTGATCTTACTGACGACATTTGTTACTTCGGGAGTGTCAATCCCGAACTCGTTGCGCAGGATTTCACGCGCAAGATGAGGCGGGATTTCACCGTGCGAAGAGAGATCTTATGGGAATCCGCGACTGCCTCGACGTCGGAAGTACTCCAAAAGGAAATGAAATATATCCTAGCTCTAAGATCCAACGACCCAGCGATAGACTACAACCGTAGACCGAAGCTAAGAATGCAAATACAGAAGTAGCCAGGCAACCGTTGCCCAATTCGATCAGCCTCTTCTGGCCGCTACACCATCAAAATCGAAGAGCCGGCGAGACGCGGGCGCGACGAAAACCCGCCTGCCTGCCTCCACGCCGAATGCCAGAACGCTCAGCCTTCGGAACGGCGGATTGGTTCCGGCATGTAGAGGCCGGCATCGGCTGGGAGGCCGGCGCGCTCGAACTGGATGGTCGTGTGCGTGATCTTGAATTGCTGGTCGAGCACTTCGTGGATTTTCGCCAGGACTTTCTCGCTTTCTTCCATGTGCATGTCCGGGATGCAGATGTGGCAGGAAAGCGCGTTCAGGTCGGTGCCGAGCGTCCAGATATGGATATCATGCACTTCCTGGACGCCATCGATTTTTAGCAGCGCGCGCGCCACTTCTTCCAGCGCGATGGTTCGCGGCAGGCCTTCGAGCAGGATGTGCGTGCTCTCGCGCAGGATGCCGACGCCGGACCACAGCACCATCGCGCCGATCGCGATGCCGATGACAGGGTCCGCCCAAGTGGTGCCGGTATAACGGATGGCCAGGGCACCGACGACGATCGCGACGTTCGATAGCGCATCACCCAGATTGTGAATCCACACGCTGCGCAAATTCAGGTCGCGGCGGCCGCTGTGCAGCGCGAAAGTGATTCCGCCGTTAATCAAGAGCGCGAACACCGACACCCACAGCATCAATCCGGTCTTCACTTCCACCGGATGACGCAGGCGCAGCACCGATTCGTACACCAACCCGAGAGCAACCAGCGTGAGCAGCATCGCGTTGACGAACGCGGCTAGAATTCCCGCGCGATGGTAGCCGTAGGTTTTCTGCGGCGTCGGAGGCTTGGCGGCCCAGCGCATCGCAAGCCAGGAAAGCACCAAGGTGGGCACGTCGGTGAGGTTGTGCACGGCGTCGCTGACAAGTGCGATGGAATGCCCCGCGTAACCTGCGAGCAGCTCGACAGCCACTAATGCGAAAGTGGCGACGACCGCGGCTCCTAGCGCGAGGGTCATGCCTTCGGCGGGAAGCGTTGCGTGCGAATGGCCGCCCAGACCGTGGCTGTGACCCTGGTCGTGAGCATGATCGTGACCGTGGCTGTGCCCGTCGTGCGAACGGGCGCCAGATTTCTGGGCTTGTTCTGGCATTCGCTCGATTCTAACCGCGATTTGGTTCGCCTTACAGCGCGGATTCGCGGCGCGTCCGCGGACAATGACGTTGTGGATCGCAACGGCTGTTGGGAACGAACGCATCGGCCGAAACGCAATTGACTTACCTCGCCGCACCCGCCTACCATGGCTCAGTTTCGTGAACCTCAACTCTCAGAGGGGGCGCAGGCGCGCAGCGTCGCAAGCCGCCCGTTGATGACGCACCAGGTTGCCAAACTTGTATTTTGGGGCGTGCGCGGCTCCACGCCGACGCTTGAGCGCGACACTTGGCGCTACGGCGGGAACACGCCTTGCCTGGAACTGACCGCGCCGAACGGGACCAAATTTATCTTGGATTGCGGCACGGGTTTGCGCATGCTCGGCAACCATCTCACCGAACGCCGGCGCGGGATGGGCATCGAAGCGCACATTCTGGTGACGCATTACCATTGGGACCACATCCAGGGCATCCCGTTCTTTCACCCGTTCTTCGAATCGCAGAACCGATTTCACTTCTACAGTTTCCAATCGAAATATCTGGGACCGAATAGCCTGGAGCAGGTATTCGCGGCGCAGCTCGCCAGCCCGTACTTCCCCGTGGACGTCACGATGATGACGGCCGCGCGCGATTTTCGCGAAGTGGCCAACGGAGAATCGTGGGACGTCCACGGCACGCACGTCACCGCGCGGTATTTGAACCATCCGCAGGGATGCTTGGGATACCGGTTCGACACGACCGGCGGCTCGATCGTCTACGCCACCGACAATGAACCCGGAGAACCCGTTTGCGATCAGAATCTGCGGCAACTCGCGCACGGCGCGGACGTCCTGATTTACGATTCGCAATATTCTCCCGAGCAGCTGGCTTCCGACCGCAAAGGCTGGGGGCATTCCAGCTGGCTGGAAGGTGTGAAGATCGCGCGCGAAGCCAAAGTGCGAAACTTGGTTTTGTTCCATCACGATCCTGATTCGCCGGACAAGGTGGTGGACGGATTCCTCTCCGCGGCGCGCCAGGAGTTCCCTGCTACGTGGGCGGCCACCGAAGGCATGTCCATCAGCTTAAGCGAACGCGGCGTGGCCGTGGAAATGAAGGAAACGCGGACCGGGATTCGCCGCCGATTGCGGTTTTCCGCCACCATCAGCGGGCAGACGGAAGACGGCAGACCATTCGAGGAAAAGGCGACGGTGCGCGATATCAGTCTGCAAGGCGCTTACCTGGCGCTGCACAGCCGTCCGCGCCTGCAGTCTGAAGTGCGCGTGGTGATTGAAGCTTCCAGCGATCCCACAGTTTCCAGCGTAATGACTTTGCGCGGGACCGTGGTGCACTTCGAACTGGGGCGCGAAAAAAATCAGAACGGTGTTGGCGTTGTGTTCGTCGAGGATCCCGACCCTGGGCGCCCGCGCGACTAGCTCCGTTTTCCAACCTTAGCGCGCCGATTGCTGCTTCACGTCAGGCGTGCGCACGTGTTCCGGCCGAACCCCTATTCCTATCAGCCGCGCGGGAATGCGACGCAAGATCGGGAATGTCTGCAGGAGTTTTAGCGCAAATGGCAGTCGAGTAATCGGCTGAGTGTTCCGCAACGCCGGGCCGAGAAAACGCTTGTGCGCGAAAACCTGAAATCCCTGAGTTATGCGCGTGGGAAATTCGCGCCGGCGCTGCACGGCGCGGAGGCGCTCATCGTTGGCGGCGCCTCTTGTGAGCGGCTCGGCGAGAATATTCGCGGCGGTGACCGCGTCTTGAATGGCGAGATTGATTCCTACGCCGCCGATCGGAGACATCGCGTGCGCCGAATCGCCGATGCAGAGAAGCCCGGTGCGCGACCATTGGCGCAGGCGATCCACAGCTACGGAAAGCAGCTTCACGTCGTTCCAATCTTTCAGTTCGCCAAGGCGTTCGCGTAAGAATGGCGCGATGCCGGCGATTTCCTCCCGAAAACTTGCCACGCCTTTTGCTCGAATGGCGTCGAACGCCCCTTTGGAGATGACGTAAGCGCATTGCCAATATTCCCCGCGATCAATCGTCACCAGGATCTTCCCTGCTCTGAACCGGCCAAGAGTTTGGGCTGGATCGCTGGGGGCGCGCGAGACGCGCATCCATAGCACGTCAATGGACGCCCCGAGGTCCAGCACTTCGAGGCCGGCCTTTTCGCGGACGATCGAACGGCGTCCGTCAGCTCCAATAGTTAGATCGGCGCGCACTTCCAGAGGGCGGTGTGGCGATTTGGCGCGAACGCCGGCCACACGGCCATCTTCGACGAGCAAGTCGGTGACTTCTGTTTCCATGCGGAGGTGAAACCCAGAATAGGCTTTGGCTTTCTCCGCGATGAAATTCAGGAAATCCCACTGCGGCATCAGTCCGACAAACTTGCAGTGCGTGGGCAGATGTGAGAAATCCGCGACGGTCAAGTGGAAGTCGTCGATTTGGGCGCCGATCTGTGAAAGCTCTTGATGCGGGCGGCGCAGAAAATCTTCCAGGATTCCAAGTTCGTACATCAGCTCGAGTGTGGAGGGATGAATGGTGTCGCCGCGAAAGTCACGCAGGAAGTCGGCGTGCTTTTCCAGCACCAGCACATCAATTCCGGCGCGGGCGAGCAGAAAACCGCAGACCATCCCGGCGGGGCCTCCGCCTACTATGCAGCAGCGAGCGGTTAACGTTTCGGAAGCTGAATTGCCTGACGGCATCGATCGCCTCTGCTTTCTACACGCATCATGGTGCAGAAGCCATCCCATAAACACTTGATGTGGATCGGCGGGGTTTTAGAAGCAGATTTATTTTGTGTCGGTGGGAATTTGCGCGAGCTGGGCATCGAGGTCGGCGAGAGCGCGTTCGAGTTGTTCGCGATAGCGGGGGCCTTGGCTGGACTGGAGCTGCTTTTCGACGCGCGCGCGTGAGAGCAGCAGCACGCCTCGTTTGCGGCGGGCTTCCACCTGATCCTGCGAGATTTGCTTCTGGTTCTTGCGGTCCTCTTTCGACTGAAATTCCTGGACCTGACCTTCTACTGCTTTGCTTTCCCAACCCCTGGCCATGCGTATGATTCTAAATTGGAGCGGCAAAAATCCTGAGGCATTTTTTGCGCGAGTTTCCTTCGCTCCCTTGCAGAAACCGAGCGAGAGAGCGTGGGGAGTGTCAACTCGGACTGGAGTTTTTCCGGTCGGCGCCGTTTCAGGCTGCGAAAATCCGGTTACACTTGGCGTGCGTACTGATGCGGGTGTCGCGGAGGGAACGACATGAAATTTGATGCGATCGCGATCGGCTCCGGGCAGGCGGCGAATCCACTTTCGGCAGCGCTGGCCGATCTGGGGTGGAAAGTGGCACTGATCGAGCGCGCGGAGTTGGGCGGCTCGTGCATCAACACCGGCTGCACGCCGACGAAAACGATGGTGGCCTCCGCGCAGGTGGCGTATTACGCGCGGGAGGCGGCGCGCTGGGGGGTGCGTGCGAGCGAGGTCAGCGTGGACATGCCGGCCGTCGTAGCCCGTAAGAATCAAGTGGTGCAAAGAGGGCGCGGGGGCGTGCAGAAACGAGTGGACGCCAGGCCGAATATAAAATTGATCCGCGGCCACGCGAAATTCACCGGGCCGCACCAGGTGCAAGTAGGCACGGAACCGTTCGAGAGCGAGAAAATCTTCATTGATACCGGGACGCGCCCCAGGATCCCGCAAATTCCTGGGATTGACACGGTTCCGTATCTTACCAACGCCACGGTCATGGAACTGCAAACTGTGCCAGAACATTTGCTGATCCTCGGCGCAGGTTACATCGGGCTGGAATTCGGGCAAATATTCAGGCGCTTCGGCAGCCGCGTGACCATCGTTCACAATGGCGAACGCATCATGCCACGCGAAGATCCGGACATCGCGTCGGCGCTGCAGCAGACGCTTGAAGACGAAGGGATCGCATTCCGTGTGAACACTTCGACGAAGCGCGTCGAGAATCGGAATGGCGTAATTGCGCTGACCGTGGAATCCGGCGCAACGACGGAAACCTTGCAAGCGTCGCACCTGCTCGTCGCTACGGGACGCAGGCCGAACACGGACGACCTGGGGCTGGAAGCGGCCGGCGTCACGGCAGACGCGCGCGGATATGTGAAGGTAAACGGCCGATTGGAAACAAATGTTCCGGGCGTGTGGGCGCTGGGCGACATCAAGGGCGGGCCGGCCTTCACGCACATTTCTTACAACGATTATCAGATTGTTTACGCGAATCTGATCGAGGGGAAAAACCTGAGCACCGAAAACCGCTATCTGCCCTATGCGCTTTTCACCGACCCGCAGTTGGGTCGCGTGGGCATTACCGAAACGGAGGCGCGCGCGTCGGGACGCAAATTCAAGATGGGTACGTTTCCGATGTCGAGCGTATCGCGCGCGATCGAGCGCGACGAAACCGCGGGCTTTATGAAAATCATTGTAGACGCGCAGAGCGACCGCATTCTGGGCGCGGCGATTCTGGGGAGCGAAGGCGGAGAGACGGTGCAGATCCTCGGCGCGATGATCTGGGCGAACGCCCCGTACACGTTGCTGAAGGGCGCGGTGTACATCCATCCAACGATGGCAGAGGGATTTTTCGGGCTGATGGAATCGGTGAAGCCTGCGAATTGAATGCACGCCTGCACCTGACGTGACCGGGGTTTTTTGTACCAGCGGGAGTGAGAGAGAATTCACTCTGGAGGGAAGCTGGTATGCCGATGAAGAAATATAAGCCGGAGCAGATCGTGACCCTGCTGCGGCAGGTTGCAGTGGAACTAGCCAACGGGAAAACCACACCCTAAGCCTGCAAAGAGGCCGAGATCACCGCACAGACTTACTACCGCTGGCGGAAGGAATTCGGCGGATTGAAACTCGATCAAGCCAAACGTCTCAAGGAACTGGAGCGGGAGAACGCCAAGCTGAAGCGGCTGGTGGCGGAGCTGTCTTTGGAGAAGCAAATTCTGAAGGATGTGGCGGAGGGAAACTTCTAAGCCCTGAGCGGCGGCGTGGCGCGGTCAGGCATGCAGGCGAGAGAGCTACCGAGTGTCGGAGCGACATGCCTGCCGGCTGCTGGGGCAATGGAGAGGGACACAACGCTACGAAGTTCACTATCGAAGCGACGAAGATGCGTTGACGCGCGAGATCGTGGCGCTGGCCAGCGCATAC
>JBEKHD010000042.1:0-31800 GCA_050012455.1 Candidatus Acidiferrales bacterium | reverse complement strand
TATCCGAAGACTCAAGCCATTGTTGAGATTTTATACGCGCCTCATATGCCATCAGATCGGCCATTTGCAAAGCCGGATACTCTTTGTCGTCAGCATGAGCCGCCACTAGCATCCGTTTAGTGCAAAGAGGATTCTGCTCCCGCAACTCGTTGTACGCTTGCTGTGCTTGTAGTGAATTTCCGTGCTCGTCGAAAACAAAGGCTGCTTTGAGTTTTGAATATTTGGATTCTGGGAAATCCTGTTCGATGAGCCCTACTACATGCCTTATTAACATTTTGTATGCGAAAACCATCAGGTTAGTTCCAAAATGCTTTTTAGCTCTGGCGTTTTTCCTAACTAAGTTTTCAAAGTCCTTCTTAACCACGCATACAGAAATACCAAGAATGATCTGACCTTTGATGATTTCTAGAAGATCGTGCCGAATGGAATCAGACCTAGCTCTAGCTTGGTTCAGGTCGTAGCCAGGGGGACTCCATATGGCAAACTCTCCTTCTAAATTTTCACAATCGGAAGCACGAAAATATCTGATACCATCCTTCCTTAGCCGGTCATCCCATTTGAATCCGAGATACGTAAAGTCAATCGGCCAACCTAAGAAGGCTCCACAACAATATAGAGATTTATCGTAGCTCTCATCTCCAAAGACCTTTAGAAAAGTCATCAGTCCGGTCTTCCCCTCCGGGAATACCGCTTCCGCTAATTCAAGAACGGAGCCTGCGCCCCAATCTTGTTCAGGAAGTATATCGCAAAAAGGCATACTTGTCGTCAAGGGATAATTACCGTGCAAAAATACCTTTTGCTTTTTGTTCGCCTAGTGATATTATGACCCTCGAAATGGCTGAGCCGGGAACGGGCACTCAGTGTTAAACTCACTCCGCCTCGGTCTCCAGCTAAGACCAAACAGAAAGTCCTCTTGAGGTGGCCCTGTGAACGATGAAAAGTCAAAAAACCTGGATTTGGCAATCTCGCAGATTGAGAAGCAGTACGGTAAGGGCTCCATCATGCGCCTGGGGAACAAGGACGTCCTGGTTCCCGTGAACGTAATCCCCACCGGCTCGATCTCAATTGACGCGGCGCTCGGCGTGGGCGGTTTCCCGCGTGGACGCGTGATCGAAGTGTACGGCCCGGAATCGGGCGGCAAGACCACCCTGACCCTGCACGTGATTGCCGAGGCGCAAAAGCTGGGCGGCCAGGCGGCTTTCATCGATGCCGAGCACGCGCTCGATCCTTCCTACGCGCGCAAGCTGGGTGTGGACGTGGATAACCTGCTGGTATCGCAGCCCGACAACGGCGAACAGGCGCTGGAGATTGCCGAGGCGCTGATCCGCTCGAATGCGGTGGACATTATAGTGGTGGACTCGGTGGCCGCCCTGGTGCCGCGCGCCGAACTCGAAGGCGATATGGGCGACGCGCAGATGGGCCTGCAGGCGCGCTTGATGTCACAAGCGCTGCGCAAGCTCACCGCCATCGTCTCGAAATCGAAGACCTGCCTGATTTTCATCAACCAGATCCGCGAGAAGATCGGCGTGATGTTCGGCAATCCGGAAACCACTACCGGCGGCCGTGCGCTGAAGTTTTATGCCTCGATACGCGTGGATATAAGGCGCATTCAGTCCATCAAGGAAGGCGACCGCGTCATCGGCTCACGCACGCGCGCAAAGATCGTGAAGAACAAAGTTGCCGCGCCGTTCCGCGAAGCCGAGTTCGACATCATTTACGGTGAGGGCGTCTCTCGCGAAGGCGATCTAATCGATCTGGGCGTCAGCAACGGCCTGCTCGAAAAGTCCGGCACATGGATTTCCTACAAGAACGAACGTCTGGGCCAAGGGCGCGAAAATGCCCGCGTCTTCCTGAAGGAAAACACCGACATTCGCGGCAAGATCGAACACGACCTGCGCAAGGCGCTCGGTTTGCTCGCGCATCCCGCCGTTCCAGCCGATGGCAACGGCAAGCCCTCAGCCGAAGCGCAGAAACTAGCCGCAGACGCCGCCAAGCAGCCGCCGAAAGCGGCTGCTGCAACTGCTGCGTCGCAGGGTCGCACAAGCCGCTAGGCGCAAAGGCAGTGGCCTTAAGCTGAGGATGACTCCGCACCGGGCGTGGGGCGGCTACCTGCCGCCTCGCGCTCGGCGCTCGAATTTCGCGATGCGGCGCATCTGTCCTTTCGTCCAGTCATGCCGCACAGGAAAGCTGTCCTCCTTAACAGTTGCACTCCCCTGTATTTCTTCCGTAAACTGGCATTCAATCGGTTGAAGTATATGATTCCTAGGCCGATATAGGATGCAATGCAACCCAACCCAGCCCTAAAACAGTTTGTTCCGGTCTTTTGTTTGCTTCTCGCTGGCTGCGTCGCCGCCTCGGCGGCGACGCCTGCCACTACCCACACTCGCCACAGGAACACCGGCATTTCAGCCTACGGTGATCCGACTAAGAATGACAACGCGGACTACGACGATCCCGTGATCCGCCAGGTCGCCGTCAATGCGCTCGGGCACGCCAACGGTTCCGTGCTCGCGATGGACCCCGCGACCGGACGAATTCTCACCATCGTTAATCAGAAGATGGCATTTTCCTCCGGCTTCGAGCCGTGCTCCACGATCAAGCCGGTCATCGCGCTCGCCGGATTGCAGGAAGGCGTCATCACCCGCGACACCATGCTCAAGGTAGGCCATCGCCGTTACATGGACCTCACCGAAGCGATGGCACATTCCAACAATGTCTATTTTGAAGAAGTCGGCACGCGCCTGGGCTTCCCGCGCGTCCACCAATATGCGCAGCTCGTCGGCTTGGGCGAACGCGCTGGCTACGATATTCCCGAAGAGCAGCCCGGCCTGGTGCCCTCCGCGCCTCCCGCGTACGGTGGCGTCGCTCGCATGTCCAGCTTTGGTGAAGGCATTCGCCTCACGCCACTGCAGCTCGCCTCGCTCGTTGCCACTCTTGCGAATGGCGGCACGCAGTATTACCTGCAGTACCCGCGCACAGAAGAAGCGCGTCAAAATTTTCAGCCGCGCGTGCGTCAGCAGCTCGATATCGCGCCGCTACTTCCCGATCTGCGCGAGGGCATGCTCGCGGCGGTGATGTACGGCACCGCGAAGCAAAGCTACGATCCGGATGGCGAGCAGGCTCTGGGCAAGACCGGCACCTGCAACGACGAATCACTCGGCGGGCGCCTGGGTTGGTTTGTTTCCTATGCCGACCAAGCGCATCCGAAAATCGTGCTGGTGGTTCTGATTCGCGGAGGCGGCCGCGCGGTGAGCGGTCCGCACGCTTCTGAAATCGCCGGCCGCATTTACCACGGCTTGCGCGAACGAAATTATTTCGTCGAGGCCGCGCGCAGGGCGCAATACACCACGGCCGCAGGCGCGTCGCACTAGACCTTCGCAGGGCCCACCTGCCGGTAGGCAGGCATTTCGCCGGCTCCGTTACTTCAGCTTAGGTCGGCTCTGCGAACTCCGCGTCTTTGAGGTTGCTTGCATTTCACCTCCGGCGCTGAAAGCCGCTAACTTCACCGGTTGCTTCCATGAACAAATCCGCACCATTTCACTTCCCGGTCGTCCTTGCATTGCGCTATGCTCCCATCTTCGTAAATTATTCGCTGTAGGGAATTATGGGAACGAAAATCAAAGTCCTAATCGCAGTTGCGCTCCTTGCCGTCGCTTCAGCGGGCATCCTCGTCGCAAATTACCTTCGCACCTCCGCCGCCGATTACGAAATCATGACGCAAGCCTCTCCTTCGCGAGAAGAAGCTCACCGCATGCAGGAGCAACTCGTCCTTTTCACCGAAGCCGTAGTCCCAGCGCGCCTGCCGTTCCCGGCCTTCGTCCAGAGTATGGGTTTCAGTTCGAGCACTGCCGCGCGTTTGGTCGCCTCCGCGCAGTCCGTCTTCGACCTGCGCCACCTGCGCGCGGGAAACAGTTTCCTGGTCGGCCGCTCGAGCCTCGGCGAGCTGCGCGAAGTGCGCTACCGCATTGACGCCGATCGCGTTCTCTACATTCGGCCCCAAGGAAACGACTTTCACGCCGAGGTCCAGACCATTCCGTCAGAGACCGAGGAAGTAGGCGTCACCGGACAGGTGAACGGCTCGCTTTTCAATGCCGTGCTGGACGCGGGAGAAAGGCCGGAGCTGGCTATGCGCCTGGCGGAAATCTTTGGCTGGGACCTCGATTTCTACACCGACCCGCGGCCGGGTGACACTTTCCGCGTGGTCGTCGAAAAGAAAACGCTGGCGAGCGGCGAAGTAGTTTCCTACGGCCGCATTCTCGCCGCGGAATACAACAACGGCCCGCATCCCTATCGCGCAGTGCTGTTTCATGGCCTCAATGGCGAGCCCGCGTATTACATGCCGGATGGGAAGTCCATGAAGAAGGCCTTTCTGCATTCGCCGCTGAAATTCGCCGCCGTGATTACTTCGCATTTCAGCCAGCATCGCTATCATCCCATTCTGAAAGAGTACCGCCCGCACCTCGGCATTGATTACGCCGCACCAACCGGCACGCCCGTGCAAACCATCGGCGATGGCCGCGTGATTTTCGCCGGCAGGAAGGGCGGCGCCGGCAATCTGATCGAGATTCAGCACAACAACGGTTACACGACGTATTACATGCACTTGTCTCGGGTGCTAGTGCATTCCGGCCAGCGCGTCGAGCAAGGCCAGCGGATTGGCCTCGTCGGTATGACCGGCCTCGCCACTGGCCCGCATCTGGATTTCCGCATTCAGCGCGGCAAAGAATTCCTAAACTTCGAGCGCCTCCCGCTGCCGCCCTCCGACCCAGTATCCAAACGCGACTGGAACGAGTTCGTCGCAGCCCGCGATCACGCCCTGGCGCTCATGCCTCCGCTCCCGTCGCAGCAACCCCCAACCGTCGCCAAGAATTCCACGCCAGCGGCTTTGCCGGCTCCCGCGTCTTCGGTCCCAGCGAACTAACGCCCGCGTAGTGTGACCCGACGGCAACGCGCGAAACCATCGTTGGCTTCCGCGTTGACTTGGGTTTCGGCGGCGGCCTAAGATGCTCGCTTGAGCGTTTCGCACACGTGAGCGACCAGACCGTCTCGCATTACCGAATCGTCGAAAAGGTCGGTGCCGGCGGGATGGGCGTGGTGTACCGCGCACACGATGACCGGCTGAACCGCGACGTTGCGCTGAAATTCCTTCCTGATGAGCTGAACCACGACGAAAATGCTCGCGCGCTTTTAATTCGTGAGGCTCGCACCGCTTCCGCGTTGAATCATCCCAACATTTGCACCATTTATGACGTGGGCGAAGCCGACGGTAAGAGTTATATCGTCATGGAATTCGTCAGCGGGCGTTCCCTGGCCGAGCAAATTCCCGAGGACGGGCTTCCTGTTGAAACAGTGATTCGCTACGGCGAGCAAATCGCCGACGCCATGGCGCACGCCCACGAACGCGGGGTGATTCACCGCGACTTGAAGACTCCCAACGTCATCGTCATGCCCGGAGGCCGCGTCAAGGTTCTCGATTTTGGCCTCGCCAAGCATATGACTCCGGGCGAAATTACGTTGAAGACGCAATCCATCAGCACGCTGACTGGAGAAGGCGCGATTGTCGGGACCATGCACTACATGGCGCCGGAATTATTCCGCGGCGAGCCGGCGGATGCGCGCAGTGACATTTGGGCGCTGGGCGTGGTGCTGTACGAAATGTGCAACGGCAAGAGGCCGTTCCGCGGAAGGACTTCCTACGAATTGAGCTCGATGATCCTGCACGATTCGCCGCCGCCGCTGCGCGACAAAGTGCCGCTCGGATTGCGCTCTGTGATCGAGCACTGCCTGGCGAAGGATCCGGCGCAACGCTACCAGCACGCCAGTGAAATACGCGCGGCGCTGGAAGCGTTGCGCACGAACTCAGCTGTGATTCCACCGAGCGCGATTCAGCCATCACCGATTCCACCTGCGCCAGCGCCGCCTCGCCCGCGGCTGGTACGTGCGCTCCTGGTTTCATCGGCTGTCGCAGCCTTGCTTTTAATAACAGCATTTGTCTGGAAACTCGTCGTGGTCAAGTGGCGCGGGTCGCCGGCCGTGGGCGCGGCGTCCATTCAATCGCTCGCCGTGCTTCCACTGGAAAATCTTACCGGCGATCCCAAGCAGGATTATTTCGCCGATGGAATGTGCGACGCGCTGATCACTGAGCTGTCGCAGATCAAGAAGTTGCGGGTGATTTCGCGCACTTCGGTGATGCAATACAAGGACAAGCACGAAAGCCCGGCGCAGATCGCGCAGGAGTTGGGAGTGGACGCGTTAGTGGAAGGTTCCGTGCTGCGTTCCGACGATCGAGTGCGGATTTCTGCGGAGCTGGTCCAGCCGCAAACGGGCCAGAACCTTTGGGCGCACAGCTACGAACGCACGGTAACGGATATTTTGGCGCTGCAAAGTGACGTGGCGCGCGACATTGTCACGCAAATTCAGATTCAGCTGACGCAACCGGAGCAGGAGCGCCTGGCGAAAACGCGCACTGTGGTTCCGGCGGCCTACGACGCGTACTTGCAAGGGAATTATTTCGTTGCAAAACGCACTGGTGAGACTGTGACGCAAGCTGTTGCCGACTACCGTCAGGCGATTCAACTGGATCCCACGTATGCGCCATCCTATGCAGGCTTGGCGGGCGCTCTGACGCTGGCGGCGGATTACAAGGATGTGCCGTCTTCCCAAGTGCTGCCGGAGGCGGAAGCGGCGGCGGTGAAGGCGTTGCAACTCGACGACAATCTCGCTTCCGCACACGCCGTGCTGGGCCAGATTCGCGCTTATCGCCTGGAATGGCCGGGCGTGCTGGATGAATTCCAACGCGCGATCGAATTGAATCCGGGCGATGCGAACAGTCACCACTGGTATGCGCTGGCGCTGGCATCCGCAGGCCAGAGCGACGAATCGATCGCGGAGATGAAGCTTGCGCAGGAACTCGATCCACGCTCGTTGATCATAAACGCCAATCTGTCGTGGGTCCTCTACCTAGCCGGACGCGACGACGAGGCTGTGGCCCAGGCGCAGAAGGCCGTGGCGATGGACTCCGGCTTTGCGGTGGCGCACGGATATCTTGGGCAGGCCTATCTGGCGCAGCGGGATTATGCGAAAGCGTTGCAAGAGCTGCAGCAAGCGCTCGCTCTATCTGGAAACGAAACCTCGTTCAAGGCTGAGCTGGGCAATGCTTACGCGGTTGCGGGAGAAAAGCCGGAGTCGCTCGCGATTTTGCACGATTTGTTGCAGTTGTATTCCAAACAATACGTTTCGCCTTACAATATCGCGCTGGTTTATGTGGGCCTGGATCAAAAAGACGAGGCATTCCAATGGCTGGACAAGGCGTATGCGGAACGCTCCGTGCGGCTGATCAATATTGCAGTGCATCCCCGATTTGTCAGTTTGCGTTCCGATCGCAGATTTTCGGCGCTGGTGCAGCGAATCGGATTGCCCTACGCGCCGCCGGCGAGTGCAGCCGCGAAGTGAGGAGGAAAATGGGAATGCGCTCGCTGCGCCGAGTTGCCGCAAGCGAAACCGCGGCCCGCATTTACCCGCTTCGATAAGATGACTTGCAATGCAATCTATCTTGACGCTGTGCCGGGCCTCAACTACACTTCCGCCGTCTCGCGCACACCGCAGTAAACCGGCCCAAGTTTTCCATTCGATGTAATTCTCGGTGCGCGGGATGGGAGAACAAAATGGCCAAAATCAATTTCACGCTGAAGAACATCACCAAGGAAATTGAGAAATCGCAGAAGAAGTTGAGCGCGATCCGCAAGAAAGTCGTCAAGGCCGATCAGAACAAGATCGACTTGCAGCTGCGAGCACTCAAGCAGTGCCACACGCAGGTCAAGAATTTCTGCCGGCCGCCCACGCAATACGGACAAGCGTTCACAACTAAATCCAAGTAGAACGGTTTTGCGCACGGGATTGAATTACCGTCGCGCCGACGACGGAATCTGAACCGTCGCTCGGACGGAGGGCAGAATGGCCAACATTAATTTCACACTGAAGAGCGTCGACAAGGAAATTGCGAAGGCGGAGAAAAAGCTGCGCGCGATTCGCGGCAAGGTCGCCAAGATCGATCAGAAGAAGATCGATTTGGAGCTGCGCGGGCTGGAGAAGTGCCGCAAAATCGTCACGTTTTTCTGCCGGCCGCTCGTGCATTACGGGCAGACGTTCAAGACCAAGTCCAAGTAAGGCGCTCGGGCGGGCGCGGCGCATTTTTCCGCGCCTCGGTCCGCTCGCTTCCGCATGGCGAAAGTGAAGCAGACGCTGTTCCGGCGATCTCCGTTCCTGGTGTGCTACTGGAACGACAACGAACTGACTTTTGAGAATTATGCGACAGGCAAAGGCGCGACTGCCGCGCCGATTGCCGCCGAAGTGTTGAACTTCTTCAGCCGCTGGCTCCCTGCCGCGGCGCTTTTCCGCCACCTCCCGCAATATTCAGCGGCGTCTCTGCGCGCCGCCATTAAAGGTCTGGCGCGGCATTCGCTGCTGCAGCGCTCCGATCGCGAGCTGCGACCTCTCGAGCGTGCGATGACCGCCTGGAAGGATTGGAATCCTGCCGCGGGTTTCTTTCACTTCACAGGACGCGATCTTCCTTTCGAAGCCGACTTGTTGAGCATCGGCCGTTACATGGAAGGCCTGACCCACGAAGAGGCGATGCCTGTGCCGGTAAAGCATTATCCGCGGGCTGCGCAGACGGTTCTGCCACCACCGCGCCTGGAAGGCGAATTTACTCGTGTGCTTACAACGCGCAGAACGTGGCGAAGATTCGCGCCGGGCAAACTGGCGCTCGCGGATTTGGCTACGCTTTTGGGATTGACGTGGGGCGTGCGCGAATGGGTTGCAGTGCCGCCGCTGGGCCGGTTTGCGGTGAAGACTTCTCCATCCGGGGGAGCGTTACATCCGATTGAAGCGTATGTTGTGGCGCGAGACGTGGAGGGAATTGCGCCGGGAATTTATCACTACGACGCGACCAGGCATCGGCTGGAACTGCTGCGACGCGGGATGACGCGCGATCGCATGGCGGATTATGTGATCGGGCAGAGGTGGTTTTCCGAGGCGGCTGCGTTAGTGTTGATGACCGCGGTGTTCACGCGCACGCAGTGGAAATATCGCTATCCACGCGCTTATCGCGTGGTGCTGGCGGAGGCGGGGCATTTGTGCCAGACGTTTTGCCTGGTGGCGACTTGGTTGGGGCTTGCGCCGTTTTGCACGATGGCGATGGCGGATTCGAAGATTGACCGTGATTTGGGGATTGATGGAGTGACGGAAGGAGTTTTGTACGTTGCAGGCGTGGGCAAAAGGCCTGAGGGCGTGGATTGGAAGACAGCTTCGTTACCGATTGATCCGACGGGGAAAAAACGCAGATTGCGGGATTAGCGGTGCGGAGAAATCGAAGAGAGATCCTTCGCTACGCTCAGGATGACGGTCGCCGTCTGATGGGGCGCCTCAGGCTTTGAGTTCCCAGGTGTCGCCGGCGCGGAGGAGCTTGGCTAGATCGCCTTTGCCTTTTTTGGCGATTACGTCGCGGATTTGCTGCTGAATTAAATCTTCGTAGCGCGGGACGCCTTGCAGTGCGCGCAGGACGCCGATCGGCGTGGGGAATCCAGGCATCGAGTCCATCCGCGAAAGAGCGAAGGCATAGACGGGATTTGGATTGTGCTCGTCGTGGACAAGCAGATCTTTTTCGGTGATTCCGTTTCCGAGAGCGACGACTTCGAGGTCCAAGCCGACCAGGCGAATTCCTTTGTCGCGATTCTTGCCGAAGATTAGCGGCTTGCCGTGTTCGAGCTGGACGACTTGTTCGCTGCGCGCTTCTTTTTCCGTGATGGTTTCCCACGCACCGTCGTTGAAAATATTGCAATTCTGTAGAATCTCGATGTAGGCGGAGCCTTGATGCGCGGCCGCTTTTCTGAGGGTTTCTTTTAAGTGCTGCTGGAATACGTCCACGGAGCGCGCGATGAAGGTGGCTTCGGAACCTAGCGCGAGCGAGAGCGGGCTGAAAGGGCGATCCACGGAACCGAACGGAGTGGATTTCGCTTTCTTGCCCACTTCGGATGTGGGTGAGTATTGGCCTTTGGTGAGACCGTAAATCTTATTGTTGAACATCAGGACTTTGAGGCCGACGTTGCGGCGCAGCATATGAATGGTGTGGTTGCCGCCGATGGACAGGGAGTCACCGTCGCCGGTGGCTACCCAGACGTCGAGATCGGGGCGCGTGAGCTTGACGCCCGTGGCGATGGCGGGGGCGCGGCCGTGAATGGTGTGGAATCCGAAAGTGTTCATGTAATAGGGGAAGCGGCTGGAACAGCCGATGCCGGAAATGAAAACGAATTTTTCGCGCGGGACGCCGAGTTCGGCGAAGACGGCCTGGACGGCGGCGAGGATGGCGTAGTCGCCGCAGCCGGGGCACCAGCGGATTTCCTGGTCGGTCTGGAAATCTTTTTTCGTGTAAACCGGCAATGTGGCCGTGGTCATTTTCAATCGCTCCTCGAAAAGCTGTTCCGCGACAACTTCAAAGGCAAAGAGCCGGCGAGACGCCTGCCTATCGGCTGGCAGGCCGGCGCCACTTAGTCGAGCAGCTCTTCGATCTTTGCTTCGATTTCGGATTGCTTGAAGGGCTTGCCCTGGATTTTGCCGTAGCTTTCGGCGTCGACCAAAAATTTTGCGCGCAGGATCATTGACAGCTGGCCCAGATTCATTTCGGGCACGAGAACTTTTTTGTAGCGCTTCAGAATATCGCCGAGATTGCGCGGCAGAGGATTCAGATAGCGCAGATGCACGTGGCCGATGCGATGGCCCTTCTCGCGCATCGGTTTCATGGCGGCAGTGATCGGACCGTGCGTCGAGCCCCAGGCTACGATCAGCAAATCTCCCGACTGATCGCCTTCGGGAACGATTTCAGGAATATCCTGCGCGATGCCTTCCACTTTTTCGGCGCGGGTGCGAACCATGTGCTCGTGATTCAGCGGCTCGTAGTTGATGTTGCCGGTGACGTCCTGCTTTTCAATGCCGCCGACGCGATGCTCCAGGCCCGGCGTGCCGGGAATGGCCCAAGGGCGCGCGAGCGTGGAAGGATTGCGCTTGTAAGGGAGAAAGCCTTCGGGATTGGTTTCGAAGTGCACCGGAATTTGCGGCAATTCCGCGACGGTGGGAATTTTCCAGGGTTCCGCGCCGTTGGCGAGATAGCCGTCGGAGAGAATTATTACTGGGACCATATATTTGATGGCGATGCGGCTGGCTTCGAGGGCAATCCAGAAGCAATCGCCGGGTGAAGAAGGGGCTAGCACGGGGACGGGCGCTTCGGAATTGCGTCCGTACATTGCTTGCAGGAGATCGGCTTGTTCCGTCTTGGTGGGAAGGCCGGTGGACGGGCCGCCGCGCTGAATATCACAGATCACCAGCGGCAGCTCGACGGCGACAGCAAGGCCGATCGCTTCGGTTTTCAGCGCCATGCCAGGGCCGGATGTGGTGGTGATGGCCAACGCGCCGGTGTAAGAAGCGCCGATGGCGGAAGAGACCGCGGCGATTTCGTCTTCGGCTTGAAACGTGGTGACGCCGAAATCCTTGTACATGGAAAGCTCGTGAAGGATATCGGAGGCCGGCGTGATGGGATAGGACCCGAGGAACAGCGGGATTCCAGCCTGTTGAGAAGCGGCGACGAAGCCGAGCGCGAGCGCTGCGTTCCCGCTGATATTGCGATAAACACCCGGCGACAACTTGGCCGGTGGAATTTCGTAGCTGATCTGAAACGCTTCGGTGGCTTCGCAGAAACTGTAGCCCGCCTGCATGGCTAGTTTATTGGCGGTTACCAGCTGCGGTTTGTTCTTGAATTTATCGTCGAGCCAGCGGAGCGTTGGCTCCATGGAGCGGTTGTAAAGCCAGTAGCACATACCGAGCGCGAAGAAATTCTTGCAGCGATCCATGCTCTTCGCGTCCAGGCCGACTTCTTTCAGGGCGGCGCGTGTGAGCTTGGTAAGCTCGACGGCGAAAAGGCGGTAGCCATCCAGAGAATGATCTTCGAGCGGGCTGACGGTGATTTGCGCCTTGCGCAGGTCGGTTTCCTTGAAGTCGTCGGAATTGACGATGAGGATGCCGTTAGTTTTCAGGTCCGACAGATTCATTTTCAGCGCGGCCGGATTCATGGCGATCAGCACGTCGACGCTATCTCCCGGCGTGTATACGTTGCTCGAGGAGAAATGGACCTGGAAGCCGCTGACGCCAGGAAGCGTGCCGGCGGGAGCGCGAATCTCGGCAGGATAGTCCGGGAAAGTAGCCAGGTCATTGCCGTAGAGCGCGACGGTATTGGTGAACTGGCTGCCGGTGATCTGCATGCCGTCTCCGGAGTCACCGCAGAAGCGGATTACCGCCTTGTCGATGGTTTCTTTCTTGCGACCCAGAATCTCAGAGATAGTCGTGGACATTGCTATTTGGCCCTCGCAGCGGCGGCTGGAAAGATTGGCTCGGAAAGCGGCCCTTGGCAAGAGCCAAGGGCTGGGACAGCGACGAAGGAAAACGGCCAAAAAAGTAGCGATTAGAACGGGTCGCTGTTGTTTGTTTTGAATGAGTTACAGGCGTTTCCAATAATTGGCGAGTAGCGATTAGACGAGTTTGCTGGGTTGCGGATTTTGACGATTCCAAGGCGCGAAATTTGCGGGAACAAGAAACCGTGGGGAACGCCGAGGAGAGCAAACCAGAATGGGAAACAGTAATGGGAGCGGGTGAGGCGCCGTAGTCATGAGCGCGGCGCTGAATCTTGCGCGGGTTCGCTTCTTCTCGCATAACTCCAAAGACAGAGTGCCCAAGTCCGATGATAGGCTACCACAACGAGCGTGACTTTGCCCGGTGCACAGTTAGATGATGTTCCGTAAGAGTTTAGATGCCCGTGAGAGTGATTCGTAAGCGCACGGCTGGGCTCTCGTGCCGAATCGCTGCGGAACCTGGGCGTTCGTGGACACGTCTTAGTTCCAGAGCGCGACTTCGAGCGAACGCGCTAGGATTTCGAGGTTGGAGTGAACGGACCGGTGCCCGCTTCGTCCCGAACGGCGCGGGGCGAAGCGGCCGCTACATGAGCCAGACGTAGGTTGGGGAAAGAGGCAGTGGCTAGTGGCTAGAAACAGTTAAAAGGAATCGCGGGCCGTATCCGCGAGGCACAGCTTCATCGCGGAGATGCGGCGGCGCTGGTATGAAATTCAGCCTCGGAAGATTGGCGATTGCCCCGCCTACCACGGCGCATGTGGTGAGGCATTGGTTTTTGACGCTGGGAGGGCCGGGACTGATTCTGCTGGGCCTGCTTGACAGCTCGGTGATTCCAATTCCGGGCAGCATGGACGCGATGACCATCGTGCTATCGGCGCATCAGCGCACTTGGTGGCCGTATTACGCGGTGATGGCCACAGTGGGTTCGGTGGTGGGTGCGTATTTGACGTATCGCCTGGCGCGGCATCGCGGCGACAAGGAATTAAACGATAGGCTTTCCAAGCGCAACGTGAAGAAGGTAGTGCGCGCGTTCGAGCGTTGGGGATTTGGGGCTATCGCGGTTCCGGCCCTGTTGCCGCCGCCGATGCCGATGGTTCCGTTTGTAATTGCGGCGGGGGCTTTGCAGTATTCGCCGAGAAAATTTCTGCTGGCGATGTCGGTGGGGCGAGTGGTGCGGTATAGCATTCTCGGTTATTTGGGAGCGGTGTACGGACGGAAGATATTTGCGGTAGTGCTGGCGCATGGGGAAGTGGCGTTGTATGTGACGATCGGGGTCGCGGTTGCGGTGACGGCAGTTTTATTGTTGCGGCGTTTCAGGCGGAAACGCGAAGCGCTGGCGGGGGGAGATTAGTTGCAAGTTCCCACTCCTCTTTTATTGGCACTTGCCGCCCTTCCTTAGCCTCGCGATTTGATTAGCCGGTGTACTCATCGTGGGGACCGATCCAAAACCAGACAAAGTCCTGACCGTCCTCAACAGCCCGAGCGCGATGATTGATCCCGGGCCTAATCGACCAAATCTTTCCTACTTTCTTGCGGGGAAGCGAAGGATGGGATGGGTCTGCTTTAAGCAGTTCGAAGTTTTTTCGGGCCACGCCCTGGATTCCCTCTGGCAGGCGAGCGAGAAGAATCCAGAAACGGCTGGTGGCGCGATGCATTTACAGATCCCTAGGTTTTTCCTTCGCCTTCTCGTCACGGACCTCACGCTCCAAGAAATCGGGCCTTCCGGCGTCGGAGTCGGCAGCGATTTCCTCGCTGGGAAGACTCTCGATCCGCGCCTTTAGCGAATCAATCTTTGCCATGGTATCTGCGGTCCGATGGGGCTAAAGACCCGCGCCACAGGGATCCCCTGTGGTTATTGTATCCAAACTATAACGCTTTTAGTGGCCTAGCACCTTCGCGATTTCTGTAGGCAATCGTGTTTGCTATAGTGCGGTGATGCGAATCGCGATTGTATTTTTCCTGTTTACCACTGCCGTTTGTGCGCAGACGGCGCTGCAGCAGCAGATTCGCGACGTTGCGGCTGATGCGCGTGGGAAAGTTTCGGTGGCTTGCGCGCTGCCGGATTCCCCATTGAACTGCGATCTCGATCCGCACGCGCATCCGCCGATGCAGTCGGTGTTTAAGTTGCCGGTGGCGATTACGGCGCTGCATCTGGTGGAGGAAGGGAAGATCATGCGGAACCAGCCCGTGCGGTTCTTGCCCAGCGATCGAATTTTGCCGCGCACGCATAGCCCGCTGCAGGACAAATACCCGGACGGGAACGTGGACATTCCGCTGCGCGAGTTGCTCCAGCTGGAAATTTCCGAGAGCGACAACGTGGCGGCGGATATCGCGCTGCGGACCGTTGGCGGACCGGCGATCGTGAACGACTACATGGAATCGCTCGGAGTTCAGGGATTTCATTTGGAGGATGACGAGCAAGGGCTGGCACGCGATGTGAAGGTGCAGTATCGCAACTGGTTTGAGCCGGCGGGAGCGGTGCAGTTGTTGCGACGGATCAGCGACGATTCTCCACTGACGGCCGAGCACACGCGGATGCTGTTGCAATGGATGCAAGATGCGTCCAGCGGGGCGGGGCGGATCAAGGGGAAATTGCCCGCGGGAACGATTGTGATGCACAAGACCGGCAGTTCGGGGACGCGGGACGGCGTGGCATTTGCGACGAACGACGTCGGGTTGATCACACTGCCGGATGGGCGGCGGCTGGCGGTTGCGATTTTCGTGACGGATTCCAAGGCGGATGACGACGCGCGCGATGCGGTAATTGCGCGGATTGCGAAGGCCGCGTATGACGAAAGCGTGCGCACGAAGGAGTAAGTGCGACCTTCGGCTAGAATGTCTGCCATGACGAACCCAGCGATACACGAGGAAGCGGCGGAGATGGAAGTCCTGGGCGACGAAAGCTATCGAGCAGTGATTGTCACTGGCGCGAGCCGCGGAATTGGAGCTGCGATCGCGAGATTGGTTGGCGTCAATGGCTTTCCCGTCGCAGTCAATTTTTTGACGAATCGGGGCGCCGCTGAAGAGGTGGTTCGCGAAATTGTCTCGCGCGGCGGGCGAGCGGTCGCCATCCAGGGCGACGTTAGCCGCGAAGGAGAAATCCTTCGATTGTTCGAGACGACTGTGCGCGAGCTAGGGCCCATCGGAGGCCTTGTGAACAATGCGGGCGTCACGGGTGGCTTGTTCCGAGTTGATGCGCTACCCGCGCAGGCAGTCGCACAGGTCTTGGAGACCAACGTCGCGGGCACGATACTTTGTTCGCGCGAGGCGGTGCGGCGGATGTCCTTGCGGCACGGTGGAATGGGCGGCTCGATCGTGAACATTTCGTCGCTGGCCGCGCGGACTGGCGGCGCGGGGGAATGGGTGCACTACGCGGCCTCGAAAGGGGCGATCGATAGTTTTACCATCGGGTTGGCTCGAGAAGTGGCGAGCGAGGGAATTCGCGTCAATGCTGTGGCGCCTGGACTGATTGAGACCGATCTTCACGCTGACAATGGCGTGCCGGATCGGCTGAAGCGTTTGGCACCTTCGATTCCGATGGGGCGTCCCGGCACACCACTCGAGATAGCTCAAGGTGTGCTTTGGCTGCTTTCGTCAGCAGCTTCGTATACGACGGGGACGATATTGGAGATTGGCGGAGGACGATAACGAGGCAAGGAAGGCGGCGTTATTGGGTTCTAACCCAGCAGAGCCAGTTCGAGAAGTCCGAGGCTTTACTTTGTTGCTTTACGAAGGTGCCTGCGGGGGAATTCAAATCGACTGGATCGCCGTCGCGCAGGGAATCGAGCTTGGGCATTCCGTTGCAGGCGCTTTTTATAAGGCAGTTGGTTGGGAATTCGTGGATGCGGTAGGACTTTGTTTCGGGATGATACTCGCGGCAGGAAATCGCGCGGCCGTGGACTGTGTTGGCAGAGGTTAGCTGAGCGACGCGGTCGTTCAGCGCCTTGATCTTCTGGGACATTTGCTGCAGTAGTTGCGGAGCTTCGGATGCGTCCTGCCACGGCACGGGAGTTGAGCCGTTGACTGCGACGCCTTCCTTCGTGATGACGTAGGTGCGATCCCGAAAATTCCACCACGGAGTTTCGGTGCAGCGAAAACTCGGATCCAACCTGCAAATCATGTAGTTATATCCGCGACGCAATTTTCCGCAATCGGCGAGGATTTGAAAGGTGAGCGTGCCGTTGCCATCAATCAGATACCTGGCGTTGCCGCTGTCGATGCAGGGGCCGCCGACGTCGCCCTGGGGGAAGTGGATGATGTAGCTGTCTCCTGTGGGATTTCCGGGGGCGATGGACTGAGTGAGGCGTGGTTCGAGTTGGCGTGACTCGACTGTCATTGGGCGGCCGGTTTTATCGATGGATGTGACTATGGATATTGTGGGCGTGAAGATGCCGTCTGGGTGGCTTGGCGGCGGATTCTGCGCAGCTTTGGGTGACGAGACGTTGACGACGGCGGCCAAGCATAGAAGCGCGACGATGTAAGAACAGCGCTTCAAATTGATTTGCTCCTCTGGGAAAGCAACGACGGACTCTCCGATTCTTTTGAGAATCTCCCATTATAAGAAAAGAGTACCGCAAGCGATCGCAGAAATACCTCACGACGGCAGAACGGGATTCCAGGTAATAAACCGAATCGAGGTCCGACTGCGCCAGCCCCGCTATTTGCCCGGGCTATGGACTCGATTCGTTGTGGGTAAGCCAGCAGAGCGAAAACTGGCCTGAAACTGTCCTAGAGTACCATTGACTTTCGCTTTTGGTTCGCCTAGTGTGGATGCTTCAACCTGGGTCCCGAGGGGTGTGAAATGGCGCTGACGAAGAGGCAGAAGGAAGTACTGAACTACCTGGTGGGGTTCATCAACAAGAACGGCTATTCGCCGAGTTTTGAAGAGATTGCGCACGCGCTGAAGCTGACGTCGCTGGCGACGGTGCACAAGCATCTCTCAACGCTGGAGAAGAAGGGTTACATCCGGCGCGGATACAACCAGAGCCGGTCGATTGAGGTGGTGCAGCTGCCGAAGCCGATACGCGAGCAGGTGCTGGATCGCCACGTGGTGGAGCTGCCGCTGGCGGGACGGATCGCGGCGGGGCGCCCGCTGGAAGCTGTCGAGACCAACGAAACGATTTCGCTGGCTGATTTCGCGCGCGGGCAGAATACGTTTGTTCTGCAGGTGAAGGGCGAGTCCATGCGCGACGACCATATTCTGGACGGGGATTACATCGTGGTGGAGCAGACGCAGGTGGCGAACCCCGGAGAGATCGTCGTAGCGCTGGTGGGAGAAGACGACGCGACGGTGAAGAGGTTCTACCGCGAGCCAGGCGGGAAAGTGCGGCTGCAGCCGGCGAATTCGACGATGTCACCGATCGTGGTGCAAGGCGCGGACGTGAAGATTCAGGGGCGAGTTGTGGGAGTGCTGCGCAAGTATTAGGATTGGGCCGGGAGTCGCTTGATGAGCCGGCCTGAACGCACGGAAGCGGCAGAGTATTATTTCACTTATATTGATCGCATTCAGCAGCACGACATTGTTGGCGTGCTGGAAGGCCAGCTGGAAGACGTCGGGAAGTTCCTCGCAGCCATCTCCGAAGAAAAATCGTTGCACCGGTACGCGCCGGAGAAGTGGAGCATACGCCAGGTATTGAGCCATCTGAATGATACGGAACGCGCGTTTGCATTTCGTGCTTTGTGGTTTGGGCGCGATTTTCACGAGCCCCTGCCGAGTTTTGATCAGAACATCAGCGTGAATGCGGCGCGAGCGGATGAGTATTCGTGGGCAAGTCATGTGGCGGAGTTTCGGGATATTCGGCGGGCGACCTTGGCGTTGTTTCGGAAATTGCCTGGTGAGGCGTGGGGGCGGTCGGGAGTGGCTAGCGGGAACGTGGTATCGGTGAGGGCTCTCGCTTACATTATTGCTGGACATGTTGCCCATCATGTGGCGATCTTGCGGGCGAGATATTTGTAGGAGCGGCGCAACGTGCACCGAGCAAAGTCAAAGACGCCCGCCTAAAAAAGCAGGCGGCCGCTACAAAGGCAAAGGCAAAGGCAAAGGCAACTGCGAAGTTGCGGCGAGCCTGGCATCGTGGCAATTGGGGAAGTGGCCCTTCGAGCCGGCACTGCCGGTTCTCAGGGTGAATCGCGCTGTAGCGCGATTCACAAGCAGCGCCCCTACCCTGGACGGATGACCTGGTGCCGCGGGCTGCAGAGGCAAATCGGGCTTGCGGTTTGGGGTTTAAAGTTTTAGGATGCAGTTCCCCAGCTTGACCGGATGGAGTTATCTCGCCGGACACACCTGTCCCATTTTGGATTTGGCACGGCCTCGTGGCGGGACTACATTCAAAGACCCCGGTCCTTATAGATAGTTAGGCAGTTTGACGCAGTGCGTGGTTCCGGCGTGTCTTGGGTCTTAGGAGGGTAAATGTGGGGAGACAAGAAACCGGAGGCTCCGGGGAAGAAGCCGCTCCCGCAGCAGCCGCAACCGTCTCAGCAGGCGCAGCAAGTTAAACCAACCGTTCCGAGTGCAAACGCACCGGGTTTTCCTGGGGAGGCAAAAACGATGGCACCGATTGATTCGACGTATCCGAGCACGAGTTCGGGCAACACGGCACGGCTGGGATCAAGCTTGCACGTGAAGGGCGAGATCACCGGCAACGAAGACCTGCTGATTGACGGCACCGTTGAGGGATTGGTTCAGCTGGAGGACCGGAAGCTGACGGTCGGAGCGAGCGCCAAGGTTACGGCGGACGTGATTGCCCGCGAAGTGGTGGTTTACGGCAACGTGAAGGGCAACCTGCGCGCGCGAGACCGCATTGAGATCAAGAAGGACGGGTCGGTGGTCGGCGATTTGACCACGGCACGGATTTCGATCGAGGACGGAGCTTACTTTAAGGGCTCGATCGAGATCGACAAGACAGGCGATGCGGGCGATGACAGCAGCAAGGCATCGTTTGCACGCACGAATCGCGGCGCAGCGGCGACGACTACCTCTTAGGGTTGGGTTACAAGTTTTGCCAGGTGGCGGGCCGCCCCCGGGTGGTCCGCCGCCGCATTTGCTGTTTTGCGCTTCCTCATATTCTTCGTTCTTCTCCGCGGGACGCGAGTCCTCGTTGACATAAGCCGAGACCTACTTTAGACTCAGAGTTTGTCCTTAGACGGAAAGGTGTGACTGCATAGATGCCGACGTATATTCCAAGAGGCCGCGAGGCCGAAGAGTTGATGGTAGGGAAGAACTGGTTCGTGATTGACGCCGAGGGAGTGGTCTTGGGGCGGCTGGCGACGCGGATTGCGCGTTTGCTGATTGGGAAGGACAAGCCGACGTACACGCCGCATCTGGATTGCGGAGATCATGTGGTGGTTGTGAACGCGGAGAAGGTGAAGTTGACGGGCAATAAGATCGATCAGAAGCTGTATCGTCATCACAGCGGCTGGCC
Source organism: Candidatus Acidiferrales bacterium (assembly GCA_050012455.1). GTDB lineage: Bacteria > Acidobacteriota > Terriglobia > Acidiferrales > UBA7541 > Palsa-295. Next base: position 11,926 of record JBEKHD010000042.1, on the reverse strand, counting down.
GGGCGGATTAAAGGAAGTGCCGATCCGCACGTTGCTGCAACGCCGGCCGGAAGAGGTTGTGCGCGAGGCGGTGCTGGGAATGCTGCCGAAGAACAAGCTGCGCGCGCGTCGAGCAAAGAAGCTGCGTGTTTATGCCGGAAGTGAAGGCCTCGCCCGCCACACCGGACAAAAGCCTCAGCCACTCTCGCTGTAACCTCGTCACGGGAACCGAAAAAAAACCGTTTCGCGGATAGGTCCGCAGGAACGATTCAGGCTTGTCCTTAGCAGCGCTTCGTTGGGGAAGTGCGCTTGGGAGAATTAGGAGGAACTTTGAGTTCAGGTGCGAGTTCGCTGGAAGGAACAGCAAAACAGTTTTATGGCACGGGGCGCCGGCGGGAATCGATCGCGCGCGTGTACATCAAGCAGGGCGCGGCGCGATTCACGGTGAACGGCCGCCCGGTGGATGAATATTTCCGCAATGTCGCGTGGAACACGGCGGCTGTCGAGCCGTTGAAGTTCACGCAGATGCTGGACCAGGTGGAAGTGAAGTGCATCGTGAAGGGCGGTGGGGTGGGCGGACAGTCGGGAGCGGTGCGCATGGGTCTTTCGCGCGCGCTTTCGAGGCTGAACCCGGAATTGCGGCCGGCGTTGCGCAAGAATGGATTTTTGACGCGGGATCCGCGCATGAAGGAACGCAAGAAGTATGGACAGAAGGGCGCGCGGCGGAGATTCCAATTCAGTAAGCGGTAACGTTGCAACGGCGAGGCAAGCCTCGCCGGGGAGAAAGCGGCGGCAAGCCGCCGCACTCCAAAAGAGTTTGGATTCGGCCATACTAACGCGGGGCCGGATTACATCACGGCCGGGAAGGACCGGCAAAAAAGGATGCTGCCTTAGCGATCGCATGTGGGTCGCGGGGAAATAAGCATCCCTTCACGAGAGGAGGAACTTTGGGAGTCGAAATTACGATGAAAGAGCTGCTGGAGGCTGGAGTTCACTTTGGCCACCAGACGCGCCGCTGGAACCCGAAGATGAAGGAATATATTTTCGGGGAACGCAATGGAATCCACATTATTGACCTGCAGAAGACCTTAAAGATGTTCCGCGACGCCGCGCGCTACGTGGCTGAGCTGGCGGGACAAGGCAAACGAGTTCTTTTTCTCGGGACAAAACGCCAGGCGCAGGAAGCCATCGCTGAAGAAGCCAACCGCTGCGGGATGTTCTACGTGAACCACCGCTGGCTGGGCGGCACCATGACGAACTGGGTGACGTTGCAGAAATCCATCAAGCGATTGAAGCTGCTGAAGGGCATGGTAGAAGACGGCCGCATGGCGCAGTTTTCGAAGAAGGAAGCGGCGCGGCTGGAACGCGAATTGAAGCATCTGAAGCAGAATTTTTCCGGCGTGGAAAACATGACCACGCTGCCGGATGCGCTGTTCGTGATTGATCCGAACGCGGAGCTGATCGCGGTGCACGAAGCGCGGCGCATGGGCATTCCGGTGGTGGCGATCGTGGATACGAATTGCGACCCGGACCTGGTCGATTGGGTGATTCCTGGCAACGATGACGCGTTGCGCGCGATTCGCCTGTTCACTTCCAAGATTTCGGACGCGGTGATTGTGGGCCACCAATCCTTCGAGCAGACGCAGATCGCCGATCAGAAGGCAATTGAAGGCAGCGGCGAAGAAGGCGTGGATTACGTCGACACCAGCGCCTACGAAGTTTACGAAAAGCAGGAAGGCGATTTCGTGGAAGGCGAGCCGGGTGACGTGGTGGCAGGCGAAGAAGCGGCCGCCGCGGCAATGCCGACCGAAGACGAAACGCAGCCTCGTTAAGAGCGATTCCTCGCGGGTTCATTTGCAATCGCTGGAGTGGGGTGGGGCGGTCCAGCCGCGCGCAGAGTGCGTCCCCAATTCATAAAAAGGAATTGAGTACAATTATGGCAACGGCAGACGGAAAACCGAATATTTCGGCGCAGCAAGTGAAAGAGCTGCGCGATCGCACGGGTGTGGGTTTCGCGGCTTGCCGCGAAGCGCTGGTGGAATCGGCTGGCGACATCGAACGCGCTATCGACCTGCTGCGCAAGAAGGGGCAGGCGACTGCGGCTAAGAAAGCGCAGCGGGCGACGTCCGAGGGATTGGTGAGTTGTTATATTCACGCAGGCGGAAAAATCGGCGTGCTGATCGAAGTGAACTGCGAGAGCGATTTCGTGGCGCGCACGGATGATTTCCAGCGTTTGTGCCACGACGTGGCGATGCATATCGCGGCGCTGGATCCGCGTTTTCTGCGGCGCGAGGAAGTGACGCAGGAGACGCTGGACCGCGAACGGGAGATTTACAAGGAGCAGGCCAAGGCGACGGGAAAGCCGGAAGCGGTGATCGAAAAGATCGTCAGCGGCAAGATGGAAAAGTTTTACGAAGAAAACTGCCTTTACGAGCAGCATTTCATCAAGGACGAAGGGTTGACGGTGAAAGAGCTGATCGACCACACGATCGCGAAGATCGGCGAGAATATCGCGGTGCGGCGTTTTTCGAGATTTAAGGTAGGCGAGATGGATGGGGCGCAACGCGCGGCGGGAGCGGCGGAGGGTGAGGCGCCGGGAGCTGTGCCGAGCGCGTAGATCTTTGCGCGAGTTGAAAGGCTTTGCGATCCGCCGCGTTTGCGGCGGATTTTTTTTGCGCGGACGCTTTCTGTTGAGGTTCAGTTGTGAGTGAGGCGCGAATCGAAGACAGATCCTTTGCTGGGCCCAGGACGACGGCGATAGGCAACGGCAACGGCAAAAGCGAAAGAGCCGGCGAGACGCCGGCGCTAGGGACTGCAAGCAAGGCGAGCTTCGCCCGACATCGAGGACGCATTCAAAGACAATCGAATTTGCCCGTGGTGTTTCGAAAGGAGCGCGCCGGAGCGTAGTTGTGTCATCGTTGTGTGAGGTTGCGGGGAATCTCTGCTAAAATACGCGCGGCCAGGGGGGCTGGCTCATCCGTGACCAAAAAAGCCGCACGAAGCAGGGGACAGAAGGCGCCGGCTAGCATTAATTCCAAGGGAAAGTCTTCAATACAAACGGCAGTAGCGGAAAACGCTGCCGCGAATGGCGCGCCGGTGTATCAGCGGCTCGTGCTGAAACTTTCCGGGGAATCGCTTTCGGGGCCGCAGGAATTCGGACTGCACAAGGAGACGATCCAGGGAATTTCGCATGAAGTGAAGGAGATTTGCGACCTGGGCGTGCAGGTGGCGATTGTGGTGGGCGGCGGGAATTTTTTTCGCGGCACGCGGCAGAAGGAACTGGCGATTGATCGCGCGACGGGCGATTACATGGGCATGCTCGCGACGGTAATTAATGGCCTGGCGATGGTGGACGCGCTGGAAAAAGCCGGTTGCCACACCCGGTTGCTGAGCGCGATTGAAATGCATCAGGTGGCCGAGCCGTTTATCCGGCGGCGCGCGACGCGGCATCTGGAGAAAGGCCGCGTGGTGATTTTTGCGGCGGGTACGGGGAATCCCTATTTTTCGACGGATACGGCGGCGGCTTTGCGCGCGATGGAAATCAAGGCCCAGGTAATTCTGAAAGCGACGCGCGTGGATGGCGTGTATGACGCGGACCCGGAAAAAGTGGAGGGCGCGACGAAGTTTGAGAGAATTACTTATCTGGACGTGCTGCAAAAGGGACTTTCGGTGATGGATTCGACCGCGATATCTCTGTGCATGGACAACCAAATGCCGATCGTGGTGTTCAATATGACGGTTCCGGGGAATTTGAAGCGCGTGGTGCTGGGCGAGCAGGTCGGTTCGACGGTTACCGCGGCGTGAAATATAAAGGGCGGAGGCGAATTTCTCGATGAGCACGATTGCCACCAGTAAGGATGCCCTGGCGCAAGCCAAGACGCGGATGGAAAAGGCGGTGGAGGATTTTCGCAAGGAGCTGGGGAGCGTACGCACCGGGCGCGCGAACACGGCGCTGCTGGATCACGTGCGTGTGGATTATCACGGGACGCCGATGCCGATCAATCAGCTGGGCACCTTGAATGTGCCGGACGCTTCGACGATCGTGATTTCGCCGTGGGATCCGGGAGCTGTGGCGTTAATTGACAAGGCGATACGGTTGACGGATTTGGGCTTGAATCCAACGAATGACGGGAAAGTGGTGCGCGTGCCGATTCCGACGCTGACCGAAGACCGCCGCAAGGACATGGTAAAGCACATTCACAAGGTGCTGGAAAATCACCGCACGGCGATACGGAATATCCGGCGGGACATCAAGGAAGGCGTGGAGAAACTGGAGAAGGAAAAGAAAATCAGCGAGGACGAGCGGAAGAGGTCGCTGGATGAGTTGGAGAAAGTGACGCATTCGGAGACTAAGAAGATCGAGGATTTGTCGGCGGCGAAAGAGAAGGAAGTGATGGAGATTAAGTAGGGAGTTTTTTGGGAGTGGAGTCCTGCGTTTTCCTCATGGTTGGCCCACCTGGCAGCGCTGTTTTTCGTAGCGAAGAAATTAAAATCAAAGTCAAAGGCGCCCGCCCCAAAAGAAAAAGCAGGCGGTCGCTACAAAAGCGAAGTCAAAAGCTAAAACCGCCAATCGGGAGATTGGCGTTCCCAGCTGTCGGCCTTGCAATTTCTAATTCAGGGTGCGGACTTCTTCGGGGAGAGCTAGGGTGAAGGTGCAGGTTCCGGTTGTGGCGTTGCAGGCTAGGGTGCCGCGGCGGACGATTTTTGCTGGTGAGGCGTCGGGAAACATGGGGCCGAAATCCAGGGCGCGGAGTTTTTCTGTGAAGGGGCGCAGATCTTGGCTGCCGCTGATGAATCTTGCTGCCTCAACCTTTGGATTTTTTGCGCCCGGTGAGAGCAGGACGAAGAAATCGGCGCGGGCGTTTTCTTTCAGAAGATCTCCGGCCGGGAAAACGCGAATTTTCGTCAGCTCGGGCTTGGATTTCGTGACTAGCTCGTCAATTCCGGCGTTGCCGCCGAGAAGAACGATCAGGCGAGCGCGAGTTTCGGGCACGACGTGCGGAGCGGCAATGGCCTCGGCGTACATGCGGGCGGCCTTTTCCTTTTCACCGCGTTTTTCATAGATTTGGGCGAGATGATCGCCGACTTCGCCATGTTGATTGAGCAGCCAGGCGGCGCGAATGTAGCGTTCAGCCTGATCGAGCTCGCCTTTGCGAAAATTGATCCAGCCGAGCGTGTCCCAATAAACGCCGATGGCCGCGACCTGATGGAGATCGTCGAGCGAAAGGCGCGCGAGTTCGATGTTGCGCAGGTTCGCTGCGGTGGCGGCGATGGCTGATTCGGCGTACTGCGCGGCCTGGTCGAGTTCGAGGTTGTGCTCGGCTAGAGCGTAGGCAACGTTGTTCCACACCACGGGCGTTTGCGCGATGTCGACGCCTTTTTCGAATGCTTCCAGAGCTTTATCTTTTTCGCCGGTGTTGAGGAGCGCCTGGCCGAGGCTGACTTCGAGTTCGGCGTTGTCCGGTGCTAGCACCGTGGCTTTATCGAGTTCGGGGACAGCTTCGGAATATTTGTGCTGTTCGAGGAAGAGCGCGCCGAGCGCGGCGTGGGCGATGGGATCGAGCGGATTCATCTCGATCTGTTTTTTGAACGCCTCGGTGGCTTCGGGGAATTTTTGCTGCTGTTGCAGTGTGAGGCCCAGGTAATTGTAGGCGTGCTCGTCGTAAGGATTGACGGCGATTTGTTTTTGGAATGCGGCGGCGGCTTGGTCGAATTGGCCGAGACGCAGGTAGGCGAGTCCGAGATCATTCCAGCCCTGTTTGCTTTTCGGATCAATTTCGACAGCGTGCTGGAGCAGTGGAATTGCTTCGCGGGCGTTTCCGGCATTGAGCGCTGCGATGCCTGCTTCCAGAAGTTCGTCGGCGCTGACGGTGGAGGGAATGGCGGGCGCGCCGGTGGTGGAATTTTCTACGACGAGAAGTTGCGTCTCGTCAGACTCGACGGCTCGCGTGAAAGCGAGATAATCACTGACGCGCGCGGCGGGGAGTTCGCGCATTTTGAAATTCAGGGTGCGCTGCGCGGTGAGGACGTGATTCTCGAAGTGATAGCTGGATTTGAATTCGGCGTAATCCCTTTCGACGGAGACGGCGACGGGGGCGCGTGCGGAGAAATTGGCGGGCAGCGTCATTTTCAGGTCCATGGTGACGTCGAGCGGGCTGCCGAGATGGATGGGATCGGTGGAGTCTTCGGAAGCGTCGGGCAAGCCGACGGCGAGGAGCGGGACGCCGACTTTGGATTTCTTGCTGGACCAGTCGAGGTAATTCGCTTGCGTGAAATCTAGATCGAGTTCGAAGGGTTTTTCGGTGTCGGAGGGATCGCTCGGCTTTACGTTGGCGATTTCGCCTTTGATGCCATCGAGCGCGGCGATGGTCTGGCCGAGTTCTTTCCATTGTGTTTCGGGTGTGCGGCGGAAGGCGACACGCAGAGCGTACTCGTTGTCGCCGCGCAGGAAATAGCGCAGGCTGGCGGTTAGTTTGCCGAGGTCGTTGACGTGGGCTTCAATCTCGACCCGTTGCGTGGAGAGGAAGGGTGGGTCCATCGGCGTTTGCACGATTTTGCCGGAGCCATCAGGCTCGACGAGCAGCGCGGATTTATTGCGCAGCGGCGGCGAGAGTAGACGGAAGGGCGCGACTTCGGCGGTGGAATCCATCCAGATCAACTCGTCGCGGATGGGAACGGCGGTGATGAGGTGATCGAACTGAGAAGGCGATGGGACGTCGGGATCGAGTTTGCGCGCGAAGGGAATCAGGACCGCGTCGGACGGGATGCCTGCCGCTTGCAACATCGCGGCTAACAGAGTGTGCTTGTCTTTGCAATCGCCGTATTGATTTTTGAAAACGTCGGCGGCGGAATGCGGCTGATAGCGGCCGAGGCCGAATGAAAGGCTGACGTAACGGATATTCTTGGCGACGTAATTGTAGAGCGCGGCGATTTTTTCGAGCTCGGCCGAGCGGCCTTGGATCAGCTCTTGCGTTTTCGCGCGGATTTCTGGGGTGGGATCGCTGCGTCCTTTTTCCAGATTGGCGTACCAGGCGGCGACCTGCGTCCAACTGGTGAAGGTGGTGAATTGCACGTCGGGGCGGAGTTCGGCGGGCGGCTGAGATTTTTTCTTGGCTTGTTCGGATTCGGAGGAGCGCGTGAGATTCGCGTGTTGCCAGCGGTGGATTTCGCGGTCTCCCGCAGAGTCAGTCACTTCTTGCAGGCCTGGCGCAGCGAAGAACTTGTGCACGCGGCCGGCGGGCAAGTTGACGTCGAGGCGCTCGTCGAGAGTGATCGCGTCTTTCACGAAGGCATAGTCGAACCAGAAATTGCCGGGCGCAAGCGCCGTGACGGTGCGCGTGACGATTTCATATTCGATCGTGTCGCCGGCATGGAGCGACGGCACGGTGACGTGTTTTTCCTTGTAGTCTGTGTATTCGGGAGCATCACGGGCGACGCTGGCCGTCATGTCTTTCACGGCATCGGCAGACGCGCTGACGACGGAGCCGTCCTTTTTCTTCACGCGCACGAAGTGGACGTCCATTACTTCGTTCGAGGAGTTGTAGCCGAAAATCAGTTCCCCGAGCTGCTGGACTCCGGCATCGCTTTGCACGCGAATGCGGACGGCGAGATCGCGCTCACTGGTGCCATCGTTTTCAAAACGCGCGGTGGTGTAGTACTGCTCGATGACGAATGGTTCCTGGGAGTAATCGGCGGGTTGGGATTTCTGCGCAGCAGATTTGGTGGCGGCTGGCGCGGCATTGTCTGGGGAATCTGATTGTTGGGCTGCCGCTAGCGATGCGGACAGAAGCGCGCAGAGTGCAGCCGTGAAAAATCTGGTCATCCGTACTCCTGGAAGTTACTTAGACGTAGGCAGTGTAGGTGCGTTGGCGGACGTGGTAAAGCGGTACCGCTGGGCGGCGTAGGCAATCGTGAAACGGGAAGGCGCTCGATTTGGCGCAGGAGGCAACGAGTCGCCTCGACGTCGAGTCAGGGAGACGCAATCGACTCGAGGGTCCACGCTTCTCTGTAAGCTGCTTATAATCAGGCCGATAGAGAGATCGGAGCGGAAACCAGAGTCGCTTTCCCGCTTTGAGACACGGTCTGCTGGCGAGATTTGCTCGAACATTGGAGCGGAGGCGCGGTGTCCGAACTGCAAAAGAGCCGGCGGGTACCCTGCGCCACTCTCCTGCATTGCACGTCGTGAAGAGCAAGGAATAGGCCAACCGCGCGGATTTATTTTTTGGATGGAATCGAGTTGACAAGACCCATTGATTCTCTTATACTTCCTCGGTTGTCTGAGGGTCTTTGGACCCAGTGGTGATTAGGGAAGTCTTTCGTGCCCCGGAACAAAGAGCGACGGAACGGGGTAGGAAAGAGCGGCCGAAATGGGGCGCCAGCCCCGCAAAGCCGCGTGAGCCTCTCCGCAGATCGGTAGAAGATGTAGTTCACTCCTTGGGGTGACTCGTTTTCGCGGAGTACCTGGTAATTCCTTCGGGTGTGGCGCCTTTTCCGTATCATTCACTCGCCGAATTCTGCGCGGGCTTATTTGCCGTGCGCGGAAATGCGTGCGGGAAATTCTCTGGCGAGCTTTTCGGAACGAATTTATTCGAACGAGTTCTTGGGAACAGGGGGAAAGCGTGCCGACGTTTTCACAGCTTGTGCGCAACGGCCGGGAGAAGATTCGGGTGAAGACGAAGTCACCCGCGCTCGAAGGGTGTCCTGAGAAGCGCGGGGTGTGCGTCCGTGTTTACACCCAGACACCGAAGAAACCGAACTCCGCGCTGCGCAAGGTAGCGCGAGCCCGCCTGACGAACAGCGCTGAAGTCACCACCTACATTCCCGGGATCGGCCACAATTTGCAAGAACACTCCATCGTGCTGGTGCGCGGCGGACGCGTGAAGGATCTGCCCGGCGTGCGTTATCACATCGTGCGCGGGACGTTGGATGCAGCAGGCGTTGAAAATCGAAAACAAGCGCGCTCGAAGTACGGCGCCAAGCGGCCCAAAGCCGCACAGAAGTAGGAGAGCGGAACGATGCCACGTAAAGGATGGGTTCTACGCCGCAAGATTCCAGGGGATCCGGTTTTCGGCAGCGACCTGGTGCAGAAGTTTATTTCCAGCATGATGTACGACGGCAAGCGCGCCACGGCGCAGGCGATTTTCTATAACGCCATGGATCAGGTGGCGAAGAAGACGAACGACGATTCCTTCAAGCTGTTCAAGAAGGCGATTGAGAACTGCAAGCCGGTGCTGGAAGTGAAGACGCGGCGCGTAGGCGGCGCGAACTATCAGGTTCCGGTGGAAGTGAATCCGTTTCGCAGGCAATCGCTGGCCATCCACTGGCTGGTGCTGTATTCGCGCACGCGCAGCGGCAAGACCATGACGGACAAGCTGGCGGAAGAAATCATGGACGCCGCGAATGGACGCGGCGGCGCAGTTAAGAAAAAGGAGGACGTGCACCGCATGGCGGAAGCGAACAAAGCGTTCGCCCACTATCGCTGGTAGCACGGGGCCCAATCTAGAATGGCACGACTGGTACAACTCGATCAGACCCGCAACATCGGGATCATGGCGCACATTGACGCAGGGAAGACCACGTCAACCGAGCGCATCCTTTTCTATACGGGTGTAACTTACAAGATCGGCGAAGTGCACGACGGCACGACCGTGATGGACTGGATGGAGCAGGAGCGGGAGCGCGGGATTACGATTACTTCGGCGGCGACGACTGCTTCCTGGACGCGGTTTGGGAAGAAATACCGCATCAACATTATTGATACGCCGGGCCACGTGGATTTCACGGTGGAAGTGGAGCGTTCGCTGCGCGTGCTGGACGGCGCGGTGGCGATTTTTGACGCGGTGGCGGGCGTGCAGCCGCAGTCTGAAACGGTGTGGCGCCAGGCCGACAAGTATCGCGTGCCGCGGATTGCGTTCATCAACAAGATGGACCGAGTTGGCGCGGACTTCGATCATTCTGTTCGGTCCATGCGGCAGCGCCTTTCGGCGCATCCGGTGCCGCTGCAATTCCCCATCGGGCGCGAAGAGAACTTTATCGGCGTAATTGATTTTATCGAAGAACGCGCGATTATCTGGAGAGAAGAGACGCTGGGCGCGGAATACGAAACGCTGCCGCTGGAAAAACTTTGGGACGCGGCGTATTTGAAAGAGCATCCGGCGCTGGAAGTCGCGGTGAAGGCTTCGGCGCTGACGCCAGAATTTTACAAAGAGCATCGCGAAAAAGTAGTGGAGTACATTGCCGAGCACGACGACGCCATACTGACCAAATATCTCGAACAGCATAAGCTAGAGCCTGCGGAACTGCGCGCTTCGCTGCGGCGTTCGACGATTGCGTTGAAATTGGTTCCGGTGCTCGCCGGCTCCGCGTTCAAGAACAAGGGCATTCAGCCGTTGCTGGATGCGGTGGTGGATTATCTGCCGGCGCCGTCGGATGTGCCGCCGGTCGAGGGCACGGACCCGAACGGCGATGAGCCGATTTTGCGCCGCGCTTCGGACGATCAGCCGTTTGCGGCCCTGGCGTTCAAGATCATGACCGACCCGTTCGTCGGCCACGTGACTTACATTCGCGTTTATTCCGGCGTGTTGAAGGCTGGACAGAATGTTTACAACTCAACGCGCAAGACGCGCGAGCGCATTGGACGTTTGCTGCGCATGCACGCGAACAAGCGCGAAGAGATCGAATCCATCGAGGCGGGCGACATCGCTGCGTGCGTCGGGCTGAAAAATGTGACCACCGGCGACACGTTGTGCGATGAAGAAAAGCCGGTGTTGCTCGAGAACATTGATTTTCCGGCGCCGGTAATCTCGGTGGCGATCGAGCCGAAAACGAAAGCCGACCAGGAAAAAATGGGCACCGCGCTGGGCAAGCTGGCGCAGGAAGATCCTACATTCCGCGTGCATACCGATCACGACACGAATCAGACACTGATTTCCGGAATGGGCGAGTTGCACTTGGAAATTATCGTGGACCGCATGATGCGCGAATTCGGTGTGCAGGCCAATGTGGGCCGGCCGCAGGTGGCCTACCGCGAGACGATTCTGAAGATGGCGGAAGGCGAAGGAAAGTACATCAAGCAAACCGGCGGCCGCGGGCAATATGGCCACGCGGTATTGACGGTGCATCCGCTCGCGAATTCCAATCACGAAGACATGCACGAGATGTCCACCGACGAAATTGACGAGTTGGCGAAGCAAGTTTCGGGCGGCAAGGGCGGCAAGTGGCATTTTGACAAGGAACATCGCCTGCTGTTTGTGGATAAGGTCGTAGGCGGCGCAATTCCCAAGGAATTCATCGCGCCGATCGAAGCGGGCGTGCGCGAAGCGATGGAAACGGGCGTTCTCGCTGGGTACGAGATGGTGGACGCAGCTGTTGTGTTGACCGATGGCAGCTACCACGACGTGGACAGCTCGGAAATGGCATTCAAGATTGCGGGCTCGATGGCTTTTAAGGACGCTTGCAAGCGCGCAAATCCGAAATTGCTCGAGCCGATCATGCGCGTCGAAGTGGTGGTGCCGGAAGATTACATGGGACCGGTGATCGCGGACCTGAATTCACGACGCGGACAGATGCAGGGACGCGAATCGCGCGGCGGGACCGAGATCATTAATGTGCGCGTGCCGCTGGCGGCGATGTTCGGTTACGCTACGGAGATTCGCAGTCGCACGCAGGGGCGGGGCAGCTTTACGATGCATTTTTCGCATTACGAGCAGGTCCCGGGAAACATCGCGGAAGAGATTATTGGCAACGCCAGTGGCGAGAAGACCAAGAAGTAGGCGGGCCGGGAATTTAGCACTCAGAACAGTTGGACTTGAGGAGCAGAGAGCGAAATGGCGAAAGAGAAATTCGAACGGAATAAGCCGCACGTAAATATCGGGACGATTGGTCACATTGACCATGGCAAGACGACTTCGACGGCGGCGATTACGAAGGTGCTGTCGAAGAACAATCC
>JBEKHD010000041.1:0-45510 GCA_050012455.1 Candidatus Acidiferrales bacterium | reverse complement strand
CTGGAGTCCTCGCATGGAATCAGTCCGACATAGCTGCCGATCTGCTTGCCGCACTTGAACCTCTCCACCGTCCCGATGATCAGCACGAAGGCCAGCGCCGTCAGCGGGCCCACGCCGTGATGCGTCATTAGCCGTTGAACTTCCCACCCTTCGCGGAACGTCGCGGAGGGTGGGGGATTTTATCTTGCCTCGAGCCCTCCGCATTTTCCGCTGCGCTGAGTGCGACGCCCCCAAACCGTGAAGCCTCACCCAGCGAAGTTGCTCGACGAAGCGCGACCACGCGAAAACGCGTCCATCGCGCCGCGCCGGCAACGGAACATTGCCAAGGTGGCCATGGCCCGCAGACTGGGAGTGCGATTGTACTGGATGTGGCGGAAGGGCTGGGAATATGCAGAGTGGGTCAAATTCGGTTCGCACGCGGGACAGCTCGGTACCGGAGATGGCGTGCAGTAGAACGCCGTCCACTTGAATGGGCATCCCGCTCCCTCGCCAGAGGGAGTTTGAACGAGTAATTATGGTCTGAAGCTGGGATCGAAGAGATGTGTGGGTCGGACTGAAACCGACCGAAAGATTACAGGCGAGCCGTGGTCGTCGACAGGGCCGAAGAACACGACGAACAAAGACACTGTTTGAAGTGAACGGAGAAGTGCGCTCATAAATGGCTTGACAGAGCCGACGTTGTTAGAGATCTCCGGTAACGCGACTAAGCGGGAGTTGGACAGCATCCGCGCGGCAACGAAGGAAAGAATGGGGGGCGCTTGTGATATGCTGCGCCCAATCTGGGAGCCAAAATAAAAATCCTGTTTAAGAAGGATCAGCTATGGAGCGCGAAAGCAAGCTCACGATTGCAATAGCCGCCGCAGTCCTCGCCGTCCTTAGCGCCACGGTCATTTACGCGCAGGAGCACGCGCAGGACAAGTACTCGCTGAAATCGCCGAGTGGAATCGCGTTCTCCGATTTCAGGGGATACGAGGACTGGGTGGCGGCCTCTTCGGCGCGGGTTGACGGAACGCTTAAGGTAATCGTTGCCAATCCGACCATGATCACGGCGTACAAGGCAGGTGTGCCGGAGGACGGCAAGCCTTTCCCGGAAGGTTCCATGATCGTGAAGCTCCAGTGGAAATCTAAGAAGAGCACGGAGGCCCCTTTCGCCGTGGAGGTGCCGGACGTCTTTTCTCAAGCTTTTGTCATGGAAAAGGACAGCAAGCGATTTCCGAAAAGCGGCGGATGGGGATACGCGGTGTTCAACTACGATGCGGCATCGGACAAGTTCGCGGCCGATCCCAAGAGCCTCTCAGACTGCGGAAACGCGTGCCACACTGCAGTGAAGGCGAAGGACTACATCTTTCATCCGTACCAGAAGCGTTGAACCACGCTGGTTCCGGCATCAGTGCCCCAAGGCGCTCCAACAGCGATTAACCCAGAGACGCGCTAAGTCCTGACTAATGCCGTTATCGTACCAGTGAGCAATGGTGCGTTACACGACACAAGTGAAACAAGGCAGCCACAGAGACGCGATTCGCGTGCCACGGGAAGGGCGTGTTCTTATGAAGAAAAATGAAGAATAAAATCTCTTGAAACGGTCGGCGTCGTTAGAGATGACGCTCAACCGGATGAGTTGAAGGCCTTCTTCGGTCCGGTTCGGATTGCGGCATGTGGCACACGTGATCCGGGAAATCGTCTACGACAACCGAAGAATCGCATTCGCGTTCCAGACGTCTGAACATGACGTCAAAAAAAAAGGCGGCTCGCGAAGAGCCGCCTTTTCTAAGGTGGGGACGGTCCGGTCAGAAGATGAACTTACCCGTGATTTGGGCAATTCTCTGATCCGTGGCAGCGGCCGCAAACGCTCCATAAGGCGACGTCGGCGTGAACTGCATGAAGGCTACCTGACCAAAGAACGGCGCGTTGGTGTTCGGATAAGGCGCACCATAATTCGCATGGTTGAACCAGTTGTAGGCGCTCAAACCAATCTGGAAAGTCGCTCGCTCGGTGACTTGAAAACTCTTCCGAACGCTCAAGTCGCCTCCCAGGAAGCCCGGTCCACGGAACGCGTTGCGGCCCACATCACCCATAAAGCCCGTGCTGGGCTGCACTAAATCCGCCGGCGTAAAACATGCAACCAGCACACAGGCTCGCCCGTTATTGAAGTTCCTCTGGGTGAAGCTGGGCACCGGCTGCGCAAGGATAGTTGCACCAAATGAAGTCGTACCTCCCAGGTTGTTGCCCGCCAGGCTCGCAGTCGCTCCGCCGTCGACGATGCTGAAGGGGAATCCGGTGCGGTAGAACATCGTGCCGGAAACCATCCAGCCACCGATGGCTGCATTCACCAAGCGGTTCTCGCTCTTGAACGGCAGTTGGTAGACGTAGCTGCCCGATATCTGGTGCCGCGCGTCGTTATCCCCTGAGGCATATTGCGAGCGCAGATCGTAAGGATTGACCTGCGTGAGGATGCTGGTGATAACGCTGAAGGGCTCTTCTGGCACGTTCGAGAGCTCGTCCAGCGCATGAGAGTACGTATAGTTGAGGCGGCCGGACAATCCCCGCCACTGGTTTTCCTGGATGGAGAACGTAACGCCGTTATAGTTCGATACTGCGCCGCTATAGAGATAATCCACACGGCCGACACGCGGGTCTGGCGCGGTTGCCGGAAGGTTGCCAAAACCAAAGCCGTTCAAGGTGGGATTCAAAACTAAACCGTCATACCCATGGTTGCCAACGTAATTGGCCGAGACGACCGTGCGCGCCCCGAAGGTATGCTGTACTTCAAGGTTCCACTCAACGTACTTCGGATTCTGGAAGTTGCGGCTGACGTCATTCAGGTTTGGAACGGAAAGTGCGCCTTGCGAGTTAAGGCAACCTCCAAACGGCTGAGCTGCGCCCGCGTACCCACCGCCGCTCGAACCGCCCGTCGTCAAACTTCCGCCGCTGTTATAATTCGACAAAAAGGCGCTGTTGCACTGCGTCACCAGGTTCACGCCGCTGCCCGGAAATGCAGTGGATGCCGGGGACGCCAAGTCGAACGCCACGCTTCCCGTCGGCACGTTGAACAAGTTCACCTGCGGGAAATTCGTGTTGAACAGGCTCAAAAGACCGCCGGGGTAAAGGTCAGTGAAGAGGCCCACGCCCCCGCGAATCACTGTATTTTGACCGACCGGGCTCCAGGCGAGGCCGAACCTTGGCTCGAAAATAACCTTTTCAATCCCCGGAATAATCGTTTTATTGCCGGTCGGGAACGATTCATCGTATGGAATCGTCGCTCCGTGCGCCGAGTCGTTAAACGGCGTAACGGGCAAGCTGGCGCAGCTGGACTGGCATATGCCGCCCGAGTTGCGATCGGCCCGCAGCGTCATCGTCAATTTTAGCTTGGAGTTGACGCGATACTGGTCCTGGAAGTACAAGCCGAAGCTATAGAAGGCGACGGGTTGTTTGATCTGAGACGCAAAGTTGTAAATTATGCTGCCGCAGCCAAGCTGACTATTCGCCATGACGTTGCAGCCTGTAGGCGCAACTTGATCATTCGCAAAACCAAACAAGGTGACGTCGACCTCGGGATACAGGGTGTTTTCCGCCGCGGTAAAGTCCGTGACGTCGTCTCTCTTGAAGTTCACACCCATCTTGAAATCGTGGTTTCCTCGCGTCACCGACAAGTCATCCACCAACTGCCACTGCTCCACATGACGGCCTTCTGGGAACTGGAAACCTGCGGCGAATCCGTTGGGATTGCCCGATCCGGTGCCCAGCGGAGTCAATGCGCCATCCACGAGAAATTCAAGGTTGCCCGGAAAAAGGCCCAACGCCGACGACGGATTCAAATTGCCGAAAACCGCGGAGTAATACAGGTCGGAGAAGATGAAGTTGTTCACAACGGTCGGAGAAAATATGTGGGTGTAGTTCAGCTGACCTTCATCCTGGGGCTGAATGCTCGAATTGTTAAACGCAGGGTTAATTGGGTCGGTGTAAGTCGGCTGCACTCCCCGATCGAATTTGACCCGGCCGAAGATCTTGTCGTTTGCCCCTAAATTGTAGTCCACCCGACCGCTGAGCAACCATTCCTTGTTTCCGCTGGATACGGACTGCGAAAAGCTCTCGGTGCAAGCACCACCTGTGGCCCCTGGCGCGGTCAGGAATCCCGGGCAGCTGTTGGCATTTGGTTTCGCATTGCCGATACCGGGGGCGTTGTTGTATAGCTTGAAAACATTCGCATAGAACGCCTGCGTTGCCGCATCTGCAGGAACATTTCCCAGCACGAAGCTCTCAAAAGCTGGCGTGGGCACGCTGACGGGCTGGATTGCACCGAAAATGTACCGGATTCCTTCGGTATTCACGAAGAAGTACGCTTTGTCTTTTAGGATCGGACCGCCCAGGGAAGCCGCCCACTGGTTGTTGTTTTCAAATGGTCTCGTATTAGGCGAGTCTGAAGCAAGCTCGTGGGCCTTGTTAAGGGGGTCGTTAGCGGTGAGCGCCCGGCCTGTCCAGTTGTAAACCGCGTCGCCGTGAAAAGCGTTGCTGCCGGACTTCGTACTGTAATCGATTTGAGCGCCTGCCTGACGGCCATATTGTCCGGTGTAACCGTTGCTCACCACCGCAACTTCCTGCAGTTCATTGCCGCCCAGCAGCAAATTGCTGGAGCCTGAATTGTTCAGGTTCAAGAACGCATCGTTGTAGTCGTTGCCATTGACGGTGAAAAGGTTGGAGGTGCCAGGAAGACCGAAGGCGCTGAAGTTGCCGTAGCCACCGCCTGTCGCGTTGTTCATGGTGATGCCCGGCGCGGTCTGGGCCACGTAGGTAATGTCGCCGCCAGGGTTCGGGATATTTTGAATCTGGTTCGTATCGAAATTCGAGGAGATGTTGGCGTCTTCGGTTTGCAGCAACGAGCCTTGTTCCGTGACCGTAATGGTTTCCGAAATAGTGCCAACTTGCAGCTTTACGTTGGCAAGCGCAGTTTGCCCCAGAAGAACCTCGACTGTCTCACTCACCTGCTTAAAGCCAGTTAGTGATACCGACACGACGTACATACCCGGCTTAAGCAGGGTGAATTGATAGACGCCCGTCGATCCGGTAGTCGCAGACAGGATCTCCCCCGTGGCCTGGTTTTTTAAGTTCACCGCGGCACCCGCAATTGCCGAACCTGAAGGATCGGTCACGTTTCCAGTGAGGCCCCCTGTTATCACGCTCTGCGCCGACACCAGAGTCGGCAACAAGAGCAGCAAAGCTATAAACCAAACGGTGAGTCGGAAGTGCTTGTCACATCGCAATCGCATTTTTCAGCTCCAGTCTTCTATGAAATTTTCGGAGACCGCTAATCGATGGGCTAACCTCACGCGCCAACACGTAAAGCACCTTCGTCTCCGTTCTGTGCGCCAAATAAGTTGTTTGCTCACGGGCGGTTACAAGAATGCGGAGGGATCAGATATGTTCAAAGCTATGAGAAATGATGGCCTGATCCTATTGTCTGGAAAAATACTTGAGTGAAAAAGCTGCGTTGGGCGCTTTCGAGGCCGGGGCGCTCGATTATTTTTTTGATGAATTACTTTGTTATCGGGTCAGCAATCGTTTCGAAGCGTGGAGAAACACGGTCAGTGTTCGACGCATCTTTCGCAAACAAAATGGAGACATACATCCTGGAGAAGCGGAGAAATAAGGCGGTGTGCCGCGCCTAGTGCAGTTGCGCGAATTCCTGTGTGACGTACAGACTTCCGTCCGGCGCTCGAGCAACTCCGACTCCGACGTGGGTGTAGTTCACGTTCAGGATATTCCAGCGATGATTCTGCTGGAACTTCGGCTCATTCATGAACAAGGACTCGGCCTCGCTGACTCCTCGGCAAATGGCGATGTTTTCCCCGGTTGCGCGCCACTTGATTCCCGCCGTTGAAACGCGGCGCGCCGGAGAACTCCCGTCCGCACCCTCATGACTGAAGTATCCATTCCGGGCCATTTCCTCCGAATGCATCCTGGCTACTGCCGCCAGCCGGTCGTCCCACTGGAGCGCAGGCGCGCGACCCCCTGTTTCGCTAGTGTAAGACTGATCTGCGCGGTCGCGGTTGATCAGCTCCCACATCTGTAATTCAAGCTGGCCGGCTCGATACGGAAGGCCAGCGCGCTGCGGAACTGTCTGTGAAGAAAGCGAACTCGCCGGGAGTAATGCTAAGAGCAGCGCCGCCAGAATAGTCGCGGCATATCCCTTGATGTGGCTGGTAAAGCGGCTGGCGCATCTTGTTGGAGTTGGCATGAAGTTCTTGCCCACACCACAACCCTACGCTCGGTTAAGTCACCGAAATACTGTCCGAAAGGCCAGCTTCCGTGCTGGTATGCGCGACCACTGACGCAAGCCGTTTAATGGAAATGAAATCGGGCAAACCATTATGTCCAGTAAGGCAGCTAGGCGGGAACAAGGCCACAAGCATCTCATTCCAGATGACTTGCTTTCACCGGAATCCAGCCCAGCCGCTGCTTTCTGAATCCAGCCGGATTGGCCGGGGAAAGTACTCCCAGAAACCACTATTAGCGAGTTCGCTAGTCCTAGGGTTCACAGTCCTAGTAACACTTCTCCTACCCTATATATTCAGATTAGGAGATTCTCACCATGCGATCCGTTTGTGGACCCGTTCGGACCATGCTGCCGTTCCGTTTTCACGGACGCATCCAGGGTGTGCTCGCTGCGCTGGTTGTAATCCTCGGACTGCTGAATCTGGCGGGCTGCAACGCGGGCTTCGAAGGAGCCAAACCGCTCGCGCCGTTGATCATCTCGCAGCCTGGCAACCAGACAGTCACTGTCGGACAGAGCGCAACGTTTACCGTGACCGCGACCGGGACGGGTCCGCTGACTTACCAGTGGTACGTAAACGGGGTTCCGATCAATGGTGCGACTTCCAGCACTTATACGACGCCGCCCACCACGGCGGGGCAAAGCGGTTTGGTTTACACCGTGACCGTGTCGAATTCCGTGGGCAGTGTGACCAGTAACGGGGCAACGCTCACCGTGCAAGTCATACCCCCGGTCGCCGGAAGCCTGGTGCCGAGCAATGCGACCCCGCCCTATAACTCGCCCGTAATGCTGATTCCCACGTTTTCAGGGGGAACGGCCGTCATTGGTTCAACGGGCGTCGGCAGTTCCGATATCACTGCGTCCGCTGTAAGCGGTGGCTCCTACCCAACCCCAGCTTTGACTTCCGCCAAAACATACACGCTCACGGTTACGAGTCCCCAGAACACCGTGGTTTCGACGATCTGCGTCGTAACACCAACCCCCGTCACGATCACGCCGATTATGCCGGCGAATCAGACCACCGCGCCCGGCCAACTTACTTTCACCGCAACGGCGAGCGGCGGTTTGACGAATGGATTGACGTGGACCGCATCCACAGGAACCTTTGCCGGAAACGTTTGGACATCACCGACGGTGCCAGGCACTTACACCATCACAGCAACGAGCGTGGACGAACCCTCTGTCTCCGTTTCAACGACGAGCACGATCAGCGGTCCCACGATCACAACCCAGCCGGTGAGCCAGCACGTTTGCACCGGATCGAGCATCGTGCTAAGTGTGACCGCCTCGTACGCGGCCAGTTACCAATGGAACTTTAACGGTACACCGATTCCAGGGGCCACCAGCTCGACCTACACCATTGCTACGGCGGCGACTGGCAACGCGGGAAATTACACCGTGACGGTGACGAATGGAGCCGCAAGCGTAACTTCGGCTGTCGCCACGATCGCTGTCGGATCGCAAATCACGTCGAACCCCGCAAGCGTGACGATACTTCCAACACAAACTGCGGTTTTTTCAGTGGCGGCCCAAGGACTGAGCCCGTTCACGTATCAGTGGTACCAAATTCCTTCCGGCAGTGCCACCGGCGCTGCCATCCCTGGCGCAACAGCAAGCACCTACACAACGCCGCCGGTCGATTCCAGTTACAACGGCGCTCAATACTACGCAATCGTCACGGATTCCTGCGGAACGACTCCACTCACCAGCACTTCGGCCACGCTTACGGTGACGACGGGAAATGCCGCGCCTACCATCATCACTCAGCCGGTTGGCGCAACCGTTGCGCCGGGAGGAACGACCACGTTTAACGTCGTCGCCTCCGGCACGCCTGCGCTCAGCTATCAGTGGTATGTGATTCCCCCGGGACAAACGACAGGAGTCGCGGTCACAGGGGCCACGTCCGACTCCTACACCGTGCCGAGTTCAGCCACCGCGGTCAGCGACGACCAGAGCCAATACTATGTGGTCGTGACGAACGCCTACGGGCAAGCAGTCTCACAACCGGCAACTCTCGCAGTCGGCAGCGGGATTCTGATCACGCAGCAACCAGTGACTCAATATGTGAATGTAGGATCGTCCGCGACCTTTCAAGTGGTGGCGACTTCCAATCTCCCCTTGACGTACCAGTGGTACGAAGCCGCACCCGGCAGTTCCACTTTCACGGCCATACCGGGCGCGACCAGTACAACCTACACATCGGGTCCAACCGCGAGCACAGACTCCGGTTCCGTTTTTTATGTGGTTGTGAGCAACGGAGTCACGGCGTCTGTGACGAGCGTCTCCGCGGGCCTGTTCGTTGGCCCATTGCAGGGCGTTCCGAATCTTTGCGACTCGAACTGGTCCCCACTGGGCGATGCGACGGCGGAAGCGGGCTGCAGCTACCAATTGACGGCCGCAACCGGCGACCAGATAGGCGTGCTGGTCTGGCCGAGTCTGATTTCCACCGGCGACGTCCAGCTCACCTTTACGATGACGCTCAGCAATCCGAGCACTGTTCCTGCCGACGGCTTCACAGTGGTTTTCGGCGATCCCTCGTTGGGAGCGACCACCACGAGTGAAGGGTTGCCCGGCATGGGCCTGGGAGCGAAAGGAATTCCCGGGACCGTGTTCGGCTTCGACACTTATCACAATGCCGGAGACCCGCCGGTTCCCTATGTGGGCGTGGGTAAAGGTCAAGCTGCACTATTCGAAAATCCGTGGTTCAACGTCAACACCAGCATTCCAGTGCTCGTCGCGGATGGCATGACTATTTCGCACACCTACACCATCACAATCGATCAGGGTCAAATGGTGGTGACGCTCGATGGCGTGCAAGTAATGTCTGGAGCCGTTGCGGTTCCCCCGGTGGCTTATTTCTACATCACCGCTTCCACGGGTGGCTCGTACGAGCAAGCCGTGATCAGTAACGTCTCGGCCACCGTTTCGGTGCCGTCGAATTGACGTTAGTTGCCTGATGAAAGTTGTTTGAGGAGAATCGCGAATGCGATCGTTCTTGTTGGCGACAATTTTCTTATTTGCGGGAGCTACGGCTGCCGTGGCGCAGGACTCCTACAAGGGCGATGCGGCTGCGACGTATGAATGGGTGCGCGCCAATGCGGGTCCCGGACAGTGCGGATGTTTTGGCGTGAACGGAGGAGGCTTATCGGGCTCCTGGAATTTCCACGATCGCTGGTCTCTGGTTGCGGACATCAGCGCACAGAACGCGAACGGCGCTCCCACTGCCGGAAGCTCATTGACCTTAGTGTCGTATTTGGCCGGAGCGCGGTACAGGCTTCCGCAACCGTGGTTCGAAGGGAAACATAAGCCGGAGCCCTTTGCACAAGTGCTCGTGGGCGCCACTCATGCCGGCGGCGGAGTGGCTGGAGTAAGCGATGGGTCTTACCAGTTTGCCAGCCGCGTCGGCGGAGGCGTTGACGTGCCGTTGAATTCCCGCTTCGCGCTGCGAATTGTTCAAGTCGATTATTATTTGACTACTTTCGCAAACTCCACCAACGACCACCAAAACAACTTGTTGATCGCCGCCGGATTTGTGTTTCACTGGTCCCGATAGAAACTCATCCCCGCCCAGGATTGCGGTATCGTCCATCGCGCAAGCAACAGCCGCGCTCTGAACACAATGGCGTTTCCGGATGAGTGTCGATAACACGGATCATGACAAACTAGCTGCTAGATCCTCAAAATCGCCTTTCTCGGACGACTGACGCGTGCGGGTTCAAAGGGTCGGTGCAACACCATCGAGAGCATTGATTTGACAATACTTCCGCGGGAGAACCACGCGTTTGGCTTCACTCGGACAAAACCTAGCGCGGGCAGCGTGCCTGCTGGTCTAACCCTAGCAAGTGATTCTGACTCTTGTTTTCAATGCCAGCGGGGTTCTAGCTCAGTGTTGCGTCGACCCATTGAGATCACCGCCCTTGCCGGGCATGTGGATTCAAGCTTCCGGTAACGCGGTTCGCCCGGAGTTCTTCCGATTCTCGGTCTTCCTCGTGCGGCTCGGACGAGGCTGGGCTAAACTATGCGGCCATGAGCGCCATCGACGAAGTACTCGCAGCAAACGAAATCTACTCGCGCACCCATGAATTGCGCAACCAAACCCCGCGTCCCGCGCGCAGGCTTGCGGTCCTGACCTGCATGGATACCCGGCTTTCAATTCGCACTCTGGGGCTGAGCACGGGAGACGCGCACATCATCCGCAATGCCGGAGGCATCGTTACCGAGGACACGCTGCGCTCACTGGTCGTATCGCACTATCTGCTCGGCACTGAGGAAATCATGGTTATCAATCACACCGATTGCGGCTTGATGCAAACGAGCGAACAGGATTTGCGCACCAGAATCCAGAAGCACACCGGAACGGCCGCCGTTGCTCCCGCCTTCTTCTACGCCTTCCAGGACATCGATGAAAATGTCCGCCACCAATTGCAGAAGCTCCGCACCCATCCCTGGATTCCCAAGCGCGTCGCTGTCCGCGGCTTCGTCTACGACGTCGCCACCGGCCGTCTCCGCGAAATCAATGACGCCTGATCGAAGCGGGCCCGATAATTCGGCGCGACTTATCAGTTCTTACATAGCTTACGGATTTGCGCGCGAATCAGACGTTGCGGGAAGGAACCGGACCAGAGATCTCTACCCGGGGACGCCTGAATGGCAGTCGGCAAAGGTACACGATGTACCATACGGCAAGCGCGTCCAGAACGAACCCTATGCCCGCCATAAACCGGTAGATAAGATTGACCACCGCCCAGTCGCCGATCCCGTTGACGATCGCGCGCGTGTGTGGGTCGCTGATCTGAGTGCAGTCAGTCGCAAGGAAACTATGGGAACACTGAGGAAACACGATCCCGAACCCATAAGTCGTCAGGGTATTGAGCACCAGCACCACACCAGCCACATGCACCAGAACCGTAACAACCACATGCTGCCAACCCGTGAGCAGGTTTCTCTCTAACGCAATTAACCCGAACGAGAGCGCGAGTACCGCCAGAACCACGACGGCCAATAACACCCCACTCCCGGTTGCTTCCTTGTGCGAGTGATCCGCTGTCGCCAGTATTGCCCACTTCTTCGATTCACTGGAGTCGCGCGGCACGCCGATTCCCCGCTCGTACATATCGCTGAGCTGTAGCCGCGCATGGTAATTCCCGCCCTGAGCGGCCAGCTGATACCAATGGGCCGCCTGCGCATAATCCTGCGGCACACCCTTGCCGGAGTAATACATCAGGCCCATGCGATCCTGCGCTTTCGCATTGCCCTGATCCGCGGCGAGCTGAAACCATTTCAGCGCCTCCGCGTAATCCGGCCGATGACCCTCGGTCCGGCCCTCGTAGTAGAGTATGCCCAGCTCCACCTGCGCGTTGGCATCACCTTTTTCCGCGGACGCAACCAGACGATCGAATCGAGAATGCGCTGGCTCCTGCCCAGTCGTCCGAATCGCCCCTGCCGTTAGCAGAAGGACAAGGAACCAGACGCACCACGATAAAGAGTCCGGACTAGAATGTTTTTGCATACGCTCAGAGCGCGTCGACCGACGGCCCTATGAAGATGAGTGTATATCGTCCGGGCCTGTACCGGCGGTTAGCCGTTTCGGCTTGTCAACTCTCGGTTAACGCCTTCCTCCGAGCGCCTGATTAATGCGCCAACCGCCACCGCGACAATCCCTTGTCACACCTGCTGCGAATTGCATACAATCGCGTGCTGTTCTTTATCATTCACTCTTTTCTGTTCTTCCTGGGGGAATTGCATGGGCCGACGCATCGCCGCAAAAATTACCGGAGTGGCTGGATACGTTCCGCCGCGCGTGGTCACCAATCTCGATCTGGAAAAACGAGTGGACACCAGCGACGAATGGATTCGCACCCGCACCGGAATTCGTGAGCGGCACTACGCCGATCCCGGTGTAGCGACTTCCCATCTGGGCGCGGAAGCGGCGCGCAAGGTTCTAGCTCTCCGCGGCGTCAGCCCCGACGAAATCGGCCTGATCATCGTCGCCACCGTCACTCCCGATATGCTTTTTCCCGCCACTGCCTGCCTGATCCAGGATCAGCTCGGCGCGAAAAATGCCTGGGGATTCGATCTCTCCGCCGCCTGCTCCGGCTTTCTCTATGCGCTCACCGTCGGCGCGCAATTCGTCGCCAGTGGCGCGCACAAAAAAGTGCTCGTCATCGGCAGTGACGTGATGACTTCCATTCTGGATTACACCGACCGGGCCACCTGCGTTCTCTTCGGTGACGGGGCCGGCGCGGTTCTCCTCGAAGCCGCCACCTCGGATTCCGAAGGCATTCTCGATTTCGTGCACGATGTGGACGGCTCCGGCGGCTGTAATCTCTACATGCCCGGCGGCGGCTCGCTGCATCCCGCTTCGCAGCAGACCATAGACAACCGCATGCACTTCGTCCATCAGGAAGGCGCCCAAGTTTTCAAATACGCGGTGCGCCGCATGAGCGAGCTGGCGGTGGAAATCCTCGAACGCAACGGACTAACCAGCAAAGATCTCGCGCTCGTCGTGCCCCATCAGGCCAATCTGCGCATCATTCGCGGCATGCAGGAACGTCTCGGCGTGGACGACTCGAAAGTTCTCGTGAACATCGACCGCTTCGGTAACACCACCGGCGGCACCATCCCCCTCGGCATGATGGACGCCGTAGAACAAAAGCGCCTCCGCAAAGGCGACCTGGTCCTCCTGATCGCCGTAGGCGCCGGCTACACCACCGGCGCAGTCCTAATGCGCTGGGCGTATTAAGTTGTAGTTGGAAGGGATCACTTACAGGCATCGCGACAAAAGTGGTCGGTGTTTTCTCGACATCGCAACCCGGTGCGTCGTAGGCACACCGCCCGGCGGCGCGACCGCACATTTCTGGAATCAAATTTCGCAGGCCGAGGCCGTTTTGGAGTGCGGCGGCTTGCCGCCGCTTTCGTAGAAACGGAAGATTTGTCACGCTCGAACCAGGCGAGGCTTGCCTCGCCCGCGCTTTTCTCCTCGCACCACGCCAGCGCTGTTATTCCGTGGGCGCGCTGCCAGCGCCGTAGGTGCGACACAGATTTGGTGCTTTTCGCGACGTCAGCCCCGCGAAGGGTTTGCGAACGCACCTGATAGCTCGCCAGAACTCAATGCCCGACGATCACCAAAACCGGCTTCGTGTCGCCAGTAGTCGTCGTAATCATCACCATCTTCGTCGGCGACACAATGTAAAACGCCCCAGTGAAAGCAGTCGGCGCCGTCAACGTGACCGTCCCGCTTCCGTCGGTCGCGCCCGTGCCGGAAAGTACGTACGTGCCGGCTACCGCCTCCGCCGACGTATTCGCCGCCGAAGTGCTTTCATCCTGCACACCGACAATCGTCGCAGGCGTCACCGAGCCATCAAACGTCAGGTATCCCGAAAAATTCTGATCTGCGCTTACTGCCGGCGCCGAAGTCCCTTCCACCAGCGTTCCATTAATGCTCGCCTTCGTGAAGGAGCTGAGCGTCTGCGTATCCAGATGCCCGGAGATCGGCCCGCCGTTCAGCATGCTCACGACGAACGCCTCATCGTCGCTCACCAGATAAAAGACAGGCTGAAACACGCCATTTACCTCAAACCCGCCTGTATCCACGCGCCCGAACTGATCGGCAGTGTAGCTCACCGCCTGCGGCGTGCCTTGGGTGCTGGTGACGACCCCCGCCTCATTGTCGGTCAGCTGGAATTCGAAGCTGGCCCCGGACGGCACGATTTGTATTACCGAAACATACGGCTGATAGCTTCCCGACAGCACTTGGCCGCTCACTCCGCCAGCCATCGCTCCATTCATCGAACCGGTAAAGAACGGCTGTCCAAATTGTTCTTTCATGTCGACAATCGTCACATACGGCGAAGTTAGGCTGTTCGAATCCGTTTCGATGAGAAACGCCTCGCCGAAAGAAATCGGATACACGTCGTAATTCAGATTAGCCAGCCCGGTCGTCGAAACCGCCATCGTGCAGTGCGTCGCATCCGGTCCCGATTGGTACGTGCCCGTTACGGTATTCCCGCCGCTGCCGAACTGCACATTGTTCGGTGCGTTCGAATCCATTTCGCCGCTTCCCAGGCTTCCCTGCGTCGCCGGCGAAACCGGCGGTGTAGCCGTAAAGGTTCCAGCGAATGCAACTGGCCCTGCGCCACCAGTAGCATCCGAGCTGGCAGAACCAGCGCCGCCGAATGCAAACGTGCCGGAGTAAGTATTCGTGCCCGTGCCAGTGACGACGCAGGTAGAAACGCTCTGCGACTCCAGCCGACCCGATCCGCGCGTCACAATCGGCGCGGTGTCAAACTCGATCAGCCGTCCGTGCCCCGACAAGCCCGTGTCAATCGCAAACGCGAAAGTCGGCGAGCCCGTGATGCTCGTAAACGTGATCGTCCCGCGTCCATCCTGTCCCGCCGTGTAAGTGCCGGTAATGTTCTTGTAAAGCGTGTTCGCTTGCTGTGTCGTAATATCCGCTTCACCCGCCGTGATAATGCCGTTGCCGTCCGTAGTAAATGTCCCGGCGGCCGCTACGAACCCGGAAGCATTATATCCACTGAAGCTGAACGCGTAAGGCCCTGTGAGCAGCGTCAAGTCCTGCACCGGATTCACCACCAGCGTGTAAGTATTCGTGATCACTGCCGGCGGAGTTCCGTTATCCGTCACGCTGATGCCAAAGCTATAGTTGCCCAGTGCGCCCGGAGTACCCGTCAGATCTCCAGCCGCGGTGAGCGAGAGACCGGGCGGCAAAGTTGATCCAGCCGCCACCGAAAATGTGTAAGGTGATGTCCCGCCCGTCGCCGTGAATTGCACGCCAACATAGGGCGCGTCCACGGTCCCAGCTGGCAGCGGCGAAGTCGTCGTTAACGCCAAACTGCTCACCACAATCTGAAATGGCACGGAAGTATTGGACGCCCCGTCGGCATCCGTCACAGTCACAGTTACCGTGTACACTCCCGCAACCGTTGGCGTGCCGGTGATGTTCACGGTATCGGTCGTGCTCGATCCCAACGCCAATCCCTTCGGCAATGTTCCCGACGATAACGTCCACTTCAGGGGAGGCACTCCCCCCGTCGCCGTCACCGGCGCACTGTAAGGCGCATTCAAAGTCGCATCGGGCAATGAAGTCGTCGTGATCTGCGGCGGCGGTTCGATCTTCACCGTCAGCGTCGCGGACTGCTTTGGAAAATCCACCGACGTAGCCGTAATCGTCACAATCGTTTCGGCCGCCACAACACCCGGCGCTGCGAAGCTCGCCGTACCAGCCGTCAACTGCGTCAGCGTTCCCGATCCCACTCCTGCCGGCAGTAAAGTAAACGTCACTCCGCCGTTCAGCTTCGTATCGTTCAACACACTCGCGCTGATCAGCGGAATTGTCCCGCCCTGCTCGAGGTACATCGTTCCGCTCGGAGAAATAGTCACCTGGTTGAAAGTGGACGGCGTGCCGGAGCAGGCGGAGAGCTGGACTAGGGCCAATACTATAAATGCAAGCAGACAGGAAAATCTGGCGCGGCTCTTCATGGCGCCTCCTTCGGTCGGCACACACGTCATGGCTGTAGGGATCACCCATAATATTTAGGCATGAAAAGCGCCGCATCCGGTGCGAAATACCCGCCCCGAATGGCGTATCAGGCAACTGGCTGGAAGGACAGAACGGACGAAGATTCACTGCGCCGGGGCTGTGCGAGCGAATAAAAAGGGAATCGTAGGTGGACTAGAAGGATCGGACTTCAGCCGCCAATTCCTGGTTGCGGCGCACGCGTTGCGACAATACCGCGGCGGTGTACTGCGTACAGAGCACCATCTCCCGGTTCGTCCAGCCGCCGAAGCCATCCGCGCCCGGCGCAACAATGAAATCGCCCAGCCGGTTCATAGTCTTCAGGAAGCTGTAATAGACGCGCACTGAGCGCAAGTTAACCCGGCCACTCTTCAGGTCGGGCAGCAGGCTCTGCAGTCCGTTGATATCAGAGAAGTCCTTACCATTCAACAGGTTGCGGGATATCTCTGCCGTCACCTCGGCCTGGTCACCGATAGGCTCGGTGGCAATTGTCCGCAGCAGCCCAGCGCGCCAACTGAACACGGCGAACTGAATCATCGCTGCGAAGCAGATCACGAGAATGAAGGCTGAGATAAACATGTTCGACCTCACCCAGTTTGCCGTCCCCAGCCGCCCGTAACAATAGAACGTCAGTACCAAACATATAAACTCGGCGCGCGCATCCCCGCGTTCTGGGCTTCCCCGCTGTGAACAGTTGCCGCCCGCCAGGTTCGCTGATAGCCTGTGCCGCGCCAGAATTGTGCGGCCTCGACAGATTAGGTTTTGCGGTCGTAGGGGCACGGCATGCCGTGCCCGCTTCTTACGTCGAACGATTCGATGCATCATGGCGCGCATGCACCAACTCAGGAGAAACACTAAATGCCCGAAAAATCCAGCATCGTCCTTGTGGTCGCAGTGGCCGTATTAATCTGTGTGGCAGCAGCCTCGCGCTCCTCCATCGCATCCCCGGCAAATCCCTCCGACGAAGCCCAAATCCGCGCCGTCCTCGACATGCAAACCGCCGCATGGAATCGCGGCGATATTGACACCTTCATGACCAGCTACTGGAACTCGGAGCAAACCGAATTCCTCGGCGCCAGCGGCATCGCCCACGGCTGGCAAGCAGTGCTCGATCGTTACCACCGCTCCTATCCCGATCGCAAATCCATGGGCACCGTCTCCTTCTCCGATCTAGAAGTTCACCTCACCTGCTCCGACGCGGCCTACGTAGTCGGTAAATTCCACCTCGTCCGCGAAGCCGACCAACCCTCCGGCGTCTTCTCTCTCGACTTCCGCAAATTCCCCGAAGGCTGGCGCATCGTCCTCGACCACACCACAGCCTTCCCCACAGTCGCAGTAGTCCCAGCCGCCTCTCACTGATCTGCCGCGCGCGCAAAGGAGCGCCGTCGCCGCCCTGGGTACCAAAGCTGTTGCTTGCCACCGCTTTCGCCGGAGCGGAATGTTCTGCAGCAAAACGATCTAGGCGAGGCTTGCCTCGCCCGCCACCTGCCACCACGTCGCGGATTCGCTTTTGCGCTTAACTTTTAACTGTCAACTCGGTTCTTCTCCTCCCCTCGAGGCTAAATCGAATTCATCCACCCGTATTCCCCCGCGCCCCCATTTCATAGATAATGATCCCCACACAATCGCGACCGTCCCCCCTCGCGATCAAGGAGTCACCAGGTGCGCGCGGCAATCACAGGCGGAGCGGGATTTCTAGGTTCGCATCTCTGCGAACTACTACTCGAAAAAGGTTGGGAAGTTCTCTGCCTGGACAATCTAGTGACCGGCAGCGACTCCAACATCGCCCACCTGCTGCCGCACCCAAAATTCCGTTTCGCGCGCCAGGACGTCTCGCGCTACATCGAAGTTCCGGGCCCTCTCGACGCCGTGCTGCATTTCGCCTCGCCCGCGAGTCCGCCGGATTATCTGAAGTATCCGATCCAAACCCTGAAAGTCGGCGCCCTGGGCACGCACAATTCACTAGGACTCGCCATGGCCAAAAACGCGCGTTATCTCCTGGCCTCCACGTCCGAATGCTACGGGGATCCGCAAGTCAGCCCGCAACCCGAAACCTACTGGGGGAATGTAAATCCCGTCGGCCCCCGCGGCGTTTACGACGAATCCAAGCGCTACGCCGAAGCCATGACCATGGCCTATCACCGTTATCACGGCCTCGATACTCACATCGTGCGCATCTTTAATACTTACGGCCCGCGCATGCGTCTCAACGACGGCCGCGCCCTCCCCAATTTTCTCTACCAGGCCCTGGTCGGCGAACCCATCACCGTCTACGGTGACGGCAAACAAACACGCAGCTTCTGCTACGTCTCCGACCTGCTGGCCGGAATCTACAAGCTGCTCGAATCCAGCGAACACGAACCTACCAACATCGGCAATCCCCAGGAAATCACAATCCTGGAATTCGCCGAGCGCGTTCGCAAACTGGTCGGCGCAACAACTCCGATAGTTTTTCATCCGCTGCCGCAAGACGACCCCAAGCAGCGCTGCCCCGACATCACCAAAGCCAAACGCATCCTGAATTGGGAGCCCAAGGTAAGCTTGGAAGAAGGCCTGCAACGCACCTACGAATATTTCCGCGAAAAACTAGCCCAATCCAGCCACGCAAAATAGGTAGCATCGGCAATCTTGCCTGTGCTCTTTTATTTGAACTTGGGCTTGATTTTACGAGTACGCCTCGTGCAACGCCGCTGCGTGTCGTCATCCTGAGCGAAGCGAAGGAACTCTCTTCGCTCTGTGCGACTCCATAACCGCTGCGATCACCTGGGCTCTTGCGGGGCAGGGACAACTTGCCGGGATGTGGCAGATTCTAGGTCACGCCGACGAATCAGGCGGCGTTTGCACCGGATGCAGCGTCACCACCGCCTCTCCATCCAACTTCCAAGCAGTTGAGGGCAGGTGCCCCTGATCAATCGCAGCTTGCATCAGTCTCTCAGTATTGATCCCTTCACTCCCCGGCTCATTTGGAATCGCCCGCATAAGTCCAGGCCTGAGCAGTACCAAGACGTGGGCAGGTTCGGTCGTGACGCGCTGCAATCGAACTGATACTGAAAGTGATTAGTTCATAGCTCGAAATAATACACCGCATGCGCCGTCATTCCACACAGCCCCAGCGCCGCAGGCGCGGCAGAAGTTAGCCCAGGCCGGAACGCCTGGGCATCGTCGCAAGAAAAATCGGGAGCCCCGTAGGTGCGACATATCCTTTGGCGGCGCCGCGACAACTCGCCGAATTACGGAGGCCACATTTGGAAGCCCAGCTCAGTCGCGTCAAAAACTAATCCGGCCTTCCCATCGAATAGTACTCAAACCCATGCCCCTTCATCTCTTTCGCCGAAAGCAAATTCCGCCCATCCAAAATCAACGGCCGCACCATCGAATCGCGCACGCGCTCCCAATCCAACTTGCGAAATTGCGCCCACTCTGTCGCGATCAGTAAAGCCTCCGCGCCCTCGGCAGCCTCGTACGCCGTCCTTCCATACTGAATCTCCGGCAACACCGGCCGCGCTTTTTCCATCGCCTCCGGATCGTATGCGCGCACGACCGCTCCCTCTTTCAATAATTCGCGGATCAAATCAATTGCCGGCGCAAACCGAATGTCATCCGTATTCGGCTTGAACGCGAGTCCCAACACTCCAATCTGCTTGCCCTTCACCACCCACAACGCTCGGCGAACTTTCTCCATGAAATGATGAATGCGCTTCTTGTTGATATTTTCCGCTTCCTTTAGCATCGAAAAATCCACGCCCGACTTTTCCGCCAGGTGCACAAACGCCTGCAAATCCTTCGGCAAACAGAACCCGCCGAACCCGATTCCCGCGTGAAAAAAACTCCGTCCGATGCGCGGGTCCATCCCGACCGCACGCACCACCTCTTCAATATCCGCGCCCAATTTCTCCGCCAGATCGGCCACCATATTCGCGTAAGAAATCTTCACTGCCAGAAACGAATTCGACGCGTGCTTGATCAGTTCCGCGCTATTGATCGTCGTCACCAACCAGGCCGGCAACGGCACATCCGGGCACTTGGCGGAATGCACGGGGCAGGTAAACGTCCGCTCCAGCACCGGCCGGTAAATTTCTTTCAATTGCTTTTCGGCCACCTCGTCCTCAACACCCACCACGATCCGGTCCGGATGCAGAAAATCTTCCACAGCTGTTCCTTCCCGCAAAAATTCCGGATTGGACGCCACGCGAAACGCCACAGCGGACTTGCGGCCATACACGGCTAATGCGCGCTTCAGTTCCTGCCCCGTTTGCGCTGGCACCGTACTTTTTTCAATCACCAGCTTCGGCGTGCGAGCTTCCGTCGCCACCGCCCGCGCCACGTGATCGATCGCGCTCAGGTCCGCGCTCCCATTCGGTAGCGGCGGCGTTCCCACACAGATGAAAATAGCATCGCCAAACCGAATCGTATCCGCCGCATCCGTGCGAAAACTCAGTCGCCCTTCCTTGCGCGCCTCCGCAATCACCACGTCGAGCCCCGGCTCATAAATCGGCAGCCGTCCGGATTCCAGCGTCTTCAATTTCTCCGCATCACTATCGGTGCACACAACTTCGTGACCCAGTCCCGCCAGGCATCCCCCCGTCACCAGGCCCACGTAACCCGCTCCAATCACTGAAATCTTCAAGGTTTTCTCCCTCAACCGAACATCGCGCCACAGAAGTGCAAAGGATCAATTTTATCCGCGGAATCAGGCGTGCTTATGAGAACCGCAGTGTCTGTTGCGCATCCTGAACCGTCATTGCAGATGCGGCCGCACCGGCAATCCCGCCCACACGTTCAACAATCCCATCGACTCCCTTACCACCGCCAATACATCCGCCGTAGTCCGCCACCAATGGTCCGCATCAAAAGGATCGCCGCGCGCCGCCCATACCATTACCCGCGGATCGTCGCCCACCAACTTTCTCCACAACGCCTTCACGCGCCGCGTGTGCTGCGGCGAAGTAACAATAATCACTGTGTGCTTTCCGCCCCGTCGCATGTCCCGCGAGATCTCCACTACCTCATCCTGCGTGTTGGCAATGGCGTCCGGAAAAATCCGTATCGCCGCATCCGGCACACCCTGCTGCACCAGAATCTCGCGGTTATACTCTTCTTCGCCCACAAAATGGATGCCCAGCGCCGCCAGTTCCTCCTGCGGACCGGTCGGCCGGCTCACCCACACAGCAGGTGCGTAACCGGATTTGAAAACGCTTGCAGCACCTTCTGCACGAAACGGCAACCCGCCGCTGAGCACAACAATTACATCAGCCTTACCGAGCGCATCCTCGCGCACCAGCCAGTGCCCCAGATTGCGAAACACCACGACGCCGATCACAACCAGCAGCGCCAAAATCGCCAGAAAATAAATTCCCAGCCGGCGACGCGGCCGCGAAGAGCGCACTAAAGAATTATCAACGTTCGGCATCACTTCCTATCGCTTCTCCAAAAGAAAATTCCCCGCCACCAAAGCATCCGCCCCCGAACAAAAATAACTCCGCACCGCATCCCGCGGCGTAACCACCAACGGCTCGCCAAATAAATTGAACGAAGTATTCACCAGAATCGGCGCCGGAGCATTCTCCCCCGCACGATTCAGCAGCTTCCAGAAAAGTGGGTTGTCCGCCGCGCGCACCACGTGCAAACGCACTAAATTGCCTGCCAACAAAAATCCCGGTGGCAGCGGAGCTAACAATTTGCGCCCAGCCTCGTTCGCTGTTGCCATGGTAGTAAGGAATCTCCCATTCGCCGAGCACTCGAAATACTCCGCGCAACGCTCCTCGGGAATCGCGAGCGCAAATGGCCGGAACGATTCGCGATGCTTCACATAATCGTTCAAATTCTCCTTGGCGTAGGGCGCCCACGGCGAAGCCAGCAAACTTCGATTCCCCAGCGCCCGCGGCCCGAATTCCGCCGCCCCCTGAAACCACGCCACAATTTTACCTGCCTGCAGCAGCCGCACCGCTTCGCCAAGCTTCCGCTCGTCCGAATCGCACCAATGATACGCGGCCTTGCAGTTGTCCAGCACCTTCTTGATTTCTTCGTTGCTATACGCGGGTCCCCAGTAAGGCCCCGGCATCGCCCTCATCCGCGCGCGTTCCAGCTGCTGATGCCAAACGAGCCAAGCCGCGCCCAAAGCCGTGCCCTCGTTCCCCGCTGCAGGCTGCACAAACACATTTTCATATCCCGCGCGAGCCTCAATCGCCGCCACCAGCAGCGGATTCAAAAATAATCCGCCCGCCACGCACAAAGCTCGCTCCTGGAACTCTTCGCGCAACGCGGCCAGCCATTCGTACAAAATAGTCTCGCAAGCCCGCTGCAACCCGGCCGCGATCGGCGCGCACAATGCCTCGGCCACTCTCGTTCCCGGCGCGTCCTCCGCCGGCTCGTGCGCAATCCCCGCGCGACGATAAAACTCATGCGTAAACGAAAGCTCTCCCGCAAATCCATTCCGGAAATATTTCGTGTTCAGTTGTGCCGGCCCGCGCGGCTCTCGTCGCAGCATCTCCAGAAATAATTCCGTGAACTCGGCAGCACCCGTCGCAGCCCCCGTCACCACTGCCGCTGCGCCGCCGCCCGGGTCACCGCCGCTGTTGCCATAAATGCTCAGCCACTGCGTCTTGTGCTCATCCGCGTGCGGACGAAAACCTAAAAGTTTCGTAACCTGCGAATACACCCAAGCTAGCGAATGCGGCAAAGCAAGCGACGAAACCTCGCGCAGCGCCGTGCCCTCGCCAATCCCCACGAAACCAGCCCGCCCGTCGCCCTTTTCATCGAGCGATACCACCAGCGCACGCTCGTATGGCGAAGCGTAAAACGCGCTGGCAGCGTGGCACAGATGATGATCGAGCGATTCGAGGCGTCCCTCCGGCGCGCCAGCCATCTGCCGCACGATGCGCACGTTATTCAACTCGCGCCCCAGCTCACCCGAAGCCTTGTTCACGAAGTATCCGCTCGAAACCGGCGCTATCGGCGCCAAGCGCGCGCGAAACGTAGCTTGCCGCTGCCAAGCGCGCCACGGACGGCTGGCAATTGCCACATGCGTCACGTCGCGCCACCCAATTCCCGCACGCTCCAGGCAATAACGTATCGCCTCGCGCGGAATCCCCTCGACCGCCCGACTGCGCGTGAGCTTGCTCTCTTCCATCGCGGCCACAATCCCGGAATCGCCCAGCAGCGCCGCCGCCGAATCATGCCCCATCGCGGACAATCCCAGAATGTACATGCTAGGAGCCTTCACACAAAAAAATGCAGGAATCGGTAGCACAGAATAGAAGAACACAGGAAGGGAATTGCAGCGAGAAAATCACGGAAACCAACAGCGCGGCCACGAAACTCCTACGCGCGCGTCCGGCGCAACGATTGCCCATGTGTCAACAACCCGCGCAGCCCGAGCAAAATCAATCGCGGCTGGCTCAAACAAACCCGCCACAAAATTTTCCAAGCCTCGTCGCGCGAATATTCGCTCAACGACTGCTTCGCCGGATCATTCAGCAAATCCACCAATTTGCTGTAATCATCCTGCTGAAATTCATGCAAAGAACGCCGCAGCAAGAGGTGCAGATCCAGCTCGCGCCGCAATTTTCGCAGCGCACTGCTCGATCCGCCATTCAAAATCGCCTCCGCCACGCCCAAAGCCCCGCGAAACCCTGTCACAATCCCGCCGACGGTAGTCACCTTCACCTGCGCCGCCGCGTCTCCCACCAAGTAAACCGACCCGTGCCCCACCTGACGCCGCACCGGCACCCATCCCGTGTACACCGGAATGCGCGCGCCCTGAAATTCCAGCGGCGTCAGCCCGCGCTTCTCCAAAAAATTCTCCAAATGTTTCCGCGTTTCCGGCCCCGTCTCGCCAATCAATCCCAGCGCCCCGCGCGTCGGCGATTCCGGAATCAGCCAGTAAAAATAAGGAGTGTCCTGCGGCACGAACCACACCCGCGCGGTATCCGGCGCCATATCTTTCGGCAGCGGCACAATCGCCTGCACCAGCGGTGCAGTTTCCAGCGGTGACCATCCCGCGGCGCGCGCCACTCGGCTGGCCGCCCCATCGCCTCCAATAATAGTGTCCGCGTGAACTTCCTCGCGGCTGCCGTCCGTGCAGCGCTCCACTTCCAGCACCAGCCCGCGCCCATTCGAATGCAACGCTTGGAATCGCCGCCCCAGTTCCAACTCCGCGCCCGCCCGCCGCGCTTCTTCGGCCAGTCCTTGTATCAACGCGCGCCGCTCGATAATCAAATCCGGCTGCTTCAATTCAAAAGTCGCCGAGCGTCCATCGGTAAAAAGTTCAAAGCGCCGAATCTCGTTGACGATGCATCCTTCCGCCGCGCGCCCCAGCAAAGTGCGCATGCGATTCGTCACAATCAAAGTGCGCTCCGCGGGCTCCAG
Organism: Candidatus Acidiferrales bacterium; assembly: GCA_050012455.1. Lineage (GTDB taxonomy): Bacteria > Acidobacteriota > Terriglobia > Acidiferrales > UBA7541 > Palsa-295. Next base: position 21,340 of record JBEKHD010000041.1, on the reverse strand, counting down.
CGTTTCAATCCGCTCGAACACGCGCACTCCCACGCCCTGCCGCGCCAGCACCGAAGCGGTTAGCAGCCCTGCGGCCGATCCGCCGACGACCGCAACAGTCTTGCTCGCGTTCGGGACAGGCCCTCGCGAAACGGTTCCGCTCGCCGCCTGCGCCTGAGTTTTGGGCGTGGATGTATTTTTCGAATCGAGTGAGTCGAGCGCCATCTTGGTCGTGTGCAGTCTGCCTTATGAGCGAATAGGATTGCCAAACATATGAACGCAAATAATCTACAGCCGCGCAGTCCGGCGCAAAGCCCTGTCGAACGCCCAGCGCACGCAGCACGCCGCTTGGAAGGCGTTCTCACCCGCCAACCGGCCTAGAAGTATATCCCACCATTCGACGCGCGCCAAAGCTCAACACACGCAGTCCACTCCGCAGCGCCCGACTTTCGCTTGCCCAGAGAGCCCGCCCTTCGATTGTAGGCGAAGGCATCCCGCGCCATAGTAGCCACCGCATCAGGTCTACACGGAACACCCGATGTGCATTCCCCCGCTCCGTTTATAAAGTACTGATAGTACCGCCCGCTGCGACCGCATTTGTGGCGCAGAGGTTTTGACTTTGTAGCGGCCAGCTTTAGCTGGGCGCAGTTGACGTCGCCGCTGAATTTGTAGCGGCCGGGCCGTCGCGGGGCCATCCGTGGCGTCGCGACGCCGCACACATAGACAACGGAGCGCACCACCCATGGCCGATGTTCGCATCCTGATTGCAGACGACAGCCCCACCGTACGCGCCGGCCTGAAATTGCTCCTCCAGTATCACGAGAATTGGACTATCTGCGGCGAAGCCGAAGACGGCCAGCAAGCCGTAAAAAAAGCCGCCGAGCTGAAGCCCGACGTAATCCTGCTCGACATCTCCATGCCCGCCATGGACGGCCTCTCCGCCGCCGAAATCATCCGCCGCGACGCCCCCGAAGCCGAAATCCTCATCGTCACCCACTTCGAATCCCTCGACCTCGCCCGCTACGCCGCACAAACCGGCGTCCGCGCCTACATAACAAAATCCCGCATAGCCACCGACCTGGAAAAAGCGATCGAAGCGGCCTCCCGCCACCAATCTCCCTAACTCCGCAACCTGATTCACTTATTGTGCATAGAGTTGCAGATGCTGTTCCGCAAGTCTAAGCGGTAAGTTTGCGCTCCCTCGCCTAGGCCCAACCCTAAATCACACAGAAATAAAGAATTAATTATGCGCGCAGGATTCGTATCGTTTCTTGTTTCAGAACGGCCCAGTGCGTGCTACGTTTGCACCCAGCCACTAAATCCTTGCGCTGGCGCCATCCATGGAGGACACATGAAGTTCAACGCTCTCTGCGCAGTTCTCTTCCTATTTCTTCTCTCCACCGCTCAAACAGTTAGCGCCGGCACCATCAAAGCTAGCGGCAAATCTGATTTTGGCGACCCCGGTTCGCTGACGCAGGATACATCTACGAGCCTGGGAGGCGGATTTACTGCGTCACTCGATGACTCTGCGAGCCTAGGTACTGACAGTTACCTCGAAATTGATACACCCTCCACCGAGCTGTCGGCCGGAACGATAATCCAGATAAGCGGTCTCGATACCTCGCTTGTTTTCGACTCAGTTTATTGCGCTGCCAGTTCGTTCCTCGGTAGTTGTGATCCGGACGGAACGCCACCAGTCTCCCTGACCGTGCCACAGAGTAACTGTGTAGGGACACTCTCAGAAACCAACCCGAGCGCCGGCGTATTTGACTTCACAGCCCCTCAATGCACGACCACCAGCAGCTACTCGATGGTGCTGATATTTTCCAACGGCGGGACCCTTCCCGCTTCCGACCTCACGGGAATCACTGCAAACACCATTCCGCCCACCGGTGCCCCGGAGCCAAGCTTGACAATGATGCTCGGCGCCGGATTAGTGGGACTGGCCGTGCGAAAATACTCCGGGCGTCAAGCGCGTTCCTAGTCCCGAATACCGCGTCGCGCGCCTCGGAAATTCTACTCGGCTTTGTTCTCCCTGAACGAGCCCCGCTAAGGGGCTAGTTTGTTCCGGCCACGCTCCGCAGCGGAGGCCAGGAGCAAATAGCCCTTAGCTCGCGCCTCGGCTTCAACCTCTCGCAGCCGCTGTTTTGCCAGACCCGGATCCGAAGGAATTTCCAGTTCGGCTTGGGCTATCTTTATCTGAAGGCTCATGCCCACGAGCGCTAATTTTTCGGTTTCCGTAAGACTGTCAGCGAGCTCTTTTCGAGCCTCTGGTTTTTTGCCCTCGTACCCCTTCAATCGTGCGTCGGTGATTGCGAGCGACAATTGGATTGTTCGGTCCTGCGGCGAGAGTTTGAGCGCGCGATCCACTTCGCTCCTCGCTTCGCTTGACTTGTTGCCGTCAAGCAGTGCGCGCGCCAAAGCGTTTCTGGCCTCAGCCTCGCTATCAACGAGCTTTTCGGCGCTGAACTCCTCGGCCGCTTGTCTCGCCAGAGATTCCGCCTCGGATGGCTTACTCTCTTCGAGCTTGAGACCTGCGAGCGCGAGGCGGCTGGCGGCGATATCTGCGGGCGATTTTTGTTCGGTCGATAATGTTAGCGACTCTTCGTAATTGGTCCCGGCTTTTGCAAAATCTGCCGTCGCTAGGAAGTAGTCGCCCAGCGTGCGCAGCCCGTAGGGGCGGTCCCCTTGCAACTCGGACTCTTGTTGAAGTTCGACTGCTTCCTCGGCGCTTTCTTGCGCTTCCGTCAGTCGCCCTTGCTGCAATTGGATCGAGCTCAGGTTTTCCTGCGCCATCGCAATTCCGGCCTTGTCTTTGATCTCTCGCGCTGTTTGCAGCGAGCGCTGATACATGCTTTGCGCGCCCGCAAAGTCGCCCTTGGTGGACAAATCATTCGCCAGGCTGTTCTCGAGCTTCACCAGGCCGAATTTGTCTCCGATTGCCTGTGCAATCCGGAAAGCCTCATCGTAATCATCCCTGGCTTCTTTAGCATCGCCCTGAGCGCTAAGCATGTCCGCGAGATTCTGCAAGGCGCCGATAATGTCTTTCTGCGAGCCAAGTTTGCGCGCTGTCTCGAGTGCTTGCCGCCGCATATTGAGTGCTTCCGGAATGTTTCCGCGGGCCTCCATGATATTGGCCCAAACCGTCTGACTCCGGGCCTTGATCTCATCATCGAATGGCGCGGCGCCGTTCGATGAATTACACGCGGCCTCTCCTTTCTCGTACTCGCCCAGCGCGTAGTAGGCGCTGCAAAGTTGCCAATACGCATGCGCCGCCAGGAGCCGGGATTCTTGGCGCGTGGCTTTTTCCGCCGCGGCTTGCGCAGCGTCTCGCTGTTTTTGCGCGTCCGCAAGCGAGTCAGCGGCCAAGGCCACGGAAAGGTCCACGCGCGGGTCATCCTTCATCTGCGGCTCGCTACTCAGCTTGGCCAAAGTGTCCAACGCGTCTTGCCCTTTACCCGCGGAGGTCTGCGCATTCGCGAGCGCGAGCGCGTAGTCCGGCTCGTCTGGATACAAAACCCACAAAGCCTGGTAAATGGAGATGGCTTGATCCCATTGCGAATTCAGTTCGTGATATTCGGCTTCGATTAAGCGTTGCTCTCGCGGACGCAAACCGCCTGAAAGCTGCACCGCCAGCTTGGCCTCGCCGCGTGCCTTTTCGTCGTATCCCAGCAATTCCCACGCGCGCGCCAACGCAACGTGTGGCAGCGCCAGATTCGGCTCAAGCGCGACAGCCCTCTCCAGCAATTCTCGCGCGCCCAGCGCATCGAACACGCGTAGTTTCGCGACGCCTTCTGTGTACATGCGCAAAGCCTCAGGATCCGATGGCAATGCTGCCGTCGGCCGCGATCCCGCTTCCAAAGTCCGCGACTGGTCCTGCACTCCCAGCCGGCTCCGCAGATCCGTCGCCACCTTCCGCAGAACCTCCGACAGATTTGCAATCGTGCCGTCCTCTCCCAGCGAAAAAATGGCCTCGCCGGTATCCGCGTCCTGCAGGTGCACATCAATATGGATGGAGTCGCCTCCTGCGCTTCCCATCGCTACGTAAGCCCCCGAAATCACGTATTCCGAATGCAGAATGCCGCGGATTTTCAATAAGGTAGCGCTGTTGTAAGTCGGAACAGTCGCGAGCGCCAGATCCATCTTCGCTGTCGAAACATCCTCCGGAGATATCGTGCGCACCGCATCGGTTGAACCCAATTCCGTGCTCAGCATTTCCGACAGAGCGTTCGAAAGCCACTCCACATCCGGCTTGCCGAGATTCTTGAAGCCCACCACCGCCACGGTGGGCCGGTTGTTCAAGGGCATGCTCACCCGGCCCGAACTGTAACTTCGGTAGAAATAAATGCCCGCCGCAACCACTAGCATCGTCCCGGCCACGGCTCCCGCAATGCTCAGATTGCGTTTGCGTCGCCGCCCCACGTCCAGCGGACGAACAGCCGTAGGTCGCGGGCCTTTTCCGTCCCAATCGGCCTCCCACAGCACCATGCGCTCCACGCCCTTCATCGCAAATTCGCCGCGGGAGTGAAACTTCACATCCGTCATTTGCCGCACAAGTTCGTAGGTCCGCGATGAAACCAGTATTTGCCTTTCCGTTGCCGTGGACGCCACTCGCGCCGCCGTGTCCACGTCCGTCCCGTGCCAGCTGCCCTCGAAAAATTCCGGAAATCCTGAATGGATGCCGATACGCAACCGCAAAGGTCCCGCAGGGGTGTCGATCGGAGTCCGCGCCAGCCGTTCTTGAATGCTTGCGGCGCAGCGCACTGCTGCGGTGGGATCCTCAAACGTCAAAAAGAATGCGTCGCCCGTGTTGCTTACTTCTTGGCCGCCATGCGCCTTGCAGCACGCGCGCACCAGCTCGAAGTGTGGCGTCTGCACTTGCGTCAAGTAGGCGCGATCGCGCTCGCGGTTGTCTCGCCCCAGCGACGTGTCACGCTTGGTAGCGCTGGACTCCACCACGTCGGTGAACATCATGGTTATCAGTGCCATATTCAAGGTGGAGGCTAACTCAAGGCCCGCATACTATTTTGCCCTGCCCAGCAAGTCAACGTACCCCTGCGTGAGCTGGGGCTGGTCTTGCACCGGTTTGGGATGCGGCTGATCGGATGTGGCGATGGTGTCCCCAGCTGCGCGCGGGCGACATTGTCCACGGCTGCTGCCATTCAGAGTTTGTTTGGGTCGTCGACGTCGGTTGACTGATGCGTTCCGGTTCGTTGCTGGGCGTTGACTTCGCAACTGGGTGAGTCAGAATAGAGATTCCTTCCATTTGTTCCTTCGGTCGAAGACCGCCTCCTTTCCCAATCCCCGGCCGAGCCGCAGAGCATCGCTTCCTGCGCTTTAGGCTGAAGAAACGCCCCGGCGTGCCGAACTAAAGAGTAGAGGCTGAACCATGCACGGGCCCGAGCTTGCGATGGCTGGCTCCTACAATCATCTTCTCGTTGTGGTGTCGGTGTTGATTGCGATGATGGCATCGTACGCGGCGCTCGACTTGGCGGGACGCGTCACCTCGGCGCACGGCGTGGCGCGCACGTTGTGGCTGAGCGGCGGCGCGACGGCCATGGGCATCGGCATATGGGCGATGCACTATGTTGGCATGCTGGCGTTCCGGCTACCCATCCCAGTGGAATACGACTGGCCGACCGTGCTGCTATCGCTGCTGGCGGCGATTTTGGCATCGGCAGTCGCGTTATTCGTAGTGAGTAGGGAACGGATGGGTATGTTCCGGGCGATCGCCGGCTGCATCTTCATGGGCAGCGGAATCGCAGGGATGCATTACATCGGCATGGCGGCGATGCGTTTGCCGGCGATGTGCCACTATTCGCCCGTGATTGTAGTGATTTCCGTTGCGCTGGCGATGGTGATTTCGCTGGTGGCGCTGCGGCTGACGTTTCGCTTTCGCGGGGAAACGCGGTCGGGCGGCTGGCGCAAAGCACTCAGCGCCGTCGTGATGGGAGCGGCCGTCCCGGTGATGCACTATACGGGAATGGCGGCCGCAAGTTTCACGCCGTCGAACTCAATCGGAGGCGGCCTGGCGCACGCGCTCAGCATATCTTCGTTGGGAATGGTGGGCATCATCATCGTCACGTTTATGGTGTTGGGATTGACGGTGCTGACGTCGCTCGCTGACCGGCGCTTCTCGGCGCAAGCCTTGGAACTGGAATCCAACGAGAAACGCTACCGGCAAATTCTGGAAACGTCTTTCGATGCTTTCGTGGGAATGGATTCGGTAGGGCGCATTACGGATTGGAACGTCCAAGCAGAAAATATTTTTGGCTGGCCACGCGCGGCGATCATGGGCGAAATTCTCGCGGAGAAAATTATTCCTGCGCGCGACCAGCGAAATTACCTGAAAGAAATCCGCCACCTGCGTGCTTTGGACCAGGGTGCGGCGGCGCAAACACGATTCGAAACCGGCGCGCTATGCCGTGACGGGCGTGAGATTACCGCGGAGATGACGATTTCCGCCATGCGCGCGGAAAAATCGCACCAATTCGCCGCGTTCCTGCGCGATCTCAGCGAACGCAAGCGCTTTGAACAAGACCTGCACGACGCCAAGGAAACCGCCGAAGAGGCGAACCAGGCCAAGAGCACATTTCTCGCGACCATGAGCCACGAAATCCGCACACCCATGAACGGCATTCTCGGCATGACCGACCTCGTCCTCGATACCGACCTGAACGCCGAGCAGCGCGAGCACCTCGGCCTGGTGAAATTTTCCGCCGAGTCCCTGCTGACCATCATCAACGACATCCTCGACTTCTCAAAAATCGAAGCCGGCAAGCTGGACATCGAATGCATTCCATTCGACCTCCGCGCCAGCCTCGGCGAAACCATGAAATCCCTCGGTTTTCGCGCGCACGAAAAAGGCTTGAAACTCATCTTCGACGTGCGCCCGGAAGTCCCGGAAGCGCTGCTCGGCGATCCCGGCCGCATCCGCCAAATTCTGATCAATCTCGTGGGCAACGCGATCAAATTCACCGCACGCGGCGAGATCGCGGTCAGCGTCGCGGAACAATCCGAAGCATCGAACACCACGTGCCTGCACTTCGCCGTGCGTGACACGGGCCTGGGCGTGCCCGCCGAAAAACAAGGCAGAATCTTCGAAGCCTTCTCTCAAGCCGATGGCACCATGGCGCGCAAATACGGCGGCACCGGCCTGGGATTGACGATCTGCCAACGCCTCACCGCTCTCATGCACGGCCGCATCTGGATGGAAAGCGAGCCCGGTCAGGGCAGCACATTCCATTTCGAAATTCGCCTGGGCGTGCAGGAAGCTCCGGTCACGCGCTCCAGCAACGTGCAGCCCCTGCAATTGCGCGACATGAATGTCCTGATCGTGGACGACAACTTTACCAATCGCCGCGTGCTTGAAGAAATGCTCACGCGCTGGGGCGTGCGTCCCACGGCTGTCGAAAGCGGCCAGGCCGCGCTGCAAGCGCTGCAGCTCGCGAAAAGCATGGGCCGCACCTTCCCCTTGATTCTGTTGGACGGCCAGATGCCGGGGATGGACGGCTTTACCCTGGCAGACACCATTCACCGCGACCCTGCGTTCGCGGGCTCAGCCATGATCATGCTCACTTCCGCCGGCAAACCAGGAGACGGCGCGCGCTGCCGCGAGGCCGGAATCGCCGCGTATTTCGCCAAACCAATCCGCCAGGCAGAGCTGCTCGAAGGCATCTGCGCGCTCCTGCAACAGTCGCCCCAGAAGAAGCTGGACAAGCTCGTGACCAAACACACCCTGCGCGAACTGCGCAACCGCCGCCGCGTCCTGCTCGCCGAAGACAACATGGTCAACCAGAAACTTGCGCTGCGCCTTCTGGAAAAGCACGGCTACGAAGTCACCGTCGCCGGAGACGGCAAAGCCGCGCTGCAAGAATTGCAGCACAAATCGTTTGACGTGGTCCTGATGGACGTACAAATGCCCGAAATGGACGGCATGGAGGCCACCGCCGCAATCCGCCAGAAGGAAAAATCCAGCGGCGGCCACATCCCCATCATCGCCATGACCGCGCATTCCCTGAAAGGTGACGAGGAACTCTGCCTGGCAGCCGGCATGGATGGCTACGTGTCGAAGCCCATCCGCACCACCGACCTATTCGCCACAATCGACCGCGTCCTGCTCAAGTCTTATCCCGAACGCGCCCCCACCGAGGCCGACGTCCCCCACAAAATCACGCAGTGACCGCGTCGGCCACGGGGCGCGGATTTCTGCCGCGTGCGCCGCACCGAAGCGCCACAAGCCGCCCTTCAACCCCGCGAACGAAATTCCGCTCGACCAATTTCACCGGCCTAGCCCATTTTGGAGTGCGGCGGCTCGCCCCCGCTTTCGCCGGAACTTAACGTTTTGCAACAAAACGATCCAGGCGAGGCTTGCCTCGCCCGTATCCGCGGTCGCATCAATCCCCGCAAACACCACGTCACGTCACTACTCACTCCGCGTCCCGTGTCCGCCACTCCGACGCAGCGCCGTCTTGCCCTGAGGTGCTGCCTGCGGCAGCGTCGAACGGGAGGTGCGACACAAGCCTCGCACGTACACACGCCGATGCGTTCACGATTCCGCATCGCATCTCGAGAAGCCATCTCAGAAATGCATCAGAAGGTACTTCAATCGGCCATAGCGCAGTCGAGCCCCTCAAGCATCCTAGGCAAACTGCCGATGAAGACCGGTTGGGGTCTGTAGAAGCAGGGGCCGCGAGCGATATACGCCGTTCCTGACGCCATTAGACTTGAAACAGCAACACGATCTTGCAATAGGCGGCATAGCATCGGGGGTAGGTTATATGGGAATAAGTCAAGATCTCATCGAGAGTACGGAGTCGGAGGCGAAGTATCGAGGATTATTGAAAGCAGCACCGGATGCGATGGTGGTGGTAAACCAAGATGGTGAGATCGTGCTTCTGAACGTGCAAGCGGAGACGCAGTTTGGATACCGACGCGATGAGTTGGTAGGGCTGAAGGTAAAGAACATCATTCCTGAGGGTTTCGCGGAACGTCTGATCGCTCACGGAACGCGCAGCGCGGCCGATGCACTAGCGCAGCAGATCGGAGCTGGCATCGAGCTCTCGGGCCGGCGCAAGGATGGCAGTCAGTTTCCCATCGAGATCACAAGGAGGATACATGGCTCACGTCGCTCGCGTTTCATTTACCCTGAGAGCCTGCCTGTGGCAGGGTTGAAGGCCGCACCCCGCGCGACGATCCCGCCCTCCACGAGTCAATTTCTAATCGGCACCTCCGCGATTAGAAATCGCCGCAACCTCATGAAACTAAACGGAGGACTCCCATTCTAATCGGTCGAGATAACGGGGTTATACGTACCAATTGCGCGCCATCCAACTCACCGCTCGCGACTCAAAGGGTAGCCGCCGCCAGCCCACCTCCGCGCTCCTCACCGTTTCTAATCTCTAGCCACCCTGGATTAGCAATCGAGCTAACCCCCTCACAACAAAAGAGAAAACATTTTCTAATCGCTACATTTTCGGGTATTTCTTGGCACTGGCCTGCCCGCCGCGGTGGGCAATCTTGTGAATCGCCCCGCAGGGCGATTCATCCTGAGATCCCGCGGAGCGGGATCGAAGAGCTTGTGCGCTTCGGTTTTGGATTGGGGCGCTGCGGGTCATTCGAAGCAAATCAAACGCGCACGGGCAGGATTGTTGCCTGTGCCACTCCGGACTCATCACGACGCCGAAGTGGACTTATGCAGCTTGACCTGCCGCTCATACGGCAACGCTTCGAGGATGAACACAGCGGCAAGCGCGCCAGCTACGAGGAGGCCGGCGAGCGTGTACACGGTGGTGGCGGAAAAATTGGGGACGGCCAGCGCGAGGACGCCCAGAACAATGGCGAGCGCGTACATCAACAGCACGGCGCCGCGATGGCCCAGGCCCAGATTCGAGAGGCGGTGCGCGGTGTGGTCCTTGCCGGGAGAGGTGAAGGGCAGCAGGCCGCGGCGGGCGCGCGAAATGGAGACGAGCGTGGTGTCAAAAATCGGCACGCCGAGAATCAGCACGGGAACCAGCCAGGTGTGCGGGAAGAGCGCGCCGTCGGGACGGATTTTCAGCCCGAGCGTGGCCATCAGGAAACCCAGCAGCATGGCGCCGCCGTCACCCATAAAAATTTTCGCGGGATTGAAATTCCAGCGCAGAAAACCGAGCGCGGCACCCAGAGTGGCGGCGGCGAGAGTGGAGACCATCGTCTGGCCGTTGGCGTACGCGGAAATGGTGAAGAAGCCCGCGGCGACGGCGGCGATGCCCGCGCAGAGGCCGTCCATGTGATCAAGAATGCTGAATGCGGCGGTGATGCCGACGACCCAAAAAATGGTAACGCACCAATCGAGAAACAGTCCAACGGGGCCCGGAATGAATTGCGAAAAAAGTTGCGCGCGAATGCCGGAAGCGATCAGAAAAACAGCGGCGAGCGGCATGCCGATGAAAAGTTTTACCTGGTGATGCAGCAGGCCGCCATCATCAAGAAAGCCGACGAGAGCGAGCAGCGTAGCGCCGGCCAGGATGCCGATGATTTGCTGCACGGGCGCGTCATGCCGCGTGAGCACCACGGCGAGCACGAAGCCCAGGTAAATGGCGATGCCGCCGAGCAGCGGGATGGGATTCAGATGAACTTTGCGCGGCCCGGGCTTATCCACCATGCCGTAACGCAGCGCGAGATGCCGGATGGGCACAGTAAGGCCGAGCGACGCGAGCAGCGCGACAGCGAAAGCGATCAGTTCTGCGTGATGCGACATTGCGGTGGCGGCTCACTCAAGGGGCTGGGCGTCGGCTACCGATTCTATGATGGCGACGAAACGTTCGAGCTCATTAACTCTAGCATATTTGGCGGCAGTTTCCCGCGCGCGGCGCCCCATTTCCGCCAGGCGCAATGGCTGGGCGCGAAGTTCGCGGATCGCCGCGGCAACGGCAGCGGGATCGTCGGGATCCGCGGCGACGCCGCAGCCGGATTCGACGACGATGCGCGCTGCATCGGATTCCGGCGGCGCAACAACGAGGATTGGACGCCCCGCCGCGAGAGTTGAGTACAGTTTGCTGGGCACGACCACGCCCTCCAGGCCGCGTTTTACTGTGATGATGTGCAAGTCGCCGGCCATCATCACATGCGCGACTTGTTCCGCGGGCCGAAACGGCGCGAATTTTACGTTCGGCAAATCGCGCGCCGATGATTCCAGCGCCGCGCGGTTCGCGCCATCTCCAATGAACACGAAACCCGTGTTTTCGTTGCTCAAAATTTTCGCCGTCGCGAGCAAAGTGTCCCAAGCCCCGTAAAATCCCAAGTTGCCAGCGTGCAGCACCACGAACGGAAATCCGTGCCGGATTTCCTGCACGACAGGGTCGCTGCGCCCAGGCATCTCCGCGGGTGCTGGCGTCGCGCCGTCGCGCACCACGACGACGCGCTCCGTCGCGACGCCCTTGGCCAGGATGCGATCGCGCATGTCGTCGCCCAGCACGATCACCCGCGCAGCCTGCTTCAGCGCCCGCCGATGCAAACTCTCCCACCGCGCCACCCACTTACTAGCGCGCACGATGTCGCCGCCAACAGCCATGTCGGGGTAAAGGTCGCGGATGTTATAAACGAACGGCCGCCCCGCCAGCCGCGCAATGAATGCTCCCGCGATACCCGCAACGGGAGGATCCGTCATCGCGAGGATAACGTCCGGATGAAGCGCGAGAGCTCGCGGCACTGCAAGCGCAAGATAAGAGAGATAATTAGTCACGCGGCGCGTCATCTGGTGGCGCGGGTAGGCCGTCGAGCCGACGCACTCGACCGTAACTTTGTTGCGCGTGCTGCGGCGGAGCAGGGCATACGGGTAGCGCGCATCAGGATCGTAGGAGGGCCGGCCGGCAACGACGGTGACTCGGTGGCGCTGCGCCAGCGCCTCGGCGACTTGCGCCGCCATTTTTGCGGTGGCCGAAGTATCGGGAGGATAGTATTCGTTCAGGAGCAGGATGTGCATGCGGGCGATTTATTTTGCGCGTGTGGCGCGGCGCACGGCGGATTCTCCGTTGCCCGCAGCGACGGATTTTTTCTCCAGAACGAAGTTGCCCATTACCAGCACGTCCATCTGCGTGCGCTGAAAACAATCGAGCGCTTCTTCGGGGCGGCAAACGATCGGCTCGTTGTCGTTGAACGAAGTGTTCAGCACGACCGGCACGCCGGTGAGATCTCCGAACGCGCGAATCAGTTTCCAGTAGAGCGGATTCGCGGCGCGGCTCACGGTTTGCAGTCGCGCGGTGCCATCCACGTGCGTGGGGGCGGGAATCACGGCGCGTTTTTCGGGGCGCACGTTGTAGGCGAAAGTCATGAACGGCGACGGGTGAGTTTTTTCGAAATATTCGCCGGTGGCTTCTTCGAGAATCGAAGGCGCGAAGGGACGAAAAGTTTCGCGATGCTTGATGCGGCGATTCAGAACGTCCTTCATTTCGGGGCGGCGCGGATCAGCGAGAATGCTGCGCTGGCCGAGCGCGCGCGGGCCCCATTCGACGCGGCCTTGAAACCAGCCGAGCACTTTGCCTTCGGCGATGTAGCGCGCGGTGATGCGGAGGAGCGCGGATTCGTCCAGATGTTCGGCGATCCGCACATCGTCACCGCTCATCGCCGCGAATTTGTCCACGGCATCGCGGATTTCCTGCGCTGAGAATTGCGGGCCCCATCCCGCGTGGTCCATCACAAATTCGCGAGGACGCCCAAGAATCTGATGATTCACCGCGAAAGCCGCGCCGACGGAAAGTCCGGCGTCGCCGGCGGCTGGCTGGACGTAAACACGCTCGAACGGTGAGTGATCGAATATTTTTCCATTGGCGACGCAATTGAATGCGACGCCGCCGGCGAGGCACAGAGATTTCTGGCCGGTTTTTTCGGCGAGGGCGCTCCAGTGCGCGGCGAGGACTTCCTCGAGCGCGGCTTGCATGCTGGCGGCCAGATTGTGGTGGCGCTGCTCGAGCGGCTGGTCGGGCTGGCGCGTGGCGCCAAGGCGTTTTTCCAGATACGTGGAAAAAAGGCGACCGAGAACGGGAGTGCGATCGGCATCGCGCCACGTCATGTCCGCACCCTGGCTTTGGTGCGTGAAATATTCCAGGCCGAGGCGGAAGGAAAGCGGCGCGTCCACGTAGACCATGCGGCGAAATTCGTCGAGGAATTCCGGCTGGCCGTAAGCGGCGAGGCCCATCACTTTGTATTCATCGCCAAATTTCCAGAAGCCGATGTATTGCGTCAGCGCGGTGTAGTAGATGCCGAGCGAATGCGGAAAGGTGATTTCGCCGAGCGGCTTCATGCGCGGACCTTCGCCCAGCGCCCACATCGAACTGGCGAAATCTCCGAGACCGTCGGCGGAAAGGACGGCGGAGCGTTCGAAGGGCGAGACGAAATAGGCGCTGGCGAGATGCGCGGCATGATGTTCGATGCGATGAAATTGCGCGCGGATTTTCTCCGCCGGAGTTTCAAATGCCGCGGCGAGATCTTCGTGAATTCCGGCGAATCGCTTCATGACCCGCGCGCGATCGAGCGCAAATTTCGGCATGCGCATCGCGAAACGCAGTTTGGTGCCCAGGCGCGCCCAGGGATTGCGCGGGATGACGATGTGGTCCACTTCGGAAAGTTTTACGCCCGCCTGGGCCAGGCAATATTGAATTGCGCGCACGGGCAGGCCGGCCGCGTATTTCACGCGGTTCAGGCGCTCTTCCTCCACAGCCGCCAGCAGGCGCCCGTCCGCGATAATCGCGGCGGAGGCGTTGGCGTGGTACGCATTGATTCCCAGAATAACCATCGTGAATATTGTGGCGGAAATTTGCCGTGATGTCTCAGGAATAAATTGGAAAGTATGCGGAGGTATGCGGGCGGACACCGCCCAACGTAAACTAGATGGTACGGCCTCAGCTGTTTGGATGGAATGGCATTCCGGGATGCCCCTGGCTTGCTGGCTCGGGCGTCTCTACGTCGAGATTCACGACAATTGGTTCTCGCCCGTTGCGGACTACCACTGCCTCGCAAATCTCGTCCGCGCTGGCGTTGATCTCCTGATGCGGCACGTAGGGCGGCACATAAATGAAATCTCCTGCCTGAGCTTCCCCACTAAGTTCCAGATGATCTCCCCAGCGCATTCGTGCACGACCCTTCACAATATAAAGCACGGTCTCGAGCGCCCCGTGATGGTGCGGTCCGGTTTTGGCTTCAGGCTGCACCGTCACGGTGCCAGCCCAGAGCTGATTTGCGCCGGTGCGTGCATGAGTGATGGCCGCGGCGCGCGTCATGCCAGGCGTTTGCGGCGTGTTGGTGTCGAGTTCGCCGGCACGCACGATCTTGACTCCGTGCTCTTTCCAATCCATGACCATCACCTCTATCTGTCGCGGCGGGAACTAGTTTTCGATGACGCCACAGGCGATACTAGCCCGGAAGTTCGCTGCTGAATTGCGAATTCATGAAACGGCAGGATACCGGGTTAGTGCTCAGCGGTCTATTGCAAAGCCTCGGCTTTCGTCCCCACCTCCGGTGGGTGGCCACCTGCCGTGCATGCAACCTATTCGATCGGAGTAATCGTCCAGAGCACTCGGATGAATTGGAATGACGTATCCTAGTTGCGATACGATTATTCCTCTTTCTCCATTCTGGTTGAGAAACGGGGGTCGCATGCGGACATTGATTCAGGACTTGCGCTTCGGGGTGCGCACGCTGCGCAAGAATCCTGGTTTCACTGCGATCGCTGTACTCACTTTGGCACTGGGGATCGGCGCGAACACCGCGATTTTCAGCGTTGTGAACGGAGTGTTGCTTCGCCCGCTTCCTTTTCGCGACCCGTCGCGGCTGGTGCTGATCGCGGAGAAGAGTCCGTTTCCCGTAATTTCGACATCCCGTGAAAATTATCTGGATTGGCGCGATCAGAGCCACAGCTTTGAAGCGATGGAAGCGACTCGAGGTGCCTCTATCACGCTGACGGGAGCGGGAGAGCCCGAGCGCTTGAATGTTCGCATGGCCACGGCGGGGCTTTTTCCCATGCTCGGAATTAACGCGCAGATCGGGCGGACTTTTCTCGCGGAGGAAGATCGCGCGGGCGGCACGCCGGTTGTTTTGCTGAGCTACGGTTTATGGCAACGGCGCTTCGGCGGCGCTCAAGACATCATCGGCAAAACCATCAATCTTGATTTGCAGCCGTATACCGTGGTGGGCATTTTGCCGAACGGCTTCCAGATTCTGCAGCCGGCGGATGTGTACCTGCCTTTTATGCCTTGGGCGAAGACGCTGCCGGACGATCGCAACTGGCATCCGGGCATCATTCCGCTCGCCAGACTCAAGCAGGGCGTGACTCGAGAACAGGCCCGCGTTGAGATGATCGGGATTACGAAGCGGCTCGAGCAGCAGTATCCGGACTACAACACGGGAACAAGCGCGGACGTTGTGGGGCTGCAGGACCAGATTGTGCAAAACTCGCGTCCCGCGCTGCTGCTTCTGCTGGGCGCGGTGAGTTTTGTGCTGTTGATCGCGTGCGCCAACGTCGCGAACCTCTTGCTGGCCCGTGGAGCTTCTCGCGCCAGGGAAGTCGCCATCCGTACAGCGATGGGCGCGAGCCGTGGGCGCGTGATCCGACAATTTCTTACTGAGAGCGTGCTGCTTTCGCTCGGCGGCGGCCTGATTGGTGTGATCGTCGCTTGGGCTGCGCTGGGACTCTTACCTAAGATCGCAGCCGACAGCATTCCGCAGGGCGCGCCGATTGGATTGGATCCGTGGGTTCTAGCTTTTACCGCGGTGGTTTCGCTGTGCACCGGATTGCTGTTCGGGATCGTTCCGGCGCTACGCACGGCGAAACTGGATTTGCGCGAGGCGCTGAATGAGGGTTCGCGTGGGTCGACTGCAGGACCTGGGCAGCATGTGTTGCGCGGCGCATTGGTCGCGCTGGAAATAGCCTTGGCGATGCTGCTGCTTGTCGGGTCTGGGCTGCTGTTGCGAAGCTTTTCGCGATTACAGGAAGTTCCGCCGGGTTTTCAGCCAGATCATCTTCTCGTCGCTGACATTCCGCTGTCGCCGACCGCCTATGCCAAGCCGCAAGATCGCTATCAGTTTTTCGACCGTCTGGTGGAGCGCGCGAGGACGCTGCCTGGCGTGCGATCGGCCGCAGCGGCTTCTTTTCTTCCCGTCAGCGGCGGCGGTTCGATCATCCACTTCAATATCACGGGGCGCCCTCCGAAATCGCCGCACG
Organism: Candidatus Acidiferrales bacterium; assembly: GCA_050012455.1. Lineage (GTDB taxonomy): Bacteria > Acidobacteriota > Terriglobia > Acidiferrales > UBA7541 > Palsa-295. Next base: position 5,166 of record JBEKHD010000041.1, on the reverse strand, counting down.
AGTTTGTCGCAGCTGGGTACCGCACTATAACGCCGAATTATCTGGAGACTTTGGGCGTACCACTGCTGCAAGGCAGATTTTTTACGCACGCGGACGATGACAAATCGCCTGCGGTGGTGGTGATTAACGCGACCATGGCTCGCACTTTTTTCCACGACGAGAATCCGCTGGGAAAGCGGCTGCAGCTGGGCGCGCTGCCTGACAAAGACGTGCCGACCATGGAAATCGTCGGCGTTGTCGGCGATGTTCACTTCGGACTGGGCACTGACCCGCAAGCGGAAATGTATTTGCCCTACAGGCAGGCGGATTTGATTTTGCCGGTTTTTCAGCTTTCGGTGGTGATGCGCACAGCGGGCGATCCTTCGCTGGAGACGGCGGCGCTGCGTAGCGCGCTGGCGGAGATTGATCCTAATCAGCCGCTCGTGAAAGTTCGCACCATGGAAGAAAACATGGCGACGACGGTGGCGCAGCCGCGTTTCCGCACATGGCTGATTGCAATCCTTGCGATGCTCGCTCTGCTGCTCGCGGCGGTGGGCGTTTACGGCGTGATGTCTTATACGGTGACGCAGCGCACCAGTGAAATTGGCGTTCGTGTGGCGCTGGGCGCGCAGCCGCACGATGTATTCCGCATCGTGGTTGGTGAAGGGTTGCGCCTTGCGCTATTTGGCGTGGGCCTTGGCCTGGTGGCAGCTCTTGCTCTTACACGTCTGCTGCAGAGCTTTCTCTTCGGCGTCAGCGCGTACGATCCGCTTACGTTTATTGCGGTTTCGCTGCTGCTGACGCTGGTAGCGGTGGCGGCGTCCTATTTCCCGGCACGGCGCGCGACGCGCGTGGATCCGATGATCGCGCTGCGATACGAATAGCAGCCCAAAACGCGAGCAGCGTGCAGCCAAAACTAGATGGGACGCGTTGCGCGATTTGGTTGCCTCACGCCGCCTTCACGCTTCGGGCCGCAGCGAGGTCAAAGCGATCGAGGTTCATCACTTTGGTCCAGGCTGCGACGAAGTCCTGGACGAACTTGGTGTGCGCATCCGAGCTTCCGTACACTTCTGAGAGAGCGCGAAGTTGCGCGTTCGAGCCGAAGATTAGGTCGGCTCGCGTTGCAGTCCAGCGGACTTCGCCCGTTTTGCGATCGCGTCCTTCAAAGGTATCCTGAGCGTCCGAGGTTGCCTTCCACGCGGTGCGCATATCGAGCAGGTTGATGAAGAAATCGTTGGTCAACGCCTCCGGCTTCTTGGTGAAGACGCCGAACTTGGTCTGCCCGTAGTTGGTGTTCAGCACGCGCAAGCCGCCGATTAGCGCGGTCAGTTCCGGTGCAGTCAACGTGAGCAGTTGTGCTTTATCGAGCAGTTCCACTTCTGCGGTTCCATCCGCGCTTCCGTGGGGGCGTCCGTTGGAGTAAGACCGGAAGCCGTCGGCGGCCGGTTCGAGCACCGCGAAAGATTCTACGTCGGTCTGTTCCTGCGATGCGTCCATGCGTCCGGGTGCGAATGGAACCGTGACGGAAATGCCAGCATTTTTCGCCGCTTTTTCGACGCCCGCGCCACCTGCCAGGACGATTAAATCAGCCAGCGAGATTTTCTTGCCGCCGGGCTGCGAAGCATTGAATTCACTCTGAATTTTTTCAAGTGCCTTCAAGACTTTCTGCAGCTGCGCCGGCTCATTCACCTTCCAATCCTTCTGTGGAGCAAGGCGGATGCGCGCACCGTTTGCGCCACCTCGCTTGTCTGACCCGCGGTAGGTGGAGGCCGACGCCCACGCGGTCGTGACGAGTTGCGAGACCGTCAAACCCGAGGCAAGGATTTTTTCCTTGAGCGCGGCAACATCCTTGGCGTCTACCAACGGATGATTCACCGCCGGGATCGGATCCTGCCAAATCAGTTCTTCTTTCGGGACTTCCGGACCGAGGTAACGCGCGCGAGGTCCCATGTCGCGATGCGTCAGCTTGAACCAGGCGCGAGCGAACGTGTCCGCGAGCTCTTGCGGGTGCTCATAGAAGCGGCGCGAGATTTTTTCGTAGACGGGATCAACTTTCAAAGAAAGATCGGTGGTCAGCATTGCCGGCGCGTGATGCTTGGAGGGATCATGGGCGTCCGGAACCGTGCCCGCGCCGGCACTGCCTTTCGGCTTCCACTGATGTGCGCCACCCGGGCTCTTGGTAAGTTCCCACTCGTACTTGAACAGGTTATCGAAGAAATTGTTGCTCCATTTCGTCGGCGTGCCGCTCCACGTGACTTCCAGGCCGCTGGTAATCGCGTCACCTGCGATTCCTGTGGCGTAGCCACTCGACCAGCCGAGACCCTGGTTCTCGATCGCCGAGCCTTCCGGCTCTTTACCGAGATGGGTGCCGGGTCCGGCTCCGTGGGTTTTTCCAAAGGTGTGACCGCCGGCGATCAGAGCAACGGTTTCTTCGTCGTTCATCGCCATGCGCGCGAAAGTCTCGCGGATATCCTTTGCTGCGGCGAGCGGATCCGGCTTACCTTCCGGGCCCTCGGGGTTCACGTAAATCAGACCCATGGTCGTGGCGCCGAATGGACGCGCGAGATCGCGTTCGCCCGAGTATCGTTTATCCGTTCCCATCCAGGTTTGTTCATGTCCCCAGTTGACGTCCATGTCCGGTTCCCAAACGTCCGGACGTCCGCCGGCGAAGCCAAACGTCTTGAAGCCCATCGTTTCCAGAGCGACGTTGCCCGCGAGGATCATCAGGTCAGCCCAGGAAATTTTCTTGCCGTATTTCTGCTTGACCGGCCACAGCAGGCGGCGTGCGCGATCCAGGTTGACGTTGTCCGGCCAGCTATTCAGCGGGGCGAAACGCTGCTGACCTCTGCCGCCACCGCCGCGACCGTCAAAAGTCCGATACGTACCGGCGCTATGCCAGGCCATGCGAATAAACAGCGGACCATAGTGGCCGAAGTCCGCGGGCCACCAGTCCTGCGAGTCCGTCATCAATGCAGCCAGATCTTTTTTCAGCGCGTTGTAGTCGAGGCTCTTGAATTCTTCCGCGTAATCAAAATTCCCGTGCATCGGATCGGACAGCGACGAGTGCTGATGCAGCAGGTTCAAATTCAAATGATTCGGCCACCAGTCACGATTTGTTCTGCTTGGGCTGCCCCCGTGCGGGAACGGGCACTTCGCTTCGGAAGCCATGCGTATTCTCCTTCAAATGTTTAAATTCAGCCGAATAAGTTCGTCGAAATCCGTACCGCGATTTCCGAGAAGTTAAGTTAACATCGAAATGGGAGATAGTTCCAATACCAAACTCCCATTTTAGGTATAGGCATACCCTATGGAAGTTCATCAGCTTCGATATGTTTGCGCCATCGCCGATACGGGCAACTTCAGCCGGGCCGCGGAACGCTGCCAGATTACCCAGCCTTCGCTCTCACAGCAGGTGCTGAAGCTTGAGGAAGAGCTGGGCACGAAGCTCTTCGACCGCCTAGGCCGCAGCATTCGCCTCACGGAGTCGGGGCGCGCGTTCATTCCTCGCGCCCGGACGATTTTGGAGCAGATGGAGGCAGCACGATCCAGTGCGGCCGATCAGAATACGGACTTTCGCGGCAGCGTCACCGTGGGCGTCATTCCAACTATCGCGCCCTATTTGATACCCACCTACGCGGCCCGTTTCGCCAAGCGGTATCCCGAGGCGAAACTGCGCATCGTCGAAGAAACGACTTCGGTGCTGGTAGAAGGATTGCGCGACCTGTCGCTCGATGTGGCGATTCTTGCGCTGCCGCTGCGGCACAAGGAACTGGAGTTGTCCCCTATCCGAACCGAGCCGCTGTTTGCGGTGTTGAGCAGACAGCATCCGCATGCCTCCGCAAAATCGCTTGCTCTGAGAGACCTGCGCGGAGAATCGTTCGTGATGTTGCGCGACGGCCACTGTTTCCGCGATCTGAGCATTGATACCTGCACGCGCGCCCGCGTTACGCCCAACATTGTGTTTGAAAGCGGGCAGTTCAGCAGTCTGCTGGGAATGGTTGCGGCCGGCGTCGGCGTCTCGCTCGTCCCTGAGATGGCTATAGACCGCAACGTCGCCTGCCGCTATGTGCGGCTCAGCGATCCGCAGGCTACTCGAACGATCGTCACCGCTGTGCTGCATGGACGCAGTTTTAACCCCGTTCAGCAGGCGTTCGTATCTGGTATCAGAGGCAAGGCCAGGCTCGCCCCCGGCGGAAAATCTTGAATGAGAGATTGATCTTCCCAGGTGTTCTCAATGATATACAACTAGAATGTATATCAAGGAGGGCCAATGCAGGTATCCAAATGGCGGAACAGCCTAGCTGTGCGCTTGCCCGCAGCTGTGGTTGACGCGCTCGAACTGAAGGAAGGCGATCAGATCGAGATTCGGATCGCCGCTGAGCGCGCATTCGAAGTGAGCCGGGATCAAAGCAAACCTCACGCGCTTGCTCGACTGCGTAAACTCCGCCGTCGTCTGCCTCCGGGATTCGTCTTTGACCGGGAAGAGGCCAATGCCCGGTAAGGCTTTCTTTGACACGAATGTTCTGGTCTATGCAGTGGCGGAAGGCGACCCCCGCAGCACGCAAGTGGAGGAACTGCTCGCGTCGGGAGGCGTGCTCAGCGTGCAAGTTCTGAATGAATTTGCCTCCGTCGCTCGGCGGAAAATCTTGCTGTCATGGGGTGAAGTGACTCAGGCATTGGATGCTTTTCGCATTCTGTGTCCTTCCCCACTTCCCATCACGGTAAAAACACACGAAGCGGCGCTCAGAATTGCCGCGACGCATGGCTACAACATCTACGACGCGCTGGTCATTGCCGCTGCGTTAGAAGCCGGATGCACAACTTTGTATTCGGAAGCCTTTCACGATGGGCAAACGCTCGATGGGCGACTCACGATTCGAAAATCCCTTCGCTAAATCATCAGCCTAGGCAGCTGGCCGAGCCCGGCGCGCGACCGCTCGCGCCTCAGCGGCCCGGCGCCACTTGCCCCAGCACCATTTTCTTTTTTTCCTATTCCGCTGAAGCCAATCACCCGCGCAACGCGCCCTCCTGCGGCGGGCAGCCCGATCCGACCTTGCACCGATCGCGGAGCGCGGACGTTTTTCAGTCGGCGGGGACGGCGCGGGATTTTGCCCACTCTCTGATGGATTGGATGTCCTCGGAGCGGGTGACGCTTAGGGGTTGGGTGCTGCGAACTTCGGCCAAGAG
>JBEKHD010000040.1:0-38895 GCA_050012455.1 Candidatus Acidiferrales bacterium | reverse complement strand
ATGTGTGGGCCGAAATTCTGCTCGATGAATACGACGCAGATCGCCGAAGCGTATCAGGGCCTCGACCAGAAAGAGCGCGAGCAGAAATTCACGCAGCTGCTGGAGAAGGTGCAGCCGCAAACGAAGATCGCGGCGAGATCCTAATTGGCTGTGTCAGTTGCGCCGGCTGGTTGCTGGCACTTGCGCTTGCCTGCGCGATGCGGCGAGCGAAAAATCCGGGGAACCGGACGAGCTGTTGAGTCGTATCCCATCGTAGGACGGCGCGTGGGTGTCACGGGCCGGTCCGAATTGAACGCTTCCGAGGTGCGCACATGACGTTTCTTCTCGTCGCGACTTTGCTGTATTTCCTGCCGGCGATCATCGGGCACAATAAGCGCGATTCCGCGGGCATTTTCCTGCTCAATCTGCTAGCCGGCTGGACGGGGATTGGCTGGATTGTCGCCTTGCTGTGGGCGTGCGCGTCTGATCCGCGCGTCCACACGGTGCTGGTGCCCGCCGGCGCCGCCGTGCGATACCACGCTCCGTGCGGCACACTGCAGCCCGCAGGAGCGCAATACTGCTGGGCCTGCGGCCGGCATTTGTAATCTTCAGCTCCCGAGTGACTGAGTGACGAAATCTCCAACGCACGAAAACCCTTCGTCGGGTACAGGGAACGCGCCTGTTTCCGCTGAGAAACGTTTTGATCTCGCCGAAGGATTCCTAAAAGCAGTCCTCAACCTGGCGACCGGCGCCCTGGTTTTCTCCGTGACGTTTCTGCACGAAATTGTGGGCGTCGGAGGCGATAAGGCGCCGGCGGTGATTCAGGATCGATTTTCGATTGCCGGATCATGGATGGCCTTTTTGGTGAGCGTGGGTGCAGCGCTTTATTATCTGTACTTCCTCGCAGTCGCGGCAAAATTCGAGCGGGGATATTCGGCACACCTCAGATGGAGCTCTCTGATCGCTATTTATACCTTCGCGGCAGGATTGCTTCTCCTGGGACTTTTCGCTTGGTTCAATCTGCCGGTCTCGATCTAGCGGGACGCGCTGACCAATTCCGGGGTGCGGGCGCTGGGCGCGAGATCATTTCTCATTAGCGCGTAGGTTAAGACATCGGGCAGCTCGAGGCCTTTTAGAATCTTTTCGATCAGCTCCAGGGAAGGCCGTTTCGTTTCCCCGCTCTCCAGTTTGCTGATCGCCGCCTGAGACACACCCGCTTTATCCGCCAGGTCGGTTTGGTCCATCCGCCTGGATTCTCGCAGAACTGCCAGCCGTTTGCCGAGGGTGGGGGCTCGCAAGACGTTTCGAATCTGTTCGGGCGTCAGTTTTTCTTTGACGAGGGCGTCGACGAAATTGAACGAAGCGTCGGAGCGGGATTGCCAAATCTCGCGCGAGGCTTCGAGGCCGTCAAGGCGGCGAAGGAGTTGTTCGTACACTTCTTCGGCCACCAGGACATAGCTTCTGCCGTCGACCGAAATGCGCTGAATCTCTTTCTTGCGATCGATGCTCATGCGGATTCCTCAGCTCACCGAGGGTCTAGATTTGCCGATTGTCGCCGTTCGATCGAGTGGACGTATACAACCAGGCTAGCTTCGTCAATCTCGTAAGCGACCATCCATTTCCTGTTTTCGCCCACGTAAAAGAACTTGCTCTGCGGTTCGCCTTCCGGCGTCCAAGCCTCTGAGGGCGCCGGATCGTCCGGCAGGGACTCGATGATGGCGTCAATTTCGACGCCGTCGAGCGAGCCGTCCAACTGTTCGATAACGCGCTGGGCTTTTCGCAGCACGATGACGCTGTACAAGGCCGTCTCCAGTTATATTCTATATCGAATAGACTGTCAATGGGTGTATTCGTATAAGAATACGAAGCCCGAGCCCCAGATTTACTGCGCCTTTGACCTACCACAAGTCTTACAACTCGCGAGCCAGAGACGGGAGCGCTGTGCGAACGTCGCGTGGTCGATTAGAATGATCCGGTAGAACTCGATTCGAGGAGCGGTGAACGAATGGAAGGGAAGACGGCGAACCATCTACGCGAAGAATTCAATCGCTGGGCCGATGCGGGCAAGGGCGAATCGATGGAGCACGAGCATTGGCCCATCACCAAGCCCGCGCTCGAGCTGATGGAGATCGAGCCGGACCATAATATTCTGGACGCCGGCTGCGGCGCAGGATGGCTTTCGCGGATTCTGGCACAGCGCGTGCCGCAGGGGCGCGTCGTCGGCATGGATATTTCCGACGAGATGATCCATCACGCGCGCCAGGCGAGCGTGAACTACGAAAATCTCGTGTTCGTCGTCGGCGCCATCGACGAAATTCCCTGGGAAGCGAATTTTTTCACGCGCGTGATTTCGGTGGAGTCCTCGTATTACTGGCCTGATCCCCTCAAGGGCCTGCGTGAGATTCACCGCGTGCTGGCCGATCGCGGCTCCGCGTGGATTCTCATCAACTACTACCGCGACAATCCTTACTGCCACCAGTGGGGCGAAAAACTGGCCGTGCCGACGAAACTGCTATCCGCTGCCGAGTGGGAAAACCTGTTTCTCGAAGCCGGTTTCTCGGAAGTGGCGCATCGGCTGATCCCGGACCCCTCTCCCAATCCAGCGGAGTACACCGGCCGCTGGTTCCGCGATGCTAAAGAGCTAGCCGATTTCAAGGTCATTGGTGCTCTGCTGGTTCATGGAAATAAATGACCGAACACTCGTTTGACTCGCGCGACGCCCATGGCTATACTCGCGGCGTTTGTGGGGTCCGGGAGACGTGATGGGGGTTCTCGACAACCGCTTCGAACGCAGTTACGTCCTTTCCACCGTGGATTACGTTTTTAATTGGGCCCGCAAGAGCGCCATCTGGCCGCTGACCTTCGGACTCGCCTGTTGCGCCATCGAAATGATCGCTTCCACCACGTCGCGCTTCGATATCGCGCGATTCGGCGCCGAAGTGTTTCGTCCTTCGCCGCGTCAGGCGGACTTGATGATCGTCGCCGGCACGGTGACGCTGAAAATGTCTCCGGTTCTGAAGCGCGTGTGGGATCAGATGCCGGACCCGAAATGGTGCATTTCGATGGGCGCCTGCTCCAGCGTCGGCGGTCCCTTCAACGTCTATTCCGTGCTGCAGGGCGTGGACCGGATCGTGCCGGTGGACGTCTACGTGATCGGCTGCCCGCCTCGTCCCGAAGGCCTGTTCTATGCGCTATTGAAGTTGCAGGACAAGATTGACCAGATGTCCCTGGCGAAGCGCCCGACTGCAGTGCGTTTGAAGCCGGAAATGGTGGAAGGATTCAAAGAGGGCGTCATGGTCGCCCAGTCTCCCGCACCCCGTTAAGTAATCTGGAACGATGGCTGGCCAGGCGCCTAAGGTTAAGAAACTCGCCCGTGTTCAGCCGGCTTGGAGAAAATCACGCGATGCCCTTTCTGCGCACAGCCAAGAAGGACGAAATACCTCCCGGAACGATCCGCGAATTCGATATAGACGGCAAGAACATCGCGCTTGCCAACGTCGACGGTAAAGTGTTTGCAATCAATAACGTATGTTTACATCGGGGCGGCCCGCTCGGCGAAGGCGAACTGGAGGGGAAGGTCGTCGTATGTCCGTGGCACGGTTGGAAATACGACGTCACGACTGGAAAACTTACCACCAACCCCACGGTAGGAGTGCAGTGCTACGTCGTCGAGATCCGAGGGGACGATATCTACGTAGACCTCAGTTAATAAGGGGCTTAGCCGCTCATCTCGCGCCGATCGGCCTTCCGCATCTACCCCATCTCGCAGCATCCGTAAAATTCTCACTACAAAGTTCGCCATTTTTCGCGTCTTCCGTGTATAGTTCGCCCGACACTTTTTGACGGATGACGCAACCTCCCCACAAACCAAGGCGCTGGCTGCTGGCTGTAGACCCGCGGGTCTACCACTGGGATACCCTCTTCGTGAAGGGTAAGGAGATGTGGCGGCACGCCGGGCATCGGCCCGACGCGGTGCGCCAGCTTAAGCAGATCCACAAAGGCGACCGTGCGCTGGCGTACCATGGCAAGCCCGAGCACGCGCTCTATGCTCTGGCGGAAGTGAGCCGCGATCCGTATCCGGACCCGCACGAAAACGATCCCAAGAAAATGGTGATGGACTTGCGCGCCATCGAGCGCCTGCCGCGCCAGGTGACGCTCGCCGAACTGCGCGAAAACAAATTGCTGCGCAAGATCAAATTCCTCAAGAACACGCGCTTGACGGTTTGCCCGCTCACCGACGAAGAGTACTCCGAAATTCTGCGCATGGCGGGCATCGTCGCTTCTCCTGGCATTCCGCTACCCTGAGTCTGCCGCTTCGGACCATGCTCCGCTCGCAACAAACACAATTCAATGCTCGAAAACAGAAGTTTAGCCGCGATAGCATTCGTTGCTGGAGGTTCACCTGATGCGTAAACGGTCCGTCATCTTAATGAGCGCGGCGCTAGCCTGCGCCATCGTGATATTCGGTTTCGCGCGCTCGCGTGCCGCGTCGTCGGCGGAGCCCCAGAGTAAAAAATCAGTTTCGCCGCAAGCCTGGTTGCGCGGTGTTTCGGATGGCAGCACGAACGTGGTGGACATGACCTACGCCATCAACGGCAAACTGCCCGCATGGCCCGGGGACGACCGTCCGTTTGAAGCCAAGGTGGTGGCGACGCCGGAGAAAGACGGCTACTTCGCGCGCAGCTTCTTTACGCTTGAGCACTACGGCACGCACATGGATGCGCCCGCACATTTTCCTCCGGGGAAAGAGTCCCTGGATCAAATTCCGCTGGAGCATCTTTTTGCGCCCGCCGTCGTGATAGATGTGCGCGAAGAGGTCGCGAGAGATCCGGATTACCGTTTGCGCGTGATGCGCGTGGAAAAATGGGAAGCGCTGCACGGGCGGATTCCCCGCGGCGCGGTGGTCTTGCTCCGTACCGGCTGGGCTTCGCGTTGGCCGGATCAGGCGCGCTACCGCAACATGGACGCGGCCGGCGTGATGCACTTTCCGGGATTTTCGGTCGAGGCCGCAAGGCTACTAATCGAGCGTGGTGCAGTAGGCGCGGGAATTGACACGCTCAGCATTGACTACGGCCCGTCGAAGGATTTTGAAGTCCATCGCGTGACGCTGCCCGCCGGGCTGTACCAACTGGAAAACCTTGCGAACATGGACCAGCTGCCCGAAGCCGGCGCGTTCCTGATTTCCGCGCCCATCAAACTCGAGGGCGGGTCCGGTGGACCGGTGCGCGTGTTCGCGCTCTTGCCGCCACAAAGCTAGAGGCAGCGGAGTAGAATACAGATATGAAGACATTGGGTCAGCGCATACTAGAAGATGAAATGTCGTGTCCAGATTGGCGAGAAAAAACGGAACGTGGTTGGCGCGATTTGGACGCAGGTAGCGGCATCGAGCTCGAAGCATACTTGAAGCATTCGAGCAAGAAGCGGCGCCGCCTCAAGTGGCGAAAATAGCGAACTCCTGGAAGCGCGCGGGTTCGCGATCCTTCCGTCGGTATATTTAGCGTGGCTTGCGCACCACCGCGCCGTTTTTCATCACGAAATCGACTTTGCGCAGCGATTCGATGTCCTCCAGCGGACTGGACGGCATGGCGATGATATCCGCGAACAAACCAGCCGCGATTGCCCCGCGTTCCTTCTGAATCCGCAGCAGTTCGGCGTCGTTTGTGGTCATGCTCTTCAGAATTTCCGCGTTGGGCACGCCCGCCGCGCGCCATACCGCCAGATAATCCCAGGTCATTTGCGCGCGGTTTTCGTCCTTGTAATCCGTCACGATGTCCGTGGAGAAGGCGACCTTCACGCCGACTTTATATGCGCGCTGCAGCCGGTCAATAATCGCCGCGCCTATTTTTGCTCCGCCTGCGAATTCGCCCGCTTCAAAATGGACGGCGGGGAAGTCCGTGCTGGAGAGAAAAATTCCCTTTTCCTTCATCAGGCGCATTTGATTGTCGGTTAGAAAGAATCCATGCTCGATGGAATCCACGCCTCCGGCAATTACATTGTCGGCCGCTTCTCCGCCGAGCACGTGCACCGCCACCGGACGCCCTGCGTGGTGCGCTTCATCCACCGCCGCGCGAATTTCTTCCAACGAATAATGGTAGTCGCTGTTGTCGGCGACCAGTTTGATCAGGTCCGCGCCATAAAAAATATTTTCACGGACGGCCTTGCGGATCTCCTCCGGGTTGTCTGCGTCGTAATACTCAAAACGCCAGAATGGGCCAATTTCCTGAGGGATGCCGCGGCTTTGGCCTCCGTAGGGCGCAATAATTTTGCCGGCAGTCTGTATTGTGGGCCCGACGAACCAGCCCGCATCAATCGCCTTGCGCAGATCCACGGCGGCGAAATTCGCGTCGTTGCCAACGTCGCGCACCGTAGTGATTCCCGCATTCAGCAGTATCTGAGATTCGTACAATCCGCGCAGCGCGCGCTGTCCCGTGGCTTCGATCAGATAGTTATGATCGAGTTCGCGAAAATATTTCACGCTTTGCGTGACGTGCGTGTGCGCGTCCATCACTCCGGGCATCACCCATTCGTTCGAAAGATCAATGACCGCGCTGTCCTTGGGGATGGCGACATTCGCGCCGACCTCCACGATTTTTTTATCCTTCACCAGGATGATCTGGTTCTTAGCCACTGCGCCGGTCGCGGGGTCGATCAGGTTCCCGGCGCGAATGGCCACCGTCTGCGCCCACGCGGGAATGGCCAACAGCAAGCACACCGCGAGCACCGATTTACGCATTTCAATTCCTCCCTTTCGACCGTTGCGGAAGCGACAGGAGTCTAGCATAAGCGGCTCGCTTCGCCGGGCGAACGCATCTGCGGCGCGAGACTATCCCGCGACTGTGTTACCTTTCTTGTGAGGCTCCGAATGCCAGAACTGCCGGAAGTCGAAACTGTAGCGCGCGGTTTGCGCGAAGTTCTGCCCGGGCGGCGGGTTTTGAGCGTGCGTCTGGGCAAGACGGATTTCATCGACGATCCCGCGGCGTTGGAACAGGATTTGCCCGGCAATACGTTTGCGCGCATCCGGCGGCTCGGAAAATATCTGCTGTTGGACCTGGAGCCGCGGAAAACTCCCGCCGAAGAAGTGTCGCTGCTGATACATCTCGGCATGACCGGCCAGATCAGCATCTGCCCACCAGAAACGCCCGTCGAGTTGCACACCCACGTGTTCCTCGCTCTCGATGACGGCCGCGAACTTCGCTACAACGATGTGCGAAGGTTTGGCCGCATGGCGCTGCTGGCGAACGGCGCGCACGAACGCGTTTTGGGCGGTTTGGGCCTGGAGCCACTGGAAATCAGCGCTGATGAATTCCGCACGCGGGTTCAAGCCCGCAGGTCGCGCATCAAGGCAGTCCTGCTGAACCAAAGCGTGGTGCGTGGTATCGGCAACATTTATGCGGATGAAAGCCTGTGGCGCGCGCGAATCCATCCTGAAAAGATCGGCGCCCGGCTGAATGCCGAGGAATTGCGCCGGCTGCATCGCGCGGTACAACATATTTTGCGCGAAGCGATCCGGTTGCGCGGCTCTTCCATTTCGGATTACGTGGATCTGGATGGCGGGCGCGGAGAGTTTCAGCAAAAGCATCGCGCCTACCAGCGCGACGGCAAAAAGTGTGCTCGCTGCGGCGCGATCATCCGCCGCATCATTGTTGCCGGACGCAGCAGTCATTTCTGCCCGCAATGCCAGCCTGTGCCGCCAAAACCAAGGAAGCCACGCAAGCTCGCAAAGCAGCGCAGCGGCAAACGCGTGTCGCGTTCCCGCGGCAAAGCGAAGCGTTAGCGCTCCGTATAAAAATAAATCAGGATTGCGCCCAGCAGCGTGAACCCGCCGGCATAAACAAATCCCGCGTTGGGGCTTACGCTGGACCACAGAACGCCCACCGCGACGCTGGAAATCAGGTCGCCCACGCCGTTCACCGTGGCCAGCACGCCGAAGCCCGAACCGCGGTTGGCGGCGGGCAGCAGCTCCGAGGCGAGCGATTTTTCCACCGATTGCTGCACCGCGCCGTGAATTCCCGCCAGACCAAACAGAATCGCGAGCACCGGAATCGTCGGCGGCTCGAAAACAAATCCCGCGAACGCCGCGACCGCGAAAAGATAGCCAACCGCCAGAAGTCCGCGTTTGCCGATGCGATCGGCGAGAGCCCCTGCCGGGTACGATGCCGCTGCATCCACAAAATTATAGAAAGTGTAGAGCCCGACGGCGATGGCCGAAGCGCGCGCAAAACCGTAATGCGGCGTCAAAATTTGTCCCGCGCGCAGGATCAGCAGCGTGGGGGCAAAATCGCCGATGCCGTGCGCGAAGACTCCTGCGAGAAAATGCCAATACGCTTTCGGAAGTTGCGCGAAGCTGGATGCGAAGCTCGGCGCGCGATGGCCTTCATCCGGAATTCCCTGGGGCGCGAGAAAGGCGAACGCCAATCCGGCTGCGAGGCCGGGCAGCAAAGTCCAGCGCAGCACGCCGCGCGCGCCCAGCGTTGCGAGCAACGCCGTCGCGCACAACGGGCCGAGCACTGCGCCGATCGTATCCATCGCGCGTTCAAATCCGAATGCGCGGCCCCGCTGTTCCGGCGCGACGCAGTCCGCCAGCAGCGTGTCGCGCGATGGTCCGCGGCTGCCGCGCCCTACCCAGCCGAGCGCGCGCATCACCAGAATTGCCGGCCAGCTTTGCGCGAACGCATAAGCAAAAGTCGAAAGCCCCGTCGCAAAATATCCAATGATGCCGGTCGGCTTGCGCAATGGCGGGCGATCCGCAATCCAGCCGCCGGCCAATTTCGCGAAGCTCGAAAGCCCGTCCGAAACGCCTTCGATCACTCCGAGCGCAAACGCCGGCGCGCCCAGGCTCGCGAGAAACGCAGGCAGAATCGCCGTCGCCGCTTCGTGGCCCCAATCGGAGAAAAGACTCGCGAGTCCGATGCCAAGCACGCCGTGTGTGAGCCACTGCTTCGGAGGAGACACTTCGTTAGGTGGAGATGCAAGAGAGGAAGCCTTCATGATTTGCAGACCATCCGTCAGTGCGCCGCGCCTTCGCTCGCTCGGGCGACGGCTGATGACGCAAGAAATGGCGCAGCAGCGGTGAAAATGCGCTCAGCCCAACTGCTCCGCTCGGCGGGATCGAGCCAATAAACCGGCGCGCGGAAATTATTGAAGGGAGCCGACGCCAGCAACTCAATTAGCAGCTCATGAATGCGCCGTTGAAACGCGCGATCCTCCGAACGAAACCCGTCCGCGGGAATGTCCGCTTCGACGGGCGGCACGCCGATCAGAATCGAGTACGTATCCATCCACCACGCGAGCCACGATTCCAGTCGCGGCTGGCGCCCGAATTTGTTCACGAGGTAGCAATAATTATCGAGCACGGCGCGATCGGTAATCACGTGCGGGGCGCGCCGCGCGGCGTCCAGTTCCGCGGCAATCTGCGCGTGCAAAATCCAGAGCTGGCCCTCGATAGTCGTCGCGGCGTTCACCGGGAAAGGCGATTGCCGCGCCACTTCCGTCACCAGCTCCACGTCGTAGTGGGCCTTCTTCAGCAGCGAACAGATTTCATACGCGAGCGTGGTCTTGCCGACTCCATGCGTTCCGATCAATGCAAGTTTCACTCTTCAACCTTTCGGGACCAGCGCTTTCGTTTCTAGCACACTTTCGTCCGGCTGAGAACGGCGGCAGCGAAACGCTCTTGGCTCCCGGCGCATCGAGGGTTCGAAATTACCCGCGCATTGTTTTCGCGCCGGACGGCGCATAGAATCATTCGTTCTTGGATGGCGTAAATAGCCGCGTGCATTGGGCGATCTGCGAAAGGAGATTATGCGCGCCGTGCTGCAGCGCGTAACCCGAGCGCGAGTGCTGGTGGATGGCAATGTCGCGGGAGGAATTGGCCCGGGGCTGGCGGTCCTGATTGCGGTGGGGCGCGAGGACACTGCGGCCACCGCCGCATCCATGGCCGAGAAAATCGTGAACCTGCGCATCTTCAGCGACGAGCACGGGAAAATGAATCGTTCGCTGCGCGATGCCGGCGGCGCGATTCTCGCCGTCTCGCAATTCACGCTGTACGGCGATGCGCGCGGCCAGCGCCGCCCCAGTTTCATTCACGCCGCGCCGCCAGAGCAAGGCAAGGCGCTCTACGAAGAATTTGTGCGCGCTTTGCTGGCGCTCGGAGCGCGCGTCGCGACCGGAGTGTTTCAGGCGCACATGTCGGTCGAGATCGTGAACGACGGACCGGTCACGATCCTGCTCGATTCCGACAAACTTTTCTAAGCGTTCGCCGCGCCAACCATCCGAACTGGAACTTGCGCCGCGCCTCGCACTGTCTTACGCTTTTTCAGGGGACATCGTCATGAGCGAGATCATCCGCATCCTGGATCAAATGGACCGCGCTTTTGCAGGCGACGCCTGGCACGGTCCTTCTCTACAATCTCTTCTCGAAGGAATCTCCGCCGAAGACGCCTCGAAGCATCCCGTCCGCGGCGCGCATTCCATCTGGGAGCTGGTAAATCACATCGCGGCATGGAATTCCATCGTGCGGCAGCGCGCCGAGGGCGTGACGGTCGAAGTCAGCACCGAAATGGATTGGCCGCCGGTGTGGGAAGCGACGGATGTGGCCTGGCAGCGCTCGCTCGAGCACTTGCGCGATTGCCGCGCCCGCTTTCACGCCGCCGTGCGAAAGTTGCCGGAGGGCAGGCTCGATGAAATCGCTCCCGGCAAGGATCATTCGCTGTACGTGATGTTGCACGGTGCGATTCAACACGATCTATATCACGCAGGACAGATTGCCGTGCTCAAGAAAGCTTTGCAGTGAGCGAGCGGGTCAACGAATGAAGCCCGCCTCCAGCGCGTTCGCCGGAATTATTCGGGCGCCGCAGCCATGCGACCACGCGCGCATCGCGGAGCTGGCCGGGCAGTTGAGCTATCCCTCTACGGCGGAAGAAATCGCGCATCGCTTAGCAGGGCTGCAACAGGCAGGCGAAGCTGCGGTATTTGTAGCCGAGCTAGAGACTGGCGAGCTCGCGGGCTGGATTGCGGTGTTCGTCTATCGCACGGTGGAAGCGGATGCCCGCGCCGAAATCAGCGGCCTGGTAGTGGATGAACGCTACCGTTCGCAACGAATGGGCGAGCACTTGCTGGCCCGCGCTGAAGAGTGGGCGCGCGAGAACGGTTGCGTCGCCATCGGCCTGCGCTCCAACGTCATCCGCGACCGCGCGCACAGATTCTACGAGCGACACGGTTACGCGCAGATCAAAACGCAAAAAGCCCTCCGCAAGCAGCTGTAACGATTGCTCCACAGTCGAAGATTCGATCACATTTGACACTCGCGGGTAAGTATCGTGATACGATATAATATCGCTTGTATGAAAAACTCACCACCAAGAGCCATCGATTACCAGGCGCTCGCGGATTTCCGTTTCGAAATCCGCCGCTTCCTGAATCTCAGCGAGCGCCTGGCGCACGGCGCCGGTATCGAGCCGCAGCAGCACCAGGCGCTGCTCGCCATCAAAGGCCTGCCCCCGCACCGCGTGGCCACCATCGGCGTGTTGGCCGAGCGGCTATTGATTCAGCATCACAGCGCGGTAGAACTGGTGAATCGTCTGGAAGCGAAAGGCTTGCTGCGGCGCGCGCGCGGCGTGGCGGATCGCCGCGAGGTCGTATTGACGCTCTCACCCCGCGGAGAAACGCTGCTCAAACAACTGACGCATCCGCACCACGCAGCATTGCAATCCGCGCGGCCCAGGCTGATCGCTGCGTTAGCGGCTGCGATCGATCCGGACGCGGCAACCGGCCACACGCGTAGAAAGCCGCGACGCGAAAGACGCGGGAAGGAACGCAGCGCGAAGCAGAAACATCAAACGAGACAGACGAAAGCGGCACGCAGCCGCCGCAGGAAACTCGATAGGAGCAAGGCTTCGTGAACTCATCAACCCAGAAGCAACGTCGTCAGGCTCCGCCGACGCCGGCCAGCTACCGGCTTCCACTGGTGTGCTTGCTCGCCGCCGGAATCGGCGTTCTCACCGCATTCATCGCTTACGCGCTGTACAGCCTGATCGGCCTGTTCACCAATCTCGCCTTCTATCACGTATGGTCGTTTCAGTTCCGCAGCCCGCGCCATTCGCCGCTCGGCTGGTGGATGATTCTGATTCCGGTCGTCGGCGGAGTGCTGATCGGTCTGATGGCCAAATTCGGTTCGGAAAAAATTCGCGGCCATGGGATTCCTGAAGCAATGGAGGCGGTGCTCACCTCGCGCAGCCGCATCGAAGCCAAAGTCGCGTTTCTCAAACCGCTGTCCGCCGCGATCGGCATCGGCTCGGGCGGTCCATTTGGCGCGGAAGGTCCCATCATTCAAACCGGCGGCGCGTTCGGCTCGCTGATCGGGCAATTTATTTCCACCACCGCAGCGGAGCGCAAAGTGATGCTGGCGTGCGGCGGCGGCGCCGGGCTTGCGGCCACATTCAACGCGCCGATCACCGGAGTGCTGCTCGCGCTTGAATTGCTCCTCTTCGAATTTCGCACGCGCTCGTTTATTCCGGTGGTGATTGCTTGCACCATGGCGGTAGGCATCCGGCGGCTGCTGTTCGGCGGCGGTGCGATGTTCGATATCGGCACGGTGGATTACAATTTTCTCCCCGGCCTTCCGTATTACATCGCGCTGGGCCTGCTGTGCGGATTCGCGGCCGTCGCGTTCACGCGCATCCTGGAAAAACTGGAAGAATTCTTCGACCAACTGAAAATCGTTCCGAATTTTCTGCATCCCGCGCTGGGAGCACTCGGTCTGGGTATAGTGGGATTTTTCTTTCCGCGGGTGCTTGGCTCCGGCTACGACACGATTGAAGACGTCCTGAACAACCACCTGGTGCTGGGCATGGTGCTGCTGGTGCTGTTCCTGAAAGCTCTTGTAGTGCTGCTCTCGCTCGGCTCGGGAACTTCCGGCGGCACGCTCGCGCCGATGTTCATGATCAGCGCGGCAATCGGCAGCTCTTTTGCTTTGGTTGCCAATCGCCTGATCGCCGGGGCGCACCTTTCGCCGGAAGCGTTTGCCGTGGCGGGAATGGGCGCGTTGCTCGGCGCATCCTCACGCGCCACGTTCACATTCATGTTCTGCGCGTTTGAAACGACGCGCGATTTCCATGCGGTGTTGCCGGTGCTGCTGGTGTGCGTGCTGGCGGATGCGGTCGCCTACATGCTGCTCCCGAATTCGATCATGACGCAGAAATTTGCCAAACGCGGCATGCCCGTGCCCGGCGAAAGCGCGACCGAAGTATTGAAAGCCGTGCGCGTAGGCGAATTGATGCGCAAGGACGTACATCCAATCGCACAGCAAATGACCGTGGCGGAACTTGCCCAACGCATGGGCCCGGGCGAGAAGGCCTACAACCTGACGCAGGGATTGCCGATCGTCTCAGGCGAAGGCGAGCTTGTCGGAGTGGTGACGCAGAGCGATTTATTGCGCGCGCTGGAACAGGACCCGCAAGGAACGAAGACCGTTCTGGAAGCGGGCTCGCAGCCGGTGATCGTCGCGTATCCCGATGAGCTCGCGCACGACGCAATGGTACGTATGCTGCAGCATGATATTGGCCGGCTGCCCGTCGTCAGCCGCACAAATCCGCAGCAGATGCTGGGTTATTTCAATCGCGCAAGCCTATTGGGCGCATGGACGCGCCAAATGGAAGAGGAGGGAATCCGCGAGCACGGCTGGATTCGCCAATGGAGAAGCTCCGGCCGAGCCACAAAGCAGCCGCGACAAGCCGCGCAGAAACAAACCTAGAATCCGCCGCCACCGCCTCCGCCAAATCCGCCGCCGGAGCCGCCGCCTCCGCCAAATCCCGAGCCGCCGGAGCTGCGCGGCGACGATGCCATCACGCTGCCAGCCTGCATGGACATCATGTTGAGGTCGTTCACCAGATAAAATGCCGTGAAGTTGCCGCCGTAGGAGCCCTGATACCACTGCGGCGGCTGCAAGGCGATCCCGGAAAACGCCTGCACCCATTTTTTTTCCACGCGCAACGCCATCGCGTAGGGCAGGTATTTTTCGAAAAGCTCGGGCGTTCTCTCCAGGCGCTCAATTTGGTCTTTCTCAACGCGACCCAGGAACTCCTCGAAGCCCAAAACTTTTTCGAGCGCACGCGCCCCGGTGACTGTTCGCGCGGACATGAACACTCCAAAAATACAGATCACGGCGCCGGTCGCGATGCCCGCCAAAATCCAGCTGCCCGCCGCAATGCCCGTGGCATTCGCGAGATATCCCGCGCCGCCGAACACTAGCAGGCCGCCGATCAGCAATCCCGCGCCGATGTAGCCCTGTTTCACGGTGTCCGGACGATGCAGATAATAGCCGTCGCTCATCAGCGCGCTGAAAATTTGATCGCGAATCGCCGGCAGGCGCATATAGAAATGATTCTGCAAATCGGAAAGTTTCACATCGGGGCTAGCGCCAGCATCGAAGAGCGCCGAAAGCATTTCCTGCTCGTGCGAACGCGCCGCGGCCCATTCTGTCGGCGACTTCTTCATGTGAAAAATGTAATCTTTGCTGTGCGTCAGGCCCAGCAAGTGGCTTTCCTCTATCTGCTCGATTGTCAGGTAGCCTTTCACGGCCAAATCCACTAGCGTCGCGGTAATGTCGCGCATGGCCGCTTCGTTATCCACCAGTGTGCCGCATTCTCCGGGAGTCAATTTGTCCGGCGGCTCGTACTGCACGGAAATTGCTTCGCGTTGAGGGTCGCGGCCGCGCGTCCACCACAGCCAGAGCATCGCGAAAAACGCAATCACCGGAATCAGTAGCGGCGAATTGCTTTGCAGGAAGCGCATGAATTTCATGGATCCCGATGGCGGATGCACGAACCCCTTGTCGAAGCCGACGACCGCGGTTAGTCCTTGGCGATAGCCCAGGCGGCGCGTGCTGCGAATGTCCACCACGTTGTCACTGATCTCGATGCGCGCATCTTCCGCGCGTGATCCGGTCGTGCCGGTATACGCGACGGCGTGCAACCCTGTGACGCCCGCCGGCAGTTCGATGTGCGCCGTAACCAGGTCGATCGGGTTTTCCCACTCGTTGCCCGTCACGTTCCAGTACAGCTCGTCGTGGTCGTCGAAAAAGCGCAACGCATCCAGCACGCGATAGTGCAGCACAATCGTGCGCGTGGCGTCTTCCGCTGCCGGCACGTAGATTTTGAATTTGATGTAGCGGCCTTGGCGGTTTTGTTCCAGCTTGAGTTTCTGCCCTTCGCTATCTGTCGCGCTGATTTCATCAAGCAGCAGGGTGTAGTTCAATCCTTCCGGATCGGTGTACTCGACGGGAATCGTGCGGTAAATTCCGTGCCACGCTCCGGTGAACTGCGCTTCCATCACTTCGGTGACGTCAATCGTGCCGTCGGAATGCACCTGAATCTGCGCGTCGAAATGTTTGAATGTGAGCGTGCGCGCCTGCGCCGTCATCGCGGCGAAAAGCGCCAGCAGAAGGATTGCAACAACGCGACGGAAGCGGAGACTGAACATTTCGCGGCGCACGCGGCGGCTAGGTAGTTGCGCCAAAACTGACCTTCGGCACATCGCGCTCGGCCGGTGCGCTGATCTCGAAAAATTGCCGCGGCGTGATGTTAAACATTCCGGCGATGATGTTGGAAGGGAACTGCACGATTTTCGTGTTCAGATCGCGCACCACGGCGTTGTAATAGCGCCGGGCGTTCTGCACGCTGTCCTCGATCTGGCTCAGCGATTGCTGCAACTGCGTGAAACTTTCCACCGCTCTCAACTGCGGATACGCCTCGGCCAGCGCAAACACCTGGCGCAGCGCGCTGGTCAGCACGCCTTCCGCTTCGGCCTTCGCCGCGGGACCTTGCGTGTTCATCGCTTGATTGCGCGCCGCCACCACGGCTTCCAGTGTGCCCTTCTCATGTGCGGCGTAGCCCTTCACGGTTTCCACCAGGTTGGGAATCAGGTCGTAGCGGCGCTTCAGCTGCACATCAATATCAGACCACGCGTTGTCGCACTGCACCTTCAGCCGCACCAGCCCGTTGTACATTCCAATGACGAACACCACCAGCAGCACAACAATCGCAACCAATGCCAGGATCATCGTGACCCTCCGGAACGCCGACGAATGCGCCCAGATCCGCGAAGCGCAATCGCCTGCGGCACAGCATACGGTGTGCGTCCACCAGTGTAAAGAGCACTGTGCCGACGCCCCTAGGCTCGCTTCGGGGATAACCACCGGCACGATTCGCATCGCGGCTTCGCTCTCGACGCGCGTTGGTTCAGGTGACACTAAATTTTAATCGCGAGTTAACTGCAGCGTCACTTGAGCCGCGTTCCGGATCATCCTGCAAAGTGCGGTAGCTAGAAGCACTCGGGAGGCACTGGCGCCCGAATTCCTGGGCTCGGGCGCCAGTGCCGCACACCGTTTTCAGCGGCACTCAGTGTCAGGCTGGTGAACGCCGCACCCGCTCTCTGTTCGTTGACTTGCCTTCGCGCGCATCCTAAGATGTGCGCCACTCATGACGGAACCTCAGTCTCCGATCGGCCGCACGATTACTCACTATCGCGTCCTGGAAAAATTGGGCGGCGGAGGCATGGGCGTCGTTTACAAAGCCGAAGACACCGAACTCGGCCGCTTCGTTGCTCTGAAATTTCTTCCTGAAGACGTCGCGCGTGACCCGCAAGCTCTGGAACGTTTCCGCCGCGAAGCTCGCGCCGCCTCCGCGCTGAATCATCCCAACATTTGCACAATATATGAAATCGGACAGCAGGACGGGCATCCCTTCATCGCCATGGAATTTCTGGAAGGCATGACGCTGAAGCACCGAATTTCCGGCCGTCCGCTGGAAATGGAGTTGCTGCTCGATCTCGGAATTGAAATTGCCGACGCGCTGGACGCGGCGCACGCCAAGGGCATCGTTCATCGCGACATCAAGCCCGCGAATTTGTTCATCACGGATCGCGGCCACGCGAAAATCTTGGATTTTGGCTTGGCCAAGCAAATTCTGGCAACGTCTGATGCGACGCGCGGACTGACTCCGTCGGATCTCACGGTGGACACGCCTTCGGTGAGGGAAGCGGATCTCACCAGCGCGGGCACGGCGGTTGGTACCGTCGCGTATATGTCGCCAGAGCAGGCGCGCGGAGAAACGCTGGACGTGCGCAGCGATCTTTTCAGCTTTGGGGCGGTGCTGTACGAAATGGCCACCGGCGCGGTTCCGTTCCGCGGCGCGACGACGGCGGTAGTCTTCAACGCCATCCTGGAAAAGGCTCCGGCGCCCGCGGTGCGTCTGAATCCGGATATTCCGCCGCGGCTGGAAGAAGTGATTTCCAAAGCGCTCGAAAAAGATCGCCGCATGCGTTATCAGCACGCCGCGGAACTGCGTACGGATCTCGCGCGCCTGAAGCGCGACTCTGGTTCGAGCCGCGTTTCCGGCGTAGTGCCGTCCGCGCAAGCCAGCACGCCGCAGCAGAACTCGAGCGCGTTCGGCGAGACTGCCACGCAAGCGGGTCCTTCGAGCGGCCATGCGATCGCAGCGATGACTCCGTCGGGTGGTACGAGCGCGGCACCATCAACCACAGCGCAACCCGCGGCCGGATCCGTGACGTCCGCCACGGCAATCGCTGGCGCCCCAGCTTCCGGTTCTATCGCAGTAGCAACCTCGCAGCCGTCGAACATCGCACCACGCAAGCGCTGGCCGCTCGTCGCTGCCGCGGCCGCAATCGTAGTCGTGCTCGCCGCCGGCGCATATTTCTTAACGCATCGCGGCCCGAAACTCACCGGCCAAGGTTCCATCGTTCTAGCCGACTTCACGAATACCACCGGCGATGCAGTCTTCGACGGCGCACTGCGCCAGGGCCTCGCCGCGCAACTCGCGCAATCCCCGTTCCTGCACATTCTATCCGACCGCCAAATGCAACAAACGCTGCAATACATGGGCCAGCCGGCCACCGCGCGCGTAACCAACGAACTCGGACGCCAAATCTGCCAGCGCACACAAAGCGCAGCAGTACTCGAAGGCTCGATCGCGCAAATCGGCAACACCTACAATTTAATTCTCAACGCGCTCAACTGCGCATCCGGCGAAACCCTCGCGACCGCTAACGCCGAAGCTCCGGACAAGGATCACGTCCTCGGCGCGCTCGGCAACGCGGCCGAAGACATTCGCCGCAAGCTCGGCGAATCACTCGCCTCGATTCAGAAATTCAACACGCCCATCGAGGAAGCGACCACTTCTTCGCTCGAAGCCCTGAAAGCCTACAGTCTGGGAACGCAGGCGCGCGCCACGCAGGGCGAGGAGCCCGCCGCGCCTTTCTTCAAGCAAGCGGTGGCGCTCGATCCCAATTTCGCCATCGCCATTGCCACGCTCGGCCAAGTGGAAACGAACCTGGGCGACCGCGAAGTGGGCGCCGCGTACACGAAAAAAGCTTACAGCTTGCGAGATCGCGCCAGCGAGGCGGAAAAGTTCTACATTGATTCGCACTATTACGACAACGTAACCGGAGATTCCGAGCAAAGCATTCAGGTCTATCAGCTCTGGTCGCAAACTTACCCACGCGATTCCATTCCATTCAACAATCTGGGAGTCGGCTACGCACAATTGGGTCAGTGGGAAAAGGCTCTACCCGCCGCTCGCCAGGCGCATCAACTCAATCCCGACGAGAGTATCGCCTTCGTCGCGCTTTCCGCTTCCTATATCGGCCTGGGGCGATTCGATGAAGCCAAGGCCACCATTGATCAAGCTATGGCGCAGAAGCTGGACGTTCCGAATCTTCACCGTTTGCTTTATCTTCTGGCCTTCGTGCAAAACAATCCGCCGGCCATGGACCATGAACTCTCGGTTCTTGCGTCCAAAGGCCCCGAAGCTACGGCGATCTCCTACTGGCTGGCGGCGCAAACGGAGGCAAACGGCGGGCGGATGGAAAAAGCGCGCGGATTGTTTCAGCGCTCCCGAGCTGCCTTCGAAGCAAGTCACTCGAACGAAGCAGCGGCCCAGATGCTCGCCGCGTTGTCGATCGATGAGGCTGAGGTGGGTGACGCCACCGGCGCGCGCAAGGACGCCGCAGCTGCGCTGGCGGTCAATTCTTCAGTGCACGTGAAAATCAATGTCGCGAACGCTTTCGTGCGCGCCGGCGACGCAGGCCGCGCCGAAGCGCTCGCCGCGGAGATCGCCAAGGAACGTCCTTCGGACACCATGATGAACGGGTACGAGCTTCCCACGATCCGCGCGATCTTGGCGATCAACAGTAACAATCCTGGAAAAGCCGTAGAACTCCTTCAGCCCGTAATTCCGTACGACCTTAGCTCGGGCCGTTCGATGCGCAGCACATACGCACGCGGGAACGCGTATCTGGCGCTGCACAAAGGCAGCGAAGCCGCCGCCGAATTTCAAAAGATCGTGGATCATCCCGGCGTCGCGCTCAATTCAATCACCGCCGCACTAGCGAAGCTGGGCCTGGCGCGCGCCTACGCCCTCGAGGGCGACCCAGCCAAGGCACGCGTAGCGTATCAGGATTTCTTCGCGCTCTGGAAAGACGCCGACCCCGGGGTCCCCATCCTCGCAGCCGCCAAATCCGAATACGCCAAGCTGCAATAATTTCAGGCGCGCGGCCCAGCCGTCCTGCTCAATTCCCTCATCGAAGAAGTTAAACGGGGGGCAAAACCACTTATGTCTTAACATGACTTACCGTCCACGTAACCTCGTATCGCTATAGAATCTGTCAGGTCGCTAAACGAAACGACTCTTCTGGGTGGTCGGAATCCTTGCTGTCGTTATGGTTGGAGCGAAATTTTGGGTGCCGAGAGTTGTCGAAGGTAGGTACAACCGAGTACGCATACGTCCGCCCTATGCAATACCTGTTGAAGCCACCAATCTTCAAAAGACGCTTTTCGTCGCAGACCTGCATGCGGACACTCTGTTATGGGGACGTGATCTACTTACGCGCACAACAATAGGGCACGTCGATCTCCCACGGCTCCAACAGACCAATGTTTCGTTGCAGTTCTTCACGGTTGTTACCAGTATCCCTCGCAACTTGAACATCGAGAGCAACAGCGGTTCCTCTGATCTGGTTCGATATCTTGCGATAGCCGAAGGCTGGCCCGCGCGCACGTGGAATAGCCCGAAGGAACGAGCTCTGTATCAGGCTGGACGGCTACGAAGGTTTGAATCCGATTCCCACGGAACGCTAGTCATACTGCGGACACGCGCGGACCTTGCTCAATTCCTCGCGTCGCGGGAGCCGCATCGGCTCGCAACGATTCTTGGCGCAGAGGGGGCTCAGCCGCTTGGGGGCAGACTAGAGAATGTCGATGTACTTTGGGCGGCAAGCTACAGACTTATGTCCGCGACACATTTCACGGACACAGCGGTCGGTGGCTCTGCCTCAGGCCCGCGGAAAAGTGGGCTTACAGACCTCGGTCGGCGGTGGGTACACGCGATGGAAGCGAAAGGTATGTTAATCGATCTGGCGCACGCTTCACCGGCAACGGTTCGCGATGTAACGTCCATGGCGACTAAGCCTGTCATCGTTTCCCACAGGGGAGTGAAAGGGACGTGCGACAACAACAGAAACCTGTCGGACGACGAAATGCGTGCGGTTGCGCGGACCGGTGGCGTCATTGGCATTGGATATTGGGAGGCGGCCGTCTGCGGCCGCGACGCCGACGCAATCGCACGAGCGATTCTCTACACGGCCAGAATCGTGGGTGTCGAGCATGTGGCTCTAGGCTCGGATTTCGACGGTTCTACAACCACGTCCTTCGACGCCACGGGAATTCCGTTGATCACCGACGCGCAAGGCCTCTCAAAGCATGAGATACGCCTCGTCATAGGCGAGAACGTGTTGCGAGTCCTTTCCCGAACGCTTCCGGATTAGCGCATCGGCGGTTCTGAGTGGCGCATGTTGACCAGGCGTTTGCTTGATTAGTGCCACAATCAGAGAAGTGACGAGAACCGCGTCCCTCCTGTTAGTGTACGCATTCATATTTTATGAAACTAATCGGTGGTTCGCCATTACGGCGGTGGGCTCGGGGACGCGAGCCTTCGACCCGACGAAAGCGTAGTAGGTTATGAATAAATAGCAGAGCAGCGGAACGATCATGGCCGTGGCCATGCTGTGCGTCGCTTCGAAAATCCGGCCCATGATGGGGGTGAAGACGGCGCCACCGATGACGCCCATCACGATCAGCGAGCCGCCGATCTTTGTGTTTGGCCCCAGCCCCTTTAGACCCAACGCGAAAATTGTGGGGAACATGAGCGACATGAAAAAGCTCGTAAGAAAAACCGCCCAAAGCCCGATCCAGCCCGGCAGCAACACTCCGATGGCCACCAAAATCACGTTGACGATACTGTAGATTCCCATCAGTTTGCTTGGCGCGATGAACTTCATCAGATATGTCGCCAAGAATCTGCCGATGGTGAAGACGACCAGCGTGCCCGTGAGAAAAGACCCCGCGGTCTTTTCAGGAAGGTGCGTGTAGTCCTGAACGTAGGTGATGAAGTAGCTCCAGGTGCCCACCTGTGCTCCGATATAGAAGAACTGTGCGAGCACGCCCTGCACAAAGTGCGGGTATTTGAGCAACTCGCGGAAGCTTCCGTGCGGCGCGTCACCGGCTGGGCCGGATTCCTCAGCAATCTTGGGAAACTTCGTGCTCATGAGCACCACTGCAAAGAGAAAAACAATGCAACCGAGCGCGAGGTAAGGCGTAACCACACGCAGCGTTTCGTGCTGCAGGTATGCCTGATATGTCCCGGCAGTTTTCAGCTCCGCAACCTGCGCCGGATTTAGTTCGACTCCGGAAAAGATGAAGATCGTGCCGACGACGACTCCTGCTATGCAGCCCAGAGGATTGAATGCTTGTGCGAGATTCAGGCGCTGCTCCGATGTTCTGGGATCGCCCAGCACCGAGATGAACGGGTTCGCGCCGGTTTCCAGAAAGGACAGGCCGCCGGCGATGACGAAGAGCGCAAACAGAAAGAATCCGTAACGCTGCACGACTGCAGCAGGCCAAAAGAGCAGCGCGCCCGTCCCGAACAGAAGCAAGCCGATCACCAGGCCTGTCTTGTAGCCGAATTTGCGCATGATGAGCGCCGCGGGCAAGGCAAGCAGAAAATAGCCCAAGTAAAAAGCGGATTGGATCAGGCCGGCCTGGAAGCGGTTCATCGCAAACGATTTCATGAACTGCTTGATGAGCACGTCGTTCAAGTTGCTGGGGATGCCCCAGAGGAGGAACAACATCGTCACCAGAACAAAAGGCAGCGTGTTGCCTGGCGAAAACAGTCGGGGCTTGCCGAGCGATTGTTGTTCAGGATCAGGCAGAGCGGCCAACCTGAGTCCCCTTCGCGAGTGCCTCGGTGATCCCTAGCTGTGAACGCCCCAGTTCGGTCAAATCCCCGATTGTTCCACGCCCGACAAAATCGACTTCAAAATCATCCGGCGCGAAGTCCGGTGGAGTTTTTCCCGCCAGAAAAGCCTGCGCTTGCTGCGGCAGGTAAGCCGAATTTTTGGCGCATCCGGGCGTCGAAGCGATATACATCACGTTGCTGTAGCCCGCTCCACGATGCTCGTTTTCAACCGCGTGTACCACATCGGAATGCCAAAAAACAGTGTCGCCGGGTTGCATCAATGGAATTGAGGAAAGAGCTTCGATCAACAAACTGTGGAATTGCGGGTTCACAGAAAGCGCACGGCCCGGCTGCGCCCCGCACAGATCGTCTTCGGCGACATCATCCTGAAGAGCGCGGAGCAAGATGTACACCATGGATTCGGCGATGGGAATCAGTTGCAGCGTGCCGTCTCCCTTTCCTTGACGAGTCAGCGCAGTCCATCCCTGAAACGTCCGGAACATCGAGCAAACAGCGGGCGAAGGAACCTCACGGACCTCGGGGCGGAATGCGGCATCATACGCATCGTACTGCTGCACGTTGCCGGAAAAAACGTGGCGATACACTTTGCGGAAATGTTCATCCAGCCAACGCTCGACGGAGCCTCCATCAACATGCGGGGATAGGCCCAACGATGCCGAACCGGGTGGCCGCCGCCGAATGCGATCGGCATAGACGGGCACCTCGTTCGGATTGAAATGCCGCCGTCCTTCACTTTCCGCTTTCCAGAGGTTATTCATGAAGACGCGGACATGGGTCAGTGATTCGGCTTGGCGAGCTTTCACCTGGGGACGCGACCAATATATTCCGTAAATCTGCGGTTTCGCCGACGCCAGCGTTCCAAAGTATTTGTCTTCGGCGGCGTTGGCCAGTTTGGCGTCGAGACCGTTTTCCTCGACGTAGGTAGTGATTTCGTCGTTCCATGCATTTGCCTGCGCGGGAGTGAACGTCTCGCGGATCACGCACGCGCCGCGCTGCTTGATCTTTGCGATCATCTCAGCAGGCACGGTGCCGCCTTCGATGTCCGAATAATGCACGATCGGGACAACCGCTTGGCCCGACTCTCGTTCCTTGACGATTGCGTCCACACGACGACGCATCTCGGATTCGACTTTCTGGAAAGCCGCGGCGTAGCCCGGCAGCGCCGTGCGCAAGGATTTTTTTGTATCGCGCACCATCTTTGGCAGGTCTTCGATTTCGAATTTCATGAAATTCTGCTCCTTCCTTCTAGAACCCGTTCTCGCGGCCAGGGCTCCGCGCAGGGCCACGCAGCCGAATCTAGCAAAGAGCAGAATTGGCGAGTGATGCAGAACGGCCAACTACTGATACAATTCGGCCAGCGCTAATTGAGTGCGATAAGGCGGCGAAATGAAGCCTCAATTCGAATCGGTTACCTTTCCGAAAGGCTGCTCGGTGCGCGTCTACCACAGACGCGTAGCTGAAATCCCCTTCGAGTGGCACCACCATCCGGAATACGAGCTTACTTTGACGTTGAACAGCAAAGGTTGGCGGTTCATCGGGGATCACATCGGAAAATACCGCTCGCCGGATCTAGCGCTCGTCCCGTCCGACATGCCGCATACCTGGGCCTCGACCGCAACGCTGCGTCAAAACGAGCCGCATACCGCAATCGTCATCTGGTTTTCGGGCCATTGGGCGCTGCAGATGGCGCAGGTATGTCCGGAATATGCGCCCATCCGGCGCTTGCTGCGAAACGCTTCGACGGGCCTGGAATTCCCGCGGGCGGCCGCCAAACGCGTTCTGGGCCGGCTCGACCAAATCCTCTCGGAATCCCCACAGTCGCGTCTTCACGCCACGCTCGATCTGCTTGTGTCGCTCGCCGACGAAAACGCGGTGAGTCTTTCGAAGACGGCGATGACCGTTCCGTCCGCCGCGGACAGCGAGCCGGCGCAATTCACACGCGTGCTGCAACATCTTCACCGGCAGTTCCAAGATCCGATACGGATCGACGCGCTCTGCCGGGTCGGGAATATCTCCGCGAGATCGCTACACCGTCTTTTCGTGAAACACACGGGAGACAGTGTCAGCGAATACCTTTGCAAACTGCGAATTGGACGCGCATGCATGCGCTTGGCGGAAACGGACATGCCGGTCAGCATGATCGCGTACGAAGTGGGCCTCTCCAACCTCGCGAACTTCAACCGGCAGTTCCGTCGTATTCGGCAGATGACCCCGAGTGCCTACCGTCGATACTTCAAGCAGCACCCGCTAATGCCGGAAAAGACCAGCCGCGCCGAACTGCAGATCCGCCCCAGGTCGCTGGAAAGCCTGCATTCGCCATAATCGTCAAAAAACACCTGGTCGCGTATTTCAATGCGGACCCGGGTTAGCGGTCAATCGCGTTCATGGCGGGTGTTGAATAGCGTTCGCCGGCGATTTCGGCGTGCGGCACGGCGGCTTCCAACTCCGCCACTTCCGCTGCGCTAAGCTTGATGTCCGCCGCTGCCGCGTTTTCTTCCAGATATTTCCGGCGCTTCGTTCCAGGAATCGGCACCAGATCTTCGCCCTTCGCCAGTACCCACGCCAGCGCCAGTTGGCCAGGCTTCACGCCCAAGCGCTCGGCAATCGCTCTCACGCGTGCAACAAGCATCTGATTCTTGTCGAAATTTTCGTCGGCAAATCGGGGCATGCGCGTCGCGCGCGAATCCGTCTCCGCCAAATCGCTCTTCTTGGTGATTGCGCCGGTGAGGAAGCCTCGTCCCAGAGGGCTATACGGCACAAAACCAATTCCCAATTCGCGCACCGTCGGCAAAATGTGCGCTTCCACATGCCGCTCCCACAGCGAATATTCCGTCTGTAGCGCAGTGATCGGATGCACCTTGTGCGCGCGCCGAATCGTCGCCGGCGACGCTTCCGACAATCCCAGATATTTCACCTTGCCGGCCTTGACCAACTCCGCCATCGCGCCCACCGTCTCTTCAATCGGTGTCTGCGGGTCCACGCGATGCTGGTAGTACAAATCAATGTGATCCACGCCCAGCCGCTTCAGCGAAGCGTCGCACGCCGACCGCACATACTCCGGCTTCCCGCTAATGGACCAACGATTCGGCTCCGCTTTCGTCCGAATGTTGGCAAACTTCGTCGCCAGAAACACTTCCGCGCGGCGCCCGCGGATCGTCTTGCCAATCAACTCCTCGTTGTCGCCGATTCCGTACGTGTCCGCGGTATCCAGAAAATTGATGCCCAAGTCCAACGCGCGCAGAATCGTGGCGGCGGACTCCACATCGTTCCGCTCGCCGTAGAAATCGCTCATGCCCATGCAGCCAAGCCCCATGCGGGAAACGACGGCGCCCTGCGAACCAAGTTTCACCTTTGTCATAGTCATAATCGGATTAGACGGTCCTCACGCGCGGGCGGATTCGATTTTTTTCGGCGCGGTCGACGCACTCTCTGCTCGTGTGCTTCGCGCGAGAAGTGGCGGGCATTCCTCCGATTGACGACTTGGGCGTCATTCAGCCACGCAGTTCGTCCATCCAATTTGCCTCTCAGAGCGGTAATGCGAATGGGCAGCCGCAGGCCACGACGCTCGTTCCTGCTGATATATTGTGAGATGCAGGCAGATTCTTCCGGCAGGATGGCATCCGCCTCGTGCGCTTGGTATCCCGGCAACTCTGCGGAAGGTTCTGGCCTTCTAAGCTCAGGTTCGGCGCGCACAGTTCACGCCGGCCGCGGAATTACTCATCACGAAGGAGGGATTTCTTCGCTGTGATCGATTTTCGCTACAACTATCCTTTGCTCGGTACGGAGGCCGCTCTCATTGAAGCGACGCTGCAGAAATTCAGCGCGGAGCCGAATGCGCCGCAATCCACGAGCCTGTTTGCCGGAACCGCGAAACATCGCGAGGTCGCGGCGTCATTCCTTTCGCGGGGGAACTTCCAGGTTCCCGCCAGCCGTGTCTTCTTGTGCGCGGGCGGCCACGCGGGAATAGCTAGCGCGTTAGCGAGTGCCTCGCTCGCGGGCGCCGCAATCGCGGTTGACGAACTTACTTATCCGCATTTTCGAGCGATGGCCGCGGAGCGCCGCATCAATCTAATCGGCTGCGCTGGCGATGAGGATGGAATGCTGCCTGACGCGCTGGTCGCAGCGGCCGACACGCATGGCGTAAAAGCCGCGTACTTGATGCCGACGGTTCACAATCCCCTCGGCACCGTCATGTCGCCTGCGAGAAGGCTCGCTCTCGCAAACGTCATTCGACAACACAATCTGTTTTTGATCGAGGACGATGCTTATCGCTTCCTGGAACCTGACGCGCCTGTTCCGATCTCCTTCCACATTCCGGAACGTAGCTTCTATATCTTCAGTTTCTCGAAGCCAGTCTCTCCCGATCTCAGGGTTGCCTATCTGATGATTCCGGAACGCCTGTGCGCAAGTGCCGAAGAATTGATCGCGCGGGTAAATGGCGGAATATCGCTATCGTTTGCGGAAGCCCTCACGTCGCTGCTTCTTGACGACACGGTGGCGCGGCTAATCGCCGAAAAGCAAGCGCTCGGCCGTGAACGGCAAGCGCTGATCGCGAGCAGCCTCAGCGGCCTGAAAATCCGCGCGCATCGCAATGGCTTTCATTGCTGGATTGAAGTTCCGGCAGGCATGGACGCAAACACCTTCTGTGCGGCGTGCGAATCCAAGGGCGTGCAGGTCGGTTCCGGCGCGCAGTACGGAAACGGCGGACCCGCCGCGCTGCGGTTCATCCGCTTAGCCGTCGGCAATGAACGCAGCACCGATCGCATCATCGAAGGCCTGGCGGTGGTAAAACTCGCAGCATCGGCCGCCTGAGGAGCATGCAAGCTCACTCGTAGCGCAAGGCATTCATCGGGTCGATGCGCATCGCGCGCCGCGCGGGAATGTAGCTTGCTACCAGCGAGACAACCATCAGCAGTGCAGCAACAGTGATGAAAGTAAGCGGATCAGTCGGCCGCACGCCATACAACTGGCTAGCCATCAACCGCGAGAGCGACAGCGCCCCAGCAATGCCCATCACCGAGCCAGTCAGTGCCAGCAGCAACGCCTGCCGCACAATCAACAGCAGCACATCGCCGCGGCTCGCCCCCAGCGCCACGCGAATTCCGATCTCGTTGGTGCGCCGCGAAACCGAATAGCTCATCACGCTGTAAATCCCCACCACCGCGAGCAGCAATGCTAACCCCGCGAATGCGCCCAGCAGCAGCATCGTGAATCGCGCCTGCGACAAAGATGCGGACACCGAATCATCCATCGTGCGAATATTCAGCAGCGGCACCTCCGAGTCGATTTCGCGGATCGAACCAGTGATCGCCGGAACCACGCTCAATGGCGCCGCATCTGTGCGCACCGCGAGGTTCATGCCGAAAGAGTTCCAGCTTTCGCCTCTCGCCGCAGACAACTGCGCGAGCGGGTAATAGAGCGTCGGCTGCGGCTGCGTTTCATTCATGGCCGTTAGCTTCACGTCGGCCACCACGCCCACAACCACGCGCCTCAACTCCGGGAAAAAATAAAGCGTCAACCGCTTGCCGACGGGATTCTCATTCGGCCAGAAAGATTTCGCCATGGATTCGCTGATCAACACTGCGCCCGGCCGGCCTGCAGCGTCTGAGTCATCAATGTCGCGTCCGCTCAAGAGCGGTATGTGCATCGCGCTGATGTACCCCGGACTGAGCTGGCGAATTTCCACCTCTGGCAGGTCAGCCATGGCCGCCGCCGGGCGCCCTTCAATGGAAATCGGCTGATGCGAGCCGTCGTCGCTCAGCGGTAGACTGTCAATTAGGCCGGCGGACTGCACTCCAGGCAAACTGCGGACTCGTTCCAGCACGCGCCCGTAGTAACTGATCTGCTGCGCCGGAAGCGTAAATTTCTCAGTCGGCACCGCGACGTTCATCGTCACCACGCCATGAGGGTCGAACCCGGGATTCACGGCGCGCAAGACCCACAAACTGCGAATTAATAGACCCGCGCCAATCAACAGCATCAGCGAAAGCGCCACTTCCGCAACGACCAGCACGTTGCGTGTCCGGCCTCCGCCAGAATCTCCGGCGGTGCGGCCTAGGCCTTGCTTCAAGGCTTGATTCAAGTCCGCCTTCGCCATGCGCAGCGCGGGCAGCAGGCCGGCGGCGAATCCGGTCAGCAGCGAAATGCCCAGGGTGAACGCCAATACCCAGCCGTCCAGCGCGATTTCGCTGGACCGCGGCAGCCACTGCGCCAGAAATTTTACAATCAATATCATGCTGTAGTGCGCGAACACCAAGCCCAGCACGCCCCCCGCGAACGCCAGCAGCAGCGTCTCTGAAATCACCTGCTGCAACAGGCGGCGGCGAGTAGCGCCCAACGCCGTGCGCACGGCAACTTCCTTGCGTCGCGAAAGCGCCCTCGCCAACACCAGGTTTGCGACGTTCGCGCAGGCAATCAGCAACACCAGCGCAACGGCGCCAAGCAGAATCAACAACGCCGGGCGCACATCACCGACAAGATCATCGCGCAGCGGAACCGCGATCGCGCCCCAGCCCTTGTCGTCGCCCGGATAAGCCTGAGCCAGGCGGTTTGAAATCGCGTCCAGTTCGGCATTCGCCTGCCGCAAAGTCACGCCATCCTTCAGGCGAGCGATCACTCCGAAATTGTGGTCGCCGCGAATGGCGCGCTCCGGATCAGTCCAGGCCAGGGGCTTCCACATCTGTGTTCGCGAACCGGGATCGCTGAAGATGGGAAAGTCAAACCCCGGCCGCATGACCCCGATCACCGTAAACGCCTGCCCGTTGAGCTGAATATTCTTGCCGACGATGTCCGGATTTCCCGCGAAGTAGCTGTGCCACAATCCGTAGCTCAGTACAACTTCGTGCTCGTGCCCCGGCTCATCCTCACCTTGCAGGAATCCGCGGCCGAGCAGCGGCTGCGCGTGCAAGATCGAGAACAACCCCACGGTTGCCGCAACCATGCGAATTGCTTCGGGACGCCCCGAGCCGGTGAGCGTGTAGCGGCCAAATCCATACGCCGACATGGCCTCGAAGGAATGATTTTGCTCGCGCCAATCCAGGAAATTGGCGGGCGACACCGCAAACGTCGGCATACCGGGAAAACTTTTCTGCGGTGGCGTATGCCATACCTGCATCAGGCGGTCCGGCTGATCATACGACAACGGCCGCAGCAGGACAGCGTTGACTACACTGAAGATCGCGGTGTTCGCTCCAATGCCCAGCGCCAGTGCGAGTACCGCGGTCACGGTGAATCCTGGCGAGCGCCGCATCGTGCGCGTACCGAAGCGCAAATCCTGCAGCAAAGTTTCTGCGAAGTGCACGCCGCGCGCTTCGCGGCATTCCTGCTTCGCGTTCTCGATACCGCCAAACTCCAGCCGCGCGCGCCGCAAGGCTTCCGCTCGCGGTACACCGCTGCGCACCAAATCTTCGGCGTACGCTTCCATGTGGAACCGCAACTCCGCGTCCATTTCGCTCTCCATACGAGCGCGCCCCACGGTTGCGCGCAACCAGGAAAGCATGCGGCTCCAAAGCGTCATACTCCCTCCAGCAGCAGCCCAAAATTTTCCGCAAAAGTGTCCGAGATCATTCGTACTTCAGCGCCACCATCGGATCCACGCGCATCGCCCGCCGCGCCGGCAAGTAGCAAGCCAGCAGCGCGATCCCTAGCAACAGCAGCGACACGCCCGCAAACGTAAGCGGGTCCGTGGGACGCACGCCATACAGAAAACTAGCCATCAGGTGCGTTACGCCAAGGGCGGCAACAAGTCCAATCGCAATTCCCAATCCCGCCAGCCGCGCGCCCTGGCCGAGCACCATGCCAAACACTTTGCGCCGCTGCGCGCCCAGCGCCATGCGGATTCCAATCTCTTGCGTCCGTTGCAGCACCGAATACGAAATCACTCCATACATTCCGATCGAAGCAAGCAGCAGCGCGAGCACCCCAAACGCCCCCAGCAAGAACACGGAAAATCGCGGCTGCGCCATCGAATCATCGACCAGCGTCGTCAGCGTAGCCACCTTCGCGAGCGGCAAGTCGGGATCGATCGCATGAATGGCGTCGCGCAGGCTCCCAGTCACCGCGGCGGGATCGGATTTCGTCCGCAGCGCCACGCGCATGTTCAAAAGCGAAGGCCATGGCTTCTGGTTGTACAGCACATACATTTCCGGCGCCGTTTCTTCGCGCAGGGACGCATGCTTCACATCCGGCACAACTCCCACAATCGTCAGCAATGGAAAGCGCGTGCTCCCCGGACCCACCTGCTTGCCCAGCGCGCCCTCTCTCGGCCAGTATTTTCTCTCCATGGCCTTGTTGACGATCGCCACCGGCAGCGAATCGGTGGCGTCCGTTTCCTGAAAATCGCGGCCGCGCAACAGCGGCGTGCCCACCGCGGCGAAAAACCCCGGCGAAATCACCGTGAAATTGGCAAACGGCATTTCTTTTTGGCTCGCCGCCGGATGGTCGGGCATTCGAATCACTGTGCTCTCGCCCTCGCCGCCCATCGGAACCGTCTCGCCAATTCCCGCTGACTGCACGCCGGGGATAACGCGTAAGCGCTCCAGCAGGCTCCCGAAGAGTGTGACGATATGATCCTGTTCCGCATACTTCACAGCCGGCAGCGGCAATTGAAACGTCAGCACCCGCTCCGCATTGAATCCGCCATCCGCGCCGAGCAGCTGAAAAAATGTTCGCGTCAGCAGTCCGGCGGCGACTACCAGGACCAAAGCCAGCGCCACTTGCGAAACCAGCAGTGCGTTGCGCAGTCGCGGGCTCATCCGGCTGCCACCGGATTTCTGGCTGCCTTCCCTCAAAGAATCCGCCAGGTTGTCGCGCGCCGCCCCAATCGCAGGAGCGAGACCGAAGAGAATGCCCGTAGCCAGTGATACCGCTAGCGCGAATGCCAGCACCGGCAAATCCAGCGTGACTTCTCGCAAGCGCGGGAGATTCGCAGGCCCCAGCATTTTCACGAAATAAATCGCCGCGTTCGCGATCAGGATCCCCACCGCTCCCGCTGCCACGGAGATCAGCAGGCTTTCCGTCAGCGATTGCCGGATCAATCGCGCGCGTCCGGCGCCCAGCGCCGCGCGCAAAGTGAATTCCCGCCGTCGCCCCAGCGAGCGCGTCAGCAGCAAATTCGCCACATTCGAGCAGGCGATCAGCAGCACGATGCACACCGCGCCCAGCATCAGCTGCAATGGATGCCGCGTGTCTCCCACCACTTGCCGCTGCAGCGGCACCACTCGCGTGTTGAACCAGCCGATCCACCGGTGATCCTGCTCCTCAGCATGTCGTGTGACTAGGTCCATCGCGGCCTGAGCCTGTTGAGTTGTCACGCCCGGTTTCAGCCGACCAATTACGGCGAGTTCGGATAGGCCCGGTTTCGGCTCCGCCGGCAAAGCCAGCGGAACCCACAGCAGGGGCTCGCGCGGAAAATTAAAACTGCTGGGCATTTCTTCAGCGCGCGGAAATGCGAATCCCGCAGGCATCACGCCCACCACGGCGTAGGCGTATTCGTTCAGCTCAATGGTTCGCCCCAAAATATTACGGTCTGAAGCAAACCGCTCGCGCCACAACCGGTCGCTGAGGATCACTTCGTATTCATGCCCGGGTTGATCCTCGTCAGTTGTGAACGAGCGTCCCAGCGCGGGTGCAACGCCGAGCGTGGAAAAAAACTCTTGCGACGCTCGAAAACCGTCCAGGAACGAAGGTTCACCCGAGCCTGTGAGGTTGAAGGAATCGTTCTGAAATGCGGCCACCGTTTGGAACGGGTTCGCGTCCCGCGTCAGCATGCGGAATTGCAGTTGGCCCCAGGGAAAATATTCAGAGCCAAGATTCACCCCCGGCGGTGAAACCAGCTCAGGCAATACGATTCTGCTCGACTCCGGGTAGGGAAGCGGTCTCAGGAGGATTGCGTTCACCAAGCTGAAAACCGCGGCGCTCGCGCCGATTCCCAGCGCGAGCGTCAGCACAGCAACCGCGGTGAAGCCGGGCGACTTACGCAGCATGCGCGAGCCGAAGCGGATATCCTGAAGCAGAGATTCGATAAAACCCGCGCCGCGCGCTTCGCGGCATTCCTCCTTGGCGCTTTCGACGCCGCCAAACTCCAGCCGTGCACGCCGTAGCGCGACTTCGCACGGCACACCGCCGCGGATTAAATCCTCGGCGCGAGCTTCCATGTGGAACCGCAGCTCCGCGTCCATTTCGCTCTCCATGCGAGCGCGCTGCAGGATTGTCCGGAGCCAGGAACGCAGCCGGCTCCAAAGCGTCATACTTCCTCCGGCGTGGTGCTAAGAATCCCGGCAATCACGTCCGCCATGCGGTTCCACTTTTCGGTTTCCGCCTGGAATCGGCGCTTGCCTGCCGCGGTGAGCCGGTAATATTTCGCCTTGCGCTTATTTTCCGATTCGCCCCATTCGCTGGTAATCCAGCCCTGGTGTTCCAGCCGATAAAGCGCCGGATACAGCGAGCCTTGCTGAATTTCCAGGCGGTCTTTGGAAATTTGCTGAATGCGCAGCAGCACGCCGTAGCCGTGCAACGGGCCCAGCGATACGGCCTTCAGGATCAGCATGTCCAGGGTGCCCTGCAGCAGATCGATCGGTTTCGTCACCGGCTCTCCTTGTGCATCTAGGAGAGAAAATAGCAGCACTCTCCTCGACTGTCAAGGAGAGCCTTGCGAGTGCTCAGGCGGATGTTGAGATTCAGGTGTTCGAGGATCGGGCCGGAAATGTCGCCCGCGTTACAACCGCGGGCGACACTCCCGGAATTAGTGGCTGCTCAGAAATCGAGTCGCAGCGCCAACTGCCCCGTGCGCGGGCCGGCGTTGGCCGACGTCTGATTCGACTCCAGCACGCCAAAAGTCTGCGGGTTGCTGATGTCAACCGCAGGCGGTGCATAGTTGGTGTGATTCAATACGTTGGTAAAGGTGGATTCAAATCGCAGCTTCGCTTTTTCGCCCAGCAGGAAAGTTTTCCCCAGGCCGGCCGAAACCCCGATCGTGCCTGGAGCTTGCAAAATCCCCACGCCGCAGTTGCCGATTCGTCCCGCACCCGCGGGCGTCGCAGCAAAAGCGCTCAGGCTGAAATACTGCGCCGCGCCGCGGTTTGCCGGAATCGGGTTCCCCACGCAATCCGGCCGCAGCAAAGTGCCGCGATTGGCGATGTCCGTATTGGATTGGTCCAACGTCGGACTGATCGTCGGAGTAAGCCACGGCCCCGTCTGCAGCAAAGTCACCGTGCTCGCTTCCCAACCGCCGATCAGCATGTTCTGCCAGCCCGAATTGTTCAGCCACCTGCGTCCCTTGCCCAACGGGAGCTGGTAGATTCCATTCGTCTGAAAGCGCTGCCGAGGCGTCCCCGCCACATTGCCGCGATCGGCGCGCAGATCGAAGCGATTCGACACCGCGAGCCCGTACGCCACTTCGCTGGTGAAGCCACCGGGCGCATCGCCCTGCGCGTCGCTCAAATTTTTCGCCAGTGTGTAATTCGTCTGGAAGAAAAGCCCCTTCGCCATGTGGTGGCTGGCATCCAGTTGCACCGCTTGATAATTTGCGAACCCCGCGTTTTCCGTGGAGAGCAAAGTAAACCAGTTCGGATAAGCTGTATTAGCGGGCGAATACGGCGTCGTGCTGGGACGCACCTGGTTCAAGTCCTCGGTGACCGCCAGCCGGTACGAATTCATTCCCACGTAGCTCGCGCGCAGCAATGTGCTTTCCGTAATTTGCCGCTCGACTGTGAAATTCCATTGAGTTGCTTGCGGATCGCGGAATAGGGGATCGTTGGCCTGGTCCAGCGTGCCGCCCCCATAGACGATCACGCTCGTCGGGGGCGCCGTCGCCGGAAATTGAAATTGCGGCTGGCCGGCTACGTTGTTCGCATACGTGTGCACCACCGAAAGTGGATTACCCGCGTTGTTGAATGACATCGGACCTAGCGTCGAGATCGTAAACACGCCGAACCCGGCGCGAATCACGGTCTTGTTGTCCCGAAACGGACGGAACGCCACGCTGATCCGCGGATCGAAATCGCGCACATAGAGCTGGCGCAGCCCCTGCGGCAAATGATCCTGGCTCGCCGTCAACACGTTGCTGCATGCGCCCCCCTGCCCCAGCGAACAGGCATTGAACGACTGCAAAAATCCCGTGTAGACCGCCTGATATGCCGGCGCATTTGCCAGAGTTTTCTGCAGCGCATCCGGCACCAGAATGCTGTTGTTGCGAGGATCGAAGCTCCCCAAATCTCCCAGCGCTTCCGTGAAAGGCGGGAGCAGTTCCCAACGCATCCCGAAATTCACGGTGAGCCGGTCGTTGACCTGCCATTCATCCTGGCCATAAACGCCGTACTGAATCGCGCGAGCATTCACCTGCGGCGAAGTGATCGCGAAAAACGAAGTATTGGGCAAACCCAGAAGCGCGTCGCCGAAAGCGCTGCCGGTGAAGACGCCTTGATTGAAAGTGAACAGCCCATAATCATCCGAAGGCTCGAAGAACATCAGATCCTGATAGTTCACCCGGCGAATATCCACGCCGAACCGCAAAGTGTGCTTGCCCATCTGCCGCGTCAGATTATCTGTAAACTCCAGCGTCTTCGATTGCGTGATGCCGGCGCGGTCGCGTCCGATCGGCGTGAATCCGCTGCCGTCGCTGAAATTGAAAGTAGGGAAGGCTTCTCCGTCGGGATGCTGGCTGATGTCAATTCCTTGCAGCCCGAGTTGCGAAATCGCCGCGCTCCCCAGGATCGGAAAATTCACGCTGGTCAACGCGTCCGTAAAACCAAACCGGAATTCGTTGATCCACTTGGGACTGATCGCGTAGTTATAAGAAACCAGCAGACTGCGGTTGTGCTCGGTGTCCGCATCATTCGGCAGCAGCGGATTCGCAGTGTCGGTCAGCAAATTCTTCCAGCTGAACCGCGCGAACACCTGTTGCTTCGAAGTGATCGTGCGATCGAGCCTCATGTCCCAGCCATTCGTATCCGCTGGAGTCGGCACCAGCGTTTCGTAATTGAACGATGGGTTTGACACGTTCGGCAGCGGATAATAATTCAGCAAAGTTTGTGCCACCGCGCTGATGCGGTTGCCGGCGCCCGAGCTGCAAATCACATTCGGCTGGTTCCCGCCGCAGCCCATGAATGGCTGATGCGTAACGGGATCGATCAAAACAGCGCTGGGCTTCCCCGTCGCCGGATTCGTGAAGGGCAGACCATTCAGATCGCCATTCCTTTCCGCCTGCGTTGGCACCAGGTACTGCTCGGTCGTCGAAATGCTCCGCCGATTCCCTTCGTAATCGAAAAAGAAAAATGTCTTGTCGCTACCGTGGAACAGTTTCGGAATGGAGACCGGCCCGCCCAAGCTGCCGCCGAACGTATTGAACCGTTTCGGCGCCTTCTCGCTGAAATTCAGCGGCTTGGCATCGAACGCATCGTTCTGCAAGTATTCAAACAGGCTTCCGTGAAACTGATTCGTTCCGCTTTTGGTGGTGAAAGTCACATCGCCAATCTGCGCAAACTCGGGGTTGTTGTTGAACGCCGTCACCTTCAGTTCTTCGATCCCCTCCGACGAAGGATAAGCATCCTGTAGCGCGCCGTTCTGCCGCACGTTGGCTGTCGAAATGCCGTCCACGGAATAGCCGACCATCGCGGACGTCGCGCCTCCAACAGAAATATTTCCCTGCGCGTCGTACTGCACTTCCGGCGAAAGCTGCAGTGCCGCGAGTGGGCTGGTTGAAACGGCTCGGGAATTCAGCGGCAGCTGCGTGAGCTGTTGATTTTCCAGGCTGCCGGCAATCGTCCCGTTCTCCGTGTTAATTTGCTCGGCGACGGCGCTCACTTCCACCGTCTGGGTCTGGCTCGCCACCGCAAAAGTCAAAGTCACGCGCAATTCCTGCCGCGCTTCCAGCGCCAGCTCCGGCACCAGCGCATCGGCAAATCCCGACTTGTGTCCCGTCACTCGATAATGCCCGGGCTTCAAGTTCTCAATCTCAAAAACGCCGTCGTCGCCGCTCGTCGCTTGATGGTCGCTGTTGTCGTCGAGCCCATGCAGGGTAATTTCCGCTTG
Source organism: Candidatus Acidiferrales bacterium (assembly GCA_050012455.1). Lineage (GTDB taxonomy): Bacteria > Acidobacteriota > Terriglobia > Acidiferrales > UBA7541 > Palsa-295. The sequence continues at coordinate 2,566 of JBEKHD010000040.1, read as the reverse complement.
CGGCACCGCCGAGCCGGTAGCATCCACCGTCAAACCTCGCAAACTTCCGAAAGTGGACTGCGCCCCCATGCGCCCGGCGCACACCATCACCAAGGTCGCCAACAGAAAAAATAGGAACACCACGGCAGGAAAGGTAAGTCGTGGAACACAACCGGATCGCTTCATCGCAGCACCCCCAACTAACTGCTACGACGCTAGCGAAGCGGCCATAAGGGAGTCATAAGGCCGTCATAAGGAGTTCGTTAACTCCCATTCAAAATTTCTATTGTTTCGATATGGAATTATCGCAGTTGGTCATCAGACCTTCACCACAATCTTCCCAATCTGTTGGTTTGATTCCATATAGCGATGCGCCTCGACAATCTGCGCGAACGGAAACACTCGGTCCACCCGCGGCTTGAAGCGGCCCGCCGCCACATGATCGAAAACGTACTTTATCGCCGGGGCTTTCAGCTGCGGATTAGAAAGAATTTCGCGCACCGTATATCCGCGCACGGTCAGCCCTTTGCTGAGCGCGGTAAACAGCGGGAACGGCGTCGGCTCTGGCGCCAGCGCCCCATATTCAAAAATGATTCCTTGATACGACGCGGCCTCGGCGAGCGCTTCGACGCCCTGGCCTCCGATGGGATCGAAAATCACGCGCGCTCCGTTGCCACCAGTGATTTGTTTCACGCGCGCGAGAAAATCCTCCTCGTCGGTCGCAATCACGTGCGTCGCGCCAACTTCAGCCAGCACACTCTTCTTCTTCGACGTTCGCGTCGTCGCAATGCTGATCGCGCCCTCGGCCTTCACCATTTCAATCGCGGCAATTCCCACGCTGCTGCTCGCCGCTGTGATAATAACGAAATCGCCTTTGCCGATCCGCGCGTTCGTAATCAACGCTCCGTAAGCCGTCAGATACTGCATCCAGATGGATGTCCCTTCCTCGGGCGTCAGCCTTTCCGGATAAGCCGCCAGCGCGCTCGCCGGCACCAGCGCGACTTCTCCATACACTCCATAATTCGTCATCAAAAATCCCGGCACCGTGCTGGCTTTTTTTCCGATCCAACTCTTGTCCACATCCGGCCCCACGGCCGTCACCACTCCCGCCGCCTCATAGCCCACTTTCGACGGCAGCACGGCGGTCTCCAGATATTGCCCGTTGCGGAACATCACCTCCGCGCGATTCAACCCGATGGCCTTCACATTCAGCAGCGCTTCGCCCGGTCCCGGCACCGGAATTGGTTCTTCTTCGATCTTCAATACTTCCGGGCCGCCCACAGAATAAAAACGCACAATCTTCGCCGTCTTATTGGCCATCTCGATCTCCTCTCTCGCTTTGATTTGTTTGGGTGCCGGGTGGATGCAAAAGCTTTTCGCGAATGCGCGAACATTATTTCGGTGGAGTAAGCTTCGGATCCAGCCGCGCCGCTTCCTTGAATTCCACCTGCGCCGCGTCCGGATCCTTCAATCGCAGCAAAGCCATTCCCAGATTGTAGTGCGCGTGCGCCAGATTCGGATTCAGCCGATTGGCCTCGCGATAACTCTCCGCGGCGGCCTGATATTGTCCCTTGTTGAAAAGAACGTTCCCCAGATTGAATTGCGCGTCCGCATTATCCGGATGGTCCGCAATCACTTTCACAAAGGCGGACTGCGCTCCGTCCAGATCGCCCAGCTGCATTTTCGCCGCGCCCAAACCAATTTCTGCCTCGGGAAAATTCTCCTGCTGCGCGAGGGCTTTCTGAAAATATTCCGCGGCCCTGCCCGCATCATTCGCCTGCAAATACGCGTTCCCCAGGTTATAAAGCGCGTGCGCTTCATCCGGCTTTAGCGCCAAGCCTTTCTGATACGTGGCGATTGCCAAGTCCAGCTTGCCCTGACCCTGATACGCAAGCGCCAGATTAAAATCCGCATCGGCCTGGTCGGGCTTCAATGAGAGAGTTTTTTCCAGGCTGCTAACGGCCCCATCCAACTGCCCCTGTTTGTAAAGCAGATGCCCCAGCGCGAACCACCCGTGCGCCTCATCAGGATGTTCCGCCACGATCTCCCGGTATTGCGTGATAGCTTCGTCGTCGCGCCCGGCATTCGCGAGCGCCGCCGCATAATTCGTTTGCAAGTCCAGCGAGTGCGGCTCCAGCGCCATCGCCTGCTGATAAATCGCAATCGCTTCGTTCCACTGCTGCGTCGAATCCAGCGCCGCAGCCAGATTATTCAGCGCGTCCACGTAACGCGGCGTCAGCTCCAGCGCCCGTCGGTATGCCGCGATCGCGTCGGCGGCATTTCCCGAAGCAAATAACGCCGCGCCCATGCCGTTGTAAGCCTGCGCAAATTTCGGATTCAAAGCCAGCGCCTTGCGGTAAGAGAAAATCGAATCGTAATATTTCTTCTCGTGATACAGCGCGAGGCCCAGGTTACTTTCCGTCACTGCATCGGTAGGCTTGATCTCGAGCGCTCGATCGAAATCCGAAATCGCTTCGTCGTCCTTGCCCTTGGCATCCAGCGCCAGTCCCAGATTGCTCAATGCCTCCGGAAAATTAGGATTCAAGGCCAGCGCCTGGCGGAACAGCGCAATCGCCTCGTCTACTTT
>JBEKHD010000039.1:0-43862 GCA_050012455.1 Candidatus Acidiferrales bacterium | reverse complement strand
AGCCTGCCATGCCATCGCGCGCACTTCGCCGCGATTCAAAAAATTATTTACCTTCTGCCAATTCACCGCGCCGGGCTGCGTTTCCATCACCCAGAAATTTCGCTGCAGAAATCCGCGCGTCAAATCGTTCGCCATCCCGTTCCACGCCGGATCCACGTGCCCCGTTCCGACGTAATCGTCCCAGGACGCAAACGTCAGTGGCTGCGCGATCGCGTGATAATCGTAGCCGTCAAAAAATCCCATGAAATTCGCGGTAATGAATTGTCGCGGGTCGCTGTGCTGGCGAATTGCGTCCAGCTGATTCTGTTGATAGCCCGCCCACTCGTGGGTGACGAATCGTTTCCAGTCCAGCATCAGCCCGGGATTGTGCGGCCCCACCGGAATCGGAATTTCCGACCAGTTGTCGTAAGTCTGGCTCCAGTAAGACGTCGTCCAATGCTCGTTCAAGCTATCGAGCGTTTTATATTTCGCTTCCAGCCATTGATCGAAGAGCTTGCGCGTCACATCGTCGTAGGACATCAGCGCGTACCCGTATTCGTTGTCGATCTGCCAGCCCACCACGTTCGGGTTGTGGCCAAAACGCAGAGCCATCTGCGTCGCGATCTGCCGGCAAAATTCTCGATAGCGCGGCGACGAGACGGAAGCTTGCGCGCGATTGCCGTGCGTCTCCCGGATCCCGTTCGATTCCACGCGCAATACGTCTGGATATTTCTGTGTCATCCATGCCGGAGGAGTCGCTGTCGGCGTTCCCAGCACCACCGCGATGTGATGTTTTGCGGCGGCAGCAATCGCGCCCTCCAGCCAGTCAAAATCGTATTTCCCCTCCGACGGCTCCATGCGGCTCCAGGCAAATTCACCCACTCGGGTAAATGTGATGTGCGCGGCCTCCATCAATCGCAGGTCTTCTTCCCAGCGCGATTCCGGCCACTGCTCCGGATACCACGCCGCTCCCAGAAGCAGCGCGTTGTGCGGAGGTGCTAGGGCCGCTGGATCAGTCTGCGGGGCAGAATGCGCGGCAAGCAGAACAGGAAACGCGGCGAGCGAGGCTACTACCATCAGCATCGCGAAACTTCGTGTAATCGAACGGAATATCACGTGGACACCTGCTCCGTCAGGCGCGCGCGTACTCTACAAAAGCGCGGGCACAAAATGTTTGTGGTGCGACTGTGATTCTTTTGCCCGGATATTCTACGACGTTATCCACATGAGCCGTCGGCTCGATTCCTCCACCGTGGTATTCATTGGCCACCACAATGTGGATTCATCCGAATTCATTGCGTAGTAGCATGCGCCTGTTCCGGCTCCACGTACGCGCACGTCGCCGTCGCTCTTCCTTTCGTTGCGGCGCGCTTCAGTAGACCGTCGGTGTTGCGCCAAAAAATCAATGATGGTCCGGAGACAGACGCTAAGGTCCTCCCTCAGCGGTTCTGCGCCAGCGCCGTTTCAAAATCCGCAGCCGCCTTGTCAATTCCCGCAGCCACGTTTTCGATTATCTGCGCCACTTGAGGAATCTGCGCCTCTGCTTCCTTCCATTTTTTCTCATCCATGTATTCATGCACGGCTGCCACCGTCTTCGCTCCGTAACCCGTGTAAGCGCCCGGCGCATAAATCTGATTCTTGAACCACGGACGTTCCGGCAGTCCCTTCTCATTCAAGAACAACCGCGAAATCCGCAGCAAATCTGCGTTCAAAGTTTCCAAAGACTGCGGCGCCAAAGCCGGTGAGCCCGCGGCCTGCCACTTCGCCAGCGCTTTGGAATATCGCTCCGCGCTTTTCTTCAGCGTCTCGATCGAGTTTTTCATCGGTGTGAAATTCATGAAGGGCGGCACAGCTTCCGCCGGCGGTGGCACGTATGTCTTGTGCGGGTCCGCGGCTGCCGTAAACACGCCTTCCTGCAATTCCAAATTGCGCTCCGTGATTTCGTCCTGCTTGTCCTTCAGCAGTTTCTCCAATTCTGTTTCGTATTTTGCGATGGCTTCCGCTTGCGGCGCGTAATCCACCGGAACCAAATCCGCACCGGCCAAACGCAGAATAGTTGTGCCGGCGGTCTGCGCTAGCGCTCGGCCATAGGAAAAATCCGTGTCTGCGAAATGCGTGTACCAGTAAAAATCATCGTAAATGGAATGATATTGATCGCCATCGTCCTCGCCGCCAAATCCCAGATCCAGCGTGGAAATTCCCGCGAAATCCTGAAACGCCGTATAGTCCGATCCGTCACCCAGCGCGGAAACTTCCAAATCCGCGCGCTTGCGAGCCTCTGTGCGCTCATCGGCATCCTTCGCATTGCTGATGCCCACCAGATGCGCGCGCTGAAAAACGGATAAGTGCGTTTCCGGGTCCTGAATCTCCCGCGCCACGGCGCTAACGACCCGCTGCAAATCCTGCGTCCCGCCCGCTTCAAAATGGCCTCGGCCGTTGCTGTCGGAATTCAGATAGGCGACTGTGTGCTTTTGCAGTTCCACCAAATGCGTTTCCACCCACTCGACGGAACCGAGCAATCCGGGTTCTTCTGCATCCCACGCGCAATAAATGATGGTGCGTTTCGGCGTCCAACCATGCTGGTGCAATTCGCCAAGCATGCGCGCTTCTTCGAGCATTTCTGCCTGCCCTGAAATTGGATCGTCCGCGCCGTTCACCCACGCATCAAAATGATTGCCGCGGATCACCCATTGCCCGGCATCGTCGCCCGAGCCGTGCAGCGTGCCGATCACATCATAAATTGGCTTCATATCCCAGTTGGAGGCGACTTTCAGATGCACTTTCGCCGGCCCAGGACCGACGTGATAAGTAATCGCGAGCCCACCGCGCCAATTTTCCGGCGCCACGGGTCCTTGCAGCGCCGAAAGCAGCGGTAGCGCGTCGGCATAGGAAATCGGCAGCACCGGAATCTTCGTGATCGTCTTCGCGTCTTTGATCGCCAGCCGTTTTGCATCCGGCGTCGCGCCGACGCCGGGCGTCAGCGGATCGCCCGGATAGTCCGTGTCCATCACGCTGCCGCGCTGGACGCCATCGCGCGAACGCCAGCCGCCCGCCGGATAATCATCGCCTTGGAAATATCCATCGCCGCGCGGGTCGGAGTAAATGATGCAACCGATCGCGCCATGCTCGGCGGCAACTTTCGGTTTCGTGCCGCGCCAGCCGGAACCGTACCGCGCGATGACGATCGCGCCCTTCACGGAAATTCCCAACCTATCCAGCTGCTCGTAATCCTCGCGGATGCCGTAGTTCACATACACCAGCGGGGCGGTCACGTCTCCGTCCGCGGAATACGCGTTGTACGTTGGCAGCTGTTCGGACGTCTGGTTGCTCGTGGGATCGATCGGCAGGACGGGCTCTTGCAGCTTCGCGCGAAATTGCGTGGGTTCCAGCAGCTCGATGACGCGCTCCTTCGGCGTGGGAAATAATACGCTGAACGTTTCGATGTGCGCGTCGAAGCCCCACTCCTGCATTCGCGCCAGGATCCATTCGGCATTGTCCTTATCGTAGGGCGATCCCACGTGATGCGGCCGCGCGCTCAAGCGCCGCATATTTTCGCGAATGTTTCCGGGGACGATGCCGTCTTGAAACTTTTTCTCCAGCGCACTTTCCGCCGCCGAAGAAGTCTTACTGTATCCGGCGATCGCCGGCGTGGTCGGTGCCGCCGTATTCTGTCCCGGCGTAATTTGAGCCGAAAACAATGTAGTAATAGTGAGCAGAGAGCAGCACATCGAGCGCAAAGACATGGAAAGTTTCTCCTAAGCTGAATTGGCCGGCCCAAGAGGCACATCTACGAGCAATTCCTGAGGCACGCCATGACCGGCTCGCGCAAAACAAGCAGCGTTTCAGAGCCGTTGCATTCTCATACCTTCGCAACGAACACGCCAGCACATTTTTTGACAACGCTAGTAGAAAGGAAGGGAATCACTGTGGGAGGAAAAGCAATCGCTTGGCCGAATCGTCTCGGCCCAGATGAGTGCGTGTCGCAATCGAATGATCGTTGCAGGCCGTGGCTTCAGATTCTGCGCGGCAAGTTCAGTCCTTCGTCAGGGCACGGCTTTGGCCGTCCCGTAACCGTCGCGGCATAAAAGCGGCTTTCGCCGCTGAGGGAATGGATCGCAAGCTCTTCCGCGCTCTCTTCAGCCGATGAAGCACTCATTTTCCCGGTGCGTCGGCCTTCTTACCGCCTCCGCTTTTATCCAGACCAAACGTAGGATGGTCTTTCGTCCCCGTAATCTTAATATGCAAGTCCGTTCCACCGTTCTTACCCTTGAAAAACGGGTCTGCCGCTTTCAAAAAGAAGGATTTTGCACCCGTGGTAGTTTGCGAGAGTTTGGCCTGCAGCAGCAAGTCCCCGTGGAAATCCATCGCGGTGCTATCGAGATTGTAGGTCCCGTCCAAATGCAGCGATGCGCCTTGCACCGCAAAACTCAAATTCGAAAATGTCACCACGCCGTTCGCAAATCTGAAATTCCCGCGCAGATCGGAGGCGACGTCACTAATATCCATGTCCTTCGGCTTCCCCTGGCCTTTGCGGCTGAGCGTATCCACCTTCCCCTGCACGGTGGCGCTCGTGAATTGCGCGTGGCCGACGCCGAATTGTCCGGTGAGTTTCATGCGGTCCAGTAGATCGTCTGGACCTTCCGGAATATCAATGGTGGTCCTGAGATTCGCCGACCCGGTCACAAGCGGCTCGTCGGAGTTCACGCCCAGCCGGAGCAGATCCTCGATACGCGCATTTTCCGAGGACGCATTCAAATAAATGGTTCGGCCCTTGATGTCCTTGCTGACGTCCACGATCTTTCCGTTCACCGCCAGCGTTGTGTGCAGGAATTTCGCGACCACGCTGTTCAGAATCACGTCGCCGTTCGTTCCATCCACCAGCGCGGAAAAATCCGTGTGCAGCGCCACCGGCTGGCCACCTGTGCGCAGGCCGAAATCGGGTGTGTCCGTATAGCCCGATACCGCCAGATAATCCAGAGGGCCGGAAAATTGTCCCTTCGACGAGAGAATCCCTCGCAGCCCCTTCAGCGTACCCAAATCCGCATTTTGAAATGTATAGTGCCCGTCCGCCGGAGTCGCGCTCGGCTCCTCCGCCTGCCACGGCCCGAATTCGCCCGTGGAATCGATCTCACCCTTCGGAATCGCGTTGGTCAGCAGCGCGTGGAATTTCGCCGGATGATCGAAGCTCACGTCGTGCAGATCCAGATGATGTATCGGGAATTCGCGTGCCGGCTTGTCGGATTGCGCGCGCAGCACCTCAATGTTCGCATCGTCAGCGCGCACCTCGCCAATCATTACGGGGTATTTTTTTGCCAAGTCCTGATCTGTTTTCTGGATCAACGGCGCTGCGCCTGGCTCGCGCGGTGGTGTGTGAATTTGCAATCCGTCCAGCTGTACGAATGAAATGTACGGCCGGGGCCGCAGCAATTCGGGCAACTGCGCATACATCCAAACCGTCTTGACTTCAATCAGCGGCGGGATATCTGTCCGTCCCTTGTGCCGCAACACCAGCCCGGTAATCGTCACGCGCAGCCGTGGAAAGATTGTGACGTCGAAGTCTGAAAATTCCACCGTGCTGGCAAAATGCGTCTGTAAGACTTTCTGTGTTCGGTCGCGCACGAAGCTATGCAGCGTCGGTCCCATCAGAATTGCCGCAAACACGAGCAACACCAACAGGGCGACGCCCGCGATCAACCATTTACGCATCAAGCCTTCTCCGCTCGCTTCCGTTTCGCGCGATCCAAGACGTTTTCGGCAGGCCCATCGTAATCGACGTCAACCCGCATATTCTCTACCGTGAATACCTGACGAACGCGCATTTGTATACCCAGCTGCGCGCTGCAAGTGGGCGTTTTCCCCTGAAATCTCAGAACAATTAACAAAATTCTCGAAATTCGGGCGCGCGGGATACATCTCACACGCCGTCAGCAATCAAAAAATACCGTCTCGCCAGGGCCCTGCATAATCACATCCCACTTCAGCAACCCGTCCACTCCCGGCACCTTTCGTGCAATCAAAGTCCCGCCTCGCCCCGCATCCACTAGTCTCAGCGCAAAGTCATCTCCATTCTCCGGCTCATCCGGAAAATAAATCCGCGTTACCACGCGCCGCAGTAATCCGCGCATAAAAACAGACACCGCAATATGCGGCGCCTGCAGTTTTCCATCCGGCCCCGGCACGGCCCCTGGCTTGATGGTCGTGAAGCGAAACTTCCCATCTTCGTCCGTTGGAATTCGTCCGAAACCCTGAAATCCCGCTTCCACCGGTTTGTCCTGCGGATCTTCCGCATGCGCATACTTTCCCTGCGAATTCGCCTGCCATAATTCGATAACTGCGTCGGGTATTCCCACACCATCCGCGTCCAGCACCCGCCCTTCGATTGTCACGCGCTCGCCCGCCACACCCGGGCCGGCGAGTTCCGCGCAAGTCAGCCGCTCCAGTCCGATGCTGAAGAACGGCCCGACGGTCTGTGAAGTAGTTGCGCGCAGCGTCATCTATTCCTCCATCGGCGTCGCTTCGCGGCCGTTTAAAATAATGTCGAACTTATATCCCAGCGCGTGCCCTGGAATCGTGCTCTCCCAATCGAACGCCGAAATCAATCGCTGCCGCGCCGTTTCATCCGCCGTGCAGTTGTAAATCGGATCAAACGGAAGCAGCGGATCGCCCGGAAAATACATCTGCGTTACCAATCGCGTCGCAAACGCCGGGCCGAACACAGAAAAATGCACGTGCGCCGGTCGCCAAGCATTGTGATGATTGCCCCAGGGATATTCTCCCGGCCGTACAGTTATGAAACGATAGCGGCCTTCGCCGTCCGTCATCGCATAGCCGTGGCCGCTGAAATTCGGATCGAGCGGCGCCTGATGCTGATCCACTTTGTGCCGGTAACGCCCGGCAGCATTCGCCTGCCACACCTCCACCAGCGTTTTTCGCACCGGTTTTCCGTCCTCGTCCAGCACCCGCCCACTGACGATGATGCGCTCCCCCAGCGGCTCGCCGGAATGCTGCCGCGTCAGATCGCAAGCTTTCACATTCACGGTTTCCGGCGCGAATACAGGCCCGGTAATCTCCGAAAGCGTGTGCGGCAAATAAACCAGCGGCCGCGAAGGCGCGCGCTTCAGCGACGATTTGTAGGTGGAATGTAAATAATCCGGCTGCGTCCCAGCTACCGCGCGTCGGTATCCTGGAGGGTAGTTCATGTGATCCTCCTCACGAACACTATACATCGCGCGCCCTGGCGGCGCCGAACAGCCTGGCGGCCGCAAACTAAAAGAACCACCCCATGTTGCAAATTCATCTTACTGATGTGTTCCATTCACGCGCACACAACGGCCGTCGCCGCATTATTCTGATGTAGACTAGGATAATAGCAACCAGGAATGTCAGCCGGAGGTAAATCACTTTCATGAGCGATGCCGCACTCAAATCCTATTTATTCGTCAGCGACTTCGATCAGACGCTCACGTTTAACGACTCGGGCTACGTCCTCAGCGAAATCGTCGGAATCCCCACCGCGGAATTCGAGCGCAAAGCCGAAGGCATGGCCAAACTCAATCTCGTCCAGCAGGGCGCCGAACTCGCCTATCTCCTGCTCCACGATCCGGAATTCCGTTCGCGCGTCCGCAAGGAACATTTAATTCAGGTCGGCAAGGAAATCCGCCTGAAAGCCAATATTGGCCTGCTCAACGAGATTCTCGACCACGGCATCCAGGGCTATCACTTCGATTTTTACGTTCTGTCCGCCGCTCCCGTCGAAGTGATCCAATCCGCGCTAGAAGGAATCTTGCCGGCCGATCGCATTCACGGCACGGAATTCAAATACAAAAGCACCGGAGAAATTGACACCATCGTCCGCGCCACAGCAGGATACGGGAAAGTCGCGTTTCTGGATGAACTGCAAGCCAAGATGAAAATTGGCCCGGACCACGTGATCTATGCCGGTGATGGCAGCTCCGACATTCATGTCATGCTGCACATCAACGCTCGCGACGGTTTCACCATCGCCGTCTCCGAGACGAAACACGTTTCGCACATTGCCCAGCGCACCATTCTCAGCACCAGCGCTCTCGGCGTCCTCGTCCCCATCCTGGAAAAAATTGTCGGCAAAGGCCGTGCGCAAATACGAACGTTCCTGGAATCCTACGGTTTTCTGATTCAAGAATGGGATAAAGTTCGCACCGACTGGCTCACGCTGCGTCCCGCAACGGAAGAAGTCGTCGAAACTCGCTCAGGAGATGGTTCATCGCTATGATCAGCTCAATCGGTTGGCTCGCCACTGCCCTCGTCACCGCATCCTATTTCTTCCGTAATCACAAGACGCTGCGCATCATGCAAGCCCTCGGCGCCGTCGTCTGGCTAACCTACGGCGTACTGATCAACTCCAAACCAGTCATGGTCGCAAATATAATCGTCGCCGTAGTAGCTCTCTACTCGACGTTCCTGCCAACCCGCGTTCCCCCGCCAGCACCCGAGCCCGGCGACTAATTGTTTGGGTAGGGGTTGAAGTTGTAGCGGCCGCCTGTTCATTCTGAGTTCGCGCAGCACACTCGGAATAGGCGGGCGGTTTAGATCAAAATTTGATCCAGACGCCACCGGCCGTCAACGACGCGACTCTACAACGAAATCCACCCCGCATGAATCAACCATAACGAAGTAACTCCCACCAAAATCCACAAAATCACGCCCTGCAGCATCGGACGCACGCCCACCTGCCGCACCGTAGCCCTCGAAATCCCCGTCCCAATTAAATACAAAGTCGCCGTCAATCCCAATTTACCCATCACATAAAGCACATGCCATGCAGCCGCACCACGCGACCAATAAGTATTCGCCACCGCCGCCAAACAAAAAAACGCAATAAACCACGGCCACTGAATCCGGCTGTCCGAACGCTTCATCACCGCCGCTCCCACCGAAACCGGCACGATCCACAGAGCCCGCGTCAATTTCACCGTTGTGCCCACTACCAGTGCCACCGCGCCATAACGCGCCGTCGCGCCCACCACCGAACTCGTATCGTGAATCGCCAGCGCCGCCCACAAGCCAAATTGCTGCTGCGACAAATGTAGCAGCCAACCCAGCGGCGGAAAAACCAGCAGCGCGATCGCATTCAAAATAAAGACCGTTCCCAGCGAAACCGCCGTTTCTTCCTGATCGGCATGAATAATCGGCGCCACCGCCGCAATCGCGCTCCCGCCGCAAATCGCCGTCCCCACGGTGATCAGAATCGAAGCCGTCTTGTTCACCCCCAGCATCCGCCCTGCCAGCAGGCCCGCCGTCAATGCGAACGCAATGCTCAGCGCCGTGTAAACGAACCCGCTCCGTCCCGCGCGCAATACTTCGTGCAGGTTCATGCCGAATCCCAGTCCCACCACCGACGCCTGCAGTAGATATTTCGTCGCCGCACGCGATTCGGTCTGCCACGGATGCGTGAAGCCCAGTCCGATAACCAGACCCAGCGCCAGCGCCAGCGCGGGCGAAACCAGCCCGCTCGCGGACAACGCAAACCCCAAAACAAACAGTATTTTTACAGCCACACAGATCCCCCGGCAACGTCACGCCACCCCACGAAACCACCCAATCTCGCGGCCCAGTTTTATATCATTAAATGCGGCGGCTCTGCTCGCCCGGACCGCCCGACGGTCCTCCTCGCCAACATCCCGTCTCACGTCCCGCGCGCGGCGACCGAGCGTTTTTTCACTTCAGACCTCGGCCAGCCACGAACATTAGAAAAAAGTTAGAAAATCAGCCCCTCCTACCCCTTACATCTTCGCCCCATTTTCCAATTTAGTGTGGACATCCGTACCCCTTCTCGGTCAAATTATGGGGGTAGCTTTGACGCGCTCTTGTCGTCTGGGGGAAACACGCGATGCGATACTTTGCTTTCCTATTAACTTTGGTCTTTCTTCTGTCCATAAGCGCCGGCGCACAAACCTCCTTCTCGAATACAGCCTTGCTGCCATCTTCCTATTTCGCCGTGCCGGCTGTTACTGACGCATCGGCGGCCGCTCCAGCCATATCTCTGACGCCGTTTTCCGCAGCTCCGGCGAATATCCAGCCCGGCACTTTGCCTGCTTCCGTCCCGCTATCCCTGATGCCCGCACCGGCCGCGCCTCCACAGGACGTTACCAGCGTCTTCGAGAATTACTCCTGGCAAGTCTACGGCGGTTACACCTATCAGCGTTTCTTCGAATTGCCCGGTATCACCCAAAATATGAACGGCTTCAACCTCAGCGTCGTCTATTACTGGAAAGATTGGCTCGGCGTCGATGGTGAGCTCGCGGCTACCCACGCAACCCAAGACAACGTGAGTTCCTGGTTCCTGTTCGGCGGCGGCGGTCCGCGTTTCCGCTGGTCCTGGAAAAAGGGAATCGAAATTTGGGCCCACACGCTGGTTGGTTATTCTCACTTCACGCCGCAGACTCCTGCCGGCGATCAGCACGCTTTTGCGTATGAACTCGGTGGCGGCGTCGACCTGCCCTTCAAAGCCCGCTGGGCTCTTCGTCTTGGCGCTGACGCCATGTGCACGCGCTATTTCAACACCTATCAATACAGCCCGGCAGCCCACGCAGGCGTCGTCTTCCGCTTCTGACATCGTCGAACCTAAGGTTCTGGATGTGGAGCGGCCGCCCGCATTTTAGGCGGGCGCCTTCAGGTTGCTACCCGTACTTCGCTCAATCGCACTCGCGCCAATCATCCGCGCCGGGCCCATTTTGCAGTGCGGCGGCTTGCCGCCGCTTCGCTTAGCGCGAGCCCTGCCTCGCGTGCTGTTGCCAGCGTAGATGTGTGCGAATCGCTCGAGTTATCTCCCGCTCCCGAACTCTTGTTACTTTTTCCTTCCACCCATCATCCAATCGCCATGAACCTATTCGATGAATTGCAAATTCGCGACGTCCTCCTACGCAATCGCATCGTCGTCTCTCCCATGTGCCAATATTCCAGCACCGATGGCTTCGCGAACGACTGGCATTTAGTCCATCTCGGCAGCCGCGCCGTGGGCGGCGCCGCTCTGATTTTCACTGAAGCCTGCGCCGTCTCCCCCGAAGGCCGCATCAGCCCGCAAGATCTCGGCATCTGGAAGGACGATCACATCGCCTTCCTCTCGCGCATCACGCAGTTTCTGCTAGGGCAGGGAACCGTCCCCGGGGTCCAACTCGCCCACGCCGGACGCAAAGGCAGCACTCCTCGCCCCTGGGAACAGGGCGGCTTCCTTCCCGAATCGCAGGGTGGCTGGAAACCAGTCGCTCCCAGCCCAATCCCTTTTTCCGATACTTACGCGCAACCGGTCGCGCTCGATGCTGCCGGAATTCAGAAAGTCATAAAGGATTTCACTGCTGCCGCAACTCGCGCCCTGGAAGCCGGCTTTAAAGTAATCGAAATTCACTCCGCACACGGCTACCTGCTCCACGAATTTCTCTCTCCGCTCGCGAATCAACGCACCGATTCCTACGGCGGCACGCTCGAAAATCGCACTCGCCTCCTCCGCGAAGTCGTCACCGCCGTGCGCCGCGTCTGGCCCTCCGGTTATCCTCTGTTCGTCCGTATCTCCTCCACCGATTGGGTTCCGGGCGGTTGGGATCTCGAGCAGTCCGTCGCGCTCGCCGAACTTCTCGGCCCACTCGGCGTTGACCTGATTGATTGTTCCTCCGGCGGAATGGTTCCCAACGCACAAATTCCCGTCGGGCCCGGCTACCAGGTTCCCTTCGCCGCGGAAATTCGCGAACGCACCGGAATAATGACCGGCGCTGTAGGCATGATCACCAATGCCAGCCAGGCCGACGCCATCCTGAGTGGCGATAAAGCCGACGTAGTAATCCTGGCCCGCGAATTCCTCCGCCAACCCTACTGGCCCCTGGCAGTGGCCCGTGACCTAGGCTTCCCCGTAAGCTGGCCAGTCCAATATCTCCGCGCCGCTCCCGACCGCACCCCGCCCCGCGAACCCATCAACCTTCCAGCAAATCCATCCGCCCAAGCCGAGCACGACGAAACCCAAGAATAGCCAGCGCAGCGCCGGCATCTCGCCGGATCTTCGCACTTAGCTTGTCGCACATCTCTGCGAGCGCGAATTCCCCAATTGGCGTTTCTGACGATGCGACGTACATCGTCATCCTGCCTGCCCTGAGTGGTTTTGCAAAGGGAGGCTGGTGCCTTTGCTTCAAGCCGGTCGAAGCCTGCCCGCCGCAGGCAGGAATCTCTCCCGCTTCTGCTGTGTCCGCTTTTCTGCCTGCCCTCCGTCTTGAGTTTTTCCTGTTTCTCTGTCTCTCTGTGCCTCTGTCGCAATCCTGTCGTTGTCTTTTTCTGCGCCCTCTGCGTCTCTGCGGTAATTCTCGCCATTGCGAGCCTCCCCCGATCGGAAACACCCCCCGCAAACTCTCTACCCCCAACCCCCCAATCCATCTACCATATTCCACGTGACGACGACCGATCACCTCCACCGTCGCATCGCCGCAGCCACCGGCATCGTGATGGCGAGCGTCCTTCTCAGCCGCATCCTCGGCTTCTTCCGCGATTGGACCGTCGCCCACCAGGTCGGCGCCAACGCCGCCACCAGCGCCTACTACACCGCCTTCACGCTTCCCGATTTTCTCAACTACCTGATCGCCGGCGGCTCGCTCAGCATCACCTTCATCCCCGTCTTCGCCAAATACGCCGCCGAGCAAAACGAAGAAGAAGGCTGGCGCGTCTTCTCCACGGTGGTCACGGTAATGGGCTTCGTTCTGATCACACTGGTGGTGCTGGGCGAAATCTATGCTGCGCACCTGGTGAAATACATCGCGCCAGGCTTCGCCCCCGCCGAATTCCAGCAGACAGTCTTCCTCACGCGCCTGATGCTCCCCGCGCAAATCTGCTTCTACGAAGGCAGCATTCTCAGCGCCGTGCAATACGCCAAGAATCGCTTCATCATCCCGTCGCTTGCGCCCATCATCTACAACATCGGCATCATCCTTGGCGGAGTCCTGCTGTCCTCGCGCATCGGCATCACGGGATTCGCCGTCGGTGTGCTAGGCGGCGCGATCTGCGGAAATTTCCTGCTGCAAGTCTATGGCGCCTGGCGCGCTGGCGCGATTTTTCGCCCGAACTTCAACGTCCGCCATCCTGGCTTCTGGATGTTCCTGAAACTTTCCGTCCCCATCATGCTCGCGCTCTCACTTTCCTTCGTGGACGACTGGATCATCCGGTGGTTCGGCTCGTATCTCCAACCCGCCTCGATCACATGGCTCAACAACGGCAAGACGTTAATGCGCGTCCCGCTCGGCCTGGTAGGTCAAGCGATCGGCGTTGCCTCTTTCCCGATCCTCGCGCAGCTCTACTCCGAAAAAAAATTCGACGACCTGAATCAAATCCTAAACTCCACCTTCCGCGCGCTGATTTTCCTGCTCCTGCCTATCTCCGCGCTAACCATCGCGCAAAGCTTGCCGCTCGTTTATCTAGTCTTCTCGCACACCCGTCTCCACGGCCCAGATCTAGCCGCTACCGCATCCACGCTGGCGTTTTTCTCAATCGGAATGTTCGCCTGGGGCGCGCAGAATATTCTAGCCCGCGGCTTCTACGCCACGCGTGACACCATCACACCCGCCGTAGTCGGCACCCTAACCACTCTTCTAAGCCTTCCAGTCTATTGGCTGCTCGTCCGCCGCATGGACTATGTCGGCTTGGCGCTCGCCAGCACGATCGGCATAGTGGCGTACACGATTGTTCTCTTCGTCCTGCTAGCCCGACGCACAAAAAATCCAGAAGCGCGCAGCCTGCTCGTGTTTTTCCGGAAAGTGGCAGTGGCTTCCTTCGTAGCCGGCTACGCGTGCTACCGCCTATCGGGTTGGCTGGCGAATTTCATCAACTGGCAGCATTTGCTCGGTGCCCTGCTGAGCTTGACCGCAGTCACTTCGGTGGGAGCAGCGCTCTACGTAGTCCTACTAAAAATTTTCCGCGTCCCAGAAGTGGGCCAATACCTCCGCCGCGCCTACAACTTCGCCAACCGCTCCTGAGGCCATGCCGTCACGGGGCTTTACTCCGCCCGCTCCATCACGGGCCGCACCGTCACTTCACTGTCCTGAATCACGTCAAGCTCCCGCGACCAATCGCGTTTTCCGCTAGCTCGCAATTCAATCCGGTGCGCCCCGCTCGCCAGACGCAGGGTCGCCGGCGTCTGCCCCACAAAATGCCCATCCATGTAAATCTGCGCCCCCGCCGGATCAGATGCAATCGCCAAGCTTCCCACGCCCCGCTCCTTCTCACTCTCATCGCTCAACGCGGCACTCACCGCCTGCGGATGCATCGGCCGCACTCGCGCCTCAGGCGAAGTCGCGCTGGGGATCTCCGCTCTCGCCGTCAGCGTCATGTCAAAATGATCCGACTTCAGCACAAAATAATTTCCGCGCCGCTTTCCGTTCACGGTAAGCCACTCGAATGGTCCATCCGTAATCGTGATCTGCTGCCAAGCGTAGCCGTCCTTCGACACGCGCAAAGTCATCGCATGTTCCAGCCGCGCCCCAAAAACTGTATGCGTCTTGTGAAAATAACCGCCAGGATAATCCGTGTGGAAAGGAGTGGTTCCTACTAGCGCCCCTTCAATTTCGACATTCGCCCCGGCAGGAACGCTTGTAACGTTGAGAGATTGCGCGCAATTCCGCGGTGCCAAGACAAGAATCGCCAATACCCCGCCAACGCAGGGAAAAAGACCCGCCCCAATGTCCGCATGAAGACCCCCAAGGTGTGGAAGCCACCATGTCACTCACGAACGTGCCCGTCAATCCGCGCAACTACTGCCGAGCGCAAATCACGATAACCATACATCAACCCTATTCCCGCTGCGACGGAAGTGTCACGGAGTCAAACACTTAGGCTCGCACAAAAACGAAACCGCCTTTGGAACTAGAGCATCTTTCAATTGAGGGCGCTGCAATAGTTCTTTACTGTAGCGCTTTCGCCCGCAGGAGTCTCGAGGTTATCCTGCCCGAAACCTCCGCGGCAAATTGCACTTTTGAATGGAGAAGAAATGGACCTTCGTACGAAAGCCAGCCTTACAGTGGTAGCTGCTCTAGCTCTCTCGCTGCCGATCTGGGCGCGCACCAATTCGGCTCAACTCGTGATCGATCATCCCGTCACCATCGGCGCTCAGCAGCTGGAACCCGGGTCATACAACCTCAAGGCAACTGACGGCGAGAATCAAATCAGCATCGTCCGAGCCGACAACGGTAAGACCGTCGCATCCGTTCCGTGTGAATGGGTTCAACTCGCCCAAAAGCCGCGCGAGACAGAAGTCGTCTTCAGCGCGGACCGCGTCGTAGAGGTAGATTTCGCCGGCAAGACCAAAGGCGTGGCGTTTCAGTAATCCGCTGCGGCTACAAAATGAAAGGGGGCGGACTGAACATCCGCCTCTTTCTTTTTCCGCGCGGCTTTAGTGCAAATATCTCCCCAGCCAATCCAAAAACGTCCCATACCATAACTCGCTATTCTGCGGTTTCAAGACCCAATGTCCCTCGTCCGGGAAAATCACCAACTTCGAAGGCACTCCCTGCACCTGTAACGCTGTAAAAAATTCCAAATCCTGATTGTAAGGCACGCGAAAATCCAGTTCTCCCCCCACCACCAAAGTCGGCGTCTTATACTTCCCCAATGCTGCCGCATATTCGCTGGGTGCCCACTTCCGGTACAACTCCGGCTTCGACCACGGCGGCCCGCCAAATTCCCAATCCGCGAACCACAATTCCTCCGTTGCTCCGTACTCGCTCGTCAAATCGTATGGCCCCGCGTGGCTGATCAGACATTTGAACCGATCCGTGTGCGTCGCGATCCAATCAATCATGTATCCGCCGTAGGATCCTCCCGCCGCGCCCACCCGCGTCCCATCAATAAACGGATACTTCGCGATCGCCGCGTCCAGCCCCTTCATCAAATCGTCGTAAACTTTTCCGCCCCAGTCGCGACTGATCTCCGCCGTAAATTTCTGCCCGTAACCGGTTGATCCGCGCGGATTGACCATCACTACCACATATCCCGGCGCGGCCATCACCTGCTGGTTCCAGCGATAACCCCAAGCGTCCATCCAAGCCCCCTGCGGCCCGCCGTGAATCAAAAAGAGCGTCGGATATTTTTTCGTCGCGTCAAAATGCGGCGGCCGAATCAAAAAGCCTTCCACCTGCGCCTGTTCCGCGCCTTCAAACCAAAACGGCTCCGCCGCCGGTAACTCCAACTGCGCCAGCAACGCGCCATTCTGATGCGTCACCTGCCGCAAATTCCCGCCCCCGGCATCCGCGGTAAAAATTTCCGCGGGCATCGTCAGATTCGTCCGCGCCATCGCCAATGTCCGCCCGTCGCGACTCAAATCGAAATCTGCGTTGTATCCATCCCCCAGCACTTTCGGCGCGCTTCCCCCCGCCGCCGCAATCGCGTACAACGGCATTTCCGCCTTATCCTCAGCCGAGAAATAAATTCGCGCGCTGTCTGGCGTCCAGGCGTACGATTCCACGCTACGATCGAAATCCTCCGTCCGGTTGATAATTTTCCCGCTGGACCGGTCGTACAACATCAATCGCCAACGATCCGCCTCGTATCCCGCAAGAAATTGCGCGCGATAAGCAATCCATTTCCCGTCCGGCGAATAAGCCGGACCCCAATCGTTCCCCGGATTCGTCGTGATCCGCTTCGGCTCGCCACCGCCCGCAACGTCCACCGTAAAAAGATCTCCGTTCGTGCTGAGCGCCTCGTCCTTATCCGTATTCGCAGTGAAGCACAGTTCGCGGCCGTCGGCAGAAAACGCAATTGCCTCCGGCGCCCCCTCGTTAAAAGGCGGCACATCGTAGTTCGCGCCCGCGGTCAAATCCCGCGGCACGCTCGTGCCGTCCACTCCGGCCACAAATAGATGACTGCGCTTGCCGTCCCACCACTCCGTCCAATGCCGGTACAAAAGTTTTTCGTAAATCCGCGCCTTCACTTTGGTTTTTTCTTTCTCTGCGTCGCGCGCCGCGTTGCAAGCGTCGTCGCGGCAATCCGGATACACCGAGGAAACGAACGCCAACGTCTTCCCGTCCGGCGACCACAGCTCATTATCCGCGCCCGTTGAAAGCGAAGTCAGCCGCGTCGCCTCGCCGCCCTCCAGCGCGATCCAATAAATTTGCGGTGTCCCCGACCGCCCCGAAATAAACGCCAGCTTCCTTCCGTCCGGCGACCACCGCGCCCGCGTGTCGCTGCCTCCGCGCGTCAACTGGCGCGCTTCTCCGCCACCCGCGGCCGGCACCACCCAAATATCGCGTACCAAGTGATTCGCCTCCAGATCAGGCGTCGCCACGCCATAAGCGATCCATTTCCCATCCGGCGAAAATTGCGGCTGGCTCAGCCGATGCAACGAAATCAAATCCTTAAAATTAATCGCGCGCTTCTCCGCAGCCTGCCCCTCTGCAACCGCAGCAGCCACCACGACAACTAGCAGCCCCACGATCGCCGCCCGCACAACTCGCGCTCCCCGCCCCATGCTGCCTCCCGCCGCCTTATAATTGTCGCCGTCATCTCCAAAACGTGTGATCATCACACTTTCGTTTTTCTTTTCCAAGGGAGTACTCTTATCCGGCCGACGTCTTTGTGGGTCGTGGGCTTCAGCCACGACGTAAACATCACTCTTGCGGAGCGGCTTTAGCCGCTGAAGCTCCCGCGCAACGTTCGCTACTGACACTCTTCCGCGCGATGCATCTCGCGCCCGAAAAGAGGCACCATGGAAGACGCACTAACCATCCACCGTCTCCACTTCGCCTTCACCGTTACCTTCCACTACATCTTTCCGCAACTCACCATGGGCCTCGCCCTCCTCATCTTCATCCTCAAATCCCTCGCTCTGCGCACCGGCAACGAAATCTGGAACGACTCCGCCCGCTTCTGGGCCAAGATTTTCGGCATCAGCTTCGCCCTCGGCGTAGTCACCGGCATCCCCATGGAATTTCAGTTTGGCACGAACTGGTCGCAATTCTCGAAATCCGCCGGCGGAGTAATCGGCCAAACCCTCGCCATGGAAGGCGTGTTTTCCTTCTTCCTCGAATCCTCTTTCCTCGGCCTTTTCTTGTTCGGTGAAAAGCGCCTAGGCCCGCGCCTCCACTGGGTTTCCTCCATGATGATGTTCCTCGGCTCCTGGCTCTCTGGCTACTTAATCGTCCTCACCGACGCATGGATGCAACACCCCGTGGGTTACCACCTCGCTGCGAACGGCTCCTACGAATTAAACAGCTTTTGGGCGCTGCTCCTGAATCCCTGGGGGCTCTGGCAATACGCGCACACCATGCTCGGCGCGGTGCAGACCGGCTGCTTCACCATGGCCGCCGTCGGCGCCTACTACATTCTCTCGAAGCAGCACGATGCGTTCGGTAGAATCTTCGTCCGCGTCGGCGTCACCGTCGGCATCATCGCCGCGTGCCTGCAGCTTTTCCCCACCGGCGACGGCCAGGGAAAAATGATGGCGCAGTATCAGCGTCCCACCCTCGCCGCCATGGAAGGCCTGTTCCAAACGCAAGCCGGCGCGCCCATCGCCATTCTCGGCCAGCCTGACGTCCCCAAACAACGGCTCGACAATCCCCTCACCATCCCGAGCGCGCTCAGCTTCCTTACGTACCAGAAATGGACCGCGACGGTGCAAGGCCTCGACCAATTCCCGCAATCCGAATGGCCTGACAATATCGCGCTTCTCTACTTCAGTTATCACATAATGGTCGGACTGGGCACCATCTTCATCGCCATTCTGGCGCTAGCTGCGCTGCAGCTTTTTCGCGGCAAGCTTTTCCAATCGCCCATTCTCCTCTGGGCGCTGATGCTCTCGCTCCCGCTCCCGTTCATCGCCAATACCGCCGGCTGGATCACCGCCGAAGTCGGCCGCCAACCCTGGTTAATCTACGGGATGATGCGCACGCGCGCCGGAGTCTCGCCGCTCGTCTCCGCCGGCAGCGCCTGGTTCACGCTCTTAGGTTTTCTCGGAATGTACACAATTCTAGGAATGCTCTTCTTGTTCCTGGTCTATCGCGAAATTGAACACGGCCCCGGCCCAGACAATTCAAGCGCTGCACTCGCGACGGCAACCGCAGCCGCTGCAGATTAGGAAAGGACGCAGATGGGCACAATCTGGTTTTGCCTGGTCGCCATAATGATCGCCGGCTACGTCGTCCTCGACGGCTTCGACATCGGTGTCGGCATCTTGCATCTCTATCTCGCGCGCACTGACGACGAGCGCCGCGTCCTCATCCGCTCCATCGGCCCGGTCTGGGACGCCAACGAAGTCTGGCTTCTGGCCGCGGGCGGCACGCTCTACTTCGCATTTCCCGCGCTCTACGCCGCCAGCTTTAGCGGATTTTATCTTCCGCTGATGATGGTTCTCTGGCTCCTGATTCTCCGCGGCGTATCCCTCGAATTTCGCAGCCACGTAGGCGGACACATCTGGTCCGTGTTCTGGGATGCGGTTTTTTCCCTCGCCAGCATCCTGCTGGCAATATTTTTCGGCGCTGCCCTAGGCAATGTAGCTCGCGGCGTTCCGCTCAACGCCGCCGGAAATTTCTTCGAACCTCTGTGGACTAACTTTCAGCCCACCGGCCAAACCGGAATTCTCGATTGGTACACGACCCTGATTGGCGTCACCGCGCTGGCCGTCCTGGCGCTTCACGGCGCCGCCTGGCTAACCTGGCGAACCACCGACGATCTGCGCGATCGCGCTCACGCCGCCGCTTCGCTCCTGTGGTGGCTCGTCGCGGCCCTCACCATCATCGTTACGTTCACCAGCTTTCGTCTGATGCCGTTCGGCCTGCTCAGCTTCCGCGTGCATCCCTTCGGTTTCATTTTTCCCATGCTGGCCATCGCCGGTCTGCTAGCCGTGAAATTATTTCTGCGCACCGGCCAGGAAGCCGCGGCCTTCGCCGCATCCTGCGCCTATATCGTCGGCATGTTGACCAGCGTAACCTTCACTCTCTATCCCAACGTTCTCCCAGCTACAACAGGACTCGCGAACAATCTCACCGTGGCCAATGCCAAAGCCGCCGATTACGGCCTGAAAATCGGCCTGGTGTGGTGGCTAATCGGTATGACGCTCGTCGCAATCTACACAACTTTCACCTACACAAGATTCGCCGGAAAAATCCGCCCCAGCGACCCAGACGACCACGCCAGCTACTAGCTCGTCGCGCGTGATGCATTTTTCGCTGCTGAATTTGTGCTGGCTTTCTTCAGGCGGGAATCGTGGAAGTTGCCGTTGCCTTCGTAGCGCCGGCGTCTCGCCGGCTCTTTGCTTTTGAATTGCCCTTGCCGTCGTCTTTGAGTTTGTAGCGGCCGGTCCCGCATTCGGGGACCGGGCAGCCGTGGCCCTTCTCTGCGCCTCTGCGGTAATTTTTCGCGGTAGTTGTTGCTGTTGGATTTACCTCAGGTAGGGTTTATCAATGCTTTTATCAGTGTTCATCTGCGTTCGTCAGTGGTGATTTTGACTTTCCAACCACACCGCACACTTCAAATACGATGCCGCACCTTGCAAGTAAGAAACGCCTGCCCGGCCCCCGCCAGAATCAACAACACACTAAACGGCCGCGGAAAAGTCACAATCCTCCGCGTCTCAATAATCGCCTTCCCCTCGCCCACCTGTATTTCCTGTTTCTTCGCCGGCATCGCCATCTGCGGATGGATCAATGCCGCAACCCCCCCTGCCATCAGCAAAATCCCCACAATCGCAATCGGATGAAATTTCATCTCAGCAACTCCGTGCCATCAATTCGCCGCGCCAGACGTGTCCGACGCACCTCGCGTCAACCCACGCGTAATCTCCCCCAAATAATCCGGCTTGCTCTCATCCCTCACAATATGCGGATACCGCAAGCCTCCGTGGTAATCCAGGGAAAAAGTCCGGAACTGCGCCCCATTGGCCACAATCAATTGTATCGGCTCCGTCGCCGTTTTCGCCGCGTCAATTGCACCGCGCATCGCCTCCGGCGAAAACTGCGCCCCATTCACCGCCACAATTTTCATCCCCGGACCAATCCCCGCGTTGTAAGCCGGCCCTCCATGAATCACGTCGCCCACCATGCCCTCATCCGAAACCGAAAATCCCGCAGTTAGCAAAAAATCCGCGCGCCGCGCCAGTTCCTCTTCGATCGCGACCACTTCATTGGGCTGTTCGTTGTACACCAGCTTCCACCCGCTCTTTTCCACCGCCTCGTTCGGAGTTTTCGTCGCCACGCCATCCAGCCGCGCGCGCAAAAAGCCGGCCCAATCATACGGCGCGACGCTGTTCAACGTCGCCACCACATCTTCGAATGTGTACGTCTTCAGCTCCGGCTGCCCGCTCGCCTCACCGTGAAACACCCGGCAAAAATCCTCGATCGATTTCTTATCCTTCGTAATCGTCCGCAAAGTTTCGTCCACGTCCATCCACAAGAATTCGCCCTCTTCGTAGAAATCCGTGCCTCTCCGCCAGTTGGACCAATCATTCGTCGCGTCGTAAAGAAACGGCGCCGCGTCCGCCGTATCCTGCAAAGGACGCCAGTCGCGCCCGGGCCGGTGCTCGTACTGCGCCGCCAACCCGGCAAAGTCTTCCCGCCACTGTTCCGGCGTCTGCAATCCGCTGCGCGCCGTCAGCACTTCTCCCAAATATTCCGTTAAGCCCTCGTACACCCACAGCAGATCGTCCTTCATCGGCTGCTGATAGTCCGGCGTGGCCAGACCCGCCGGACGGCGGTATTTGCCGTTCCAGGAATGCACATATTCGTGCGGCAACAACGTCGCGAATTCGATGCGCTCGGCGTCGTCAATTAAACTGCGCTCCGCCGTACGGTCATCGCTGGATTCGTGATGCTCCAGACCGAAATGCGCCACGTCGTCGCTCAGGGTAAGCAGAAAATGGTAATCACGATAATGCCGCGCCCCAAAAAGCGCGTAAGCCTCCGTCACCAGGTTGTGTAGTTGCAGTTGCGTTTCCGGCGTCATCGCCAGCGCCGCCGCACTGTCCGCCGCGATGTCAATCTCATGCGATGGTGTTTGACCCAGCGTCAGTTGAATCGCCCGGTAGTAGCGTCCCGCAAGCACCGGCGAATCCACCAAAGTCGTCAGCTCCACCGGCGCGAATTCGATCGTCGCGCCATCCTGCTTCGCAATCGGCAGCGCCGTCCCGAATTTCCAATCAGTGGGCAACCGCAGGCTCGGCGCAAAAATAATATCCTTCGCAGGAAGGCCCTTCGGATACATCAGCACCTGGTTCCAGCTCAATACGTCGAGCGACGCCGTCGCCGAAGCCCCAGCCGAAAACCCAGCTGCCGGTCCCGACAGCAGAAAATCGAAATCCGCCTCGAGCACGCTCACTCCCGCCGGCACATCCACATGAATCGAAAACATTTCGACGAGGTCCCGCCTCCAAGCAATCGTCTTCCCGCCGCCGCTGAATTTCATCCCCGCCACCTGAATAATTGGCCCGTCCGGCATGTGCTCCCCCGGAATCCATTCCGGGTAATACAAAGTCACCGGCCCGCCCGACACCGGAATCTCCATATGCACATGCAAAATCTTCTGCGGCGCCTGCGAAGCATCCACCCGCAACCGTATCGGCGCCGCCGCGGTCTGCGCCACAGCCACTTGCACGTACCCGCACGCAAGTACCAACGCCACCACTCCACACAACACGGCGGGCACCTTGGCCACCACGGCGAATGCCCGTCCTATCGCAACCGTCCGCATCATCCCTCGCATCCATGCCTCCAAAATTTCAAATCAGCAAAACCAAGAAATCGCCGGCTCCTTGCATCGGGTCGCCACCTTAACAAGCCTAGCCCAATATGGAGTGCGGCGGCTTGCCGCCGCTTTCGCCGAGCCCAAATGCCTAGCACCAAACGCCCTAGGCGAGGCTTGCCTCGCCGGCTCTCCCCCGGCCGCGAGCTTTCACGCGCAGCCACGGTGGGGGCGCTGCTTGCTGCGCTCCAGCTTGCCAAGACGTCAACAACACGGCTTGCTCCAAGTGCAAATACTCGCCACTCTAGAATCCTTTCACTCCCACCTGCCACATCAAAAATCCCAAAACCTGCGTATCCTCTTCAATAATCTTGCTCACGGGACGCCCCTCGCTATGCCCCAACTTCGTATCGTACAAAAGCAAAATTGGCTTATCCCCGCCCTGCGCCGCCTGCACCGCCGCCGTCATCTTCCGCGCGTGCAAAGGAGCCACCCGCGTATCGCTATCCCCCGTCAAAAATAAAATCGCCGGAAATTTCGTCCCCGCCACCACATGGTGATAAGGCGAATAAGCAAAAAGAGCGGGGAACTGCTCCGCATCCTCCGACGATCCGTACTCCGGCACCCAATACTTCGCCACTAAAAAATTCTGATAACGCACCATGTCCAGCAGCGGATATCCGCACACAATCGCGCCAAACAGATCGGGCCGCTGCGTCATCGCCGCGCCCATCAACAACCCGCCATTGCTGCGCCCGGTAATCGCCAGTTTATCCGCGCGCGTGTAGTTATTCGCGATCAACCACTCCGCCGCCGCGAAAAAATCATCGAATACGTTCTGCTTTTTCTCCAGCATTCCCGCGCGATGCCAGTCCTCGCCGAACTCACCGCCGCCGCGCAAACTCGGCAGCGCGAACACGCCCCCATGCTCCACCCACACCACCGCATCATCGCGAAATTGCGGCGTCTGGCTCACGTCAAACCCGCCGTAAGCCGTCATCAATGCGGGATTCGCGCCATCCAGCTGCAATCCCTTCTTGTAAAATAAGAACATCGGCACGCGCGTCTTGTCTTTCGATTCGTACCACACCTGCTTCACTTCGAAGGCGCTCGCGTCAATCGGCACCGCCGGTTTCGCCCACACCTCCGGCCCGCGCGCGCCCAAATCGTAGCGATACACCGTCGCCGGTATCGCGAACGATTGGAATGAAAAGAACACCTCGCTCGATTTCCATCGCGCCGTGATCCCCGCCACGGTTCCCAGCTGCGGCAACGCAACCCCGCCCGCCGCCTTCCCATCCGCGTCAAATATTTTCAGCTCCGAAGCGGCGTTGTGCGAATACTGCGCCACGATTTTCCCACCCGCCAGGCGGAACTCCTCCATCCGCGATTCGCCCTCGGGAATAATTTCCTTCCAATGCTCCTGCGAGGGAGTCCGCAGCGGCACCGTCACCATCCGCCACTTCGGCGCCTTCCAATTCGTCTGCAGATACAAAGTGTCGTTCGCGATCGCTCCCTGAAAACATCCGTCCAGCGTGTTCACCACCGGCGTAATCGGTCCCGCAATCTTCAAATCCTGAAAATAAACTTCCGACCGATCGCAAGCCGACCCGTAGAACACCGTAAACAGCAAATACCGCTGGTCCTCGGATAAATCCACCGCCAAAATCTTGTCTGGCGTATAACCATCGCCAAACACCTTGGTGTCCTGCGCCGGGTCCGTTCCCATCGCGTGAAAATAAGCCCGCGGCCCTTCCTCCACCAGTTTCGAATAATAAAATCCGCTCTTATCTTTCCTGAACGTAGGACTGGAAATGTAGCGCGCCCTCGGCAGCACGTCCTTGCGCTCTTTCACCGTATCAGTGTCCAGAAAATGCAGCGAAACCTCGTCCTCGCCGCCCTTGCGCACTCCGTATGCCAGAAGTTTCCCGTCGTCCGAAACCCCTTCGAAATTCACGCTGGTGGTGTGATCCGCGCTCAACTTCGCCGGATCGACCAGCACTTCCTCCTCGCCCTTCACTCCGCGTCGCATATAAAGGACGAACAAGTCCTGGTTTGCCGCGCGCCTCGCGTAAAAATATCGTCCGCCGCGCTCGATCGGCAGCCGAATCGTATCCACCTTGATCAATTCTCCCAACCGCTTGGCGATCGCTTCCTGGTCCGGCTGCTTGCCCAGCGCCGCTTGCGTGCAGGCATTTTCCGCGTCAATCCACGCGCGCGTCTCCGCGCTGTCCTGCTCCTCCAGCCAACGATAAGGATCGTGCACCACCGTCCCATGGATCGTTTCCGCCACATCCTCAATCCGCGCCGCCGGCGGACACTTCGCCTTCGCATCTTGTGCATTCACAGTCGTCACGCTCGCAATCAGAAAAAATAGAGGCAGGAAAAAGCGCGGTAAATTCGTCTTCAAATCGCCCACAGAACCACGACAATGTCCCGGCTCAGTGCCGGCACTCGCCGCAAACTCAACTTTCAATGATTTCCCCCAAGGCGAATTTTCACGTTACCGGCGTGGCCGTCTTTCGAGGCGGATTAAAAAATGGCAAGTCCCTCACCGTCGCACGCACCTTATGACGCACCGCTTCCACCGTAAGTTCCATCTGCAATTCCGTTCCAGCCGCCGCGTGCTCGCGATTCAAACTCCCCAGCGCAATCATTTTCTTCAACGTCGGCGACCACGTCGTCGAAGTCGCCTTGCCCACCTGCAATCCCCCGCGGTACACCGGCACATGCGCGCGCGAAGCGGTGCTCTGCACCTGCGGCCCCAATCCCACCGCGTCGTAAAGCCGTTCCACATCCTCCCAACGCACATCCAATCCCATCAACAGCCGCTTCGGCCCATGATGATGCTCCGCCGCCAACGCCTCGCGCCCGATAAAATATTCCTTCTTCAAATCCACCATTTTCCCCAGCCCCAGCTCGTAAGGCGAATATTTCTGCGCTTCAATTAATGCCCGCTTGCTGCTGGTGTAATCCACCTCCAGCATGATCAATCCGGCCTCGATGCGTGCCACATCCAAGGCAATAATTCCCGCCGGATGCAAATCGAACGGCCGCCCATTTTCCATCAATGCGTCCCACACGCGCGGCGCATCCTTCCACGCCATCCATAGTTCATAGCCCAGGTCGCCCGTGTATCCCGTGCGCGAAATATCCACTTCCACTCCGCCAATCTTCCCGCGCGTAAATCGAAAATATTTCAGATTCGCAATATCCGCTTCCGCCACTTGCTTCAGCAATCGTCCCGAAGTCGGTCCCTGCAGCGCCAGCGCCGCCACCTTGTCCGAAATATCTTCGATCTGGACGTCCAGGCCCAGTGCATTCTGATGAAACCAGCGAATGCTCGGATCCGCCGCCGTCCAGCGATACGAATTCTCGCCCAGCCGCGAAATCGTCCCGTCGTCAATCACTTTGCCCTGTTCGTCGCACCAGCAGCAATAAATCACCTGTCCAACCGCCACCTTGTTAATGTCCCGCGTGATCACCCGGTTCACGAATTTCGTCGCGTCCTTGCCCTCGATCCGGTACTTGTACAGCGGCGTCACATCAATCAACGCGCACGCATTGCGAATCGCGTTGTACTCGTGGTCGTGATGCATCTCGTACACGCTCACCGCGTAGTATCCCGACCACTCGCGATAATTCATGCTCTCGCACAATTTCAAAGTTCTATCGTGAACCGCAGTTCCAATCGGCACAGTCACTCCTATCCACAAGAAAAATCCGCAACACGCAGCCCGAGATTATAGTGCCCGCATCCATCACCCCGCAAGCCGCGAAGTAGTTGGTAGGGGCACGGCATGCCGTGCCCGCCGTCGCACCACTCACGCAGCGCGCGGCAAACGCCGGCCGCGCCGCACTAATCACTACTCATCACTCGCCACACTCTCCCTGACTCGCAGTCAATCACCCCCACCGTTCTCCCTTGTGACTCCGCTCCCACGCCTGTAAAATGCTTCGGCTCCGGTGTTCATCCTTCGAACGGCTGAATCACCCGCATAATCCATGGCAAACAGATACGACGTCATCGTAATTGGCGGCGGCCACAACGGCCTCGTGAACGCGGCATACCTCGCCAAAGCAGGGAAAAAAGTTTTGGTCCTCGAGAAGCGTTATGTTCTGGGCGGCGCCGCAGTCACCGAAGAAATCGTCCCAGGATTTAAATTCTCCGTCTTTTCTTACGTCGTCTCGCTGCTTCGACCAGAGATCATTCGCGACCTCGATCTCCCGCGCCACGGCCTGGAAATTCTCCCGCTCGACGGCACCATGACCCCCATGCCCAACGGCGATTATCTCTGGCGCCAGAACGATCACGGCAAAACGCGCCGCGAACTCGAGCGCCACTCCAAACTTGACGCCGAAGCCTACGAAGAATTCGGCAAGTCCATGGTCGCCATGTGCCGCTTCGTAAAACCGATTCTCGGTATGATTCCTCCGGATCCCACGTCTTTCGATCCGCGCGACCTGAAAAAGCTCGCCTTCCTCGGCAAGCGTTTCCAGAATCTCGACGCCGAGGACAAATACAATCTCGTCCAGCTCATGACCATGAGCGCCGCCGATTTTCTCGATCAGTGGTTTGAGACCGACGTGCTCAAAGCCACCATGTCCGCCTCCGGAATCATCGGCACGTTCCTCGGCATCCGTTCGCCCGGCACCGCCTACGTTTTGCTGCACCATTACATGGGTGAAATCGACGGCGCCTTCCGCTCCTGGGGCTTCAGCCGCGGCGGCACCGGCGCCATTTCCAATGCCATCGCCGGCGCGGCCCTGGAAGCCGGCGTCGAAATCCGCAAAGAAGTAGCAGTCTCGAAAATTCTCATAAAAAACGGCGTAGCGCAGGGAGTGGTCCTCGAAGGTGGCGAAGAAATTCAAGCCGATATCGTCTCTTCGAGCGTCGATCCCAATCTCACTTTCCTCAAATTCATCGAAGCCCGCGAACTTCCCGGCGATTTCCTGGAAGACGTGCGCCGCTACAAATATCGCGGCTCATCGGGAAAAGTGAATCTGGCTCTCGACGGCCTCCCGGATTTCACCTGCCTCCCCGGCCCCGGCAATCATCTCCGCGGCGCGATTTCCATTTCGCCTTCCATGGAATACATGGAGCGCGCCTACGACCAGGCCAAGTACGGCGAATTTTCTCGCCGCCCCTACATTGATATGGTCATTCCGTCGCTCACCGATCCCTCCGTCGCGCCGCCGGGAAAACACATCCTTTCCTGCTTCGTGCAATACGCGCCCTATAAATTGTCATCCGGCACGTGGGACGAGCAGCGCGATGCCTTCGGCAACACTGTAATAGACACAATTTCGCAATTCGCGCCCAACCTTAAAAATCTAATCATCGGAAAGCAATTCATCACTCCGCTCGATATCGAACGCCAGACCGGCCTGACCGAAGGCAACATCTTTCAAGGCGAACTTTCGCTCGAACAACTGTTCTTCCTGCGTCCCGCCGCAGGCTGGGCGCGTTACCGCACTCCCATTAAAAAATTGTACATGTGCGGTTCAGCCACGCATCCCGGCGGCGGCATCATGGGTGCGCCCGGGCGCTTGGCCGCTCTGGAAATTCTAAAAGACACAGGGAGAAGCTGAGCGTGGCCGCGCAACGCGACATCATCATCCTCGGCGGCGGGCACAACGCTCTCGTCACAGCCTTCTATCTCGCAAAAAAAGGCCACAAGCCGCTCATCCTCGAACGCCGCGCGATCGTCGGCGGCGCCGCCGTTACCGAAGAATTTCATCCCGGCTTCAAGTGCTCCAGCGTCGCGCACGCCGGCGGACCACCGCTCGCCGAAATCGTGAAAGACATGCAACTCGCGCGCCACGGCTTGGAAAAACTCGAATCACCCGTTCGCGTGTTCGCGCCCTCACCCGATGGCCGCGCGCTCGTGCTGCACACCGACCCGTCGGCGTCCGCACGCCAGATCGATAATTTTTCGAAAAAAGATGGCGCAAAATATTTCGAGCTTTCCAAGGAAATCGCTCGCGCCGCTGCCATCGCCGGCGAACTGCTCGATCTCACTCCGCCGGTCATCGAAAAGCCCTCGAACGAAGACCTTTGGAAGCTCCTGAAAATCGGACGTAAAGTCCGTGGCCTTGGCAAGAAAGAGATGATGCAGCTGATCCGCTGGGGCCCCATGGCCGTCGCAGATTTTGTCGGCGAATTTTTCGAAACTGACCTGCTCCGCGCCGTAGTAGCCGCGCGCGGAATTTTCGGCGCCTCACTCGGCCCGTGGTCCGCGGGTTCCACCGCCTTGCTGTTGCTGCGCGCCGCAGCCGACCCACATCCAGTAGGGAACTCCGCTTACCCGCGCGGCGGCATGGGCGCGCTCACCGCCGCTATGGCTGCCGCCGCGAAAGAGGCAGGCGCTGAAATCCGGACCGGCGCGGAAGTCGCGCAAATTCTGGTGAAGCACGGCACCGTGACTGGAGTCGCGCTCGTAAACGGCGAAGAAATCGCGGCTAAAGCCGTAGTTTCCGGTGCGGACCCGCGACGCACACTGCTCGGCCTGCTCGATCCCGTGCATCTACCGCCCAGCTTCGTCGTGAAAATGCTCAATTTCCGCAGCAATGGCGTCGCCGCCAAAATAAACGTCGCGCTCGACGCCCTGCCAACATTCACTGCGCTCAAACATTCTTCCGACGGCAATGCCGCGCTCGCCGGACGCATCCACATCGGCCCAGGAATTGACTATCTCGAGCACGCCTTCGACGACTCCAAATACGGCGAATTTTCTCGCTCCCCATATCTTGATATTTCCATTCCCTCAATTCTGGATAATTCGCTCGCGCCCGCCGGCAAACACGTCATGTCCATCTACATGCAGTTCGCGCCCTACAAACTAAAATCCGGCGACTGGGCTCAGCAACGCGATGCCCTGCGCGACACCGTAATCAAAACTCTCGCGCAATACGCTCCCGATCTCCTGGCGAAAATTCTCGCGGTCCAAACTCTAACGCCTCAAGATCTTGAATCCACCTACGGCCTGACCGGCGGCCACCCCTTCCACGGCGAACTAGCCCTGGACCAAATTTTCACCATGCGCCCCCTCCTGGGCTGGGCTCGCTACGCCACCCCCGTAAAACACCTCTACCTCTGCGGTAACGGCACCCACCCCGGCAACGGCGTCACCGGTGCCTCCGGCCACAACGCCGCTCGCGAAATCGCGAAACACCTCCGCTAGACGCCCGCCTTCTCTGTGTTCTCCGCTTTTCTCTGTGTCCTCTGTGCGAAATCCTTCGCCGTTCGCTGCGTCTTTGCGCTAATGTTTCGCCCTTCCCCTGTAGCGGCATCTTTCGCGTGCGACTGAACATCCAAGAAGTATCTCAAGGAGCAAACGAATGCCCGATCGCACCCGCGCCCGCGAACTAGCCGCCGAATTCAACGCCAAAGGCGATCCCCTCGGCTGGTTCGACGCTCTCTACCGCGAAGCCGAATCCGGCGCGAGCGAAATCCCCTGGGCCGACCTGGTCCCCAACCCCAACCTGCTCGATTTCTGGAAATCGCATCCCCAGGAAACGCGCAACAAATCCGCCCTGATTATCGGCAGTGGTCTCGGCGACGACGCCGAGCAACTCGCCGCCTGGGGCTTCCACACCACTGCCTTCGACATTTCCGCGACGGCAATCAGCGCCACAAAGAAACGCTTTCCATCCAGCACGGTAGAATACGTCGTCGCGGATTTGCTCGCCCCGCCCCAATACTGGCGCGCCAATTTCGATTTCGTCTTCGAGTCCTACACGCTGCAATCGCTTCCCCCCGGCCTGCGCGTGCAAGCGTTCCCGAAAATCGCCGAATTTCTGAAGCCCGCAGGACTGCTGCTGGTCCTCGCCCGAGGCCGCGATCCAGAGGAAGACCCTGGCCACCTGCCTTGGCGCCTAACCCGCGCCGAGCTGGCCGAATTTTCCCGCGCCGGCCTGCAAGAAGTTTCCTTTGAGGATTACATCGACCCCTACGACCCAGGCGTCAGAAAATTTCGCACAACCTATCGCCGCACGTAGTTCCCATTCGTGCCTGCCGTTCGTGAATACGTCTCACTTTTCAGTCCCGCGCCCAGAGCCGCGCGTTATACTTTAATAATGACGCCGCTAAACGCCGGTAATCGACGCGTCACAAGCGTCCGGCACATTGAAACCGGTTCAGAGGTAACAAGGGCACGCATTTGAACCTCGAGCGCAGAAAATTTCTACAATCTCTAGCCGCCGCCGGTGCCGCCGCTGCATTCCCGGGAGTTCCCCTCCTGAATCATGCCAACGCGAACGCCGCCACTCCCGCGGAGTCCTTCGACTTCGTATTCTTCACCGACACGCACATCCAGCCGGAACTCGACGCCGCGCACGGCTGCCAAATGGCCTTCGCAAAAATTGCCGCGGCCAAACCTGAATTCGCCATCTGCGGCGGCGATATGGTCTATGACGCACTCGATGTCAGCCGTACCCGTGCCGACATGCTCTTCGATCTCTACCAGCGCACCGAAGCGACTCTCCAAGCCCCGCTCCACCACACGATCGGCAATCACGACCTCTACGGCATTTTCACGAAGAGTGGCGCCGCGCCCAGCGATCCCGGGTACGGCAAAAAAATGTTCGAAGATCGCATCGGCGCCCGCACCTACTATTCCTTCGATCATCGCGGCTACCATTTCATCGTCCTCGATTCCATTTTCCCCACGCCTGATCGCCTCTGGGAAGGCCGCATTGACGACTCGCAGCTGCAATGGCTAGCGCACGATCTCGCCAGCATCCCGCCGGCCGCGCCCATCATCGTAGTCACGCACGTGCCACTCATCACCGGCTATCTCGCTTATGGCCCCAAACCAGACGGCGCGCCGCGCTACGACACCGTCTCGATCGCAAATTCCGCCGCAGTGATCGCGTTATTCGCCAACCATAACGTCCTTGCCGTGCTGCAGGGCCACCTCCACATCAATGAGCTGGTGAACTACAAGAATTGCCAGTACGCGTGTTGCGGCGCCGTGTGCGGCAATTGGTGGCACGGCCCGCGCCTCGATTTCCCCGAAGGTTTCACCATCGTCAGCCTGCGCGTAGGGAAAATCTCCTGGCGTTACGAAACCTACGGTTTCCAGAGCGTCGCGCCGAACCCCCGCTATAAATCCTAAATCCGCAGGCGGTTTTGGTTTATCATCGCGGCGACGAAATGACTACGCCGCGCGCCATTCGCGTTTTCGCGCTCGCATTTGCTCTCGCGACGCTCTGCTGTACGGAGCTGCACGCGCAATCAACGCAGCCGCAACAGAAGCCCGCGTCCAGCACGCAGCCGATCGTTCTCCACGCCGCGCGGCTGCTCGACGTAGAATCGGGGCACTTCACCAGCCCCGGCGAAATCCTAATCCAGGGCGACGTCATAAAGGAAGTCGGCGCAAAAGTCACTCGCCCCGCGAACGCCGAAATTATTGATCTTGGCGACAGCACTCTACTCCCGGGCCTTATTGACGCGCACGTTCACCTCTTCCTCCATCCCGGCGCCGAAGACCTACAAACCGTGCAGGAGTCCGTCCCGCAGCGCACCATCATGGCCACTCTTGGCGCGCGCGCCGACCTCCTCGCCGGTTTCACCGCCGAGCGCGATATGGGCACCGAAGGCGCTGGCTCGGCAGACACCGCCGTCCGCGACGCCATCAATCGTGGTGAAATTCCGGGGCCGCGCCTGCGCATCAGCGGCAACGCGATCAATATTCTCGGCGGACACGAGGACGCGATTGGCTACAACCCCGAACAGCACGTTCTCCCCAACGCCACCTACGCGAACAACGCAGCAGAACTCGTCACGGTAATCCGCGAGCAACTGAAGGAAGGCGCGGACTTCATCAAGATTTACGAAACCGGCACGGATTCGATCGCCGCCGGAAAATTTTCGACTCCGTTCCAGTACACCGAGGAAGAACTAACTGCGGCAGTGCGTGAAGCCGCCCGCACCGGCAACCGCGTCGCGGTCCATGCGACCGGCGAACCGGGAACGCTCTATGCCGCGCGCGCCGGAGTTGAATCCGTAGACCACGCCTTTCAACTCAGCGACGAAACCATGCGCATCATGCGCGAAAAGCAAATATTCGCCGTTCCCACTTTCACCATCTCCGAATATTTTGCGGAGCACGCCGCCGCTGCCGAAGGCGCCGCGCGGGAACGCGCCATGCTCGACTATCACATCGCGCAATTCAAACGGCAACTCGCCGCGGGCGTTCCGATTGCGATGGGCTCGGACGTCGGCCCGTTTCCGCACGGCACGCAAGCGCGGGAATTTGAGTTGATGGTGAAGTACGGAATGTCGCCGCTCGCCGCAATTCAAGCGGGCACGCTGAACGGGGCAAAACTACTAGGCTGGCAGGACAAAATTGGGGTGCTGAAGTCCGGTCTTCAGGCAGACGTGGTTGCGGTCCCCGGCAACCCACTGGAGGACATCACTGCGCTGGAAAAAGTTTCCTTTGTCATGAAAGCGGGCATCATCTATCGCAAGTAGAACAGCCGCAAGTAATCCGACTTGACGTTCTGTGCGCGTGTCTGCAGCGCCACCAAGGCGCAATCCCGCTCAAGCTTTCACGCGCACTCACCTGCAATCGCGGGAGCACCCGCACAACAGCTTGTCCCAGGAACTCCGAGGCCGTGTTCACCAGCACCACGCCCTCGGAGGTCCAGGCGTCGTTTTGTTTCAATGCTTTCTATCGGGAAACCGCTTTGCCCAGCACGTGCCTCTTGATGTCCTCGACGCTTTCCATCGCTTCGTCGGGAACTTCCAGCTCGTGGTAGCGGTGCTTGCTGCCGGGATGCGGCCGCAACTGCAGCGTGATATTGTCAGAGCGGATCACGCCGCTGCGTACTGCGCCGAGAACCTTGTTGTTCTCGTCAGTGATAACCATCAGCTTAGCCATGCTCTTCCTCCTTGGTCCTTCGTTCCTGCAATCTGCAACGCTGCGTTTTGCAAACTAGCTGAGCCCGCCG
The DNA here is from genome assembly GCA_050012455.1 of Candidatus Acidiferrales bacterium. GTDB lineage: Bacteria > Acidobacteriota > Terriglobia > Acidiferrales > UBA7541 > Palsa-295. The sequence goes on along the minus strand of JBEKHD010000039.1, from coordinate 10,256 downwards.
CCTTCCAGCGCGAAGAACGTGTCAGTCCCCGTGTTGGTAAGCTGGAATGCGTAAACCACCGCGCCGTTCGAATCCAGGATCTTCTCGTGCGCATCGGTGATCAGATTTCCACCCGGATTTTCCGGCGAGCCTTGAGCAAACTGCGCGCCGAAATCGGCTCCGCCGTTAATCACATAGCCGACGCCGATCTTCTGCCCGGTCGCGATGAAGCCCCAGTTATTGACGTTGTACGCCATGTGCTCCTCCTTGATTTTGTTTTCGTTTCTACGTTCCGAAACGCGCCAGCGTCGGTTCACACCCGTCCTGTAGCGCGGCCGACGCAATTCCGGCCGGCGACTACCGGATGAAAGTGAAATTTGCCTGTCGGTGTTCCTGCTTTGGGAAAGCGGGACCGGCACGGTTCGGGGTTGCGTCGTTTCCACTGTGAAGACAGCGGAACGGCTTATTTTTCGAGTGTTCGATTTTTTTGCCAGGCGGTTCTGGTGGAATGTCTGTAGGCCGGATGCGCGGCCGAACCAGTCCGGCGGCGAATTTCTCGCGCGTCGGGCTCGGCGTGGGCCGCTGTCCGTTCGTCGCCTCTATAAATGAGGGACGAAGCGTTACAAACCCCAGCTAAATCGCCGCAGAGCTCATGATAATTAAGATAAAGTTTGCTTTTCGTCAATTCGCAATACTACGCACGCATCGGCCCGGCGCTGCTGTAAATTCGCCACCGGCCATCGGCGCTAATCCGGACTTGGCAGCCGCAATAGTGCTCCTCGCGGCACAGTTTCTTGTACTAATTCGTTGTTTCATGACCAAGACGAGCATACGATGCGCGAGACAGAAGTCTAAGTCGAAGCTCTCGGTTCCGATCGCTCTGCCAACCCAATCAGCAAAACAGGAGAAAAAATGATGATCAAGCGTATGCTCTGCGTTTCTTTGCTGTCTGTATTGTTCATTTCCATGTTCGCATTTGCCGCGCCGGCCGCGCGCGCGCAGCAAGCCGAGGCGCCCAAGCAGCCCGTGGTGTACACCTATGTTTCTTTCTTCGGTGTTCCGCGCGCGCAGTGGCCAGCATACGAGAAGAACCTGGCGTCCGGGCACAAAGTGTTCGACAGTCTCCTTGCCGACGGAACGATCTTGAGCTACGGCGATGGAGTTCTGGAAGTTCATGAAGGGCTGAACGCGCCCACGCACATCGGTTGGTTTGCTTCGTCCTCGGTTGCGGGCTTGATGAAAACTTTGGCGGCCCTGCGCGCCGCGGCTACGACTTCCGCCGACTTCGCGTACACCATGCACTCCGATGCCATCACCATGTCCACGATGTACAACGGCAAAGGCGGCACCACTGAATCCGGCTACGTCCTCGTGCAGGACTGGACGCCGAAGCCCGGACACGCCGAGGAATTCCGGGATTTGATAACGAAGTATCGCAAGCCGTCGCTGGATGCTTCGGTTGCGGACGGGACACTCTCTGGGTACTCGCTCGAGGAAGATCTGATTCACACGGACACGCCCGGGTCTTACACGCTGATCGCCGTTTTTCCGAACGCTGCGGCCATGGATAAGTTCTACGGGGAAATCGAAGCAATGCATAAAACCCAGCCGCTTTTCGGCGATGTCTACAGCTCCACGGTGGATTACGCCACGCACCGCGACCACCTGCTGCGCATCCTGTATTCGAAAAGCAAGTAAGGCAGCGTCGCGGAATGGGTCGCGATTGTGCCACCCGGCAAAGCTGGAGCGCGCGCTACTTTTCCCGGAATGCGGGAAGGGTAGGCGCGCTCGAGTTTTTTGTGCCGACCGGTTTTGCGGTCGGGAGTAATTGCTAAAAAGGCGACAAAAATTAGCGATTGATTTCGGTTGGTGGTGATTGTTTTCATCGGTTTGCATTGGCTTTCGATTTTGCTTCGCTAGCGATTGATTCAGGCGGTGATAGGTGATGAGTGGCGAGTGTTGAGAGAGGCGCCGGGGCGGGATCCGGCTGTCGGAGCGGGGACGCCGCGAGCGTGCGGTTGTTGGAAACCAGGACCTCGGATTTGCTGGTGGGATGGATCCACTGGCCGTGATCGTTGATGTGCGCGAGCGTGTAAACAGCGCGGAGCACGTCACGGGCGGTGGGGCGTACGGTGTCGACTTCTTCGATGATGTTGGCGAGAGCATGACTCAGGCTTCGATTGCAAAGATCGAAGAGCCCTAAAGCATGGGCGTGGTGATAGATAGTGGTTTCGGTCTTGATGCCGAAGCAGTGCATGATGACTTTGGGGCTTCGCCATTGCAGGATGGCTTCCTCGATTTGCTGGCAAAGATCGTGGCGGCAGATTTCGCAGCGGAGGCGGTGGTACTTGAGGTTAACGTGCCTCGTTGCGAGGGAAGTCGAGGTTTGGTTGGAAAGTGCGGCCCTTTGAGGGCGGCTTAGCTTGCGTATGTTGCGTCCTTTGGGGGCCTCAGTAGTGCCCCAACTCACGCGAACACAATTGGGATTTTAGGGATATTCGTAGAAATACAGAGAGAGAGGTAAGTGCTTGAGAGGGAATGGCGTAGAGGTTTGGAATTTGTGTGTGTTCATTGTGCACTGTTGGTCGGACGGGATGGGATGGCGCCGTGGGGTATAGTGATGCCATGGATATCCGACTGCGGCCTGAGATCGAGGAACTGATCAAGCAGGATATCCAATGCGGCGCCTGCAAGAGCGTGGACGAGTTCGTAGAGCACGCCGTTACTATTCTGCATGAGCAGCAAGCGTGGCTGGCTGCAAATCGCGAGGACATCAATGCGAAAATTGCCGACGGTTATGCGTCGGCGCAGCGTGGTGAACTGATTGATGCCTCGGACGTGCGCGCGCACATCGAAGAGCGCAAGCGTGCATGGCTTGCCGAAAATCGGCGGACACGAGCAGGTGATAGTTAACCCCTGAGGCTGAAGACGATTTATTCGATATATGGGCTTACGTTGCGCGGGACAATCCCGACGCCGCCAACGAAGTTGAAGAATCGATTTATCTGGCTTGTGATTTGCTTTCCAAATCGCCTCTGGCTGTTCGAACCCGCGCCGATTTGACTCCTTTGCCGCTTCTGTTCTGGTTGGTACAACCCCACAAGACTTATTTCTTCGTTTACGATCCGGACGAGGATCCAGTTAAAATCGTGCGGATCGTTCATACCGCTCGACACCTTCCGTCTACGCTTCGATGACTCGGGTGCTAATTTGTCGCGGCGACGCGGAACTTGTGCGGTTATCCGGTGGGGCTGTAAGATGAAGTGATTTCGACGCGCATGAAATTCGTGGAGTGAGGCATAATTTTATGACATCGACGGTTACGACCGGCAGCACCAAGGCGGGGGTGAATTTGCAGCGCGAGGAGTTTGCGAACGAGGCGTTTATTGATTTTACCAAGCCTGAAAACCGCAAGGCTATGGAAGAGGCTCTGGCGTCCGTGCGAGGGATGTTTGGGCGCGAGTATCCTTTGACGATTGGCGGGGAGCGGATCACTACCTCGGAGAAGATCAAGTCTCACAATCCGTCGCATCCTGATCAGGTGATTGGCGTGTTTCAGAAGGCGACCGTGGAGATGGCGAACACGGCCGTGGAGAAAGCTCATGCGGCGTTTGAACGCTGGAAGCGCGTGCCGGTGGAAGAGCGGGTGGCTTGTTTGTATCGCGCGGCGGATATTTTGCGCAAGCGGCGCTACGAATTGGACGCTTGGCTCTGCCACGAGATCGGCAAGACTTGGCCTGAAGCAGATGCGGACATCGCCGAGCTGATTGATTTCTGCGAATACTATGGGCGCGAAGCTTTGCGGCTGGGCGTGCCGCAGAAATTGACTCCATTCCGCGGCGAAAAAAATTACTTGAAATATATTCCGCTGGGCGTGGGCATCGTGATTCCGCCGTGGAATTTCGCGGCGGCGATTATGGGCGGGATGACGGTGGCGGCAATCGTCACCGGCAATACGGTGGTGGTGAAGCCCTCGAGCGATTCGCCGACAATTGCGGCGATCTTCATTGATATTTTGTACGAGTCGGGGGTACCGGGAGATGTGGTGAGCTTCTTCACCGGGCCGGGCAGCACGGCGGGCGAAGCGCTGGTGACGCATCCTAAGACGCGGTTTATTGCTTTTACCGGATCGAAGGAAGCGGGATTGCGGATCGCGGAACAGGCGACGAAAACGCAGCCGGGACAGGTTTGGATCAAGCGCACAGTGTTGGAAATGGGCGGCAAGGACGCGATCGTGGTGGACGACGAGGCGGACGTGGACGCGGCGGTGGAAGGCGTGGCGCTTTCGGCGTTTGGTTACCAGGGACAGAAGTGTTCGGCTTGTTCGCGGGCGATCGTTGCAGAAAAAATTTACGATGAGTTTTTGGGGAAGCTCGTGGAGCGCGTGAAGAAAATCAAAGTGGGACCGATCGAGGATCCCGGAAATTACATGGGGCCGGTGATCAACAAGGCGGCGATGACTTCGATTCTTGGTTACATTGACCAGGGGAAAAAAGAGGGCCGCTTGGTGGCCGGAGGGAAGCGCGCGGAGGGCGATGGGTATTTCATCGAGCCGACGGTGATTGCGGACGTGGATCGCAAGGCGCGGATTTTTCAGGAGGAGATTTTTGGTCCGGTTTTGGCGGTGACGAAGGCGAAGGATTTCGATGAGGCGCTGTCGATGGCGAATGACAGCGAGTTCGGGCTGACGGGGGCGGTGTATTCGCAGAATGCGGCGAAGATTGCGCGCGCCGAAGAAGAATTCCACGTCGGAAATTTGTACATGAACCGCAAATGCACCGGGGCGATGGTGGGTGCGCATCCGTTCGGGGGATTCAATATGTCCGGGACGGATTCGAAATCCGGCGGCCAGGATTATTTGTTGTTGTTTACGCAGGCTAAGACGGTTTCGGAGAAGATTGGCGGGACGAAGTAGCGTCTAGGGCGTCGGCGCCCTCGTGGCCTCTCTGCGAGGTCGTTTATTCGTGCGGCGAAATCGAAGAGAGATCCTTCGCTGCGCTCAGGATGACGGCGGTGTGCGGCTGCTGCGTCAAGTGGTCGGAGATATCTCGGGGGTGGGTTTTAGTTTGAAGGCGTAACGCAAGACGACATAGGCAACCGGGCCTGAGGCCAGCAGCAGCGGGGCGTAGCGCCAGACGTAATCCTCACTTTGCGCGATTTTCAGGGCGCACAATACCAGCGGAAAAATCAGGATGTAGGCGATGCCGGCGCTGCCGCCGGGAATGCGGAAGCTGCGCGGCGCGTGGGGCAATTTTCTGCGCATTTGCCAGGCGGCGAAGAGCGTCAGCAGCGTGGTGGCGATGCGCGTCCAGATGTAGATGTTGACCATATCCTCGACATCGAACTTCGCAAGCATGCAGTACACAATTGTTGAGGCGGCGATCGCCCGCGTGGGTGTGCCGTAACGTTCGTGGATTTTTCCGAGCCATGCCGGGAGGTAGCCGTCTTGCGCCATCGTCGCGGGCACACGCGTGGTGTAGAGGATGGTGCTGTTGGAAAGCGAGAGCGTTCCGATCATCGCGGCGATGAGCATGGCGGCGCCGAGCGCGGGGCCGCCGATGAGGCGCGAAGCGGTGACGATGTAATCCGTCTTCCATTCCTGCCAGTTGCCGAGGACGGCGAGCGCGAGAGTGGTGGGAAGAACGTAGGTGAGGACGTTCATCGGCGTGTTCCAAGCTAGGATGCGCACGAAAGTTTTTTGCGGATTTTTCATTTCGCCGGTAGTGCTGGAAAGCTGCTCGTAGCCGGCGTAATTCCACATGGCGAGCGCTAGGCCTTTACCGAAGACGCTTCCGAACGGCGCTCCGGGCGGAACGAACGGCACGACGGGGTTGTAATGCATGTGGAAAAGCGCAACCGCGCACAGCCACGTGACCGGAATCATCACGGCGACCAGCAACGCAACCGACAGCCACCCTGCGACTTGAATTCCGCGCGCGTTTAGATACGCGAGCACGATCAACACTACGCAAGCGCCCGCCCATTTCGCGTATCCCGTGAGCGATGGGAAATAAATGCTTAGGTAGTCCATCACTAGCACGCCGTAGAGACTGTTAAGCAGAAACGTCCCAGTCCAATTCCACCAGCCGCATTGGAAGCCCCAGAAATCGCCGAAGGCCGCGCGGCTCCAGCGATAGAAGCCGCCTTGCACAGGGAGAAGACTGTTGAGCTCGGCGGAGGCGAACGAGATGGGGATGCTCCAGAAAAAGGGAACGAAGGCGAGGAAGACCAGCGCCATGCCGGGGCCGGAATCGTGGAAGATGCCTTCGTAGCCGAAGGGCCCACCGGCGGTGTAGCCGTAAAAAATACAGAGCAGCGGAAGGAAACCGATCTGGCGCAGGCGCGAGCCGTCGGAGGGAGTGGGTTGCTCGGTTTCAGCGGAAGCTGTTGGCATCGAGCTGCTGGGTGGTGTTGCGTGCAGAGTGCGGCATGATAGTGAAGTGCTCAGCGGTTTTCAATGACAATTAAAACAATTGCTTGACGGGTGAGGCGGTTGGGTTAGAGAATTCGGCGTTGTTTCCCCGTCAATAGTGGTTTGTCTGCAGGCAACCGAGACATGCTGCCAAAGTACGTTTGCGCTCAGTGCGGGAAAAACTGTTTGGTATTGACGTTGCGCGGGGCGGCCTGCCAAGGAGAACTTTTGTGAATCGTCCCACTAGGAGCGCTGCGCAATATTTCGTTTCCGTCGTCTCAGTAGCGGTGCTGCTGCTGTTTACGAATGTGGCGCGCGCACAGAACACTATCTCGACGGTCGCCGGGGGTGCACCTCCCAACAGCGTTTCTCCCACGGCTGCGCCGATCGAGGGGCCAGAAGCGATGGTTCGAGACTCCTCGGGAAATCTATATGTAGTGAACGACAACGGCGTGATCTACAAGGTGACGCCCGGGACGGTGGCTCCCAGTTCGATGTCCATTTACGCGGGGAATAACACAGCGGGATTCTCGCCGAACGGAACGCTAGCGAATGCGTCGCTGTTGTATGAACCGATTGGCGCGGCGGTGGACGCCAACGGCAATTTCTACTTTTCCGATCAGAACAATTGCGTGGTCCGGGAAATCGTTGCTGCGAGTGGAGTGATCAACACCGTGGCGGGCACGCCGGGAGTATGCAATTACTCAGGAGACGGCGGACAGGCAACGAGCGCCGAACTCAATTTTCCGCAAGAGGTGGCGCTGGATGGTTCGGGAAACCTTTACATTGCGGACATTGGCAACAGCATCGTGCGGCGCGTTGTTTTGGCGACTGGAATCATTTCGACTTATGCAGGTACGCCCCAGACCGCGGGATTTCCAACAAACGGCGCTTTGGCAAACCAGACGACGCTGAGCGGTCCGATCGGGTTAGCGCTGGATACCGGTGGAAATCTCTACATCGCCGACGAGAACGACAACATCGTTTGTGAAGTGGCTTTCTCGTCCAACAAAATCACGATCGTGGCCGGAACAGGCACCTTCGGATACACCGGCGACGGCGGGCCGGCAACTTCGGCGACGATGCGGGCGCCGGATGGTGTGGCGGTGGATGGCGCAGGAAACATTTATATTTCCGACACGGAAAGTGCAGTCATTCGAGAGGTGTTTTCTCCGACGAATCAGACCGCGCCGAACCAGATTAATACAATCGTGGGCAATGGGACATTCGGATACAACGGCGACGGAGCTGCAACTTCGATCGAACTGACGAATCCGGCCGGGCTGTTTGTTGATCCCGCTAGCGGTAATTTGTGGATCGCGGACTACTGGAGTAACCGGGTTCGCATGTACAACGCGACTGCGAAGACGGTTACGACCGTGGTGGGGAGCGGCGAGGTGGGTGACACCGGGCCGGCGGCCAGCGCCAGCTTGTACTACCCGCGCAATCCCGCGCTGGATTCGAGCGGCAATCTATATTTGGTGGACGCGCAAAACGATCGAATCCTTGAGGTGACGAACCAAACGATTACAGCAGTGGTCGGCACCGGGATTCCGTGCGCACAACCGGCCTTCCCGTGCGGCGATGGCGGACCTGCCGCGAGCGCTCAACTTTTTCAGCCGCGGACGGTGACGGTGGAACCGGGCGGGGAATTGATCGTTTCGGATGATGGGGACAATCGAATTCGCGAGGTGGATGGCTCCACGGGTAACATCTCGACCATTGTGGGATCTGGGAATTTGTGCGCGGCTCCTTTTTCAAGTTGCGGCGACGGCGGGCCTGCGCTTAGCGCTAGCCTAAACGACGCGCGGGGTGCGGTGTTGGATGCGGCTGGAAATCTTTATTTTGTGGATGCGCAGGACAATCGCGTGCGTGAGGTGGACACGACCGGGACGATCACAACGGTTGCGGGGGACGGACCTGCAGGGAACGCGCCGGTCGGATGCGTTGCGGGAGGAAATCTGTCTGGGGACGGCGGGCCGGCGGTTAACGCGACTTTGGATTGTCCCCTCGGGTTAGACATTGACGCGAACGGAAACCTGTACGTGGCCGACACGGATAACAATGTAATCCGAAAGATTGATACCGGCACGCCGCGGATAATCACTACGATTGCGGGGACGGGAGCTGCGGGACACACGGGGGACGGGGGGTTGGCTACGAGTGCGACTTTGCGTTCTCCCGATAGAGTGTCGGTGAATGGCGCGGGCAATTTTTTTATTTCTGATTCGGGGAACAACGTGATTCGGCGGGTGGACGGGACGAGCAAAATCATCACGGCGTTTGCGGGAAATGGCACGTTTGCGTTTGCGGGCGACGGCGGCCCGGCACTTTCGGCGAGCTTCGCTACGCCGGTGGGCGTGGTGGTGACAGCGCAGGGGAATATGTATGTGGGCGACGTATTCAACAATCGGATCCGGAAGGTTTTGCTGAATCCGAACATCGCTCTTTCCAGTACTACCACGGCGTTTGCAAACCAACCGATTAATGCGACCGCGACTTTGCCGGTGACATTGACCAACTCGGGCGATGCGCCGATGGCGATTTCGGACATAGCGATCACTGGCGGGGGATTTTCGCTCGCCACATCTGCGAATCCTTGCCCTGCGTCGCCTGCGACGCTGGCAGTTGGCGCTCAATGCGCGGTTGAAATTGGATTCATGCCGACGCAGTTTATTGCTTACACCGGAACGTTGACGATCTCTGACGACGCGCCGACGGCGGGAAGCATGCAGACAGTCACTCTTTCGGGAATGGGCGCCGCGGCTCTGACGGTTACGACGAGCGGAACCGGCTCCGGAACTGTCAGCAGCTCGCCGGCGGGGATCACCTGCCCGTCTACCTGCACGGCCACGTTCGCGGGCAACAGCGCAGTGGTGCTGACGGCGACGGCGAACACGGGCTCGACGTTCACAAGCTTCAGCGGGAACTGCACGCCGGCCAGTCCGCAGACGACTCCGCCAAGTTGCACCGTGACCATGAGCGCGGCGGAGACCGTAACGGCGACGTTCAACACGGCAACCGCAGGGACGATCACGATCACGCCGACAACGTTGCTGTTCGGGGACGAGGGTGTGGGAACGACGAGTAACCCGCTGACACTGACCGTATCGAACACGGGCAGCACGGCGGTGACGTTTACGAGTATTGCGACAACGGGTGATTTCGCGGGAGCGACGCTGGCGCAGTGCCCGGGCATCGCGGTGGAAGGAACGCCGTGCACCTTCCACATCACGTTTACGCCGACGGCGACGGGCGTGCGCAACGGAACGATCACGTTTACGGATAATGCGACGGGAAGCCCGCAGACGGTGACGTTGACCGGGACGGGCGTAGCGGCGGTGATCGGGATTTCACCGACATCGTTGACGTTTGGCAGCCAGGCGGTGGGAACGACGAGCGCGGCGCAAACCGTGACGGTGTCGAATAATGGCGAATTCCCGCTGATCTTCAGCAGCATCGTGACGAGCGGCGATTTTGCGGGAGCGACGCTGGCGCAATGCCCGAGCATCGGGGAGGAAGCGCCATCGTGCGTTTTTTCGATCACGTTCAAGCCGACGGCGACGGGAACGCGGACGGGGGCGATCACATTTACGGATAATGCGACGGGAAGTCCGCAGACGGTTACGCTAACGGGCACGGGCACGGGCGGAGCGGCGACGGTGAGTGTGACGCCGAGCAGTTTGACGTTTGGTCCGCAGGCGGTGAGCACGACGAGCGCGCCGTTGAGTGTGACCGTAATGAATACGGGCACGGCGGCAGTGAATTTCACCGGGTTCACAACGAGCGGGCAGGATGCGGAGGACTTCGGCGTGCCGCTGCCGAACACGAGCGGGGGGTGCAGCCCGACGGGGACGCTGGCGGC
>JBEKHD010000038.1:0-44301 GCA_050012455.1 Candidatus Acidiferrales bacterium | reverse complement strand
CGCTGGGGTGTACTCGTTGCGATCGTCTGCGCGATTTTGTTGATGATGCTGGCGGCCGCGCCAGGTTGGGCGCAGACATTTCGCGGAACCATTCAGGGCACGGTGACGGACAGCAGCGGCGCGGCGCTGGTAGGCGCAACGGTGACGATCCACAACGTGGACACCGGAATTGACCGCATCACGCAGACGAACACGGACGGTAGTTACCTGGTGCCGGAGCTGCAGATCGGGACGTACACCGTCACGGTTACGATGAGCGGATTTCAGAAGGCGGTGACCACGGGCGTGGTGGTAGACGTGGCGTCCGAAAAGCGGATTGACGCGACGCTGAAACCGGGGCAGGTGAACCAACAGATCGTCGTCGCGGGCGAGGATTTGCCGCAGGTGGATTCCACGAACGACACGCTAGGGGGCACGCTCACTCAGGACACCGTCAAGGATTTGCCGGTGAACGGCCGCGACTATACGAAATTGATCTACTTGACGCCTGGCGTCGCGGGCTCGCCTGACCAGATTTCCGATTCTCCGGGGTCCTACGGAACGTTTTCCATGAATGGCGCGCGCGGGCGGTCGAATAACTTCCTGCTGGACGGCACGGACATGAACGATGGCTACCGCAACGATCCCGCGATCAATGAAGCGGGCGTGTTCGGCACGCCGGCGACGATTTTGCCGATTGACGCCGTGAGCGAATTGAAAGTGCTGTCGAATTACCAGGCTGAATATGGGCGCAATGCCGGCGCGGTGATCAACATCGTGACCAAGAGCGGGCAGAACCAACTCCACGGCGATTTCTTCGACTACTTTCGGAACAATGCGCTGGATGCGCGAAACTATTTCAATCCAGTGGGAACGGCCCAAGCGCCTTTCCACAACAATCAATTTGGCGCGGCACTCGGTGGTCCCATCTTGCGAGACAAGACTTTCTTCTACGTGGACTATGAAGGCCAGCGAGAGACCGTGGGGACCGTGAGCGTGGCGTGCGTGCCGGATCCGGCCTCGCTGGTCGCTTCCAATTCCGTCATTTCAGCCCTTCTCGCGCATTACCCGAACGGTGATCCCTGGCCGCTGCCGAATCTCCCAGGCAACACGAATTGTGGGTCGCCTGCGTTGGCAGCTTCCGTGGTTGCACCCTCGTACAATAAATTGACCAGCCTGATCGCAAAAGTGGATCACAACATCAACCAAAACAATATACTGACCGGTCGCTACTATTTCGGAGATAGCGTACAGAGCTTTCCACTGGCGCTGACGGGCGGCGGTATACTGCCGGGGTTCAACACGTACACGCCGACGAGAGTGCAACTGGTTTCGATCTCTTATGTGAGCGTGCTTTCACCCAGCAAGGTTAACGAAGCGCGACTTGGTTGGAATCGTTTCGCGGAAGGCTTTTTCCCGCAGGACCAGAGCTTCGAGCCAAGCAGCGTGGGGCTTTGCGCGGCGACGACCACAGCGGCTTGTACTGGCGCCGTGATTTCCAACCAGGGGTTGCCGGTAATTAATGTGGGCCCTTTCTCGCAGCTGGGCGCGAGCCATTCCGATCCCCGGCATCGCGTGGACTCCAACTGGCAGGCGCTGGATAATTTTTCGTGGAAGATCGGAAAGCACGACTTGAAATTCGGATACGAGTACCGGCGGACGACGATTCAACAGATCTTCGGCGTAAATTACCGTGGCGAGCTCGATTTTGACAGTTTGGGCGATTTTTTAACCGGAACCCCGGATGCAACCGAAGGGGGCCAGTCCCTGGGCAACTCGGTTCGACATACTTACGAAAACAATCACGGCTTGTATGTGCAGGATACCTACCAGTTCAATTCGCGACTAACGCTGGATTTCGGGATGCGTTGGGATTATTACGGTGTCGTCGGCGAGAAAAACGACTTGTTCACCAACGTAACTTCGTTCGACCCGGTAGCCGAGACCGTGACGTTGACCCAGTTGGGCCAACCCGGACTTAGCCAGGTCTATCAGCCCGATTACAAAAACTTCGCGCCACGTTTGAGCGTGGCCTGGGATCCCTTTGGCAAAGGCCGCACGGTGATCCGCGCCGGTTGGGGCCTCTTTTTCGACGCCATTTCTCAGGATGTGTTTCTGGGCGAGTTGCCGTACAACTGCGCATTCTGTCCGGGCGTTGGATATAACCCAGCCGGGCCAGCGCCGATTTCCACGGTGGGTGTTGTGGGCACGATCGCCACCAATACACCGGTATTTCAAACGCCCTCGGGCGCGCCAAGCGGTAACATTTTCGCGATTGACCGTAATCTTCCTACCCCGTACATGGAGAACTATAACCTGAACATCCAGCAACAGCTTTCGAGCAAGGTAATGCTGCAGGTCGGGTACGTCGGCGCGGAAGGACATCGCCTACTGCACTATCTGGATGTGAATCAGCCCAGCCAGGCGGCCATCACCGCGTCGGACCTCGCGACTGCCAACGCCAACCCCGCCTGTTTTGCAGGTACGGTGCTCATCGGCGGCCCCGGTTGCATCACACCGTCATACGGGGTTCCGACGACCTACGCGAATAATCCCTACGGCGCGGAATACATTAACCAGTTGCAGGCAAACGCGCGGTCCAATTACAACTCGCTGCAAACCAGCTTCCGCGTGAACGGGTGGCATGGCGTAACTTCGATCATCAACTATGTCTGGTCCCACTCCCTGGACACTGCCAGCGACAGTTTTGACTTCGAACCGAATGCTTCGCAGCCGAATAACAGCACTAACCCCAACGCAGAATACGGCCCTTCGAATTTCGATATTCGCAATCGCTTCACATGGATTTTTGCCTACGATTTGCCGCATATGGGCGGAGACTGGCAGAAATTGAAGAACGGCTGGGGGCTGAATAGCACCGTAACACTGCAGGATGGCCAGCCGTTTCAGATGAACTACTTTTTTGAAGACGATTTCAGTGGTAGTGGCGAAGGCTTCGATCGTCCGGACATTGTCGCGCCGGTGGTGTATCAGCCGCACAATCCCACCAATTACGTCAACCTCAATGCGTTTGCAATACCGTGCACCTTGTCGGCGTTTGCTCAAGCGAATGGCGTCACGGGGACCGCGCAGGATTGTCAGCCGGGAACGCGGCACTTTGGCGACGAAGGACGCGACTCGTTGCGCGGGCCTAGTTTCAAGCAGTGGGACTTTGCGATTTATAAGGACACGAAAATCACGGAGCGGCTGGGAATGCAGCTGCGCGCGGAATTTTTTAATATTTTGAACCACCCCAACTTTTCAAATCCGTTCCTGCCAGCTTTCGTTGCTGACCCAGCTGAAGGTGGGCTGGTGGCCAACGGTAATCGCGAGACGGGGTCCGGTGGGTACCAACTTACCGCAACCGGCGACGTTGGGATCGGCAACCCGTTCCTCGGGGGCGGGGGGCCGCGCGGAATCCAGCTGGCGGCGAAGTTTACGTTCTAGACGCCGGCGAAGCGGGCGTCAGATCTATCGGCGACTTGGTTGTTGGGACACAGGCGGCTCGGCGGCCACGGATTCTTGGAGGCCGCCGGGCCGCTTTTCTTTTAAGGCCATCCAGATTGAAGGCTGCTTTCTGTAAGTGTAATAGAATTAGGTAGTTACAGGAGCATGGGTCGAGGCATGGCACGCGCGGGCACAATGCGCCGAACCTCTGCGATCGCACTTTGCAGATCGATGCAGCGAGCGGGAAAATGCTTCCAGGCACGATTGCTCCCAAAAGGCAGGCCTTTATGCCACGGCGTAACCGCCTGATCTGTCACACTTTTGAAATATTTCGGTAGGATTGTGCGTATTCATCTATGGAGCGACGCAAGCGCATCGGCGAGATGAGCACCGCGGAACTAGCGGATTTGCTAGCGCAGGTCCGGGCGGGCGATTCGGACGCCTGGGGCGACCTGTATGGCCAGTATGCTCCGGCGATCTTCCGGTTCTGCAGGCGGGCTTTGCCTACGCGTGAGGATGCGGAAGACGCCACGACAGAAATATTTATGAAAGTACGGCAAAAACTCGGGATGTACGATTCGTCGCGGCCGTTCACCGCGTGGCTTTATAAAGTGGCGAGCAATCATTGCTGGGACACTCTGAGGCGCAGAAAGATTCGTCAGGACCTCGAGACCGGAGACCTCGAGACACTGCCGCTGGAACATCCTGATCCGAGCCAGCTGGAACAATTGCAAATCGATCACGACAGCAAACATGTTCGCGCCGGCCTGGCGAAATTGCCGGACCGCGCGCGCATGGCGCTTGTGCTGCGCTATTACTCGGAGATGAGCTACGACGAAATCGCGGACACGCTCGGAGTTCGTCGCGCGTTCGTGGGAGTGCTATTGCTGCGCGCGCGTCATCAACTGCGCGATGTGCTGGCGGAAAGCGGCGGCGGATTGCATGGCGCGGCTGCCGGGGGAAAGTCATGAGCCACTTTGATGAAATGACGTGTCTGCTGTATCTGGAAGGGCAGCTCGATGCCGACCACGCCGAAGGAGTTCGAACCCACGCGGCGGGGTGCGCGGAATGCCGCGGGCTGCTGCGCGCGCTGCAAACAGAAAGCGTGTGGCTGCGCGAATCGCTGGAAGCGGACGATGAATCAGTTCCCGCGCGCCTTGTGCAAGCGCCGGAACACGGTGGCGCGCCGTGGGGCTGGATTTCAGCGCTGGGATTGGGCGCGGGTGGGGCGTACACGGTGTGGAGCGGAATTATCGAACCGTGGCAAGCGCAAGCGGCGCAAGCAGGTTTTACGCAAGGAAATCTACTGACCATGCTTTTTTTCAGCGGTGCATTCTGGAAAGGATGGGACGCAATGCGAAGCCTGATCGAATTTGTAGCGATGGGGACACTGGGGTTGGTGGTGATGTGGCTGCTGCGGCGTCACCTGCGTCGCACCACGGCGCTGGCGGTGGTGATGGGCGCGCTGGCTCTGATGGTGGCGCTGCCTCCTTCGGCCGGAGCTGCCGAACTGAGACACGGCGATCCCAACTATTCGCTGCCCGCGGGAGAAGTCGTGCACACGGACTTATTCGTGTCGGCGGCGTCCACCCGGATTGATGGCGACGTG
This sequence comes from Candidatus Acidiferrales bacterium, assembly GCA_050012455.1. Taxonomy (GTDB): domain Bacteria; phylum Acidobacteriota; class Terriglobia; order Acidiferrales; family UBA7541; genus Palsa-295. The sequence continues at coordinate 39,266 of JBEKHD010000038.1, read as the reverse complement.
GAAGGCGATCTAATCGTATTTTCGAACACCGTCACGGTGAACGGGCATATCAAGGGCGACATACTCGCGTTCAGCCAGGAATTGCGTGTGAATGGTCCAGTGGATGGAAATGTGCGCGCGATGGCGGAGAACTTGCAGCTCTATGGCACGGTGGCCCGGAATGTGATGGCGTGGGCCGGCGATGTCAACCTGGACCAGAACGCGAAAGTGAACGGGACCTTGACGGCAGGATCGGGCCATCTGGAAGTGAACGGCAAACTTGTGGGCGATCTGCTCGCGTTTTCCGGAGATGTGGACATCAATGGCCAACTGGGGCGCAACGCCAGGATTCGCTCTGGACATCTGACGATTGGCTCGCGGGCTGAAATCGCAGGGCAGACGACAGCGGAGCTGCGGCAGCCTCCAGACGTTTCTAACGGTGCGAAAATGGGTAGCCCGCTGGATTGGAAGATCACCAAGCGTAGCTCGGAGACGAGCTACTCATCGCCTCGTTACTACGTGCACCAGATTCTGAAGTGGGGCGCGAGCTTTTTGTTTGGCCTGGTGCTGCTGTTCCTGGTGCCCGGCTTCTTTTTTGACGCGGTGAAGGCGTGCGGCAAGACCGCGCCGGCGATCGGTTTTGGTGTGCTGTTCTTGATTGCGACGCCCATTGCCGCGGTCATCGTGTGCATCACGGTGGTGGGAATAGGCGTGGGCATTTCCGCGATGATGTTCTGGGCGATCGCGATTTATGCCGCGCAAGTGCTGGTGGGCGCCTGGCTGGGAGAAAAAATTCTGGGCGAAGGCACGGGCGCTGGAGCGGCGCTGGGACGTCTGGCGCTTGGTTTGGCGATTTTGCGCGCTCTCGGGATGTTGCCTTTTCTGGGCGGATGGATTTCGTTTATCGTGGTGATATGGGGAATGGGTGCGGTGGCGCTGGCGATTTACAAGAACATGCGCCCGCAGTTGGCGGCGGCTGCGGTTGCGGTGTGAGGTTCACGCCAAGTCGCCGCGTAGCGCGGGTGTTCGGCGGCTGGCGCTAGGAGACGACTTCGAGTTTCTTGCCCACGCGGCCGATGATTTCCGCGGCGCGTTCCAGGTCAGTGCGCTTGTGAGTAGCCGTGACAATCGTGCGCAAGCGTGCTTTCCCCTCGGGAACCGTGGGAAATCCGATCGCGCCGGCGAAAACTCCTTCAGCGAATAATTCCCGCGAAAATTGAAATGCTTTGGCCGCTTCGCCCACCATAATGGGTGTGATCGGCGTCTCACTGTTGCCGATATCGAATCCCAGCTTCTTCAGTTTGCGTTTGAAGAATTTTGTATTGGCCCACAGCTTTTTGATGAGCTTCTCGCCTGCTTCGGAATCGAGCAGTTCGAATGCCGCCTGACAGGTCGCCGTCACCGACGGCGGATGCGAAGTGGAAAAAAGAAACGGCCGGGCGCGCTGGTGCAGAAAATCGATCAGATCACGAGAGCCGCAGACGTAACCGCCGATGGAGCCAACGGCTTTGCTTAGCGTTCCCACCTGTATATCCACGCGGCCGTGGCAATCGAGGTGGTCAATGGTGCCGCGTCCGCGACTGCCCAGTACGCCGGAGGAATGCGCGTCGTCCACCATCATGATGCAATTATATTTTTCGGCCAGGTCGCACAGCGCGGGGAGATTAGCGATGTCGCCGTCCATGGAAAAGACGCCGTCAGTGATGAGCAGCTTCTTCCCGTTCCAGTCCTTGGTTTCTTGCAGGACGCGCTCGCAATCGGCGGCGTCCTTGTGCCTGAAGACTTTAATCGTGGCGCGCGAAAGGCGGCAGCCATCAATGATGGAGGCGTGATTCAATTCGTCGGAAATGACAAGATCGTCCTTGCCGAGAATCGCGGAGACGGTGCCGGCGTTGGCCGTGAAACCCGACTGAAAAACCACACAGGCCTCGACTTTTTTGAAGCTCGCGATTTGCGCTTCCAGGTCCATGTGCATCTTCATCGTCCCGGCGATGGTGCGCACAGCGCCGGAGCCGACGCCGAATTTGCGTGTGGCGCCAATCGCGGCGCGGCGAAGCTTGGGATGCGTGGTAAGGCCCAGATAGTTATTCGAGCTGAGGTTGATGACTTCCTTGCCGTCGAAAGTCGCGACGGGCTTTTGCTCGCCTTCCAGAGTTTTCAGGTTGAAGTAGAGATGCTTGGCCTTCAGGTCCACGATCGCGTCGTGCAGATACTGAAGTTGGGGACGTGTGGCACTGCTCATGATTCCTCCGGCGAATTCGAGGCGCGTTATTTGCTTGCGCCGTTAGGATAAAACAGAATTTTACCAGCGAGGCCGGATTCCAGCAGTGAAAAGGCTTCTTCGAATTTGTCGAGCGGCACGCGCTCTTTGAAAAGCGGTTCGAGATTGAGGCGATCATGCTTCAAGAGCTCGGTCATCTGCACCCAGGTCTCGAACATCTTGCGTCCGTAGATTCCCTGCACGGTGGCGCCTTTGAAGATTACGTCATTCACTAAATCGAAAGTCACCGGATCCTTGGGAATTCCTAGCAACGAGGCGCGTCCGCCCTGCCGCAGCATCTCGAATCCTTGGTGAATCGCAGCGGGATGCCCACTCATTTCTAGCAGCACGTCGGCACCAGCCCCTTCCGTAGCTTCGCGGACTCGCGCGACGACATTGCCTTCTGCGGGATCAAGCGCTACGTCCGCGCCCATTTCCAACGCCAGCTCGCGGCGATGCGGATTCACTTCAGTCGCAAAGATCATGGCGGCGCCGCAGGCTCGCGCGACGTTGATGGCCATCAGGCCGATCGGCCCCGCACCAGTGACGACCACATTTTGAGCAGCGATCTCGCCGGCGAGCACCGTGTGCACCGCGTTACCGAGCGGATCGAGGATGGCGGCGTAATGCTCGGGAATAGCCGGATCAATTTTCCAGATGTTGCGGATGGGAATGATCACGTACTCGGCGAAGCAGCCGTCAGCGTCAATGCCGATGATCTTCACATTCTGGCAGACGTGCGGCTGGCCCATGCGGCAGGGACGACAGTGGCCGCAATTCACGTGCATTTCGGCGCTGACGAAATCGCCGGGCTTGACGGACGTGACTTCGGAGCCGACTTCTTCAACGTGGCCGCAGAATTCGTGGCCGAAGGTCATCGGCGGGTGAATGCGCGAAGCCGACCAGCGATCCCAGCCGTAAATGTGCAGATCGGTGCCGCAGATGGAAGCAGCGCGCACGCGCACTAGAACTTCGATGGGGCCCGGCTCAGGAATGGGAACGGATTCCAGTTGCGCTCCGCGCTGGGGACGCATCTTGCGCAAAGCCTTCATTGTGGATGTCGGCATCGTGTACAGGCGGCAGTGAGGCAGACCGCCAAACTTGCAATTTTAGCACACGGTTTAGGGAAGGAAAAATCGGGGCGCCGCGGCGTTGCTTCCGTTACAATCGCGGCGGCTGGATAGGTAAGCGAGCCCGACGGAGGTATGTTGAGTTTTTCACAGCGATTTGAGGAAATTCGCACAGGATTTGAGCGGCCGTTTTGGGTCGCGAACATCAGCGAGCTATTCGAGCGGCTTTCTTATTATGCGGCGTTTGCTTCGCTGGCGCGCTATCTGCACGAGACGCTGAATTTTCCCGTGGAGCAGGCCGGAAGCTTGACCGGTTTGTTCGGCGGTCTGGTGTGGTTCCTCGCGGCGTTCGGTGGAACGCTCGCGGACCGGCTCGGATTCCGCAGATCGCTTTCACTCGCGTACTTCATCTTGAGTTGCTCGTACTTCATTTTGGGATCGCTGGGATCGAGCTGGATTGCGCCATTGCGCGCGGCAGTGCCGCTGGTGGTGCTGGTCACCGTGGTGCTGATGCTTCCGGCGCTGGGGATCGCGCTGGTGAAACCGTGCGTGGTGGGGACCACGGCGCGCGCGTCGAAAGAAAACGTTCGCTCCATCGGCTACTCGATTTATTACACGCTGGTGAATATCGGCGGAGCGGCAGGGCCGTATGTGGCGTCGTACGTTCATCATCACTTGAGCGTTGAGAACGTTTTCCGCGTGGCGGCGCTGAGCGTGTTTCTGATGTTCATCGGCGTGCTGCTTTTCTTCAGGGAGCCGCGCCGCTCGAATGAAGCGCAAACGGCGAGCCTGGGAGACGCAGTGCGAAATTTTGCCACCGTGCTGCGCAATCCGAAGTTCATGCTGTTTCTGCTGATTTTTTCCGGATATTGGATCGTCTACTGGCAGGAATTCATCATTCTCCCGTTGTATGTCCATAATTACATTAATCCGAAAACGGATACCGAGCTGATGCTCGTGACTGGGCCGCTGACGGTGATTGCGCTGCAGATGATTGTGAGTTTGGTGACGCGAAAGATTCCGGCGTTTCGCGCCATCACCATCGGCACGCTGATTTCCGCCCTGGCGTGGGTGATTTTGATCGTGCATCCAACGGTCCCGATGGTGATCGCCACGCTATTCGCCGTTTCCATCGGCGAGATTGTGCAATCGCCACGCTACTACGAATATATTTCGCGGCTGGCTCCGCCGGGGCAGCAGGGAACGTACATGGGTTTCGCATTTTTGCCCATCGGGATCGGGTCGCTCATCGGCGGCCCGCTCGGTGGGATGCTGTTCCACCACTTCGGCGAAGTTCAGCAACGGCCGGAGCGCGTCTTGTGGGCCGTGACCGGAGTTGGCGTGACGACCGCGTTGCTGCTCTGGATTTACGATCGGACGTTGAAGCCAGGCGGGCCCGCGGCGGTGCCAGCGGCGCAGAATTCCTAGTTGACCATGCGGCGCAGGCTTTCGACGGCCTGGCGCGCCAAGGAGTAGCGCGGCTCGATGCGCAGCGATTCGTTGAAACATTCGCGCGCGCGCGCGAGCATGCCCTTGGCGGCGTAAGCGCGGCCCAGATTGAAATGCGGAAAGTGGCGCGGCTCATAGCGCGGAGCGGCGACGGCGCGTTCAAGCCACGGGATGGCTTCATCGTACTTTTTAAGCTGGATCAGGTACGAGCCGATGTCGTTGTAAGGATTGCCGAATTCAGGATCCACTTCGATGGCACGTTTGCATTCCGCAATGGCATCCTCGATCTTGCCCTGGAAATGGTAGGTCCAACCTAAAAATGTGTGCGCTTCGGCGGTAGGGAAAAGATCCAGTGAATTTTTGTAAAGTTTCACCGCATGATCGTAATCGCCCTCCATCTGCACGCGATAGGCTTCCTGCAGCAGCGCCCAAGCTTGTTGATGGCGATCCGATTGCATCATTCTCCCAGTGGAACTCTGAATCCCAACCGCAATTTCATCCCAGAAATGCGAGGATGCACGCTCGACTCATTCTGGCTCGCCGCTATTTTAGCGCGGAGCGGCGGATGCGGCGGCGTAGCTTTTCCAGCAGAGCTTCGAGTCGTTTGGTGTAGTGCACCGGGTACACCGCGGCGCGATTGATCTGGCGATAAGCTTTTGGGAGGCGCGCCAGGCCGGCCAGGCAACGCGCGCGCAAATCCGCCACTGGCTGCGCCGGAGCGCCGCGCTTCCCGCCGCGCATCACTTCCACGAGCATCGGCTCACCGCCATCGGCAGGCTCGCCCTCTAGAGCGATGCTGTCGTGGCGGTATTCGCCGGACGGCGCCGAGTAGCGGAACACCTGCTTGCGTCCGGGATACGTGACTTTCGCCGCGCTGAGCTTGGCGGCTTCGCGAACTTTTCCGCCGCGCTCGACTTCGACTAACTTGTAAATCAAGTTCAGGTGCGGAGCATCACCGGGTGTCGCCAGCGCTGTTCCGACGCCGAACGCATCAATCGCGGCGTGTTTCGCAAGCAGGGAAGCGATGCGCGTCTCGTCGAGATCGCCGGATGCGAAAATCTTCACATCGTTCCATCCGACACGATTCAGTTCGCGGCGCACCCACTGGCTGTCTTTTGCCAGGTCCCCGCTATCGAGCCGCACCCCCGCAGGCTTACGATTCATGGCGACGATCCGTTTGACGGCAGTATGAACGTCATACGTATCCAGCAGCAGCACTGCATGTTCGGGGAATGCGTCGAGGAACTGCGCGAAGGCTTCGGTCTCGTCTTCGTGCGCCATCACCCAGGAGTGCGCTTGCGTGCCGTACGTTTCCATGCCGAATTGCTGGCCGGCCAGCACGTTGGATGTGCCCTGGCATCCGCCGATGGCCGCGGCGCGCGCGGCGAGCAGACTGGCCTGACTGCCGTGAGCGCGGCGGGCGCCGAATTCGACGACCTGACGGCCTTTGGCGGCAGTAACAACGCGCGCGGCTTTGCTCGCGATCATGGTCTGGTAGCTGAGCGTCGAAAGAAAATACGTCTCCATAATCTGGCCTTCGATGATGGGCGCAACGACGCGCAACATGGGCTCGCCGGGAAATACCAGCGAGCCTTCGGGCATCGCCCAGACGTCACCAGTGAACCGGAATTTCGCGAGGTAATCGAAAAATTCGCCGCGGATATTGCGGAACACAGGATGCTGGCGCAGGTAGTCAATTTCTTTCGCGGAGAAGCGCACGTTCTCCAGAAACTCAAGCGCCTGTTCCAGCCCGGCTGCGACTAGGTAATTACGATGCGGCGGAAGATGACGGACGAACAGTTCGAACGTGGCGCGAGCTTCGAAGCGGGTCTGCAGATACCCCGCGGCCATGGTCAGCTCGTACAGATCGGTTAAGAGGCCTGAGTGTTCAAACATTTTCCTGTTCCAGGGCGCATTACCGAGGCGTGATCAGCGTGGAAGCTGAGTGCCCCAGAGGCGGCAGATCTTCCAGCGAGTTTCATTCCGGGAAGAAGGTACCAATACCCGTAGTACGACGACCCCCGATCGGCACGCACACTTCGCGGCTCGACACGCACCCGCGATCAATATGATCTAACGCATGTCTCAACAACCAAACAGTTTACTTGCGAGCGCAAGCTCATGAAAAGACAAAACCCCCAAGCCTCCGCTCCGTTGTCCGGAGCGGGCATGCCTGGGGGTTCGTCGTCAATCCCTGCGCCGGAAGGACTACTTCAGGACGGCGTCTTTGAATGCTTTCGCTGCGCGCAAACGCACAACGGTCTTGGCCTTAATCTTGATGGTCTCGCCTGTGGCCGGATTGCGGCCCAGACGCGCCTTGCGGTGCGCCTTGACGGCGCGGCCGATGCCGGGAATTACGAACTTGCCCGAGCTCTTGGCCTCTTTCACTGCCAACTTGAACAATTCGTCGAAGAAAGCCACGGTCTGCTTCTTGGAAACGGGCTTTTCCGGCGTGCTTACCTTCTCAGTGATGTACGCAATAATCTTGGACTTGCTCAGCGGATTTGCCATCGAGTTGCGTTTTCCTCCTCAGTTTAAATTGCCTGGCGAGCTTGCAGTGCAAGACGCCTTGGGGACTATAGCGGCACTAGACGCCGAACGCAAGTCAAACCTTCAAAAAAGCCCGATAAAATGGGCCTTTCCTCAGCACGTCATTTTTCGGCGAAAAATTTACTGCGCGGCGAGCTGCTGGTAGAAGAGCGCAACGGCCTTGATTCCGCCGAAATAATTTTCCAGCGCGATGTGTTCGTCGGGGGCGTGCGCGTTTTCGTCGGGCAGTCCGAAGCCGAGCAGCACGCAGGGAACTTTGAACGTGTCGTGCATTTGCGTGACGAAAGGAATCGAGCCGCCCTCGCGGATGAAAACAGCTTTCTTGCCGAAGCCGGATTCCAGCGCGTGTATCGCGGTCTGAAAAATCGGATGCGTGTATGGCGCGACCCACGGTTTTCCCGTGCTGAGCACCTGGAATTTACAAGTGACGGACTTCGGCAACAATTTACGGATGTGGCGTTCAACGAGCTTCGCAATCTTCGCAGGATCCTGATTGGGAACCAGGCGCGTGGAAAGTTTCGCATGCGCCTTCGCGGGAATTACGGTCTTCGCGCCTTCGCCGAGATAGCCGCCCCAAATGCCGTTCAGTTCAAGCGTGGGGCGTGTCCAGAGCCGCTCCACAATCGTGAATCCTGTTTCGCCGTCTAGCGCGGGCGCTCCCACCGTCTTGCGAAATTCCTTCTCTTTCCACGGCAGGGAATTGAGTGCTTTGCGTTCCTGCCGCGACAGCGGCGTGACATCGTCGTAAAAGCCCGGAATCGCGACGCGAAAATTCTTGTCGTGAAGTTTCGCGATCATTTCGGCAAGAATCGTGATGGGATTGGGCACAGCGCCGCCGAAAACTCCGGAGTGAAGGTCCTGTGCCGCTCCTGCCACCTCAATCTGGTAATAATTCAGGCCGCGCAATCCATAAGTGATGGACGGCACGCCCTTCGCCAGCATAGAGGTATCGGAGACAACCAGCGCGTCGGCCTTCAATCGTTCGCGATTACGCTGCACAAAATCCCACAGGCTGACGCTGCCGACTTCTTCTTCGCCCTCAATCATCACCTTGACGTTCAGCGGCAATTTGCCCGTGAGGTTTTTCAGCGCCTCAAGCGCCTTGATGTGGATGTGCACCTGGCCCTTGTCGTCGGCGGTGCCCCGGCCGAAAAGTTTGCCGTCGCGGACTGTCGGCTCGAAGGCCGGGGATGTCCAGAGATCCAACGGCTCGGCTGGTTGCACGTCATAATGCCCGTAAAAAAGGATCGTCGGTTTCCCTGGCGCGTGCAACGATTCGCCGTAAACCAGGGGATGCATTTTGGTCGGCGTGATTTCCACGTTTTCCAGGCCAGCGGCGCGCAATTTTTCGGCTACCCAGTGGGCGGCGCGCTCGATATCGGGCTTATGTTCACTTTTGGTACTGACGCTGGGAATGCGCAGAAACTCTTTGAGTTCGTTCAGATGTTCCTCGCGCTTGGACTCGATGTACTCGATCAGCTTCATTGCCAGGGGGCCCCCAAGTCATAAGATGGTAACGCCCGCGCCGGCAAATTCCCGGGCGCGGAATGAATGCGCATCACTGCTGTGCCAGGACACAAGACTCGCGATTCTACGGAACCTTGTGCGATTTCAGCAAGCTTTTTGCGGCCTTCGTTTTTGGAAACTTTCCGACTGCGCACGGTTGACTCAGTGTCCAGCCCGATGCAGGATACCAGATAACCATGAACGAACCGCAAAACAGCACGGCCCGGCGGAGTTCGCGCGTCTTCACGCGCATTCCCGTGCGCGCCATGGCCAAAAACAGCGATGGCAAGAAATTCCGCGAGAACAGCCAGACCATCGTCATTAACGCCCACGGCGGCCTGCTCTATCTGCAAGAAACGCTCGCGCTCGGCGCCGAAATCGTGCTGATCAATCCCGTCACCGAGGAAGAGCAAGAATGCCGCGTCGTCTATCTCGGCGATACGTCCGAAAAAGGCACACGTGTCGGTGTGGAATTCCTTTCACCGAGCCCGCATTTCTGGGGTGTAGACTTCGCTCCGCAAGATTGGCCCACCCGCCCGTCTGCGCAGCCCTCACACTAGCCAGTTTTATCCCTCACGGTTAGCGATGACTTAACCGCCGGAATTGCCCTGCTCCGTAGGATTGTTCTACCACGCAAGGATGAAAGTTGCAGCGCGACTGCGAAATGCCACCGAGATTGACCAAAACCGATTATGACCGGGGGTCATACTCGCGCCACGATCTCGATTCCGCATCTCAACCAGTTCACGTGCCATACATCCCTCAGGCCTTTTGACAGCTCAAAGATATTTTGCGGGGACACGAGAGGCTGAAGCGGGTTCCAATAGTCGGAAACCTTTTCATCGTAGTCTATCCGGCTGCTCGAAGTGGTTTACAAGATTCGTTACTTGGCTTAACGTGCAGCTGTCTATTGCGATGCGGATCCTGCTGGCGGCCGAATTCGGTTCTGGGAGGCGCGGATGCGAACGATCTGGGTGTTTGCTCTGGTTGTTGCGACGGTTCCGATCCCGATGGCGGTGTTTGCGCAAACCAAGCCGGCCTTGGCCGACAGGCAGCCGGACAAGGTCGCCCAAGCCGCCCCGGCGGACCTTGCCGCTCAAGCCGAGCCCTCTTCCGAGGAATCTTCGGCCGCCAAACTGCCGGTACGACGCGTGATTCTGTACAAAACCGGCGTGGGGTATTTCGAGCATCTCGGGCAAATTCGCGGCGATCAGAAAGTCCGCGTTGATTTCACCAGCAGCCAACTCAACGACGTGCTGCAATCACTAACCGTCTTGGATCTCAATGGCGGGCGAATCGCCGGCGTCAATTACAACTCCGAAGCATCCTTGAGCCAGCGTCTCGGAATGCTGCGGCTGCCTCTGGAGGAGAAGATTGATCTCTCGAAGTTCTACGCTGCATTGCGCGGCGCGCGATTGGAGGTTCGCAGCGGGACGACGGTGATGGAAGGCCGCTTATTAAGCGTCGAAAGAAAGACTCGCGTGAGCGGAGGCACCACTCTGGAGGTCGATTTGGCCACGCTGGTGTCGGATTCAGGCGAAGTGCGCAGTGTGGAGATCACTCCGGGCGTCAGCGTGCGGCTAGCCGAACGCGATGTCACGCAGGAAGTGGGGCGCTATCTTTCTCTCCTGGCCTCGATGCGGCAAGAAGATCTGCGGCGCATGACCATTACCGCGAACGGGACGGGCGAACGACAGCTCTTCGTGAGCTACATCAGCGAAGTGCCCATCTGGAAGACGACTTATCGGATCGTTCTGCCATCGCAGAGCGGCGACGAACCTTTGTTGCAAGGCTGGGCAATTGTGGACAACACCGTGGGAGAGGATTGGAACAACGTGGAACTATCGCTCGTCGCTGGAGCTCCGCAATCATTCATTGAACAGCTGTCGCAACCTTATTACGCAAGGCGACCTGTGGTCCCGCTGCCGCAAAACGCGCAGCTCATGCCGCAGACGCATGACAGCGCGATGACGGGCGGCTTCGCGGGTTTGTCCGGAGTGGTGCTCGATCAGAGTGGCGCGGTAATTGCCGGAACGACTGTTCAGGTCTTTTCCCCCACGGGTGAACTGGCGGCGACCACAACTACGGACGATCAAGGCCGATATCAAATTGGCGAACTTCCGGCTGCTAACTATCGCGTCGAGTTCAGCAGGCCCGGATTTCAGAAGACGGCGATGCAGGGCGTCACCCTGGGTGGCGGACGAGAACATACGCAGAATGTAACTCTGCAGGTCGGAGCGTCAGCACAGACTGTCACAGTGACTGCGGGGGCCGCGACTCTGGACACCGAGTCCGCAGAGGTGAGCGGGAGTCCGGGGCACGCGGGTTCAGGAAGCGAACTCGGCAGCGGACGCGGAGTTGGTGGCCGCTTACGCGCCGGCGAGGGGGGCGGGACGGGCGGCGGAATTTTCAATGCAGCCGCGGTCTCTGAAGCGCGACGCGCAATGTCCGCCGCTGCAGAAGGGTCTGATCTGGGCGATCTTTTTGAGTACAAGCTGAAGGATCGGTTGACGATTCATAAGGACGAATCCGCGCTGGTTCCCATCGTGCAAGTCCACGTAGCCACTGAGAAGGTCTCGCTGTGGAACGCATCGCTGAATTCCCCCCGGCCTCTGCGCGCGCTGTGGCTTACGAATTCCAGCTCGCTGACGCTCGACGGCGGAAGCTTCAGCGTGCTGGAGAATGAAGCCTTTGCCGGCGAGGGCTTGACCGATGCGATTAAGCCCGGCGAAAAACGTCTGCTTTCCTACGCAGCGGATTTGGGTGTCCGCGTGAATTCCAAGACGGAAGGCGAACCGCAGCGCGTAACGCGAGTTCGTATCGTACGCGGAGCGATGATTCAGACCAGCGAGTCGCGCCAAGACACCAGTTACATAATCCGCAACGACGACACGACTCCGCGCACGGTGCTTATCGAACATCCGTTGCGTGCGGGATGGACTCTTTCCGAGAGCGGCCCGAAGCCAGAGGAAACGACGTCCACCTCTTACCGATTCCGTGAAACCATCGAGCCGAAGGCCACCTCGAAATTCACGGTGCGCGAATCCAGTCCGCTGGACGCCCGCTTCCAATTGACGAATCTGACGGACGATCAAATCACGGTATTTCTCCAGCAGAAATCCATCAACCCCGAGATCGAAGCCGCGTTCCACAAAATCGTCGCGCAGAAAGACAAAGTGGCATCGCTCGACGCGGAGATCGCCCGGCGCGAGGCCGAAACCACGAAAATCTATGACGATCAGCAACGGCTCCGCGAAAATCTGAAGGCGTTGAAGGGCAGCGCGGAAGAACGCGCGCTCACGCAGCGTTATACGCAACAGCTTTCGGATCAGGAAACGCGGCTGGAAACTCTTCAGCGTGAGTCCGCGGACTTCCAAGCGAAGCGCGACCAGGCTCAATCAGAACTCGATGACGTGATCGAGAGTCTTTCGTTGGATGCAACGTTGTAACAAGTTGTGCGGAAGAAGTGTCTTAGCAGAGCGGGATTAGAACCGTTCCGTGCGAGTGCGCGTCACGGCGAGACGAACATGCCCGACGGGATGCCAGCTATTTCGCAGCCGGAAGAGTATCGTAGCCGGCCAGGTCTACTTCTTTCCACTTACCGTCGATGATTTCCTTGCGAATGTCCGCGGCGGTTTTACCCTGCTGCGATTCACTGTAGGTGAAGGCTGCTTCTTTCTTGCAGAGGATGCAGTGGGCCCCGTGGTAGTCGGTGAAGCAATCGAGCAGGCTCTTGTGGCCGACTTCCTTATCGCAGCCACAATAACATGGCTGCTGATACAGGACCGGTTTCACTTTCGCCGCGAGCGTGTAGATATTTCGAGTTTGCGCGTCCTGAAATTGTGCCGGATCCAGCGTGTCGGGAAGCGCACCTCTAGGTGGCTCTGCGTGATAAGCGGGCACGGCGGGTTTCGGAATTTTTGCGGCGATAGCGGGAGACGGGGCCGTCGTGGATTCTTGGCTGGAAGAATTCTGCGCCTGCAGAGAACTGCCGCCAAAAGCAGTCAGCGCAAAACCAAGAACGACAGCCAGAATAATGGCTCGATGGAGCATCGCAGAATCTCCCCTTGCCCGCTCATGAAGTGCTTGCGCAGCGAGCGACCGCGAATTCTCAAGCTTAAATCTTATCATTCCTGCAGCGCGAGGGAACGCAGGATTCGCGGTGGCGCTAACGCGAGCGCACCGGCGTTGGCGCGCGAGCCGGGGCAAACCACAGCGCGCGGCGTCGCGTGCAGTGTCATCAAATGCGGCCTAAGTTAGGATGGAAGTACAATCGAAAACGGAGGGGTAGGAAAGCGGTTGACGCCGGCGGTCTTGAAAAATGAAATCGCCGATTCGCTATCTTGCAGAAAATTCAACTAAATCCCTTTGCCAGTCGTAAGATAGCGCCACTTTCTGCTTTCTGGACTTGCTTGGTTTTTGCCAGTTTTGTGCCACTTTTAGTGACAATTTGGTGACACTTTTCTCTCCAAGCCCGACACGCACTTGAGTGTCACACGCTTAAGTCGGGAATGATCTCCGACGACCCATTCAAGTCTTCGAAAAGGAGCCATGAGATTTCGGTTCAAGACGACAATTCAAAGGGAGACGCGACGTGACAAAGTCGACTGGTCAGAGCAAATTCCGAAATCAAAGCAGTTTACCTTAGTGGTCGAAAGTTAGCTCTATACGGCAGGCTCCCTTGTGAGTTTTGATGCGTACACGATCGGCAAACTTCCGAATCATAAAGGTCGATAGAAGTGCGACACCCTCAGGGGTGCCCAGGCTTTCCAGTGAAGGAACCGATTCCGCGAGCTGTATTGGGACTCCTTCATATTCCAAATCCGCAGCCAGCTTGAATTCGTCGAATTCTATGCTGACTTGCACTCGTTCGAGTCCGGGATTGAACGCTAACGCGCTGTTTACTGTCTCATGGACGGCCTGCACCGCGGATATGACGACTTCCCGGCGCATTCCCCAAGCAGCGCCTTGTTCTTCCATCATGGAATCGATTTTCTCCATGTCGTCGCCAGGCACCACCTCGAAGCTAACTCGTCTTGCTATTCCCAAACGGAACAGCAAGCTGAGAGAGACCACCAAGACCGTCGCAAGCGCGGTAGATGAGCTAAAGAGCGGGTGCAACGCTTCCGGTATAGTGCGGTAAAGTTCCGGCGCCATGTCCACGCTCAAACCAAAGAGTAGGGAAATGCCCACTGCAAAGATGCGCCGGGAGTCCAACATGCGCGAGGTCAAAAGTTGCATGCCTCCCAGAACGATGAAACATGCCGAGTAAATCAGAATAGCCCCAACAACAGGAGCTGGCATCACCGCCAAAACGGCCGCGAGCTTGGGGAAAAACGCTAGAGCGGCAATCATGATTCCTGTCGGAATCGCAAGGCTGCGGCTGGTCGTTCCGGTTGCCAGAGAAAGTCCGATGCAGCTGGAGACCGTGGTCTGAGCTACCCCACCGGAAAGTCCTGAGAAAAACGTCCCTAGACCACTCGCGAGTAGCCCACCACTGGCCGACTTCATGTTCGTTCGCTTCCAATCCGCGTCGTTAATTTTTTGACAAAGCGTTAAATCTCCGACCATCTTCAATCCGGCGGTGAGAGAAGCGATCAAGAATGGGGCGAGAAGAGAAAATCGGAAACTCAATCCGGAAACTACTCGATGAGGAAAATCAATCCACGGCTCGTTCAGCTCACGCACAAATTGCGCCCACGGCAAGACACCCGAACCTAGCGCCAGAATGTATCCAGCCGACAGACCCAACAACATGGGCAAAGCATGCAGCTTTCCTTTATTCCAGACCGTCGCGCCCACCATTACAAGCAGAGTTACCGCTCCAACCAGAAATGCGCGCAACTCCGGAACACTTCCCTGCCCGGTATAGCCGACGAACCTCGGACATCCCAAGCGGATTAACTGCAGCCCCGCCATGGCCACCATTAGTCCGGTTACTTCGGGAGGAAACAAAACCCTGGCCCGGTCCAAAACCCGGGACAATAAACTCAACAAAATTCCTGCCACAGCGACCATGCCGAACAGCACCGGAAATCCACCTGCTTGCACCGCAAGGATAGAAGTTGGCAAGAAGATCAAACTGCTGGTAAGCGGGGCAAAATAGCCGCTGCCAAGGGCGCCGCGAGAGGACTGCAAAATGGTAGCGAGTCCGCCCGCGATCATGGAGATTCGAATGATCGACGCCGCCTGCGCTTCTGTCCCCCCGATCGAATTTACGATTACCACAACGTAAAGCCATCCCACAGACAGGAGGAATACGTGTTGGAACGAAACACCGAGTCTCACCAACAACGGAGGTGTTTCATCCACATCGTAAAGAAGATTGGAGGGCCGTTTGCGAACCACGCCTGCGCTATCAGCATCTCCACTTGGCAGAAAGAATGCCGATAGCATTTTGCGGAGGATAATCAAACGAGCGTTTAGGAGTCCTTGTGAAGACATTCTTCGATCTCTGTGTCGGAGACGATTCAGTCCCAGTCAGCCGGATTTCCGCCCAGTAACGACCGCGAATTATAGTCGGAGCGATGCTGCAAGACCGGGATCACTGAGGAGGACCGGTCTCCTTCACTTTCGCCAACGGGATCTGCGAAAACAATTGCAGGTCGATGATCATATTCAGCCGCCGGTCCAACTGAAAAAACGTTGCCGCCTTCTTTCCTGGCAGCACTTGGTTCACCACCGGTACGTAATTCACCCGCAACGCCCGCACTTCCTCATCCACTTTCAGCCAGTGCCGCACATAAATCACCGCGTCCTGGTCCGTCAAGATACCTCATTGAGGCGAGTTCATGACACATTTCCTTTTCTTCTGTCTGGGATTGCCCCTTCGCATCAAGGCAGGGGTCAAGATGGGAATAGATTCAAATTGATCAGTGAAAGACCGGTTGAAACCGGTGAACTTGAAAAATTAAATCGCCGTCCTGCTATCTGACACAAAATCCAACTAAATCCCTTTGCCAGTCGCCAGATAGCGCGATTTTAGGTTTTTCCAGGTTGCGCCGTTCTTTCCTCTTTGGCGTGGTCTTTAGTGACAATTTGGTGACAGTCGCCATTTTTCTGGGCTCGCGCTAGCGTGAGTGTAACAGGCGAAGCTCAGGCGGCTAGCAGTAGAAAGTCTCGAGCAAGTTCGTCGGTTTTTCCGTGGCTTAAACCCGCTGCCTTTGCGTGTTCCGTCCAGTTATCCAGCGCCGAACGAACATCTACAAGCAATGCTTCTTTTCGCGGTACCCCGAAACGATCTGCTTCCGCAAGTAAGTCCGCTTTCGTAATTCCATCGAACTTACCGTTTACGCTCATCAAGTGCTGATACGTCCACTCCCCTCTTGGATTGTGTGCGTGTGTTACATCATATGCCGGAGCCAGCTCCCAATTCTGGCCCTGTTTGAGCAAGAAGCTAAAATTTTTCGTGTGATCGTCGTAGTTTCGGGACATGACATTGAAAGCCATACGCAGAAACGTCTGCTGTATCGCGTCGTCGCCGAGCCCCAGCTGCGACACGATCATAAATAGCTGGGCATAGGCATGCGTACCGCGCTGCTTGTAATCCAGATTGTCCATCGCGCAAAGCGTCTGCAAGTGGTGCTTGATCGTCTTGCCATGCACTACGTCCCGATCGAAGCGCCGCGTCATGAAGTGGGCGCGACCATTCTCTTCGAGCAATCGGCACGGAGACATCACGATTCCAGCCTGCGTCGCCATCTTGTAGTACGCAAATTCCGTCCTGCCATAATCTCCGCCCGTTCCCAGCTCGAAATCTTTTCCAATTCCATCAAACTTTATAATCCAGGGTTCGAACCCGGAAGCGATATCGAACTGGCCACTTCGAATTTGATTCGTCGCGGGATTCCAAGCGACAACTGCTTTAGCGCGTGCGCCGCCCGCCGATGTGCCGACTCGAATAAGGTTGGCCAATGCCGCCTTGGCGTGTGCGTCTTCGGACAGATCGCCTTCCACGGCCTTCCTGGCCGCTTCGACAAGGGACTTCATCTTCAGTGGCGCGGTACTTTCGCGGTGCGAGCCTAACGCTGGCTTGAATTCGAGAGCTCCCATGCCGCGCTTTCCCATGTAGGCCAAACGATCGAGCGTCGTTATTTCCGATTTTGTGGTTCCGTGCTCCGCCATCCAGGCATCGATTAACGCGTTGCCGAAATCGTCGGGCAACGCGTCCGCAAACATTGCGGGAAGCCGCCGAAACGTGGCCTCCGGAAGGCTCGGGAAGACGAATGTTTCTCGCGCATTCGTCACAGCCATCGTCAGGGGAGCAAGTTCAATTCCCAATCGACGCCACGACGGATCATAGGCAAATACGTAGTAGCCGAGCTGCGGGTCCGGTGCCAAAGCTCCGACCAGTTTTTCCCAAGCGCGAACTTCGATGACCGGGACGTTCAAGGATTCGTCTCCCTGTGTCGAGCCGAGCGCGGATGGCGCACTCGCTGGGGCGGACTCTTCGTTTTCAGAAGCGCGAGCGGATTCACAGTTGGTTGCGGCGCCAGCATCTCGATGCCTTCGAGGTAGTTCAATGCCTTCAATGTGCGAAGCAACGTCTGCAGCGACGAGCCACGGCCTGCTTCGAGATTCTGCAACGCCGCTCGCGCGATTCCCGCTTTCTCGGCAACAGCTCGCTGGTCGATATTGCGGGACAAACGCAGTTGTCGCATTCGGCGGCCCAGCTCGATTTGCAATTCCTGTGGAGACTTAAATTGCATATCACTCATAGCCATTAATTATAGGCTTTACAATTGATAACTGCAATAAGGCCTTTATTTAGAGGCTTTGTAGAATTCAATAAGATTGTCATTAAAGCCTTTAAATACAGGCGTTAACATTAAATGTTAATATAAAGCCTGTATTTAAATGCTTTAACTAAAGCTAATTATTTAATCCTAGGGTCGCCAGCTCGATGAAAGACACCAAGGAGGAAGGTACCTGATCGCGCGCAGGACAGCGAACGCAAGCAACGAGATTTCCAACGGCAGAAAACACTGGCCAGCGACTTCGGTGATTGGGTCGCTAAGTCACTGGGACCATGGGATTGGTTTATAAATCCAATCACTTTCCGCGATCGTCATCCCGACTTGGAGCGAAACCCTAAAACGGGTGCCCCTCGCCAATACCGTTCCACTAGTCGCGTCGGCCCGGTAAGAATCTTTCTTCCCGACCCCCGCTTGAAAGGCTGGGAACCCTGTTTTCGCGGGGGGCGCTGTGCGGCCCCGCCCGGGCCGGACAAGGAGCTTGTAGAAATAAAGGATTTCCTCTTGGAGTTGCAGGAATCCGCAGAACAACCGATCCGCTGGATGATTGCGGAGGAACTCGGAGGGGTTGGCGGGCGCTACCACTGTCACGGCCTGGTTGCAGGTGTCGGCCAGCTGCGACGCGATGAGTGGTGGGCGAAGGCGTTCGAACGATTTGGACGAACGAAAATTTCGCCGTTCGACCCCGCGCTCGGCGGAGCTTTCTATGCAGCAAAGTACGCAGCGAAGCAGCTTGGTGCACTTCACTTTGGAGGGCCCGCTCCTGGGAAGGAATTCGCTGCGCTGTTGCGTCCCGGTCCAATCCTCGAGTGCGCAGACGTGGTGCAATCGGCAGAGATGCAGCGTGATGAGATCAGGCGATGGGACTTGTTCCCACCTGGCTGCCCGGGGCGGAGGTCAGAACCATGAAGGGAAAACGCACCACGAAAACGATTCGGATTTTCACTGATGGCGCGGGAAAGGAGCTCGACACCCCGACGTTAAGGAAGATCCGTACAACGGGGAAGGACGGCAACCTGGCCGCACTAAAAAAGCTGGAACGTCTGCGCAGTTTCTTCCGGTTCGCAAATGATAGTGGGTGGCTCGCGGAGAATCCTGCCCAAAAGCTCGTTAGCCCGCGGGTCAAGGCGCGGCCGACCCTTCCTTTCTCCCACGACGAGATGATCTGCATCCTCGCCGCTGCTTCAAGGTGAATCGACGAATCCGAGCCTCAGGGCCTCGACAACGCCCAGCGTCTGCGCGCTCTCGTGCTTCCACTTCGATATACCGGTTTGCGGATTGGTGATGCCGTGAGCTGCTCGCTCGAACGGTTCGTGGACGGCAGGGTGCATTTATACACCCAGAAGAAAGGCACGCATGTGCACTGCCCATTGCCGGACTTTGTGATTAAGGAACTAGATGCGCTCACGAAGAAAAGTGATTGGCACTGGTTCTGGACAGCCAACTGCAAACTGAAGACCGCCGTGACAGACTGGCAGGCGCGCCTCCGAACATTGTTCGAAGATGCGAAAGTGACAAACGGTCATGCGCACCGATTCCGAGATACCTTTGCGGTCGAGCTACTGCTTGACGGCGTGCCGCTTGAGCGTGTCTCGGTCCTGCTTGGCCACACCAGCATTAGAGTCACCGAGAAACACTGTTCGCCTTGGATACGTGAACGTCAGGAGCAGGCTGAGGCCGATATTCGAGGGACGTGGACGAAGGATCCGGTGGTGCTTCTTGAAACGAAGGGGACGCCAGACGTACATCGAAACGCGTCGCGCCTCAACTGATTCACAATGCTAAAGATATTTTGGCGGAGGGGGTGGGATTCGAACCCACGAGACCCTTTCGGGCCTAACGGTTTTCAAGACCGCCGGAGTCAACCGCTTTCCTACCCCTCCGTAAGGGTTTTTAGCGTTTCCGTTGCCCAAAACTGTTGCCCAAACGCTTTACGGCGGCCACGTTTGCGGCAGGAAGCGCCTTAACGTAATGGCTCATTGTAACCGACAGACTGCTGTGGCGCATCAGTTCTTGAATGATTTTGTCCTGCACACCCGCCGCGTGTAGCGTTGTCGCAAAGCCACGGCGCAACGCGTGCCAGCCGTGCCATTCCAGCCCATGCAATTGCAGGCCGTGCTTGATGCTCTTTGAGCCTAGAGTCGCAAGATCGTACGGGCGACCTGTCGGCCCCTCGAACACCCATTTCGTTCCTGGATTTTGCCTGCGATGAGCGGCCAGTGCTTTCGCTACTACCGGCAACACCGGCAGCGGCGCATTCCGCGCGTCTGTTTTAGTTGGGCCCTCCTGCCCGTGCCACACGGTTCGCTGCACCACGAGCTGTCCGCGCGTGATGTCGCCCCACTGTAGCCCTTTCAACTCGGCCAACGACAGGCCAGTGTACGCCGCGACGATCACGGCTGTGCGGGCATGGCCTTTGAGTACGGCAGTCAGCTTGTTGATTTCCTGTGGGCTGTAAGCGTAGGTGGGTTTGCCGGGCTGACCCTTGGGCACGCGGACGCCTTGAACGGGATTAACTCCGTCCAGCACGCCCAACCGTTTAGCTTCAGCGAACACCGCGGAGAGAAAGGTCTTGATGTTGAACAAACTGCTGTTGGAAAGCGGAACGCTCGAGGCAATCGTATCGAGTAGCCGTTGCGCGTCCACAGTGCGGAACTGCCATAGCTTTACGCCAGCAACGCGCGCCGTGATGTAGCACTGATACAGATTGTAGTAACCCTTATACGTGCTCGGTCGCTTGTGTTCCTTCGCGTGGGGCAGGTAAGTCCGTTCAATGAAATGTTGCAGGGTCTGCGGGCCGCCCGGTTGCCGCCCTTCATTTAGCGGCCCTAGTATTTCATCTACCAGCGGGCGCACGCTGCGCTCGGTGCGGAACGTATCGTTGAATGGCGCAAGACGCTGGCACACGCGCTTGCCGTCACGCCAGTAGCACAGGTGCCACGCACCATGTCGTTTTATTAGTTGGCCTTTTTGCATGGTGGGTAGTTACCACAGTGTCAATATACAATGCAAGTTTACCTCGTGGATATCTTTGCAGAGCGCCCGCCCTACCCCTCCACCTCGCGGCGCACACGATAATGCTGAAGCTTGCGGAGGTCTACCCCGGCCCAATCACACTTACACAAGATAAGCTCGTCAGTGCGCTGCTGCGTCCACGCCCTGAACCCGTTCCAGCCAAGTTTCTTTTGCGGGACTACGTGGTTGTGGACCAAGACTATTCCGTTCGGTAGTGGCTTGCGCGGGATGCTTCGCACATAGCACATCTCTGGTGCCGCTGCTGTTCGCCGTGCCCGATCAGCCTTCTTTTGTGACACAGGTGTGTTCGCCATGTGCACAGCCTACCGGCACGGCGCGGAGCTGGGCAAGCCTCGCCTGTGCTGCGCGTACCAACCGGTCAATCATCTTTAAGTGCGCGGAACGGCACGATGTGGGGACGTGGCACCATGCCGTAGGCCGGGCTATGCAACCAGCGAAGCGGGCTCAACTACTTCCGTTTGGGCCGGTTGTTGGGGCTGGACGCGCTTGGACTTTTCTTTTTTCATACCAACCGAGTAGTGTTGCAGGTAGTTGTAGCCGGTCGTGTTGATCAGCCGCTCGCGGATACTCAACAGCTCGCGGGCAGCGTTGGCCAAGTTATCGGCATACCACAACTTGTCGGCCTTAGCCTGCGCGACGAACGGTTCCTTGTAATTTTCCAATCGGTCTGCCCACATTTTCAGAGAACCTTGCACGTGCCGCACTTCAACTCCCGCCTGCTGCATCTTGTTTTTTGCCGCCTTCGTTTTAATCATGTTTACCACCTCCGCTACGCACGGTAGTTCCGCAGCCCCGCACCACCAATGGCTGGGGAAGCGCTACGACGTCACGTGATGAGCGGAGAGAAACTGCACGCCGATGACACGCCCGTTCCGGTGCTCGCGCCTGGCCTGGGAAAAACGAAGACCGGACGACTCTGGACCTATGTGCGAGACGATCGACCGGCGGGAGACCAAACACCACCCGCGGTGTGGTTCGCCTACTCAGCGGATCGCAAGGGAGAACATCCCCGAGCCCACCTGAGCAAATTCAGAGGCACGCTGCAGGCCGATGGTTACGCGGGGTTCGATCAGCTCTACGAGACGGGACGCATTGCGGAAGCGGCTTGCTGGGCGCACGTGCGCAGGAAGTTTTACGACCTGCAGCTGGCTCACAAATCTGTGGTCGCAGCCGAAGCGCTGGAACGGATCGGAGCCTTGTATGCGATTGAAAAACAGATCCAAGGGCGCACGCCGGAAGAACGGCGCGGGATCCGCAATCTACACAGCCGGCCGTTGCTGGTAGCGCTGAAACAGTGGCTGGAAGAAACCTTGGCCAAGCTCTCCAAGAAATCGGACACGGCGATCGCTGTTCGTTACGCGCTGGGACGATGGGAAGCATTGATGCGTTACTGCGACGAGGGAAGACTGGAGATCGACAACAACGCGGCGGAACGGGCGCTGCGCGCTGTGGCTCTGGGCAGAAAAAACTACCTGTTCGCTGGATCGGACCGAGGTGGGGAGAATGCCGCCGCGATCTACAGTCTGATCGGAACAGCCAAACTGAACGGGCTCGCCCCCGAGCTCTACTTGCGGAACGTACTGTCGCGCATCGCCGAACATCCGATCAACCGCATCGAAGACCTGCTGCCTTGGAATCTCGCGGAAGAATCTCGTCACGCTGCGTAACGAACACCGCTTTTCGTCAACACGGCCGCCAGATGGCGCTTACATAGCTTCTCTTAAAATCAAGGACACAATTAAGTGGTTCGCGACCCACTTAGGCCTCTTTTCGATCGCGACTTGCGGCTCTGAACGGGGAATTCTGGTCAGAAAAGGGATTGAACGAAGACGAAAACTTGGATCATTGGCTCTCGAATTAGGGAGCTTGAGTTGTGAGCGCGGTCATGGCAATGCGTAAGCCGGACTTTTGTTCGTTCTTGTCGGGGATGGATGCGATCCGAAAAGCGACGTACTCCGCGTCGCTTGATGTAGATGGCAGAGGTATGGACCAAATTGCTCCGCTCGCATGCCGCGCGTCAGCGGCTTGGGTGGCTGACGAATTCGGAATTAACTTCGCGTCCTTCACGGTATACGAAATTGGGCGTTGCACCATCTCCCGCGTACGGATCACGATCTGCCACTCGCCTCCCTTTGGATCGTCCACCATGAGGGTGGCGCCAGTTGCGGTGATAGGCTTCTGGGCAGCGACCGAGCATCCGGCCTTGCTTGTGCAATCCAGTAAGTAGGCATCCACCGCGGTGTCATCGGAAGAAGTCGAGGAAACAGCGACCCTCCATTGACTCAGATTCTCCGGAAGAGTGCGCTCGACGGCCGCCTCCGCATGATTGTCGGTACCTGTCAGTTCAGAGGAAGTCAGCTTTGCGTCGTAGAACTCGACTTTTCCATTTATGTCGGCAAGTTTGTTGGTTACTTGCACATTTCGTTCGTCGACCCTTTTTAAGTCGACGGCGTACCTGCTGACCGTCAGGGTTGCCGTAATTGGTACATCGGGTGCAGGATCGTCGTACGGCGTCGCATACTCAGGGCGATCGTAATTTCCCCAATAAACTTCGTGCGTCGTTGCTTTCGGGTTTATAACGAGCGATTCGAATTCCTCCTCCGGACCGACGTGATGCGCGGCATCTACGGACTCACCGGACGCTCGCCCCGTCGCCATGAATCTGTGACCAGCCCCCACGCCATAAAAGAAACCTGGCATAACTCGCAGCGAAGAGCTTCCTGCGCCAGGATAGGGAATTCTCATCGTGAAGCCTGCCGCCTGAACGTCATCGCCGATGCGCACGAGACGAGCGTCGAGCCGCAGGGGCGGAATCGTCGCAGTATACTTCTCGACTCCCGGAGCGATCATCGCTGGCACGTCCGGAGCGCGCACAGATAGAGGGAGTTCTTCCATTACGACTCGACGCCGGGCATCCACTAGCTGGAGAAAAGCGACGTGTAGTCCTGAAGTGATTTTGGCCGTAAAGCTGACACGCGCTGGCCGATCACGGACTAGCGTGGCTTTCCGATTGAAGAGCTCATATGTCCCGTCGTTAGCCCGCAGTGCAAAGGCGTACGCGCGACCACCGCGGTAGCCTCCGTGGCGTGTGATCCAAAGCTCTCCTCGCACCACGCCTCCCGCTTTTGGCAAATCCATCTGGAAGCCATTGACCTCCTTGCGCTCGCCGTCCTCCACCCGTGCTGCCGTGAACGATGTCAGCAATGAGTTCCTCGGATCATCAGCCTTGGCCATCTTTGCCAACTGATCCCACGCCCCGGCCGCATCAATCAAGCCAAAGCCCTGGACAGAGGCAGCGAAACTCGGTACCAACCGAGTCCCGGTCAACACCGCCTGAGTGAGCCGGGCGGCGCTATATCGCACATGTGTGCGCCTTGCTTCACTCACGAGATCGGCGAGGATACCGCTCACTACAGGAATCGTGGGCGAAGGATTAGCGCCTATGGCATAACCTGCCGGCGCCGAAGGTTCCAGGAGTGTAGAGGTCATGTGTGTGCGGCCGTCCTCCCAAAGGACAGCGTAGGGCATGTATCGAGACTGAGTAATCAACGATGCGGACGGGGCGACCACGGTGTTTACCAGACCATCCGGCGCAAACCACACTCCGCTGGTCATGGCCTCCGCATAAGGTGGAGGCAGCTGACGATTGCGCCGCAGCATTTCCGGACTTTGATAATCATAGACATTTAGCGAATTAGAAGCTGCGCATACGCAGGCAATCGGCTTGTCATAGAAAGCAATTGCGCGTTCAAGGACACGACGTCTGAAATCAAATTGGCCGTCGTCGGTCGCATAGCTTACGGCCCCCGAACGATTGATGACGTCCACATCGGAGCGGGCGAAACCACTTAGAATCCACGCCATGTAACCGTAAGACGGCTTCTCGCGAACGTCTATCAGCTGAGCACCGGGAGCTGCGCCGTCAAACAGCCCGCCTGTGACGCGGTTCGCCGCGAGTGGGCCTGCCACGATTGCACCGTGGTCACCATCGGGAAGGCCCAGATAGACGCTCCGCCTTGAGCGGTCTATCTTGATTCCGAACGGAATACGATTGTCGTCTGGTCCTTTCTTATATCCGAAGTATTCTAAGTCCTGCGCTTCAGCATAATCTCGCAGAGCTCGTTGGTTGCGGAAACTGCCGTCTCCATCGGTATCTATCCAAACGCGATTGCTCTGCTCGTCCCACAGCACTCCGACGGACCACGATACACTCTGGACGCGAGGATTGACGTCCATCGGATCCAAGAAGCCCAAGTGAATCTGTTTAGTGAATATTCCGAAACGATAAGTACCTTCTTGTGGCACGGTCCAGGTTCGTCCGACTGCTACGAAGGTCCCGTTAGTGGTTTCGATCGGGTCTCCAAATTGAACCCAGTTATCGTCTTCCTCCGGGCTGGTAAAAGGTACAACGTCAGCAACCTTCGGAATCGGATTTCCTTTTGCATCCTTTGCAAGTTGTAGTGCAGGATGCAGTAGATCAAGACCCTGGTCTTCAACCGCAACTCGAACGCCTCGCCCGTCAGCTTCCGGATGCTGCCGCCAGAGTTCTGTCAACCCAGCCTCGGCCGCCGCAAAAAAGGGACCGTCGGTAGGCAGGCTGGCAGCCACTTGTGGAAAAGGGATAGTAAAGTTCGGCTCAGGTGCCGTCGTCCTTTCGGATGGAGGCAAGAAGGAGTGGCCGCCATCTGAATCCTCGGTGATTGCAAATGCGTAAGCGATTCCAGGAAGATCGAGCGCCGACAGGACGTTTTCCCTCGGCAGAATCGCCAGTGCGTACCCGACCTTCATATCGGCGAAGCGTACACTTGCCCGTAAATTCAGAAGCGAGTTGAGCATGACTTGTTCGCAACCCTCGGCGGCCAGAAACTCGGCCGGAACCTGTTCGCGTCTACCATAGGCAGCAGAAACAAAACCGTTCCGTTCGTGGTCGTTTAGAACTGCGCGTTTCGCGCACTGGCTAAATGCGGGAGAGCAGACCGTAAGGAAAATCCCGGAGAGGAAAGCTACTGCGCGTGTCCTCAAGGCTAGAAAACCCCCATTCAAATTGAGCTTCAATGCAAGGTCAACCGAGCGCGACCCAGGTTTTTCGCCTAAGCGTGCAGGTCGGGGTCAATGTGCACAGGGCTATTCAACTTTGATGACACCGTGTCAAGCGAGTTTGCGCGATGCATGATTTCGGGTTCGAAACTCACTTGGCGTTACCCCATACTGCTTCTTAAAGTCCCGCACGAAATGACTGACATCTTTTGACGCAGTGAGGCACGCTACTTCTTTCACGCTAAGGAAAGTAAGTCGTAGCAACCGCTCCGCTTCCTTTATACGTAGGTCTCTGAGGTACTGTAGGGGCGATAGACCCGTGTCCCTCTTGAAGAGCTGACGCAGCCGCGTGGACGAGAGGTTCACCCTTCTGGACAGATCACACATTGAAAACTGAATGCCGCCGGACTGATGCATCAAGTCGATCACTGCCTCTACGCGTGCATCCATGGCGCGAATTCGCCTCTCCACGGGAAGTGCACCGGCTCTGACGGTAGTAAAGTCACATAACGAATCGGCGCGCGCTCCGAGTAAACTAGAACGTCTCAAAATGTCAGCTTGAGGGCGAATTGGATTGAGCGGGGGCCGCCCAGTTGGTAAAGCGGACTGAATGCTCCACCGCCCAGATTCCCAGAATTAAGACTCTGCCCGAGCATTTGGGTCGACAGTCCGAATGTGCACGCGCTGGGACCGAAAGTGCCACAGGGAGGGCCAAAATTGGGGTGATTGAGAACGTTGAACATCTCGGCGCGAAATTGCAGCTGCAGCGACTCGTAAATCCGAAAGCTCCGATGGACGGCGAAATCCCACTGCGCGGCGCCGAAACTTCTCAGGGCATTGCGCGGGAGGGTTCCCTGCCGAAGAGGATTACCAGTCGTCGGATCAATCGGAGGATCTGTGAAAGCGGCTGGATTGAACCCCCTCCCCCCGGGACATTCTGGTACATCGAAGGCCTGAGCACATTGTGGCCCGTACAGATAAAAGGGTTGTCCTGGAACTATATCAGGTCGAACATCGGCCTGAATAATTCCGTTGAGCGCGAAAAAATTGGCATCAGAGACGTCAACGGGGGGAGCGGATCGAGCCACAATGACACTATCGAGAGACCACCTCTGCAAAGCGACTTTTGCCAAGGAGTTGATTGCTGGAGCCGGGACGTCATAGGTTATCCCTACATTAAACGTCCTTCGAATGTCGAAGTCCGAAGGACCTCGATTCTGACTGGCAAAGGCGGAAGAGGCAAAAAGATTGCTGGCGAGCGTGCCCGATCCGGCGGAACCGTCGTCTATCGAATGGGACCACGTAAAAGAGGCCAGTGCCTGGAGCCCGTGCGAAAGCCGTCGGTTGAATTGAATCTGTAAAGCGTTGTAGTTCGAGCTGGCAGCGTTACCTGTTAGGCTCGCAAGGGCAAAAGTTGTGTTGGGTGCGAAGATCGATTCCGTCTGGAGGAGCCGTCTACCCACGGCACCGATGTAGGATGCCGAGACCGTTTGTTGCCTTCCCAAGGCTTGCTCGAACGCGATATTCCATTGAAGCGTGTAGGGCAATTTAATCTTCGGGTCGAAAGCAGCCACGCTTCCCGATCCGTTTGCGGGAACCGTGATCGGAGGCGGTGCCGCGTCTAATGCGCTCAACGGGAACGTGCTACCGTTAACAGGCGCAAATGCGCCAAAGGGATAGAAACTTGGATTGAAAATATTCCCTGCCTGCGACGTCACCAGGTCATAGAAAACACCAAGTCCGCCTCGCAAGACCGTTTGCCAATCTGGATTGCTCGATATCTGATAGGCTACGCCCAAGCGCGGCGCGAACCCGTCATACGGGGTCTTGAATACTGGTGTCCCAGTCGGAGCTAGAGCTAGGTTAGAAAAGTCGTTGAAATTGAACCCGGTTACAGCCGGTAGCGTCAGTCCGTTGCTCGAGGATGGCGCGAAATCCACATCCCACCGAAGACCATAAGTGATGGTCAATCGTGGATTTACCCGCCAAGTGTCCTGCACGAACATACCCAGATTGCGGAGCACCAAGTCCGAACTGACTGCAGAACTGATGGAGGAGAAAAATGGCGTCAGACTACCAATTTGCGCGGAGGGCACATCATTGAAGAAAACACTTTGATTATAACTTCTAGGTCCTACCAGCGGCGCGAGATGCCGAAAATCAACACCAAACCTGAGACTGTGAGGTCCTTTTTGTATTGAAAAGCTATCGACGACGTTGATCTGCCTTTGCAAGTTCGATACTCCCTCTCCCGCCGTTAGTATGCCGTTTGTCAACTGCAAGATGTCGAAGCTGAAAATCGCATTTTGGGCAGTGAAGGGACTGGGAAAGGGCAGGGACGTCAAAGGCACCGCACCCCCAAAACCGTCTAAGGATGAGTAGCTTGAGGCACTTGTCCTGCTGTAATTGAACCGAAAGTCGTTAGTTGCCGTTGGCGACAGCACCCACGTTACCCCGAGCGTCGCCGTTTGCGCAGTGATTCGAGCCGGCTCGACGTCGCTCAACGGACCGAAGCCGGCACTGCGAGTAGAAAGTTCTGAAGGTGAATAGCTGTACCGCCCAAAAAGATTCCACTTGTCATTCAATCGATGGTCAACGCGCAGACTGTATGCGTCGAGCGAGGCAGGATTGGAATAGCTGGCATTAAAAGCAGCGGAGCCCGTCGCCTTCTGGCCCGAAGGCGGACACGTTGGATCAGTCGCTGGGTCGCACGGAGCAAAGATTTCCGGACTATTTGAGTTGGGCAACGGGAAAGCGTTCAAATATGGCTGAAGTGCTGGTATCGCATTCTCGCGCGAGTTTGTGGTACCACCGGGCGTGAAGCTGGCGTCGGGAACCGTCGTGAGGGTGGTTTTCGGCACTCGCAGCCGCAAACCTTCGTAAGAGAAAAAAAAGAATGTCTTGTCTTTTAGAATAGGCCCGGCGAAGGTTCCACCAAAATCATTCTGTTGCTCTTTCGCCTTGGGGAGCGGCGGGTTGTTCGTGTAACCGTTAAACCAGTCACTCGCGTCGAGGACGTCGTTGCGGAAATAATCGAATGCGGAACCATGCCACTGATTCGTGCCGGATCGCGTGAGGATCGAGACTTGCGCGCCCGGCGTGCGTCCAAATTCTGGTGCGTAGGTTGAGGTTTGGATTCGAAACTCCTGCATGGCATCCACGGACACCAAGCTGTTGGTTCCTCCCAAAACACTGAAGGCTCCTTGCGAACCTCCGAAATTATCCCCTGCCTGGGCTATTGCCGTTGTGCCAACATTGGCGCTCACGCCGTCCACCATCCAATAGTTGGCGCTCGCACGTTGCCCATTCACGCTGAATTGTCCATTATCCCCGGGGTTACTCGCCGTAAGGACAACTCCAGGCGTGAGCAGAATTAGCGATTGAAAGCTCCGGCCATTCAAAGGTAGATTTTCGGCGAACTGTCTATCCACAACTGTACTCACTGTCGCGTCTGTCGTGTTAATCGTCAGTCCCTCGGCTTCGACGGTGACCGTCTCTGACACGGAACCAATCTCTAGCGAAAAGTTCTGCTCTAGCTTGTCCTGGACGGAGAGCTGAAATTCCTTGATAGCGATTTCCTTGAAGCCCGGCTTATGAATCATCAAGTGATAATGTCCCGGCACCAAGCCCGTAAAGAAGTAAATGCCCGCCCCATTGGTCTTGGTCATCGCCACCGCGCCGGTTTCGATGCGCGTCGCAGTTATCTCCACATCAGGAACCACGCGACCATGCGGGTCGGTGATCGCTCCGCTGAGCGTCGCCGTCTCCATCTGAGCGAACACTGGAACACTCGTCAAAGCGCACAAAAGCAGGATCAGGAAAAGCGACCTCAGACGTGGGGCATGGGACACGATTTCACCTCTGCCTATATTGCGGACGCGGGCAGCCGGTTTGTACCGCTTTGCGCTTGTGAAAAAACTGTTAACACGAGTTCCCCGAAGAATCTCTCGGGATTGTTCGCCACGAAAACGCCGGCGCAGTGCGGACCACTGGGATGTTATCCTGCGCCCCAGCACTCTTGAGACTCAGGGATGGTTAGGCGGTGTACCGAAGTAGGCTTCCAGGATTGGCTTCCCGGTTGGCGTCGTGAATGATTTGTCGGCGGGTTCAAGAGTGACGAAAACTGTGTCGATTTCATCCAGAAGTTTCGGATCGTCGAACTTCATCGCCCAGCGATGTTGCGTCTGGTCGTCGTTGTAAAAGATTCCCAAACTGTGCGCCGCTTTGCTGTTCAGATTATTACTGTTGCTTCCCCATGCGGCGTAGACGAACTTTCCATCGACGGTATTCTTCGCAGGTAGATCAAACGCGTAGAAGATAAGTGACTTTCCTTGCGTGTAGAATGCCCGTCCGAATGCTTTTCTGGCTCGACCCTTTCCGTCTCTATCGATGACATCGACGATGTGCAGATCGCGCGCACCCATAATGTCCCGTACTTCGCGCCCCTGGGAAAGAAGCTGGCGCTCGCGGTCAACGCTTGCCGACACCTCCGTCAAACGCGCGTCCTTGTCGGTGAGTGCGAATTGCAGCGAGTCGATTTTGGCCTGACTCGCGGAAAGGGAATCCTTTGCCTGAGACAGCTCGCTCCGTGCCGCGCTCAAATCATTGTGGGCCTGGACCACTTCCTGGCTCTGAGCGTTGAATTGTCTTTCGACTTCGTTCAACCTCGTTTCCAACTCAGTCGTATGCTGATCCGACAGGGTCAACTTGTCCCGCAACGCCTGATTTTCTCCACTCGTCTGTTCAACCCGCTTTTGTAGCTCGGCAACGACCGTCTGCAGGTGAGCGCCTTTATCGTCACCAATTGAGGAGTCTGGCATTTCAGCTTTCGCTGAACTTGCAGCTCCAACGGGAGTCTTAACAACGCTTACCGATGGTTGTCGAGAGAGCCCAACCGCCGCTCCTACGCCTGCCCCTAACAGAAACGCCGCTGCAACCCCTGCGGCGGCAAGATGTTTGTAGCGCTCGACCAAAGAAACCGGAACCACCGCAGGAAGACTTCGGGCAATGCCATCCCGCAGGCGGCGATGACGCTCACCGTCGACAGCGGCATCCTCCTCTCTTGGCGGACCGGCGAGGAAGGCGGTGGCCGCGAGCGAACTGGTTTCCGCGACAATTTCCCGACACTGTGGGCAAGTAATCTTATGGCGTAGGAACTCCTTGTGTTCTTCGGGAGAGAGTTCTCCAATCGCTGCTAAGGATGCGAATTCTTCAAATCGATCGTGCTCTAACACCTGACACCTCCGGAGCGACCTGCTTACTTAGCCGACGATGCAATCTCAAAACGACCTTCGGCACGGGTTCCGAAGATTGCTCCGTCTCCTCTTTAGAGGCTAAAACTCGACGCATTCTCTCGAGGCCCCGATACAAATGGTGTCGGGCATTCCCGAACGACTCACCGAGTTCGCGCGCGATTTCGTTCACGGAAAGCCCTCGGAAGAAATACGCCGTCACGGCCGCTCGCTGCTTATCGTCCAACTGCTCCAAACCCTGCTCAATGAGCCGGGTTCCCTCTTCCACCGAAAGACCGGACGCGAGAGACACATCTCGCGCGAGAACTTCCGGCGCAAGCTCTTCGATCTGTACGCTCGTGTAATACCGGCGGCTCTCTAGATGACGGCGCTGGTCGATGGCGCGCGTATAGGCGTATCGGAGAAGCAGCGTTCGGAAGGAACCTCGTTCTTCGTCATACCGCAGCATCGTGGTGTGCACTTCGAGGAAAAGGCCTTGCACCAAGTCTTCGGCTTCCGCTTTGTTCCGCAGTACCGAATACGCCAAGCGAAATACATCCTGCCAATACCGATCAAAGAGCACGAGAAAGGCGACGTGATTGCCTTTGGTTACTTCCCGGCACAATTCTTCGTCAGGGAGAGAGCGAAGCTGGTCCGGAGCGTGAAGCCGTTTCCAGAAGATCATCTCTCCCTCTCACGTGCCGGCTCGACAAACATGCTGCTACTGAACGGCGGGGCTACAGTCAGCGGCAGACACGTGTCCAGCATGAACGATCCACCACCAGTGAGAGACAACATACAACTGAACTCTATGAGATGAAAGACCAAGAGACGTGCCGAAGCAAAGTATATTTTTTCGTTGCAGTGGTACAACTAAGCCCTCGCTTACGCAGCGCACGGAGCCCTCGGTTAATTTTCTGCGAGCGTTTCACCCCGATTTTATGTCTATAGTTAGTAGGGGTCGATGTATCAGGAATGGACGTCCCTCTGGATACATCTTTATGTGTCAAAACCAGACCCGAGTCTGCCAGTGACGAGCACGCCGTTGTCAGGTCCGGCCTGCGGAATCACGAGGGTGCCAAATGAAATCAACGCGAGGGTCGAGCCGGTCTGCCATCTTTCTCTTGAATTCCGTCGACCGGCTCGGCAGGACAATTAATCCTAGGGTTCTCGCCGCCGCCCACGAAATTGGCCCTCGCGCTGTGGCTTACGGCGAACGCCTCCTTGGTGACGCGGCGCTGACTATGAATCTTTTTGAAGAATCCGCCGCCGCTGTGTCGGAAGCATTGAGGCGAAAATCCAAAGACGCGCGTCCAGTGCGGGATCTGTCCGCCTACCTTTACCGCACATTTCTCCGGAAAATTAGCCTGGCCAGGGGCAAGCAAACACGTTTGGAAACGCCTTTGCGAAACAACGCGCGGACGCAGTTCCTCGCGCGCCAACCGTCCCAGGCGGAAGTTTCGCTGCTGTTCGATGAAGTCATGGCTACCTATGATAAAGTCACGCAGCAGATCGTCTACCGTCGTCTCGAGGGCCTTTCATGGAAGGAGATCGCGGCCGAGTTTGGCATTGCGACCCACGCGGCGGAATCGCGATATAGCAGGGCGCTGGCCCACGCGCGAAGACTCCTTCATATACGACGGCCGAGGACTTGAGGAGGGCTTTCGCCTTGCCGGGTGCGAGGAGCAAGCCAGCGAAGCGCACGAAGAAGCCCCTTTCCGAAGAGAAGCTGTTGGCGCTCGGACGGAAGCATTTTTCCGAAGATTTTCCGAACCCACACCGTCACGGTTGCCCACCAACGGACCAGATCAGGTTGCTAGCGGACAACCCGCACAAAGCGAAGGAATCCGCCCTCAACCACATTTCCTCCTGCTCGCCGTGTTACCGAGACTACAGCCGATTCCTGCAAGCCCGAAAGGCGAAGGTGCGGTCCAAGTTCGCAAGAGGCAAATGACCGGCACGTGCCCCGGCGAACGAGCATTGCTTTGTGAGTGCTAACGTAATGCGAACGGCGTGGCACTTGGCGATACTCATCGCCCGAACCAAAGAGAAAGGAAAATATGATAGATCACGTCATTCTCACAGTGAGTGACTTCAAGCGTTCAGTTGCTTTCTACGCCAAGGCTCTGAAGCCACTTGGGATCACAGCTCTTGCAGACTACGAAGGCAAAGACGGACACCCAGACTTGAAAGGATTTGGTGTTGGCAAGAGCCATTTTTTCTGGCTCAAAGAAGGGAAGCCCGATCCTCAGGCCGTTCACGTCGGATTTGTAGCGAAAGACCATTCGGAAGTGGATGCATTCTACAAGGCCGCTTTAGCAGCTGGAGGAAAGAGTAAGGCATCACCTCAAGCTCGTCTCGAATACTATCCTGGCTATTATGCGACCTGGGTGCTTGATCCTGACGGCCACGATATTGAGGTCGTGAATAAAAGCTAGGACGGTAACTGCCGACACCAATCCCGCCAAGTAACTGCGGATGATGTACCACTGAATTCGCAGAAGGAAAATGTTCGGAAATCCGACTAAAATCGCTGGTAGGTACTCGAAATTCCGCGTCAGCCGCACGGGATCGCGAGCGCTTGTCCAGGCAAAATATGGTGGCAACGCTGCGGCAGCGGATCAAGAGTCGGGACGAGAAAAATCGCGAGTTGACCGGACTCCTGGAGCGCGCTTAAGGTGTGATCGCCCAGACCTGAGCCTGTCCTTGCGGCAAGGATTCCGTTTGCTGAATCGGTTGAAGGGGAGCCTTCATTCCGCTTTTCTCAGCTCCATCCTTGTTTCGCGCATTTCGGCAATCTGTTCCGTGATGAATTTCGAGCTCAATCCGGCCTCACGCATGAAACGCCGCAATTCGCTTTCCGAAAGGAAGTTCCGTGTCTTGGAACATTCGGGGACATCGAGACTGACCAAGTTCTCAGCCTTGAACTCCAGATTGTCGTCTTCGTAGCTGCCGAGGGCCTGCTTGTGTGTGGTGATCATGGACCGCGCGACTTCGAGCATCAATTGGCGATAGCGCGGCAGAAGCCAGGCACGAAGGTCACGCAAGTCGTCAGGAGAAGGCTCGCCAAGTGCGTCCTGGAAGACGACGGCGCGTGCATATAGCTTAGGCGAACCGGAGGACAACTCCAGCGCGAGCACGGCCTCGACGGTTTCCTTGAATAAAATGTCGTTTCCCACCTTCTTGTTCAAATACTCGCGCAGGAATTTGGCGACTGCTCTGCGATCTGGATGCACTTCCGCTTCAAAGCCGTAGCCATTTTCAGAGATGAGCCAATGAAGCACCTCTAAATCCGGCATGTACTGGACCTTGTCGTACTCTGAGTTGCTTGCAGAGGCCGGGGCCAGCGGGTCCAGAGCCTTGACTGCCGAGATCGCATCGCGAAGTGTAGCGGCCCGCCACTGCGGATCGTCCACTACGCTGACCTCAACTGGCAGAGAACTCGCTGTAAATACCTGTCCGCCAGGTGAGATGGCGCCTCGCGTGACAACCTGGATGTGAAACCTCCCGGCTGACATGGGATAGTGCTCAGACAGGGTCATCTTTCTCCAGTGAATCTCGACGCCGACGACTGGGAGACTCGCCTCACCGCTCAGATTGTCAGCTACGTACCGCGCAGAGGGGCATAGCGTTTTGCCTATCCAGTGGGTTTCGACTGGATCGACCGCCAGCTTCGACTTTGCGTCCAGAGCGACCACTTCGACGTCGGTGAATGCATCACCAGTGTCATCCCCGCAGGTTGACGTATATCTTTGCGACAAATCAGAATTGCAGGACACCTCAAGATGGATCGCCTCGCCCAGCTTGTACGTCGTTTTGTCGCCTTCCAGGCGAAGCATGAAGTGGAACCCCGGCGGATCAGTGACGGTTGCAGATTGAGACGCTGCAATTCCGGGCAGAACCGAATACGTAAGGATTGCGGCGACGCACCGGAGTGGGATGCGGTTATTACGTCTTCGATTCATTCCCTACCTCCGTGCGGCCCGTCTAACGGTTGCGTAGGGCATACGTTAGTATTGCGTTTCCGAGCGGCCGAGTGTACCAATTCTCGGCGAATGCATTTATAGGTCTTTGGGTGCGCATGGTCGTCGAGGGGCCCTCATGTATTGTGGAGCAAGAACGGCTCCGGCTTTTGCCGGAGCCGTTCTTGGTAGTGGAGTTCAGTAGCGACCCTCCTCGGGCTCAGTTTTCTCCGTCGCGGGCGCTGTCGGTACCGATTCCTTGCGGTCCAGCTTACGAATCGAAAACGCCTTGACTTGCCACGCCGTGACCTGCGCCTTGGCCTTCGTTTTCCCTTTGCCAACCTCCTTCTCGTAGACGTTGCTCACGAGAGTTCCCACGACATACAAGTGGTCGCCCTTCCTCAGTTTGTCCGCCGCGTAATCCGCGAGCCCATTCCAAACGATGATGCGGTGCCATTCGGTTTTTTCGTGGCGTTGCTCGTCGGTGCCCGTCCACCAGGTTTTGGTGGCGAGTGAGAGGATCGCGAGCGTCCGTCCCGTTTTCTTTGTGGATTTGCTTTCCGGGTTCTTGCCCAAAAAGCCCATGAGTTCGACGCGATTTTCGTACATTTTTGAGTCTCCTTTTTTGCCCTCGGAATTGGGGCACTTGAAAGCGAGAGGGGTCTGCTCCCAAGGCGAGGGTCTGCATTTCGGGAGGGGCACAAAAATCTCGTGCGCTGTTCCCAGAGATTTTTGGGAGGAAACGGAAAAGCAGAAGAGCCGAAGCTGCCGGGCGCAGGAATTCCCCCGAAGCCGTGCACAATAGAGGGGGCGGAGAAGGGGCGAGAAACGAAATGAGTCGAACTCGGTTTTTGGGGAACGGGAAACACAATCCACACGGGACGGCGCTCGCGCTGCTCACTGGTGGACTACGGACGAGAAACGCGTGGTGGCATCGCATCGTTGGGATGCCCTCGCGGTGGCCGGCAAACGAAAGGGCGAGCCGTGAATTAGGAGTCGAGGAGGAGAGCAACGGCAAAAGGAGGACTCACGGCGCGGAAACGGTGAGCCGATTTCGCATGGCAAGCTGGAGACTTCAGGGGTCCTTCACGATGTCCATGTCCAGATATCTGATTTGGCTTGCACGGAAGGACTGCTGCGCAGGGCGGTAAGCTTGTCCCGACTCAGGTAAGTTAAATCCCAGCCATCGTAAGCCCACGCGCGTTGTCGCTTGCCTTGTTCGTCGATGTATTTGGCGGCGTTTGGCGGCACCCAGATCAACGTAACCGACAGGTGGCACGTGTCGGCTTCGGGGAAAATGTATTCATCCCTCGAAAGTCAGCGGTTCGAAGCGCTAGTGACGAATCGTTCTGCCCAGCGTGTTGCCCTGTCCGTCCGCAACGGCTTTCTCTTGATGTTTTCTTACGACACCGTGGTCGTTTGACGCGGACACAAAGGTTCAGCACTGCGATATCCTATGCAGGTGCGTGCCACTGACGCTGTTGTCGCTGCTGTGGTTACCTCGTCTTACTAAGCCAAGGGAATTTCAAGGTACGGAAGACCGAAGCTCGTGGCCGCCCGTGTCGCATAATTCCCAGCCGCCGGTGCAAGAAAACCAGGGTCAGGCGTTCTAAGCATGTTGTCGTTGGCGAAGATCATATGGTGATCCTGGTTGTCAGGTTCCCGGGGCGGGGGCCGATTATGAGGCGCGAAGGTGGAGGCGAATGCTCATGAAAACGTTGCGATTCCAAACCTTTTTGCTCGTGCTCTTTGCCATCGCGGCGGCATTTTTGCTCGCGAGCTTCGCTACGCCGGATGCTCTTGGCCAACAGAGCGCGCCGCCGAAGATCGCAGCTTCGCAGGAATCTACGCAGCTTGAATTGGTGATCGCCGGTCCCGAAGCGGTGCCGCTGCCTCGCAAAAACTGGCATCCGCTCTTTACCGCCGTGCTAATCAATCACTCGAAGGAACCGGTCGTGCTGCTCCCCCCTCGAATCGATTGGTATGGGGAGCGGCGGCTGGAATGGCAGGCGGCCGACTCGAAAGGCCGTTGGCTTGATCGGCAACCAAACTATGCGATCGAATGCGACGTGCACGGCGTGATGCGGGCAGTGCCAGAATTTACGGCGCCGTTCCACGACACCCAAGCGCCCAAGCAGATTCGCGATTCCGATCTGATTGTGTTGCAACCCGGCGAAAAGTACGACCTGAGAAACCTCGCTGATCCTTGGTTCTCGCTGAATTTTCGCAGGCACGGCGTGTACACGCTGAGCCTGCATTTTTCGCTGGCGTCCGAGCATTACGCGTTGCCGAAAAACAGCCCATACGTGGAGGCGCTGAATAACAGCAGTCACATCGACGTCAAGTCGAACGAGCTGACACTGACGATTAACTAAGCCAAGTGTGGTTCCGATTGCCCGCGAGTAGCACAGTCGTCTTCATCGATTGACTTTCACTTGCCTGATAAGTCGCACAAACCGGACACGTGAATCCTTGTACTGCAGATGTCCGAAAACCGACTTACTGGAACGGACCGTCCGACGAAGTACGGTCCGTTCGGTTGTGGGGTGGTGTTACTTGCGAGCGCTTCTCGCTCTAGGCGCGGGCTTGTCTTTCTTCTCCGTCGCTCTTGCCTTCTTCTGTACTTTCTCCCTCTCGGCTTTGGCAACCGCGGTCCGCAACGCCTTCGCGTCAATCTTGCAAAGGTTCGCTGCGTCCGACAGAAGATCGCCATCCGTGTCCGTGGTTGCGCTTCCGGCAGAGCCAAGGAGCATGGCCTCGAAAATCAGCACAGCGAGAGCAGCCGCATCCGCTTTCTTGTAAAGCGTCCGTGCTTTCTCAGCCATTTGCCAATCGTGAGCGTCCTTGGGATTGTGGAAGCCGTGGCGTTTGGCAAGACGGCACGCCAGTTCATGCGAAAGCGAGCGCAAAACAAACTGCGCCACCATGCGTAGCTCCTCGGTTCTGAACTGCGGCCTGACCCGCTTGAGCACGTCGGCCAGAAGGCGGTGCCT
This sequence comes from Candidatus Acidiferrales bacterium, assembly GCA_050012455.1. Taxonomy (GTDB): domain Bacteria; phylum Acidobacteriota; class Terriglobia; order Acidiferrales; family UBA7541; genus Palsa-295. The sequence goes on along the minus strand of JBEKHD010000038.1, from coordinate 1,440 downwards.
GAACGCGAGCGTCTGTTTCGCCTTTTGGTTTGCGGCGGTCTTTTCGGCCTTCCATTGGAGCCGCTGTTTTTCTTCCTGTTGCCGCTCTCCGAAGTGCACCTTGCAGGTCAAGTCCGCGCAGATTTTCACCAGACGGCCCTTGTCGATGCCGTCCGCGTGAATGGCCGGGGCCAGGTGCGTGCAAAGTGTTTCTTCGGGCCGCGCCTCTTTGCGCTTCTTGCCTTTGCGAGTTACGACTTCGACGTAGTTGCGCCTGCCGAGAATCGGCGTCTCGCCAGTCGTCTTATAGTTCTCCGAAATCTGCACTAGATTCGGCATCTTCCCAACGCGCTGCGCGATATGCGCGTCGAGCTTGCAATTGAAACAGGCGGCATCGGCGCACGAATCTTCCCTGACTTCGGAGAAGAGCAGTGTGTTGAATCCCGTCCGCTTCGGGCAGTTGGCGCAACTGCCCGCTTCTGGCACTAGCGTTTCATCGTCTTTTGAGAACGGCACGGATTTGAGACTGAGATAGACGTTCTGCTCAATCCACGCTTGCAAACGGCTGACGGCGACGAGACTCCTCTCGGCGTCGTTCGCCGTGTAGTAGCCGTCAAAGCAATGCCGCAAGGCATCTTCCTGCACGTCCGCTCCGAGCTTGGCAATGAGCAAGGCGTGCTCGATGCCGATGTGTCCCGCCGTGAACGCATCGGCCACAGGTGGAATCAGGTGCAAGAGCCGAAGGCGCTTGGCGATATGCGCGGCGGCCTTGCCGGTCCTCGCCGCGATCTTCTCGACCGTGTACCCGGCCCCTTCGCGTTCGAGCAAGGCCCGAAACCCTTGCGCTTCCTCAAACGGATGCACGTCGGCCCTTTGGATGTTTTCGATGAGTTGCGTTTCGAGCGCTTCCTCGTCGCTCGGGGCAACGATGCGAACGGGAACTTCCTGCAACCCTGCCCGCTGCGCGGCGCGATAGCGCCGCGCTCCCGAGACGATTTCGAAATGCCCATTCACTTTCCGTGCGAGTAGCGGAGAGAGGACGCCCTTGCTGCGGATGCTCTCGGCCAATTCCTCCAGCCTCTCGTCATCGAACGTCTTGCGCGGGTTGGTCGAGGATTCAACCAGCTCCGCAAGGGGAACATTCACGTACTCCGGCAACGATTGCACTGCCTCTTTCGTGTTCATCTCTTTTTCTCCTTTCTCTGATTTCTCGAAATGTTTTAATACTCTTCCGGCAAAAGAATCGTGGTGACGGAGCGGTCGGCTTCTGTGATGACGTAGAGCTTCACGTCGGCAAAGGTTCGATAGCTGCTCAAGATTCGGAATCCCCGTTCCAAGCTTGACCTGACCGGGGTTTTTTGTACCAGCGGGAGTGAGAGAGAATTCACTCTGGAGGGAAGCTGGTATGCCGATGAAGAAATACAAGCCGGAACAGATCGTGACCCTGCTGCGGCAGGTTGA
>JBEKHD010000037.1:0-67561 GCA_050012455.1 Candidatus Acidiferrales bacterium | reverse complement strand
CTCATGCGAGTGCTGAAATTCCGCGCAATCTACCTTGATCACCGCGCGCGGATCTCCAAAAAGCACTTCCGCAGTAGCCTCCACGACGCGCGTCTTGCCCGCTCCCGTCGGCCCCAAGAACAACAAATTTCCCACCGGCCGCCCAGGCGAATTCAGTCCAGCGCGAAACACTTGGTACAAGTCCACGACGGCCTGCACCGCTTCGTCCTGCCCCACAATCTTCCGTCGCAGCCCCGCTTCAAAATCCCGTGACTCGACGCTCCGGCGTGCCGGATCCAACTGGCGTTCCACAGAGGCGTCCATTTTACTGAACCTCCAGCCGGCCTTCCGGCACTGCCCGATGACGGTCCCATGTCCCAAACCGTTTCACTAATGTCCATGCAGAAGCGTGGCCAAAGTGTGCCGCTCAAATCGAAACCAACCTGCGTGTAATCAGCGCAATGGCAGTCCCGCCACCTAGGGCTCCCCAAGCCGAATGCGGAATTAATGTTTCAACTGGGACGCACCGTACCGTTGTGACACGTTGTTAATACCGTGTTAAAAAATCCACGCGCCCCCCTCTACTCCTTGCTTCCGGGCACCGCTTTCCCGTATCTTGTCTGCGATCACCGAGAAATAACCCAAATGAAACGTATTCTGGTTATCGAAGACGACAAAGACATCGTGGAGTTGGTGCGCTACAACCTGGAGAAGGACGGTTACCAGGTCACTTCCAGCGGCGATGGCACCACCGGCCTTGCGCAAATCCGCAAGGCTGCGCCTGATCTCCTGGTCCTCGATCTGATGCTGCCGAAGCTTTCCGGCCTGGAAATCTGCAAGGAAGTCCGCAAAGAGGTCACGCTGAACCGCATTCCCATCCTCATCCTCACTGCCAAGGGTGAAGAAGCTGATCGCGTCGTAGGTCTGGAGCTCGGCGCCGATGACTACGTCACCAAGCCGTTCAGCCCTCGCGAACTCGTCGCCCGCGTGAAAGCCTTGCTTCGCCGCGCCGAACCCGGCACTCCTTCGGAAAAGCCCGTTGAAATCGGCGCTCTCCGCATTGATCCCGCCGCTTACCGCGTCACCCGCACCGGCAAGCCCGTGCCCATGAGCACCCTCGAATTTCGTCTGCTCTATTTTCTCGCTGCCCGTCCCAATCGCGTCTTCACGCGCGATCAGTTGCTCGATGCCGTCTGGGGCACCGAGCGCTTCGTCACTCCGCGCAGCGTGGATGTTTACGTCCGCCGCCTGCGCGAAAAAATCGAAGCGGATCCGCAACACCCCGTGTTCATGAAAACGATTCGCGGCGCTGGATACCTCTTCGAAACCCGTGCGAGCTAGGCTTTTCTGGAGGCTCGGGCTTACCTATGGCGCCCTGCTCCTCATAGTTCTACTCACCGTGCAGCTTTATTCCGCCCGCGTCATCCGCAGCCAGGCCATCCGTTCCGCCAACGACCAGCTGGCCTCGCTTCTCAGCCTCACCCTCGCCAATCCTCCGCAATCGGACGACTCCTCCGAACTCCGGGACTGGACGGGCAGAGCCGCTCGCAGCGGCGCGCGCGTTACCATCATCGACCATACCGGCCGCGTCCTCGTCGATTCCGAAGCCGACGCCGACAAAATGGAAAACCACGCGAATCGCCCCGAGGTTCAGGACGCTTTCGCGCGCGGAACAGGACAGTCTGTCCATCGCAGCGTCACATTCGGCCGCGAGTTGGTTTACCGCGCCCAGCGTTACGATCGCGCCGGAAGCGAACCGATCGTGATCCGCCTCGCATTGCCTCTCTCGCAAATTGACCTCTCTCTCGTCGAACTGCGCCAGCGCCTGCTCGTCGCCACCCTCGTCGTGCTGCTCATCGGCGGTCTGGTCTCCTTCGCCTTCGCGCGCATGTTCGCTGCGCGCGTCCAGCGCTTGCAGCGTTTTTCGCAGCGGATTGCCGAAGGTGATTTTCGTCCCTTGCTCCGCGAAGGGCCCCGCGACGAACTCTCCGCACTCGCCGATTCCCTGAATCAGACCGCCGCGCGCCTGGACCGCGAAATCCGCTTGCTCAGCGGCGAACGCAACCGCTCGAGCGCCATCCTGCGCAGCATGGTCGAAGGCGTCGCCGTCATTGACGCGGACGAACGCCTCGTCTTCTACAACCGCGCGTTTTCGGAAATCTTGAACGTGGACGCTGCCAGCGCCGAAGGCCGCCCGCTTATCGAAGTGGTGCGCAATTCCGACCTCGTTGGTTTGATTCGTCGTGCCCTGCGCGGCGAGGAAGGCCTGCAGAGCGACATCACCATGGGCATCACCCAAGCGCGCAGTTTTTCCATCACTGCCGCGCCCGTAAAAGCTTTGGACGCATCCGCGCCCGGACGCACGCCGAATGAAAAGCCTTCGGGAGCCGTTGTCGTGCTCCACGATGTCACCGAACTCCGTCGCCTCGAACGCGTGCGTCAGGATTTCGTCGCCAACGTCTCCCACGAATTCAAAACCCCGCTCACCGCCATTCAGGGATTTGCTGAAACTCTGCTCGCCGGCGCCATCGACGATCCTGAAAATAATCGCCGCTTCCTTGAGATCATTCGCAATCACGCCATTCGCCTCGCGCGCCTCACCAACGATCTTCTGAAGCTCGCCCGCATCGAGGCCGGAAAAATGGAACTGGAATTTTCCTCCGTCGGCTTGCTGGAACTCATCGAAGGCTGCACCGAAACCACTCTGCTGAAAGCCAACCGCAAGGAAATCACGCTGGAAATTTCCGTCCCGCCGCAACTCCCTCCAGTGCGCGGGGATGCCACGCTCCTGCGCGACGTGCTGCAGAATCTGCTCGACAACGCCATCCAATACACTCCCGCGGGGGGCCACATCTCCGTCGCCGCCACCGCCGGCCCGCGCGAAGCTGTCGTTAGCGTCGCCGACACCGGCATCGGAATCCCTCTGGCCGATTCCGAACGCATCTTCGAACGCTTCTATCGCGTGGACGCCGCACGCTCCCGCGAAGCCGGCGGCACAGGCCTCGGACTCTCCATCGCCAAACACATCGTCGAAGCCCACGGCGGCAAACTCTGGGTGGAAAGCACAGTAGGCCAAGGTTCCAAATTTTCCTTCTCCCTCCCCCTAGACACGTAGCTGATCGGTTCGCAAACTTCGTGCGATCGCGCGCCGGCAACGCTCATATGGAGTGCGGCGGCTTGTGAATCGCGCTACAGCGCAATTCATCCTGAGAATCGGCTGCGCCGGTTCGAAGGGCCGCCGCTTTCGTAACAAACGAGGATTTGTCGCGGTCGAGCCCGGCGAGGCTTGCCTCGCCTCCGGTCCGCAAACACTTCGACTCTGCAGCGGCAGGGTAGGGGCGCTGCTCGTGAATCGCGCTGTAGCGCGATTCACCCTTCGCTCCCGCAGCGCGGGATCGAAGGGCTGCGCCCGAGCTTGCCACGATCTGAGCCGCGGGACCGTTCCCCGAGCATCCTTCCCGACCCACCCCCGCTCTTCGAATATTCACTTTCGATTCATGCTCTTGCAATCTCCCCCGCACATGATGTACAGGCCGGAAATAAAGCAGGTCGGCAACCTCGCAGGAGGCTTTTCGAAGTGGCGTCCACCAAAACAACCGCGGAAGGTGTATTTCAAAGCGTGCTGGTGAATTATCTGATCTCCCAAGCTCGCACAGTAGAAGCCTCGGTCAACCGCGCCCTCTGGGCCCTGCTCGAACGCAACGAACGCCTGGCCAGCGAAGTGTTCCTCACCGAGCCCCGCATCAACGAAATGGAAATCCTGATCGACGAGCACGCCATCCGCATGTTGCGCCAGGGTGAAATGCTTGATACCGATGTCCGCCTCATCGTCGCCACACTGAAAATCAACAACGACCTCGAGCGTATGGGCGATCTCGCCGTCAATCTCAGCGAACGCGCCATCTCCCTCTCGCAAATGGGCGAAGTCCACATTCCTGTCGAACTTGAGCCCATGACCACCGCTGTCCGCGCCATGGTTTCCAAATGCTTGGGTGCGCTCATCTATCAAAACGTGGATCTAGCCACCCAGGTGCTCGAAAGCGACGATGTCGTTGATCAATATCGCGATCAAGTGTTCGAGGCTCTGCTCGCCGGCATGACCGAAAACCCGGCTCTCGCCGCGCCCAATCTCCACTACGTCCTCGCCTCCCGCCATCTCGAACGCATCGCCGATCACGCCACCAACATCGCCGAAGATATCCTGTTCTGGGTGCGTGGCCTCGAGGTCCGCCACGGTCGCGCCAAACAAATGGAACTCAACGCCGGCGACGGCTCCGCGTCTCAGGCGGAGTAATTGATATTTCACAACCCGGTCATCTGCGATTCAAATGTGCCGTTTAGAGTCACAACGGGTTGGAAGGCATATCGTGGCGCCGTCGCGCTAGCGGTTCGTTCGCATCTGCGAAAAGCCGGCGGCCATCGAGTTTAGCGTCACAAGTTCCTGCGCTGCACCACGTAGCGCTGGAAGCAGCACACCTCGTCCCAACCACCCGCGAGGCGCGGCCCGACCACACCCCCGGGGCTGCGCCTCCTCTTTCCTGCAAGCCCAGCGCTTATTTCACTCCTAATTCGCGCTGATGTAACACCCCTGTAACATTGCAGTCAAAAAATGGTACGTAGGAGAATCCCTGAATATGAAAAAGTCCCTACTGGTTGTGTGGCTCATGACGCTCACCGCGGCCATCGCCGCGGCCCAGGGCGGTACGGTGCTCCTAAACGCCGCCGGCGCCACCTTCCCTTATCCGATCTACTCCAAATGGTTCGACGTGTACCACACCGCGCATCCCAACGTTCAAATCAATTACCAGTCCATCGGTTCTGGCGGTGGCATTCGCCAGTTGCAGGCTGGCACGGTTGATTTTGGCGCCTCCGATGGCCCGATGACCGACGAGCAACTCGCGCAATCCAAATTCAAAATCCTGCATTTCCCCACCGTTCTCGGCGCCGTCGTTCCCACCTACAATATCGCGGGCGTAACCGGCGAACTGAATTTCACCCAGAAAGCTCTCGCGGGCATTTACCTCGGAACCATCACGAAGTGGAATGATCCGGAAATCGCCAAGGCAAATTCAGGCGTCAAGCTTCCCAGCGCGGACATCGTCGTCGTGCACCGCTCCGATGGCAGCGGCACCTCCTACATCTGGACCGATTTCCTCGCCAAGGTCAGCGACGACTGGAAAAATAAAGTCGGCAAGGCCGCCACGTCCGTGAATTGGCCCGTCGGCTTGGGCGGCAAGGGCAACGAAGGCGTCACCGGCCTTGTAAAGCAAACGCCCAACGCCATCGGTTACATCGAGCTGATTTACGCCGTGCAAAATAATATTCCCTACGGCAAAGTTCAGAACGCCGCCGGAAAATTCGTGAAGGCCGACCTGGCCGGCGTCACCGCTGCAGCCGCCGCCGATGCCAAGAGCATTCCGGACGACTTCCGCGTTTCCATCACCAATGCGCCCGGACCAACCGTCTATCCCATCTCCAGCTTCACTTGGCTGCTGATTCCCGCGCAGATTCAGGATGCCGCCAAGCGCGATGCCATCAAAGACTTCCTGAAGTGGATGCTCACCGAAGGGCAGAAATACAACGAAGGATTGTCCTACGCGCAGCTCCCCAAGGCAGTGATCGTCAGGGAGACAAAAGCAATTTCGCTGATCCAGTAACCGTAAAAATGTCAGCAGCCGCCACTACTATCGCGCACGAGGTCCCTCCACAAGCAGGACCTCGTGCGTTTCTTCACCGCCTCCGTCAAGGCGATGAAATCGCGCACCTGATCACCCTCACCTTCGCTGCCGTCATTCTCCTGCTCACGTCCATGCTGGTATACGAGCTTTGGGTGAATTCGCACCTCTCTCGCACGGCATTCGGCTGGAGTTTTTTCTGGACGAAAGTCTGGGACCCCAACTTCGATAATTTCGGCGCCGCCCCATTCATTTACGGCACCCTGGTCACCTCTGCCGTAGCGCTCGTGCTCGCCGTGCCCCTCGGCTTGGCAAGCGCTATTTTTCTCTCCGAGCTCGCGCCGCGAAATATCAGCGACGTCATTTCATTCTTGATTGACCTTCTCGCCGCCGTCCCCAGCGTCATTTACGGCTTGCTCGGAATCTTCATCGTCGTCCCGCTGATGCGAACCACCATCGGCCCGCTCTTGATCAATACCGTGGGCAACGTTCCCTACATTGGCGTTCTCTTCCGCGGACCAAATTACGGCGTCGGCTTCCTAACCGCCGGAATCGTTCTCGCCATCATGGTCGTGCCCTTCATCATTTCCGTCTCGCGCGAGGTTTTACTCACCGTCCCGCGCGAACAACGCGAAGCCGCCATGGCCCTCGGCGCCACCCGCTGGGAATCTACCTGGCAAGTAGTCGTACCCTGGGCCCGCACCGGCATCATGGGCTCCGTATTCCTCGCTCTGGCTCGCGCGCTGGGCGAAACGATGGCCGTCACCATGGTGATTGGCAACGCCGCCGCTATCAAAGCTTCCTTGCTCGCTCCTGGCGATACGATTGCCTCCACCATCGCCAATCAATTCACGGAAGCCACCGGCGATTTGTATCTGAGCTCGCTCATTGAACTGGGTCTCGTCCTCTTCCTCATCACTTTCATCTTGAACGGCCTCGCGCGAATCCTGATCGTCGCCACCGAACGCGGCGGAGGCCGTCCCGCATGAGCTCTCTGCGCATCGTCTGGCGCAAGTCGCTGAACTACGTGATGCTCACCTTGACCGGTGTCGCAGCCTTCGCCGTCGTTTCGGTGCTCTTTCTCATTCTCGGTTACCTGCTCTGGAACGGCGGCACGTCACTGAGCTGGAATTTCTTCACCAAGCTTCCGAAGCCTGTCGGCGAAACCGGCGGCGGCATGGCCAACGCCATCGTCGGCAGCCTCAAACTATTGTTCCTAGCCGCCGTGATGGGATTGCCCGTCGGCCTACTCGCCGGCGTCTATCTCGCCGAATTCGGCGGCAAAACTTTTTCTTTCATCGTCCGCTACACCACCGACCTGCTCAACGGCGTCCCTTCGATCGTCATCGGCATCTTCGCCTACTCACTCGTGGTCCTGCCCGTAAAACACTTCTCCGCACTAGCAGGCGGTGTCGCCCTCGGCATCATGGTGATTCCCATCACAGTCCGCAGCACCGAAGAATTTCTGCGCGCCGTTCCGGGCAACATGCGCGAAGCCGCCATGGCACTGGGCGCGAGCAAATGGAAAACAATCGCCACCGTCGTGTTGCCTGCGGCCAGCGGTGGCATTCTCACCGGCATGTTGCTCGCCCTGGCGCGCGTCGCCGGCGAGACCGCCCCCTTGCTTTTCACCGCTTTCGGCAATCGTTTTTGGAGTCAAGGCTGGGGGCAACCCATCGCCTCCCTTCCGGTTATGATTTACACCTACGCCGTAGCACCGTACGATGATTGGCATAGGCAGGCGTGGGCTGCAGGGCTGGTTCTGTTAGCGTTAGTTCTGGTGTCAAACCTGGGCGCCCGCTTCATCCTGGCGCGCAGCAAAGCAGTTTAGTCGCGGTCACACCGGCTGAGTCGAAATTGGTAGCGCCGGCGTCCCGCCGGCTCATTTGTTTTTGCGTTCGACGTTGCACTTGTAGCGGCCGGTCCCGCTTTGTGGGATCGGGCAGCTGTTGATTTGGTCTTGCCCCAGAGGGCATGCTCTAGATCGTCAGTCGCAATTGGTAGATCGAAGGACAACATCGTGAGTGGATCACCTCAACCCGCGCTAACAGCGAAAGCCTTCAGAGATCCGGTGCCTATGGAAAAAACAACGTCACCAACGATCGAGCATAAACAGCGCTTGACGATTTCGAATCTGAATTTCTACTATGGCGCGAAGCAGGCCGTTTTCGGCCTCAACCTCAAAATTCCCACTAATCGCGTCACCGCGCTCATCGGTCCTTCCGGCTGCGGCAAATCCACATTCCTGCGCACTCTGAACCGCATGAACGAAACCATTCGCAACACCCGCGTCGAAGGTGAAGTCCTCCTCGATGGCCAGGACATTCACGCTCTCGATGTCGTCGGCCTGCGCCGCCGCGTCGGCATGGTTTTCCAACGCCCCAACCCGTTCCCCAAATCAATCTATGACAACGTAGCCTACGGCCTGCGCATCAATGGCTACAAAGGCCGCCTCGATGATCTCGTCGAACACAGCCTGCGTCGCGCCGCTCTCTGGGATGAAGTGAAGGACTATCTGAAAAAATCCGCCTTCGCTCTTTCCGGCGGCCAGCAGCAACGTCTCTGTATTGCCCGTGCGCTAGCCGTAGATCCCGAAGTTCTCTTGCTGGATGAACCGTGCTCCGCCCTGGATCCCGTCACCACCGCAAAAATCGAAGAGCTGATGTTCCACCTGAAAGACAGTTGCACCATGGCCATCGTCACCCACAACATGCAGCAAGCTGCCCGCGCCAGCGACTTCACCGCCTTCATGCTGGACGGCCACCTGATCGAACACAGCGAAACATCTAAACTTTTCACGACGCCGACCGATCCGCGCACAGAAGCCTACATCACCGGCCGGTTCGGCTAGAACGCCGCGAATTTTCGCGGCCCGCTTTTGACTTTGCACTACGCCGTTGAATTTGTAGCGGCCGCCTGCTTTTGCTTTTTTAGGCGGGCGCAGTTGAAGTTGCCTTTGACGTTTGTAGCGCCGGCGTCCCGCCGGCTCCGTTGTCTTTGAATTTGTAGTACGCCGTTGCCGTTGAAGCCGTAGGGGCACGGCATGCCGTGCCCGCTGTGGACCCTGCAACCAATTCAGCCGTTGCGGCGGTGATGTTGCAGTCGCGAAACAAGTTTTGATTTGCAGTGCAGTAAAAGAACCGAGGAACCATGGAACGCCACTTCGATCACGATCTAGAAGAACTAAAACAGCGCCTTCTCTGGATGGGCAGCCTCGCCGAGCGCGCCGTCCACCAGGCCGTCCACGCCGTCCTTGACGCCGAAGAACATCTCGCCGAAGTCGTCCTCTCCGAAGAAGACGCCATCAACGAAATGCAAATCGAAATTGACGAACGCGTCCAGCGCCTGCTAGCCACTCAGCAACCAATGGCCGCCGATCTGCGCTTTCTCCTCGCCGTCTCCCGCATCAATGGCGACCTCGAACGCATTGGCGACCAGGCCGTCAATATCGCCCAATCCGCCACACGCATCCTTCGCCATCCCCAGGTCAAGCCCTACGTCGACCTGCCCCGCATGAGCGAGCTCGCCGAGGCCATGGTCCGCGACAGCCTGAATGCCCTGGTCCGCGGCGATCAAGAATTAGCCCAAAGCGTTCTCCGCCGCGACGATCAGGTTGACCGTCTCCGCGACCAGCTCTTCCGTGAACTCCTGACCTACATGATGGAAGACAGCGCCCAAGTCTTCGCCGCCTTCGAGCTGATCCTGGTCGCCAAGAATCTAGAACGCATCGGCGACCACGCCACCAACATAGCCGAAGACGTAATCTATTTCGTAGCCGGGCGCGACGTCCGCCACCCCGCCCTAGACCGCCGCTGAGTGCCTTCGTCCGTCATCCTGATCCCGCGGAAGCGGGAGAAGGATCTCTCTGGCCTTTGCCGTTCTCTGCGTCCTCTGCTTCTCCGCGGTGAACGTTTTTATCTTTCTCAGATTTTTCTCCGCCCTTCCTCTGTGGCCTCTGTGTAAAATCTCTTGACTTGTCCTCCGCGCACACGTCTGCGCTCACAGCAAGAAAGCAGTCGTCTTCCTAAATCCCAACAAAATCGGAATTCACATCAGGAAGGGTTTCAAAAACGAAGAAAAACCTAAATCCGCGTCAAAGCCGTAGCCTCATCCTCCGCCAAATCCAAAATCGAATCGAGCCTCACCATCTTCAACAACATCATCACCCGCTTATTCGCCGCAAAATAAGTAGCCTTCCCCCCAGCCCTCTTCAAAGTCGTAAACGCCCGCACCAAAGCCCCAATCCCCGAGCTATCCAGCTCCGTCACGCCCGCCAGATTCACCGCCACGTGCAACGACCCAGCATCAATCAGCTGTTGCACCTGATTTCGAAACGCTTCCTCGGCGTCGCCCAGTTTCAAAGGCCCGTCCAGGTCCAGGATCGTGGCGCGCCCCGCCTTGCGAATACCAATGTTCACGATGCCCCTCGTTCAGCCCAGCAAAGCTAACCGAATTACGCCCACCAATCAAGGGGACACCACAAACTCGTTCAACGTAACCTGCGCCCCCGGGAACGCCAATCTCCCGTTCGGCGCATCGTGGCACACTCCTGGCTGCGCACTCTTACGCAACCCCGCCGCAAAATCGAAATATCGTAGGGGCACGGCATGCCGCGCCCGCGTTCAACTAGCCACAATCGCGGATACTCGGAAGGGGCCGCGCCCCCGTTTGCCCAAGCGTCAACAATTCTGCGCCGCCGGTTTTCTCTGCGCCCTCTGCGTCTCCGCGGTAAAATCCGTTGCCGTTCTCAGATCCTTCTCCGCCTATCCTCTGTGCTCTCTGTGTTAAATCTTTCGCTTTATCTGAACGCGTCGCCTTCACTCCGCCCGCAAAGCATCCACCGGATCCACAGTGGCCGCCCTTCGCGAAGGCAAATAACAAGCCAGATAAGCCGTAACTACCACCCCCAAAGTCACCGCCCCATAAGTCAGCGGATCCACCGGGCTGACCTTAAACAAGAGCGACGACATCAATCGCATCACCACAAACGCCGTCCCGAGCCCGCACAAAATCCCCACTCCCGTCAGCCACAATCCCTGCCGCACAAACATCCCCACCAGCATCTTCCTCTGTGCCCCCAGCGCCATGCGAATCCCAATCTCCCGCGTGCGCTGCGACACCGAATACGCAATCACGCCGTAAATCCCCACGATCCCTAGCAGCAGCGCCATTCCCCCCGCCACTCCCAGCATCACCAACGTAAACGAAGTCCGCGCCATGGACTCCGTATAAAAATGTCCCACCGTGTACGCGTCGGCCAGCGGAATGTTCGGGTCGACTGACCACACCGTCTCCCGCACCTCATTCAAAAATGCCTGCGACCCCGCCCGCGGGCTGCGTATCGCATAAGCAATCCCCCGCCGCAGTTGTTCTTTCTGCCCCTCGAACCGGTCCGCCATCACCGGCCAATAAACCGAAGTCCCCGCCGGCTTGTCCACCCCGTTGTCATACACGTCCCCCACCACGCCCACAATCTCGCGCCAGTCGTCCGTGTTGCCCACGCGAATCCGCTTGCCCAACGCATTCCGGGCGTCATGCCAATATTCCTTCGCGAAATTTTCAGAAATCATCGCCACCGGAATTCGCTGATAGGTGTCCTCCCAAGTGATGTCGCGCCCCGCAATCAACGGAGTCCCCATCGTTGCCAAAAATCCCGGGGAAACAAATTTGAACCGCCGCACCGGCGGCAGCTCCCCTTCCGCATACGCGCGATCCTCCGCGAACAAAATGTCCATCGAGTTGCGCCCGTCCATCGGAATGTCGCTCGAAAAACTCACCGACGAAACGCCCGGAATTGCCGCAAGCTTCCCTTCAATTTCCTGCTCCATGCGCACCAGCCGTTCGCGATCCTTATCCGGAATCTCCGTCTCTGGCACGTAGAAGCGGAAAGTCTGCAGCGAGTCCGGTGCCGTAAATCCCGGCGGCACATGCATCAACGCGCGAAAGGTCCGAATCATCAATCCCGAACAAATCAGCAGCACCAGGGCCAACGCCACCTGCACCACCACCAGCACATTCCGCGCGCGATGTTGCTGCCGGCTCTGGCTCAGCGCCCGCCCTCCTTCGCGCAGTCCGGTATTCAAATGCGTCCCCGCATACTTGAAAATCGGAATCGATCCAAACAGCACGCTGGAAATAAGTGCAATTAAAAACGTAAACAGCAGCACCGGCAAATCAATCCCGATTTCATGAATGCGCGGCAAACCGGTAGGCGCCAGCGCTACCAATACCTGCAACGCCCCATACGCCAGCGCCAATCCCAGCAAACTCCCGAGCAATCCTAGAATCACGCTCTCAAACATCAATTCCGTCGCGATGCGTCGCCATCCCGCTCCCAGCGCCGCGCGTATCGCTAGCTCCTGCCGCCGTCCATCCACGCGGACGAGCAGCAAGTTCGCCACGTTCGCGCATGCAATCAGCAGCACCATCGCGATCGATCCCATCAAAACCCACAACACCTTCCCCACATCCCCCACCACATCCTGCTTTAGCGGCCGCAAGTTCGGCGCGATCCCCGCCTTTTCAAACAGCGCCACGCTGAATCCATCCGGCGCCGGAAAACTTCGATTCGCGATCGCTAGCATCCGCGCCACGTCTGCGCTCGCCTGCGCCATCGTTACTCCCGGCTTCAGTCGCGCCATCCCCTGGAAGCTGAAATTCCCCAGCTTTGTCTTGCTGCGGTCAAACTTGAACGGCACCACCAGCGCCGCATCCTCATAATCTAGAAAATGAAATCCCTGCGGCAACACTCCAATAATCTCGCGCGGCTTTCCATCCACCGTAAGAGATCGCCCAATCACCGAAGTAGCCCCGCCAAATTTCTGCCGCCAATATCCGTACGAGAGCAGCACGGTTTCCGGCGTCCCCGGCGAATCATCTTCCCGCGTGAACAGCCGACCCAGCGCCGGCTTCACTCCCAGTATTGGTAGCGTTCCGTCGGTCACGTCCAGCCCGCGCACCTGCTCTGGCTCTCCCGCGCCCGTCACGCTCAGCGAGTCCCCGTCATACATGCCGATGTCCTGAAACGTAGTGTTCTGCTCGCGGTCAATAAAGTAATTGGAGGGCGACATGTTCAGATTCAAAATCCCCACGCCCGGCGCCGTGTGCCACACTCCGATCAACTGCTCCGGATGCGGATAAGGCAAAGGCTTCAGCAGCACGCCTTCCAGCACGCTGAAAATCACAGTATTCGCGCCCACACCCACTCCGAGCGTTATCAAAGTAACAATCGTAAACAGCGGCGCGCGCCCCAACCGTCGCAAAACCTGCCTCAGTTGATCGCTGAACATTCCCATGTCCTAATCCTCCCCATCTCCGCACACCGTTCGCAACTGGGACAACTCCACACCATCATCCCGCGCGGTGCAACGTGCAGTAGTTGGTACGGTGCCAACCAACGAAAAGTTTCCAATCAGCGCGCATATATCGTCTTGCAACTCCACGCCCTCAGCTCGGCCCATCTGGCCACTCGCCACAAATCACTAGCCACTGCCTTCATCATCAAACCGCACGGCGGTTGTCGCCGTTTCGCAGCCGGCTTTCTCTGCGGTCTCTGCGCTCCGACCTCTGCGCCCTCTGCGTTCGATCTTTCCTCTTTGTTTTGCCTTCATCACGGCCGTTATTAGTGCTCATCTGCGTTCACCCGTAGTGCCTTTGCCTTTCTCCCGAACCAGATGCACTGAACCGCCATTACTTCGAGCCACTCGTCACTCATCACTTCCCACTCGTCACTGATCCCTCCCTTCCTTGACGTCCACTCTTCCGATTTGCTAGGCTGCGCCCATTCACTTCGGTCGCCGGTGTGGGTGACGCCCGCCGCCAGCAAGTGAATGTCCCCCTTCCCCTGGGAGAACCATGGAAACATTTTCCGCGCTCTTTGAACTTGCGAGCGTGTCTCTGGCGTGCCGCGACCAGGATACCCTCCTGAAAACTTTCGCGGCGCGCGTCGGCGCCACTCTTGGCGCTCGTGCCGTATTCGTCTGGACCAACGGCGCCTCCTCCAAAGGCGCCGAAGGCCTGGTCTGCCGCACGCGCTGGAACGAAGCCGGAGAGCGTTTCGCGCCCGAGGGTGACCCCGTCAGCGAAGGCCTTCTCGCCGAAGTTTACGAGTCCGCCGAAACTCGCCGCGTCAGCAGCAAGGAGATTGCCGCCGACGATTTCGAACATCTTGACGAACCCAGCCGCGCCCGCGTCAAATCCGCCATCGTCGTCTCACTGCCCGGCGCCCAACGCGTCGAGGGCGTCGTCGAAGTTCTCAACAAGCGCGCCGGCGAATTCACCGCCGAAGACGCCCACTTTCTCGAAGAAGCCAGCCGCCTGGCCGGTTCCGCGCTAACCAATCTCGACGCCATCGAAAGCGAACGGCAATCGCAGCTTTTCACTCTGGAACGTCTCACCGCTCTCTACGATCTCGGCCGCACATTCACCTCCACTCTCGAACTCGGCGTCCTCCTCCCGGTCGTAGCCGGGAAAATTCGCGACATCATGGGTGCCGGCGCCTGCCTTGTCTGGCTAGCTGACCCCGGCTCGCAAGACCTCTACCTCGCAAAAAAAATCGGCGAAGATCCCACCGTCGAAGACGACGCGCGCGTCCCCCTCACCGAAGGCCTCCACGGCGAAATCGCCCAGTCCGCCAATCCAAAATTAGTCGAAAATCCATCTGAAGAACCGGGTCTCGCAGAACGCATCGAAGCGGGCGGCGATTTTGAGATTCAGTCCTGGATGTGCGCTCCCCTCCGCAAAGAAAACGATGTCTTAGGGGTAGTCGAGCTGGTCAACAAAGCCGATGGAACTCCCTTCAACGAAGACGACCTGTTCTTCCTCTCCTCGATCAGCGAACAAGCGGCCGTAGCGCTGCACAACGCCAATCTCCTCGACGCCGAACGCAAAGTCCACGCCCTCGATGCTCTCCTGAAAATTTCCCAGGAAATCACTTCCACCCTCGACCTCGATCACGTCCTCACTACCGTCGTTCAGCAGGCCGCTTCGGTGATTCCCTTCGATCGCTGCGTCATCGGTTTCTTCGATCGTGGCCGCTTCGTCCTCGGCGCTCTCTCCGGCGAAACCGAAGTCCCCAAGACGCGCGAGATGAGCGATCTCCGCACGCGCCTGGAATGGGTCGCAGCTCAAGAAGGCGCCGTCTCAGCGGACTTATACGACGACGGCTGGCACGTCGACCCCCAAGAAGCCCGCGCCCAAATCGTCTCGTTTCTCGAAGAGCACCATGAAAATGGTTTCTACGCCCTGCCGCTCCGCGATGATCAAGGCACCCTCGGCGTTCTCGCACTGCTCAGCAGCGATGCCGACTTCCTCACCGACAACAACAAAGAAACCGTCGCCATCCTCGCCAACCAGACCACCGTCGCCATTCGCAATGCGCAGCTCTACCAGCAAGTCCCGCTGGCCAATATCCTCCAGCCCTTTTCGCAGCGAAAAAAGAAATTCCTGGCAGCCATGCCGCGCAGCCGGTGGGAGCTTTACGCCCGTCGCGCTGCCATCGCCGTCGCATTCCTAATCATCGTTCCCTGGCCGATGCGCGTCGGCACCGATGCCACCGTCGTCCCCGCGGAACGCCGCATGGTCAGTTCCATTGATGGCGGCGTAGTCCAGCACGTCTTCGTTCACGAAGGCGACGCAGTGCAGGCCGGCCAGGTTCTCGCCCAGCTCGACGATGGCGACGATCGCGTAAAGCTAGCGCAAGCCGAGGCCGCTCTCGCGCAATCCCGTCGCGAACTTGCCGAAGCCGAATTTCGCAACGATCCCTCCGCCGCAGGCCAGGCCAATATCCGCTCCGAACTCCACGAAGCCGAAGTACAGCTCGAGCAACAGCGCGTCGCCGCTTCCCAGTTGCGTTCGCCCATCGCCGGCATCGTCGTCACTCCGAAAATCGAAGATAAAACCGGCAGCATGGTTAAGCCCGGAGACAGCTTCGCCGAAATTGTCGGCCAGGATCGCGTCGCCGCGGAAATGAGCGTCCCCGAAAGCGATCTCGAACTCGTGCACCCCGGCAATCGCGTCGCCCTCAAGCTCAACGCTTTTCCCACCACCACCTTCGAGGGCACCGTCGAACGCATGGGCGCGCAAACCCAAGCCGCGGCCGGCGACCAATACTTCCTCGTCCGCGCCGTCTTCAACAATCCCGGCGGCATGGCGCGCGACGGCATGGTCGGCCGCGCCCGCATTCATTCGGTCGGCGGCTGGTTCCAGAGCGGATGGTATCCCGTCGGTTACACGCTGCTCCGTTCCCCGTTTCGCTGGCTCTGGGCGAAAGTATGGAGCTATCTGCCATGAACGCCGCTCTGATGCCATATCCAGAACACAGCACTCCCAAAGGATTCATCATGACCAGAAGTGCGAACCTGTTTTTCATAGCCGCATTGGCGCTAGCCGCAGGCGGTTGCGATAATTCTTCCGTCGCGTCCAGCCCTAATCCCGCGCCGCCCGCCGTCACGGCTCCCGCTCCCGCCGCGCCCCCCGCAAAATCTCCAAATTCCGCGGACATTCTCAGCGTCCTCACCGTCGAGCATCAAGTGGACATCACTTCCCAGCGCGATGGCCTCGTAATGTCGCTCAACCACGACGAAGGCAGCACCGTGAAAGCCGGCGACGTCCTCGGCCAGATCGACGACCGCAGCCTGCAAATGGAACTCATCAAAGCCAATTCCGATCTGCAGGTCGAGGAAAACAACCGGAAATATAAGGAAGCCGAACTCAAAGCCAAGAGCGCCGCCTATCGCCGCCAGCAGCAACTGCGCGCCCTCGGTCTTTCCAGCGACGCAGACCTGGAAGCCGCCGAATTCGAAGCCAAAGCCGCCGAGTACGACCTCCACGGCTACGAAGCCCTTGTCGAAAGCGGCCACGCCGAAATCAATCGCCTGAAATTGGAAGAAGACCAGACCCGCATCCACGCTCCCTTCTCCGGCGTGGTAGTCCGCCGCTACATCCGCGAAGGCCAGGCCATCTCCAAAGGCGACAAATGTTTTCGCGTCAGTCAGCTCTCTCCACTCCAAGTCCAATTTCAAGTGCCGGAATCGTCAGGACGCCGCCCCGCGCTCGGAACTCCCGTCGAGCTTTCCCTCGTCGAAGATTCCACCCGCTCCCTGACCGCTCGCGTCACAAAAGTCAGCCCCACCATTGACGCCGCCAGCGACAGCTACGATGTCCTGGCCCAACTAACTGGCTCGGGCATCTCCGACCTCCGCCCCGGCATGGCCGTAAAAGTCCTCTGGCCCGGCCCACCGCGCGCGAATCCGCCGCCGCAGAAGTGATGCGCCGCCAGCCGTTGCCGTTGACTTAGCTTTTGACTTTGCCCTTGTAGCGGCCGGTCCCGCCTTGTGGAACCGGGCAGCCGTCGGTTTAGCTTTTGCCTTTGTTGTTGCCGTTGACTCTGTAGCGGCCGCCTGCTTTTTCTTTTCAGGCGGGCGCAGTTGACTCTGTTTTTGAATTCGCACCACGCCGTAGATTTAGCTTCGTCCTAACCGTTCTGAATCACCCGGCTCGGAGAAAAACTGAATGCGTTTCGGCCCCACCAGCCTGCAGGTCTCCAGCGTCCTAGCCAAAGGCCTGCGCCGCCCCAAACTCCGCACCGACCTGCGCATCAGCGAACAAGTCATCTCCGGCGAAACCAGTTACGTCGTAAAAAATTTCGAAACTAATTCCTACAATCGTTACGGCGCCACCGAATACGGCGTCCTGGAACTCTGCGACGGCACCCGCACCGCCCTCGAGATCTCCGACGCTCTCACCGAACGCCATCCTGATTCCCCCCTCAGCGAAGCCGAAGTCCTGGAATTCCTCGACAGCATCGAGCCCGCCATGTGGGAGCGCTCCGTAGGCGAAAAAAATCTCGCCGTTCTCGAACGCATCCGCGACGAGCGCAAAGGCCGCCTCGACCAATCCAGCGTCCTCTACATGTCCTTCAAAGCCTGGGATCCGGACAAAACCCTCGCCAAGATCGATCCTTACCTCAGCTGGATGTTCACCCCCGGCTTCGTGGTCTTCTCCATCGGTGTTTTCATCGCTGCCTGCTATCTGCTCGCCTCCGATTGGACCCGCGTCCAGCAGGACACCTCCGCTCTCTACAATTTCTCCGACAAAAGCGCCTACGACATCTGGATGTTTTGGATTCTGCTGATGGTCCTGGGAGGCATCCACGAATTCGGCCACGGCCTCACCTGCAAACATTTCGGCGGTGAAGTCCACCAAATGGGATTCCTGCTGATTTATTTCACTCCAGCCTTTTACACGGACACCACGGACATCCTCCTCTTCAAACGCGGTTCGCAGCGCCAGTGGGTCATCTTCGCCGGCATTTGGATTGAACTGGTCTTATGCGGACTCTCTGGGGTGGTCTGGTATTTCTCTCCCGTTGGCGGCGTACTGAACGACATCGCCTATAAAATGATGCTCCTCAGCGGCATTCAAGGCGCGCTCCTCAACCTCAACCCCCTGATCAAAGCCGACGGCTACTACGCACTCTCCCAGTTCCTTAATATTGATAATCTGCGCGAGGAATCCTTCGCTTTTCTCCGCGCCTGGGCCGAAAAATATTTGCTCCGCCACGATATTGACCTGCCCCCCACCAGCAAACGTCAGCGCCGCATTTTCTTTCTCTTCGGCGCAGCCGCGATTGTTTACAGCAATGCCTTGCTGATCCTCGTGATCGTCTTCGCGAAGAATGTTTTGGTCAGCAAACTTGGCGATGTATGGGGCTACCTCGCTACTCTCGTCGTCATTTATTTATTCGCACGGAAGGGAATCCATCACGCGTTGCCCACGGTGCGCGCCTGGCTCCGCCAGAACAGAGAGGACTACATGGCCTGGAAAATGACTCGAACGCAGCAAGCCGGAGCACTGGGCTTGGCGCTCCTGCTTCTGATCCCCCCGGTCTCCTCGTCCGTCTCCACGGGTCTGGTGCTCGAGCCCGGAGCGTCAGCGCGTGTCCGCGCCGAAGTCCCGGGCCAGGTCAAAACCGTGTATGTCAAATCAGGCGATGCCGTAAAGTCCGGCCAGTTGCTCGCCGTCCTGCAGAATCCCGAAATCGCAGCCGACGCCGATTCGCTCCGCCACCAATTGGCCCTCGCCAGCAGCCAACTCCGCAACGGGCAGGACCGCTCCGATTTCGACTCCTCCGCCAACGCCGTTCGCGACCGCACCCGCCTCCAGCAGGAACTCGCAGTCGCCGAGAAACGGGCCGCGGCCTTGGAAATTCGTGCCCCCCTTGACGGCGTCGTCGCCACCAGCGGCTTGGAGCAAAAGCCCGGTTCCTTCCTCGCGGCGGGCGACGAATTCGCCCGCATTGTTGATCGCTCCACCATGAAGGCGCGCATCCTGGTGCGCGATTGGGATCTGCAGGAAATTCAACAAGGCGCGGCGGTCAAAGTGAAGGTCGTTCCTTTCCCCTATCGCACCTACTCCGGCAAAGTTGACCGCATCTATCCGGCCTCCGCCGCCGATCGCCCCGTTACCCAAACCGAGAACCTTGAGCGCTTAGGCCAGAAACTCACCAACTACTTCGCCGTGGATATGGAATTCGCGAACCAGGACGGCTCGCTAAGAGAAGGTATGACCGGCACCGCCAAGGTTTCCGGCAAACGTGGTTCGCTGGCCTGGCAAGCCTCCCGCGCCATCTGGCGCTGGGCCCACAGCCAAGCCTGGTAGCCGCAGCCTTCGTAGCGCCGGCGTCTCGCCGGCTCGTTGCGGTTGCCGTCGCTTTGTAGCGCCCGGTCCCGTTTCGTGGGACCGGGCAGCAGTTGCGGCTGGTTCTGCGGTTGCTTTTGAACTCCTAGAGGCGGATCTCAGAACCGCCCCCGTCGACGAAGTCGCCGTACCGGCGCCGTAGGCGCGGCATAAGCTAGATCACCGCGGAAGCGGTGGGAACAATCGCAACAGAACACCGAGCGCCGTAGTTGCGACACAAGATTGGTTGGGGTCGTGCCAAACTTCCGCGGTCGATGTAGTGTCTGCCTAAAGCTTGCCGAGTCAACAACACGAGCGACGCTACAGCTCTGCCCAAAATCCGCGCCCCCCAAAAAAGTAAGGGCCGCCGTTCCTGGGACGGCGGCCCTTGGGGGTGTTGCTACGTCAATCTCCGATAAGGCTAGGGGCCCAACCGAAGAAACTCTGGAATGCTCCTAAAACTTGATTAAGGGCTTCACGGCCGGCAAATCCGCGCGCTTCATCAGCGGTTTCACGGGCGCTGTTTTCTTACCCTTCACTGGCTTGGATTTCTTCTCCATAACCGAATCTCCCTCTATGAATTGATCATTCCCGAACAACCTACCGCGTCTCGAAAAGGGCCGTTGCCACCGCGGCAGCGGCCCGCCTGCCATTCGAGATCCTTCTCTCAGGCCGCGTCGCGTGCTGCAGCGCGCTCCTGACAATCAAGAACGGGCCTAGCGACCGGCGAACTTGGTCGTCATCAACGGCTTTGTCGCTTCGATCTTCTTCGACTTCTTCAAGGTTTTCTTGGCCATTTTGTTTCCCCCTCGTTTGATTTGCCCTGTTGGGCATCGCCCTACCTGTATGCAAAGCAATCGCCAAACTTCGCTGCCGCTCCGCCAATCCGCAAGCTGCTCAATTCATGCCACTTCGCCTTCCCGCTAGTATTCCCTCGCCCCTCAGCATACGCCTGCAGCGTTGAATTAATCACCGCCTGTTGAAAATTTCAACGCACTCACGAGGGAAATTCATCACGGGACGCCGGCCAGGAGGGGAACGCAGACTGGCGAAGCTCTCGCAGACCTGAACTGGTCCCAAACGCAAAAAGGGCCGCTGCCCGAACGGCAGCGGCCCGGCTTGCCACCACAAATAGCCGCCGGCCGGAGCGCCCGCGATTGCCAAGCGCGCTCGGGGCCGTTAGAACTCGGGCCTACTTTCTGCCGAAATCCGCATGAACCACCAACGGCTTCGTCGGTTGGATCTTCTTTGACTTCTTCAGGGTCTTTTTCTTGGCCATTTTGTTCTCCCTACCTGGATTTGCCCCGAAGGGCATCGCTGTCCTTATATGCAAAGCAGCGGCCAAAGTCCATGCGCGTTTTTAGCCTCGCGAATTCTCATTTCTATCAGCTTTTCGCCGAGGCCACCGCTCCGCTCACAGTTTCCGGCCGCGCCATCCGTTGAATTCCTCAACGCCCGTTGAGAATTCCCATACGATTCACCCGGCGAGCCAGCCATCAAGGTTCCTGCGCCCGCCTCAGCTAAGCAAGTACCGCACCGTTCCACGGCACTGCGGCGCGCCACAACGGCACGGCACACGCTTCAGCTTGATCGGATAATGGTAGTCGCAGGTCAGTTCTTCGCCGGCGCGAATTTTCTGCCGGCTGAAGAAGTACAAGTGGCGCCCTATCCGCCGCGTCGCCAGATTCGGCGCGCAGGAATGGTTTATGAACTGGGCGCCGCTGCCTCCCCACCTGCCGTCCACATACAATTCAGACTTAATCCATGCGAGGTAAATGTCTTCAGGAGTGCGTATCCTCGCCGCCTGCTCCAGATTCAAGTGCTTGCCCGTGTATTCGATCACCTCCCGCCGGGCGGGAATATCTTCCAACGCGAACACGCCATAACGGTGCATCCTGGAGTGCCCGATTCGCAGGCGAAATCGCGCAAATTTCGAATTAATTCGCCGCTTCGGCGCTGCCAGCTCTTTCATATTCAACGCTTCACTGCAGATCGTATTTTCGGCACAAATAATTCAGCCGGTTGCGATCCACTCCCAGCAATTTCGAGGCATCCGCCTTCACATGTTTGGCTTGTTCCAGCGCCTCCTGCACCCACCGCCGCTCAAACGCTTCCATTTCCTTGTCCAGCTTGATTCCGGCTGCTGGCAATTGGAACCGGTTGCGATAATCCTTTCCACCCGATTGTGTCATTTCCGCCGGTAGGTCCTTCGCGGTAATCGTGTCGCCGTCCGTCATGATCACCAGGCGCTGTATCGCGTTCTCCAGCTCGCGCACGTTCCCCGGCCATGCATACCGCTTCAGCGCCGCAATCCCATCATCCGCGATCCGCTTCGCGGGAAATCCGTTCGCCGCCGAATAAACGCTCACAAAGTAATCCGCCAGTACCGGAATATCCTCCACGCGTTCGCGCAAAGCCGGCACGAAAATCGGTACCACGTGAATCCGGTAATAAAGGTCCTCGCGGAAGCGCCCCTGCCGCACCATTTCTTCCAGGTTTTCGTTCGTCGCGCTCACCAGCCGGAAATCCACCTTGATGGATTTCTTTCCGCCCAGCCGGTTCAGCGAACGATCCTCCAGCACGCGCAGCAATTTGCTCTGCAGCAGAGGTGTCAGCGTCGCAATCTCATCCAAAAACAGCGTCCCCTGATGCGCCAGCTCAATCCGCCCTTCTTTCGTCGCTACCGCTCCGGTAAACGCGCCGCGCTCGTATCCGAAAAGCTCCGCCTCCATCAATCCTTCCGGCAGCGCCGCGCAATTCACGCTGACGAACGCCCGATTCCGCCGCGGGCTTTGCTCGTGCAGCGCCTTGGCCACCAGCTCTTTTCCGACGCCGCTCTCCCCGCGGATGATCACGTTGGTCGTCGCCCGCGCCATGCGCTTGATCGAATCAAACACATGCCGCATCGCATCCGTCGCGCCAATCAAATCCCCCAGCGCATTCTTCCGGCTGATTTCCTCGCGCAGAATCCGGTTCTCGCGTTGGATGTGCAGCTTCTCGATCGATCGTTCCAGCAGCAGCCGCAGCACGTCCGTATCAATCGGCTGAATAAAATAATCGTGGCAGCCCGCGTCAATCACCTTCAGCGCCGTGCTCTTCGTCTGGTCGGTGCTCAGCACGATCACGAGAGTGTCAATATCCCCCACCGCCAGCCGGCTCAGCAGCTCCGTACACTCGTGCAGCCCGCCCGATTCCATCGGCAAGGCCAGCAAAAGCACGTCCAGCCCAGCTTCCTGCAAAAGCTTGTAAGCCGCCTCGTAATCCCCTCCCTCCACAACCTCAAATCCCGGACGCAATGCCGCAACAATACTCCCGCGCATCCGCGCGTCATCATCCACCACAGCAATTTTTGGTTTCAGAGCCCCAGGCGTGATAACCAATCTCCAAGGGGAATAGCGCCGCGTCGCTCACACCTAGCAGCGACGGCCAACGCCATGCACTGAATCCAACGCATCCCAGAAATCACGACCCGCAATCCGCGCAACGTAGCATAGGCACAATCTTGCCTGTGCGCTTTCTCTCGAATCCTCCATACCACCCAAGTGAACGTTTAGCTTTTTAGGGTGCCGCACCGTAGAACCTTCATCGCACACGTAGCTCTAGTAGTTTCGCATTATTGCGATTTTCCGCCCGCGCGGTCAGATTGCATCGCTAATTCCGGACGCGTAAACGTTTTCGGAAATCTCGGGAGGGTGTGGATGAAGCGAGTGCTCGTGTGCGCGATTGCGACGGTCGTAGTGCTGCTGACAACAATGCCGTGCGTCCTGCAAGCTCAGGTGCCCACCGGAACGATCAACGGCATCGTCACCGACCCGCATCAGGCGGTTGTAAGCGGCGCGCATGTGGCGGCCACCGAACGCGCCACCGGAGTTACGCACGAGACAGTCTCCAACGGCGACGGCGTGTACTCGATTCCCGATCTTCCCACCGGCGTGTACGACGTCCGCATCTCAGCCTCCGGTTTTGCCGCCAGCGAATTCCAGGGCGTGCAACTGCAGGCCGGCCGCGCTTCCACGCTCGATACGGAGCTGAAACTAGCTACCATCGGCCAAAGCGTCAACGTCACCGACGCCACCAACACCATCGAGCTGACGCAGTCCATGATTCAGGGCCAGATCACTTCCTCAACGATTGAAAACATCCCCCTGAACGGCAGAAATTTCCTCGAACTTGCCTATCTCGTCCCCGGCAATCGTCCCGCTCCCAATTTCGATCCCACCAAGACGAACACGTTGGAAGTAAGCTCCGCTGGCAGCGTCGGCCGCGGCGGCAATATCACCGTGGATGGCGGCGACAACAACGATGAAGTGGTCGGTGGCACGCTCTCCAATTTTCCGCAGGATTCCGTCCAGGAATTTCAGATCGCCACCGCGCGATTCACCGCCGAAGTGGGGCGCTCCGGCAACAGCGTCATCAACATCGTCACCAAATCCGGAACCAACGAATATCACGGCTCGCTTTTCGATTATGAGCGTAATCGGCACTTGCAAGCCGAGCCTGCCACGGTGAACGGCTCACTACCCAAGGCGCCCTTCGATCGCGAACAGTTCGGCGGTTCGGTCGGCGGTCCGCTCAAGAGTAATAAAGCCTGGTGGTTTGCCTCCGCTGAGTACAGAAATCAGAACGCCGCCATCGAAACCGGCGAACGCCAATACGGCGCCAACCCCTCGGAAGACACCATTCTGAATACCTACGCTCCCGCGCCGCTCCGCGAAGCGCTCGTCTCCACCCGCGTTGATTATCAACTCGACCCCACCAACACTTTGCTGGCGCGATATTCCTTCAATCGTTCCACGGACACCAACCAGGCCTCCGCGGCAAGCGTCACTCCGTCCAGCACCGCAACCGAGCGCCAAAACTCGCTCAATCGCTTCAACTCGCTGGTCGCCGGCTGGACGAAGACATTTTCCTCGACGCAAGTAAACAACCTGCTCTTTCATTTCGACACATTTCTGAACTACATTCCCGAATTTCCCAATAGCTCCCCCACCACATTTCCCTCCGGCCTGGCTTCGACGAACGAGTTGCTCTTTCCTGATATCGCCGACGGTGTGAATTTCAACGTGCCGCAAGCCACGCACTTGAATCGCTATCAGGTGGGAGATACCTTCACCTGGGCGTTGGGCAAGCACACGCTGCATCTCGGCGGAGAGTATCAGTACGCCAAAGCGTTCGGTGAGATCAACGTCTTTGGCAGCGGCAGCATCATTCTTACTTCCGATTTCGGATTTGCGGATCTGAATGGCGACGGCGTCATAAATGATCTGGATATCCCCATTGCTACCGCGATCAAAAGCTCGGCGCCGATCCAGCCCGTTCCCATTCCCAACATTATCAATAGCTATATCGCATTTTTCGCGCAAGACGATTGGCGCGTCACTCGCAATCTCACCCTGAACCTCGGGCTGCGCTGGGATTTCGATACCGACGCCACCGGCACCAGCGGTGCCTACGGCCCCTGCCCGAACCTTACATCAGTGCCCACAGTCGCCTGCTCGTGGGTGGCAAACGTGATTGATCTGCATCATTCTCCGGACAAAAAAGATTTCGGCCCGCGCGTCGGCTTTGCCTACGACCCGTTCGGTCACGGCAAAACCGTAATCCGCGGCGGCTTCGGCATCTATTACGACCGCATCGTTTTTGAAGTTCCCGGCTACCAACGCGTGCAGGACGACCGCGCGCTCACCATCAATCAATATGCCGGTTCCACCTGCACGTTTCCGGGCGATCCGGCGCCGCCCGACCTCAATACCTGCTTCGCGCCAATTCCCGGCGTAGGGTTTTCGCCGGGCAGCCCTACGCTGGCGAATCCCTTCAGCGGTCAGCGGCAAGCTGGCGGCGTGGGAATTATCGTCGACGACAAGAACACCCATCACCCATTGTTCCAGCAGACGTCACTCGGCGTGCAACAACAATTCGGTTCCGCCTGGACCGTAAGCGCGGATGGACTCTACGTCTTCGGCCAACGCCAGCTCATCGCGCAATATCTGCGCAGCACCAACTCCACATCGCCCTACATTTCCTGCCCCGGGAGCAACATTCCCTGCACCATAACCGATCCGCTCACCGGAATTTCCGACCAGATCACCGTCGCAACCTCCAACGCGCATTCCTGGTACGACGGATTGTTGGTCAACGTACAGCACCGGCCCGTGAAAGTCGGCCCCGTAACTTATCTTTTCAATGTCAGCTACACACTTTCCAAAACGCTCGATTATTCTGACGACGACCAGGTCCCCTCCTACACCACAGTGGAAAATGTGAATCTGATCGAAGGCACCGTAGGCCCCCAGACCGAGAAAGGCTACGGGGCCAGTGACGAAACACACCGCTTGACGGCGTACGGCCTGATTCAAATGCCCTGGGGCTTCTCCCTCGCGCCGCTCTACACATTCGGTTCAGGAGTTCCGGCCGATACCTTTCTCCCCGACCTCAACCTGAACGGCGAATCCCTTCCCGCGCGCCTGCCGATACTGGCCCGCAATTCACTCGGCCGCAGCGTGAAGAACAGCAACCAACTGAACCAAATTATCAACGAATGGAACGCGCTGCCCGCCTGCCCGGCGCCTGCCCCTTGCAATGCCGGCGGTGCGCTGGAAAATGTTCCCGACGGAATCAATTTCAGCAGTCCCTTCAACTCCGTGGATTTGCGCTTGATGAAGGACATTGCAATTAAGGAACGCTACCACGTCGATCTGATGGCCGAAGCTTTCAACCTCTTCAACAGCGTCAATATTCGCGGCTTCACGAACACCAGCTATTCCGGACGAAATATTTCGCTCGTGCCGGTGGGCACAAATCCGCCCAGCCCGACGAACCCCGACGGCCTCGACACAACTTTCTTTCAGCCGGTCAGCACCGCCGGCGGTTTCTTCGGTTCCGGCGGCCCTCGCGCCTTCCAATTCGCCGTGCGCTTTACATTCTAGCGTTCAAGAAATTTCTCCGACGGCGGCCGAGTCTTCGCAGCTCGCGCCGCCCCGGACCGAGAGCTGTGTCTCGACTGCCGCGCCCTTGATTTTCTGCTGTTTACTGAGTAACTTCCCTCGGCCGTCACCCGGGGAAGCGAGAAATGAACCTCGCAAGAAAGCTCGTTATTTTCATCGTGGGGATATTAAGCGCGGGCAGGCTCGCGGCACAGACGGCCGAGTGCCGTCATCGCACCGTTCTGGTCAATATCCTGGATACAAAAAACCAGATCGTGAATGATCTTCGGCCAGAGGATTTATCAGGTTCATTTCGTCACAAGCGCGTGAAAATCGCTTCGGTAACGTCGAACTCGTTTCTGCCGCGTGTTTTCATCGTCCTTGACGCCAGAGGGGGCGTGAGGAACCTCAAGCCCGCATGGCAATACTCTATCGAAGCAGCCAATCGTCTGGTGGACAGCATGCCTGCCGGCACTTTCATCGGCATGATAATCTTCGCCAAAAATATACAGAAAACAATTCCGCTCGGAAACAATGCCCTAGAGATAAAAGCAGAGTTAGAGAAGCTTCGAGCTGGAAATGAGCCGGCTCTGAAAAATGGGCGGGCGACCGCGCTTTGGGATGCATTGGATGAAGCAATTTCCGAAATGCGGCCAGCACAGGAAGGCGATGCGATCTACGCGATAACGAACGGGTTCGACATCTCCAGCAAAGTCAGTACGAAGAGTATGCAGGAAACATTTCTGGCAACGCGGATTCGCCTTTTCTGTTTTTCGGTAGATAACCCTGAAATGCTTGCCACTCCTGAGACTTATGGGAGGCTCAGAGATTTTCACTATCTTGTGTCAGACTCCGGCGGATTCGCGCTCGATATCCGGTCAAACGGCCTCGGCGCTCCGATACCTCTGACTGATAAGAGCGCAAGGCCTACATTCGAAGGTGAGATGTTGTTGGCTCAATTGCACCAGATCTTTTATTACCAGCGGGTGGGAATCGAATTACCAGAACAGCCCGAGAAAGCGGGGGAATGGACCCTGAATGCCAAAGGGAAAAAGTTCCGCGACCCGCACGTCGTGTACCCGCACATGCTGGATGCATGCACGGAAGCGAAAACAGCGCTAAAGGCTGCGCACTGAGCCCTCCAGCTCGTGGTCAATCTTCAGGCAGTGCGAGGTTCTCAACCACCTCCATGACTCGTACAGGCCATCACTGCAGTGTCTCCTGTGGTTTCAGCGCGATCGGCCGATCGATTTGCGTCCTCAAGACGATCGTCGTTTCCGTTTGCTCGATGCCAGGAATCGCGCGCAAGCGATCCGACAGCTCCAGAAGCGCAGCCGTGCTCGCCACACGCACTTTGAGCAACATGCTAAGTTCCCCCGCCACTGAATGACATTCCTCAATCGCAGGAATCGCACGCAGCGCATCCAGCAACTCGGAGCACGGTTTCGTAGCGCTAATTCCCACGAACGCCAGCACGCCCAGTCCCAGAGCGGCCGCGTCCAGCTTGATCGTCCACTGCTGAATAATTCCTGCTTGTTCCAGCTTCCGCAGCCGGTCGTGAACGGAAGAGGGAGCAAGATGCACCAGCTTGGCTAAATCTTCCAGACGCCGCGAAGCGTTTTGCTGCAGGGCCGCGATCAGGGCGAAATCTTTTCTGTCTAAGTTCAAGAAAACCTCGCTATACTGAAAATACTTCGGCGCTTATTACTATTTGCTGATTCTCATTGTAGCATTGAAGCAATATACCTAATATATTTCGCAGGAGGATACATCCATGCAAGCGCTCATCGTCGTTGACGTCCAGAACGAATTCTCCCCGACCGGCCAGCGGCCCGTCCCCAATCACGCCGACGCTCTGCAACACATTCGACTTCGCGTTCAACAGGCCCGCCAGCTCCGGCAGCCGATCGCCTGGGTCATCCATTACAACAAGCCCACCGAATCCCGCGCATTCGTTCCGGGGACGTGGGGCGCCCAACCGTCAGCGGGACTCGGCCCCGAAGCTGGCTTCGGTCCGGAGAAGCGGTTTGAAAAAGATGTCTACGGCGCTTTCACGGGGACAGACTTGGAGCAGTGGTTGCGTTCCCTAGGCGTACAGAGCGTGCTGCTCGTCGGCTTCTACACGCACATGTGCGTTTCCACTTCCGCTCGCGAGGCGTTGGTCCGCGGATTCGACGTGGCCGTTGATCCCGACGCCACCGGCGCACGGGATCTCGCGGACAAAATTCTGGGGCAGCTCAGCGCCGACGAAGTGCGCCGTTCCGCTCTGCTGCACCTGCAGAACATGGGCGTAACGATGACGCGAAGCGAACTGGCCGCATCAACGGGCAGCTGACTCACGCTTTGGCGCCGCCCTTCGCGAAACTCACCAGTCTCTACTGTTCGTAGTTCTCGACGATCTTGGCGGGACGCACTTTGGCTTCATCCGGATCTTTACCGAACTCGCGCAGTGCCCGGCGTTGCCGCAACAAGTCCCAGCACTGGTCCAGATGCACTTTCAGCTCAGTCAGGTGGGCGCGGTCCTCACTGCTGAGTTCACTCTTTGCGTAAAGCTGCTCTTCTTCCTTCACTAACCGGTCGATGTTACCGAGTACGGATGCATCGCTTTTGTCGAGGGCCATGTACGTCTCCTGTCAGGTATCGCACGGACGCGTTCCTGCTAAGGGCTGGCATGTCCGCCAACAAACTATAGCAAAACGATTCGTCTCTCGCAGGGTCACAGCAACAGGCATCACGCGCTTAGGAGCGCCCGAACTTTCGTGGAAGAGATTTCATAAGTGGGTGGGACCGCAAGGGCGGGCTTCAGCCCCGCCGTAAAGCCCGCGTAAGAAGGGGCTTAAGCCTCTGAAGCCGCATTTTTCCATAGCGGCTGAATATTTATGAGATGGATCTGGTCGCTCCGCGCGCCGCCACCGGCCACCACAAAAAGCACCGCCCTCCAAATAGTCCCGGCCACTAATCACCAACTTAACCTCCCAAACCGCTTAACGTTTCGCCCAGCAGCCGAATCCCCTCACGAATCCCTCGCTCGTTCATTCGCGAATACCCGAGCATCCATCCAACTCTCGCAGGCCGCGCCTGGTAATATCCGGAAATTCCGTACACACCCACTCCGCGCGCCGCCGCGCGCAGTATCACCGCATCCTCTGCGATGCGTTTGCTGGTAGGCCACAGCACAGCGTGTGTGCCCGCGCCGTCGCCGGCCACCTCCACGCAATTGCCCAAGTGTTCGCGAATTGCGCCCAGCAGCGCCGCGCGCCGCGCGCTGTTTTTGCGGCGAACGCGCCGCAGATGGCGCTCGTACATTCCGCTGGAAATAAACTCCGCAAGCGTTTCCTGTTCCAGCGTCGCGGTATGCCGGTCGCAAAGCCATTTTGCCGAACTAAACGCCGCCACCAGTGACTTCGGCGCGACCAAATATCCAATGCGCAGCGCCGAAAAAATCGTGCATGAAAATGTCCCTACATAAATCACACGCCCCTCGGTGTCCAGGCCCTGCAAGGACTCAAGTGGCTGCCCTTCGTAATGGAATTCGCCGTCGTAATCGTCTTCCACCACAATCGCATCTTTGCGCCGCGCCCAATCCAGCAGCGCCAGCCGCCGCGACAGCGGCAAAATCGCGCCGGTCGGAAACTGGTGCGAAGGCGTCACAAAAGCCGCCCGCGCATGCCGCGGCAGCGCATCAGGCTGCAACCCGTCGCGATCTACCGGCACCGGTAGCAGCCGCGCTCCTGCCGCGCGCAGCACTTCCCGCGTCCCCTGGTACTGCGGTTCCTCGACGGCCACAGCATCGCCGCGCTCGATCAACACGCGCGCAATCAGGTCCAAAGCCTGCTGCGAACCGTTCACCACTATCACCTGCGACGCATCGCAATTCACCGCACGCGACCGCCGCAAATGCACCGCAATCGCCTCGCGCAATGCCAGGCTTCCCGCCGCCACCCCGTAGTCCAGCTGACGTACCGGCGCCTTCCGCGCATGTCGCAGCAAAATCCGCCGCCACATCTGAAACGGAAAAGTTTCCACGTCGCCGCGTCCGCCGTAAGTAAAATCGTAGCGCAGCGGAACCGAGCGCCGCCCCGGAAAATCCACGCTTGCCGCAGCAGCGGCGGCCGTGGACCCGTAACGCGACAACTGCAGCTCGGCAGCGCGCTCCGCTCTTTTTGGCCTGCTGCCGCTCAATTCCGCCGATATATACGTCCCGGAACCCCCGCGTCCCTCGGCGAATCCTTCCGCGACCAGTTGTTCGTAAGCCAGCAGCACCACCGTCCGCGAAATGCCCAGCTCATCCGCTAGTTCTCGCGTCGAAGGCAGCCGATCCGCGGCCCGAAAAGTGCCGCGGAGAATGGCTTGGCGCAATCCGCTATAAACTTGCCGGAACAGCGGTTCGCCCCGCCTCGAAAGTGGTATCACCAATTTCATAAAAAGTGGCTATAGGAAAATACCACAAGAAGCTTCATCTTCCTATCCGGCGTGGACGAAGCTAGCTCCTGCCGGGGCGAACAGAAAGACGCCGTTCTATAAACAAATATGCGGAGAGAAAATGAAACTACTCTGGAGGATCGGAAGTTATTTCGCGCTCTGCGCTCTGGGCTGCTTGTTTCAAACCGTTCCCACAATCATGCATGGCGCGCCTTTGGCGGCAACACTGCCATCGCAGCAAACGCATGAAGGTCTGCACGACGGCCAGCACGATTTCGACTTCAATCTCGGCACCTGGCACACGCACATCCAGCGCCTGCAGCATCCGCTGACCGGCTCGACCACCTGGACTGAAATGCAAGGCACCGTAGTCGTCCGCAAGGTCTGGGACGGCCGCGCACAGCTGGAAGAAATCGAAGCCGATGGCGCCGCCGGCCACTTCGAAGGCCTCACTCTCTTCCTCTACAATCCCGAAGCCCATCAGTGGAGCCAGATTTTTTCGAAGAGCACGGACGGCACAGTATCCCAACCCGCCGTCGGCGAATTCAAAAACGGCCGCGGCGAATTCTACGATCAGGAACCGTACAACGGACGCTCCATCCTCGTGCGCATCGTCTGGTCAGACATTACTCCCGACTCGCACCGCTTCGAGCAATCCTTTTCCGACGACGGGGGCAAAACCTGGGAACCGAACTTCATCGCCACGCTCACGCGCGAAAAGTC
The DNA here is from genome assembly GCA_050012455.1 of Candidatus Acidiferrales bacterium. Taxonomy (GTDB): domain Bacteria; phylum Acidobacteriota; class Terriglobia; order Acidiferrales; family UBA7541; genus Palsa-295. The sequence goes on along the minus strand of JBEKHD010000037.1, from coordinate 36,162 downwards.
ATGACGCTCAAAATTTTCATTCGCGACGTGCGCGAAAGCGATTTCGCAAAATGGAAGCCGCTCTGGGATGGTTACAACGCCTTCTACGGCCGCCAAGGCGCCACTGCGCTCCCTGACGAAATCACCAACCTCACCTGGGCACGCTTTTTCGACGGCTACGAGCCCATCCACGCCGTCGTCGCCGAACATGCCGGAAAATTAGCCGGCCTCGTGCACTACCTGTTTCACCGCAGCTCCACCCAGCTGCGTTCCAATTGCTATCTTCAGGACCTCTTCACCGTCGAAGAGGCCAGAGGCCAGGGCATCGGCCGCGCGCTCATCGAAGAAGTTTATCGCCGCGCCGCACAAGCCGGCTCCGGCCGCGTCTACTGGCAAACGCACGAAACCAACACCACTGCGATGAAGCTCTACGATAAGGTAGCCGATAAATCCGGCTTCATCATCTATCGCAAGGATCTGTGAAAAAAGCCTGTGAACGAGCTCTGTGAAAAAGTACTGTGAAAAAGATCTCGGACGTGGAGGAAATAATGATCGCATCACGCCGTATCGCAATTCATTCGCTATTGTGTTTGTGCTGCGCGCTGGCAATCCTGTTGCAAGCCGCTTCGGCACTCGGGCAAGCGGCCGCAGCCGCCGCACCAGCAACACTGCAGGCCGCCACGCCGCGCGACGGCCAACACGATTTCGACTTCGAGATCGGCACTTGGAAAGTCCACCTGAAGCGCCTCGTTCATCCCCTGACCGGTTCCACCACCTGGGTCGAATTCGACGGCAGCGTCGTCGCCCGCAAGGTCTGGGACGGCCGCGCGAATTTCGATGAATTCGAAGCCGACAGCCCCTCCGGCCGCATCGAAGGCCTAACCCTGCGTCTCTACAATCCCAAAGCCCACCAGTGGAATCTCTACTGGGCCAGCAGCAAAGCCGGCCTGTTCGCCGGCCCACCTCAGGTCGGCGAATTCAAGAATGGTGTCGGCGAGTTTTACTGCCAGGACACTTTCAACGGCCGAACGATCCTGATTCGCTACGTCTGGTCCGGCATCACGCAGAACTCCGCACACTTCGAGCAATCCTTCTCCGAGGACGGCGGCAAGACCTGGGAAGTGAACTGGATTACCGATCAAGCCCGCACGAGCGACGCATCTGCAAAATCTGACGCCATGTCCGCGGCCGCCCAACCGGATTCTGCGGCTTCGCAAGCATCCGCCGCCGATCCAGATGGACCACACGGCTTTGACGGCCTCTTCGGCACATGGAACTATCGCGTGAAGCGTCTCATGCATCCGCTGTCAGGCTCCACCACCTGGAACGCATTTCCCGCCACCGGCACGTGCTACCCAATCTGGGGCGGCCGCGCGCAAGTGGACACGTTCGAGGCCGACGATCCCACCGGCCACATCGAAGGCCTCGTCGTCCGTCTCTACAATCCCGAGAACCGTCAGTGGAGCCTGAACTGGGCCACCAGCAAAACCGGAATCCCCGACCCGCCGCAAATCGGCAAATTCAAAAATGGTCACGGCGACTTCTACACCCAGGACACCATCAACAACAAAACCATCTTCGTTCGATATGATTGGACGAAAATAAACACCGATGCGCCCCACTTCGAGCAATCCTTCTCCGAAGATGGCGGCCAAACCTGGGAAGTAAATTGGATCACAGACCAGACCCGCGCCACCGCCGCCGCCAAACCGAACTGAACTCTGGCTCGATGCATTTGAACGTTCCGCGCCCAGCCTGTTTTCGTGGCCCAGCCTTCAGGTTGTGCGGCGCGACTTCGGCTACGGGAGACTTGCAGTTGAATTTGCCTTTGCGCGCAAGAATCGGATAGCGACCGCGCTCACTCATCCCTAATGTGGAGACGTCAAGAATCCAATGAACATCCAAAAAAATATTCGAACTTGCTCACTGCTCTGCGCCTTCGCGCTCCTCGCGCAACCTGCGCCGGCACTTGCGCGACAAACCACCGCGCCCCACGACCCCCAACACGATTTCGACTTCGAAATCGGCACCTGGCACACGCACCTGAAACGCCTGCAACATCCGCTAACCAACTCCACCACCTGGAGGGAATATGACGGCACCTCCACAATCCGCAAAATCTGGAATGGCAAAGCGAATCTAGTCGAACTCGAAGTCGACGGCCCGACCGGCCACATCGAAGGCCTCTCCCTCCGCCTCTACAACCCGCAATCCCGCCAATGGAGCCTGAATTTCGCGAGCAGCGCGCAAGGCACCATGAGCATCCCCACCGTCGGCGAATTCAAAAATGACCGCGGCGAATTTTACGATCAGGAAGCCTTCAACAACCGCACAATCCTCGTCCGCAACGTCTTCACGGACATCACCGCAAACTCCTACCGCTTCGAGCAATCCTTCTCCGACGACGGCGGCAAAACCTGGGAACCAAACTGGATCGCAGTGGACACGCGCATCCCGGACAAAAATGACGCAGCCCCAGACGCAGCCATCACCGCACCGGCCACACCACAAACCCAGCCACAATCCCCGAAAGATCGCCAACAACTCAGCGAAGCCTGGTGGACCGGCCCCATGCTGGCCAACAACGCCTCCACGCTCCCCCGCGGCCACTTCCTGGTCGAGCCCTACCTCTACGACGAAATCAGCCCACACACCAACGGCCTAGGCTCACTCACCTACATCGAATACGGCCTCGCAAACAAACTCACCGTCGGCCTGATCCCCACCTTCGGCTACAACAAATCCAGCGACGGCCCCAGCAGCTCCACCGTCGGCGTAGGCGACGTCACCGTCCTGGCCCAATATCGCCTCACGCAATTCCACGAACACCACAAGCTCCCCACAATCTCCTTAATGCTTCAGGAAACCTTCCCCAGCGGAAAGTACGATCAACTGGGCCAACGCCCCAGCAACGGCCTCGGCGCCGGCGCCTACACCACCACCCTAGCCCTGAATTCCCAAACCTATTTCTGGCTCCCCACCCGCCGCATCCTGCGCATGCGCCTCAACGCCACCCAATCCCTCTCCACCTACGCCAAGGTCGAAGGCGTCAGCGTCTACGGCACTCAGTCAGGATTCCAAGGCCACGCCAAGCCCGGCCCCTCCACCTACGTTGACGCCGCATGGGAATACAGCCTCACGCGCAACTGGGTCGTAGCCCTCGACGCCACCTATCGCCACACCGCCAACACCCGCATCACCGGCTACGACGCATCACAATCTCCTCCCAACATCCAACAAAACACCGGCGCGAGCGACGCCATCGGCTTCGCCCCAGCCCTGGAATACAATTGGAAGCCCACCATTGGCGTCCTCGTCGGCACCCGCATAATCACCCTAGGCCACAATACCCCCACCACCATCACCCCCGCCGTCGCCATCAATTACGTCCACTGATCGGCGCCTCAAGCTACGAAAGGGTCAGAGGTGCGGCGCAATTTGGCCCTGGGCCGGATACGCCGGGTCTCTGCCACGTGACGCCCATCACACGCCCACGTATCCCACGCCACCGCCTCCAAATCGCTTCGGCGTTACAAATAAGTCCATGAAGCAGGCGGCAAACAGCTTTTCTTCGTGCAGAGAGATACAGCTTCTGCCTAGCGCCAAGCAGGCCATGCCGCCGATATGAGGTGAACGCCATGGTTACCCACACACCGCTCTTCGTCGGCAACTCGCAAGAAAACTGGCAGCTCAAGCCCTTCAAAAAATCGCCCGGGCCCCAAACGCAAGATCTTTTCATGAACGCCCTGCTTCAGCTCCCCTGCGAATATCAGCACCGCAATCCTCTTGAATGGGCCGGTTCCGTATTGCTTCACGCCGTGCTAATCGCAGGCCTGATTATCGTCCCGTTGTATTTCACCGATTCACTCGATCTGAAGTCCTTGCAAAATACCTGGCTCGTCTCACCCGCGCCGCCAGGACCGCCGCCTCCGCCCGCCGCTCCGCAAGTGCTGCACGCGATGAAGTCCGTCGCGCGCCTGATTCAGGGCGGCAGAATGATGGCCCCCAGCGTAGTTCCGAAGCATATCGTCATCATGAAGGAAGAAGCGCTCCCGCCGGACACCGCCGGTGGAGTTGTGGGTGGCGTGCCGGGTGGCGTCCCCGGTGGCACACTCGGCGGAGTGCTAGGAGGCATTATCGGAGGCGCCGCGGCTCCGGTAGCTTCGGTTCCCGCTCCTCCTGCCCCCGTCAAGCGCATCATTCGCGTGGGCGGCAAGGTAACACCGCCCCGGCAAGTGTACTCAGCTGCAGTCGTGTATCCTCCCATCGCCAAGGTCGCGAAAATCGAGGGTACGGTCGTCATTGATGCCATCATTGACGAACATGGCGATGTCGTTGAAGCTCGCGCCGTCAGCGGACCCCCGCTTCTGCTCGGCGCCGCCCTGAAGGCCGTCGAACAATGGAAATACGAGCCGACCCGCCTCAACGGCGAACCCGTCTCCGTCGAAATGCAAGTACAAGTTCATTTCAACCTGCAAATCTAAAACCCGCGAGCGAGTGACTGCCGGGCGGCGTGCCCTTCCACGCCGCCCCGCAGTAAATTCACCGCGCCGCTCTGGTCACCGCTGAGTCTTCGCAGGGCACGCCTGCGCAGTTCGCGGAAAAATGAGCACGGTGTCACGTTCTGACTTTGTAGCGGCGCATTTTAGTGCGCCATCTGTGGCGCTGCTAGCACCGATGGCGGTCTGAAGACCGACGCCCCAAAGGCCGCGCACTTTTTTCCGCAAACTGTTCGGCCGTGCCGTAACAACCGCAAAATCAGCACGGCTTTGGCCGCTCGGTCCACGAAATTAAGGTTCTCACGCGCCCTCTTCAGATCCGCCGAACAGATGCGCAAGAGACGGATCGAATTTGCACCTATGGGACGGGATGCCACTTTCGCCTTGCTCTCGCCTAGTTTTTCGCACGCTAGTTAACGATGCAATCGAGGGACTACAACCGGACACAAGAATGTTACGGAATCGGTCGCGGTGCTCATCATTGGTAATAAGGGCTAAGTCGGATTCAGAGATATCTTTGAATCTCACTGAAATCAAAATCGGCAGCCCGGGGTCGAAATACATACTTGGCTCAAGTTTTCTACCTTCCACAAAAAGCAAAAGTGCCTGGAGAATTGTTGATTTACCCGCATTGTTCTCACCGATTAGGCAAACGAAGCGCGAGACCGGAACACTAATGTCCCGGAGGCCCGTGAAGTTTTTGACAGAGAACTGATCTAGTTGCGTTGTCCTCTAGATTCACCCGGGATTTGGCGGCCAAGCATGCCTTGAGTATCTAGAGCGCAACAGTATTTGTGTACAAATAGATGCTCTGCAAGTAATTATTTTTTTCGGTGCGCAGCTCGGGCGGGTGTCCCGACGCCTGGCAATTCGGTTGGCGGGTGGTCGACCCTTGCGTGAGGCCCGAACCGACGCCTTTGATTTTACGGGTGGCGGGTGGCGCACCCTTCCACATCACCCAAACGAAAGCCGTTAAGCTTCCGGGTGCCACACTCTCGCCGCAGGCGAGGGTGCGGGTTTAGACGCCCCTTCTTGAGCCACCACAACGAAGCGCAGCTCTGAATTATTTTTCGGACAGGTGGTACTGGTTCTGTTCCAGTTCTGTTCGTGTGTACAGCTGTGCTTTCGGCTCCCCGCGTGTTAGCGTTGAGCGGAGCTGAAAAAAAATGAATAATTTTCAAATTTGGCGCGGCGAAGGCAGCTTCCAGAAAGCGCGCCCAGAAAAAGTTTGCTCGGCGTTCTTCTCGTTTACCCTGAGAGCCTGCCTGTGGCAGGGTCGAAGGGCGCACCTCCGCGCTCCTCGCCGCTTCTAATCGCTACTCGCCCGGGATTAGAAATCGATCTAACCCCCTCACAACAAGCGAGAAAAGATTTTCTAATCGCTATTTTTTCAGCCATTTCGGCGCCTGCGCCGCACCTCAACGATCGTCATCGCGAATTTCTGATCGCAACAGTCCGGATTCAGAAAATTTGCAATCGCATGAAAACAGAGGAGAAACGATTTTCTAGCCGCAACAAAAAAACCATGTTTGTAGAAATCGGCACTCCGGCTGCGCGAGGTCGCGGCTCGCGCTTTTGCTATCCGCACTGAGGTGATGTTAAAAATGTGGGGCACACGCGCAAGCACAGAAAGTCGCAGCGGAGGAAGCATGGCGAAGTCGCGCAGGGAATTTCTAGCGGATGCATCGGCGGGGTTGTTCGGAGCGGCGGCAATGTTGCACGCGCACGATCAAAAGCTGTTGACGCCGCAATCCGCGACGTCATCACCAGCCCAGCAGGCCGTGAATTCGCCGCCGGGTACGCCCTCCGCGTTCGGCACCGCCCCGCCAGTGGGCCCCGTAGTATCGCCTGAAACTTTCGCCGCAGCCGAAAAACTGGTGCGCGTGGAAATGACCGACAAGGACCGCGCGCAAGCAGCCGGCAACTGGCGCAATTCCATGGCAGCGCTCTATGAGCGCCGCACCGGCCCGAAAAAAGTCGCGCTCGAATCGACACTATCACCCGCGTCGCGCTGGGATCCCGTGCTCCCGGGTATGACCGCAGGTCCGGAGCGCGATCTATTCATTCGCAGCAAGAACGATGCAGGCCCGCTGCCCAAGCGCGACGAAGACATCGCGTTCGCCTCCGTAACCCAGCTCTCGCGCTGGATCGAAACGAAGCAAATCACTTCCCAGCGCCTCACAAATATTTATCTAGACCGCATCGCGCGCTTCGACCCCAAATTGCGCTGCATCATCACGCTGACGCGCGAGCTCGCGCTCACCCAAGCCAAACAAGCCGACATCGAAATCGCCGATGGCAGATATCGCGGCCCGCTACACGGGATTCCCTGGGGCGGAAAAGACCTGCTCGACACCGCAGGCATCGCGACAACCTACGGCGCTGAACCTTTTCGCAATCGCATCCCCACAAGAAATTCCGCGGTCGTGCAACGTCTGCACGAAGCCGGCGCGGTCCTGATCGCGAAGCTGAGCCTCGGCGCGCTCGCGCTCAACGACGTTTGGTTCGGCGGCCAAACCATGAATCCCTGGCTGCTCGAAGAAGGCGCCTCAGGCTCCAGCGCCGGTCCGGGTGCCGCGACTGCCGCGGCATTAGTCGGCTTCTCGATCGGCAGCGAGACCGGCGGCAGCATCGTCAGCCCCAGCATGCGCTGCGGCGTCACGGGACTGCGTCCCACCTACGGCCGCGTAGCGCGCACCGGCGCGATGACGCTCTGCTGGTCGCTTGACAAACTCGGCCCGATGACGCGCAGCGTCGAAGACGCGATGCTCGTGCTGCAAGCGATCACCGGTCCCGACGACGGCGATTTGGACAGCGTTCCCAGCAAACTCGATTTCGATGCCAGCGCAAGTGTGAAAGGCCTGCGCATCGGCTATTTTCCAGCATGGATGAACGGCAAAGGCTCGACGGACGTCGATCGCGCCGCGCTCGAAACCGTAAAAAAAGTCGGCATGGTTCCGGTGGAAGTTTCCATTCCCGATTGGCCTTACGATTCGCTGGAACTAATTTTGTTCGCCGAAGCCGGCGCCGCGTTCGAAGAAATCACGCTCGATCACCAGCTAGATCAGCTGAAAATGCAGGTGCCCGACGCGTGGCCCAATTCCTTCCGCCAGGCGCGCTTCCTTTCGGCCGTGGATTTCGTTCAGGCCGACCGGCTAAGGCGCAAGGTTGCGATCGAAATGGCGCGCGTTTTCACCGAAGTGGATTTGCTGCTGGTGCCCTCGTTGCGCGACGAAATGTTGACCATCACCAATTTCACCGGACATCCGTCGCTTACGCTGCGCGCGGGATTTGTGCAGGTCTCGAAGGCGCGCAGTGACTGGGCGCCCGATCCGCAGAATCCCCTGCCGACATTTCAGCCGCCGCGCCGCGTGCCCCACGGTGTTACGCTCATCGGACGCCTCTTCGACGAGGGTACGCTAGGCCGCGCCGGCCTCGCCCTCGAACGCAGCTTCAACGTAATCGGCGAGCGCCCGCCCGGCTTCTAAATCGCGCCAGGTCCCGTACCTGTCCGCCCGACCAGTAGTTTTTTTCGTCGCTTTTCTCTACCCTGTTCTTGAGCCCAAGCTGGTCTGCAGGAAGCGAACAAAACCTCCCGGCCCCTCCAGCCAACCGGGAACCATGGGAGGTGCAAGAATGAAAGAGAGTGACGCGCTGGTCCAGTTCAAAGACGGTGTCGAACTACTGAAGAATGGCTATCCCAAGGACGCTCTTCCCCATCTGCGCAGTGCCGTGGAAATCGAAACCCAGAATCCCTACTACCTTTCCTTTTTTGGCCTAGCAATGGCGCGCGCCGAAAAGAAATGGAATGAAGCGACGCACCTCTGCGAAACCGCCCTGCAATTGAAGGGAAAAGAACCGCAGTTCCACCTGAACCTGGCCGAAGTTTACGTAGCCGCCGGAAAGCGCGCCAGCGCGATTGCCACTCTGGAGCGCGCTATCGAGAATTTCGGGCCCACCGCTCGCCTGACGAAAGCACGCAGCAGGATCGAAAAGCGCCAGGCGCCGGTCCTGCCATTCCTAAAACGGGACCACGTATTGAACAAGAGCCTGGGTAAGCTAAGGCACCGCGCCGCGAAGCGCGCCTCCTAATTCCACGTGGAACGCCGCGGATTCGTCAATCACCGCAACCGTGGTTCGGGGCAACCGTACCGGCGCGTTGCTGCTGGGACCGCCCGCAAGGTGCGTCTTCCAAATTCCACAGGCCAACCCCGCATTGACGTGCCAGCGCGACTTTGCTATGTTCCCTATAGTTTTTCGCGGAGAGTGACCGTGAAACGTCGCACGATCCGGGCTACACAAGCCTCCCAAGCGAGCCACAAACTGCTGAAAAAGAAGACGATAAAGGTAAGCGGCAAGGCCAAGGCCGCCGCGCTTCCTCCCGACCCGGACGCTCCCGCCAAGCAGGCACAGCTAAAATTCTACGAAGAAGCCGTTAAGTACTTCCAGCAGCAGAAGTTCCAGCGTGCCAAGCAGTCCCTGGAACGCGTCCTGGAAGGCCCCAGCAAGGAGCTGGGCGACCGCGCCCAGATGCATATCCGCATCTGCGAGCAGCGCATTTCGCGGCCTCCCGTTCCGGCGCTGAAGTCTGCCGAAGAGCATTACACCCAGGGTGTGGCCCTGATGAACCTGGGCCGCTGGGACGAAGCCCGCGAGCACCTCGATCGCGCGCGCAAATCGGCGCCCAAAGCCGACCACATCGTTTACGCCATGGCTGCTTTGGATTGCCTCACCGGTGAAGCGGAATCCGCGATGCAGAATCTGAAGGTTGCGATACAGCTGCGCCCGGAAAATCGCTATCACGCGCGCAACGACGAAGATTTCGCATTTCTGCAGGAAGATCCGCGCTTCACGGAATTGCTGTACCCCGAGCGAGAAGGTTCGGCGGGCTGAGTTGCGCGTGTTGGTCCGGGGCTTCGCCGGGAAATTCGTTCGAAGCTTCCCTTGGAAATTCGTGGCGTGAAACTTTCCGTTGCAAATGTGTGTAGAAATTTTGCGTTCATTGCGGGTGAAACTCGCTTGGTGAAAATCGCTCTGTGAAAAATGCATCGCAATTGAGAACTCTTCCCGTGCGGATTGTGGCGCTGGGGGGCGGCACGGGACTTTCCACGGTGCTGCGCGGGCTGAAGGAATATGTTGCGACGCGCAAGAAAGAACGCAAGCCGCTGCCGATAGCCGATCTTGCCGCAGTCGTTACGGTGACTGATGATGGCGGCAGTTCCGGGCGTTTGCGCCGCGAATATCGCGTGCTGCCTCCTGGTGACATACGCAATTGCATGGTGGCGCTTTCCAAGGACGAGCACCTGCTGGGGAAATTGTTTCAGTACCGCTTTCCCGCGGGGCGCGGGCTCGCGGGGCACAGTTTCGGCAATTTGTTTCTGACGGCACTCACGAATGTGACTGGCGATTTTCCGCGAGCGGTGCGCGTTTCCTCGCAGGTGCTGGCGATCCGCGGCCGGATTTTTCCTTCCACCGCGCAGAACGTGACGCTCGAAGCAGAACTCGAAGACGGAACCATCGTGCGCGGCGAGACTAACATTTCGCGCTCAAAAAAAAGAATTCGCCGCGTGCGCCTGGTGCCGCGTCGCGTGCGCCCGCTGCCTGAGGTGCTGGAAGCGATTCGCGAAGCCGATTTGGTGCTGGTGGGACCCGGCTCGCTTTATACCAGCATCATTCCCAATTTGCTGGTGGAGCAGGTAAGCGAAACGATCGTCCATTCCCGCGCCGTGTGCGTGTACATCGCGAACTTGATGACGCAACCCGGCGAAACGCAGCATTATTCGGTGGCGGATCACGTGCGCGCCATCTACGAACACAGCCGCAAGGGCCTATTCGATTACGTGGTGGTGAATCGCACACCGGTACCGGATCGATTGCTGCGCCGTTACCGCGCCGAGGGCGCTGAGCCCGTGCAACAATCCCTGGGCGAGCTGCGGCGCATGGGGCTGCGCTACATCACCGGCGACCTGCTGCATCACAATCGAGTGGTGCGCCACGACCAGGCCCGCCTGACGCGCCTCCTGCTCGAAGAATTCGTAAAGCGCCAGATGCGCAAGTGAACCGTGTAGAGTGTTGCGGCTTGGTGAAGGACTGTCGCCGCGCGACTCCTTGATTCGTGCGTCCAGCAAAGTTAACCTCCTGTCTCAAATCTTGCGCCCACGTCTCGCGCTTAAAATAGCGTTGGCTGGTTACGGAGAATAACAATGTTTGCAATTACGGGAATCACCGGAAACGTTGGTGGGGAGGTGGCGCGCAACCTTCTGGCCGCGCAGCAGACTGTGCGCGGGGTGGCGCGCGAGGTCGGGAAATGCGCGTCATGGGCGCAGCTGGGATGCGAAATCGTACCTGCCGATATTAATGATGCGTCGGCGCTCACGGCAGCGTTTCGCGGTGCGGAAGGCGCTTTCGTTTTGGTTCCACCGAACTTCGATCCGTCGCCGGACTTTCGCGAAGCGCGGGCGATTGCTGAAACGTTGCGCACGGCGCTCGACGCGGCGCGCCCGGGCGGAGTCGTTTACCTTTCGACAATCGGTGCGCAAGCGAGCCAGCCGAATCTGCTGACGCAACACACCATCATCGAACGCGTGCTTGGCGATTTACCGCTACCGACCACTTTTCTGCGGCCGGCGTGGTTCATGGAGAATTCCAGCTGGGACGTTGCGGCGGCTACCACGAGCGGCGTGATTCCGAGCTTTTTGCAGCCGCTCGATAAACCTTTCCCGATGGTCGGGACGGCCGATATCGGGCGCGTCGCCGCCGAGTTGTTGCGCGAAACGTGGAGCGGGCACAGAGTCGTCGAACTCGAGGGGCCGCATCGCGTGCCCCCCAACGAAATCGCGGCGACGTTTGCTCGTCTGCTCAGCCGGCCTGTGAAAATGGAAGTTGTGCCGCGCGAGACCTGGGAGGTGCTGTTCATATCGCAGGGGATGAAAAACCCTACGCCGCGCATTCAGATGCTCGATGGCTTCAATGAAGGTTGGATCGAGTTCGAGAGCGGCGAGGCGGGCTCGCAAAAGGGAAAAGTCGAGCTGGAGACCGTGCTGCGGATGCTGATCGAACGCGCCGGCAAGTCCTGAGCGGCCGCCAGAAACGAACCGGCTCGTTAACGCCCCAAGCATCTTGGCAGCAGCAAAATTGCCGGAGAGCTGAGTTTGGGTTATTCTTCGGTACCGTGCATCAGACTTCATGGCCCCCTCAGCGCACGATGGCGATTTTGTTGTTCGTGCTGTCCGTTCCGTGCCACTTAATCGCGCAATCTTCCTCTGCCCCTAGTGCCGGGAATAAATCCGACGCTACTGCCAAGAAGGATTTCTCGCGGGAACCTTATGTCTTCGAGTACGTACACGCTGCGATGCGATATGAGAACGACGGTTCCGGCACGCGCGAAGTCCGCGCACGACTTCGCGTCCAAACTCCTGCAGGTTTGAACGCTGCGGGTCAACTTATTTTCCAGTACAACGCTATTGATGAGCAGGTGGAAATACGCAGCGTGCGCGTCCTCAAGCCGGATGGCAATGTTGTGGTCGCCGGGCCTGAAACCGTGCAGGATTTGAGCGCCCCGGTGGCGCGAGAAGCGCCAATGTACACCGACGCGCGGCAAAAGCACGTCACCGTACCGGGGCTGGCGGTAGGCGATGTGGTCGAGTATGACGTTGTCACGAATGCGAAACCTCTTCTGCAAGGCCAGTTCTGGCAAATCTGGAATTTTGATCAAAGAGTGATCGCCCTTGACGAACAGCTCGATTTGAACGTGCCAGCCAACCGAACTGTAAAAATCAAAAGCCCTGAAGGGATTGAGGCTTCCGACCACGTCGAAGGAGACCGCCGGCTATACCACTGGGCGACGGCGAATTTGAAAACGCCCCCGCCGGTTGATATTTTCAAGGATTTTAAATTCGATGCGATCAAACTGCTCGGAGGCGAACGTCCGCCGGCGCCGCCTCGCGTGATGTTCTCCACTTTCCAGAGCTGGAGCGAAGTGGCTGACTGGTACGCGGAGCTGGAACGCGACCGGCGCGTCCCTACGCCCGAAATTCGCGCCAGGGCCGATGAAATCACGCACCGCCAGCAAACGGATGAGGCCAAGGCGCAAGCTCTCTACTACTGGGTGTCAGAAAATATCCGCTACGTAAGTTTGTCTTTTGGAGTCGGCCGCTATCAGCCTCATCCAGCCGCCGAAGTACTTTCAAATCGCTATGGGGATTGCAAGGACAAGGCGACGCTTCTGGAAGCCATGCTGGAAGCCGAAGGCTTGCAGGCGCACGCGGTTCTCGCGAATTCGATGGTGGACGTTGATCCGGATGTGCCCAATCCGCTGCAATTCGATCATGCCTACACCTTCGTGCAGGTTACGGGGAAGGACACCTGGCTTGATAGCACTCTAGGCGTGGGCCCTTATGGCTATCTGTCGCCGCAGTTGCGTGGCAAGGAAGCGCTGATCGTTTCCGAAAAGCACCCCGCCACTCTGCGTGAGACGCCGCAGGATTTTCCTTTCGCAGTGGAATATCGGATTGGCGTTAACGGAACGGTAGATGCAGACGGAACACTCGATTCCACGGTTGAACTTCAGACCCGAGGAGATTTGGAAGTTCTGATCCGCTTGCTCAACAACCATCTCTCGCAGGAACAGCTCGACAAGACGGCTGACAGCGTGCTCGCGAGAACCAACAAGTTTCTTTACGATTCGGTGCATTACACCGATTTCAGAGTGCTCAATACGACGGATACTTCGCAGCCGGTGAAAGCGCAGTTCCGCGTTACCGGCAAGATGATGTACGTGAATCCCAAGAGTGCGACGCAGGCGCAGCTGACGGGCACCCTTACCGCGATGCCGATTGCGCAGTGGCATCTTCTTTCCCTGCTCCCTGCGGCGGAATCGAAACTGGATTCCGATGGTAAGCTGCAGCAAGTGGCCACGAATTTGAAAGGCCCAAGGTCTTACTCCCTAAGCCTAAATCTCGCTTTCGCCACTTTTGTGGCGTCCGACCCGCCTCCGGCGAGCGAATTGCACGTCAGAGAGAAGTTCGCGGAGTACGCGGCGAGTGATTCATGGAAGGGCAACACCTTTCATGCGTCGCGGTCACTGGACTTGCGCGTAGCCACGATCGCGGCGGCGGATTCCAACGAGTATGAGGCTTTCGTGGTGAAGGTTGCCGAAGCCAACCCCGTCCCGTACGCGCCGAAAAACGATAGCGCGGCAGAGGGAGCGGCGCGCGGCTTATTGCCCAAAGCAGACACTGCGGCGCCTTCCAAACCTTCTGCACCCCCCTCGGCGTCTGCATCCGCCTCCGGGCCTGAGCCGCCGAAATCCCAGCCGACGGATTCTGCGCACGCGGGCACGACCGAGCCTATTCACGTTGCAGCGGGTGACCCTGTGTTGCACGTTCGGACAAAAGCAACATTTGACTTCTACCAACACGGGGAGGCAGAAGCGAAACGCAAGAATTGGGCCAACGCGATAGAGGCGTTCGGATCAGCAGTGAAAGCCGACCCGCAGTATCCCGATGCTTGGCGAGAACTGGGTCGCGCGCACATGTATGCGCACCAGTATCAGGAGGCAGAGACCGCATTTCGAAAGTACCTGGAGCTCGCCCCCGATGATCGTCTCGCTTATCTGAATATGGCCTGGGCGTTGCACACGGAAAAGAAATATGAGCTGGAAGAAGATCTTCTAGTGAAGCGCGTTGCCGCAGCCCCCAAAGACGGAGATACTCTGTTCCGGCTGGGGACGGCTTATCTCGCGCTGCATCAGCCGGAGCAAGCTGTGCCGGTCTTGGAACGCTCCGCAGTCCAATCCCCGAAGTATGCGGCGGCCCATCTCGCGCTGGGCGAGGCATACCTGGACACACACCGGGACGATCTCGCGGTGGAAACTTTTCGCACGGTGCTTAAACTGGATGACAGCGAGAACATGTTAAACAGCGTTGCTTATGACCTCGCTGAACACCGATCAAACTTGGACGTTGCGGAAAAGTGGTCGCAACTTTCTATCGGTGTCGTTGAGAAAGAGCTAACCGAAACGTCATTGTCCAACGTGGGATCACAGACGTGGACGTCAGTCCTGAAGCTCGCTCACTATTGGGACACGATGGGCTGGATCAAATTTCAACAGAACAAAATGGATGACGCTGGAAAGTATTTCTTGGCGGCTTGGCAAATCATTGACGATCCGACCATCGCTATTCATCTTGGTCGCCTCTATGAAGCTCAAGGCCGGCAGAACGACGCGATCGAAATGTACCTGGCTGGGCTACAAGCAATTCCTCCGAACCAGACTTTAAGCGATGACGCCAAGGAAACTCGCAAAAGACTCGCGGACATGCTGGGAGGTTATTCGCAGCTAGATGACCGCTTGGCGCAGGGTCGCGACAAAAAGTCATCGGCGCGAACTGTAACCATAGCGAACGGTGCCGCTGCGCAGGGCATCGCTCAGTACACGGTGATCATCGATGCGAGTTCGAAGATTGTGGACCTCGCAGCGACGAGCCCTGATGATCCACTGGCCAGTCTAGGAGATGCAGTCCGAGCCGCTACAATGCCACAATCTTTCCCCGACGCGACACTCAAAAAATTACCGCGGCTTGGCACACTTGCCTGCGTGGCTCCCGATCAACCGTGCGTTTTCAGATTGTTGTCGGCCTATTCGGCATCGCGTTTGACTCCAGCGGAATAGTCGGCTTGCCAGAAGCTATCTGACATGAGTATTGCCGGTTGTGCTCATGAAGGAGAGGTTGAATGCAGGATCGTGCTTGTCCGGCCGCAGGCTCCGAAACCTCGTGATAGTTTCCGATTTGCCGAAGAAACTGAAATTGACCAGACAAGTCAACTCCAGCGCGTTGATCGGCGCTCAGCCGGCGGATGAAGAGAGTCAATCGGCGATATGGTTCAGCAGTTGGCCGCTGTGGCCGACGAGGTGCAAATTCCCTGGAAGATTTGATAGCCGAGAGTGGCGAACGGAACGTCTTCCGTTACTGCGCCGTTCGCAAGCAGGGAGACAGAAAAACCGTCGTCGAGAAACATGCCATTGAACGCGGTGTAGGAAAACGTTTCGCCGTTGTGCCAAATCAAGGGATGGCCCACTACTGTTCCTCTCACCCAGCCCATCGCGTACTTTGAGGGTTGGCCTTGCGGATAATCCGGTACATTCGCCGGCGTCACCATTAGCGCGAAAAGCGGTGCCGGAATCACTTGGGCGTTCAGAAGCGCCGCATCCCAAGCCGCCAAGTCCTGCACATTCGACCAGAGCGCCCCGGCCGCGAAGTTGTACGAGGGATCAGCGACCACTCCGGGGCCATGCGCCGCGTTGTAAGGAGACGCAAACGCCGATGGCTCCCCGTATGCAGTACTGCTCAGCGCGACAGGCTGGAAAATGTTAGCGGCCATGAAATCTGGATACGTCGTCCCACTCGCCGCCTCGATGACCGACCCCAGGACAAAATAATTGCTGTTGCTGTAGCCGTAGGCGGTGCCGGGCGTGAACAGCAGAGTCGCTTGCGCAATCTGGCTGAGAACGGTTTGCTCGGGCACTCCGTTGATCCACGAGCTTGCCGCGGGGAAATTATGATAATCCGGCAGGCCAGAGGTTTGGTTCAGGAGCATGCGTAAGGTGATGCGTGGGTCGAATGGGTAGCTCGCGAGGTAGGTCACGACGGGGTCATCGATGTGCAGCGCTCCAGAATTTTGCAACTGCAAGACGGCTGCGGCGGTGAACTGCTTGGTTACCGATCCGATCTGAAAAACGGTCGCGGCCTGGACTGGTTCGCAAGTGCTCAGATCCGCGTAACCGTATCCTTGCGAGTAGAGCACGGTCCCGTTCTTGGCGATGGCGACGGACATGCCGACGAGTCCTTGTGCCGTCATTTCGTTTTCTACCAAGCCATCGACGATCGATCCCACACTGGACGGGGGCGGTGCAGGAAGCAGCGGGCACGATTGCGCAGACGGTGTGCTGCCTGCGCCGCAAGCCGCAAGGCTGGATGCAACCAACAGGAGGGTTGCAAGGGTTAGAACTTTTCGCGCAAGGGGCTTAATTACAACGATGAAGGGAAAGGCGTCTCTATCCATGCGGTCCCCAGACAACCCTAGCTTCGGTGACGGGTTCTCATTTGCTTGGCACGATTGCGATGATCGGGCGGGCGGAGGTGTCAAAAGTGCGCCGCGGGCAAATCGTTGCATTCCGGATTCTCCTTGCACCACAGTGAGCAATCGAACGTGCGGCCTGATTATAGGAAGCGCACGACATCATGTCTTGACGGAAGGCTCTTCGTTTCTGGCGATTTCCTGACGGTTTTATGACGACTGAGGCATCCAAGGTCTTTTTCTTCGACGACGTGAAGGTCGAGCCTCGCACCGGCGAGGTGTTCAAGGCCGGCGCGGCCGTTGCACTTGAGCCGAAGGTGTTCAAGCTCCTGGTTTTTCTCATCGCTAACAGGGACCGCCTGGTTGAAAAAGAAGAAATCCTCGACGTGGTTTGGAAAGATGTGAACGTCACCGAGAACTCTTTAGCCAGCGCGGTCGCCAAGCTGCGCCGCACTCTGGGGGACGATTCGAAGACGGGCAAGTACATTCAGACCTTGCATGCCCGCGGGTATCGCTTTGTCGCAAACGTCGAAGTAGAGAACGATTCCGCACGAGATGGAGAAGCAGCAACCGATCTGAGCAGCTCTGGAAGCGAGGTCGGCATCGCGTCTCTGCGGGCAACTCAGGCGGGCACCTACGTCGGCGCGCAAGAGAAGGCGCAGCCTTTGCCAGCTTCAGGAAGGTTGCTATCGGGCAGAAGAGTGATCGTTGCAGGCATTGTTTGCGTTTTGCTGCTGGGAGCAGGTTTCTATAGGAGGTTTCGCGAGAAGCGCACGCCTCCCGGTGCTACCGACGCAATTACCTCTATCGCCGTCTTGCCCTTTCAGTCTGCTGGTTCCGGCGGCGATGACCAAATTCTCGGTTTTGAAATCGCCGATGCGCTGACTGCAAGACTCAGCAGCAGTACGCGTCTTTTGGTTCGGCCGACGTCAACGGTCCTGCATTACTCCGATTTACGCGACGACCCCGCGGCCGCGGGACGAGCGCTGAACGTGGATTACATTTTGCAAGGAACTATCCAGAGGACTCCGGGGATTGTGACGGTGCAACTGATTCGAGTGCGCGACGCGGCTTCCTTGCAGACGGTTTCGTTCAACGAGAAATTCAGCAACGTTTTCCAGGTGGAGGATTCTCTATCCGCGCAAGTTTTGCGCGCTTTGACGGTCACTCTGTACAACGAGGAAGGACGGAAACTCGGCAGGCGCTTCACGCAAAATCCCGCAGCCTATGAGGCGTTCCTTAACGCCCACTACTTCATGAATCTGGCGACCGAGGATGGCACCAATAAGGGTATTGCTTCTTTTCAGCAAGCAATTGCCATCGATCCCCACTATGCAATGGCCTATGCCGGCATGGGTGATTGTTACCTGCGGCTCTTCCGTTTCGGAATGGCACCTGCGGAGTTCGTTCCGAAGAGCAGGGCGGCGGAGACAAAAGCCATCGAACTGGACAACACCGTCGCTTACGCGCACTCTTTGCTCGGTTACATTGCCTTTCAATATGATTGGGACTTTCCCACGGCCGAACGCGAATACAAAATCGCACGAGAGTCCGACCCTGCTCTCGTGCATCAATGGTATGGGTTCTATTTGCTGGCGCTAAACCGCGTGCCGGAAGCCGACCGCGAATTCAACAAGTTTAACGATTTTCTTCCCTTCCTGGTTTCCGCCAGCGCCTTTTACGGCCAGTATTTTTATTTCCGTGCGCAGAATGGCCTGGCTGTGGACCAACTCAACAAGACTTTGGCCATGCAGCAGGACTACCCGCCCGCGCACGAGTTTCTTGGCATGGTTTACGAGCAGCAGGGGCGAACGAACGAGGCCATTACTGAAATACGGAAGGCGATCGATCTGTCCGGCGGGGAGTATGGCTTGGGCTCGCTCGGCCACGTCTATGCCAGCGTGGGGCGGCGTAACGACGCGCGAAACATGCTGCAATCCATCGCGGAGCAATCCTCGAGGAGTTACGTTTCCCCCTACCAGTCGGCGATTGTCCATGCCGGATTGGGCGACAAAGAAAAAGCGATCGACGAGCTCGAGAAGGCCTTTGCCGAACGCTCTCTCCCGCCCCCGATCCTCCGCTGCGATCCGCGCTTGAATAATCTGCGCGCGGAGCCACGCTTCCAGGATTTCGTGCGCCGCGTCGGGCTTTCTTTCTGAACCCTGCCTCGCCCGCTCCCACTAGCGGGATGAGATATGCTCGAACCGAGAATTCACTTCTCTTCTTAGCGGAGAGCTAGGCTTTGGGCTCCGCTATTTGCGTCCAGGCATCAGGCCTAGCTGCTGGAGGATTAGGACGCCGCTGTATTCGGTCCATTCTTCTTTTATTTTTCCATCTGCCAGGCGGAAGATGCTGATGCCGCGGCCGTCGGCTTTCTTGCCTGTGGCGTTCAGGCCGTTGCCTGCGCCGGTGTTGGTGCCGCGGCCTCTCCAGAGCACGGTGACGAAGTCGCCTTGCACGATTTCTTGTTCGATGGTCATTTGCAGATCGGGAAATGCGGCTCGCCAGCCGCGATCGCTGGCCTGAGATTCGTCTAGGCTGATGTCTTTGGTTGCGCCGTGATTTACGAAATCTTTTGCGTAGATTTGGGGCGCTAGTTCGAATTTTCCTTGCGAAAGGATGTCGGTGAAGACCTTGCGGACGACTTCCCTGTTCTGTTCGGCACGGTCGGGCTTGCCGAATGTCGCTGTCACTGCGAGTGCGGCTAGCGTTGCGGCTACGAAGATGCGATTCATGTTGCTCCTCCTTGTTAGGGACTGCCTATTTTTCTGGAAGCGAATCGTCTTCCCAGATGAACACTTCCTCTACATTTTTGCCGAAGGCGCGCGCGAGTTTGAAAGCGAGCGGGAGCGCGGGATCATACTTACCATTCTCAATCGCAATGATTGCTTGGCGCGAAACTCCGACAACCTCAGCCAGTTGCGCTTGCGTCCATTCCTTTTCCGCGCGGAGCACGCGCAGCCGGGTTTTCATCGGTAGTGCCTTGCGGCAATCACGTACCCGAGGCCGTAGAACACGACCATAAAAATCCAGACGATGCCGAAGTTGAGCGGATGCACGACGCGCGCCTGTTGCAAGTAGCCGTAGATGAAGACAGCGACGCCGGTTAGCAGGAACGCGATCGCGACTGCTTCCAAATGCACCTGGCGCAGGAATTCATCGAGCTGGCGAATTCTGCGTACGATCAGGGCTACAAGAATGAGATTCATTGGTATTGGCAGCAGTGCGAAGAGGATGCGGGCTCGCGGGCTGTAACCCGGCTGTCTTAAGAGCCATCCGGCTGTGATATCGAACGCGGTGCCGACAGCGAGCGCCGCCCAGAAAGTGAGGGCGGCATGACTGGAGGTCCGTGCGGTGATTGTTGTAGGTCTCTCTGGCATGACTAAAAGTAATGTATAGATAACAATTTGTCAAGTACAAAGTGCAACTTGAGAGAATATTGTGGTTTCAAGGCGCGGGCGAGTGCCGGGTGCTCGCGAACCCCTCTTAACTGCTTACAGGTTAGCGACATACAGCATAGCCGCGCTAGACTCGGGCGAGGCAAGCCTCGTCTGGATCGACCGCGATGGGTCTTACGTCCTTACGAAAGCGGCGGCAAGCCGCCGCACTCCAAAATGGGTTGAGCGAAACTATTCGTTATGCGAAGGGGGCTGGGTCTGCGGACTGAGGGCGAAATGCTTTTCTTGCACGGCTCGCGGCAGGTTCGTATACTGGCCGACGCTGTCTGGACGCTGGGCGCGCAGGCAGACTGTGGCGCGTCGACGCGAGAGGCGCGGGCGCGGATCGTAATCGTCAATCATACATAATCCATTCGCTTCGCATGTAGCATGGCGAACTGTTGCGCAATTTTTGGAGGAATTCATGTCTGCGGTTACATCCGATGAATTGAATGTGTACAAGTCCGCGGAAGCGCGGTTTGAAATTGCGGCGCAGAAGCTGAGTCTGGAAGAGGGCATTTACAGCTACCTGAAATACCCCAGCAAGGAAATCACGGTTTACATTCCGATCGCGCGTGACAGCGGGAAGGTGGAGGTTTTCACCGGGTACCGGGTGCTGCATTCTTCGATTCGCGGCCCAGGCAAGGGCGGGATTCGTTTTGCACCGGACGTTTCGATAGATGAAGTGCGCGCGTTGGCTGCGTGGATGACATGGAAATGCGCGGTGGTGAATATTCCGTTTGGCGGAGCAAAGGGCGGGGTGATTTGCGATCCCACGAAGCTTTCGAAGACGGAGCTGGAGCGCATCACGCGGCGTTACACGGCGGAATTGAGCGAATGGTTCGGTCCGGAGCGCGATGTGCCGGCGCCGGACATCGGCACGAACGAGCAAACCATGGCCTGGGTGATGGACACGTATTCGATGCATGTGCGCCAGGCTACTACCGCGGTGGTGACGGGCAAGCCGCTCGAGCTGGGCGGGTCGCAAGGCCGAAAAGAAGCGACCGGGCGCGGGTTGATGATGTGCTGCAACAACGCGTTGAAGAAGTTGGGCATGAAGCGCGAAGGTTGCCGCGTGATTATTCAGGGATTTGGAAACGTCGGCTCGCAGGCGGCGATTCTGATGCACGAGGCAGGGTACAAGATTATCGGCGTCGCGGATATTCACGGCGGGCTATACAACGACAAGGGGTTCGACGTCCCGAAGCTCATCGACTGGGTGTACGGGCAGAGGAAACCGCTGCCCGAATTTCCGGGCGGCGGCGACAAACAGACCGCCCAAGAAGTGCTTTTCCATCCCACGGACATTCTGGTACCTGCCGCGACCGAGAATCAGATTACGTCTGGCAATGCGAACCGCGTGGAATGCAAGATTCTTTGCGAGGGCGCGAATGGGCCGACCACTTCGCACGCGGACAAAATCATCGAGAGTAAGGGCATTTTTATCATTCCCGATATCCTGGGCAACGCCGGGGGGGTGACGGTCAGCTATTTTGAATGGGTGCAGGACCGTCAGGGGTTCTTCTGGCGGGAAAGTGAAGTGAATGAAAGATTGCAAGATGTGATGGACCAAAGCTTCGAACAGGTGGTAAGGTACGCCGAAACGCATGGGGTGAACAACCGGATCGCGGCATACATCGTCGCGATTGACCGGGTAGCCCGAGCGTTGAAGCTACGCGGCATTTACGCGTAGCGAGGCCACGAGGCTAGGTCGTTAGCGGCCCGGAGTTCGTCGAGGAGGAAACGTGTTTCCTGAATCGATTTTGCCCGGAGCACTGAAGAGCGAAGACGAGCATCGGCGCGATATGTGCGCCGTGGGGCGCTGGATTTACGATCGCGGGTACGTGGCGTCGATGGATGGCAATTTATCGGTACGGCTGGATCCGCGGCATATCCTCACTTCTCCCACGGGAATTTGCAAAGGCATGATGATGCCGGAAGATATGGTCATCACCGACCTGGATGGTAGGAAGGTTTCCGGGCGGCGCAATCCGTCGTCTGAATTGCCCATGCATTTGATGATTTATCAGCACCGCACGGACGTGAACGCGGTGTGCCATGCGCATCCTCCGGCCGCTACCGGTTACGCGGCTGCGGGAGTGCCCCTGAATAAAGCGCTGCTGTGCGAATTGATTCTTTCGTTGGGTTGCGTACCGGTGGCGCCTTATGGGACGCCGGGAACTCCGGAACTGGCGGACAGCATTGCGCCGTTTGTGGATGGTTACGACGCGATCTTGCTGGCGAATCACGGAGTGGTGAGTTATGGGCAGGATTTGATGACGGCTTTTTTCCGCATGGAAACGACCGAGCATTTCGCGCGCGTGGCATTGGTGACGGAGATGCTGGGGAAGCAGGTGCTGCTTTCCAGTGGCGACGTGCAGAAATTGGTGGCGGCGCGGGCGCGCTATGGTTTGCAGACGGCGCCTAATGCGGGGCCGGAATTTCCGGTTACGTCGGAAAATGCGGCGAATACTGAGCGGATTACTTTGACGCGGCGCGAGCTTGAGGCTTTGGTGGAAGAGGCTGTGAAGAACGATCGCGCGCGACAGTAGCGCGAATATTTAGTCGCAATCGAACAGATTGGCTTCAGGGGCTAGAGCCCCTGCTCTCGGCAGAGTTTGACGGCGGGGCCGAAGCCCCGCCCTTCCAGGTCGACCTTCTAAGGTTTCCTTCCGGAGGTTTCGCGCGGCCGCAGTCTATTGCACGCGCTCGTGCGAGTAGCCTGCGGCGTCCAGTGCTGCTTTCAGTTCTGCTATATGTTCTGGGCCGCGGGTTTCCATTGTTATGTCAATCGCTGTGTCCCCCAAAACTACGCCGTAGTAAGAACGATTGAAGCTGGTTTCCACGATATTCACTTTGTGTTCGGCGATTACTGTGGAGAGGCGCACTAGCGCGCCGGGATGATCGGGGAGATGGATGCGCAGGCGGACGAGGCGGCCGTCTTTCACCAGGCCGCGTTCGATGATGCGCGCTAGCAGGGTGACGTCAATATTTCCCGCGGAAATCAGTACGCCAACTTTTTTGCCGGCTAGCGCGGTTTTGCGATTGAGGACGGCGGCGGCTGCTACGGCTCCTGCTCCTTCGGTTAGCGTTTTTTCCTTTTCCAGCAGCAGCAGGATGGCATTGGCGATTTCTTCTTCATCGACTGTGACGATCTCGTCCACGTATTTGCGGACCAGCGGCAGTGTGAGCACTCCGGCGGAGCGGACGGCGATGCCGTCGGCGATGGTTTTTTCGGCGGGCAGCGTTACGATCGACTCTTGTTCGACAGCTGCTTTCATGGACGGCAGCTTCGAGGTTTGCACGCCGATTACTTTGATCTTGGGATTCATCTCCTTTACGGCGCAGGCGACGCCGGCGATCAGTCCGCCGCCACCGATAGGAATTACCACCGCGTGCAAGTCGGGCACTTGCTCGAGCATTTCGATGCCGAGGGTGCCTTGGCCGGAGATTACCGCTTCATCGTCGAAGGGATGAATGAACGTTAGAGATTGTTCGGCGCAGAGACGCAAAGCTTCCTGGCAGGCTTCATCGTAATTCGCGCCGAACAGGATTACTTCGGCGCCGTGACCGCGCGTGGCGGAAACTTTCACCAGGGGCGTGGTGAGCGGCATCACGATTTGCGAGGCGATGCCACGTTTCGTGGCGTGATAAGCGACGGCTTGCGCGTGATTGCCCGCCGAGGCGGCGATCACGCCACTACGGCGTTCGTCGGGGGTGAGCAGGAGAATTTTATTTAGCGCGCCGCGTTCTTTGAACGAGCCGGTCATCTGCAGATTTTCCAGTTTCAGAAAGAGAGAGTTTCCAGTGAGCTGCGAAAAAGTTTCGGAGCGCATGAAGGGGGAAACGTAGATCGAATTGCGGATGCGCTTGGCCGCTTGCTGAATTGTTTTCAGCGTGACCGTGCTGCCGGCGGGCCTTTTGGTTTGCGTGGCGCTGGGATTCATTTTATGCCCCCTAAAAAACGTAAAGGCCGTTGCCCTCTGAGGGTAACGGCCTGTGGCGCGTGAAACTGCAAGCTGGGCGCCGGCCGTTATCCGCTCCTAATAATAGGAATAATTCGCGCGATGGCTGCCGCGGGCATGAAAGGCGCATGGTTCCGGTGAAATGCCGGATAGGTGAGCGGCAGCATCGCGAGCGCGCGCGCAACAGGCTGTTCGCAGGACGTCGAAGGCCGAAGCTGGAGATGAAAGTTCATTGGCAGAACTACGGATATCATGGCTGCTGCGAGCGTGGCAAACGAAAACTTCAGTGAACGACTCAATCCAGCATCAAATTGCGGATTACCTGGCGGCGCGCGTGGTGCGGCAACGTGAGGTCAGAAACAAAAACCGGCGGGCAACGATCCCGCGTCACGGGACCGCTTCCCGCCGGCTGGTTGCGGTGAACCGCTACTCCGCGATCGTTACGAATCGGGTTTTGCCTCCGAAGTGGATTTCGGTGATTTTATTGTTTTCGCTGACGAACGCCGAATACTTCGCCTTGCCGGTTTCGTCCTTCCACTGCACAGGCGCTTCGGCGACGACTTTTCCATTCATCGAAATTCGCACGTGAGTTTCATCGGCCGACACCGCGTAATCTCCCGGCTTCAGTTGCTTGCCGGCGAAGGTGGCCGAATTCAACAGGCTCATGGTGGCGGTGACGCCTGCCTTGGTGTCTTTCGCTGGAGTCGTTTGAGCGACGATCGCCACCAGCATTACCAGCGCTGCGAACACTGTCACAACTCGATTCATTGAACGCGACATATTTTGTTCCTCCCAGAAATGTGTTTGCCCCTCGCACGTGCTTAGACGCGGAGGTGAGCGCAGTGAAAGCAAAATGCAAAATGATTTTGAAAAAAATCACAGAAGAGAAATATTACGAAGAGAAAAACCGGAAGCGGACAGTGTTCGTGCGAAAACGGACAGTGTGCGCGGGGCGCGGATGCACAAACGAATGCGCGCATCCGAATATTAGTACGCAGCTGCGTGTCAAAATGTTTCACCCCAGACCGTGCAATTTGGCTGCTGCCGCGTTGACACACTTGCGTCCCTAATCAATAATCGCTGGACATGATTGGATCGCTCCGCGGCAAGCTGATTGACAAACGCCCCAACCTGATACTGCTGGACGTCGGCGGAGTGGGATATCAGGTGATCATTCCGCTTTCCACGTTTACCAGCCTGGGCGCGATGCACGCGGAAACTACCCTGCTGATTCATACGCACGTGCGCGAAGACCAGTTGGCGCTGTACGGTTTTTATACGGCGCGTGAAAAGCAGTGTTTCGAATTACTGATTTCCGCTTCGGGCGTGGGGCCTTCGCTCGCGTTGAAAATACTTTCGGGCATGAGCCTGGACGAACTGGTTCCGGCGATTCGCAAGGGCGATCTGGCGCAACTGGTGCGCATTCCCGGCGTGGGACGCAAGACGGCCGAGCGCATGGTGGTGGAATTGCGCGATAAACTTGCGGCGGTGGACGTGCCGGAAGCGGGAAAGCCGGCGACGCGTTCGCAGCTGGAATCGGATGTGGCGTCGGCATTAGTGAATCTCGGGTACGATGAGAGAGAAGTGGAGAAGGCCATCGCGCAATCGCGGACGACAGTGGGAAATGATTTTGAGACTTTGCTGCGCGCTTCGTTGCAGGTGCTGGGCGGCGCGGTGATGAAGAAAGCGCAGCGAGCGGGGCAGGGCGCCCAAGGCGAATGATGAAGAGTGAACGCGATGGTGCTGCCGCGGCGGCTGCGGCTCGTGAACGCGCGGCGTCGTCGTCGGGCGGCGGAAAAAATCAGCTGGCGGGGAAGATGACGGACGGTCGAGAACGAATTATTTCCGGAAAAGCGTTCGATGAAGACGCGCGCGTGGAGGCGAGCATT
Organism: Candidatus Acidiferrales bacterium; assembly: GCA_050012455.1. Lineage (GTDB taxonomy): Bacteria > Acidobacteriota > Terriglobia > Acidiferrales > UBA7541 > Palsa-295. Next base: position 10,315 of record JBEKHD010000037.1, on the reverse strand, counting down.
CGCCCAAAGCAGCTCTCGGATTACATCGGGCAGAATCGCGTAAAGGAAAATCTGCAGATTGCGGTGGAAGCGGCGCGTTCGCGAGGAGAAGCGCTGGATCACGTTTTATTGTACGGGCCGCCGGGACTGGGAAAGACGACGCTCGCGCAGATTCTGGCGAACGAGATGGGTTCGGCGATCAAGGTGAGCTCGGGTCCGCTGCTGGAGAAGAAAGGCGACCTAACCGCGGTGCTGACGTCGCTGGAAGCGCAGGATTTTTTCTTTCTGGATGAAATTCACCGGCTGCAGCCGTCGCTGGAGGAAATTTTGTATCCGGCGATGGAGGATTTTCGGGTCGATTTGATTATCGGGCAGGGGCCTGGGGCGCGCGTGCATCCGTATCAATTGAATCAGTTCACGCTGATTGGCGCGACGACACGTGCGGGGCTGATCATGGCGCCGCTGCGGTCGCGATTTGGGATTGTGCACCGGCTGGAATTTTATTCGCCGGAGGATTTGCTGCTGATCGTGCAGCGGTCAGCGAGGATTTTGGGAATTACGATGGACGAATCCGGCGCGGCGGAAATTGCTCGGCGCAGCCGCGGCACGCCGCGTGTGGCGAACCGCTTGTTACGCCGCGTGCGCGACTTTGCCGAGGTGCGCGCAAAGGGGCACATAGATATTGGCGTGGCGCGCGATGCGCTGGCGATGCTGGGTGTGGACGATCACGGCCTGGACGAGGTGGACCGCAACTTGCTGCTGACGATCATTCAGAAGTATTCGGGTGGGCCGGTGGGGCTGAGCACGATTGCTGCGTCGTTAAGCGAAGAAGAGGATGCGATCGAGGAAATCTACGAGCCTTATCTGATGCAGCTGGGCTTGCTGGACCGCACGCAGCGCGGGCGCGTGGCTACGGCGCTGGCTTACAAACATTTCGGATTAGCTGAGCCTCGGCGGCAGCCTGGACTCTTTAGCTAGGGCCCAATGTTCCTGGTTAATCCCTGAAATCGCACGACACAGTTCTTTCTCTGCGTACTCGGTGCCTCTGCGGTGAAACGTGTTCAGTTCGGGCTAGAATGCTCGCACGCCTATGAAGGGCATCTTCCTATCACTCGGATCGAACGTTGGGGAGCGCGCGGGGAATATTGCGCGCGCGATTGCGTTGCTGCCGGAGCGTGGTGTGCGCGTGGTGAAGAGTTCTCCGTTGTACGAGACGGAGCCTGTGGAGTATTTGGCGCAGGGCTGGTTTTTGAATTGTGTGGTGGAGGTGGAGACGGAAATGGCGCCTGGGGAAATGATGCGGGAGCTGCTTGATATTGAGCGGTCTATGGGGCGGGAGCGGGTGGCGCCTAAGGGGCCACGGATCATTGATATGGATATTTTGTTGTTCGGGTCGCGCGTGGTGCGCGAGGCGGAGTTGGAGATTCCGCATCCGCGGATGGGGGAGCGGAGATTTGTGCTGGTGCCTTTGGCGGAGATTGCGGCTAGCGTGGTGCATCCGGTGTTGAAGAAGACTGTCGCGGAGTTGCTGGCGGAGACAAGAGATCGCAGCGAGGTGCGATTGATTTCATAGTATGCGGCAAGGGCGGGTCTGAGACCCGCCCCTACATCTCTAGTTCATACTTCCAAGAATTTACGTTCAATGAACGCCGCGACGTCTTAATTGGTGCGCAGAACTTTCAGCCAGTGTAGCGTTAGGGGAGGCTTAGGCTCTAGCGCTTCCAGTTGGATTTCGGTTTGGCGGCCTTGGCTGCGCTCTTGCCAGCGATAGACGCCGGGCTCGGTTTCTTCGCGGACGTGGCCGGCGGCGGGGCGCAGGAAATCGCGGGCGTCGTCGAAGGAGACTTTTTCGCGAGCGGCCGGGCGCGTGAGCGCTTCCACCGCGTAACTGCGCAGCAGCTTCGACCAGTAGGCGTCGAAAAGTTGCGAGGATGCGAAGATGTCGCTCCAGGCGACTTCGCCGCCGAAGGCGACGATCACGCCGACGACATGTTCGCCTTTCAGGCCGGACGTCGCGCGATTGAAACGCCGCTCGACTTCCAGCGCGAAATTTTCGACGGAAGGCCCGATCTCTGACCTCTGATAAATGTCACGGTAGGCTTGGGTGGGCGCGGCCGAAGCCACCACAGTGGAAAGCTGCCGTGAGGTAATTGCCGGGGCGGTTACTTCCAGGTTGGACGACATTTGCGATTGCGCCTGGACGCGTGCGGCCTCTCCTGCTGACGTCGCTCCTCCCACTCCTCCTCCCGATCCTACGGCATCACCGCGAACCGCGGCCCAGACTTTGCCCTGGTCCTGGTCAACGGCGGCTTGTTCGCGCACGGTGGGATGAACCATCATTTTCGCCGCGGCGAAGGTGTCGCCGGCGCCGGTCCAGCGGCTGTGCTCGACGCAGAAGACATCGAGGGGCAACGGCTTCGCGCCGACTGGAATAATGCGGTCCTTGCCGATGATGCGATCTTGCTTGCCGCCGGAGACTACTTCGCCGGCGAGGAGCAGCAACGGTTTCTTGCCGCGATTTACCAGGACGAGCTGGTTTACTTGCGGGCCGCTGGAAATCAGCGGCGTGGTTTCGACGCCATTGCGTGAACGGCGCATGTAGTCGCCTTGTTCGGCGACGATTGCGTCCCCAGAAGCGAGCGCCGCATCGAGGGTTTCGAACTCGGCGGTGTTTGCATCTTGCGAGGACAGCACCGGGAAGACCGTTAACGTTTCGTAGGTGACGGGTTCACCGATGCGCCAACCGGAAGCGGAATCGGGACCGGATGCAAGCGCAGGTTCGGCTAACACGTGCGGCGAAGAGTTAAAATTCCAGAGAATCACGGCGAACAGGGTAGCGAGAATTACCAATCCGGGAATCCAGATGAGTTTGTGGCTGGGATGCATGGCGTTCTCCTTCGTGGCTTGCGCGGTATAAGCTTCGCGCGCGAGCTTTCAGAGTGAGAACGAGCCGAGGGTGATTCCTTGCAGGATTTCTGCGGGGCGGTGCTGTGGATTCGGCACCGGTAATGCGTATTCTTACGGGCGGGTTTGCCGGATTCGGGCAGGTGTCGCGGAAACTACAGATGTTCGCGGTCTTTGAGTTCTTTTTCGCGCTTCTTGCGGTCTTCTTCTTCGGTGCGTTCCCATTCGAGCAGCTCTTCTTCGGACATCTGGTAGTCGTCGCGGGAGGCGAACATGGAGCTGCGCTTGCCGCGTTGGGCAGAGCGGAGGCCGCGGCGCTTTCTGTTCGTGGGCGAGAAGTCGCTCATGCTGCGAATGGGGTCTGCGAGCGCGCCCGCTTCCACGAGCAGTTCGCCAACTTTTTCAAGGAAATCGTGCAGATGGTAGGGCTTGAGCAGGTACGGTAGGCCTTCCTTTTCGAGGATGGGTTGCACCGCGCGAGCTGCGAGTAACGGCACGAGGAAGAGAACACGTATGCGTTTGGGGCGGGTGGCGTCAAGCTCGGCGCCCTCCGGTGCGTCGGCATCGCCTTGAGCCAGGTCTTTGAGGATGTTGAAGAGCGGGCCGCGCACGTCGGTCATCGCCACGTTGACGATTACCAGGCTCCACTGGCCGCTGGCGAGCTCGAGCATCGCCGCCGAAGCGAGCGGGACGATGCGCACGCGCCAACCCTCTGAATCGAGGACGTTTTTTAGCGCGCGCTGGCTGACGATATCGTCGTCAATGATGAGAATGCCGACTTCTGCCAAAGCTGTTCCCGCCAGGGATATAGGGGTTCTCCACGAGTATATCGGCCGGGGGCGGCGCGGGCATCTGGCCGAAGGCAGGGTTTCCAGGGCGAAGCCTGCCCGGCCGTACAGGCGAAAATAAAGCGAATGAAAGTGCTTGACATGGCGAACAAAAGGCGAATATATTGTCGGACGTGCGGCGAGGCAATCAATGGCCACTTTTCCCATTCTTCGTGCGACACCAGCGACGCCCCAACGTCCTCGGAAGCGTGCGAAGCAGACCAGTCTCACACTATTCCCCACAGCCGCTCGCCACGGCGCCAGTGAGTCACCGTGCGCGGCTTCCGCGCCCCCTCCGGCACCAAGCCGGAGAACGAAGCCCGCTACGGAACTGGTCGGCATTGCACGCCTCGCCGCTTCCTCCCCCTGCGCAGATGCCAAGCGCGGGACGGAGTATTTCCTGCTGCCTGTTCGCTCAATTCTGAATCATTGCGATTCGGAGCGGGTGCCCTTCCGCTGGACCGTGAATCCCTATCGTGGCTGTGAATTTGGGTGCCACTACTGTTACGCGCGTTATACCCATGAATATATGGAGCTGGACGGGAATGAATTCGAATCGAAAATTTACGTAAAGCAGGATGCCGGGCCTTTGGCCGGGCGCGATTTGGCGAACGAGAAAATTTGGGGCGAGCACATCGCGATTGGGACTGCTACCGATCCTTATCAGCCCGCAGAGCGCGAGTACGGAGCGACGCGGGCGGTTCTGGAGCAGATGGCGGAGCGCGAAGGGCTGAGCGTTTCGATCACTACGAAATCGAATCAGGTGCTGCGGGATATTGATCTGCTCAAGCGCATCGCGGAGCGTTCGACGCTTTCTGTGAACCTGAGCATTACGACGCTGCGAACGCGTTTGGCGCGACTGCTGGAACCGCGCGCGCCACGGCCGGATTTGCGCCTGGAAGCGGTTCGCGCGTTGCGCGAGGCTGGGATTGCGGCGGGAGTATTGGCGATGCCGATTGTGCCGGGAATTACAGATCGCGCTGAGGATTTGGACGCTTTGGCGCGCGGGGCGCGCGACTCCCAGGCCCAATGGTTCGCGGGGAATGTGCTGTTTCTGATGCCCGCGTCGCTGAAACATTTTCTGCCTTTTCTCGATGCGAAATTTCCGAAGCTTTCGCGGCAGTATCGCGCCTGGTATGGGCAACACGGGAACGCTCCGGATGGTTATCGCAAGGAGATGACGGCGCGCGTGGAGCATTTGCGGCAGAAATATGGTTTGGGTTCGCGTCCCGATCGCGGCGCGAACCATTCGTGGAAATCGCCGCAGTTGCAGCTGGGACTCAACCAGGGAGGAGAATCATGCCCCGCATAAGATCCACAGCAAGACCGGGGAATCTAAGCCGCCGGAAATCCGCTTCGGGGCCGGATACGACCGCGGCCACACTGCTCGCACCGGCCGAGACAAGACCGGTGCGAGGGATGAAGTTGAAGCACGTTTCCACGATCACGATGCTTCTGGCATTCCTATGCTTGTTCGCCTATCTTGCCGGGCGCGTGGATGTGTCGGCCGCGACGTCTACGGCTGGATATATGCAGAGCGCTACGAAGGAGCACACGATGTTCTTGGGATTGCGCACGGCGAAGTACGAAGTGGCGGATATCGCCAAAGCCAAGGAATGGTACGGCAAAGTTCTGGGGATCCAGCCTTACTTCGACGAGCCGGCATTTTACGTCGGATACAATGTGGGCGGGTTTGAGCTCGGGTTGGTGCCGGCGGCGAAAGCGGAATCGAAACGCGCCGCTGCGGGCGTGGCATATTGGGGCGTCGAAGACGCGCATGCGGCTTACCAGCGGCTCATTGAGTTGGGCGCGACGCCGGTGGAGAAGGTGCAGGAGGTGGGCGGCGGAATTCTCGTCGGCGAAGTGCGCGACCCGTTCGGCAACGTGCTGGGCGTCATCTACAATCCCCACTTCAAACCGAGCGAAACGAAGTAGCGCGGATTGCGAAAATTATCCCGGATGGTGCCGCAGAGCGCGCGGCGCGGAATCAGTGCGCAGCGGCACTTTGGCGCAACAGGACAACGTCGCTGTCGTTGTGGGTTCGCAGCAGGCCGAGGGTTTTGTTGTCAGGGGACCAGTGGAAGTCCTCGATGCGGTCGGGTTCGAATTCGGTGACGCGATGGCCAGGTGAGCCGTCCAGCGGGGAAACCCACAGTGCGTACAGGCCATTTTCTCTGATCGGGTAGCCGATGGTCTTGCCGTCGGAGGAGTATCGGATCTCACCACCCGCACGCGGATCGCGTTCGATCACTTTTACGGGCTGCAGGGTTTCGAAATCCAGGATTTTTATGATGATGGCGCCGCCGGTAGTGGGCTGCGTCTGAAACGCAATGTTCTTTCCGTCGGGCGAGATGTTGACACAGCCGCAGGTGAGCAGCGCTTCGGAAATCTGGGTGGAGGGCCCGCCGTCCACTGAAACTTTTTTCGCTAAGAATTTTCCAGAGTCAAAGCCTGCATAGACGAGCCATTTGCCATCGGGGGAACACATGGCTGGCTCGTCGTCCGTCCCGGTGGTGATCTGCTTCAGATTGCCGCCGGTCGAATCCGCGCGCCAGATATTTACGGAATTGCCGCCGCCGCGAGAAGCGGAAGCGAAAATCACGTAGCGGCCGTGATCGCAGGAGATCGGCCCGAAGGACGGGTAATCGTCGTGAAGCACAGGGGCGCGATTGCTGCCGTCGGCGTTCATCTGAAAGATACCATTTTCCTGCTCCGCGAGAATTTTTCCGTCGGGCGTCCAGCCAAACCAACTGGTGGGCGGACGAGTGCTGATGGTAACCGGCTTTCCTGCGCCGCCGGCTTCATAGGGAGCTGTTTGCAGCGTTCCGACGAATTGCGACTGCACTGCGGCGATGGTCTTGCCGTCAGCGGCGAGGCTGACGTTCGGATAAGAATTCGTATCGTTGGTGATGGGTCGGTACACGCCCTGCGGGTAGGAAAACACGCCTAGCTGGGCGCGATTGAAATTCGATTCGCGACCGCTGGCGACGACGAGAATGCCACTTTGATCGGGCAGCCAGACGGGCGAATCCAGGATCATGTCGGTTTTCTTGAACGTCTGTTTCTCGCCGCTGGAGGCATCAAAAAGATCTAGGGCGGCCATGCCGGCTTGGTCCGCGGTCAATTCCGTCGCCGCGATTCGTTTGCCGTCCGGAGACCATGCCGGCGAGCGCAGCCGGGTGTTCTGCTTGGATAAAAGTTTCTCGCCGGAGCCGTCGGCATTCGCGACGATCAGGTCACCCTCGCCTTCGTTGCGCTTGAAGCGGATGAACACGATGTGGGAGCGGTCGGGCGAAAAGCTAATGCCGCTGCCGATATCGTGGACGATGCGTTCTGGATTCCCGCCCAGGACCGGGGCGCGATACAGGCTGTAGACGTTCTTTTCGGCCTTTTCGTCCTTCGTGAAATAGATCGAATTCCCGTCCGGCGAAAAACTTAGGCTGCGGTATTGATCGTCGGAAGGCGGAACGATCTGGGTATTGCTCTTGGTCGGAACATTGCGCAGCCACAGACTGCGCTGGCCGCCGTCGCGTTGCACGTTGAGGATGTAATTGGCGTCCGGTGAGAGCGCCGCGAGAGAAGCTTTGCCGGTCTCGGTGATGGGCGTGACCGTGAAGTGTTCGAAGGCCAAAGCATTCTTGCGCGAAAGCAGAGAATAGACACCGAAGGCTGCCGCAGCTAGCAGAACGAGGAGGACGAGCGAGCCCAGGATGGCGCCTATTTTGTGCTCACCCGCCACTTGCAGGGCGGCGGAGCTGGATTTGGCGGAGACGGACGGCGTGGACGCGGATGAGGGAAGCGTCGGCGCAGGCGCGGAGCCTGAAAGCGGGACGACCGCGGTGCCGGACAGTTGTGAACTGCCGCTGGCCGCAAGGCGTCCGGAGGAATCGGTTTCACGGCGGAGGCGTTTTAGGTCCGCGCGGATTTCCGCGGCGACCTGATAGCGCATCTCGCGATCTTTCTCCAGAAGCTTTTGCAGGATTTCTTCGAGCTTCGGTGGGATGTCCGGATTCAGGCGCAGCGCGGGAGGCGGCACGCGATTCAGGATGGCTTCGAAGATCACGCCGGTGGTTTCGCCGCGGAAGGGCAGGACGCCGGTGGTCATTTCATAGAGAACGGTGCCAAAAGAAAACAGATCGCTGCGCGCGTCGAGTTCCTTGCCGCGGACTTGTTCGGGCGACATATAGGCGACGGTGCCGACGGCGGTTCCGGGGCTGGTAAACATTTCGCCCGAGTCGAGTGTGGCATGGCTCATAGTGCCCATGGTCTCGCCGACGCGCGCGGTGCCGGTGTGTGCGGGAATTAATTTCGCCAAGCCAAAATCGAGAATTTTTGCATGGCCGCGGCGGGTGACGAAAAGGTTGGCGGGCTTGATGTCGCGATGAATGATGCCTTGGGCGTGCGCGGCGTCAAGGGCATCGGCAATTTCTATGGCGATGTCGAGCAGGCGGTCGAGTTCGAGCGGGCGGCCGTTGATCAGGTGCTTTAGAGTCGAGCCGTCCAGAAATTCCATGGCGATGAAGGCTTTGCCGTTTTCTTCGCCGATATCGTGGATGGTGCAAATGTTGGGATGATTTAGCGCGGACGCTGCTTGCGCTTCGCGTTCGAAGCGCCCGAGGGCCTGCTGGTCGCTCGCAACTTCGTCGGGCAGAAATTTCAGCGCGACAAAGCGCTTTAAGCGCGTGTCTTCGGCTTTGTAAACGACGCCCATGCCTCCGCCGCCCAGATTTTCGACGATGCGGTAGTGGGAAATGGTAAGGCCAATCAGGGAGGGGCTGTAAGTCATGAAGCCGAGATTCTAGATGGCAGGTCAATGCAAGTCAACGACACCGGGAAAGATCAGCCAGAAAGCGGCACCCCTGGGTGATTGTTGTGCGATTTTGCCGCCAGTTTCGAACTACGTGGCAGAAAGGAAGCGAAGGATTTCGCGCATCACTCGGTCTGCTTGATCGGTTTGGAAAAGATATTGAGCATGCGCCGAGCCATCCAGAATGATGAGTTCCTTTGGTTCTGGAGCTTTTTCGTACTGCTGCTGAATCCGGGGAAGGCGTGGTCCATCGCCGCTGGAATCCTCGCGTGCAACGATGAACAATGGGGCCGACTTGAGCTTCTCGGCGGGGCCATCGGGCGCGCCGCCAAGTAATACCAGACGATCGATCTCACCTGGCCGCGAAGCGATTGACGCATCGCCAGCGGCACCTGCTCCCATGCTGCCGCCGACTACCGATACGCTCTTCGCGCCTGTTTGGCGCAGCTAGCGGACAGCGGCGAGCACATCCAATTCGAGTGGCGCACTTAGTGGATCGGAATCGCCTGGACCTGGGAACTTACCGTAGCCGCGGAAATCGAGTGCCAGCACGCGAAATCCTGCGGACGCGAGTGTGAGAGCCTGTTTGTTCCAGCTCTCCTTCTTGAAACGGCCGCCATGCGCGAGCACGATTGCCCTGTCGCCTTTTCCGCAATTGTCGGCGTAGATCACACCGCCGTCCTGAGTTGGAAAGGAAATGATTTTTTGCGCGGCGGCGGTGCCCGCGAGCAACATCGCGAAGGTGACACCAATGAGGGTGCGCACGCGGGAAATGTACCACCGCTGAAGAGAATTTCGATCCGGCGGGTTGCAATGGGCAGGTTTCGCGGAATGAGGGATGAATGGCGCTGGCGATTCCGGCACGTTGACGATCAAGAGCAGCGCCGCAACGGATCGTGGTTCTCCGAACTACGCTAAACGGTGACGCCGTGCAGGGCTTGATGCTTTTCGAGAGCTTCGATGTTCTGCAGGATTGTGTCGATTACGAATTCATCGCCGAATTGTGAATTGATCATGATGTTGTAGAGCGGGCGATGCGGCCATTGCTTGCCGAAATAGTGGCGGATGAATTCAGCGCGGTCGCGATCCACTTCGGCGACGAGTTGCTGCGCTTCTTTTTCCGTCTTGCCGATGGATTTGATGCGGCGGATTTTTTCTTCGTCGGAAGCGTAGACGAAAACGTGGAACGCATCGGGGCGATTGCGCAGGAAGTAAGGTGCGCCGCGGCCGACGATGACGCAATTGCCGCGTGAGGCGACGTCGTCAATGACTTTGTGCAGCATTTCGACCATGCAGTCGGTGTCGAATACCTGGGAACCGCCAACTCCGAGCGCGCGTTCGTAGCTGCCGCGCGCGTAAACCTTGAAGAGGCGATACAGGAAGGGATCGACGCGCTCGTCGCAGCGCTGCGCTTCGCGCTGGTCCACATTGGCGGCGCGGGCGATTTCGGCGGTGATTTCCTCGTCCCAGAGCTTCCAGCCGAGACGTTCGGCAAGGGATTTGGCGATGAGCGTGCCGCCGCTGCCGTATTCGCGTTCGAGGGTGATGATTCGTACAGACATTGCGAGCGCCAGAGGGAGCCTACAAAGGATTTGATCAGTATGCAACTGTTGCGAAGAAGAATGGTTTAAGAGGCCAAAGCCCCTTAGTTTTAAGCGGCTGACGGCGGGGCTGAAGTCCCGCCCTTCCGGGTTTCAAGCCGCGCTCGTTCGGGCCTTAAGCCGCGCCTTGCAGGGTTCCCATTCATGCAGCGACGGCTAGTGCGCCGCGATCGGGCCGCCGGGTTTTACTTTCTTCA
>JBEKHD010000036.1:0-46138 GCA_050012455.1 Candidatus Acidiferrales bacterium | reverse complement strand
TCTTCGGTTACGACGCCCTTGCGCGCGTAGTGCATCTGCGAGAAATTGCGCACCCCGCCGTTCATCGCCGCAGCGCGCTTTTCGATCCATGCATCCCTCATCGCCATAAAGCCCCCGTGTACACCAATCCTGAAACGGCAGTCCCGCCGAATGCAGCATTATTGCACTGCGTTCGATGCACAGCAACTTGCGAAGGTGACGCACGAAGTTTGTTCGGATCAGGGCGCAGCTGTGGTAGCCGCGGCTCCTGTGAGCAACGCTTCGAGTTTCGCGGCATCGGTCAAGGGCGGGTAGCAGGTCGTTTCGACGCAGACCAGCGCCTGCGCTTTGGCGGCATCGAGGTGCGGCAGCGTTTCACGCAGCGCGGGCGCGAGCGAAACTGAAGCCAGCGTTTCGGGTGTGACGCGCAGCACTGCTTTGCCGAAACGATAGACTTCGTTCGCGCATTTTTCGAGCTCCGCCGCTCGCGTATCGCCCGCCGCGCCCAGGACTGCCACCTGCAACGGATGCCGCGCGTGCAGCAGTGCTGCCAGCCCGTATGTCGCGGCGAATAGTCCATATTGCGGTACGAGTCCGACGAAAGCTTCCAGCGTCTTTTCCGCCCACTCGCGATATAGCTTTTCACCAGTGAAAGCGTAGAGGCGATCGAGCACAATCACCGCGACGGAATTTGCGCCGGGCGTCGGCGAATCCTGCAGCGGTTTGCGCCGCACGTCCAGGCCGCCCATCGGCGCCGCATCTTTCGCTCGATCGAAAAATCCGCCGCCATCGGGATCGCCGTAGCGCTCCACGGCGAGACGCACAGCGCGCTCGGCAATGTCGAAATAGCGCCGGTCGAGCGTCGCTTCATACGCGTCGAGCAGCGCGGCGGCGGCGAAAATCTGGTCGTCGAGCGAGCCTTCCAGACGCGGCCCGCCGACGCGATGGCGGAAACCCTTCGCGTCATCCCAGGCCTCGGCTAAGATGCGTTCCAGCGTGTTCAGTGCGAACGCGCGGCAATCGTCACGGCCCAGCACGCGCGCGACTTCCAGATACGCAGAGACGAACATCGCATTCCAAGCGACATAAATCGTCGTATCTATCGCCGGTGTGGGATTCCGCTGCAGCCGCGCGGCCAGCAGCTTGCCCTTGGCTCGCGCGAGAAGCAGCGCCACATCTTCCGGCGTGGTTTTCAAGGCCTGGGCGATTTCTTCCTGGCTCGCCGCAATCCACAACACATTTTTTGCCGGATTGTGGTGCATTTCGCCGCGCGGGCCAACGTCGTAACGGATCTCAATCACGCGAGATTCTTGCGGCGATAACACAGCGCGAACTTCCGCCAGCGTCCAAGTAAAATAATCGCCGTCATCGTCCAACGTTTGATCCGCGTCCTGGCTGCCGTAGAAGCCGCCGCGCTCGCGATCGGAAAGCACCGCGCCGACCCACTCGATAATTCCTTCGGCAGTTTCGCGGAACAGCGGCTGGCGCGTCACCTGATAACCATGCAGAAAATTCCTTAGCAGCTCGGAATTGTCGTAGGTCATTTTCTCGAAGTGCGGCACGCACCAGCGTTCATCCACTGAATATCGGTGAAATCCGCCGGCCAGTTGATCGTAAACGCCGCCTTCGGCCATGCCCGTCAACGAACGCTCCACCACATGCAGCAAGCGCGGATCGCGCGACGATTGATAACGCTCGAGCAGCAAATCAATCGCACTGGCGTGCGGAAATTTCGGCGCGCCGCCGAAACCGCCGTGCGCGTCGTCGAACAGATGCAGCGCGGATTCCACGACGGAATCCACCACGCCCGCATCGAATTCGCCGCGCGCCGTGTGAAACACTTCGGCCTTCGCCACCGCCTCTTCCAGCGCTTTCGCGGAGCTATCCACTTCGGCACGGCGGGTCTTGAACGCGTCCGCAATCCCCAGCAGAATGCGCTTGAATCCCGGCCGGCCCATCGCGTCTTCCGGCGGAAAATATGTCCCGCCGAAAAATGGTTTCCCATCGGGCGTAAGGAAGGCCGTCAACGGCCAGCCGCCCTGCCCGGAAATCGCGCTGATGGCCGATTGGTAGCGCGAATCCACATCCGGCCGCTCGTCGCGATCCACTTTCACCGGCACGTAAAATTGATTGATCATCGCCGCGATCTCGGGATTTTCGTAGCTCTCGCGGTCAATCACGTGGCACCAGTGGCACCACACCGCGCCAATATCCAGCAAAATCGGCTTGCCCTCCGCGCGCGCGTGCGCAAAAGCTTCCTCACCCCATTCGTGCCAATCAACCGGCTGATGCGCTGCAGAACGCAAATAGGGGCTAGCGGAATCCTTCAGCCGGTTTGTGGTGGTGTCAGTCACAATTCACTCTCTACACTTTCTTCACTTTCCACCCTACCACACGTTTCGACTCTTTGTTCTGGCGGCCCTCTTACCAGAAGGTAGAACGGTTTACATTTAACGCGTAGCAGTATACACTCGACTTCTGATCAGATCTTTTCGATCGCGCGAGACGGAACAGCTCCACAAGCGAGAATCCCTAAGACTCTTCAAGAGCATTGAACGAGTCGCTCTTCGAAAGCTCCGTCAACTCGATTCAGCTGACCGACTAGCCGACTTGTCGTCCCCTCCGGGGAATCGTCTGGAGGCGCCGCGCGTCGACCGCGCGGGCCAGCCCAGTATCCGCATCAACGATCAATGGCGCATTTGTTTCGTCTGGCGCGACGGCGACGCGTACGAAGCAGAGATTTCGGATTATCACTAGGAGAGGGCAATGGCAAAAAAATTGAAGCCCGTACATCCCGGCGAAATTCTCAGCGAAGATTTCATGAAGCCATACCGCCTGAGCATGAACAAGCTGGCGCTGGATTTGCGCGTGCCGGTCACGCGCATTGCGGACATTGTGGCGGAGCGTCGCGGCATCTCACCCGACACCGCGCTGCGGCTAGGCCGCTATTTCAATACGACCCCGCGCTTCTGGCTGAATCTGCAAACAAAATACGATTTGGAAGTAGCAGAGGACGAAATCCTCGCCAAGATTGAACGCGATGTGCGACCGATTGAAGTCACGGCGCGGTAGAAACCGGCGCTGCTCGCGCCGGCTCTAGGCCGTCAGACGAGTACCGCCTGCACCGGACGTCGCGGGCTGGCGTGGGCCGCCAGCTTTGGATAGCCCATGTAGAACACAAAAGTGGGCTGCCATGTGGGATCCGCGGTGATTTCGTTGAGCAGCGCGACGCAAGAGGCTGGCCTGCCCAGTGCCCGCTCATGATCCACCATTTCCACAGCCTCGTTGCAGGGGCGCGCGGCAATTCCATGCGCCGTCGCGAAGAGATGCGCGCGCTGCCAGATTCGGCCGGCCTGCAAGCATTGTTCCTGCGCGTATCGGTCGCGCACGGCAATGAATCCGATCAGCGGCGCGCTGAGCATCAGTTTCGAATAGCCATTGTCGGTGCTGCGCGACGCAGCCCAGCGCAGCATTCGCACAGACATCATCTTGGCAATCGCAGTAGCTATGGGCGGTAGGCCGAAGGCGTCAATCGTCAGGCCGTCGCGGTATGTCTGGACCGCGCTCCATTTCGTGCGCACCCAGCGTTCGCTGCCCCGGTGAACATCTGGATCCGAATAGATTTCCATATTCGCGGCAGAACTGATCTCGACGATCTTTTTTCGATCGGCCTCGGCCGTGAACAGGAATAGCTTCACATCCGCGGAGCCGTCCGGCAGATGCTGGAGTGCTTCGACGAAATCAGGCGAAAGCGCCTGGTGCGGATCATAGGGGCCGCGATTCGTGTGGCGCAGCGGGATCGCGCTATACAGCTCGTTTTCTTCGCGCTTACCAGACGCGAAATTCACGCGCGCCAAGAGTTTTGGTTTGGGATCGGCGGGAATCGGGCCAAGTTTTCCGGGCAGCAGCTCCGCCGTGGCCGCATATCCGTTGGCAGGCGCGGCCAGCATCAGATTCTCCAGAGCGCAACCCATGCCGATATGCTCTTCGCGCAGATAAGGATCGAGCGCGCCGACGTTCCTCTGTGCATCAATGTACAGCTCGATTGCAGAATCGGTGATCTTGAAAAGCCAGGGCTGAGTGTTATGGGGGCTGGCGGCTAAGATCGCGGCGCGCACCAGCGCGAGCGGCGAATCGCTTCCGGTGCTGCGCCAGTCCTTCCACGGCTCGTACGCCGGCCCTTCACCGGTGCTGAAGACTCCTTGATCCCATGCGCGCCAGACGCCTCCGCCCGCGACTGCGACGGTTACGATTCCTGCGCCTTTGAGAAACGCTCTCCGCTGCACAAAGGACCTCCGCGGATGCTTGGCCCTCACAATCTACTGCCACAATACGCGCGGAATGAATCTAAAGTTTCATTCCGCGCGGCAGCAACTGCAGCGGCCGCTGCAAAATTACTGAACGGGATTATTGTAACCGGCGTCGCGGGGATCAATCGGCTTGCGTCCGGAAAATCCTTCGTCCTGGCGATGGTAAAAACGGATGCGATCTTCGCCCAGCTTCCAACAGAGGTATACTTCCTCGTCGTCAATGCGCGCGGGAAAATCCAGCAGCCCCACTTCCAGATCTTTCACCACGCATCCGGTTTCCTGGATCTGGTCGAGCGCGGATTGCACGGTTTCTTCCAGGCGATTGCGTTCCAGGCGCGTCTTGGCCGCGCTTTCGTAAGCCACAGCCAAGCCGCCCGATCGCTGGATGCGTTCGGCGAGCGAATTGATCTGCTCGTCCACGTCCATCATCTTGCGGCGCGATTCCATCGCTTCGATCAGCAGCGGCTCGAGCTGCGAACGCAGCCGCTCCGCTTCCGTCAGCGAGAAATATTTAGACTCCTCATCCGCCATGTAGCGTTGCTCCCAAGTCCACCATCCGATCAGCCGCCAATATAGACCATCGTGCGCGAAGGCGGCACAAAATCCGGCTCATTAATCCGGTGGCTCTTTTCCTTCGTCTGCACCATAGCCACAATCGCGTCGCCGATTTCGCGGTCGCCCATGCCGCTGCGCAGCAGACTTTTCACATCGTGATCTTCCTTACTGAAGAGGCAGGTACGCAATTTTCCGTCGGCCGTCAATCGGATGCGCGAGCAATGTCCGCAGAAGGGCTGCGTCACCGGCGCGATCAATCCGATTTCGCCGCCGCCGTCCGCGAAGCGGTACTTCCGCGCGGTCTCGCTGCGTTCGTGCACCACCGGAATCAGCGGCCAGCGCGCCGAGATGCGCCGATGCACTTCCGCCGCGGGCACAACCATGTCGCGCGTCCATGCACGGTCCGCGTCCAGCGGCATGAATTCGATGAAGCGCATTACTATTTCTTTTTCGCGCGCGAATTCCGCAAACGCTTCCACTTCGTCGTCATTCAACCCGCGCACCAGCACCGCATTCACCTTCACAGGACGCAGCGGCGAAGCCTGCGCCGCCTCGATTCCGGCAAGCACTTGATCGAACGTCTTGGTGCGCGTCACCTTCTCGAATTTTTCGCGGTTCAAAGAATCCAAGCTGATATTGATGCGGTTCAGCCCTGCCGCCACCAGCCGGTCGCAGCGCTCCGCAAGCAAGTGGCCGTTGGTGGTCATCGAAAGGTCCTGCACGCCGATGGCTTTCAGCCGCGCCACAAAATCTTCCACGCCCGGACGCACCAGCGGCTCGCCGCCCGTCACGCGCACTTTGCGGATGCCCATTCCCACCAGAATGCGCACCAGCCGCTCGTATTCGTCCCACTCGAGCAGCGCATGCTCCGCCATGTGATTCTCGGGGTCCGCCGAACGGCAATACACGCAGCGAAAATTGCAGCGGTCCGTGACCGAAACCCGCAGGTCGGTGATTTGGCGTCCGAATTTGTCCGTCAGTGCCATTCTCTGTTTAGATGCAGCTCAGAATAAAATAGCCCAATTCGAATTCGAAATTGGGCGAGGACGCCAGCGGCGCAGCGCGCTCAAAAAACCGCGCGCGCTGGATGCTCTCCTTTCCAAATCCGGGAGGAGCAGGCGTTTCCGCCCGATCCCTCATCTCCTGAACTGCTAGGAGCGTCGCCCCCACGCCATAGGTTGTCTCTCCTTCAGGCCGAGTGGGTCGGAGATATCAGTGCCGATAATACGCCTCCAGCCGTGCTGGGGCAATCATACGCGGTGTCGCAAGGCGTCCCGTGTGCACGCTGAGATTCGGCGCGCGCGAATCGTCGGTGCTCGAGAAACAGCCTTGGCGATGCGCTAACGCAGCTTCATTCTCGTTCAAATGTGATAAGTGCGGCGCTTGCCGCCGGGAGTTCGGTCACCCAAATTTCGTTCTCTCCAAGCGCTGTTTCCTCGCGTGTCGCAGACCATGCTCCGCCCGCGCCCACCGGCGCTCCGCCGAAAGTTGTGTCAGTTGCATCATCGATTCGTGGCGCGATCAGACGTAGGACACGCATTTTATTCGAGCGCTGCCCCACTTCGATCGCGAGCCGAACGCTACGATCCGCGTGCTTATTGAAAGTCGCCACCTTGATATCGCCGGAATTACTCCGCAGACCGTAAGCAGTCAGCAGCGGTGCCGCTTCCGACGGTGCGAGTTGGCTCTCGACAAGCTGCCCCGCTCCGGCCTGCGCGAACAGCAACATGCCGTAATAGCTGGGCCGCGCCACAAATCCCGCTTCGGGGGTTCCGGCAATCGCGGTGTACCAGCCGTAGCCACCACCATGAAAATTAATCCCCGTTCCACCGTCTGACGCCAGTTGATACATCAGATCGGCACTCCACAGCGCAGAGGCAAAGGTATCGCTCACTCCCGGTTTGCCGCCCTGATAGCAGGAGTTCGTCTCCGTCAGTCGGAACGGCAAGCCAGACTCCTTCGCCGCCTCTTTCATCGCTTCGAGTTCCGCGTCTAGTTTGGGATTCGGCCGCAGCAAGCGTTCGATAGTCATGGAAGGGTCTGTCGGCGGCCCCTCCGCATAATAATGATGCGAAAGAAACGCCGCTTCGTCCTTGAATTGCCTTGCGAACGGTACAAGCCACTCGTTGTTGTAGGCCGTGTCCGGTCCCGCGATTGGTGCGTTCGGCACGCGCGCCCGTAATGCCTGGTAAAAGCGCTGCCATTCGGCGGCAAATTGCGCGTAGTCGTAATCTGCTTTGCGAATTCCGTTGCGGTAGAAAAGGTCCGGCTCGTTGCACAATTGGAACGCAATCAGCTTCGGGCCAGCCACATCCATGACGTACGCCGCTTCGCTCGCCGCGTCCTCGACCGTGCCCGTTCCCATGTTCAAGCCGTAAATCAGCTTCCAACCGCTGGCGTTCAGGAAGTCTCGCAAGTTGCGGATGGCAAGCGGCGTGACGTGCACCGGCGCGGGCGCGGCGTGTCCTGTGTCAGGACCGGCGGCTAATCCAAACGCGATGGGGTTCGCCTGGTCTCCCGTGCGCATGCTCTCCGAATTTGGCAAGTTCAGGCGCTTCGCAGGATCAGGAGTCCAATAGCTGTACTCGCTAGTATTTCCCCCGATCCGCAAAATGCCGGACTTCCCGAGCGTGCGCATGTACCCAGCCAGTTGCTCGTTCTTGCCGGAAAAGAAATTGGGATTCCCCAGTTGCGCCGACTCGTAGCTCAGTCCCGTGAAGTCCTCGCCGATTTTGTTCCCGAGCCGGTCGGGCCGCAGAATCAGCCGAACCACAGCCGTGGGTTCGCTTCCGGTAAAGACGAGCGGATTCCCCGACGCCGCCACGGCAGCCGCGGCAGAAAAGCGAATGAAATCCCGGCGATTCATTGCAGCGGATTGCACCACATGTCGCGTTCGCAGGCAATCGGCATCTAACGGTCGCCTGCGCGCACCACGGGAAAGTGTTTCCGGCGCGAGCTTCCCCCTGTGGCGAACAGGATGAAGTATCAAACTGAGGTGCGTCACGGTCCCTGTAAGGTCCCGTCCAATCCATTCATTCGATTCTGAGCCGAGAGAGCGTCCAATGAGTAAACAAACTGATTGAAGGTGTACCGTTTTGAACTGTTTCGCCTTCTCCGTTCCAATAAGGTTCTCATGGTTGCTTTCGAATCATTTCCCGGGCCTGCTTGTGAAAGGGCTGGCCCTTGCTAGCCCGGTGGACGTTACGATGCCTTCAGCCTCGCGAGATCGCATTAAGCAGAGCGAACTACCCCTGGTACTGAATGGATCGGCAAGCAGAAGGCTGCCCCTGCGTATCCTATTTGTTCACAGGCACATAGCGCACGTTGAGCAGTGCGTACACGAGCTTAGCAAGGCCCACTTCAAAGTTAGCGCCGAGGTCGTCTTAACCCCGGAGCAGTTTGCCACACGCCTGAAGGCGAAATTCTACGACGTCGTCCTGGCCGAATACCCGTCCCCAAACTGGCCAGCAAGCCGCGAACTGGAAATCCTGCGTCTGCGGGAGAGGCAAATCCCCTGCATCTTCCTGATTGACACCATGCAAGCCGAGACCGTGGCGGAACTTATTAGCAGCGGCGCCGCCGATTGCGTCGGCATGGACCATCTTGGGCATCTGCCCGTGGCTGTCCGTCGAGCTCTCAGTGACAACCATCTGCGCGAAGAGCGCGATCGAACCGAAAAGCGGCTGCGCCATTCGGAAGCACGCTATCGCGCGCTGGTGGGAAACCTGATCTACGGAATCTGTCGCTGCAACAATAAAGGCAAGTTTCTGGATGTCAATCCGGCGCTCGCGGCCATGCTCGGTTATGCGTCCCGCGAGGAACTGTTGGCAGTGAACCTTGCGGCTGATGTCCTGTGCGATCCCTCCAAACGCGCACAATTGCTGGGTCAGTCCGCTGAGCATCTCGGCATCGATCCCCTGGAGGCCGAATGGAAGCGCAAGAACGGCACAGCCCTGACACTGCGGCTCAGCGGGCGCGAGGTAAAGACTGAGGGCCAAGTCGAGAGCTACGAGATTATCGTTGAGAACGTCACGCAACAGCGCAAGCTCGAGGATCATTTGCGCCAACAAGCAGCCAAGGACGCGTTGACGGGCCTCGCCAACTATCGCCATCTGGTGGAAACCGTGGACAGCGAGATTAAGCGCTCCGAGCGCACCGCGCGGGAGTTCGCGCTTCTGTTCCTCGATTTGGATGGATTGAAACAGATCAACGATCGTTTCGGTCACCTGGTCGGCAGTCAAGCTCTTTGCCGGCTCGCCGATGTTTTGTGCATCTGCAGTCGCAAGGTTGACACTCCGGCGCGTTTCGGAGGAGATGAATTCGCGCTGGTTCTGCCAGAAACAGGAAGAGTGCCGGCCAACCTGGTGGCGCAGCGCGTCTGCGACAGTCTTGCGAACGACGGCCGGGAGCCGAAGCTTTCGGTCAGCATCGGCGTAGCGATTTATCCTGTCGACGGCGCAAACGTGGATTCCCTGCTGGGCGCGGCGGATGCCGCATTGTACGCAATGAAAACCAGAGCGCGCGCTTCGGATACGAATGCGCAATCAAAGACCGCGTAACTCCGCAACACGGCGATGAAACGCAGCAAGACGGACCAGGTGACCCAATGAAACACGAATCCAAAGTAATCAGCATCCAGCGCGGTTCTGCTTTCCAGCTGGACCCAATTTTGAGCGGCGAAGAAGCAATCATACTCCGAGCTCTTGCGGGCGGCCTCACCGACCGGCAAGTGTGTAACCAACTCCGCATGAACCCGGACACATACCTGCGTATGATGCGCGATATGCGCGAAAAAATCGGCACGTCGGATAATATTTCTCTAATCGCATGGGCGAAGGACCGGATCCAGGGTGTGGAGCAGCGAATTGACACGGCCCACACACGTACACGCCTTGGGTGAATTGGCTTGACCGGTGCGGAACGAAGCGCTTGTCAGCCGAACAGCTTCCTCTGTCATCTCGCTTCGCAAGCGGGAATGCCGTTCATCCGGCGAATTGGTAGCCCGCCTTGCACCGCCGGTGCATACCCGGAAAGTGGCGCGCACGGCCGCGCTTCCCGGCGCGGCGAATATGGTAAAGTTGCGAACCGATGCGCATCTTCGTACTGGGAGTGGGCGGCGCCGGCTCCTTGCTTGCTCAATTGCTCGTGCGCCAGGGACACACGGTCTGGTGCGGCGATCGCGACCCGGAGCGCGCGCGGAAATTTCTCGGTAAGAAGAGCGCGATTGAGGTAAAAGAAGCGAACGCGCGCAATCTGTGGTCCATCGTGCGCGCCGCCCGCGGCTGCAATCTGCTAGTGAATGCCTCCCCGGCCGTCTTCAACGAAATCATTTTACGCGCGGCGCTGCGCCTGGGCGTGCACTACTTGGATTTGAATTCGCACCTCAATCGCAATCCTTTCAAGCCGGAACAATTCCGCTTCCGCAAACGCTTCGAGGCGAAAAATCGCGCGGCGCTGATCTGCACCGGTGCGGCGCCCGGCCTCACCAACCTTCTCGGCAAGCGCGGCTCCGAGTTGTTGGACACCGTGGAATCCGTCCACGTGCGCCTGTACGAAAGCACTGAGAGTAAAGACCCCGTTTCCACGTGGTCGCCGGAAGTAATGTACGACGAAGCGATTTCCAGCCCGCGCGTCTATCGCCACGGGCGCTTTTCGCTCGCCAAGCGCTTCGCCGACCGCGAAAAATTCCGCTTCCCGCCCCCCATCGGCGAGGCCACGGTGTACCTGGCCGCGCAGGATGAAGTGTGCATGTTGCCCTACGTCGTTCCCATGCGCGACATGGACGCCAAAATCGGCGGCAACGATTTTGACCGCCTATACCGCTGGTATCGCCAGGGACGTCTTCATCGGTCGCAGGGAATCCCGCGCAAGCGTTTTCCAAAAACTCTGACGCCTAAGGGGGTCGCAGGAATGCTTCGTCGCGGCGTGCTGGAAAATGCCCGCTTCGCCGCGGCAGTGCTGGTCCGAGGAGTGAAAGACGATCAACCGCTGCTGCTGCGCTACGACGTGAGTTTCCCCACGCTCCATCAGATTCGCCGGCGCGGCTTGATCTCGACGCCCATCGCCTACGCCACCGCGCATCTCGCGGCAATCTTCGTCAAAAATTTCCCCCGCGACATGGCCGGCGTCTTCGGCCCATCAGAATTGCCCATCGAAACGCGCCGCGCAATCCTAGCCGAAGCCCGCGCCCGCGATTTTCGCGTAGCATTCAAAATGACCCGCCTGAAGAAAACCGAAGAAGAGGAATAGCAAGCGGGGAATTCAGTACGGTGTGGCCAGCGGCTTCAGCAATCCGAAATCCGTCAGCCCGTTCACCACGAACTGCACCGCCAGCGCCACCAGCAGCAAACCCATCAGCCGCATGAGAATGCGTATCCCGGTCTCACCGAGATATTTGCGCACGCCGTCCGCGCCCGCCAGAATCATGAAGGAAATGAACGAAGTCAGCAGAATCGTCGCGTAAATAATGGCGTGCTGCCAAAGCGAATGCGATTCGCCAACCAGCACCATCACCGTGGAAATCGCGCCCGGCCCCGCCAGCATCGGCATGCCAAGCGGAATGATGCTCGCATCCTGCTTTTCGGCGCCTTCCTGCTGCTCTTCGGCCGTCGCTTTCGTGCCGGACTGCTTGGCCTGGAGCATGTCCAGCCCAATCCCCATCAGAATGATGCCGCCGGCGATTTTGAATGCCGGCAGCGTGATGCCGAACATTTTGAAAATCAGGCTGCCCGCGAGCGCAAACGAGCACAGCACGATCGCGCAAGTGAATGCCGAACGCCGCGCCACGGCTCGCCGTTCCGCTGCCGTGGAATCCGCGGTAACCGCCAAAAACAACGGAATCACCGCAAACGGGTCCACCAGAAAAAACACCGAGGTAATCGCCAGCAGCGCGAATTCGAGAACCACTTTGATCGATTCAGTCATGGAATAAATCGCACAATTGCCGCGCCCGAGTCACAATAACATTCTTGCACAAAGCCACGCTGCGGAAAAATCCAGCCGAAGGAATCGAAGTTTGCCCAGGCAAGTACAGCGCAAAGCCGCGGCCTGAACAGCAGGCCAGCGAGCAGATGCTACTAGCATTTCATTCGTAGCGTAACGCGACGATGGGATCCACGCGCATCGCGCGCCGCGCGGGGATGTAGCACGCCGCAAGTGCGACGAGCGTCAGTAGCGCGGCCACTCCCACAAACGTGAGCGGATCCTTCGCGCTCACTCCATAAAGCTGGCTGGCCATCAGCCGCGTCAGCCCCAGCGCCGCGGCCATGCCAATCGCCACGCCCAGCAGCGCCACGCGCATTCCGTGGCCCAGCACCAGACGCAGCACGTCGCTGCGCTGCGCCCCGAGCGCCATGCGAATGCCAATCTCCTGCGTGCGCTGGCCGGTGACGTAGGAAATCACACCGAACATTCCGACCGCGGATAGCACCAGCGCCAGCGCGGCAAATACGCCGAGAAGTATCATCGTAAATCGCCGCGCTGCGATCGAATCCGAAACAACCTCCGTCATCGGCTTGAATTCGTACAGCACTTGGCGGCTATCGTATTTCTGCGACGCCTCGCGCAGCGATTCGCTCACAGCCTGCGGCGTTCCGGCTGCGCGCACCACGAACGTGCAAGCGCGTCCGACCAGCGGCAGCACTCGATCCGGCAGCTGCGATATCGCAAAATAAATCTGGCCACGCTGATCGAGAATCCCCGTCGCGCCGAGCCCCGCGTGTTTGACGTGCCCCACCACGCCAACTATTTCCGCATCCTCGACGTCAATGATTGCGATGTTCAGCCGCTTGCCGATGGGATTTTCGCCGGGAAAATTGGCGCGCGCGAAGCCATCGTCAACCACAACCACGAACGGCGCAGTCTCCGTATCCTGCGCGCTGAGGAATCGCCCGCGCTGCAACGGAATCCCCATCACTTTCAGATAATCGGGCGCGGCCGCATACCACTGAGCGCGCGTCATTTCCTTCGCAGAAGAAGGCTTCGGCTGCCCCGTAATCCAGAACCCCACCAGCGAATCGCCACTAAGCGGCAGCGCACCCACCAGAGGCGAAGCGGCTGCGACGCCCGGAACATCCTCAAATCGCGCCGTGATCTGACGATAAGTTTCGCGGATATGCGCAGGCGTGGCGATGCGCCCGGCCGAAGGTGATACGCCGAATTCCACCACGTGTTCCGGATCAAAACCAGGATTCACATTCGCGAGCCCCACCAGGCTGCGAACCATCAGCCCCGCTCCGGCGAGCAACACCACGGCCAGCGCCATTTCCACGGCGACGAAAATATTCTGCGTGCGCAGGCGCGTTCCGCTGGAGCCGCGCCCTCCTTCTTTCAGGCTCTCGTGCAAATCAGGCCGCGAACTCTTCAGCGCCGGCACCATGCCGAACGCTATGCCTACGAAAATCGAAATCGCCAGCGTAAAAAGAAGGACGCGGCCGTCGAGCCCGATCTCATCCGTGCGCGGTAGCGCCTCCGGAATCACCGCGAGCGCCCCTTTCGTGGCCCACGCGGCAAATAGCAGACCCAGCGCACCACCCGCCGTGGCGAGCAGCAGGCTCTCCGTGAGCAATTGCCGCATGACGCGCCGCCGCGTCGCGCCCAGAGCCGCGCGAATCGCGAATTCCCGCGCCCGCGCCGCCGAACGCGCCAGCAGCAGGTTCGCTACGTTCGCGCACGCAATCAGCAGCACAAATCCCACGGCACCCAGCAACATGAAAAGCGTCGGCGCGATGTCGCCGATGATGTCGTCTTTCAACGGATTCACGAAAATGCCGGTGCCCTTGTTCGCATCCGGATATTCCGCGGAAAGATTTCGCGCTACGGAATCCATATCGGCCCGCGCCTGCGCGAGCGTCACACCGGGTTTCATTCTGCCAATCCCCACCGTCCCCAGGCTGGCGCGGCGATCGCGAAACGGTTCTTCGTTGTACTGGCCGAGCGGTGTGAACACATCCGCCGTGGTGTAAATCGGAGATTTTTTCGGGACGACGCCTACGATCGTGCAGTTGCGCCCATCCACCGTGATGCTCCTGCCCAACACGTCGAGCGACGAGTCAAACTTGCGACTCCACAATCCATCGCTAATCAGCGCCACAGGCCGCGTCCCCAGCTGATCCTCCTCGGGCCGGAAGGATCGGCCCAGCAAAGGTTTCACGCCAAGCAAATCGAAAAGGTTCGCGGAAATTCTTACGCCGTCCACGCGCTCGGGCTCGCCTGCACCGGTGACGATCATGTTGTCCTGCTGATATGCGCCCACGGAGGAAAATGCCGTGCTCTGCCTCTGCCAGTCCAAAAAATTAAGATAAGGAATCGAGCTGTGCTGCCCGGGCGTGCGATCCCACCAGAGTCCCACCAGCTGATTTGCCTGCGGGTAAGGCAACGGATTCAACAGCACGCCGTTCACTACTGAAAATAGAGCCGTGTTAACGCCGATTCCCAGGCCCAGCGTCAAAATCGCGACGGCAGTGAAGCCCGTAGACTTCCGCAGCGTGCGCGCACCATAGCGCAAATCTTGCAGTAAGTTCTCGAACCACGTCCATGTCCACTGATCGTGCGTCACGTCCTGAATCACTCCCGAATTGCCCAGTTCGCGCTGCGCCGCGGCGTGCGCCTGCGCGGGCGATTCGCCACGGGCCTCACGGTCTCGCGCGGCCATGCGCAGATGCCCGGCAATTTCTTCATTCAACTCGTTCTTGCGCCGCTCGCGCGCATCCCGGAAAAAGTTCATGCCTGGATTTCCTCACCAAAGCCCAAGCCAGCGCCAGCACCGCCGCTTTCATTCATAGCGCAAAGCCACCATCGGATCTACGCGCATTGCGCGCCGCGCAGGAATGAAGCAAGCCACGAGCGCAACAAACATTAACAGCACTGCGACGGCACCGTACGTCAGCGGATCAGTCGCGTGCACGCCATACAATAATCCGCTCATCAGCCGCGTCAACATCAGGCCGCCCGCAATTCCGATCGCTACTCCCGCGAGCGCCAGCTTGGCGCCCTGCCCCACCACCAGCAGCAAAACTTCCTGCCGCCGCGCGCCCAACGCCAGTCGTATGCCGATTTCCCGCGTGCGCTGCGCCACGGAATACGAAATCACGCCGTAGATCCCCACGGCGCCGAGAAGAAGCGCCAGCGCCGCAAACGCCGCAAACAGGGCGGAAGTGGAGCGCGGTTCAGCCATCGACTCCGCCACCCAACTTTTCAACGGACTGATCTGGCTCACCGGCACGTCGTGATTCAAGCTCGCAACAGTGTTCTTCAGATCCCCTGCGATTTGCACCTGGTCTCCGGTCGTCTCGATCACCAGCGTCATTTCCGCAGGCGGAGCGTCCGCGCCACTGCCGCGAATTGCGTGCGGTCCGTACGGCGCATACATCACGCCGTCAATCCAACTGGCAGAATCGCTTCTAATGTTGTATTCGCGGACATCGCCCACCACCCCCACCACCGTCCGCCATACATTCGGCTCCCACTTCGCCCGCATGTGTTCACCCACCGCATCTTTCCCCGGCCAGAAATGTTCCGCCGTGGACTTGCTCACGATCACCACGGCTTGCGCTTCCGCCGCCGCATCCGCCTCGCTGAATCCGCGGCCCCGCAGCAAAGGGATGTTCATAATGCTCAAATAATCCGGCGTAATAATTTTTTCCCAGAACATAGGGACCTTCGCGCCCTCGGGCGTTGGCTGCGCCTCCACCACGATTGGAAATATTTCCGCTCCACCGCCCAGCGGCAATCCGTTCACCGCCGCGACGTTCCGCACACCAGGCAACGCGCGCGTGCGCGCCAGCAATTCGTTGTAGAAAGCTAGGCAGCGCCCCGGAATTTCGCAGAACGATTCATTCGGGGTGATCCGGGCCGTGACCACGCGCTCGGGACGAAAGCCCGGGCTGGTGCCGGAAAGTATCCACAAGCTTTTCACCAGCAGCCCCGCCGCGATCACCAAAATCATCGAAATCGCCACTTCGCCCACCACCAGCAGCTTACTCGCGCGATGATTCCCGCCCGTCGCGCTGCGTTGTCCGCCGGATTTTAGCGTGGCCGTCATGTCCACTTTCGAAGCGCCCAGTGCGGGAACTAATCCGAAAATCACGCCTGTAAGAATCGCGAGCAGCGCCGTAAATCCCAATACTTGTCCATCCAACGCGACATCCGCGAGCCGCGGCGTGTCCGGAGGCAGTGCCGCTTTCAGAATGGAAAGGCCGCCCACTGCGACGCCCAGTCCCAACGCACCGCCCAGCAGCGAGAGCAGCACACTTTCCGTGATCAGTTGACGCAGAATCCGCCAGCGGCTCGCGCCCAACGCCACGCGCACCGCAACTTCCTTCTCTCGCGTCGTGGCGCGCGCCAGCAGCAGGTTCGCCACGTTCGCGCAGGCGATCAGCAGCAACAAACTCACTGCGCCAAGCAGAATCAGAAGTTTTCCTCGCGCGTCGCCCACGATCGCTTCTTCCAGCGAAACGATGGACACGTCCACGAACGCATTGTCCGGCATCCGCCAGGCGTATGCCGCCAGGATCACCGGCCGCATCGTCTTCAATTCGGCGCGCGCTTGCTCCAGCGTCGCGCCCGGACGCAGCCGCCCGATCAGCTGCATGTAGCTATCGCCCCAATAATCGCCCGTGTTTCTAGGATCCAGATGCAGCGGAACCCACATTTCCGTCTTCGGCGATGGAAAACGAAAATCCGCCGGCATCACTCCCACGATTTCGCGGCCCGCTCCTTCCAGAGTGATCCACTTCCCGACAATATTCGGATCCGAGTTGAATCGCTGCTCCCACAACCCGCGGCTAAGAATCACCACGCGATCCTTGTCCGGCTGGTCTTCTCCATCGTGAAAAGTTCTGCCCATCGCGGGTTCCGCGCCCAGCATGGAAAAGAAATCTGCGGAGACCGAATTCCCGATCAGGCGCACCGGATCGCCCGAGCCCGTCAAATTAAATTCCTTATTATCCGAAACACCCACCAGCTGCATGGTGTGGCTTTGCTGGCGCATCACCACCAGCGGACCCTTGGGATAATATTGGGTGGTTCCCACCAGCCTGCTGGGCTGCGCGTACGGCAACGGGCGCAGCAGCACCCCATTCACCAGGCTGAAAATCGCAGTGTTCGCGCCGATGCCCAGCGCCAGCGTCAGCGCCGCGATTATCGTGAATCCCGGATTTTTTCGCAGAGTGCGCGCGGCAAAGCGCAAATCCTGCAGCAGATCTTCCAGCCACGTCCATGCCCACTGATCGTGAGTCGCTTCCTGAATCACGCCTGCATTGCCCAATTCGCGGCGGGCGGATTTGCTGGCCTGCGCAGGCGATTCTCCGCGCGCCTCGCGATCGCGCGCCGCCATCCGCAGATGGCTGGCGATTTCCTCATTCAATTCGTACTTGCGTTTCTCACCATCGCCCCATGCGAATTTCATGCTTCGTTCTCCTCGCCCGCCGGCCCCAGAATCCCCGCGATCGCCTGCGAAATCTGCGCCCAGCGCGAACGCTCCGACGCCAGCTTCTTCTTCCCCGCCGCGCTCAGCCGGTACACGCGCACTCGCTGATTGTTCTCTGAAGTTTTCCACTCCGCCGCGATTAGTTTCTGCCTCTCCAGCCGGTGCAGCGCCGGATACAGCGAGCCCGTATCCACCTGCAAAATGTCGCCCGAGTTCGCGCGAATCGCGAGAGCGATGCCGTACCCATGCTGCGCGCCCCACCGCAACGTCTGCAAGATCAGCAGATCCAGCGTCCCCTGCAGCAGCTCAATCCGGTTCAGATACCGTTGCTTCATGGATTCCCTCGGGTGTAGTGTGTCTACACCCCGGGCTGTAGACGCCCTACACCCCTGCCGCGCTGCACGTTCTGTGCCGATTGTTCAGGCCGGAAACTGCTTGCAGCCAAAGCTCTTAGCCAAAGGGCGCGCCGCGCTTCCGTGCGAGCCGCTGCCCGATTCTGGGACGATCAGTCGCCAAATCGAACGCTCAAACGCCGCGCACTCGGCACGCCCCGCCTATTGATGTAGAATCCCCGCGGAGAAAGCAGCCTGAAGGCAGGAGGGACCATGACTTCGCACAGCTCGTGGTGCATATTGCTGCAGGGATCCTTGATGGTCGCTCTAACCGCAGGCGCGCTGCAGGCGCAACAAACTCCCGCCTATCGCTTCGCGGTTTCGTTCCCCAGCTCACAAAGCGCCGAACCGCTCGACGGCCGCCTGCTGTTGATTCTCAGCACCGATCCCTCCGACGAACCGCGCCTGCAAATCAGCAATTCTGTGCGCACGCAAATGATCTTCGGCCTCGATGTCGAGGCGCTCAAGCCCGGCCAATCCATCACACTCGACGACGCCGCGTTCGGTTACCCCGTGCGCTACTTGCACGACGTCCCGTCCGGCGACTATTTCCTCCAAGTCGTCCTGCACAAATACGAAACGTTCCACCGCGCCGACGGCCACACCGTAAGACTTCCCATGGACCGCGGCGAAGGCCAACACTGGCAGCTCGCGCCCGGCAACCTTTATTCCACGCCGCGAAAAATCACGCTGCGAGCCGGCGGCGATCCCGTCTCCATCGTGCTTGACCAAGTCATCGCGCCAATCCCCGACCCGAAAGACACGCCCTACATCCGCCACATCAAAATTCAAAGCTCGCTACTCACGAAATTCTGGGGCCGCCCGATGTTCCTCAGCGCGAACGTCCTGGTGCCAGAGGGATTCGACACCCACCCCAACGCGCATTTTCCGCTGATGATCTTTGAAGACCATTTCAATGACGATTTCCACTTCCTCCGCACCACTCCTCCCGACCCAGATCTGAAGCCCGACTACAGCGAACGCTTCCACATTTCCGGCTACAACAAAATCCAGCAGGAAGAAGCCTACAAATTTTATCAACAGTGGATCGCGCCACAATTTCCGCGCTTTCTCGTAGCGCAGATCAATCACGCCAATCCTTATTACGACGATTCCTACGCCGTGAATTCCGCGAACCTGGGCCCCTACGGCGACGCCATCGAGACCGAGCTGATTCCCGCGATCGAAAAGACTTTCCGCGGGATTGGTCAAGGCTGGGCGCGCTTCGTCTACGGCGGTTCCACCGGCGGATGGGAATCCCTCGCCGTGCAGATGTTCTATCCGGATAATTACAACGGCGCGTTCGTCGCCTGCCCCGATCCCGTGGACTTTCGCGCCTTCACCAACATCAATCTGTACTCAGATAAAAATATGTTCTTCATCGAAGGGCCGCACATGCGCGTCGAGCAGCCCGGCGAACGCGATTATCTAGGCCGCACGCTCACCACGACCAGGCAAATCAATCAGTACGAGCTCGCTTTAGGCTCGCACGGCCGCTCCGGCGAACAATTCGACATTTGGCAAGCGGTGTACGGCCCGGTGGGAAAAGATGGCTACCCGCAAACCATTTTTAATAAGGAAACTGGTGAGATCGATCCCTCAACCGCCGCCTACTGGAAGGAACATTACGACCTGAGCGCGATCCTGCAGAAAAATTGGTCCACGCTCGGCCCAAAACTGAAGGGCAAGCTTCACATCTACGTCGGCAGCGCCGACACGTATTTTCTGAACGACGCGGTGTACCGCCTCGAAGACGTCTTGAATGCCACCACAAATCCACCCTACGGCGGCGAAGTGAAATACGGCGACCGAGCCGAACATTGCTGGAACGGCGACCCAAACCTGCCTAACTACCTTTCGCGCCTGCACTACAACACCATGTATCTGCCGAAAATTCTCGAACGCATCGAAAAAACTGCGCCGCCCGGCGCGGACCTGACGTCCTGGCGCTACTAGCACGCGGCAAGAGCAATGAAGAACACGGGGAACAAGGAAATGGATATTCGCATCCCATGGCCGAAAACGTATCGTGGCGCCGCCGCTCTACCGCTCGCCGCGCTTCTCGGACTTCTCGGATGCAGTTCGACGCCTAAACCAAGTTCACCAGAAACAGAAAACACGACCAAACCCGCGGCTCCGAGCGTTCCCGACCTAAAAAGCGCCGCCAATTGCATCGTCTCCTCAATGCAAAATCCCAAGGATTCCTTTCATGTTTCCTTATCCAGAAAAGATGACGATCTCGCCTACGCCTACAACTCGGATGCGGACTTCACTCCAGACACTCTCGAAGGAACCACAAACTGGGGTTCGGGCTCGGACACTCGCAAGGTCAGCGGCGCGCGCAGCGACGCAAATGCCTGGGATCTTTCCGTCATGCATCTCGCAGGCCCGCTCATCAGCTCCGCGCTGAACGATTTTATTTTGGTGCAATCCAGTGCCACCTCCGCGGGCGACGATCCCGTCGACGGATACGACTCGATCAAATACGTTTTCGATACCGCTGGCCTCGCCCCTGCAGACAAAGCTCGGTTCGCAGCCCGGCTCAAGGCGAAGGATTTTAGCGTCACCGGCGCCGCGTGGATCACCAAGAACACTCGCTGCATGGTGAAATACGTCACCGACTACAATTTTACTGACCTGAAAGGCACGCTCGGCTCCGTCCACAACGAAGGCAGCATCCTCAAACGTTGAGCCTGCCCAAAAACCCTGAGCGCATCGAAAGCGCCGCGCAAGCCGGCGCAGACCTGACGTCCTGGCGCTATTAGAAAACTGATTGCGATGCGCGATTTATCGATTGCGAATGGACAGCGGCGAGCTGCTGATTACAGAAGCCGCTGCCGCCTTGGACGCTTCCGGTGCAGCCGCTTTTTGCGCCTTCCCGGATGCTGGCGCGGCAGCAGCGGGCGCAGTCTTCCTGTTTTCCCACGCCTTGCGCAGCTTCTCGCGTTGCGCGAGCACGTATGTCTTGGCCTCATCAAAACTGCGGTACACGCGCCGCCCCTTGATCATGTTGCACGAACGGCAGCAGGCCACTAGGTTGCGTTCATCCTTCTTGCCCTTGCGCGCGCGCGGCACCACAAAATCCACAGACATCGCCAAAGCGTTCTCGAAGCTGGCCCCTCCATCCAATCCACAATACTGGCAACGATACTGATCGCGTTCCAAAATGCGCAGCCCTTCCTCGCGGGTAACCGGTTTTTCCACCAAACGGAGCGTCGTAAGGTCGAATGGCATGGATCACCTCCCGAATCGGAAATCTTCCGGCGAGATGAGGGACGTCGATTTCCGATCGTCGTTGCCCAGACCATACGGCACGCCCGTGCCACTGTCAATATTACGAAGCAGGAGAAAGCGCGCAGCGAACGCGCCGGCCAATCGTGCAGCTGAAAACCACATCTACGGTTTCCGCATTACGCGCGATCTGCGGTCGCAACTTGTATCGATTTTCCCTTGTAGAAATCCGTGAAGCGCACTCGCACGAGCCAGTAAACCAGCAAGATCAGCGGAAGCAGGGTAAGAATTAAGTACACGCTCATACTGAACAACGCCGCAGGCAGATGCTGTCCCAAGCCTGCCGCCGACAGCAATCGGAGTGGCCGATTCGAGGGCCCCATAAAAAAAGATCCCGCTGCGATGAATAGCCCGAAGCACATGCGCCAGAGATGCCGCGCAATGCGCTTTGCTCCAACAACACCTCCGCCGACGAGCATGCGAACGTCTCCCGCGGCTGCCAGCAGCATTACCGAACCCATAAAAAAACTCATTCCGACGGGAACTCCGTCTGGTGAGTCCACGCCACTGCGTACGATTGAAATACCATTCACCCAAGTGAGGGTACCGAGCGCCAAGGGCATGAGCAGCAGAAGCCAATCAAAACGAGCTGTTTCACCGTCTCTGCGCCTGGCGGTGAGCCAGGCCGTAAGGATCAGGTAGAAGGTAAAAACTCCGCCGCCGAAGTTACCGGGTTGATGCCTCACGAGGGCAAGATAGGCCGCAAGGCTCCCCATGGTGAGCATCGCTACCACAAAGATTCGTCCCGCCAGTGAGTGACGGGTGGAACCTTTGCGGAGGATTATTGCAGCGGTTCCGGACAGCAAACCCACCGTCCCACCGGCAATGTGAACAAGCAGAATGGGTGAATAGGGCATCGCCGCCTCTTGCACACGTATACGCGGGAGGTTGCCAGGAAGTTTCACCCGAATCAAGCAGTGAACACAAGGTCTCGTAAGTCGAGTTACCGAGCATGTGCGATTCGTGCGTCGACCGCAACTTCGACGCAAAGTGTCTCAATGGAGGCACCACGCCCACCGGCTGTTTTCATTCTAGGTCAAATCTGAGGGAGAAAGTTCCGCGTAGCCTGGCCGATCGGGTCCGAATGCGCCCGCAGCCGCGTCAATTGTTGACGTAATCTGTCAACATCCAGCCCAGCCGATTGGCACACCATCGGAAAATCGGAACGGTCCTGAAACAAATATTCTTCGGCGATTCGTTTATAGCGCAGAGGCCCGGAAATCCATTCTTGAATCGTGCTTACGACTACCGCTTGCCACAGTCTCTTTTCCACCTGTGCATCTTGTTCGGTCGTTGCGGTTGAAAATAGGTTTGGCATTTTGGTTCCCCCAGGGTCCCCAATGATGAATTGCATGGTGCGAAACCCTGCAGAGCATCGCTCCGGCCAAGCCGGAAATCAAAATCGCCGCACTTGTGGATTTGTGCTCTTTCGGTCATGGGCGAAAGTCGCGAAAACACAGGACTTATTTTTTCAGTCCAACATCTACGGCAAAAACCCGATTCCACCTCCGCCCGCGCGCCAGCCCCCGAGGAAATTCTCCCCGGTGACGGCAAGATTTTCACCGTGGGCCCGTTCCACCTGACGTGCGTGTGTGAGAGCTGCCGGATTTTGTCAGGGCACGCCTTCAGGTCATCCTGAAAGCCTGCCTGTGGCGGAGTGGAAGGGCCGTGCCACAAAGCCGAAAAATGGGAACGGCTTTAGCCGCTGACGCCATGAACCTGAAAAGAATGCGGCGATCAGGGAGCGGACGCGAGGTAGCGGCCGAAAAAGGCCTGCGTTTCCAGCGCGAGCTTGCGGTGCGCGACAGGTTCGTGGAACATATGATCGCTGTCCAGCCGCAAGAATTGCACTGTGGCGCCCGCCTTCGTGAGCGCGTCGTTCAACTCTTCTGCCTGACTGATGGGCACCATGTCATCCCGCGTGCCGTGGATGATTAGAATCGGCGCATCGGATTTCGCGGCATGGAAGACCGGCGAGGCTTCGTGCCACACCTCCGGATGTGTGGCGAAGTCGGCGCCCAGAAAACGCGTTAGGAACTCCGTAGCGTCGTCGTGTGTATGTACCGTGAAATCGGTGGGTCCGCTCGCGTCCACCACGGCCTGCACTCTGCTGGAATATTTCGCGAGCGCCGCATCGGAATTGTCGCCCGTCTCCATCATGCCCAGCAGGGTGGCGATTTGCGCGCCCGCCGAATGCCCGTAAGCGCCGATGTGATCTGGATCTACATTGTATTTCGCGGAATTGGCGCGCAGCCAGCGTACCGCGTGCTGCACGTCATCCAATTGCGCCGGCCAGCGAGTCGCGTCGTCATGAAACAGCCGATAATTCACCGGCACCGCAACAAAACCAGCCAGCGCCAGAAATCGCGCGAGCGGTAGCATCGTAGATTTGTCAAAGTCAATCCACCCGCCGCCGTGCACTAGCACTACAGCCGGCCGAGGCTTTGCACTCTCGTTCACAGGCTCGAAAATATCCAAGAGCAGCGTCTCGCCGCCCGCCACACCGTACGTGACATTGCTGTAGACAGGCCCGGACACGCCAGCGTCAGGAGGCGTCGCCGACGGCGCAGAAGAAGCCAGCTGCGCGCTCAGCGGCTGCACCGCAGCAGCAACCAAAACCGCAAGCGTAAAAATAAGATCTCGCATGGCAGGAAATTATAACGCGCTCCCCGTCTCGCGTTCAGTCTCCGATTATCGCGCTGCCCAGCGCTCAGTTCATCTGCCCTGATGATCGCAGTTGACAGGGCAGCGGGCTGGACGGATGTAAAAAGTTCGCAACGAGTCCTAATCTAATAATTCTGGACATAATCGCGCCGCCCGCCGGCGACACCAAATTGGCTAAAGCCCTCGCGGAAAGGAAGTCGCAGTAACCTGGCCGACGGACAACCCGTAAGCTCTCGCCCTCACTGCTTCGCGGAACTCGCCGCAGTAGCGTACGGTTCGCCGAAATAGGGAAAATCCGGGCGCATCAGCCGCGTATCGGGCGCCACCCCATCGCCAAGGGCCGTGTTCGTGACCAGCGTGAGAATCACGTCCATCACGTCGTCGCAGAGGCTGCGGCCGTTAATGGCGGCAAAGCTGAATGACGCGGGCGTATCCAGTTCGTACGGCAGGACCCCTGGGCACAGGCGCGGGAGTAGTTGCGAAGCGTAGGCGGATGGGTCGGCCGCAGAGTGGGCGAGCGCGGCGACTTTTTCGACGAAGTCGCGCATCTGTTTGGAGAACAGCGTCACTTCGTCGGCCGGAACTGCGCGGTTGTAGTTTTCCGATGCTGCTTCATGCAGCGATGGATCGGAGAGCAGGAGGTGGGTGATCATCGGCAGGCCCCAACGCGATACCTGCACCTCCGGCGCGTGACCGTAGAGCGATACGGTGGACCAGGCGTGCACCAGACCTTGGCCGATCAGGCTGCTGGGTACCTCCAGGACGATGGCGGTGACATTCTTGCCAGCGAAGAAGTTGTGGCCATTCTGGAACGCCTCCGGGGCAAACCGGTTTTCGTTCCACAGAGCTGTTCTGAACGCACCGAAGCCGGCGCCATTGGTGGCGAACAGATCTGGCGCCAGGCCTGCGAACACCTGGCAGCCCTGATCCGCTTTCACCACACCTCCCGTGTTCCCGGAAATGATCAGTTCGCCCGCGGCACCCTTCAGAGCGTCCGCTCCGGTGGCGCGCCGGACCGCGAACGTCTGAACGTGCCGCTGCTCGCCGCGATCGGCATGGGCGGGGGCGCCGAACTGGACTTTGAAGGCGACGTCTTCGCGAAGATCGCGATTCGTGTCGAAGCGAAAGGCGTAAAGACCTTCGTCGCGAAATGTGTCGGGCGCGCCGACGCCGGCGCCCGGATTCACGGTCAAAGCCATGACGGTTGTGCCCGGGCGGCCGCGAAACAAGTAAAAGTCGCAGATATTAATGCGCGGGTCTTCTTTTGCGGTAGGCGTATCGAAATGATGCGACATGGCGAATCTCCTCCTGAAGCGTTAGACGCGAGACCAAAGGGCCGATCGCTTGGATGCGGGGGCGATGGAGCAATCATATTTGGCATCCTCAACCTCATCAGAAGATTTTTCAAGTTGGGAGTGGAAACCGAGCAATTACCAAGTCCTGCCTAGCCCCGTAATCGGAGAGTGAGTTATTACCGCACTTCGCATCGCACTTCGCATCTCTTGCCTGAATGTTGCCCTGCTGCTACACTATCGCGGCAAGAGCTAGTCTGCTGCTCCTGCCACACTCCCTGAACAGAAGGTTTACGCATGTCTGGACACTCTAAATGGGCCACGATTAAGCATAA
Organism: Candidatus Acidiferrales bacterium; assembly: GCA_050012455.1. GTDB lineage: Bacteria > Acidobacteriota > Terriglobia > Acidiferrales > UBA7541 > Palsa-295. The sequence continues at coordinate 20,893 of JBEKHD010000036.1, read as the reverse complement.
GAAGGCGGCTACGGACGCCAAGCGTGGCAAAATTTTCACAAAGATTATTCGTGAGTTAACCATCGCTGCGCGCACCGGCGGCGCCGACCCCATCACCAACCCGCGCCTGCGCACCGCCATTCTCTCCGCCAAGAGCGAAAATATGCCCAACGACAACATCGAGCGCGCCATCCAGCGTGGCACCGGCACGCTCGAGGGCGAAACACTCGACGAAGTCACCTTCGAAGGCTACGGCCCCGGCGGAGTCGGCGTGCTGGTGCAAGTCGTCACCAACAATCGCAACCGCATCGTCAGCGAAGTCCGTCACATGTTCTCCAAGAACGGCGGCAACATGGCGGAAAACGGCGCGGTCGGCTGGATGTTCCACCGCAAGGGCGACATCATCGTCCCCAAGGAAGCGGCGGACGAAGAAAAAATGATGGGGATCGTGCTTGACGCCGGAGCGGAGGATCTGCGCGACGACGGTTCGGCCTGGGAAGTCACCACTCCCCCCGAAGCATTCGAAAAAGTCCGCGAAGCGCTGCTCGCCGCCGGCGTCACTCCCGCCACCGCGGAAATCGCCTTCGTCCCGCAAAATTACGTGAAGCTCAGCGGCGCGCAAGCCCAGCAAATGATGCGCATGGTCGAAACCCTCGAAGATCACGACGACGTGCAGCACGTCTACGCCAACTTCGACATCGACGAAAAAGAAATGCAAGCCGCCGTCGCCAGCTAGCCGCGAGCAAAGCGATTACGTGGTGCGGCGTCGGGATCTGCAGCAGAAGTTGTTAATCTATTTTCAATTCCCGCCGGAATCTGCGTTCGCGGTGCCATTCGCTTCAGGGAGGTATAGACCGAGGAATGGCTTCTAAGGGTGGCTCCCCCGAGGGACGAAAAATTCGCCGCCTCAGAATGAAGGAAGGCATAAGTCAGGAAGCTCTCGCGCATGTAATCGGCGTCACGACCCACACCATCTGGCGCTTGGAAAATTCCGATACGTTTAGTCCCCGATTAAAGACTCTCCGCGCAATAGCCAAAGCATTGAAGGTCGATTTGTCCGATCTGCTGAAGAACTGAGTCAGGCCCGCGATTTACGCCGGGTATCACCGGGCCGGAATTTGGCTCTCTGAGAAAAACCGCATACGGGACAGTCTTGGCTCAGCAGAAATTCGCAGGTCGCAGCGGTAACCGCTTCCTTGAGCAGGCCGATTGCATCTTCATACTGAGCGATCTGCTTGAGCCTCGCCCTTGGAATGCCCCCGCGCTTAGTGAACTGCAAATCCGCGATAGCCTCAACCGCCTGACTTACGCGCCGGCTCGCAACCTCAATTAGCGGGTGGTTATCGAGCATCTGAACATCATTTTCGGATCTCGTTAGCGCGCGAAGCAAATCGGTCGTAGATCGAGTCCCTAGCATGTCAATGATCCTGGCCCTGCTCGAACATTTCCACGCCCGAGTAGGCGTGCACGAATGCCGGCAAAGAGCCGGAGACGCGATGGTTGCGGCGCCTGTTCGGATTTGACGCTTCGGGCGCGGGAGCCGGCTCGCGACCTGTGTGAACCTTTGCTGAAAAAAACCTGTGCCAACCCATGAATTTCCTTTCTGCGAAGCCTCACACTGCATATCGGCAGATGCGCGGAATCCTTCACCGGGCCTGCGCGTACTTTACAGGTGGCAATCAGGGCATGCATGGATGATGTGCGCATTGGCTCGCTGGCGAGACGCTTGGGTACCCCGACATGGGCGTGAAGAGAGTTCTCCTGAAAGCAAAACACGTCGCCTGCTATCGAATTAGACACAATATAAATGTTAGTACTTTTTTGTACAGTCGCTGCAAGCAGAAAACACGACCATATTCAATACAGTGGCATGTACATGAGACGCACCACTCAACGACGAACTGCATCCGTCGTGTCGATGGTGATTGTTCGCAGGAAACGCCTTGCATTCTAGAAAACAAGAACGAAATCGCATCGCAGACAAGATTTTGGGGAGAAGGCCTACGACTATTCTTGGACCCGCCGATTACCTCAGAGACACCTACAGTCGCCAGAGCGACCCGACTTTTGAAGGCATGGCAGACACTCTCGAGAAAGTCACGCAGCGTGCAACCGAGGATTGACTCCGTCGGGTCGATTAAGAACCAGCTCTTACTTGCTTGGCGCTAAGCGGTTGTGCGCGCTCCGCTGGAGGCATGATGTGATGAATAGAACATTGATCAAGGTCCTTCTGATCGAAGATAACCCCGGAGACGTGCGTTTAATCCGCGAGATGTTCAAGGAACAGAACGTGTACACCACCGCTATCACGCATGTGGGGTATATGAGGGAGGCTGAGAAGGTGCTGGCGTTAGAAGCGTTCGACGTTGTGCTTCTCGATCTGGGCTTGCCCGATGCCCAGGGTTTGGAAGCAGTTCGGCGCACTCGCGCGGCCGCGCCCCACGTCCCTTTGGTCGTGCTGACCGGATCGTTGGACGATTCGCTCGCCGCGCAAGCGTTACATGAAGGCGCGCAAGAACATATGATCAAGGGCCCACTCCACCAACACAGTCTGATTCGAACCATCGGCTCCGCCATCGAGCGCAAACAGATGGACTCCAGGTTGCGCCTGGAGGAAGACGAACTGTTCGCGGAGAAGGAACGCGCCCACGTCACGCTCAACTCTATCGGCGACGCCGTGATTTCCACGGACAATGCGGGGAACGTCACATTCCTCAACCCCGTCGCGGAAGTAATGACGGGCTGGCCACTGCAAGACGCGATAGGGCGATCGATGCCCCAGGTGTTTCGAGTCCTGGACGGCGCCACTCGCGAAGTCACCCCGAATCCGATGGAGAAGGCAGTCGCTCAGGATCGCACAGTGCACCTGCCATCGAACAGCATCCTGATCCAGCGCGGGGGCCTGGAAATCCCGATCGAAGACATCGTGGCCCCGATTCACGACCGTCAAGGAAAAGTGACGGGAGCGGTAATTGTTTTCCGCGACGTCAGCGCGGCTCGGACCATGACGAAGCAGATGGCCCATTCGTTCCAGCACGATTTTTTGACCGATCTCCCGAATCGAATGCTTCTGAACGACCGGGCGAGTCAGGCGATGGCGCCTCGCTCCACGAAAAAAGTCGGCATACTTTTTTTGGACCTGGATGGCTTCAAGCACATTAATGATTCCCTGGGACATCCGGTGGGCGACAAGCTTCTCCAGTCCGTCGGAAAACGCCTGGTGAATTGCGTGCGCCCTTCGGACACGGTCAGCCGGCAGGGCGGCGATGAATTCGTGGTCCTGCTTTCTGAAATGGAGCAATCCGAAGACGCGGCCATCACCGCGGAAAGATTGCTGCGCTCTGTGGCCGTAGCCCACTCGATCGGCCCGCATGACCTCCATGTCACGGCCAGCATTGGAGTCAGCGTGTTTCCCGATGACGGCATGGACGTCGATACGCTCATCAAGAATGCCGACACCGCGATGTATCAGGCGAAGGAAAATGGGCCGCAGACCTATCGGTTTTTCACGCCGGCCATGAACGTCAGGGCCGTGGAACGCCAGTCAATTGAGGGAAGCCTGCGGCGTGCTTTGGAGCGGCAAGAATTCTCGCTGCACTATCAGCCCCAGATCAACCTCAAAACGCGGGAGATTACCGGAGCCGAGGCATTGATCCGCTGGACGCACCCGATTCGAGGGCCGGTCTCCCCGGCGGAATTCGTCTCCGTTGCCGAAGATTCCGGCCTCATCCTGCCCATCGGGAGATGGGTTCTGCGCGAAGCGTGCACGCAAGCTCGGCTTTGGTTGGATGTGGGCCTGCCCCTTCGGAAAATGGCGATAAACAGCTCGGCGATGGAGTTTCGAGACGAGCACTTTGCGGAACGCATCTTCGCAGTCCTCCGCGAAGTAGGTTTGCATCCCAGCGTGCTTGAGGTCGAGCTGACCGAAAGCATTCTTATGAGGCACGCCGCGTCGTCCCAATCCATTCTTGCGGGGCTGAGAGCCAAAGGCGTGCAGGTCGCGGTCGACGACTTCGGCACGGGCTACTCCAGTCTGAGTTATCTGAGCAAGTTTTCGATAGACACACTGAAGATCGACCAATCGTTCATCCGCCAGATCACCGCAACTCCGGACGATACTGCGATTGTGAGCGCGATTATTGGTATGGGCCGAAGCATGGACTTGACGGTCGTCGCCGAGGGAGTGGAAACGCAAGAGGAACTGGTATTTCTTCAGGCTCACCAATGCGACGAGGCGCAGGGTTACTTTTACGGCCGCCCGATGATTGCGTCAGAGTTCGCCAAGTTGCTTGCAAGCGGCATCCAGGAAACAGCACCACGACGAATCCCGTTCGCCTCCGCAAGTCCCGCCTAGGGCGTAACCCCAAAACAAGTACCCCACTCGGTGAAGCTAGTATCGCCAAAAAAATGTGCCCCCTTTTTGCCTGCCTTCGCATCGAAGTGCTATCCTCGGGCCAAAAGAAACGGAGGGTGCAATGGCACTTTCAGGGGCCAACCAGGACGCAAAAAACACATACGGCAGCGGAGAGTCGCTGCGCGAAACCCTAGCGGTGGAAAAGCATCCCGCGCCACTGACCACAGGGGACATGTTCTTTCGATTGGCGGGTATTGGCGTTCTGCTTCTCGGTGTTGCGGCAGCGTTTCTCTATTTGGGCGGCTGGTTCACCCCGCAGAAACTAACGCCCGGGCGCTTCGTCGACGAGCTTCAGCGCCTGAACGGCATCCACCCGGGCTTCCGCCGCAATCACGCAAAAGGCGTCGACGTCAGTGGATTTTTCGATAGCAACGGCCAGGGGACGCGCCTTTCAAAGGCCGTCGTCTTCCAGACCGGCCGCGTGCCAGTGATCGGCCGCTTTTCCCTAGGCAGCGGCGATCCCCATGCCACCGACGCTCTAACCACCGTGCGCGGCCTGGGCCTTCAGTTTTCTGTTTCCGACGGCGAGCAGTGGCGCACCGCGATGATCAATCTGCCGGTATTCCCCTTCAAGGACGCGCAAGCCTTCTACGACAACCTGGTTGCGTCGGAGCCTGACCCCAACACGCATCAACCCGATCCCGCAAAAGGGGCGGCGTTCTTCGCGAGCCACCCAGACTTCGCTCGCGCGATCGGAATCATCAAGAGCCAGGCGCCGACTTCCGGCTTCGATAACAGCACTTTCCACAGCCTCAACGCGTTCCGCTTTACCAATGCGGAAGGCACGACGACTTTCGTGCGCTGGGAGCTGGTACCGGTGCAACCGTCAGAGCCTGCAAGCGGGCCTGATGCGAGCCAGGACAAGAATTTCCTTTTCGACGCTCTGATCGCGAGCATTCACCAGCATCCATTGCAATGGCATTTGATCCTCACGCTGGGGCAGCCCGGTGATCCCACCGACAACGCCACGATCCCTTGGCCGGAAGGCCGCGAGAAAGTGGACGTGGGAACGCTGACGCTCGACTCTGTGGAAAGCGACGATACCGGGACCGCGCGCACCATCAATTTTGATCCGCTGATTTTGCCCGCCGGCATTGCGCCGTCGGACGATCCCCTGCTGAGCGCTCGCTCGGGAATCTATTCGCAGTCGTTCACCAGGCGCGCCGGCGAACAGCAACAGCCGGGCGCGATCACGCCCGCCGAGGTGCAGAAATGAGCGCCAACATGACGACGGAACGCCAGAAATTCAACGGTCCGATGCGGTTATTGCACTGGTTGATGGCTGCGATGGTGTTGACCATGCTCTTCATCGGCATCGCGATGGTGGCATCCATCGGCGATTACCACATTCTGCTATCAATTCATCGCCCGCTGGGTATCGCGATTCTGATTTTGGTCGTCATCCGCCTCGCGACGCGGCTCTCAAGCACGCTGCCGCCGTTCCCGGCCACGATGTCGCCCCAGGAGCGCGTGGCCGCGCGCGCCTCGGAAGTGTTGCTATATGGCCTGCTGTTTGTGCAACCTCTCGTCGGCTGGGCGATGCTCTCTGCCGCGCGCTATCCGATCGTCCTCTTCGGCTCGATACATCTTTTCCCGATCCTTCCGCACAACGTGATGGTGTTCTCCGTATTGCGCCAGACGCATACGATCCTGGCATACCTGTTCTTCCTTGCGTTCATCGCCCATTTCGGCGCCGTTCTATTTCACACGCTGATAGTGCGAGACGGATTGCTTAGCCGTATGCTGCCGGGGCGAGCCCGCGCGCGCTAACCTGCTCGAAAACCCATCGGGCTTGGCGCGTCACGGCAAGAAGAGTCACCTAATCGCGCCGGCTGCTCGCCCAGCGGGACTGGCGCCACTCGGGGCATACCTCCGGCGCTAGGCCGAGTGCTCGTTACTCGCATTGTCATAGCAGCGGTATTTCCCTGATTTTATTCGTCCGGTCAGGGCGTTCACCCGGATTTCAGGATGTCAGGTCACTTTGCTGGGCCGCTGTCGGAATTGAAGCGGTAGGTGAATTTGACGCGGAAGGTGGTGCCATCTTGACGGAGCGCGTCCTCAGGATCTTCGGGGCGGCCGGGGAACGCATACTTCTTGTCGAGCAGGTTGTAGACGCTGACGGAAATATCCGCGTGTTTGCCGAGCGTGTAGCCGATCAACGTGGCGTTCAAGACGGAGAATGATCCCAAAGTATTTCCGGCCAACGTCGTTACCGTCCCTGTGTACTGTCCGTCCAGTGAAGCGGAGAATCTCCGGCGAAAGAGCGGCATCGTCAGATTTAGCTTCACCAGATTCGCTGGAGAATTCGGCGGAGTTTGTCCCGTCATCGAGCTCGCCGTCTGCGTATAACTGTAGCTCACTCGGCCTGTCAGGCTCGTGGCCAGGCCTCCGCTCAGCTCAAGCTCGACGCCCTTGGCTGTTGCCGCCTGGGAATTCTCATAGACGGAAAGCTGGGTGTTTGGGTCCGTCTCCAGAGTTATAAGATTGCTGATTCGATTGTAGAAGACCGAACCCGAGGCGTGCAGGTGGCTGCCCAGGCCTTGCTCAAGAATTCCCTCCACGCTTCGTATTTTCTCCGGCTGTAACTTCGAATTACCCACGTAGAACGGGCCATAATCGGGGTTGGTCTCATACGGCACCGGAGCCCGGAAGGCGCTGCCGTAGAGAAGTTTGGCGGTCGTCGACTTCGCCGCGTGATAAATCAGCGCGACGCGGGGATTGGTACTCCCGCCAAACCCGGAGACGTAGTAGTCGTAACGAACGCCGGCGCTGACGGAAAACGTTCTGTTGATTTCAGAATCGAGTTGAGCGTATCCCGCCCAGTTCACCGATTTCGCGCTAACCTTGGTAGCTACCGGACTGACGTCCGGATCGAGATTGAACTCATCCACCCGAAAGTTGTCGGTGATCTCCGTCCCGAAATTTAGCGTGCTGTCGTGCGGCAGAGATCTGCTCAGTTTTATCTCGGAGTCCCACCACTGGCCGTCGTATGAGTAGATGTCCGCCGGCAACGGCGCAACCTCGTAAGCCACCGGCCCATAGAGCGTATTCTTGCTCACGGAAGTCCGAGCGTCCAGTTGCCACTGTTTTCCGAACGCGTATTGGTACCTTAAATCCAGGTAGTCGATGCCCTGGACATTGCGGGTTCGCGGATCGTTAAAGAGCGAGTCGAAATAAGCGGTCGGTACGCCTTTGTTCTGGGCATTGTATAGGCCCTGCAACGTGAATCCGCCGCGGGTGATCGTGGCCAGCACACGCTGATAGCTCTCATAATTCGTATTGCTGGTGACGCCATAGTTCGTGGCCGGACTATTGAATTCCGGGAAAAACAGCGTAGGCCCGGTGCTCGAATAAAATGAACCGGAAAGCGCGAAGCCCGTGCCTTTGTATTCGCTGTCCCAGGTGGCGCGACCGCCGTAGGAACCGAAGCTGCCCGCCGCGAACGAGATTTCTTCTCGCTTGGGCTGCTTTTCCTTTCGCGTGATCACGTTGATGACTGCGAAAAATGCCTCGGCGCCGTACAGCGACGAACTCGGACCGCGAATGATCTCGATCCGTTGAATTAAATCGATGTCTATCGCGAATTCCGATCCAATGAAGGCTTGCCCCAGCACATCGTCGTTGATCCGGTGACCATCAACGAGCAGCAGAATCCGGCTGTTCCAATCGCCCAACCGGCCGAATCCCCTGACGCCGACGTAACTCTGATAGCGATCCGAGGTGATGTAGAAGCCGCGAACGGTCTCGAGGATGTCGGCAAGTGTGCGGTAGCCGTAGCGTTGAATTTCGTCGGCGGTAACGATGGTGACCGAGGACGGTGCATCGCTCACACTCTGCTCGCGCTTGGAGGCTGAGTAGACGGTTATCTGAGCGAGCTCCTCAATGCTCATGTCCGAGAGGTCTGGCGGCTTTGCATCCTGCGCGGAGCACACGCTTCCCAACACCAGGACGCCGAGTGCAATCACTGCCGTGGATCCAGGCATTCGAGAGCCGGCTCGAAGCACCCTCTCGACTCCTTGATGAGTTCGGCGCGCTGACGCGCCTTTGGCGCGGCGCTGCATGTTCAGGTAATCGGCGGGCGGGAACTCGACTTTAGATCGAACGGGCGATTGAACCCAAACTCGTAGTAGGCAGCGTTCCTGTCCATATGAAATGGAAATTCACTTTTCCGGTCAGCGCGTTTTTTCGGCACAAGCACCCAGCATCGGTCGTGGTTCGCAATTACCGGTGTCAAGCGTTCCATTGAAATTCAGTTATTGGCCATGCCGGCTACGCGTGAAGCCAATTCGGAGCGGGTTGGGGATGTGAGATACTCCGCAACTAACTCCGCAGCTATCAGCGCTGTTTCCCCATAAAAGTCCTTGGCCCGGCGTGTGTGCGAAGCCGGCAGATGTACCCGGAATTTGTGGGGCCAAGGCTCGGCGTCCCAGAGCATCTCTTGTACTCGCAAGACGTGACTCTCGGTTCCTATCGTGAAAATATAACGTTCTTCCCTGACCAGGGTAGCCATCGAAGTAACCTCTGGTTCAGTTGACGCCAAATTGCCTGAAATATCGGTGAACTGGGACACCGGACTATGTGACGACGGACACACTCGGGTCTTCATCTGGACGTTAAGCGCGAAACAACTCGATGAGGAAGCATGCGCACACACCAGCAGCGTAGTCGCACATCCCACAGCGGAGTTCATGCACTTCATCGCCAAGCACAACATCTCGTCCGAGCGAACGGCGAAGCCTCGCCAGCATTTTCGGTCAAGCGTCGGCTTTCAGAGCCGCAGCGACTTGCATCGGTACGAGAAAGTTGCTGGCGAGAAGATAGGCATACAAGTGTCCAAGAGGCGGCGGGTGGCGCAGCTGGGTGGCAGAAACCATTCCGTTGGTCTCGCTCCACTCCCAATCGCTGTCGGAAAGGTCCTTCAGCCTTTCCCGCAGATCCGCGGCGGGCATCGGGTAAGCGTAGATGCGGACGTTCTGTGCAAACAGACGTGCGAGGGCTTCCAGAAGCCTTCCTTCCAGGTTGCCGTAAATGTCCCCAAATGCTCGAATCGCCAGGGAAAGGCCTGCGACGAAGCGCACGGGCGCCTGCGTATAGCGGTGTACGAGAGTCGTCATATTGTAGAGCTCGGCCTGCCGAAAAAGGATTACATCACCGCCAGCGGCGAGCAGACCTTCGATTCGACGCAACAAGTCGGGGATCTCCGGCACCGGTTCATTCGACTTGATCGGAGCAGCCGTCAGGCAAAAATAGCCAGCCAGCGACACCTTCGCGTCGCCCAGCTCCTTCTGAAGCTCCTGAACACCCGATGCCAGCAATCGCATGTGAACCTGCGAGTGCGTTGCGTCCCCGTGGCCAAAATATCCCGGGGCAAGCACCACGGCTTTCTTGTAGAGAGCTTCGGTAGGAGGAACTGTGGGGCCCTTCGAAGGGAAAAACACAGCCTCGGCGAATCCTCCACTCACCAAATAGGCTAACAGCGTTCGGCGATCCCAGCCTTCGAATGCCGGCCCGCGAAGATCGATGTAATCGATCTCGATGCGCTCCTTGACGATGTCTTGTGCCAAGCCCGCCAGAAACGATTCCTCCGTTTGCAATTCATTGAACGCGCTATAGATGAGGTTGACGCCCAGAATGCCGATAGCTTCCTGCTGCAGCACATTCGAAGGATCGCGCATATTGATGTGCAGCAGCACGTCGTTTGCAGGGCCGCCGGGCTGCAGCTGAAACCGGAGTCCGACCCAGCCGTGCGCGTCGTTGGTCCCGGCGAAGTTGCGCGCGGAGACTGTATCAACAAAAGAAAAGAAGCGAGTATGCGCACCGCGAGCGGTGCTTAACTGCGCGAGAAGCTGGGCCCATTCCTTATCCAGCATGGCCTCCAGTCTCTGCCTGGATACGTAGCGCGATCCGGCGCCGTAAAGATCGTCGCTGACTTCCTTGTCGTAGGCGGAAATCGTTTTCGCGACCGTAGCGGAGGCGCCTCCCACCACAAAGAACCAGTGCGAGACTTCCTGTCCCGCTCCAATTTCGGCGAAAGAGCCGAAGGCGGAGGCATCGAGATTCACTGTGAGCGCTTTATGGTGAGTGTCCAGCTTTTCAGTAGGAGGCATAATCGGGCTCCCCTCGCGCGCGATCTTTTAGCAAGCGCGTAGCATCCGTGACAATCTAGCGAAACCCGGCGCGCGGGCACAATTTTACCCGAGATTCTGCTATTGATTCCGAAAATGGCAAAGGTTCCACGTCCGTTTCATCGTCGCCGCAGCATCGACCCGGTTTTCTCTGCGCCCTCTGCGGTAAACACCTTTCTCCGTGCCTCTGTTTCTCTGTGCCTCCGTGGCAATCCGTTCCGCAACTCCACCTCGTACTACCCGCGAAGCACCAGGCCGAAAAAACACTACACACTGTCCCCCTCGCGCACTACACTTGTGCGTTCTCCTATGATTCGCCCAGCACCCACCGCGACAGCTGCGAATTCGGTAAAGATGACCGCGCGACTCTGCGTGCTCGGTGTTGACCCCGCCGTCGCCGGCGCCACGGGTTACGGCGTCGTCGAATTCATCGGCTCCGCTCCGCGCCTGCTGCGTTTCGGCGCGCTGAAGCTTCCCGCGCGCGCCACCTTCGCCGCGCGCTTGCGCGAAATTCATGAATTGATCGCCCAGCTCGTGGCGGAGTTCGTGCCGGACGCCGTCGCTGTGGAATCCGTTTTCACCGCGCTGAATATGCGCACTGCGCTGAAGCTCGCCGAGGTTCGCGGCGTGGTTTTGCTGGCCGCCGCGCAAGCCTCCATTCCCGCACACAGTTATTCGCCGCGCGAAGTGAAAGCCAGCATCGCGGGCTACGGCGCCGCATCCAAACAGCAAATGCAGCAGATGGTGACCTCCGCGCTGGGATTGACCGAATACCCCGAGCCGGCGGACGCCGCCGACGCTTTGGCCGTCGCGCTCTGCCACGCGCACAGTTTCCGCGCGCGTGAACGCATGCTCGCCTCCATCACCGCAATTCCCGCTGGAATCCGCGCGCGCACCGCGCCCAGAGCAACGAAAGCCAGCCACCGAAACCAAACCCGCGCGGCGCGCATCTCTGTGCTGTGATGCGGGAATTCATGATTCGCTGCGCACAGCGCCAATGTACGAGCGTGTTCGCTCGCACCTCGCTGGTTCTTTTCGTGCTCGCGGTTTGCGCCGCGGAAGTATCCGCCGCAATCCCCGACTGCCTGCTGCGCTCGACAACGTCACACCGCGCCTTCAGAGGTTCAGGCACTTCTGCGGATAACCCTGCCGCCGAAATCACCTTCCGTAAAGTTTTCAAAACCAGCTACCCCGAATTTGTCGAAATCAAAATAAATCAAGCCGGTTCCGGCACCTACGATATCCGCCAGCTCGATGAAGACGCGAACCCGCAGCCCTTCGAAGTCAGCGCGCCGCTCGCGCAACGCATTTTTGCTCTGGCCGCCAAGCTGAATAATTTTCAAAATGTGGATTTGGAAGTTCACCGGCGTCTCGCCAATCTAGGCGCAAAAACCTTGCTCTACGAAAAGGGCGCGGAAAAGCACGAAGCCGATTTCAACTACACGCTCGACGACACCGCCACGCAGCTCGTCAACATCTTCGAAGGCCTCGCCCGCCAAACCACGGACCTTTCCGATCTGGTCCGCACCATGCGCTACGACCACCTCGGCGTCAACGACGTGATGCAGCAGATCGAACGCGATTACAACAACAAGCTGCTCCCTGAGCCCGAGCGCCTGCTCCCCGCCCTCGACCGGCTAGCCGCCGACGAAAAATTCATAGACATCGCCCGCACCCGCGCGCGCACCCTCGCCACGCGCATCCGTTCCGCCCATTAAACCGAAAATCACGCGCACTCCAAGCTTTTGACTTTGTAGCGGCCGCCTGCGTTTTCTTTTGAGGCGGGCGTCTTTGCCTTTGCCTCTGATTTTGCCGTCGGCTGCCCCATCCTTCGCGCCTCTGGTTCCTGCGAAGGGTGGGTGGCTTCGAATTTCTCCGTGCGCGCATTTATCCTAGCCGTTGTTCTTCTTATTCTACCGGCACACCTCAGTGCGCCATCCTCTGTGCAACGGTCGCCGGCATCCGTTGCGTCACTGACCGCCGCCAACACCCAACCGAGAACGGCGCGCAACCCCAGAAATCTGTCCCTCAGTACAACTTGACACTTCTAATAACTCCGTTTACTCTCCGTGCCGTCCTCGCCGTCCCAAAACGGGAACCAAGGTGATCGAAACCATGCGACCCCAGTCCGCACGTTTCATCCGTATCCTTCTGCTTTTTGCTTTCTGTTCGCTGCTCCCGCTCCGCTCTTTCGCCCAAACCGCTCCCGTGCCGTCGCGCATGACCCAGGCCGTGGACGAAGCAAATCTCACCGTCCTTAAGGGCAACACGTATTACCTTGCGCGCGCCGAATACGATCGCGGTGCTGCCCCCGCCAGCCTGCCCATGAACCGCATGCTACTCGTACTGCGGCGCAGTCCCAGCCAGGAAGCCGCGCTGGAACAAATGCTCGACGAGCAGCAGGATCACTCCTCGCCGAACTATAACCAATGGCTAACGCCCCAGCAATTCGGCCAGCAGTTCGGCCCCTCCGACCAGGACATCGAGAAGATTACCTCCTGGCTGCAATCCCACGGATTCCAGGTCGCCCCAATTTCCAACGGCCGCACCGTAATCGAATTTTCCGGCACCGCCGCCCAAGTCCAAGAAGCATTCCACACCGCAATCCACAAATACTCGGTCAAGAGCGCAACCGGGACACTCGAAGACCACTGGGCCAACTCCACCGATCCTTCAATCCCAACAGCGCTCACGCCCGTAATAGCAGGCATCGATACTCTGCACAATTTCCCGCGCAAGGCTATGCACGTTGTGGGGGGTGCCTACACGAAAAATACGGAAACCGGGATCGTCAAACCCCTCGGCCCTGCCAATCCCTCGACACCCTCGTGGACCATAGGGTGCGGCAGCGGCCAAACCTGTTATTTCCTGGGGCCCTACGATTTCGCCGCGATTTACAACGTCTCGGCTCTCTGGAACGGTTCTCCGGCCATTGACGGCACCGGCCAGACCATTGCCGTAATCGGCGAGTCCGATGTGGATTTTAAAGATATCGAGGGTTTTCAGAATATGTTCGGCTTGCCAACCAAGGATCCAGTCCTCGTGCCTGACGGTCCCGATCCCGGCGTCGTGCAGGGCGATGAGACCGAATCCGACCTCGACTTGGAATGGTCCGGCTCGGTCGCCAAGGGCGCCACCATTGATTTCGTCATCGCCGCTACCACCAACACTACGCTCGGCGTGGATCTCGCCGCCCAGCACGCTGTTGACCACAACGTCGCGCCGATCATCAGTGAAAGTTACGGCATCTGCGAACTAGGGGTCGGCACGACTGGAAATCAATTTTACAGCGGATTGTGGCAACAGGCCGCGGCACAGGGAATTACAGTCTTAATCGCCGCAGGCGATAGCGGCTCGGCCGGCTGCGATAGCCAGGATAATCAATCCCCCGCACCCGCTGAATACGGTTTGCAAGTCAGCGGTTTCGCCTCCACTCCATACAACGTCGCCGTCGGCGGCACTGATTTCAACGACCTCGCCAGTCCATCCACCTACTGGAACTCAACCAACGCGCCCACCACCCAAGCTTCCGCCAAGGGATACATTCCTGAACTCCCCTGGGACGACTCCTGCAGCAGCGCCGCGATCGTGTTCTTCGGCTTCAGCTCCAACCCCCTCACCAACTGCAATAACCCGCAGCTTCTCAGCTTTGCCGTCATTACTGTCGGCGGCAGCGGTGGCAAGAGTGCTTGTACGGTGAATGACGGCAACGACGCCTCCAGTTGTTCGGGCGGCTACGCCAAGCCCTCCTGGCAAACAGGCAAAGGCGTGCCCAGCGATTCCAAACGGGACATACCCGACGTTGCTTTCTTCGCCAGCAGCGGCTCAATTTCCGGCAGCGCTTACATCATTTGCGAGGCCGATCAGCTGCCCGACCCGTCTTACTGCAGTGCGCAGAATCCCGATTTCCTTGTTGTCGGCGGCACTTCCGCTTCCACTCCCAGTTTTGCCGGCATCATGGCCATGGTGGTTCAGAAGACCGGCTCGCGCCAGGGCAATGCGAACTACACTCTTTATCAACTCGCCGCGCAATCCGGAGCCAGCTGCACTTCGTCGGGTACGCCCGCCAGCACTTGCATTTTTTACGACATCACCACCGGCACAAACGCCATGCCGTGCGACGATACCGTGCCCGTGCCGGTGAATTGCGGCCCCGCTGGCCCCGAAGGCATCGGCATTCTGACCGGCTACAATTCGACGGCCGGCTATGACCTGACCACCGGCCTCGGCTCCGTAAACGCAGCCAATCTCGTCAACAAATGGACCACGATCACGGCCGCGCTGAAGCCCAGCGCCACAACTTTGTCGCTCAATCCAACCTCGTCAGTCCCCCATGGCACGCCTGTCACCGTGCAGATCAACGTGGCGCCCAATCCTCCCGCCACTGGAACGGCCACGGGCAACGTCGCACTGCTCTCGACCTCGACCATCGACCCCGGCGTCACGGATTTTGCGCTGACCAACGGCTCCGTGAATTCCACCACGAATGTGCTGCCCGGCGGCACTTACACCGTCACCGCGCACTATCCGGGTGACGGTACATTCGCCGCCAGTGACTCCACGCCTCCGGTCTCCGTGACGGTCACACCAGAAGGCAGCAAAGTCGGGGTGTCCTTCATCACCCAGGATTCTCAAGGCAATATCTCTACGTTCAGCTCAGGACCGTACGGCTCGACGGTCTATCTCCGCGCCGATGTCAGCGGCAACTCCGGCAATGGCGTGCCCACCGGCACCGTCACCTTTAAGGACAACGGCGCGGCAATCACGGGAATTCCAGCGTTGACGCTGAACAGCCAAGGCAACGCACTGCCCACCAATCCAACCCTCACCTTCACTGCAGGGACTCACCCCATCACCGGTGCCTACAGCGGCGATCCCAGCTTTAACGCCAGCACCTCGCCCGCCGCATCCTTTACCATCACCCAAGTCGTGACCAGCGCGGCTACCCCCAACGGCGGGAATGGCAGCGCCGTTTTTGGCTCGCCGGCCCTGATTTCGGGCACCGTAACCGCTCAGAGTTGCGGAAATGGTCCGACCGGTACGATCACGTTTTTCGACGGCGCGAATCAACTCGGAACGCCTCAGACAGTCCAATCCAGCACGAACTTAAATTGCACTGTCCAAGCCACGGCATCCGTTACCACCAGCGCGCTCACGCTCGGCAACAATTCAATCACCTACAAATACAGCGGCGACACCAACTACGTAGCGGCGATTTCTCCGGCGGCTCAAATAGATGCGCAAATTGGCACCAGCATCGCGCTTGCCTCTAGCGCGCCAACCATTCAGCAGGGCCAATCCATTACTTTCACAGCGACCATTACTCAGTCTCAGCCCGGCGGCCCCGGTCCCACCGGCACCGTGCAATTCTCCGCCAACAGCGTGAACATCGGGAGCGCGGTTGCCGTTAGCGGCGGACAAGCGCAAGTCTTGACCACCTCGCTTCCCTCCGGCAATGACGTAAGCGTTGCGGCCGTATATTCGGGCGACACCAATTACCGGGGTTCTGGCGCTGACCTTGCGCAGACCGTCACCCCTGGCCCCGACTTCAACATTTCGTTTGCACCGGCCACAGTCAACGTCAGCGCTCCCGGTTCGTCAGCAACCACGGTTGTGACTGTGAACGCGCTGAACGGCTTCACCGCGTCGGTCAATCTTACCGGCTGCACCCATCTTCCTTCGGAAAGCACGTGCAGCTTTAGTCCAGCTACAGTGGGCGCGGGCGGAACCTCTACTATTACCGTTTCCACCACCGCTCCCAGTGCGCTCGTTCCGCTCAGCCGTCATGTTGATTTCGGCGGATGGCGCACGACCGGGGGAGCGATGCGACTCCTGCTCCTCTGTGCTGCGCTCTTCGCGCTGGGAGTTCAGGCGCGTCATCGCCGCTGGAATCTCCTCGCCGCCGGGCTCACGCTCACCTTCCTGATCTCCATCGCGGCGTGCGGGGGAGGAGGCGGGGGCGGCGGAACAGGACCCACCAACCCCGGGACGCCGGTGGTGCAGAACCAAACCATCACCGTGACGGCCACCAGCGGCACGACCACACACACGTTCACGTTCACGCTCAACGTCAACTAACGACAATCAGCGCCAAGTCCGCCCGATTTTATGTGGAGTGCGGCGGCTTGCCGCCGCTTTGCTTAACGCGAAGCTTGCTTCGCGTGTTCCTAACGCAATCACCTGCGCGGTCGTTTAACGCACGATCAACCCCGCATACCCGACCACCTCGTCGCGCTCGCCGGTAATATCACCCGACGTCGCGTAGCGCACCAACTCCGCGCTCTCGGCGCCCAGGTCCCGCATCGCCACCAGCATCGCCGTCGTCGCTGCGTAACCGCACATCGTAATCCCCTCCGCGCGCACCGTGTCGTACAGCCCACGCGGATCCAGCGCCAGAATCCGCTCAATCGCGAGCCGATCTTTCGCGCGCGTGAACGCATCGCTCTCGTAATGATTCATATCCGTGCTGGCAATCACCAACACGCGCTCGCGCTGCGCAGCCACCACCTTCGCCACCGCGTGCCCCAATTCTTCCAGCAATGGATAACGATCCGCCCCCAGCACCACCGGAACAAATCGAAAATCCGGCGCGAGTCGCTGCAAAAACGGAACCTGCACTTCCAGCGAATGTTCGCGCTCGTGCGCCACCGCATCTTCGCGCAAACGCGGGCAAGCCTGCATCAGCTCTGCAGCCAGCCCCGCATCAATCGCCGCATCTCCCAACGGCGTCCGCCAGCTTCCTTCCGACAGAATCGCCATGGCTTCGCCGCGCAGGTAATGCCGCGGCCCCAGCAAAATGCATCGGGCGGGAATTTCCAGCAAAGAATAAACCGCACCCGCGACGTGACCCGAATACATGTAGCCCGCATGAGGAACCACGCACCCACGCGCCGCGATTTTTCCCGCGCGCGCTGCGGGCGCAAATTCACTAATCTGCCGCGCAAGCTCTTTCGCTTCGGATGGGTAGAAGCGTCCCGCAACAGCAGGAGGGCGAATCATTTCGTAGCGCTTTACCTTGAGAGCCTGCATGCGGCAAGGTCGAAGGGCAACCAGCCGGCTCTTTTCTCGCTTGTGACTCTACCGAAAACTCAAAGCGCAATACGAGGAATCAAATCGGTTTTGAAGGCCTGCCCTTAATGTTGAGTGCTTCACTGCTGCCCGGTATCCACAAAATCTTCACATGATCCCCGCTCTGATATCCGCCTGCATCCTGCACCTGCTCGATTTTATCTTTAGCTCTCTCGGAGAACGTGAAGGTGTGGATCGCCATCTCATTTCCCACTTCCCGCACGATCAACGTGTTCCGATCGGAGTGAACCACTTCCGCTTTCAACCACACGGCCTTGGCGGGCTTCTGCTTCACCACCACCGGCGTGTTGGCTTCGGTCGAAATCGGCGTCCTTTCCGGTTCGATCACTTCTGACTGCGCGCGTGCAGGTGGCGCGGCCACCGCCAGCATCACGGCGGCGCAGCAAAAAGCGCCAGCAATATATTTACAGTTCTTCATCGAAGGATATCTTCAGTGACTTCAGAAATTTTATGTCTTGCGCGGTGATCTCCACTCGCGGCTCGATCGTTTCTTCTTCCATGATTTCATCATCCACGCGAATGTGCAGCGATTCCAGAAAGCGCCGGTCCTGCGTAGTCATCTTCGCGTCCTGCGCCGAACGCCGCGCCAGTCCAATCGTCGCGTCCAGCTTCAACACAATATCGAACCCCGCCGAGCGTACTCCCGAAATCGCTTCCGCGATCCGGTTCGAATCCGACACCGTATCATTAATGGCGTGTCCCAGCTCTCGCAGCAACTGCTTCATGCGGTCGTCGAGTTGCAAGGGCATCACCTCCCTTAATCGCACCCTTCTACCCCAATTCTAGGTCCGCCGCCACCACGAAACAAGGCCCAGGTGCCCAAAGTGAACTCCACCAGTTAACCGTCCTCCCGTTATCGAGCGGCCCCACGGAAGCGCGATTGAAAATAGAACCCAGCCGCTTAAGGAATGCGGCATGCGATGGATGATTCGACGTAAGATGTCCGCGCGAATTTCAAGGGATAGGAAGAACGTGGCAAAACTTTCCGGGCGGATGCTGTGGGGAATCGTGGCAGGACTGATCGCTGCACAGATGTTCCTGGTGCTGTTGATCGTTCACCGCGAATCGCCGACGTTCGACGAAGGCAACCACATGTTTGCCGGTTACATGATGTGGCACACCAAAGACTACGGACTGAACCCGGAGCACCCACCATTCGTAAAGCTGCTGGCGACGGCGCCGCTGCTGGGGCGGCCTCTGTGGGTGCCGGAGCTGAAAGGCCGCGACTTCAAAACCGAGGCCTATTTGAGCGGGCGGGATTGGCTGGCGCGGAACGACGGCGATCGGAACCAATTGGTTTTCGAAATGCGGTTGGCGGCCGGCCTCCTGGCCGTAGCGCTTTCGCTCGTGGTTTTCCTCGCGACGCGGGAATCGTTCGGGGACTGGGCGGCGATTTTCGCGCTGACGCTGGCCGTGTTCGATCCGAACGTACTCGCGCATTCGGCACTGGTGACGACGGACATCGGCGTGTCGCTGTTTTTTCTGACGAGTACCTGGTGTTTCTATCGATACGTAAAGCACGCGACGGCGAACCGGCTAGTGGCGGCCGGCGTGGTGGCGGGCTTCCTACTGGCGACCAAGCATTCCGGAGTGATGTTGGCGCCGATCCTCGTACTGCTGATCGCGCGCGAGATCGCAGCGGCGGAGAAGGGAACGCGGGCGCGGGAGGCGTTGCGTCTCGCCGGAGCCTTCTGCGGGATTTTTCTGATCGGCGTGCTGGTGCTGTGGAGCTTCTACGGTTTTCGTTACGCGGCGCGGCCCGCGGGACTGCAGATGAGTACGACGCTCGGCGATTATGTAGCGCCGCTCGGCCCGTACGTTTCGTGGATCATCAACCTTGTGGGTCGGCTGCACCTGCTGCCGGAGTCTTACCTGATCGGTCTGGTGGACGTAGGGCGGATGGCGCTGTTCTATCCGACATTCATATTTGGGCGGAACATCCCACACGGCGTGTGGTGGTATTTCCCCTCGGTGATCGCGATCAAGACGACGCTCGGACTGCTGGCCTTGGCCGGCCTGGCGATCTATGCGGCTGCGACACGGAAAATGAAATGGCGACGCGAAGTGGATTTTCTGCTAATTCCGGCGCTGTTCTATCTGGCCGTGGCCATGGTATCGGGGATGAACATCGGGGCGCGGCACCTGTTGCCGTTTTACGCCTATATGTTTGTGCTGGCCGGCGGCGGAGCTGCGGCGCTGGCGGCATCGAGCCGCAAGTGGTTCGCCGTGGGCTGCCTGCTGCTGGCGGCGCACGTGGGTTCGTCGCTCGCGGCGTTTCCCAACGCCATGGCCTATGCGAACGAAGCATGGGGCGGCCCGGCGAACGTGCATAAGCTGCTGAGCGATTCGAATTCGGATTGGGCGCAACAACTCTTTCAGGTGAGAGCGTGGCAGCAGCGCCATCCAGGAGAAGAGTGTTGGTTCGCTTATTTTGCGTATCCTGAGTTGAACCCGGAGACCTACGGGATCAGTTGTCACCATTTGCCGACTGCGGATACGGGCGGGCTGGGAGGCGCGGACATCGTGCCGCCGGTGATTGATGGCACCGTGATTCTGAGCGCAGGGGATCTTTCAGGTTGCGAGTGGCCGGCGGCGTCGCTCAATCCGTACGATGCGTTTCGAAGCGCCAAGCCAGAAGAAACAATTGACCACGCGGTGATGATCTACCGCGGCCGGTTTGATTTGACGCAGGCGGCGGCACTGAGCCGCGCGCAGAATGCAACCGAAGCCGTGGGGAAGGGCGACGCTAGGGGGGCGCTGGTGCTGGCGGACGAGGCGGTGGCGATCGATCCATCTTCGATATTGGGGCACGAGGCGCGCGGAGATGCGCTCGCGGGAATGGGGCGAAAGCAAGAGGCGCGGCAGGAATGGAACACGGCACTCGGCGAAGCGCGAAAGCTCGAACCGGGCGCGCAGCCGATGTTCGCGCCGGATCTTGAGAGCAAGCTCAACAAGTAGAACCGGTTGAGCTGGCAGCTCCAATCGGACATCTCTAACAACGTCGGCTCTGTCAAGCTATTTATGAGCGCACTTCTCCGTTCACTTCAGAGAGTGTCCTTGTTCGTCGTGTTCTTTGGCCCTGTCGACGACCACGGCTCGCCTGTAATCTTTCGGTCGGTTTCAGTCCGACCCACTCATCTTTTCGCTCCCAGCTTCAGACCATAATTACTCGTTCAAACTCCCTCTCGCAAGGGAGCGGGATGCCCATTCATGTGGACGGCGTTCTACTGCACACCATCTCCGGTACCGAGCTGTCCCGCGTGCGAACCGAATTTGACCCACTCTG
>JBEKHD010000035.1:0-46254 GCA_050012455.1 Candidatus Acidiferrales bacterium | reverse complement strand
TCGGTGAATCAGGCCACGAACTTCGCCCAGCGGAGTTGGCGAATATGACGCCAACGCAAGCGCCAGTCGCGAAAGCTGCTCCGCTCGCCGACACGGTAGCGGAATTGGTCTCTACGACCCAGGAGTCGCGAACGGAAACACCCAGCGCAGACGCAGGTAAAGGGAAATGATTCTAACCGTAAGCTACGATCTAAAGAGTACGCGGGACTACACGCCATTTTATGAAGCCTTGAAGCAACAAGGTTCATGGTGGCACTATCTCGCGTCAACGTGGCTCATTTCCACCGACAACACTCCGGTTCAGGTGGCAGACGCTATTCGCCCGTACATGGACACATCAGACTTCCTGCTTGTCGCCGAAATGGGAAAGCTCCGTCAAGGGTATTTACCAAAGCCCGCTTGGGATTGGATCGAGGAACACACAAAACAAGCGGAATCCAATACGCTCATTCAGGCCACGACCATGAAGAGTTTGAGTGACCTACTGAGTGGTGCAAACCTTTCGCCGTTAACAGGCGAGGATACGTTGCTGGACGGCATCTTGGGCGGGGAGAAACCCAAGACTGCCCTTCTGAGCGATATGGCCGGTGGTAAGACCCGTCCACCTTGGGCGGGCAAGAAATGACGGACTCGCGGTAGCGGTTTGGTAGCAGCGGGCTACGGTAACAGCGTCCAGGGCGGTAGCAGCGACATGCAGAATCAGTAAGTTACTTTGTACCAGTACTGCTTCGTAGTACAACTCCCCCCGCCTCCACCATTTTTTCTTGTTTGTTTCGAGTGAGCTAGAGACCCAGGTTTTTTCCGCGCAACTTCTACGTAACCTTCGATTGGATCGGCCGGCCAAGATGGCCGACTTCAAAGACTTCGGACAGTTGGGCCAGGGAGGATTCGCAGAGGTGCACAAGTGTGCACAGGAATCTGACGGGTCTTTGTTCGCGAAGAAGCGTGATGGTGTCTCGGCTCAGATTCCCTAGCTGAGATTTTCTATTCGCTCAGGGAGGCCCGGGTAGTTAGATGCCGAGATCTGTGGGGGGCACGGCCTAGCGCGGAGTTTCTGTCAACGAAGGGAGTGCGGACGCCGTCGAGGAGATTGATGCCGTCGTAGGCGATGAAAAAACCGCCGGTGGTGTTCATGAACGGCAGGAGTCAATTCTCCTTGATGCTCTTGACGCGCAGAATGCGCGAGGATGATTGCGGCGCGTAAAGTTCTTCTACGATTTGGGCGCGACGATCGAGAACGGCGCGTTGATTTAGCGAGCCTTTGTCTGTGATTTCTCCGTCGTCTAGCGATGGAGGCTCTTCCATAATGATGGCGCGGGTGACGCGATTCGAGCTTCCGGTGGAATTTGCGGCGGCGGATTCGAGCAGGCCTTGGAAGCGCCCGCGAACTTGGTCATTTGAGAAAATCTCTGGAGCGGTTGCGTCGCGGCTCAGCTGAGGGCAAAGAGCGCGGCAAGCGTCGGCATCGGCGAAAATTAACATGCCGACGTCGTCGCGGTCGTGGCCGGCGATGACTACGTCGCGCACGAATGGCGCGAAGTGGCTCAGGATGCGGGAACGCAGCGGACCGACGCTGGCCCATGTGCCGCTGGCTAGTTTGAAATCCTCCGAGAAGCGACCGTCGAAGAGGAAACCTTTGTTGACGTCTGCGGGATCGACAAACTTTAGTGCGTCGCCGAAATTGTAGAAGCCATCCGCATCGAAAGCCTCCGCGGTTAATTCCGGCTGGCGCCAGTAGCCCGGCGTGATGTTCGGTCCGCGCACGCGCGCTTCGAGTTTCGCGCCGCGGGGAACGAGCTTGGCTTCGACGCCGGGAATCGGAATGCCGATCACACCTGCCTGATCCGTTTCCCACGTGGTTTGAATCGCCATGGGGGCGGTTTCCGTGGAGCCGAGGCCGGTAACCATGATGATGCGCTCGCCGCAGGTTTGCAGGGCGAGATCGCGATAGGCGTCCCAGACCGGTTGCGACAGGCCTGCGCCGGCATAGAAGAGCAGGCGCAAGTGGCGGAAGAAATTCTCGCGCATCTGTGCATCGGAGCGGAGTGCCGGCAACAAGTCTTCGTAGCCTTTGGGGACATTGAAATAGACGGTGGGGGAAATTTCGCGCAGGTTGCGGATGGTTTCTTCGATGAGCGAGGGGCCGGGCTTGCCGTCATCTATATAGAAGCTGCCGCCGTTGTAAAGAGCGATGCCAGTATTGTGATTTCCGCCGAAGGTGTGGTTCCAGGGAAGCCAGTCAAGGAGAACGGGCGGCTCGTCCTGCAAGAAACAGAAAACCTGGGCGATCATTTGCTGGTTGCAGCAGATCATGCGGTGGGTGTTGATGACGCCTTTGGGCATGCCAGTGGAACCGGAGGTGAAGAGGATTTTTGCGACGGCGTCAGGCTGGATTTTCGTGTGGGCGGATTCCACAGCGGAAGTTGGCTTCGTGGTCATGAGTTCGGCGAACGGCGTTGTCTTTCTGTCTGACAGGGGTGCGGTGGTAACCACGATTTCTGTGGTGGGCGGAACTACTTTTTCCAGGGCACGAGCGTAGCGTTCGCCATTTGAGACGAAGACAAGGCCGGGCGTGAGGAGGCCTAGGGTGTGGAGCAGTTTTCCGAAGTCGCGCGAAACGAGGGAATAGACCGGGGAAATATGGGCTGTGGGGATGCCCACATGCTGGCCGGCGAGCATGAGAAGGAAATGTTCGAGATCGTTTTCAGAGAGGATGGCGACGGGGCAGTTTTCGGAGAGGCCGCGATCGAGGAGGGCTTGGCCAATGGCGTTTACGGCTTGCAGAACCTGGGCGTAGGTGAGCTTGCGCCATTCGCCGTCCGCTTCCCTTTTGGCTACGCAGACTTTGTGCGGCGAGATTTTTGCCCAGTGGATGAGGCGATCGGTTAGGACTCGAGGGTATGGGCCGAGGGGTTCGTCGGAGCGAACCAGCATCGCTCCATCCGGGAGCTGGTGCAGAGTTGCACCGGAGCTGCGCAGGCGGACGGGGCGGACGCGATCGTTTAGTTGAGGCTTGGTGGTCATTTCATTTGGTAAAAAATCATAAAAACCAGGCTACGAATTTCGAGTACTTGGCGGCGGATCGCGTCGCCTACGTTTGCCAGAAGCTTGATGTCCGTGGATGCCGGGACATCGCCCACCGTTGTGACGAGCACGGGCCGCAACCCCAGTATTATATTATGAAGCGATTGCGTGAGATTATCCGCGCTGAGTGCGGCACCGGGTTGAAACGCCGCGGGAGGCAAGGTGATTCCGATACTCGCGCGGGACGGTGGGGTTCCGTTCGGGACGACACGCGACACTCTTGCACCAGCTCAAAATTCACGGCCTCGCCGGTTAGAGCCGCGCGGGCCTTAAAAGGGACCAGATTGTGGCTTCAGCCACGACCGACAAAGGCTCTCGATCCGTTGCTTTCGAGATCCGCGATCAGAACGAGAACTTGGCCGCGAATTGGAACTGGCGCGGATTTAGCATGGTTCTGGGGCTGCCGAAGCTGGCGCTGGGCACTGGAGGCGCTGGGACAGGCCCCAAGGTCGTGAGAGGGCAGGTCGGTGGACCGGATCCTGTGTCGAAGGCGATTGCGGCGGCCTGGGTCGCGCGCGTGGCGGCGTCGTTGTAGCGGCCCGGGACCGGACCGCAGAAGACAGCCGCGCCGTAGACGGAGGTGACCTCGTCGACGTTGGCGCGATTCAGGACGTTGAATGCATCCACCATCAGATCAAGCCTGTAGCGTTCTCTAAATTGGAAGTAGCGGGAGACGCGCAGATCCCAAGAATAGAGGTCGTCGCCGTAGTAGCTATTGCGCGGCGAAAGGCCGACGCGGTCGGTCACGGGGTTGGTGTCGCCATTGGCGTCAAAGCCGACGAATAGCGTGAAGGGTCGCGGAGTCTGCAGCGTGACGATATTGCTGAAGGTGAAATTGCGCAGGAAACTGTCCTTGGGGCCTTCGATACTGAAGTTGGTGATGAAGCGCTGGCGAACGTCCTGGTTGGAATTGGCGTATTCCAGTGGGCGATCGTAGAGGTCCTGGGGCGTGCTGACGAAGGTTGTGAACGTGCCATCGTCGAACGTGTGCGACCAGGTGTAGTTGGCGTTCAGCGTGAAAATTTTGTTGAATCTATAGTTCAGCTGCAAGGTCAGCCCGTTGTAGTTGGAATTGCCGGTGTTGTCCGTGTAGTAGAGCAGGCCCGCATTGCCGAAAGCGGGCGAGCCTCCGGGATTGAAGGGATTGTAGAAGAAGGCTTTTCCGGTGGGCCACGCGGGGGGCGGCGCTTCTGCCGGCGGACAAGCAGGGGTGCCGGGAGTGACGCTGGGAACGGTGGTGCCCGCTGGCGCACCGAACGGCGGGCAGACGTTGAGGTTTTCAGCACGCACCAGATGGTGGGCGGAGACCCAGAGATAGCCGGCACTGACCGTAAGACCTCTCACTAGTTCGCGGTCAATTTCCAGGTTGGCTTGTTCGGAGTAAGGGATCTTGCTGTCGTGTTGGACCATGCCGGCGCCTGCGGTGCAGGAAGGCGGGCACGGACCAGTGATGTACTGAGCTGGTACTTGGCCGGTGGTCACGAGGGTAGCGGCGGCGGCTGCCGGCAATGGTTGACCCGCTGACGGCGGTTGCGGCGTCAATTGATTCAAAACCCAAGTGGCGGTATTGGCACCCTGGCGAATTCCGGGCAAGGTCTCACCCGGAATAATTACGGGGCGCTGCGGCTGGGTGATGAACAGGAAGGACAAATTATAGCGGTCGTCGAAGAGGCCGAAGCCGGCGCGGACCACGGTCTTATTGTTGGGCGACCAAGCCAGGCCGATGCGCGGCTGGACGCCGTTGTAGTGCGGATTGATCTGCTTAGAGAGTCCTGTTTCGAAGTCGTAGCGCAAACCGTAGTTGATCGTCAGCGTGGGTCTGATGCGCCACTGATCCTGGGCGTAGAAACCGTAGTAGGAGTGATCCAGAGTTTCGGAAAAATTCACGGTTTCGGTGGGCAAATAAGCGTTCTGCCAATTCGTGGGAATCGGCGGCGGAGTTGGAAGTTGGCCGTTTGCAGCGGGTTGTACAGTGCCCACGGGAGCGCCCCAGAAGACAATCGGGACGCCGTTCAAGGGCTGATCGTTATTGTTGGGACCGAAGGGAGCGCCGGGCTGCGTGGGGAAGTACGGAGCTGTGGCAGTCGGGCAGGGACCATCGGCGGGATTGGAAGCAATTCCCGCAGTGGGATCGACAAAGTTGGCAAAATCCACGAGGCAATTCAGGCCGGGCATGACGATGCGCATGGGAGTGAATCCCGGCCAGATGACGAAATTGTTGATGTAGTTCACATCCACGCCGAACTTTGCAACGTGATTGCCCTTGACCCAAGCCAGGGAATCGGTGATTTGGAAACGGCTCTCATAGATGGCGTCGAGCACGCCGAAGTTATGGCCGAACAGGAGCGTATTGGGGATGTCCAGGTTCGGCTGGCCGGTAACGCCGGGGAAATTGTAGTGACGGCGGCCGTATTGAGCGAGAAATGTGTTTACCAGGTCAGGTTTGAGGGTGGTGGCCAGATCGCCGACCAGGGATTGATCGCGCAGGAAGAGATTGTGTCCGCTGCTGGGTGCGCCGATGCCGCCGCCGTCCAGTGTGCTGCCTACGAGCTCATTCAAGTCGCGGCCGTCTTCGACGTTGTAACGGAGAGACAGGTGATTATTGGCGTTCAGCTGGTAGTCGAGTTTGGCGATGCCGTAGTCGTTGTTTTTCGTCTTCAAAACAGAATTTAGATATTGCAGAGGCGACAGGGTGCAACTCGCTATGGCCATGGTGCAACCTTCCGGGGCGATTCCCAGGGCTGCCTTCGCGTCGTCTACCAGGCCTATATTTTGATAGAGCACTCCGGGGTAGGTGGGCGATTCGGCGCGGCGCTGGCCTTCGTAATTGGTGAAGAAGAAAATCTTGTCCCTTTTGATTGGGCCGCCTAGCGCGGCGCCGTACTGATTTTGGCGCAGCACGTATTGATCGGGCGCGGGCTGGAGGAGAGAGCGCGCGTCGGTGGCATTGTTCTGCAGGTAGTCGTAGATCGAACCGTGAAGGTCGTTACTGCCGGATTTGGTGACAATGTTGACGATGCCGCCAAGGGCGCGTCCGTACTCGGCGCCGAAGGCGTTGTTGACTACGCGAAATTCCTGTACCGATTCCTGCGGCGGAGTGGAGCGCTGCGAACCGGTGGCGGTGTTGACGTTGTCCGCGCCGTCCACCGTGATCATGTTGCTGAAGTCGCGCATGCCAGCGAAGGAGATGCGAGTGGTTTCAAATTCGGTGATGGTGGACTGCAAGCTGCTGCGACCCGTGGCGACGCCGGCAGTGAGGAGAGCGAAATCGGTGAATTGGCGTCCGCTGATGGGCAGGTCTTGAATCTGTTGGGTGTCAATCACCTGACTGATTTCTGTTTTGGTCGGCTCGATGGGCGGAACTTCGGTGGTCACTACGACCTGTTCGCTTTGTGTCGCCACTTTCAAATTGAAGTCCACGGTGGCGGTCTGGCCGACGGTAAGGACGATGCCTTTATCAACGGTGGTCGCGAAACCGGTGAAGGCGACGGTCAATTCGTAGGTGCCGGGCGGTAGGTTCGGAATTACATAGAGGCCGGAATCGTTGGAGGTGGTGCGATAGACGGCGTTGGTGGCGGTGTCGCGCAGGGTGAGGGTGGCGTTCTTTACCGTGCCGCCGCTCTCGTCGTGTACGGAGCCATTTAGTTGCGCGACGGTGATTTGCGCGAACGCGCGGCCGGAGCAAGCGAGAAGTGCGAGAACAAGGACCGCGAGCAGCGCCGGACGTGCGCCCATGGTTCCCCCCTTGAGCGGACACCATTTGTGAGCTGGATAGTCCGCATCCACACCCTTTATGGGCAGAACGTTTAACGCCACGGTGTGGGTTTGTCAAGCCTTTAATCGAGCGCTTGTGCGAATATCGCCCTCAAGGGCGCGGGATGCTGGCTTGACTTGCACGGCGCAAAGCAGTATCGAAGCGGGGCGCGGGCCGATGATGTGGGTGCGGGAGCAAATTTGAACACTGAAAAGGATTCGCTGCGGGCGGGGGCTTTCGCTGCGCTGGCGATGGCGCTGAGCGTGGCGGCGATTTGCAGCGCCGGCTGCGGCGGAAGTGTTTCACGCAGCGGGCAGGATGAAATTTCTGGCGCGGCGAGCGCTGGGCAGGGGGTGAATGAAGCGCGTGTGCTGCGCGCGGACCGCGAGCCGGGAAATTGGCTGGTACATGGGAGGACTTACAACGAGCAGCGCTTCAGCCCATTGAAATTAGTGAACGATCAGAACGTCGGCCAGCTGGGATTAACGTGGTTTTACGACCTGGACACGCGGCGCGGACAGGAGGCGACACCGATCGTGGTGGACGGGGTGATGTATTTCACGACGGCGTGGAGCAAAGTTTTCGCGTTGAACGCGGCGACGGGCGCGCCCGTGTGGTCTTACGACCCGAAAGTGAATCCGGAGTGGGCCGTGAATGCTTGTTGCGACGTGGTGAATCGTGGCGTGGCCGTGTGGGGCGGCAAAGTATTTTTCGGAACGCTCGATGGACGGCTCATAGCGTTGGATGCGACGACGGGAAGGCGGGTGTGGCAGATGCTCACGATTGACCGTAAGTTTCGCTACACGATTACGGGGGCGCCGCGCGTGGTAAAAGGCAAAGTGATCATCGGGAACGGCGGCGCGGAGTTGGGCGTGCGCGGGTACGTTTCGGCGTACGACGCGGAAACGGGCGAGATGGCGTGGCGATTTTACACGGTGCCGGGGGATCCCACGAAACCATTCGAGAATCCGATCCTGGCGAAGGCGGCGAATACCTGGACCGGAGAGTGGTGGAAATACGGAGGCGGCGGAACCGTGTGGGATTCGATTGTGTACGATCCGGAGCTGGATCTGCTTTTTATTGGAGTGGGCAATGGCGGGCCGTGGAATCCGCGCATTCGCAGCCCGCGCGGCGGCGATAATTTATTCACGTGCTCGATTGTGGCGCTGCGGCCAGAGACCGGCGAATACGTGTGGCACTACCAGGAAAATCCGGACGAGGCGTGGGATTACGATTCCGACGGGCAAATGATTTTGGCGGATCTGACGATCGAAGAAAAGCCGCGGAAAGTCTTGTTGCACGCGCCCAAGAACGGAATTTTTTATGTACTGGACCGCGCGTCGGGAGCGCTGATTTCTGCCGCGCCCTATACGCATATCACCTGGGCCAGCGGAGTGGATATGAAAACCGGGCGCCCGATCGAGACGACCGTGGCGCGTTATCCGGGACGCAATCCGGAAGTGATAATTCCCGGGCCCTTGGGCGCGCATAGCTGGCAGCCGATGTCGTACAGCCCCGTGACCGGATTGGTTTACATTCCGATTCAGGATGCGGGATTCGGGTATAAGTCGGACACCGATTTTCACGCTAAGAATTTTGCATTCGATACGGGAACGGACTTCGCCGCCGCAGGGATGCCGCAGAATCCACAGACCAAAAAGGCAATCATGGCCAGCGTGCGCGGGCGGCTGGTGGCCTGGGACCCGATTCAGCAGAAACAGGCGTGGGACGTGGATCGTCCGGAAGCATGGAATGGCGGAGTAGTCGCGACGGCGGGCAATCTGGTGTTCGAGGGGACGGCGAAAGGAAATTTCGAAGCGTATCGCGCGGATACGGGCGCGAAGGAGTGGTCTTACGCGATACAGACGGGCGCGATCGCGGGGCCGATCACTTACATGGTGAATGGCGAGCAGTATGTCGCGATTTTGGCGGGATGGGGCGGAGTTTTTCCTTTGGCTGCCGGCGAACTGGCTTTGAAATCGGGGCGCGTGCGAAATGTGTCGCGCATGTTGGCGTTCAAGCTGGGTGGGAAGACGGTTTTGCCGGGGTTGCCGGAGATGGAACCGGAAGTCTTGCATCCCCCGGCGGCGGTGGCTGATGCGAGGACGGTGCGTCGGGGCGAGGCGCTGTATCAGAGATTCTGTGGAAATTGTCATGGAGATGTGGCGGTGAGTGGAGGGGTTTTGCCGGACCTACGTTATTCAAACACTTTGACGAATGATCAGTGGTTTAGCGTCGTGCTGGGTGGACTCTTGCGTGAGAATGGGATGGTTTCTTTTGCGAAAGAGATTTCGCGCGGCGATGCGGCTGCGATTCGCGCTTACGTGATTTTTCGGGCCAATGAGAGCTTGAAGGAGAGTGCGAATGGCGATGGACGTGCGCGCGGGTCTAAACCGTAGCGCCGGCAAATCGCAAGCGGACGGCGCGGGTGATGGGCTGGCTCTGCCTGGTTCGGCGTACGAGTAACGACGGTCGCCGTCAACGAGGGCTGCGCGAACCGGCGTCACATCGGCTTGCTGGTCGAAACAATCCATCGATTGCATTTTTTGCAGCGCTTTAGTGGAGCGGTTCGGAGACGGGTTGCGAATGCGCGGTGCCGTGTCTAACGTTGGCGGTCTCTTTCAGGAACAACGCCACCAGGAATAAAAGCCCTGCACCACCTGCGGACATCAGCAGGGTGATTCCGAGTCCGTGTTTTTCTGCCAGCGCGCCACCCAGAGTGGGTGCGATCGTCGCGCCGAAAACTTCGCCGACGAGCGTGGCAAGACCGATGGACGTGGCAGCGAATTGCGGCGGGACACTTTCGGTGGGAATCAACACCATGGTTAGAGTGGGCATGCCCTGCCCCGCGTTGGTGAGAAATAAAATCGCCGCCAGAATCCACGGATAGGCGTACAGCGGTTGGATCAAGAGCACAAGCGGGACCAGAGTGGACATCGCGGCCATGGCGAGCAGGACGGGCTTGCGTCCCAGGCGATCGGACAGCGCGGGAAGCATAAAGCCGAGGATGAAGCTGCCGAGGCCCGTCGCGCCAAGCAGAAATCCGGCGGTGGTGGGTGCCTGATGCGCGACTTCGGTGATGTAGAGCGGCGCGAAGACGTTCGACAAAAATAGCCAGGAGATGAAACCTGCAGCGCCGATGCAGCAGAGCCACACGTTGCGATAGCGCAGGATGCTGAAGTAATCGCGGATTCGGGGTTGGTGGAGGCGCTCGCCGTCCGCGCCAGTTTTTTTCGGTGGCTCCTTCACGAATTTCCACATCAGCAGGCCCATCAAAATTCCCGGCACGCCGCACACGAAAAAGGCCCAGCGCCAGCCGAAGCGCGCAGCCACCTGCGTCGTGAGGATTGGCGCAACGGCGAGACCGACCAGTGCGCCGGCGCTGACGACGATACCGATGTTGCGTCCGCGGCGGCTGGGCGTGGAAGATTCTTCGATTAACGCGGTCATGATGGACCAGCAGGGGCCTTCGGCGATGCCCATCAGCGCGCGCACGAGAAGAAGCTGGTGAAAAGTGTGCGCCACGCCGGAGAGCCAGGACAAAAGCGAAAAAGCGAAGACCGCAGGAATGAGGATTTTGCGGCGGCCGAAGCGATCGGAGAGTGCGCCGAAAAATAAGGTGGAAACGGCCCAGGTCATGGCGAGGATGGAGGCCAACATCGCGACTTGCTCGTGCGTGATATGGAATTCAGGACGGATGTAGGGAGAGAGGTAGAGCAGCGACATGCGGTCGAGGAAGACCGTGCCCCAGGAAAAGAACAGAATGGCTACGAGGGTGTTTTCGTAGCGCCGCGAATAGTCTATGGCGTCCATGCTCATTTTTTGCCCGGTGCAAGCATCGGCTCGATCATTGTTGCGTTCATCACCGCAACAACATGCAAAGTTCCTGTGCTGCGGCGCGCAGGTGGGGCAGGAATTTGTTGAGCATCTCCTGATTGGAAACGCGCTGCGCATGGGCGCCGACGTTGACCGCGGCGACTACCTGACCGCTGGGACTTTGAATGGGCACGGCCATGGAGCGGAGGCCGAGTTCGAGTTCCTGATCCACGATGGCGTAGCCGTTGCGCAGAACGGTGCGCAGAATCGGGCGGAGTTTATCGGCAGTGACGATGGTGCGGTCGGTATAACGCGTAAATTCGATGCGCGCGAGAAAGGATTCCAGCTCCTCGGGCGGCAGATTCGCAAGGAGCACACGGCCCATGGACGTGCAGAAGGCCGGCAAGCGGCTGCCGACGCCGAGGTCAATGGCCATGATGCGCGTGACGTTGGCGCGCGCGACGTAAACGACATCGAGGCCATCGAGAGTGGCGATGGAGCAGGACTCGTGCATGATGCGGCTGAAGCGTTCGAGGATGGGATGCGCGGCGGTGGCGAGCGGCATGGAAGAAATATAGGAATGGCCCAGCGCTAAAACGCGCGGCTGCAGAAAAAAATGGCGATTGTCGTCGGAGCCGGCGAAACCGAGCTTGGCGAGAGTGTAAAGGCAGCGGCGGACGGCGGCGCGCGAAAAGCCGGTTTTGTTGCTGACTTGCGAGATGGTAAGCTGGCGTTTTTTCTGGGAGAAGGCCTGGATCACGGCGAGGCCGCGAGCGAGCGACGTCATGAAATCGGGATCGCCGGTGAGCGCATCAATTTGCGCCGAGGGAGTGGGCGGCGCGGCGGCGGAAACTGCGGGAGTCGTCGATGGGGCGGGGCGATTCGTGCGTTTGACGGATTTGTGAGTAGTGGGGCGAGACACCGAAGCTCTCCTGCACTATGGCATGGAAACGGCGCAGGATACATTAATTGGGCGATAGGCGCACGCTATTTCGATAATCGGCCTCGACAAGAACTAAGGCGCCTGCCTGAATTCGCGAAGGCAAATGGCGGGTCAGGGATCCGAACCACAAACTTCGGGTAGAGACGGGGCGACCCTGGTATCATTGCGCGAAGCGGTGGCAGAGTTGGTGCACCACGGCGATTCCGCGGCGCTGGAAGGATTCACCCACCCGATCCCTTTCGCCGCGCGACACGAGCTGATTCGTCAACAGCGCAGCGGGCTCACGCCGATTCGTATGACCCTGGATTTAATTTACGACCGGATGATCGGCATGGGCTGCGCTTCGCAACTGATTTTTTCGTGAGCGGAAATCCTGACATTGGTTCCCACCCGTCAAGATTTTCGCTTTGTTGCAAGCCCGCAGAACATTATTCTTAAAACGGATAGTGGCGGCGGCCCATTTGAATTGTTACCCACTTCACTTCGGTCATTTCTTCCACCGACCAGCGGCCACCCTCGCGGCCGCTGCCTGAATCTTTCACGCCGCCGAATGGAACTGTGGGCTCATCGTGCACGGTGGGGCCGTTGAGGTGCACCATGCCGGCTTCGAGTTCGAGCGCAAAACGCATCGCGAGTTGCAGATCATTGGTGAGCACGGCGGACGAAAGGCCGTAGGATGAATTATTGGCGAGCGCGAGCGCGTGGTCGGCGTCGTCCGCGCGGCTGACGGCCGCGATCGGGCCAAAAAGCTCGTCGCGGAAGGCAGCCATGCTGGGAGTGACGTCCGCAACGACGGTCGGCTGATAAAAATTGCCTTCGTAGGTACCGCCGGTGAGGACGCGCGCGCCGGCAGCGACGGCTTCCTTGATTTTGCGGTCAATCATCTGGCATTGCGAGGAACGGATCAGCGGGCCGATGACTGTGTGCGGGTCGCGCGGATCGCCGACCTGCAGAGTTTTTGCTTTGGCAGCGAAACGCTGCAGAAAAGTTTCATAAATCGGCGCTTCGACGATGATGCGCGAGCCGGCCATGCAGATTTGTCCCTGGTGAATGAAGATGCCGAAGCAGGCGGTGTCCACGGCGTAATCCACGTCCGCATCTTTCAGGACGACGAGCGGGCTTTTGCCGCCCATTTCCAGAATTACGCGCTTGCCTTTCTTGGCGCATTCGACGGCGATGTGTCGGCCGACAGCTGTGGATCCGGTGAAAGAAATCAATTTCACACGGGGATCATCGAACAGCACGCGGGCGAGCGTGGGACCGTCGCCCGGCACGACGTTGAGCACGCCCGGAGGCAGGCCGGCCCTCTCAAATATTTCAGCGAGCTTCAAGCCCACCAGCGAAGTTTCTTCGGACGGCTTCAGGACGAAAGTGTTACCGGTGGCCAGAGCGAACGCGACTTTTTTTAGCGCAAGCACCACCGGAAAATTGAATGGGGAGATACCCGCGACGACTCCGAGCGGGCGGCGGATCGCAAGCGAGAGCAATCCGGAAACGTCGGAGGGAAAAACGTCGCCTTGCACTCGCCGCGCTTCTCCCGCGATGGAGCGCAGCATATTCGCAGCAAATGGCACCTCGAAATGGGCTTTGCCGAACGTGGAGCCGCCCTCGCCGATTAGCAAATCGACCATCTCGGTGGTGGCTGCTTCCAGTTCGTCGGCAGCGCGATGAAGAATCTTTTCGCGCAGCGCGGCGGGCGAATTTCCCCAGGCCGCCTTTGCAGCGTGCGCGGCATCAATCGCAGCGCGCATGTGCTGTTCCTGCGCCATGAAGATTTTAGCGAATGGTTTCTGATTGGCGGGGTTGAGAACGTCTGCCATCGCGGAGGGCGAAACTGCGATGGCCTTCCCGTCAATGTAGGGAGTGGAGAGCATTGATGCACCTTCCTCTGCGAACGTGGATCGCGAGTCGAATGCCGCAGATTGCCTGCGAGCACACAATGCGCGTTTATTGCGCATTTGTACGATTTACTTCGTGTGGATTCTTCTCCTCCAGTTTGCGAATGTCAAGCCACGCAGTTCTTCGCATCGTGGTGCCGTTTTAGCTCCAGACGCGGCGAGCAACGTCGGCAACAAGGCGCAGCTTGGCCCACTGTTCTTCTTCGGTGAGAAGATTGCCTTCCATGGTGGAGGCGAAGCCGCATTGCGGGCTGAGCGCGAGATTTTCCAGCGGGAAAAAGCGCGCGGCTTCGTGGATTCTGCGTGCGATGTCATCCGCGATTTCCAGCTGCGGTTTTTTCGAGCTGATCAGGCCGAGGACGACGGTCTTATCGCGCGGGACCAGCCGCAGCGGTTCGAACGTTCCGGAACGATCGTCATCGTATTCCAGCAGGAAACGATCCACGGCCATCGTGGCGAAAAGCTTTTCGGCGATGGCATCGTAACCGCCTTCGGCGTACCAGTGGCTGCGATTATTGCCGCGGCAGAGGTGCATAGCCAGCGTGACGCCGGGGCGTTTGGCGGCGGCAAAACAGGCGTTGTCCGCGCGGATGGATTCATCGAGCAGCGCGTCCGGCGCGATATTCATCTCGGTGCGAATCCACTCGCGCCATTTGGGGTCCATGAAATAGCTGTAGCGCGGCGCGTCAATCTGAATGTACTTCACGCCTTCGGCGGAGAGCCTGGCCAGTTCCGTTTTCATGATGGCGACGATGTCCCAGAGCAATTCGGAATGATCTCGGTAAACTTTGTCGGTGACGCCGCGTTTGAAGGAGATGGCGGGAAATTGCGTGGCGCTGGGCAGCGTCATTTTGATGTTGCCGGGGCTGTGTTTTTTGAGGAAGGGCAGCTCGCGGCCGGTGAGGGGCTCGACGGCGCGGAGTTTTCTGGTGACGATGCCGGTGACGCTGCTGACGGGGGCTTCTTTTTCCTGGCCGGCTTTCCAAGACCGCGCGACGGCGTCTCCCAGATCGAAACCTTCGACTGCGTCGGTGAAATCGCTCATGAAATTGCGGCGACGGAATTCACCGTCGGTGAAAATTTCGAAGCCGAGTTCCTTTTGCTTGGCTAGAACGCGCTCGATGTCGCGATCTTCGATGGCGTGCAGGCGTTCGGGATCTTGCGCGGCGCTGCGGCGCGCTTCCAATAGCTCAGGCGGGCGCAGAAAACTGCCGACGTGATCGGCTCGGTATGGTGCGGACATAGGTGCGCTCCTTTATTGGTCTTGCGGTGCTGCGCTCATGATGCTCGCGACAAGGAAGGCGCGCCGCCGAGGCTGACGGAAAGTTTCGCGGCAACTTCGCGCACCAGAGCGATTTTTTGCGCGAGCTCTTTGCCGCGAAAGCGCAGTGTGGGACCGGCGATTCCCACCGCCGCGACCACGCGGTTTTCGGCCAGCAGAACCGGCGCTGCGACGCCGCTCAATCCCCTTTCGAGCTCCTGATTATCCATGGCGTATCCACGCTGGCGTATTTGGCGCAGGTTTTCTTTCAGATCAGACGCTCGCGTGAACGTGGAAGGAGTGAAGCGCGTCAGTCCATTGCGCAACAGCAGCGCGTTCACTTCCTGATCGGGCAAAAACGCGAGGACGGCTTTGCCCACCGCTGTGCAGTGTGCGGGAAAGTGCGCGCCCACATTGGTGCGCACGGTGATCACGGTGTGCGGAGAGTTCACGCGGTCCAGACAGAGGATGCCTCCCGCGCCGGGCACTGCAAGGCTGACGGTTTCGTGCGAGCGGCGAGACATTTCAAGGAGAAAGCGGTGGGCTTCGGTTTGTAGGGTGCGCGATTCGACGGCTTTGTTGCCGAGTTCGTGGAGCTTCAGACCGAGGCGGTAGCGTTCGTTGTCCGCGTTACGTTCGATCATTCCGAATTTTTCCATGGCGTTGAGCAGGCGGTGGACCGTGGCTTTGTCCAGGCTGAGGGCCTCGGCTAGTTGTGTGACGCCGAGCTCGGGGCCGTTCTGACCCAGGTGCAACAGAATGCGCAGGGCTTTTTGCAGCGATTTGCTGGAACCGGGCGCGGCGATTTGCTGGATGCGCGCGCGTTTTTTTGCAGATGGTGGAATGATTGGCACGAGACCCCCGAAATCAAAAGCAACTGCAACAAAGCAACGGCTGCCCGGTTCGATGTACCTGAACCGGCCGCTACAAAGGCAAAGCAAAGGCGCGCGCGTTGGCTTCGCGCCTATCGTGGCACTTTATTCTTGACCCTTGCGGCATTGTAGATAGAATCCGAAAAGTGTCAATATGAAAGATGTTTTCACAATATGAAACACGAAATAAAAGGTAAGAATGCCCATGCGTGGCGCTTTGGCGCTGAATTCAGTGCTGGGTCAGATCCAGAGTTTCTCGTTAATTTTCAGGCCGTGGGCTCGGCAATGACTCAAATAATGGTCAATGAACCAGAAAACGTCGAGGGTGTCGAGCAGCACATCGTTGTCGTCGTAAAATTCCAGGGAGCCATTCAAGAAGAAAATCGTTTTCATGCCGTTGGGATCGTCGGAAACCAGGGTATGAATCACGCCGGGATTTTCGCGGACGTAACTGCCGGGCCGCGCGACCCAATCGTATTCCAGATAGCGCCAGCTCCCTTCCAGCGTGCAGGCGGAGATAGGCCCGCGATGGCGGTGGCGGCCGAGCATTCCTCCTTTTTTCACCCAGAGAATATTGGCAAAAGAGTTGGTGCGCACATCGAAGGCGAGATGGCGGATAAAAACATTTTCCTTGAACGGCACGTAGGGAGATTCGTCTTCGCTCGCGCCAATATGAATATCGGGACGGCCGTATTGCTGTATGACTGAGGCCAAACTGCTGTTCGCATCAACGATAGCCATGTGGTCCTCCGGACTTGGGTGGGCGCGGGGTGCAAACCGCAAAGCGCGCGCGTGTGCGCCGTTCGCCGGGCCAGTATACATCGGCGTGCTTGAGGGGCAATCGCTTTGGCCGATGTTCGCCCGTTTTTTGCGTGTCGCGCTGTCGGCAAGAGGGCCAAGCGAAGTGTTAAGCGTGGCGAATGAGGCAGTGACCAGAACAGTGATCAGTGGCGCAGGGGCCAGGGCAGCAACGGTGGCGTCATCGGGCGTATCATCGGTTTCATCGGGCGCAACACTTTCGCTCGCACCGTCCGCCGGACGGGAGGAGACCGCGTGAATCCGCGAATCAAGACAACTGTGGTGGGAAGTTATCCGGTTCCATCGTGGCTGGTGGGAAATACTTCGCGGCTGGTGCTGCGCGACGCGGTGATGTCCGTGCTGAAGACGCAGGAGCTGGCGGGGCTGGATTTAATTTCTGATGGCGAATTGATGCGTTTCGATCCGAGTCATCCGGAAACCAACGGGATGATTGATTATTTTGTTTCGCAGATGGAAGGCATCCGCAAACATTTTTCGCTTTCGGATTTTGACCGCTTCCGCGCGGACCGCGCTTCGGGCTTTCGGCTGCTCACCGCCGGGATGGTGGTGGAGCGAATTGGCGAAGGCACCTTGAATTTGCCGCGCGACTACGAATTCTCACGCGTGCTGACGAAATCGCCACTGAAGTTTACCTGCACCGGGCCGCACATGCTCTCCCGCTTGCTGACGAATTGCTTTTATAAAGATACGGCCGAGCTGGCCATGGACATGGCGGATATTCTGCGGCGCCAGCTGCAATTGATCGAAGCAGACACTGTGCAGCTGGACGAAGCGAGCATCGTGGGCTTTCCACAGGACGCGGCATGGGCCGCGGAAGCGATCAATCACGCGCTCGGCGGCATCTTGAACGAAAAAGCTGTGCACATTTGCTTCGGGAATTACGGCGGCCAGCCAATGCTGCGCGGGTTCTGGCGCGATTTGATTCCGTTCTTGAATTCGCTCGAAGCCGACCATCTCGTGTTGGAATTTGCGCGGCGGGGTTATGAGGAGTTGTCCGCATTCAACGACTTGGATCCCAAGATCGGGCTGGGAATCGGCGTGATTGATATTAAGGATAACGAGGTGGAATCGCGCGAGCTGATCGCTTCGCGCATTGAAAAAATCGCGAAGACGATTGGAGCGGAGCGGCTGCATTACGTTCATCCAGACTGTGGATTCTGGATGCTGCAGCGCAGCGTGGTGGACCGCAAGATGCGGGCCTTGGTCGAGGGGAGAGATTTGTTCGAAGGGCGCGAGTAGGAGATTCCTACTTCGAGGGCCGGGATTATTTGCAAGGTTGGAGCGTTGGCGGTGGAAGACGAAAAAGCAGCCGTCCGAGCGACCATCTTCAATCACCTGTCGGGAATTGCCCTGGCGCCCACCGTGGCGGCGCTGGCCGATCGCGGCGTGTTCCGGCTTTTCGACTCTCCTGCGGCGGCGATTACATTGGACGAAATCGCCGCGCACACTCACGCGAATCGCGGTTACTTGCGGGTCGCGCTTCGCCTGCTGACTTCTTGTGGTTGGCTGCGACAGCCCGCGGAAACGAGCGACGGGTCGCTGCGATATGCGTTTACGCCCGAGGGCGTCGTGGGCGTGCGACTCGCGGCGCCGCTTTACCACGAAGTGATTTCGTTTTTACCCAAAGCACTGTTCCTCGAGGATTTTCTTTACGGCAAGCTCGATGGTCCGGTCCTTCCTTCCCTGCAAGCGTTGGCGCAGCGCGCGAAGGAACGCTGGCTCGCTGCGCCGCAGGATGATGTGCTCGCGGCGAAGGTGATCGAGAGCATTCGCGGCCATCTGGATGGCGTGTTGATTGGACCGGCGATGGTGGCGCTGGCGCGCGGCGGCGTGCTGACGCGGTTGGAACAAGGTCCAGTGGAAACGCGCACGCTTGCTGGGAATCAGGCGAGCTTGAATTGTTTGTTCGATCTGTTGGCCTCGCAAGATTGGCTGGTGCGCGAAGGAGACAGCGTGCGGCTGACCTCGCGTGGCCTTTATGCGGCGCAGATTGCGTCTTCGTATGGAGTGACAGTCTCGTACTTGCCAATGTTCAATGCGCTGCCCACGCTGCTATTTGGAAACGCTCGCGCGCCGCGGGTGGATGAAAGCGGCGTGGAGCTGCTGGTGAATCGCGGGATGAACGTGTGGGGCAGCGGAGGGGCGCACAAGACTTATTTCAAGAAAGTGGACGAGATCATTATCGAGATTTTCAACCGCCCGCTGGCGCGGCAGCCGCAGGGGGTTTGCGATATGGGCTGCGGCGATGGAACTTTTCTGGAGCATTTGTACGAAGTGGTGAAGCAGAAGACCGCGCGCGGCAAAGTGTTGGAGCAGCATCCGCTGGTGATGGTGGGCGCTGACTTCAATAAGGTCGCGCGGCGTGTGGCGAAACAGCATTTGCGCAAAGCCGAAGTGCCGGTGTGCCATGTGATTGCAGGGGATATCAATCGTCCCGCGCAATTGGGGAGCGATCTGGAAGCGCTGGGATTGGACGTGCACGATTTGCTGCACGTGCGTTCGTTTCTCGATCACAATCGGCCGTATTCGGCGCCGGCCAATTATGTGCGCGGCAGCCGGCGCGGGAAATCCACGGGCGCCTTCGCTTATTTGGGCGAAGAAATTCCCGCGGACGAACTGGAAGAAAATTTAGTGCGATATCTGCGACGGTGGGCGCCATACGTGGGGCGGTTCGGACTGCTGGTGCTGGAGCTGCACACCTTGCCGCCGGAACTTGCGGCAGCGAACCTGCGCCAGACGCCGGTGGTGGCCTACGACGGCACACACGGTTTTTCCGATCAGTATTTGGTGGAGTTGCCGATTTTTCTCGAATGCGCGCGGGAAGCGGGGCTCCAGGCGGACGACCGTTACCACGCGAAATTCCCTGCTTCGGAGCTGGCGACCGTCAGCGTCAATTTCTTTACGGCGCTGGCTGGCGCGTCCGGCCCGGAATTGGTTCCAAGCGCCGCAACCTCGCACGCCTGAATTTCCGGACGATCCACTGTTTCGCGTGTGCGATACAGTTCGGACCCAGCGTCGGCGACGAAGTTCAGCCCCCCGCCTCCATAAATCTCGCGAAGAGAAATTTTGCCCTGAGCGAGTTCGAAGTCTGGGCGAGTCGAAGGGCGTTTTTCTGTATTCCAGCCACACCCTCAGCCGCGCCGATGATGCTGTTTACTTCCGTGTTACCATGAGTCCGGCTATTTTCGTTTTTAGCGATTA
The DNA here is from genome assembly GCA_050012455.1 of Candidatus Acidiferrales bacterium. Taxonomy (GTDB): domain Bacteria; phylum Acidobacteriota; class Terriglobia; order Acidiferrales; family UBA7541; genus Palsa-295. The sequence continues at coordinate 26,606 of JBEKHD010000035.1, read as the reverse complement.
CTATTCTTTCCAGGAGGTGTATGATGCCGCGGGTTTCACAATGGCGCGCGACCGAACAAAGATCGTCAAGATGCTTCTTGTAGCGGTGATCTGCCTACTGGTGTGCGCAATTGTAGCCGGCGAATTTCCTGAGCTTCTGTCCCTCACCGACAACGCCACGAACGATTTTACAGTCGTTCGAACCAAGTCGTTGGCCTTGCATGTTCTTGTGCACGCGAGCAGGCGCCGTCCGGTGGCTGAAAACGATCGCAGCTCTATCGCGACCGCCTTACTTTTTTCGCACCTGAGCCCGTTCCAAGAGGTAGCCTCGGCTCCCTCAAAACCTCCCGCGCCATACTCCGTCCTCCGCACGTAGTCCGATGCTCTTTTGGTCCAGGCGCGAATCCAAGCGCCGTAACCGTCAATCCTGGAAATAGCTCGCGATTTACAAATTCCATCTGCGACGCATCGCTCCGGAACTCCAGTCTGTTCGGCGAGACTCAACGCTCGAAGAAACCCAGACTGGCGAGGGTAGCTACAAAATAAAACTATGCCAAAGGCAGAAGGGTGACCAGACCAGCATGGTGGACTCCAGACCTTATCCAGATGCAACGCGCCTCGCCGAACTTGTCCAGAGAATTCGCGTACTAAAATCAGACCTGAGCGGGATGATCGAGCACGGCCGCAGTTCGAAGGCAAGTTCCCGCTTGATTATGGCGTCTGGTCTTCTCGACGGAGCATTGGAGGAGTTATCCAAGGCCGTGTCGGAACAGAAAGATTAAGTTGTTCGAGGGAACTTGCGAATGTTGCGATTCGATCCGTACCGCGGCTCGGTATTAATGCCGATGCGCACTGCGGTCAATACGAATTGACGATTCGAGCACAGTTCTAGTATTACTGAGACTCCCGAGGGCATCCGTCAGACTCCTGACAGCTCCGCTCTAACGTCAGTAAACCTTAGATCGCAGGTTTCTTTTCGTTCGCGTCCCGGGCACTCACAGCCGCTCAAGGCGACCGTTACTCCTGCCGATGGCGAGGTAAGGAGGCTGCTGATGCCAAACCCTGCAGTCGTGCGGCGCGTCCCCACTGCGCCAACCGACGAGGACTTCTTCATTCGACTCGCAACACACGGCCTAACGGAGCTAATTGCAGATCTCCGGCGTCGCGTGGAACGCTCAGGCACCCCGCGGTCGATCGCTCAAATTCTCCTGGCCGAAGCTCACATTGCCGAAGCCGTCGGCCTTCTGCGGGCAATTCAGCCTGTGGCTATGGAGTGCGAATTTTCCCCGCCCGGCCGTTTGCTGAGGCCGACTACTCATGCTCGCAGTCGAGCGCATTCACCGAGACGGCCCCATCAGGCAAACAGGATCGCCAGCTAATGGATCGGTTAGGTTGGCCAAGCGCCTTCTGGTCGCCGAGTTTCTTTCACGATGCAAGATTCGCAGACTCTCCTTCCATCTTTAAGCGTGAAATCAACTCGCCGGCCAGAGTCAACCTCAGCTCCGCATTATCCGCAAACATCGGTCTGCAATTCTTCAATCGTCATCTCATGCCTCTGGAATGTCCGGTGCAGCCGAGTAAGGGAACGTGGATGATAACGAGGCGTTGAACCACAAGGTTTCGGCGGGCGGCATTTTCAACGCGCGGAGCTTGGCTAGTAACGCAATGACCTGCCCTCGTCGGTCGATTCCAGCTTCCCCGCAGTTAGCACTGCGTAGGTGTGAAACGCAATTCCGACTCCCAACCTGCTCCCCGGAGGGTCGCTTGGATCGAGACGGACGACCCTCCCGTCGCAGCACCACCGTACGAGAGGCATGCCGAAAATCTGCTCCGGCATAACCAGATAGGCCCGAACAGGTGTGTCCATTTCGAGCTGAATGTCGCTGGAAAAGTACATGCCGCCCTCGGATAGGTTGGAGGTTTCAACCGTATATTCCGTCGAACCACTTTCGTCGAGCCTGCGAACTCTGACGGGGATGCTGAGATCAAAGCGAGGCGTCGTTCGGTCGTGCGTGAACATGGATCCTCCGGCAAAACAGGGATTGAACACGGAAGGGGGAGTTCAGGTTGCCCTCAACGTTGGCATAAAGCTGTCCAAAACAGCACACGCAGAGCGGGTGGCGGAAGATTTCCGAAGGGAGTCTTGCGGCTCAGGATTGGGTGATAAGGGAGACCCAGATGGGGGAGCTGTTGAAGTCCAAGGCGACCCGGAGTACTTCGCTGGGTTCGGCCGCTTGCATTACGTAGTTATCGCCACTGATTACGGTGGGGACGGAAAGCATGCAGTGGTCGGCGAGAGAGGTGATTTTGGCTTTGAAGTTTCCGGCGACCATGTTGCAGAGCTCGCCCATGGCGTCGCTGACGATGGCGGGATCTTTGGCGGCTTCGTCACCTGCCATTTTGGAAGCGAGCTTGATAGCAGTTTCGGCCGAGCAGCTAATGCTCGTCATTCCGCAGAGAGCGCCCGCCATGCCCACCATGGCGGTTTGACCGCTCGTAGGAGCTAGAACTGACTCATCTGAGGGGTTGGACGCGGGCGGGACGAAGGCCGTCAAACGAGCGCCGGCCATCATTTCGAAGACCTCCAGCGCGGCACATTCCAGAACGGGTTTCCAGCTGGGGTCGAGCGGAACTCGTTTTTGCGCGGCGGAATTGAGCATAGTGGTCAAGAGACACCTACCAGGAGCGGACTGACGCGCTCCTTGACTTGGTCGGGTGTGAAAGGTTTGCGGAGATAACCCTTGGCGCCAGCGGAGAGAGCTTCGACGACGCGAGCCTCGCTGCCCTCGGTGGTAATCATAATGACGGGCACGCCTTTGGCGGCTTCGACGGTGGCGAGGCTTTTCAGGAACTCGAGGCCGTCCATTACCGGCATATTGATGTCGCTGAGGATTATGTCGAGCGAGCCCTTTTGAACTTCGACGAGAGCCTCGGCGCCGTTGCTGGCCTCCAGAACCTCGCCGATTTCGAGGCCGGCCTGGCGGAGCGCGCGTTCGACGATCTTGCGCATAACGGCTGAGTCATCCACGATTAGAATCTTTAGTTTCCTCACTGTTTCGCTCCCGATGCGGTTCGCCGCCGCGGAGATCTGCCAAAACTGAAGACAGAAGCCGCGGACGAGCGCGTGTGGCCAAGGCTGCACGGCATTCCACGAATACGGCGGGGAACTCCAGCCAAGCCACTCGTCGAGCGGTACCGGCCCCTCTCGCGGCGACAACAGGGTCGTGCTCAATTTGTTCATCGGCAACAGGGCACGGAGACGTTAATGGCGGAACGGGATTTTGATTAGCAGGGTGAGGAGGAGCATACTGGCCGGGGCGAGAGGGAGAATGAGACCATGAAAACAAGGGAGTTTGAGTTTGGGGGCACGCGAATGATGGTGATGATCCTGTTGGTGGCGGCAGTGGTGATCGTGGCGGCCGGCGCGTATCGAATGGTGAGCGCTGCAGAGAAGGCTCCGGCGGTCGGGGCCACGGCGCCGGATTTCACGCTGAATTCGCAGGAAGGCAGGCCGGTCAATCTGCAGGAGTATCGCGGAAAGTGGGTAGTGCTGTACTTCTATCCCAAGGATTTCACAAGCGGGTGCACGACGGAGGCGCATAACTTCCAACGGGATTTGGCGCAGTATGAGGCGAAGAACGCTGTGATCATTGGCGTGAGCGTGGATTCGGCGGATTCGCACCAAAAATTCTGCACCAAGGAAGGGCTGAACTTCAAATTGCTGGCCGATACGGATCACAGGGTTTCTGAGGAGTACGGGTCGATCATGAATTTGGGAGTGAAGAAGCTCTCGGCGCGGCATACGTTTCTGCTGAATCCGCAGGGCGTGATTGTGAAGGAGTATATGGACGTGGAGCCAGCAAAGCACAGCCAGGAAGTGCTTGCGGCTTTGACGGAATTGCAGGGATCCGGCGGGAAGTAACGCTGGCGGTTGTGGACGGGCCTGCGGTCGCCATCTCGCTGCGGAACCTGCGGAAAGAAAAGGGCTTAGGTCCGAGAGGAGATCCTATGGATATCATTAATAAGGTTATGGTTGGGGCCACGGTTTGCGGGGTGGCGTTGAGCCTGGGGTTTGCGGGTGCGGCTCGGGCGCAACAGGGTGGCGGCGCCGCAGCGGGTCGCCCTGCTGGCGCGACGGCTAGTGGCTCGGCTGCGAGTTCCGGGCAGAACGCTGCCGGTTCGGGGGCGATGAGCGCAGACACGCCGGAAGATGATGCAGCGTTGAATCTGACGGACGAGCAAAAGGCGCAGATCAAGACCATCCGCGAGGATGGCAAGCAGCAGACCGCGGCAGTGGCGAAGGATTCGTCGCTGAGCGAGGAAGCGAAGCAGCAGAAGCTGAAAGTGATCCGAAAGGACATACGCCGGCAGGTTTGGGGCGTAATGACGCCCGAGCAGCAGAAGCAGTGGGCCGCGGAGCAGCGCGAACTCCGCGAACACAGGCGCGGCGGGGTCGCGGCTGGCGACGCGAAACCGCAGAATTACTGATCGTCGCTGCGCTGGCCGGGCATTCCGACGTCTTGCAGCGCGCCTTTGGACCTCCGAACTTCCTCGAAACACCTCTCGTAGTCTTTCGCGGCGTCGATTCTTCTCTGTTGCAACCGAAAAACCGATCGTTGAGCGGTTGAGCAGATTGCCGTCGTAGGGCTGGAGGCCTTTATAGCGACGGAACCACCTCGCGGGACCACCCTCGGCTGATAGCCGCGCCAACGATGGCGCACTAAAATGCGCCGCTACAGTGGAAACGTCACAGGCACGCGAGGCGAGCCTCGCGCAGGTCAAAGCGGCGGCAAGCCGCCGCACTCCAAAGTGTGCGCGGCGTGGCTGCGAGGTGCGCGGACGAACGGATGAGGTCATGGGCAGCACGAAGCCAAGAGCTCGGCCTCCGGAGCGCTGCGTCCGAGGACGCACCGAACTTGGCGGCGAAAAAATTTTTGATTCTTTGCATATTTTTCTTGCATCAAAGGTGAATATCCGTATTCTGCATGATGCGAACTCGCTCCAGAAGCGCGGCTGAGAGAGAGCGAGGATCGCAGATGGAGGACGCGACAAAAAATTGAGCACCTTATCCCTCCCAGCCCAATTTCCTGCCCGGGCAGTTACTTCCTCAAAAAGAAATGCAAAGCTCACACTCTGGCCGCTGGTGGCCGCGACATTCTTCATGGTGTCTGGCGGAACCTACGGCACTGAAGACATCATTCACGGCGCGGGCTACGGCCTGGGAATTTTGCTGCTGCTGGTGACGCCTCTGATCTGGAGCCTGCCGACGACTTACATGATCGGCGAACTTTCCAGCGCGCTGCCGTCCGAGGGCGGGTATTACGCTTGGGTGCGGCGCGCGATGGGAAACTTCTGGGGATTCCAGGAAGCGTGGCTGTCGCTGGTGGCGAGCATTTTCGATATGGCGATTTATCCGACGCTTTTTGTGGCGTACCTGACGCGCCTAATACCGTGGTTTGCGGTGGGACATCGCGGTTGGATGGTCGCCTTCGGTGTGGTGACGGTGTGCGCGCTGATGAATATCGCCGGGATACGCGTCGTGGCAATCAGTTCGCTGTGGCTGTTCTTTCTGCTGTCCGCGCCGTTCGTGCTGATCGTGCTGATTGCGCCGGCGAAAATCGGAGCGTTGCAGGGGGCGGTGACGGCACCGACGACTTCGAGCGTGGGGTTGGTCGGCGGATTGCTGATCTGCATGTGGAATTATATGGGTTGGGACAATGCCTCGACGATCGCGACGCAGGTGAAACGGCCGCAGAAAACTTATCCGCGCGCGATGATTGTGGCGGTGATTGTGGTTTCGTTGACGTACGTGCTGCCGTTTGCGGCAATGTGGTTGACGGGAGTTTCCTCTTCGGCGTTTGAAACGGGATCTTGGGCGGATATTGCCGGGATGATGGGCGGCTTGGTGGGCGGTCCTTTGGTGGCGCGCGGATTTCGCGTGGCGCTGGTACTGGGCGGGATGATGAGCGCGTTTGGAATGTTCAATGCGCTGGTGATGAGTTATTCGCGATTGCCATTGGCGATGGCGCAGGATGGATTGCTGCCGTCCGTATTCGGCAAACTGCAGCGCAAGACGCAGGCGCCTTGGGTGGCGATTATTTTTCTGGCGTCGTGCTGGGCGCTTTGTTTGGGGTTGGGATTTGAGCGGTTGATTACGATTGATGTGCTTTTGTACGGGATGAGTTTGATGCTGGAGTTTGTGGCATTGATTGTGTTGAGGATTCGAGAGCCGGAGTTGCGGCGTCCTTTTAAGGTGCCGGGTGGGATGGCGGGCGCGGTTTTGATCGGCGTGTTTCCTTTGTTGTTGCTGGGATTTTCGATTGTGCATGGAGCTGGCGAGCAGATTTTAGGGATCAGTGGATTGGCGTTTGGGTTGATGCTGATTGCGGCGGGGTTTGTGGTTTATTGGGCGACGGCGGGATTGCGGCGAGTTCGTTGGAGTGCTGCGGCTTTGAAGGACGAGCAGCGGGCGGCGTGAGGCGTTCGCGTCGCGGTTAACGCCTGAAAGCGCTCGGCTCGGCCAAATAGGGCGAGGCAAGCCTCACCTAGATCGTTTAGTTGCCAGACATTAGCTCCGACGAAAGCGGCGGCAAGCCGCCGCACTCCATATCGTCCTTGCCTGAGCGCGTCAGTGATTCTCCGTTACCTTCCTTTGGATTTTTCCACGTTAAATTGATTGCTGCGCGGCGCTGCATGGCATTTAATGCATTGCGCGTGCTATGACGGATAAATCCAAAACATACGATTACATTGTGGTGGGGGCCGGGTCGGCGGGGTGCGTGTTGGCGGCGCGTTTGACCGAGGACCGACGGACGCGCGTTTTGTTGATCGAGGCGGGCGGGGCTGGCGGGGCGAAGGAGATTCGGATTCCGGCGGCGTTTTCGAAACTTTTCAAGACGTCTGTGGATTGGAACTTCGCGACCGAGCCGGAGCCGCATTTGCACAACCGGCGATTGTATTGGCCGCGGGGCAAGGTGGTGGGCGGATCGAGCGCGATTAACGCGATGATTTACATTCGCGGGAACCGGGCGGATTACGATTATTGGCGCGAATCGGGCAATGCGGGCTGGAGCTTTGCGGAGGTGCTACCGTATTTCAAGAAATCGGAGAATCAAGAGCGGGGAGCTTCGGAATATCACGGCGTGGGCGGGCCGGTAAATGTGGCCGATCCACGGTATGTGAATCCTCTAACGCGGGCGTTTCTTGCGGCGGCGAACGAAATCGGAATTGCCAGCAATCCGGATTTTAATGGCGCGACGCAGGATGGCGTGGCGTTGTACCAAGTGACACAGAAAAATGGTGGGCGGTGCAGCGCGGCGGACGGATATCTGCAGCCGGCGCGCGACCGCAGCAATCTTACGGTGGTTACTGGAGCGCACGCGGCGCGCGTCTTGATGGAAGGAAAGCGCGCGGTGGGCGTGGCCTTTCTGCGCGATGGCGCGATGCAGGAGGCGCGTGCGGACGCCGAAGTGATTTTGGCAGGAGGGACCGTTAATTCACCGCAGTTGCTGATGCTTTCCGGGATCGGTCCGGCGGATGAGCTGAAGGCCGTCGGAGTTTCTGCGATGCATGAACTGCCCGGCGTGGGGAAAAATCTGCAGGATCATCCGATGGTTTCTGTCGGTTATCTGTGCACGCAGAAAATAAGCCTGGATGGCGCGGAGACTTTGGGGAATATCTTGCGCTGGCTCGTGTGGAAAAATGGGCCGCTTGCCTCGAATGTGGCCGAGGCTGGATTATTTTTGCGCACGCGCGTGGGATTAGAGGTGCCGGATCTGCAGCTGCTGTTTGGTCCGGCTTATTACCGCGGGCATGGTTTGGTGCGGCACAAGGAGCATTGCTTCGGGTTTGGACCGACTTTGATTACTCCGGAGAGCCGCGGTGAGATTTCGTTGCGGACGACGAATCCCCTGGATGCGCCAGCAATTCGCGCGAATTATCTTTCGACGGATGCGGACTTGCGTACGATGGTCGCTGGCGTGCGCCTAGCTCGGCGGCTGGCTCATGCAAAAGCGTTCGACGCGTTTCGCGGGGAGGAGCTGCATCCGGGAGCGACTCAGCAATCCGATGCTGAGGTCAGCGAATTTCTGCGCAACGAGCTGGAGACGCTCTACCACCCGGTCGGAACGTGCAAGATGGGGAATGATGCGCTGGCGGTGGTGGACGCGCGACTGCGGGTGCATGGAATCGAGCGGCTGAGGGTGGTGGACGCCTCTATCATGCCACGCGTGCCGGCGGGAAATACGAATGCGCCGGTGATAATGATCGCGGAGAAAGCGGCGGAGATGATTCGAGAAGGTGCTTAGTTCTGCGCGACGGTTTGAGTTGTTCGCAGCTGCGAGGCGCGGCATTTCTGCTATGCTTTTTGCCGTGCAACGAGCGCTATTTATATTTGTGATTCTTGCGGCTGGCGGAATGGTTTGCGCTGCTGCCGCATCAGCTTCACCCTGGCAAGAGGACGGGCAGACGCCTGCGCAAATTCCCGCACCGCCGCCGACGCAGCAAACTCCTACACCTCCACAGCAGCCTGCGCCCGCGTTGAATCCTGCGCCGACTGCGCCGCCCGCGCATACTGGGCCGGTGATCGTAATTAATCCAGCGCATGGCGGCACGGACGAAGGAGCGCGAGCCGATAACGGCCTGCTGGAGAAAAATGTGGCGCTGATATTCGCGCGGATGCTGCGTAGTGAATTCGAGCGACAGGGATTTCGCGTGGTAATGACGCGCAATGACGATACGAATCCTTCTTATGAGGATCGCGCGGCGGTGGCCAACGCGTATCGCGACGCGATTTTCATCAGCTTGCACGTTTCGTCCACGGGGCAGATGGGCACGGCGCGGGCTTACTCTTATCAATTTTCAACTCCGATCGCGGCGGTGAGTGCGGCGACGACTACTGGTGCGGCGGACTCGGCTGTTCCGGGTGCGACGAATGTTGTCGCGCCGCCGAGTGCGCCAAGTAACGGGTTGATCTTGTGGGAAGAGGCGCAGCGGCCTTACCTGGAAAACAGCCACAAGCTGGCGGATACGCTGCAAGCAGCGTTGGCGCAGAAGTTCGCGGGGTCACCGGCTATGTCCACGCGATTCGCGGTGCGCGAATTGAGATCCGTGGCGGCTCCGGCGATTGCGGTGGAGCTATCGAGCGTGACGGCTGCGGATTCCAATTCCCTGCTGGCGATGGGGGCGTCGCTGGCGGTGACGATCGAGCGCAGCATTCAAGCCGCGCGCCCGACGGGATCGCTGCCCGGGAGCCTTGGCGGAACTGCGGGTGGGAAATAATGCCGCGCAACTTGAAAATAACGCTGGGGATTTTGTCGGTCGCAGTGCTGATCGGATTGATCAGCCTGCGCGGATTGCACCAGCGGATTGAACATTTGTCGCAAGAACAGGGATCGGAAGAGCAACAGCGCCGCGAATTGCTGAAGCCAGCGATTGCGACTTCCACCGACGTGATGGTGAGCGCCAAACTTTACTGGGCCGCGGGGCCGGATCGCATCGCGCCGGTGGAACTACCGCTGCCGCTGTCGGCGGACCCTGCGAAACGCGGGCGGCAGGTGCTGGATGCGTTGATTGCCGATGCGCCCGGCGAAGCGCAGCGAACTTTGCCGGCGGATGCAACTTTGCTGGGGTTTTACATTTTGCCGGATGGAACGGCGATCGCGGATTTTTCCGAGGCGCTGGCATCGGAGACGCCATCTGGAATTCTGAGCGAAGAGATGGCGGTGGATTCGATTGCGCGGACGCTGGAGAGCAATGTGGCTGGCGCGCACCGATTGAAGATTCTGATTCATGGGCAGGAAGTCGATACGCTTGCGGGCCATGCGGATTTGACTGGGTATTTTGATTTGAATCCCGTGGTGGCGGCTGCCGCGCCGGCGGTGCCGACTGGTTCAGTTGCGCCCGGAGCGCCGGTGGCGCCGGCTGCGGCACCGCTTGGTGCGCCAGGAAGCGCCGGCGGTAAGCCTTCGCGGTGAATTCTTCGGCACGCTTGAATCCCGTTTGTGGAAAAATGCCTCAAATCTTTTTCTCAGCGGCTGAAGAGTCTGTGTGAGAAGTCGCGATTCATTCCCTCAGCGGCTAAGGCCGCTCTGATCTTTCGGCGGCTACGACACGGCTAAAGCCGTGTCCTGACGAAAATGGCGCACTGAAGTGCTCCGCTACAAAGGCCAAGCGGCGAAGGATGCGGCGATGAAGGCTTGTGTGCTGTGCGATGTGGGTCGGATTGAAGTGCGTGATGTGCCGCAGCCGCAAGCGGGCGCTCGCGATGTCCTGCTGCGGATTTCGGCTGTGGGGATATGCGGGACCGACGCGCATATTTTTTCCGGGCACGCGAATTACAATACCGATGCCAGCGGGACGAATATTCCGCTCTCGGTGCAGCCGCAGATTTTGGGGCACGAGATCAGCGGTCAGGTCTTCGAGGTTGGGGCTGAGGTTCGCGATCTTGCTGTGGGCGATCGCGTGGTGATTGATCAGGGATTGAATTGCGTCAGCGCCCGGCGCGAACCGCGGTGTGAATATTGTTTGAGCGGGGATTCGCACCAGTGCGCTTTTTATACGGAGCACGGGATAACCGGATTGCCGGGCGGGCTTGCTGAGTTTATCGCGGTGCCGGCCAGCAACGCGGTGCGGCTGACTTCGGATCTGGATATGCGCGAGGCAGCGCTTTCGGAGCCGCTGGGCTGCGTGATTCATTCGTCGGATGCGGTGACCCGGGCGCACGGGCGGTTCGCGATCGGCGCGGCCGCGGAGTCGTCGGAGCGGCGCGTGCAGCACGTGCTGATTTGCGGAGCAGGGCCGTCGGGTTTGCTTCATTTGCAATATTTACGGCGCGTGTTGGGGTATGACGGATTGTTGATGGTGAGTGAACCGAATGAAATGAAGCGCGGGCTTGCGACGAAATTCGGCGCGGACGTGGTGCTGGATCCGAGCAATGGCGATATCAGTGCGGCGGTGCGCGAGCATACGAAGGGTGGGGGAGTGGAATATTTGATCGAGGCTTCGGGACAAGGGCGCGCGTTTGCGGCGATTTCTTCGCTGATACGGAAACAGGCGACTGTGCTGCTGTATGGACATGGTCACGCGGGGTTTGAACTGAGTTTGCTGAATAATGTGATGTTCAAGGAGCCGACGTTGGTTACGCCGGTGGGGGCGTCGGGCGGATTTGAGAGGGATGGAAGGCCGTCTACTTATGCGCGGGCTTTGCGGTTGATCGAGCAGGGGAAGATTTCCGTGGCGCCGTTTATTACGCATCGCTTTGGATCGTTGGGGGATGTGCAGGGGGCGTTGGCTGGCGGGATGAATGCTGCGGATTACGTGAAGGGCGTGGTGGCGTTGCAGTAGAGAGCCGGTCGAGGCAAGCCTCGCCGTGAGCGATTTGTTGCTGGACATCACGCATCCGCAAAAGCGGCGGCAAGCCGCCGCACTCCACATGGGGCTGGGATCGGCTCGAGTCGAGATGTTTGCTTGCTGCTCCTCATCTTTCCTTTTACTAAGACTGCTACGCTGATTCGCGCACTAGCTGTTTTTCGCGATTGTTGACAGTTGGGTGGGTAGTCGTCACACTTAGTGCTCCGAATTCCTGCGGGTCCCACAGCAGAACCTTGAAGGGAGATTCATTCTTGCGAGTTGACGGACGTACGGCCGACCAATTGCGGCCGGTGAAGATTACGCCGGATTTCATTCCTCATGCGGAGGGGAGCGCGCTGATCGAGGCAGGCGACACGCGGGTAATTGTGACGGCGACGGTGGAAGATGGCGTGCCTTCGTTTCTGAAGGGCAAGGGGCGCGGTTGGGTTACGGGCGAGTATGGGATGCTGCCGCGTTCGACGGAGAATCGCACGCCGCGTGAATCGAGCCGCGGCAAGCAATCGGGGCGAACGCTGGAAATTCAGAGGATGATCGGGCGGACTTTGCGCGCGGTGACGGATTTGAAAGGGTTGGGCGAGCGGACGGTGTGGCTGGATTGCGACGTGATTCAGGCAGACGGCGGGACGCGCACGGCTTCGGTGACGGGGGCGTTTGTGGCGTTGGCGTTGTCGCTCGAGCGAATGGTGGCAGCGGGAATTCTGCGCAAGGTGCCGTTGATTGATTTTTTAGCGGCTACGAGCGTGGGGATTGTGGAGGATGAGCTGCTGCTGGATCTGAAGTATGAAGAGGATTCGCGCGCGCAGGTGGATATGAATGTGGTGATGACGGGGAGCGGAGAGTTTGTCGAAGTGCAAGCTAGCGCCGAGGGACGGCCGTACACGGACATTGAATTGCAGGATTTGTTGAAGCTGGCGGCGGGCGGGATACGGCAGTTGGTTAGGGTGCAACAGGAATTGTTGCAGATAAATTTTGTTGCGCGGGGGAAATAGGTCGCGGTTCCGCTATGAAGTTTTGGGATAAATCGACGCGTGCGGGGATTTGTAAGCGCCGGACTTAGCGACGGCACGCGAGGCAAGCCTGGCGCCAGGCAAAGCGGCGGCAAGCCGCCGCACTCCAAAATGGGCTGGGCGCGGACGCAATGTGCGAACGCGAAGGAACAAATTGTGGGCAGCACTGAGTCATCGCCCTGCACATGGTGGTCCGGACCCGGGGGTGAAGCCCCGCCCTTCCGAGTTTTCCATTCATGAGATTGTTTCTGGCGTCTTCGAATTCTGGAAAGTTGGGCGAGTATCTGGAGTTGGCGCGCGGTTCTGGCGTCACTGTGGAATTGATGCCGCGTTTTGCTGAGTTCCCTTCTTTCGACGAGGCTGCTCCAACTTTTGCCGAGAATTCCGCGGGGAAGGCTTTGCACTATAGTCGGTATACCGATGAAGCGGTGCTGGCGGATGATTCGGGACTGGTAGTACCAGCGCTGGGCGGTGCTCCGGGCGTTTATTCCGCACGTTATGCTGGACCCGGTGCGACGGATGCCGAGCGCGTGCAAAAACTGTTGCGGGAAATGCGTGGCATGGAGGGCGACGAGCGGCGCGCGCGATTCGTGTGCGTGACTTCCGTCGCCCAGGCCGGCCGGGCGATCGCGGTAGTTTCTGACCTAACCGACGGAGTGATTACTTCGGAGCCGCGCGGGACGGGCGGATTTGGGTACGATCCTGTTTTCTTGTTTGAAGAGCTGGGGCGCACTTACGCGGAGCTGACGCCGGGCGAGAAGAACGCCTACAGTCATCGCGGCAAGTCTTTCAGTAAATTACTGTATGTGATCTCCCCGAGCAAAGTTGGAACCTCTTGATGCTCCCGGGCATCTAATTTCCCGCTTACGAAAAAGCTTGCCGCGAGACCGACAGAAGAGGTAGAAAGGAATCCCCCCTCTTCGAGGTGAACCTTGACGGCTTCCCGAGTAGTGACCAGGCTAGAACCATCCTTACTCACGCGGTTAGAAATCGCGCGTGCGAATACCGACGCGTTGTTTGCGTTGCTTCCGCCTAATTCTTTCTATGAGCGGCCGATTCCGGCGCGGCACCGGCTCATTTTTTATCTGGGCCACCTGGAAGCATTCGACCGAAATTTGCTGAGTCGGGCGCTCGATCTTGGTTTGGAAGACTCCCCTCTTGACAAGCTATTTGCGTTCGGAATTGACCCGGTGGGCGGCGGATTGCCCAACGATAAACCGAGCGAGTGGCCGGAGATCGGCCAGGTGGAACGATATAACCGGCAAGTGCGCACGCGATTGGATGAACGTTTGCGCGATCCGAGTGTGACGCGGGCGCTCACGGCGTCACCGGAGATCGGCACGCTGTTGAACGTGGCGATTGAACACCGGTTGATGCATGCGGAGACGCTGGCATATCTGCTGCACAATCTTGCGCTCGATAAAAAGGTTTCAAAGACGGGGCCGGCGATCGATGCGCGGCCGGCGCCGGACGCGAAGATGGTGACGATTCCTTCCGGGATTGCGACGCTCGGGCAGCCGCGCGATGCGCTTTCGTTCGGCTGGGACAATGAATTCGGGATGCAGCGGGTGTTGGTGCCGAGTTTTTCAATCAGCGTGTTTCCAGTGACGAACGCAGAGTATCTGAAGTTCGTGCAAGCGGGCGGATACCAGTCTGGAAAATATTGGCGGACGGAAGACTTGGATTGGGTGCGCAAGGAAAAGCTCGAGCATCCACATTTTTGGAAGCGCGCGAGCGCATCGCCGGCGGAAGACCCGGCGACGAAATGGGAATATCGCGGGATGTTCGCTTCGATTCCCTTGCCGCCATCGTGGCCGGTATACGTGAGCTACGCGGAAGCATTGGCGTTTGCTAAATGGGCCGGACGAAAACTGCCGACCGAGGAACAGTGGCAACGCGCGGCGTACGGCACGCCGGAAGGGCGCGAGCGAGCGTATCCCTGGGGCGATGAGGCGCCGGAATTCTGGCGCGGGAACTTCCATCAGGATCGCTGGGATCCGACTGGTGTGGATACCCATCCGGAAGGGGCCAGCGGATTCGGAGTTTACGATTTGCTGGGGAACGGATGGGAGTGGACGTCCACGACTTTTGGGCCGTTGCCTGGATTTGAGCCGTTTGAATTTTATCGGGGATATTCGGCGGATTTTTTCGATGGGAAACATTACGTGATGAAGGGCGGCTCGGCGCGCACGGATGCGTGCATGCTGCGGCGCTCGTACCGAAACTGGTTCCAACCTCATTATCCTTATATTTACAGCAGTTTCCGGTGTACGGAGGAATAGCCAATGGCATCCGCACCACGCATGGCAAGAGCCAGTGTTTCGCCGGCGGCAACGGCGGAATTTTCGAGCGACGTGGTGATCGGGTTGAGCCACACGGGGCAGAAAGAGCTGCCGTCGAAGTATTTGTATGACGAGGTGGGGTCGGGACTGTTTGATGTGATTTGTTTGCTGCCGGAGTATGGTTTGAGCCGCGCAGGAATGCGATTGCTCCAGCGAGATTCACACGAGATCGTCTCGCTGCTGCCAACGCCGGTGTTGGTGGCGGAGCTGGGGAGCGGGAGTGGACAGAAAACACGGCTGCTGCTGCAGGCGCTCTCCAAGCGGCAGAGGGTGAATTACTATCCCATTGATATTTCGGGAAGCGCGCTTTATCGCTGTCAACAGGAAATCGGGCAGATGGATCTGGTGAGTATCGTGGGATTCGAAAGCGCGTATCTGGAAGGACTGCAGGAAGTGGCGGCACGGCGACGAGAAGGCGAACGCATTCTGGTGCTATTTTTGGGGAGCACGATTGGGAATTTCGACCGGCCGGCGGGCGACCAGTTTCTGCGCGAAGTGCGGAAGATTCTGAGCACGGGCGACGTATTGTTGCTGGCGACCGATCTGGAGAAGCCGATTGAGCAATTGCTGCTGGCTTATGACGATCCGGCGGGAGTGACCGCGGCATTCAACATGAACTTGCTGGCGCGCGTTAACAGGGAGTTGGGCGCGGATTTTGATCTGCGGCAGTTCGAACACGTGGCGCGTTATGACGAATGCGAGCGGCGCGTGGAGATGCATTTGCGGTCGAAGGTCCGGCAGCGTGTGACGGTCCAGGCAGCAGGTCAGCGATTTTATTTGCGCGAGGGTGAGACGATCTGGACCGAGAGTTCGCACAAATACAATCCCGCGGAAGTGGTGAACATGGGGGAGCGCACGGGATTCCGTTGCCAGCGGCAGTGGTTTGATGCGGAATGGCCGTTTGCGCAGAATTTATTTTTTGCGGTCTGAGGTAGGCTGTGATTAGTGATGAGTGATGAGTGACCAGAAACAGCTGCGCCGGTTACCGGGCCTTGATGCAGAGTCTGAAGCTCCGGCGTTGCGGGCCCACCGCAAAATTCTGCCTGTGATATATTCTTCGGCCTAATGGCCAAAACGAAAAAGAAAATGGGGAAAAAGAAGGCCGCTGCGGGGGGAAAGTCTGCCTCCCGGCCGGTGAAAGCTGCTCGCGGCGACGCTGCCTCTAGCGGCGCGCGAAAATCCACGGGCAGTTTGGCTTTTGGCCGCGGAGCGAATCCGGCGCGGGTACGCGCGATTCTGCACGGGCTAGATGAAGCGTATCCGAATGCAAACTGCGAACTGGTATTCCACAGCCCATTTGAGCTGTTGATTGCGACGATCCTTTCCGCGCAGTGCACCGACGTCACCGTCAATATGGTGACGAAGGATCTATTCCAGAAGTATCCGGATGCGCGGGCGCTGGCTTATGCCGATCCACGCGCGCTGGAGCAGGAAATCCGGCCGACCGGATTTTTCCGCAACAAGACGAAGTCCATCATGGGCGCGAGCAAGAAAATCGTGGAGGAATTTGGCGGGAAAGTGCCGCAAACGATGGAAGAACTGCTGACGCTGCCTGGCGTCGCACGCAAGACGGCGAATGTGGTGTTGGGGTCGGGGTTCGGGATTACCTCCGGAGTGGTGGTGGATACGCACGTGCAGCGGCTTTCGGAGCGCTTGGACCTCACGAAGAATACCGATCCCAAAAAAATCGAGCAGGATTTGATGCGGATTATTCCGCGAGAGAAATGGATCCTGTTTTCGCACCAATTGATATGGCACGGGCGGCGAGTGTGCAACGCGCGCAAACCGAAGTGTATTGAGTGCAATCTCGAGAAGCTGTGTTATTCGCAGGACAAGACGATTTGAAACGTCGCTGCGGGCGAACGCGGCGACACCACGAGGCAGCACCTGGTACGGTGCTGCGCTCCGTGGCGTGCGCGTCCTGATTATCGGCTGAATTGCGTTATTTGCGGGACCCTGACGTATTGTTCAGCAAGCTGATGAGCGGTTGAGCCGCGGCCGGCGGCGGTACGGCCCCCGAAATGATCTCCTGCGCGGTTATTTCCTTGCCGTAGAGCGCTTTGTTGGCATCGTGGTCCGCCTCCATCGAGGCGCCTTCCAGCGACACGCCGGCGAAGAGTCCCTTGGAGCGAGAATAGGTGAGTACGTCCACCTTCATCGCATCGGCATTGTAGCCATTGGCCTGCGCGCCCGTGGGACCAGCAGCGGCGGCCGCGTTCCCCCCGAGCTTGGTCTTGCCATTCAGAATCTGCTCAACGCCGCCGTGGCGCATAAGCACAAGCACGAAATCGGTGGCTGTCGAGCCCAACTGCACGCCCAGACTGCCTTGATCGAGAGAATACATAGCGGGAGCGCCCCAACCGCCAGACATATCGGAGCCCGTGCGGCAAACCAGTTCGCCGCGGCCGTAGCTTCCGCCAATGCCGATTGCTACTTTCTTCACGCTCGGGAAAATCAGCACACAGTGGGCGTGATCGAGGATGGAGATGGGAAGGCCCTTGTCACCTTGCAGAATAGCCTGCATCGCGGTGGCGGATTTTTCCAGGCGATCGTCCACTTTCTTCTGGGCAAACACAGGAAGACTCACAATCAGGCCGAGTGCGAGAATACAAAGATTCTTTTTCACGGTATCGTCCTCTCTTAGAAAAGATAGCTCGGCTCCGAGCCGAAACTCGGAATCGTAGCATTTAAGTTAGCTGGGGTTGAGGTTAACGCCGAGTAGGGTCCAAAGCCCTCTGCGCAGCGCGCTGAGCACGAAGAATCACAGCGGGCTCGAGGGCCACTCAGCAACGTGGCAGGGAGAGTATACCCCGAAATCAAACGTCTCGGAAAGGTGCGGCAAAAAAAGCCTGGCATCCTATTAGTGGTGAGCGCATCTGAACTGACGAGGCGCGAACGCCCGCGTGCATGGCTGGCAAAATCGCGTGACTCAGGGATTGACTGTATAGGCTGAGCGACAAAAATCTGGAATAGTTTAGCCTCGGGATTTCCGGGTGCACGGGGGTTGCGCGAAAATGGCTGCGAGCGGACGTGAACGAGCGTTCTGGGCTGCGGGAACATTGCTGTTGGTGCTGATCCTGGCCGTGTTCTTGTTTGCGCCGGCATGGACGCAGCATCCGAACATTCCCGCACAACAAGAAATGGCCGGCATGGACGACATGCACGACATGGCGGACATGCCGGATATGCAGCACGACGCGGCAACACGGGAGCAGACGCCGGAAGTTCGCGCGAAGCAATTAGCGGACAAGCGCGAGAGCGAATTCAATCATCACCTGGCAGGCGTGCTGATGATCCTGGCCGCTTTGTTTTTTCTGGCGCAGAACCGGCTGGCCGGCCGCTGGCCTGCGGCGCATTATGCGTGGGCGGCGTGCCTGCTGTTCGCCGGATTTTTCCTGTTGCTGTTCAGCGACACGGAAATCTGGCCGTTTGGATATCAGAGCTTTTACTACGCGGTGACGCACAATCCCGAAGTCGCGCAGCACAAAACCTTCGCGGGAATTCTGCTGGCCCTGGGAGCGGTGGCAACGCTGCGCACGAGCGGGCGGTTGCGAGCAGCGTGGAGCGCGTGGATTTTTCCGGTACTGGCGCTGGCAGGAGCGACGCTGCTGCTTTTCCACCATCACGGGGGGATGCACGGACCGGATGCGATGCAGACGATGGCCCGGGTGCAACAACAACACCTGCGGTTTGCCGGAGCGGGCGCGGGAGTGGCGGTGGCAAAAGGCCTGGCCGACGCCGGGGGGAAGTGGCGGCCGCTTTTCAACAAACTCTGGCCAATATTCATGATTGCATTGGGAGCGCTGCTGCTGCTCTATACGGAGTAGTTGGCGGCGAGCCATTTGGCAGGCCCGCTGCGCGGACATCGCGCGCCGTCGCGGCCAAACGCAAGATTCCTACCCGTAGGCAATAGAACGTTCTATAATCACCTGCGAAGCAATCCCTGGGGATTGGGCCAACGATTATTTAGGGGAACGCATCCGAATCATGGTGGGTGCGGGTTGGTTTTGGGGGATCGTTGCGGAAGTTCCACTGGCTCTCCACTCGCGGACTTCATCCGACGGCCGCCAACGCGCGGCGCACACACTAAGCACCTCAAATACCGGTCACACGTTCGAGGTACTCCGGGAAAGGATCAACCTCGATGTACACTTCGGAGATTATTCAGGCTTGGGGCAAGATTCTCAAGGGCGACCAGCCTTCCCTGTCGATTGAAATCACGCGCGAGTGCCCTTTGCGGTGCCCGGGATGCTATGCGTATGAAGACGCGCATCTGGGTGGCGGGCAAACTTTGCGGCAGTTGATCGATCGCAAGGGGCAGGCACTTGTGGATGGCGTGCTGGAAATCGTGGACCGGCTGAAGCCACTTCATCTTTCTATTGTGGGCGGCGATCCGCTGGTGCGTTATCGCGAATTGGAACTGCTGTTGCCGCAGCTGTTCGCGCGGGGAATTCACGTGCAAGTTGTGACCAGCGCTTTTCGCGCGCTGGGTGAGGGATGGGCGGATATGCCGCTGCTGCACGTGGCGGTTTCGATTGACGGATTGCAGCCCGAGCATGATGTGCGGCGGGCGCCGGCGACCTACGAGCGCATTCTGAAAAACATTGTGGGGCAAAGTGTGACGCTGCATTGCACGGTGACGGGGCAGATGATGAAACGGCCCGGTTATCTGGCGGAATTTTTGGAATTTTGGACGCCGCGGCCGGAAATCAAGAAGGTCTGGTTCAGTTTGTTCACTCCGCAAGTCGGGGATGATTTGCCGGAGATGCTGACCTCGGCTGAGCGTGCGCAGGCGATTGCGGATATGTTGGTGCTGCGCAAGCAGTATCCGAAATTGGATATGCCGGAGTCGTTGATTCGTCAGTTTGCGTCGCCGCCGCATTCTCCGCAGGATTGTGTTTTTGCGCAGACCACCCGGACTTTGTCTGCGGATCTGACTACCGAAATCACACCTTGCCAGTTTGGCGGTACACCGGATTGTGGATCGTGCGGATGCATCGCCTCGATGGGATTGGCCGCGGTGGCGGCGCACAAGCTGGGCGGGTTTATTCCGGTGGGGGCGATATTTAACGCTTCGATCAGGATTGGGCGGGCGCGGGCGAAGTCTCGGACAAAGCAGCAGGCGAAAGAGACGCAGCGGCGCTTGCGGGCTAACCAAGAGGCTTGGGCGCATCAGGATGGGCGGGGAGCTTGACGAGGGGGTTCTCTCGCAGCAGGCTCGTTGTTTCCGCAAATAGTAGATCCCTCGCTACGCTCGGCATCACACCCTACGTTTTTGTAGATCGCGGAGTTATTCTCCGCGCATGAGGTCGTTACGGGATTCGCGGCTGCGGACTACTTTAAACTGCTTTTTGTTTACCAGAATTTCGGCGGCTCGCGGGCGTGAATTATAGTTCGAGGATTGCGCGAAGCCGTAGGCTCCGGTACCCCAAAGAACGAGCAGCTCACCTGGCTCGGGCAATTCCATTGGCCAATCGCGAAGGAAACAATCGCCTGTCTCGCAGACGGGGCCGACGATGTCCGCTTTTACAACACCGGCGGTTTTGCTGCGGACGACTGGAGTAATGGGGTGCACGGCCTGGTAGAGCGCGGGGCGAATGAAATCGTTCATCGCGGCGTCCACGACTACGAATATTTTACCTCGGTTGTGCTTTACGCGCAGAACGCGCGTGAGCAGAATGCCTGCGGGGCCGACGATGGCGCGGCCTGGCTCAAGCAGCAGACGACATCCGAGCATGTGAATGTGCGGCAGGAGCGCGCGGGCATAGGCGTCGAGGTCGGGGGGACTTTCGTGGGTGTAGCGAATACCGACGCCGCCTCCCAAATCCAGATACGATAACTTCACTCCGGCTTTTGCTAGTTCACGCACTAAGGACGAGACGCGGATTACCGCGCGACGAAAAGGCTCGAGGCCCAGAATTTGCGAACCGATATGGGCGCTGATCCCCTGCCAGGAAATCCACTTCGTGTGGGATTGATCGAGATAGAGGCGGCGGGCTTCGTCCCAATCAATGCCGAATTTGTGGCGATGATGGCCGGTGGAGATGTGGGCGTGGGCGCCGGCTTGGACATCGGGATTGACGCGCAGGGCGGCGCGGGCGCGGTTTTTTAGGCGCGCGGCTTCGGCCGCCAGCGTTTCCAGTTCGGATTCGGATTCGACGTTGAAAAGAAGAATGCCAGCCTGGAGCGCTTCGCGGATTTCTTCTTTGGATTTTCCGACGCCGGAAAAGACGACCCGGCGGCCGGGAACGCCGATGTGGCGCAGGCGATGGAGTTCGCCGCCGGAGACGATGTCGAAGCTGCTGCCTGCTCGGGCGAGTAATTTTAGGATCGAGAGGTTTGAATTGGCTTTCACCGCGTAGCAGATCGAGTGCGGGATGCTGCGGAAGGCGCTGGTGAAGCGGCGGTAGGCCTCCAGGATGCTGGCGCTGCTGTACACATAGACGGGTGTGCCGCACTTTGCGGCGATGCGCGAGAGTGGGACGTTTTCGCATTGGAGCGCGCCTTGGCGATATTTGAAATGCGGCGTGTATTTGGTGGGATCGGTTACGACGACCCGTTTGGCGTGTATTTGCGCTGGTTTAGGGGTCAAGAGTGCCTTCGGCCGTTAACGGAGCAAATCCTCGAGTTGCGTGCGTAGATCGGTTTTTGCATTGCGATATTTTACGATTACTGGGGCGTAGAGCGAGAGGCCCCAATCTTTTCCTTGGCCGCGATTGATCGGGCGCGTGCCGGGCACTACCACCGCCTTTTCTGGAATGATCAGCGGGCGATCTTCGGCGGCGATGTACACTTCGCCGCGCACTACATCATAAACCGGAGTGGAGTGATTCAGAATTACCCCGGTTCCGAGCACCGCGCCGCGCTTCACGATTGTGCCTTCGAAAATGCCGCAGTTCCCTCCTACCAGAACTTCGTCCTCGATGATAACCGGCATCGCGCCCACCGGTTCGAGAACTCCGCCGATTTGTGCGGCGGCGGAAATGTGGCAGCTTTTTCCTACTTGGGCGCAGCTGCCGACCAGGGCGTGAGAATCTATCATTGTCTGCTCACCGACGTATGCGCCGACATTGACGAACATCGGTGGCATACAGGTGACGCCTTTGCCGATGAAGCAGCCGTCGCGAATGCTTGAGCCGCCGGGGACGATGCGGACGCCGCTGACGGAGGTGATGTGCTTGACCGGATAGGTGGATTTATCGAAAAAGGGCTGGCGCAGCGAATCGATGGACATATCCGCGATGGCGCCGATTCGAAACCCCAGGAGGATGCCTTTTTTCACCCAGGCGTTGACGCGCCATCCTGAGGATGATTTTTCATCGGGCTCGGCGGCACGCACTTCTCCGGCGTTCAGCGCGTCTTTGAACGACTGGAACAGCGCCAGGTGCGCGGGTGCATATCTTGCCGGCGGTTGATCGAACAGCTGCTCAATTTGTTGCTGTAGCATGCACCTTCCCCACGAGGCCGATGGACTCGAGCACGCCGCGGATTTTGTCCAGATTTTCTGCTTTCGGCGGTACGAGCGGGAGACGCCAGACGGGATCGAGCAGTCCCATTTCGGCCATGGCGGCTTTGGCGGGGCCGGGATTGGATTCGATGAAATTTATCTCCATGAGCGGCAGATAGGTTTTCTGGAGCTGGCGAGCGCACGCGAAATTGCCTTCAAGGCAAGCGTGGACCAGCGAGGCCATCTCCGCGGGTATTTCGTTAGCTACTACGGAAATTACGCCGTGACCGCCGAGCGCGATTACCGGTAGAGCGATGGCGTCGTCTCCCGAGAGGACGGCGAAGCCGCCGGGGGCTTGGCTGACGATCGTCGCGATTTGGCCGATGTTGCCGGAGGCTTCTTTCACGCCTGCGATATTGTCGATCTGAGCCAGGCGCTTGAGCGTTGCGGGATCGACGTTGACGCCGGTGCGGCCTTGGACGCTGTAGACGATTATGGGGATCGAGATGGCCGCAGCGATGGCTTTGTAATGTTGATAGAGGCCTTCCTGCGTGGGCTTGTTGTAGTAGGGCGTGACGGAGAGGATGCCGTCCGCGTGCAGAGATTCGAGGTCTTTGGCTAATTCAATGACTTCGGCAGTGTTGTAGCCGCCGGCGCCGGCTAGGACCGGGACTTGGCCGCTCGATTCTTCCACCGTGATCTCGACTACGCGCAGGTGTTCGGCGCGAGTCAGCGTCGGGTTTTCGCCCGTGGTGCCGCAGGGGACCAGGAAGTCGATGCCGGCTTCGATTTGACGCCGGATTAGGCGGCGAAGGGCCGGTTCGTCGAGCGAGAAATCCTGGCGAAATGGGGTCACTAGTGCTGTTCCGCATCCTGTAAACATTTTTTGCTCCTTTGGTGCTGGTGATGCCTGTTGCGTTCCGAATTTCGTGTGGGGCCTGTTCCTGCCGACGCCGTTTGGCGCATCGTCAATGGCGTCCGCCGCGGCGGACGCCGCTACCCTTCGATCCCGCGCTGCGGGATCGAAGGATGAATCGGCCTGTGGGGCGATTCACGAAAGCAAAGTCAAAGACACCCGCCAAAAAAGAAAAAGCAGGCGGCCGCTACAACGGCAAAGGCAACGACAAAAGCAACGGAGCCGGCGGGACGCCGGCGCTACAAATTCATCTTCAAAGTCGCGCGGCTGAAGCTGCGCCCTGGTGTGGCGCTGCGTCTTGGGCGAACAGGACGTCGCGGAATTCGAACCAGCCTTGTTTGCCTACTATCCACTTCGCTGCGAGCAATGCACCGCGGGCGAAACCTTCGCGGCTGCGGGCTGTGTGTCGGATCGTGAGCGAGTCAGCGGCGGAATCGAAGCCGATTTCATGCGTGCCGGGATGAGAGCCGGCGCGATTCGAGCTCACTGAGACTTCCCTGCCGGGATCGGCGCGCTGCATTTCGTCCACTACTTTCAGCAACGTGCCGCTGGGTGCGTCCTTCTTCGCGGCATGGTGAATTTCCCAGGCCCACGCGCCGTATTCTTTATAGCTGGCGATGCGGCGGGAGGCTTCGGAAGCCAGCTGCAGGAAGATATTCACGCCTACGGAGTAGTTGGGGCTCCAGACGAGGCCGATACCGCTGTCGCGCACCCTGGCTTGAACTTGCGGCAGCTGCTGCGTCCAGCCAGTGGTGCCGACTACAGAATTGATTTGCAGGGCGGCGAGGCGCGCGATGTTCTGCGGTGCTGCGGCGGCAGTAGAAAAATCTACCGCCACGTCCACGCCAGCGAAATTGTTCCCCGTGATTCCACTCGCGTCGCGATTGTTGGCGCTGTTCAGGCGTTGCGCGACGGCGAAACCGTATTCGGGGGCTAGTTGCTCTATCAGGTGGCCCATTTTGCCGTGTCCGATGATGGCAAGGTTCATGTGCGTGGAACCTCGGCGGCGCGAGTGAGAAGCTGCGCGACCATTTTTTTGTAAATTTCAGCGGCTTCGAGCAGCTCTTTCTTCGGGACGCGCTCTTCGAGCGTGTGGGCTACGTGAATGCTGCCTGGTCCGATCAGGAAGGGTTGGCCCCAGGTGTTTGCGAATGCGGGGACGTCAGTAGTGTAAGAGACAACCGTAGACTCGAGGCCGTCGAAGGAAGTGAAACGCATCGGCCCGATCGAGAACGCTTCTTTAGCTGTGGCGCGGCCGGTGACGGCGCGGGCGACTGCTTGGCGCAACGTGTCCCCGGAATCAATCGTGCGAAAAGCAATTTCGGCGCGGGCGGCGTCGGAAACTACATTGGGGGCGCGGCCGCCGGAGATTACGCCGATGTTCAGCGTGGTGCGGCCCATGAATGCATCTCGGGGGAGCGGGATGTTGCGAATTTCCTGCAGCGCGTCGAGAAGTTTGTCGATCGCGGATTCGCCGAGCTCGGGATACGCGGAATGGGCCAGGCGGCCGGTGGCTTCGATTTCATAGCGTAGGATGCCTTTGGCGGCGAGAACGAGCTTGTTGTCGGTGGGTTCACCGTTGATGAGGAATCGCGAGCCTCGTGGATCGCGGGCCGCGGCTAGC
Source organism: Candidatus Acidiferrales bacterium (assembly GCA_050012455.1). Taxonomy (GTDB): domain Bacteria; phylum Acidobacteriota; class Terriglobia; order Acidiferrales; family UBA7541; genus Palsa-295. The sequence continues at coordinate 1,921 of JBEKHD010000035.1, read as the reverse complement.
GCTCCGGAGCTATTACGTTCTTCGCCTACCACAAAGAGCAGGCCGAAATTACGCGCGTCCTCGGCGAGTAATTTTTCGGCCGCGGAGATCATGCTCGCAATGATGCCTTTGGCGTCGGTGGACCCGCGGCCCCAGATGAATTCGGGATCTTCGCGGGAAGCGAAGAAGGGCGGCACGGTGTCCATATGCGTCGAGAGGGTGACGAGCGGGACGCCCCAGTGCGCGTAGACGTTGAAGCGATTGGCCTCGACGGGGCAGCGTTCGACGCTGCCGCCCGTGCGGGCGGTGAGGTCCGAGAGCAGGCCGAGGAGGAACGAGCCGACGGCCTCTTCGTTGTTCGTCACGGACTCGATATCCACGAGCGCGCGGGTTAGTTCGAAAAGATTCACCATTTCACCGCAGTAAAAATATGTGCGGGCGAATTACCGCCGCGTTACTGGGTCTTCTGGTGAAAAAAGAATGGAGGGATGAAAAGAAAGGCCGCGAGCAGGTGGAGGCGGCTTCCTTCCCAATAGCGCTCCATCCGTTTTTCAACGGATGACAGTGGGCAGGTATTAGCCTGGCCCCCCAACCGTCGCGGAGTGAGCTTCCGGCGACGACTTCGGCGGAATAAACTACGATTCGCCCTTTTCGCGCGGCCCTCCGAAGCGTCTCGGAGATACGGGCCCGGCTACTGGTGGCTTCCGCTCCTCTATCAAGAACGTCTGAACGTAACAGATGGACGGAAACGATGTCAAGCGCGACCTGAGAATGCTGGGTGCGCGCGGATTCCGCCGATGCTGGATTTCTGCTTTGCATGCGCGTGCAAGCTAGCAAAATGCCTCGACCAAGACGGCCTGGGGAGAGACGATTTCGCGGACCACGCGTGAATCCGAGAAGGGCACCTTGTGCGTGAGCGGTTTGCCGTCCTCGCCAATAAGCGGCTCGCCTGACGGACTGAGAACCGGAAGAATCTGATAGTCCTCGTGCCCCTTTCCGGCAATGACGAGAATGTCGCTGGATTCGAGTTCCGAGATTGCCCGTGCGATGGCGGTGCGGCGGTCGCCGGCGTCGCGTGCGCCGGGTGCGGCGGCGAGAATGGCGCGACGTATCGCGGCGGGAGATTCCGTTCTGGGATTGTCGTCGGTGACCAGCACCACGTCCGCGAGTTCGCTCGCGATTCGGCCCATGACCGGACGCTTGGTGGCATCACGGTCTCCACCGCAACCAAACACGACGTGTAGCCCGGAACCTTGGCGGACGTGGGGACGCAAGCTCGACAAGACGTTGCGCAAAGCGTCCGGAGTGTGTGCAAAGTCCACATAGACGACCGCGCCATTTTCGAGGATGGCTGCGCGCTCCAGGCGACCGGGCACGGATTCGAGCTGTGCCACCGCCTGGGCTGCGACGCTGGCATCCACACCGGTGGCGGTCACCGCGCCGATCGCCGCGAGGATATTCTCCGCCTGGAAGAATCCGGCGACGGGAGCGTGAACTTCATGGCGTTGACCAAAAAGAGACAGGACGAATGATTGGCCGCGTTCGTTTGCGGATTGCTGCAGGACACGGAGGTCGGCAGGCCCGCCGCTGCGGCTAAAGGTGATGACGCGGCTTCCCCGATTGCGCGCCGCTCTGCCGATCAGAAATCCGCGTTCGTCGTCTATGTTAACGACGGCTGTGCCGTTAGCGCGCAGGCGTTCGGTGAAAAGGAGCATCTTGGAAGCAAAGTACTCGTCCATGGTGCGGTGGTAATCCAGATGGTCTTGGGTCAAGTTGGTGAAGACAGCGACGTCAAATTCCAGACCATCGAGGCGGCCTTGGTGCAAGCCGTGGCTGGAGGCTTCCAGGGCGACGTGAGTGACGGCGGGGACGAGGCTGGAAGTAATCAAGTGCGTGGACTTGGCGTCGAACGTCGTGAACGTCGTGTCCAGGTTCGTGTGCC
>JBEKHD010000034.1:0-49947 GCA_050012455.1 Candidatus Acidiferrales bacterium | reverse complement strand
CCTACTGAGCGAGAACACCCACCTTGCACCGAGCGAATATCGCTCACAAAGAGTGCGGATGGAAGGATGGCGACAGGGGCGGCTTGGCTGAGTAGGAACTGACTTCTAAGAAAGAAGAAAGTTAAAGTGTGCGTTGACATCGATCGGCCTTCTCATGGAAGGAGTTAGTCGAGAACATGTCATCAAAGAACTAGGATTTCAGAACGAAGAAAGGCTTTTTGAAACGACCTTGTCCTCTGCTGCGAGCAGATTATGTCTCGACTGACCCTTTGTGACGAACCCAATCGTCCCGCCCGACGGTTGATGGACATTGGTCCAGCGCATCGATGATCGCCTCCAACGAATCCAACACTACGTCGGGTTTCTCGGCCGCTGGCACTCGGGCAAAAGCGGCGCGGTCCTGCAACCCCGTGATCACCGCGATGGCCATGGCGCCGGAATTGCGCGCCATGCGTATCTCCAGCGCCAGATCGTCTCCCACAACCACCACCTGCGGCGCCAGCTGCGCCGACAGTCCCATTTGCCGCAGTGCGCAATCCATCGCCTCGCGCGATGGCTTACCCAGAACGCGGGCCCTTTTGCCGGTCAGCGCGCGGATCGCCGCATTTATCGCAAAGCTGTGGCCGATCGTTGGCCCGTCTTTGGTCGCGAAGAACGGTACATTCGAACAAGTAGTCGCGATGGCACCCGCCCAGATGTCACGGCAGGCCAAGTCCATATCAGCCAGCTGAAATTCGCGATACCAGCCAGTGATGACCGCTTCCACGCCATCGGCCTTTTGACTTGGGCCGATCACATCGAGACCTGCTTCCCTTAACGGCCCTTGCAGACCCTCCAGACCCAGCGCCCGCACGCGCTTTATTTTATTCAGTCCAAACCAATCTGCCGCGGCACGCGCAGGCGTCACCATTTCGGTGTCGCGCACGTCCAGACCGGCATCGCGCAAGCTTGCTGCATACTGGCGGGGAAGTTTCGCTGTACCATTGGTGAAAACCTGGAACGGTGTGCCCCGGGCCCGCAGCTTCGCCAGCAACGCTACAGCTCCGGGCAGGGGAGAATGTCCGTTCCCCGCGGAACTGCCAAGCACCAATGTGCCGTCCATGTCGAAAATCATCGCCCGCGCCGCTGCCACACGCTTTTTCTCCCGGAGCCTCAAACGCCCGCTCCCGCCCGCAGCACCAGCCGAAACCCGGGACGTTCCACCACCATTTCCCGCACGGCAGGACGCGCCGCAAGTTGCTTCAGTAGCGCCAACACCGGCGCCAGCTCAGGGCTGTAGTGGCTTCGGCTCCGCCCGGATTTCAGCATCGAGTCGACCTGATCACCCGGCATCACGGCACGCAGTAGAAACTCCTCCTCATCCATCGTTGCGCCGAAGCGCTTGCGCAGATCCGCCAGAGCCGGGAAGTCAGCTTCCCTCTCAATCTCGCGCGCACGCGGCCGATCCAGGATGGCCGCCTCCACCGCTTTATCCACGCGCCGCGTCGGCCGTCCGAATTTACCCAATACGTAGCGCACCACTTGGTCCGAGACCTGAGCATAGCGCTTCGCCCCAAGCACATTGAACAGCGCCTGGGTGCAGACCATTTGTGGAAATGGCGTGACCATGATCGGTTGACCGAGTTCACTGCGCACTTGCTCGGTTTCGGCAATCACTTCCGGCAGCCGATGTTCGAGCCTCAATTCCTGCAATTGCCGCAGCATCGTGGTCATCATGCCGCCAGCGATTTGGTGGCGCAAGAAGCTGGCGTCGAATGCCTGTGGCGTGCCTGGCGGGAGCCCTTCGGCCTTCGCGAGTCGCCACCAGTAATCGCTTACGAACTGCAGTGCTTCGTCGTCCACCGGTACGGTGTGTCCCATGGCACGCAGATTTGCGACCGTTCGTGCTGCCTCCGGCAACGACGTGCCATCACCGAGCGGGCCGATCGCCACGTGGACCGCGGAGACTCCCAGTTCCGCACCTACCAGGCTGGTCAGAGGTCCGTACCCGATCGTGCAGTGAACGTGCATTTCGAGCGGCTTGGCTCCGATCACCGCTTTCACGGCTGGCACCAGCGTGCGCGCTCGCTCGGGGCTCATCAGCCCAGAGGGGTCCTTGAGGTAGAACAAATCTACGTGTGGGCTCTTTGCCGCTTTCGCCGCGAAATCCGCATAAAACGCGTCATCATGCACGTCCGACAGCGTGAAGGTGAGCGCTGCCATCACTTCAGCGTCGCCTTCTTCCTTGATAATGCGCGAGGCCTCAAGCACCGCTTCGACGTCATGCATGGGGTCGAGCATGATGAATCGACGGATGCCGTTGCACTGCAACCGTCGGTAGACCAGACGCATGAAATCAGGATCAGCCTGCTGCCAGGCGATGAAACGCAAACCAGTCGTAATGAACTGCAACGGCGTGCGCTGCATCGCGGTGCGCATACGGCGAATTCTCTCCCACGGATTGTCGCGGAAGTAGCGCACCGCGACAGCCATGTGTGTGGATGAAGTGAAGTCGATGGCACGAAACCCGACCCGGTCGAGTGCGCCAGCAATCTCCAGCATCTGATGGGTGCCCAACCCGGTAGCGCCCCAAAGGCTCTGATTGCCGTCGCGCATCGACACGTCAATGAGGCCGATTTCAGCCACGGCCGAGCCCCTCGAAGAAACGCGTGTCGACATCACCATGTATAAACCGTGGATCCTCGACGATTCGCCGCTGCAAACCAGCGGTGGTGGCGATGCCCTCGATTTCCAATGTAGCCAAGGCCGAGCCGAGACGCGCGACGGCTTCCGCGCGATCGCGCCCTGACACGATCAATTTGCCGATTAGCGAATCGTAGAAGGGCGATATGACTCCGCCGTTCTCGATGTGTGTGTCCACGCGAATGCCCGGTCCCGCGGGCCACCGCGCCGCGCGAACGCGGCCCGGCGATGGCCGAAAACCCTGCTCCCAATCTTCGGCATTGATCCGCGCTTCGATAGCGTGACCGGAGAATTCCACGCGCTCCTGAGTCAAGCTGACCTTCTGGCCGTCAGCGATCAGCAGTTGCTGCTCGATCAGATCGAGGTCCGTCACAGCCTCGGTCACGGGATGCTCGACCTGAATGCGCGCATTCATCTCGATGAAGTAAAAGTCGAAGGTCTCCGAGTCGACCAGGAATTCCACTGTGCCTGCGCCGCGATAGTGGAGAAACTGGGCAAGGCGCACCGCGGCATTTCTCAACGCGTTGTGTTTTTGCTCGGGAATTCCGAAAGCGGGCGCTTCCTCGACGAGCTTCTGGAATCGTCGCTGGATTGAGCAGTCGCGCGTGCCGAGATGGAGGGTCGTTTCGCCATCACCTAGAATTTGCACTTCAATATGCCGGCCCTTGCTGATATAGCGCTCGACGTAGATACGGCTGTCACCGAAGGCCGCCTGGGCTTCGGCCATTGCCATGTCGACCTGGCCGTCCAGCGCTGCTGCGCGATCGACGCGCTTCATTCCACGCCCGCCGCCGCCCGATACCGCTTTGAGCAAAAGCGGATAGCCCGTGATTTCGGCTTGCGCGCGCGCTGCGGCTTTGTCCGCCGACTCACCGCCCGGAACGACCGGCAGACCGGCGGCAACGCCGACTTTGCGCGCCATCAATTTGTCGCCCATCGAATCAAGACTCGAAACATCCGGCCCAACGAAAATAATTCCCGCGGCCGTCACGCTCTCCGCGAACGTGGCGTTCTCCGACAAAAAGCCGTAGCCCGGATGTACCGCATCGGCCCGCGCCGCCTTCGCGGCCGCCACCACACGCTCGACCGAAAGATAGCTTTCAGCCGAAGTTGCCGGGCCGATCACCACCATCTCGTCTGCGATCTGAGCCGGTAGTGAACCCCTGTCCGCTTCCGAAACGCCCAGTATCGTCACCAGCCCCAGCCGATTCGCGGTCTGCAGGATGCGGAGTGCAATTTCACCGCGATTTGCGATGAACAGGCGCTTCATCATTCGAGTTTCACGCGCATCAACACCGCGTCCACTTCTACGAGGGTGGCATCCTGCACAATGATTTCGTCGATGATGCCGGAGCAATGCGCGGGCATCGCGGTCATCAGCTTCATCGTCTCGATGATGCCGATCACTGTATCGGGTTGGACGCGATCACCAACTTCAACGAAAGGCCGTGCTCCCGGCTGCGGCGCGCGATAAAACGTGCCCGGGAGTGGAGCGCGAATGGCCGATCTGCCGGCTTCTTCCGCTACGACGGCGCTGGAGGGTGCCAGCGATTCGGTCGCTGCCGAATCGCCGATTGATTCTATTTCTTGCGTCCAGCCGTCGCCGCTGCGAATGACGCGCAATACGAATCGTCGGGTTCTCACCTCGAGCCGAGCATACGGTGTCTTGTCGAGGATGGCGACGATCTCTGCTACATCCTCGCTCGTGAAGATCAAATCTCTACTCATGCGACAGGTGGCAAGGTTGGCTTTCGCGAGGAAAGTTCCCGCACTGCGTCGGCCAGAGCCTGTGCGAATGATGTGTCGTTAATGTGGCAGTCGAAACGCCTTACCTCGACATTGCTGGGCATCACCTGTTCCACGTAATCGGCGAAAATTGGTGGCAATGACGGCTCATGGATGTGTCCCTCGGGGCTATCGTGGCTGGAGAAACCTTTGAGCGGCACATAGAACCGCACCGGACCTGTGGCGTGCTTTGCGATAGCGGCAATGTGGTCGGCAAGCCGCTCCAAATCGCGCTGATTGGTCCTCACGGCCGTCAGCGCGGCGTTGTGAACATGGAATTTTCGGCCGCCGAACGGGGCATCGCTCCCTGCCGTGGGCGAGGGCATGATGTAGAAATCGCAGTTGCCCGGCGCAAAAATCGTCGGAATTCCGCGTACAAGGCTGGCTGTCGCGCGTTCGGGGCCGGCATTGCAGACGCCACCGTTTAGCAGGTCGTTGATTTCCACGAGGGACATATCGACGATCGCCGCGACGTTCCGGTCGGTCGCGATGGAATCCAGCGTCCTGCCTCCATTGCCGGTGGTGTGGAATGCCATCACCTCGTAGCCGTCGGCCTCCAACATTTCCCGCAAGGTTCGCAGCGCCCGCTCTGTAGTCCCCAGCGTGCTAACCAGTACGAGCGGGCGCGTATCTTCACGCACCGTCCGATAGGCATGGGCCGCACCGGCAATCGAATAGGCGCCGGTGCGAAACACGGCGCGGGTGATGCTGTTCAGCCCTGAGATGTCGCAGACAGCGTTCAGCATCGCGATATCTTTCAGCCCCACGAAAGGCGCGGTAAACCCCGAGGCCAGCGTGGAAATCATCAGTTTCGGAAACCCATACGGGAATTCCCGCATCACCGCTGTGCCCATCGTTGTACCCATCGATCCGCCGGCCGAAAGAATGCCGGCCAAGCCGTATTTCTTGTCGGCTTCTCTCGCCAGCTTTTTCGCACCTTCGATCATCACCGCCTGACACCTGCCCTCGTGGCCGAGGGCCCGCACCTGCTCTATCGTCTTACCCGCGGCCTCGGCAATTGCTTCCGGCGAAATCTCCGCGCCGCCCAACGTGCGGCGCACGCTGGGGTCCAGATGAATCACATCGCAGCCGCCATCTTCCAAGCAGTCGCGGAGGAAGTGTGCCTCTTGTTCCTTGGTATCCTGCGTGACGATCAGCAGAACTTTGGGTCTGGCCGTCATTTTGAAGTTCCTCTAATCAAGGTGTCAGGTTAAAGGTAATTGTAACAGCCGTGTTTGACGGGCGCGCAATCGGGTTCGACAATTCGGCAGCGTTCAGGCTGTGAGGTAACGCCTTGGCGCGACCCCGTAGGCCTTCTGAAACCAGCGCGAGAAATAATCGGAGTCGCTGAATTTTCAGCCGTAAGCGGTCCGAGTAATCGACACTCGGCCACGCTCACTGCGCAGCCGCTCCGGCTCCCAAGGTCGAACGGCGGCTGCCGGAGATAGATTTGCGTCAACGGCACTTCGACAACAAACACCTCGTAAGGGGTGACGAAATCGATCCCCGTACTGGCTGTGCGGATCGCATACCACGCCATCCCCAGCATCCACCTGAGCCTCTTGCCGCCCCTGCCTGTTTATCCCTATCCCCGCCATTTGTAAATGGAGCAGCGCCGAATCGGTGCGTTTGGACGGCATATCACTCAGCCAAAGTCGCACCTAGGAGGACCGCGCCTCGATCTTCACGAAGCACAAATTGTCGATCTCGCACGCGCCGAGCAACGCCGGCGAAACGCTGCGCTTTGGCGTCAACAATGCAAACGCTAAACTCGCTGCCGACAATGTCGTTTCAACCGTCAAATACTCCGGGTTGTCGAAACGGCGTGACCATATTAGTCGTACCAAGCATTCTTGCTCTCAAGTGTGTGCCAACTTCTTGACCCTACGACCCTATTTCGTGCGGATTGTTGCGAGTATAAGGCGACCGCGAGAGCATCGCAACCTGCCAGTGGGGCACCATCGGTGAAGCTGTCAAGTCTACTGAAGCGCCACAACCTGACTGGCTGCGGAACTCAGTGCCTGGTAAACGCATTTACCGGACCTCTGAAGTTCTAGTACGGGACTTGTCCGGTTACTTACCAGGACTTGAGCGGGTTTGTGCTATAAAAAGGCCTTAGAAAGCTGACTATGAGCAGAACAATCTGCTGCTATCCAGGTGGTTGCGACCGCGAAGGCATCAGGCTTTTCAGTAGTGTCTTAGTTTAAATCCGGGGGTCTTGACGGGAAGCGCGGAGCTGGCAAAATCGAGGACGAAGCTCATGGACAATGATTCAACCCTTCTGAAACCCCGTCGCGGCAGCGTGTGGCTCGGCCTCGTTCTTGGCGTTCTTCTAACCGTGCTTTTTTTCGAGTTGGGACGATACTTGCCTGTGGACCCTATCCATTGGGTGATCTTATTAGCCGCGTTCCAGTGGATTTATATCCTGCCACTGGTATTTATCCTGCGCGCCAAGCGGCACCCGAGGACCGCCATAGGCCTCTTGATCGTGGGTTTGCCTGTCATGGTGGCGATTGCGGCGCTATTCATGCTGAACCTCTTTCCGCACGCATTTTGAAGGAAGAGCACCGCGTCTATAACGCAATTTCCCTTTCGAAACATTTTCAAGCTGAGACACCACTGGCTTTTCGATGCTCCTCCAGTGGAGGGATGGCTTTGTGAGGAGCATTTTCAAGCAACTCTGAACGCCGCTGCGGAAGTCGAAGCCGATGCTCGGAGAAAGATCGACGCCGAATGGCTGCTGCATCTGGAGAAATTCCTCCGCGAAAAGAATCTGACTGTGGAGGACTTAACCGAGGAGCACGCCCGCGCCGCGCTCGACAGCTGGAACAAAAGGTGATGTCACAGGTCACGCCGTCCTTGAATCTTCTATAGGCGAATGCCTCTGTGACGCCCTTACCGGGAACTGACAGTCAGTTTCCGGTAACGCGACTAACCAGTTAGCCCTCTGATTGCGCCATTGCGTTCCTCGAACAATGACGGGATGACCCTGTTCCACTGCATCGTTTATCTTGGGGGCTCTTCCGAAGGAGGCTCGGGAGCAAAATACGCCTGCCTGTAATTGACGTGATACCACGCAGGCCTGACCTTCACTTTGAGGGCATGAAGTTTACCGTCCTCCGATGGCGGGACGAATTCAAGGCGATACTCATTGCGGACAAATTGGGCAATTTCACCATAGGCTTCAGTAAATTCCTTGGCGTTCATCGGGAAGTAGACATGCCCTCCCGTGGCGCTCGTAAGCAGGCGTAATATTCTGTCGCCTTCGGCGAACCCCGCTTGAACGTATTTGCGTTCATCGCGTTCGTCGAGGGACAGTTTCTTCTCTTTAAGCGGGGTACGAAGAGCGTCCGCAATCGAGACGGCTAAAATCTGTACGTCGGAAGATTCTAACTTTCGTTGAATGACCTGCCAATCGGCTGGACTTGAATCGTTGAGGCCCGTTGAAAGAAGCACGATGGTTTTCTTTCCAGGTACAGAGCTAAGCCAGTCCAGCGTGGTTATAACGCTAGACATCAAGTTAAGCTGGGCATAGCCATCCATGAAGCTCAGACCCTTCAGCTCTTCTTCGGCTTTGGATTTGTCGGCCGTGAAATCCAGTTCCAGAGTCGGGACTCTCGAATAGGACACGATAGCCACTTTGTCGGTGGGAGCAATACTGCCCAAAAATCCTTCAGCGGCTCGCATAGCACTGGGCTTTATGAAAAGTGCGGCGGGCCCGTTTTCCATCATGAGAACAACTTGGGCCGGTTCTTGAATCGGAAAGAAACCAGTGATTTCCTGCGCGACATCATCGTCGTACAAGCGAAAATCCTCGCGGCGAAGTCCTTGAACAAAGTTCCGGTGCGTACCCACCACGGTCACGCCCACGGCAACGCGGTCAACGCTGACACGAATAGGATTGGCAGAAGGAATGGCCTTCGATGTCTCTTGAGCATGTGTGGAAGCAGCGCTACTCAGTAAAATAAATCCTAGAATATAAGCCGCACTTTCGGAGAATCTCACGATTCTCGAATGTTAAAGGACGTTCCACCAACCTCAATGCGATTTCGCTGTGCTGTTTCCACATCGCTCAACGGGAGGGCCTGACTGAACGATGAAAGTTTGTGAGGTCAGCGTAGACTCTCACGGCGTTTCACGGCTCAATGCCTGATAAACGCGGTGATCTCAATGGGTCGACGCAACACTAAGCTAGAACCCCGCTGGCATTGAAAACAAAAGCCAAAATCGCTCGCTAAGGTTAGACCAGCAGGAACGCTGCCCTGGCCAGGTTTTGTCCAAGTGAGGCCAAACAGGTGATTCTCCCGGGGAAGCATTGTCAAATCAATGCACTGGATGGTGTTGCATCGACCGGTTGAGCTGGCAGCTCTTACCGGACGTCTTAGGTTACCCATGCACCTGCGGGAAGAGCGAAAACGGCGAAGGCTAGTCATGCGTTAAGACAGGCGCTACAACTCGTCGAGGAATCCAAACGATAAACCCAGGGCTAGTTCGAGACGCGTCACACCAAACGTGCACGCTCCGGCTACACCAGGACCTACAAACGGCAGCTAGCCAGTGCAGTTGTTTATCAACTCGGATTTCGATGACTGTAGCCCGACGCTGCGACGTCGGGCGTCACTCGGGGTGATAAAAGCGGGGTTAAAATTACGCAACGCGGGCTTTCTTGCGCAGAGCGCCAATGGCGGCAAGCCCAAAACCAAGCATAGCCAAACTAGCCGGCTCCGGAGTCCCTACGGCAGTTACGGAGCCGCCCGAGAGGGCTACCTCGTCTTCGCCGTCGAGTATGATATAACCGCCCGTGACTGGGAACGTTCCTGTCGATAGCGTGAAGGGTGAGATGGAGCCGGAGTAGATCTGCGGTCCGAAGAACTCAACAACAAAGCTATTACCCCCGAGGTTAAAGTCGATGTTGAAGAGACCGCTTTCACCCAGATCGAAAAACTGGACTTCGGAGCCGGGCAGCACGAAGTTCGAAGACCCTTCAGAGAGGTCCACCGTAGTGGTTGTAATCAAAGAACTTATGGTGCCGGGCTCTGAGAACGTAAAGGTGAAGTTTTCGCCCTCTGCCGAGCTCGTGGCCGTGTAGTTTACCTTGCCCCCGTCGGCGAAAGCAGCTGACGCTCCGCCCAGGAGTATAACTGTTGCAAGAATCATAAATACTTTGCGCACAAAGCCTCCGCCCTCACAGAACCTTTCGCAATAACCTGCACGCACGGGGCCAACCCACGGTACTGAAATCACGGGAGATCGTTTTGCGATATGTGCAGGAGTTTTTCGCATAGTGGAAGTAGGATTCCGGAATCGTGACTAAGAAAGACCCCGCCTCCTGGTTACGGCCGACGGCGAAATCACAGTGGGGGAGTGAGCTTGTTCATCGTCTAGATTTGCATCTTCAGCCCGGACGGCGGAATGGCGTATGCCGGGGACTTAAAGAACTTCGTCACATCACTCGAGTCGCTAATGAAATACGCGTCTTTTCTTTAGCGGTACTCTTTGTGTCCCGGCGCGCCTGGGACTTATATGATTCAAGGTGATATGTGGGTCGAGAATGGCGAAGGAACGGTTGAGAATAACGCACACCTCTATGTGGACGGCAAACCCGCTTCTTCCGCTGAGGGCACCGCGGGCGCGAGTCATACGAACCAATTCTCCAATGCCCGATACAACAACGGAATCAGCGTTAGAAAACGCTGGGCTTATCGGGCAACTCCTGATTGCCGCGGTGATCTCAATGGGTCGACGCAATACTAAGCTAAAACCGATCTGGCCTTGAAAACAAACGCTAAAATCGCTTGGCAGGACTAGACGAGCCGGAATGGGGGCCTGGCTAGGTTGTGACGCAGTAAAGCAAGACAGGTGGTTCTCCCGCGCAAGCAATGTCGAATCAATGCACGGGATGGTGTTGCATCGACCGGTCGAGCTGGCACGACAAATCAGGCAGGTCGAATTTGTGGGCGGAGACGACGATACCCAAGTCGTGATTTCCGAGTTTTCAGCAGAAATCCACAGGCCAGTGTGATTGACTGAGCGGTTCCTCTAGAGTACAAGCGCCTTGGGGTGGTCCGTTGAGGAAACCAAAAGGCGTTGCCGTTACGCGGCGCGAAGTGGTGCGGCGTATCAATCGTTCTCTCAAGCAGGATGACCCTTTCCATCTGCTGCGACGAGCCCGTAGCGCGCGCGCTCAGCTTGATCGTGGGGATTACTATGTGGTTGATCTCATCCGCGACTTCGTCGTGGATCGTGACGTTGCGCTCGAAGCCGAGGCGCGGAAACGCGGAGTTCTTGCCGACTTCGAATATTTAGCGAATTGAGTCGCCGATACTCTGCAACTCAACGAGGCACGCGTCGAATGGCGACCGCCGCACGCGAAGGCCGTCTAGGACTTTCGAGCCTACCCGCCAGTGGTTAACTCTCCAACCTGACAATTGGAATCGTCTTGCTGACTTCTCAGAAGCCCCTCTGCGAAGTTGAACCCGAACTTCAGATCTATAGCTCACAAGGTATTCTTCAAATCAACGCGCCGTTCGTCGTGTTTGATCCAATATGTTGCATTTCGCTCTTGCACGGGATTCGGCGATGTTCTGTTTCCGCTTTCTTCCGTCGAGCTATATAAACCGCCAGAATGTGCTCGAAGAGCACCACTCACCGCACTCACCATCCGCAATCGGGACTATGACGGCACAACGATAACACCAAGGCGAGTCCTGGATTTGAACTTTCAATCGTGCTTCGAGTCTTGCAGGACCTGATTAACGCCGCAACCGTCCATGTGCATTTAACTCAACTCGATTTATGCCTATTGTAATCTATAAGATAGCCGGATCACGCGACAACCTCTTAGGGAAAGCCATCTGAAGCGGACATCGCGTGTTCGTGGCTCAGAAAATCGCCGAGCCGAGCTCTCTTCGATTGGAGGTGCGCAACTAATCCCAGCGGGCCGGGTTCAGAGTTGCCTACACTCAGGCGAATCTCGATAGCAGGCAATGAACGTTGATCAGAAAGGGTTCTTCCCACACTGAAGTGGGCTGCAAGAGGTGACGAGATGGACCTGCCCGCCCCTCGGCCCAAGCTTGCTGGATTCACATCTCTGGCGCAACAGGCCGAGATGAGATTACTGCTAACCGGCCGCTGGCCACCGCTCAAGCCGTTGCCGGTATTCAAGTATGAAACAGACGAGTATCGCGCCTCGATTGAATTTGACAACAAGCGCGGTGAGTGGGTGTGTCGGCAGACAACTTTACCGTCGAATAAGGTTAGGGAATGGCGTGGTGGATTGACAGAAGTAATCGTCGCAATACCCCACGGTCCAGGAGAAGTCTTCGCCGAATATGGTGCAGCAGATCAGCAAGAACAAGAATTGGAAAAGGACGCCAGTCGTCGCTTGCAGGCCATTCTTGATTGGAAAGAAAATTACGAGAACGGCGCATTCTATTGCGCTCTGCGGGGCTATCTTTCCAAGAGCCAGCAAGATGACATCGACGACAGCATCCGACTGACACTTACTGCTCGGCAGCTCCAATTCAATCCGAAGAATGTCGCGGACGTCTTTGACGCACTTTCGAAGGCGGGCGGCAAGCTAGCATCACTTATCGAAGCCGCGCAGCGTAATAAGACGCAACAGCGAGCTGACGTACCGCCAGAAGCGGAAGCCGCCGCACCCCACGCCGAACGCCATGCGTCGGTTGAGGCAATTCACCCCACGCGCGACCGCCGGCTTCAGGCGCGCACCACTCTGGCCTCCTGTGCGTACACCGCGCTCGATGATAGCAACGGCGGCACTGTCCTCAATATCAGTGAGACGGGCATGGCTGTTGCCGCAACCGAATCCCTTGTAGTGGCTGACTACCTCCCGCACATTCGCTTTCGGTTGCCCAATGCAGAGCAGAGGATTAGGGTCTCCGCGCAGGTTGTGTGGCTAGCGGAATCGAAAAAAGCAGTAGGGATCCGATTTGTTGAGCTCACCGCCCAGGCCCGGAATCAGATTGCCAATTGGATCGCCTCCGAAAAGCAATCTCCGGAACTGGGAGCCTTAACGACGGCGCCTCTCGAGAGTCCCGTCGCCGCAAGCCTGGAAAGCTTCGCAGAACCGCCATTGGGGGGTGTTATTCCTGAGCAAGACCAACCCTCTCCTCCTGAACTGATTGCGCGCGCTAGCTCTCGGTCACCCGAGATCATGACGCCCGAGCTTCGCGATGGCGGCCCGCCGTCGTTAGTCGAAGATCTTCCAATAAAAGTGCACGCCGACGCTTCCGTCGCCGTTTTTGGACCGCAAATTCGAACCCGCAAAATTGAGTCGTCAGTGAATCGCATCGAGAACTCTCCTTCACGCTCATATGTTCCTGAGCGATCCGGATTCCACGTCGCGGCAGTGGTATTTTTGATCGCGGCCATCAGTCTAGCGGTGGGACTTACAGTCGGGCGCGGCCCGCTCGGATCGCGCCTCCGGGACACCCAGAAATCGTTGCCGGCCGCTGAGCACACGTCACAGGCACTCCTTAATCGCCTGCGCGAATCGTCTTCGCGAACCTCTACTCCGCCCGGCGCAAATACCTCGGCTACACCGGCGGTGAACCCACCCGCTCGAGCGACGGCAGAATCGAATTCAGAAGAAAGCGCAGCCGCTCGATCCCTCAATCCACCGGCGGAAGATCCAACTACGGGCGTCGTGCCGATCGGACCATCTTCACCAATTGCGGCCCCATCGTTTCTTGATTCCGATAAATCCGAAGCCAGTCCTGAGCGCAAGGGCTGGACCGAACCGATCGTGCGGAATGCGCCGCCACCCGCAGATTCCCAGCCCGCGCGTTCGCCCAGGACTGTCAACCCGACGAGTGCTGCGCCGCCGAGTCTCGCGCCACGCAGGGTAATGCCTATCACACGTGCAACGCCGCACCTGTCATCGCCTTCCACAATCCTGTTCACTGGCCCCGGCGACTTCAGCAAACCGTTTAGGCTGACTCTCCCGGAAAGACCGATCGCCGCCTCTTCTTCATTCGCTATTTCCGCACAACTTTCTGTTGTTGTCTCTCCTGATCGCGGACGCGTACCGGCTGAGGAACCCAATCGATTGCAAACCGGTGAGCTTGTTGTCTTCGTTTGGCCTCGGTATCCGAGCCTGGGGGATCGACATAGATCGCCGGAAACCGTAAAGGTCCGCATCGCCATCGGGGAGTTCGGCCAAGTGCTGGACGTGAAGCGCGTGAGCGGCTCCCTCTCGCTACTTCCTGCTGCAGTGAGCGCCATTCGCCTCTGGCGTTACAAGCCGACTCTCTTGAATAGTCGGCCTGTGCAAGCCCAACAGGACGTCACCATAGAATTCCGGCCGCCAAAGCGTTTGTCGCACGTGGCCTCTCGACACAACTTCGGCACCGGTAAGGGCGCATGAGAGCCGAAAGGCCGTTGCCACGCAGCGCGTTTTGATTGGCTTGGTTCCCTGACCAACTTCTGATCAACGCTTTAGTCGCACATGTGAATTTCAAGTTTTCGATTACGCGACGACACTTTGCATCAACCCGCTTGTGCTGCCCCGCGGTGACTGCCTGTGCCTGTATTGCCCCCATGTATTCGGCACTGTAAACTGGGCGTGTGCGGTTCCGCGACGGCCCCAAGTGGAGCGACAATATGGCATTCCCACGGTTTGCCAATCCGATCGACACGTGCTCGAGCAAGTTTCTAATCAAGTCGGTGATTGTTGCGATTATTTGCTTGGGCGCAATTTTCTGCGCGCACGCCCAAGATTCTCAGCCGAAGGGCACCAACGACTCTTGGACAGCCACTGCGCGAACATCGCTAGCCAATACCAGCCCGACCCGTACTACAGAGAGCCACGTCAGGTCGGGCAACCAGAGTATTGATAGGCAAATTGTGGAAGCGCTTGGGCCCAATGGCCGGTACCAGCCCAGTATCGAAACCGAGAAGGAAACGGTCCAGGTAAATGCCACGACTACCCGCACGGATCTGCGCACCTACAGCTGGGATGTGAATGGACAAAGGAATCTAGAGCAGGTAACGGAAGAAGAAGCACGCAGCTCAGCAAGCGGCGATCGCCAGATAATACGCACGAGCTCGCAGTCTGATGGGAACGGAAATCTTCAGGTTGCGCAACGTGAAGTCGCGGACACAAGAAGGATAAGCCCGGACGTGCAGGAGACGAAAACCACGACTTACCTTCCCAATGGCAATGGCGATCTCGCTCCCTCTCTGCAGACGCGAGAGCTGCAAAAGCGCTGCGCTGACGGCACGGTCGAGGTGAAGCAGACTTTGCTGCAACCAGATCCCAGCGGCAATTGGCAAGTGGCCGAGGTAAAAGAAAGTACCGTCAAAGAGGACAACAAGAATCGAACCACTGAGGAGCGCATTTCCCGCCCCGATTCAGGCGGCGGACTTTCTCAAGTCTCGCGCATCGTGGGTAAGGAAACAGAAAACGCCGCCGGAGAAAAAAGCACTACAGTCGAGACATATTTTCAGAACGCTCCTGGAGTGGCTGCCGACGGCGGCCTGCGCCTGAACTCGCAAGCAACCAGCATCGAGAAGACAAGTTCAGGTGGAACAACAACCGAGCAGCAGCGCAAGCAGCCCGATCCGAACAACAAGAACGGCGACCTGCAAGTCACGACAAGAACCAAATATGTCGTGCGGTATGCTGCCTCCGGTTCGGACGACACCAAGACCATTCAAGAGCGCGACATCAACGGCGCATTCAATGTGGTTTCCGTCGAGGCGCGAAAATCAGACCAGGCGCCCATGCAGGTACAGTCGGCACCCCCAGAAAAACCTAAATAGGTTCAAACGCGCAATATGACGCCCCGGGTGATTCCAAACACTCTGTGCTCCGTCACGTGGGCCGCTCCTGCGAGGCTTGGCTACGACGACGAGAGAACCGGGACCGCCATGGACGTCATGCAACATTTACCGCGAGGCCGCAACCAGGTGTACAGTCCTTCGGAGAAAATTGATCGGCTTCCTCGGGCACGGTCCTCGGTGCCTAAACCATCGGCTTAGCGACGCAGGATATGCACGATAACAACCAGAATACCGAGAACTAGAAGGACCGCCAGCAGCAACCGTTCGCCAAGTCCCTGCTTGAATGTGCTGCGATTCATGTTTTCCGTGCTCCTCCGGTCACAAGGCTATGGTTTGGGGGAAAATGAGGGAGGGTTGCTAAACGTACGCCCACGCCAATGTTAAGTCAACCCGTCCACTTGTTTGGGGCGAGTGAGGTTGATCCGACGCAGCACAGTTGCCGCAGTCGAGCACGGCGGTCGCGATGGGCAAGTTCGATCGAACACTGGCATATGGGTTGGCGGACCGGGAATTTTTCAGAAGTGTCCGAATCCTCGACGTTGGCGCGGCGTCGTTACTTCGTTCAGTCCCTGCCGGTTCGTCGAGTCTCTTTGACATTGAAAGCAACGCGGCCGCGATTTCCTTTTCCGTCGGTGAATCAAGCCCCGTCGCGGTCATCCGCGCCGCACTTGCCGCATGTATCCTGCTGCGGCTGGTCCGTTGGAGGTCACGCTCTTAGAAGTCTCGGCCGGGTCCGCGGTTTAGCTGGGGCTCTCATCGCAAAATCGGGCGATATTCAGGTAACATTCCGCGCTTTCATCACGTATCCGTATATAAGTTGAACAACCAACATGGACTCAACCAGACTCGAAAACGCGGCCAGATCGTATGACTCGGCACCCGCCGTCAGTGGATTTAGCGTGGTTTGACACGGAGCCATTTTCGGCGTATTCGGTCCCAAGGTCACTGGAAAGACCACCGCAATCCCGACGATCATGGATTCATCCGCCGCCGCTGGCGGCGCTGGACCGGTCATCTTCCCGGCACGATCCGATAGACGCCGGCACAATAGAACAAATTATCATCGAGGTGCGCCCCAGTGGCTCCTCCGTCGTTCTGTCCACTCAACTGCCTGTAAGAGGCGGAGAGGGTGCGCGATTCGATTTGCCTGATCGACCAGAGCCACAACCTGCTACGATTGCGAGCCGCGACCTGTCGAGCGATCCCACAGCAATAATGCGCTGCACCGAGTTCCCGATGGCTGTCGTGCTAGCGGATCAATACATCACTCGGTTCGGGCTTCTCGAACCGTCGTTGATTGAAGTCTTTGTCGATAGGATGGCACGTGCGTAAGCTTGGACTCATTGTGAAGCGCGAGTACCTGACCCGAGTTAGAACCAAGGGCTTCATCATCGGAACGGTCATTGTGCCCGTGCTGGGCGTGGCCTTCTGCTTGTTGATTATATTTCTCGTGAATCATGAGTCCGCCCATAGCATGCGCATCGTGATCGTGGACAATTCGGGGACACTCGCGGACGTCGTCAGTAGGGGTTTAGACGCAAAGCTCGACAACGGTCAGCCGGAATTCGACATTGTTGAGGTGATTTTGCGCCCAGCGTTTCCCGACTCCGTTCAGCAGGATCTGCGCGCGAGGATCAATGCCTCGAAGCTCGATGCGTACCTATGGATTCCCCAGGACCGGAGCCGATCGATCGAGCTGCATTTGCAGAATCCCGGCACTTTCAATTTCAACGGCCCGCTCTCGAGAGCCGTGAATCAAGCAGTGATTTCCGAACGCCTCAGCGAGCGCGGCATCCACCTGGGCGACATGAAGAAAATCCTCGGCAGCAAGGACCTGAAGGTGCTGAAGGTAAGCGAAACCGGCGAGGCGGAAGAAAGAGGGCAGACTGTCGGTATCGCCAACGCGCTAGTGGTGCTGCTCTATACCGCGCTGCTGTTGTACGGTGTGATTACAATGCGTTCGGTTCTCGAGGAAAAGACCACGCGGACTATGGAAGTCCTGATCTCCGTAGTACGGCCGTTCGAGCTTCTCTGTGGGAAAATTCTAGGCGTGGCTGCAGTCGCCTTTACGCAGTTCGCAATATGGATGATTTCCGTCGCGCTGTTGTTCTCTTATGGCGCTCTAGCCAAATTGGGGATAGGCGAGGGGTCTCCTATCGCAATGGTGCACGTCCCGATTTCGTTGGTGCTTTATGCGGCGATGTATTTCGTCGGCGGATATTTTCTGTATTCCTCAATGTTCGCGGCGATTGGGGCGGCTTCCTCGAACGAGCAGGATGCGCAGCAATTGCAGTGGCTGGCCATGGCGCCCCTCATCTTCTGCATGCTGATTTCCACCGTTATCCTCAGCGATCCCGCTTCCGAGATTTCCGTCGTGCTCTCGGAGATTCCGTTCTTCTCGCCAGTCCTGATGGCTCTGCGCATCTCGCTGAACACACCTCCCGGATGGCAGATCGTCCTTTCGGTGGTCCTGTTGTTGCTAGCCATCGTGGGCACAATCTACGCCTCGGCAAAAATCTATCGCGTGGGAATCCTGATGTACGGCAAGCGTCCATCGCTTGTCGAGATGTTCCGCTGGCTGCGCTATTCGTAGTGGTTCTTGATTTTAGGACAACAGTTGTGGCGGTGGCGGACTTTTCAACTCTTCAGTTGAAGAAAGAGGGCCTCATTGCGAGATGACCATCTGGGAAGTGCTTTGCATTGTAAAACCCGAGGGGAGAAGCGGAAACAGAAACTGGAATGAGTACTGCACCTGGACTTTAACCACGCAGCCCGGGCTCTTGGGTTGGCTCGCGCAAATCGCCAGGTTATTGGGCGGAGCGACCCAGGTAGTCGTCGTGGTGACCTTGGTGGGATCGAGTCCGATACCGGTGGAAAGATTCTGGACGTAAGCCGTGACATCCGTGTCGTCAGCGGGACAGCCACCGGACAAGCCGCCGCAAGCAGTGCCGCGGACGCTGGCCCAGCGAGTCGCTTCGCGGGCACTATTGGATACGAAGTGATACGTGTACAAGGCCGTGCCGAAGCCGACTATGCCGAACATCATCACAAGGAGAACTGAAATCATTATAGCGCTTTCTAACATGGTGGTGCCACGCTGACGCGCGCGAGGCGGCCGGGTGCGGGTGTTCAATTCAGGAAGGCAACGCGCGGCGGAACGCGAACAGACTTTGAGCGCGGCGAGAAAAGTTGACGAACGGGGGGAGCGTTTCATTGAGCGACCCGCATGAGTTCGGTGCTATCGCAATCGATTGACTGGGGTATTCCTGGATACTTGAACAGCGAATTGAATGTTCCGGCGACGGTGACTTTCACGTAGACCAGCGCGTGATTAGGCGAAGCGCAAGCGGTGGCGGGGCACGTGCCGCCGATGCTGGACCCGGTGCATCCGCACTCGTGCTGCACGGTCACGTGTAGCGCGGCAAGATTCTGGCCATCGTTTTCAGCGGCGGTGCGGATGCCGGCGGTGTCCGCGGCGGTAGCGAGATTCTGCGCTCCGTATTGGGCACCGGCGCGGGCCGCGTCCGCTACGAGGATGCTGTAGTACGCGTAACGCCCGATCTCGATGATTCCGACGGCCAAGAGCAGGAGGAACGGAGTGATGAGCGCTACTTCGAGCAAGGCTTGGCCTGCTTGTGTGGCGCGGCGCGTCTTGCGGCGCCGTAGAAATCCTCGCGGGGCGATTTTCTCGGAAGAAACGATTTCAGATTTCATGGAGGCATTCATCTTCATTCCGCCAGAACCGCGTTCTTGATGGGCGAACCGTTCGGCAGCGACGAAAAGTTCGACGGAAAGTTTACCGCCGATGGGCCCAGCGTGAACGACTTCGCAACCGCAATTGTGTAGGCGGCGTTGTTGCCTGTCGCAGTAATCGTCAGCGCTGCCGACGGGAAGTAGAACGCGCCTTCGAACTTAGAGCTTCCTGTGCCATTAATCGTTGCCAGTGAAGTGTTGCCGGGATCTTGATAAAACAGGATACCCGCATCGGATCCGGTGGTCGGTGCGCTCAAGTTAACCGTTTGGCCGCCGTGCAGTGTTACGGCGCCGCCCGAGTTTCCAATGTACAGCGTGACACCTGCGCCGCTAACTGTTCCGGTTCCGTTGAAAGTCAGTCCACCGCCCGAGATCGTGTAGGTGCCCGGATTGAGGATCACGTTCTGCGTGCCGGCGATCGAGATACCGCCGCAGTAATTGCCCGGATTCAGGGTGACCGGAGTTGTTCCGTTGACGTTGCCAGCACCGCCTGCGAGGCAACCTCCGGTCGCGGGTGGTTGAAGATAAGCCAGTGGGTCAGCTGCGGGGATGATGCCGGTTTTCGGGGTTGGGTGGTTATTTCCACTCGCGGCTCCCACAACGCCAATTTCCCGGGCCGTGATGCTCCCACCGCCGTTAGTGTGCAAATTGTGATTGCTCATAATGCCGCAGCTTGCAGCGCTGACATCGCCGCTGTTGCTGATTCCGCCGGTACCGGTGCCGAGCGCGTACACGCAGTTCTGCAAGTTGCCGTTGAGATAAGCTACGGCGCGGGCAGTTACAGTGGCGGAATTCACTCCGGCGATCTTCACGAAAAATGTCGGTTGGATTTTCGTCACGAGAACTTCGACGTAGCCAGCGGTACCAGCGTGGGGGCCATCGTTCGGCGGACTATAAACTGTGACGGTCACATTTTCAGCGCCGTCGGTGAAACCGTTCGACGCAGCATCGGTAGTTGCACCGGGGCAGCTTCCCGTCGAACAGCCGCCGTAGGGAATCTCGGCAGCACCAGCGATGGCGGCGCTGTCCGCAGCGGATTGTTGCAGGCGTTTTTGGTAGCGCAAGAAACCCATGTCAATTCCGAGGCCTGCCGCGAGGATGAACAGGGTGAGACCCATGGCGGCCAAAACGAGCGCTTGCCCGGCCTGCTCGTCTCGGGTCGTGGATGGACTCTTCGGCATCACTACGGCTCCCTCCGAGTAAATCTGGCTGTGATAGATCCTAAGACCGTCATGGGCTGTCCGATCGATCGCACTAAACGCTTGCCGGTAAAATGGCCAATATTTTGCCATTTTTGTTACTGGCGTTGTTACTCTCCAGAAAAACTTTAAGTCTCGCCGGCAAGTCGCGGCCCCGGGACGCGTCCAAGGCTTCGGCCGGAAGTCCCGCGCCTACAAGGCGTTCCGGCAATGTTCCGAGCGGCAAGGGTAGAGCGGCTTGCGCATTCACGACAAGGCGCCTCAGCATGGTCCGCCCCTTACGACTACCGCACGCCGCGTACCAAAGCATTTACCAGCGCGAAAGCTGGAACTCGATGCTGACATCTTTTTCTGATTCAACCGGTTGGCCGTTCCGTAGGGCCGGTATAAAACGCCACTCGCGAACCGCTTCGAGCGCAGCGGGAACGAGGGGGGCCGGACCACTCAATTCTCGCGAACTCTTGACGTGACCATCCGCCCCGATCTGCAGACGAACCATCACCGTACCTTCGATGCGCTCGGCCCTTGCTTCACGCGGGTAGAGAGGCTCAACGCGATAGAGCAGGTAACTATCACTGCGACGTTCGGCAACGCGCGGGGGCACGGGATTTATCGCGGGTGAGGCGGTTGCGAGATTGTGATTGCCGGCAGCTTGCACGGACCACACCGGCAAAGTTGGGACGGCAACATTTTGCGTGTCACGCTTCGCGGTCTCCGGCGACGGAGCAATCGCCGACGGTAGCGCGGCTGCGATGGGATCGGTTTCGCCGCTGGGAATGCGAGCCTTAGCATTTTCGCGGCTGTGCCTATCGCGGATTTCTTTTTGCGGCGGGCGCGAAACAATTTCGGTATCGGTGGCCCGCGTATTGGAACCAGAGGCTTCACTCGGCAGCGCCGCACGACGCAAAGACGCGTCACGCGTTTCGGGTGCCACGGTCGTGGTGGGCGTCGGGGACAAAGCGGCGGCATTGCGCGCTAGTTCTTCGGCGCTCAATCTCGTCGCGCGATCGCTCAACAATCCTCGCGATATCGCCATCCCCACGAGCAAGAAAAGCAACGCGACGCACGCGCAGAGGGCTGCGATCGCGCCCCACTTACGCGATTGTTCTGAAAGGTACGGACGCGAGCGCGCGGTGAGAGGCACACGAGATTTCGCAGGCGAGGGTCGGAGTTCTGAAACAAGCACAGATGCCGCGGAGGGACTTACGGAGGCCTCACTTTCGTTGCTTGCGCGCGGACGAGGGGCCGGCTGATCCGTTTCCGGATTCTTCGTCAGATGGTCCGAGAACTTTTCGGGACGGACAAAGCCGGGCTGCGAAGCACAACCCTCGCTGCCTGTCGAGGTTCGTAGAAACTGGCCCGATTCGTCGTGATGTGCGAGTGATTCTTGCGCATTGAGATCGCTGAACAATGGGAACCATTCATCCCAGATGCGATGGCGCTCTTCGGATGCCTGTGGCGCGGGCGTAGCGGAGGAATCCTGGGGCGTTTCGCGTGCGACGGTGTGGCGCACCGGCGGGGGCTCGGGCACAGTCGTTTCTGCGGCAAGCCAGTCCGCAATTTCCATGCGCGCGTCTTCGGAGAGTTCGAGAAATTTCAGGCCCGCTTCGGTTTTGGAGTCGCTGAGCCAACTGATCTCGGCCGTTGCCACGATTCGCTTGCGGGATTTCGGCGGCTGGATGCGCAGGTTGAGGCGAGTCTGGTCGATCAGCGGATTAAATGCCTGGAGCGCGACGCCGCTTTCGGTCAAGTCGAGGACCATACCGCCGTTATCGGAGCCGATATCTAGATAGGCCAATGAGCCGATTCGTCGACGTGGGAGCCGGCGCCGATCGCCCGAGCGCGGGAACTCCTCGGAGATTGATGGCATGAAAGTATTAGGAGTTTGAGCGCGGGTTGTAATGAGCTCGGCGGCCGGGGCCGACGGAGCTTGCACGGTGGGCGGTGCGACCATGGCTGGAGGCGGTTGAAGAGCGGGTGCTGCTGGCGCAGCTGCAAGCGCATGCGCTGACATTTCGATTGATGGAGATGGCGCCGCTGTCGAAACTTCCTCCGAGGATACGATCTGGCCGGAAGGCGGCTCAGTTGGACTGCCGGTGCGCGCGTGAATCGGTTGGTTTGTCGCGATCGGCTTCTTCGGGGAAACGTCAACGGAGTGCGCGTGAAGAATGGCGTCGGTGAGGCGTTCAATATATGTGCTGCCCACGGGCCGGCGCGGAATCTCGCTGGGTGATTTCTGAATTGGCGGCGCGTCCTGCGCGGGCGAATTCTTGAGCAAGAAAGACCATTTTCTTCGACGAGGCGGTTCTTCTTCCGGACGCGGTAATTCCTGTGATGAAAATGGCGCCACGGGCGAGGCTTGTTGCGAGAATGCGACGGGCTCGACGGGCCGCTCGATTGGCCTTCCGGTGGGCGCGTGAATCTTCTCGCCGCTCGAAGCCAGATTCTGCGCGGGAACGATCACGGGTTGTTCACGAAGAATGGCCGCGGCGCGCTGCTCAAAATTTCCGGCGGCGATTGACGGGCTGGGCGATTCGCGTGGTAGGTTCTGATGCGACGGCGCGTCGAGCGAAGGTGAATTGTCGAGCGAGCGCTGCCATTTTCTGCTAGCAGAGGGCGCTTCCGGGGGGAAATGTGCCGGCGAAAATTGCGCGGTTGGCGGAGCGGCGGATTCGCCGGTGGCGCGGGACTCCGGAGCGCCTCCTTCGGCGGAAATCCAATTCTTGATTTCTGTCCGGGTGCGCTCCTCGAGTTCGAGGAACTGAAGGCCCGCCTCTTTCTTCGATTCACTGAGCCAGACGATCTTGGCGTTCAGTTCGAGCCGCTGCCTGGGTTTGGGCGGCTGGATGCGGAGAGCAACGCGGGTAAGGTCCGCGAATGGAGCGACCGCCTGAAGTGCGAGGCCTGTTTCGCTCAGGTTAAGGAGAATGCCGCCGTTGTCGGAATCAACATCCACGTAGGCGAGCGAAGGCAGACGCAGGCGTGGAATGCGCCGCCGCTCGTGCGCGCGCCGAAATTCTTCAGAATCGAAGGATGTTGATGACATGGTGTTCGAGACGCCGCGGCGGGACAACCGCAGCACAACAATTTACCGCGGAGAATATCTTGAATGGCTCCGCGGACTTAAATACGAACGTGTTCTGTTCTCAAGCCGCCCAAAAACTACAACGCGCTTGTGCGAAGACTCGGCCACCGAAATGGCGCTATTCTCAGCGCGCATGCTCAGCAGGATACGGCCTAAACATTCGGCGGTATTCCCCGCTTCCTTCATAGCAAGAACATGCCCAGTAGTCCTGGGTGGTGATTTTCGTGTGAGTGCTTATGAATAAATGAGATAGGGAAAGGCACGAGCGTCTTTTGGCCGGGCAGCGAGCCGCAGCGTCTCCGAATGAGGACGCTGGGCGCGCGCGGTACTATCCACAAATGAACAAAATCCGGCTACAGGCTGTGTCGGTGAGTTAAGAACGGGCCGCAGGCACGTGCAACGGTCGGAAATCGCACGAGGAGCTGGCGAAGCACGCGGCGAATCGCTTGCCAGCGCCGAAGAACCCGAGATGGCAGAAGAGTTGCACGAAAGTAGCCACGCCGGGGCTTGCGCGAAGTGTCGGGTAGAGTTTCTCAGTTGAAGTGGAGAGCACTGAAAATGCACGAGATGGAACTTGGAACGCCGCAAGAAATCGACCAAACCGGAATTGACAGCGGACTGCTGGAAGACCTGGCGCTGAAGATCCTGTATTTGAATGGCGAGGTATCGCTGGTCGGTCTGAGCGACCGAATGTGCCTGGGACTTGGTGTGATCGAAGAGATCTTCGGTTTCTTTCGGAAGGAACAGCTGTGTGAAGTGAAGGGCATGGTGGGAGGAAGCCACCGGATTGTGGCCACGGCGCAAGGAAAACTTCGCGCTGGGGAGCTGCTCTCGCGGAACCAGTACGCAGGGCCGGCGCCAGTATCGCTGATGGATTATGGGACGCGGGTGCGCATGCAGAGCGTGCAGCAAACGCAGGTGCAAAGGGCGGATCTGGTTCAGGCATTTCATCCGCTGATTTTGGACGAGGATCTGATCTATCGCTTGGGAACCGCTGTGGTGTCCGGCACTTCGATCTTTTTGCATGGACCTGCGGGCACCGGGAAGACGAGCATCGCGAATAGCCTGCCGGCTATCTACAAAGATCAGGTATGGATTCCGTATGCGGTGGAAGTTGACGGCCAGATCATCACGGTTTACGACCCTGGCGTGCATCGGCAAAGCGAGGAGGCTGTGCCGGAAGATTCTGACCGGAGATGGGTCTCCTGCCGCCGTCCGCGGGTGATCGCCGGCGGTGAGCTTTCCGCGGAAATGCTGGACCTGCAGTACAACCACGTCGGGCGGTATTACACCGGCCCGCTGCAGATGAAAGCGAACAACGGCGTGCTGATCATGGATGACTTCGGGCGACAACGGATGCGGCCCGTGGAACTTTTTAATCGCTGGATGACGCCGCTGGATCGTCGCGTGGATTTTCTGACGCTTCCGGGCGGGAAGAAGTTCGAGATCCCGTTTGATTTGTTTGTTGTGTTTGCGACGAATCTTGATCCCAGCGAGCTGGCGGACGAAGCGTTCCTGCGGCGCATTCCCAACAAGATCAAGACGGAGTACGCAACTCCCGAGCAGTTCGTGGAAATTTTCAAACTGGAGTGCGCCACGCGGCTGCTGGAAAGCGACGCGGGAGTGCCGGAGCAGCTGGTAAAGCTGATCACGCAGGAAATGAAGCAACCGCTATCGCATTGCTACGCGCGGGATCTGATCAACCAGATCTACTGGGCGGCGGCGTATCTTGGAGTGGAACCACGGCTCACGCGCAACACGCTCGAGCAAGCGTGCCGCAATTATTTTCTGCCTGCGGGAAAGACCTAACGTCCCACTTTTTCGCTGGGAACTTCCAGATAGCCCACGATTTCGTCGCGACTGATTCTGGTGGCCACTAGCTCCAGCGGCGCGGTGCCGCGCGCTAGAACGAAGACCACAACTTCGTCCAGAACGCGATTCTTCAGCTCGATGCATTTGCTATCCACGTACACGCAGACGGTGTAGCGCTCTGCTTTCGGGTCGGTGTTTTTCAATTGCAGTTCGACGGGCCCGACGGATTGACGGTCTGGCCCGCGACTTAGCTCAAATTGCAACGCAGTGCGGCGAGTCTGCGCCAGTAGTTGATTTAACTGGTCGCGCGTCTGGGCGATTTCGCCCTGCTGCGAACCGACGGCACCGGCTACGTCAGCCAGGCGATCCGATGTAGCTTTCCAGGCTTCGCGGTTGGCGTTATCAGTGTCTGCCGAAACTGCAACGGAAGCGGAAGCGGGGCGAGTGGCCGGGGGCTGAACGGCAGGGCTGGGATTGCGCTGCGGATTCAACGCGCTCGCGGCGGAAATTTGATAAGCGGGTTTAACGCGACGGTCTACCGACGGGACCGACGCTTCCGATCGAGAGGGCGGGAGCGCGGGTTCGGGCGCGCCGGACTTGTGCCGCTTCTCCATTTGATCCATGCGTTCTTTCATATCCGCGAGTTGTTGTTGAATCTGCTGCATGCTGTTCGATTCGACTGACGCGCCGCTCTCCTCGGCATAGGAGAGAAGCTTGTAGCCGATGAAGGCTATGCCGATGACGGCGATCGCGAGAATTATCAAGCCCACGGCGCGGGGCTGCTGCGGCGCCGGTTGTTCCGCGGGGGCGACAAATACCTGCCGATCAAAATCAATACCTGACATGCTCGACTCCTTCAATTCCGCGGGAATTGGAATTGATTTCATTCATGGGCAGCGTGACGAGAGACCGGGCCTGATTCCAACCGGGTGCATGCAGAAGTAATACCAAACCGGTTTCGAATTTACTTCGGCGAGATTGCAAGTCTCATGGGTTCAGAGATCGGCGCATTGTTGCAGCCAGCGCGGCCCATATGTACCGCAGCCACAAGGGTTTGGTTACCAAAAGCTGGCGCGAGGGAGCGGGGACCGTACACGAATGGTGACGGTCAGCCGAGGATTAGCCTGCAATATCCGGGCAATGCGTGTTCGCTTGGGGGTTCGGCCAATGGTGCCAGAGTTGCTTTGAGCGAGGGTGGCGTCGTAGCACTACAGATTCTTTCGACCGAGCCGGAGTCCGAGACCTAGCGGCAGCGTGTCAATTCGAGTAAACGTACGGTGGACCACTCAACATTCACCTGGGCACAGAACTCTATCCTGAGGATTCCTCCTTCTGCGGTCGCGCCGCGTCCGGGCGCGGGAACTGCGGGCCTGATCATCCCCAACGCGGGCGGCAAGCCGCTGCGATTGCTGTTGCCTACGGCGAGCTCGTTTGCGGGAATGTGGGAGTCGCTTTCGCTGATTTTTACACGCGAGGACGGAGCGTCTTCGCGCCGAACGGTTTACCTGTTCCGGCACGGCAACGTAGGGCGCGTGCGAATGCCGCGAAAGACCGTGGGCGCTTCCTTGGCGTTGCACTGCTGCGCGCTGGCGCTGGTGATTTACGCCAGTCACGCGATTCCTTCCGATGCCGCGAGTTTGGTGGACGACCCACCGGTCTACGAGAAAATCTACTATCCGCTGCCACCTGCGAATTCCGCCAAGCCGCTACCGCGCATCGCGCCGGCTGGCCCCGGAGCGCGTCCGGGCGACGGCGCAATCCAGGCATTGCCCCCGGCGTTGGGAAGCAGCGCACGGCAAAACGAGTTGAGAGCGGTTTCGAACCCAGCGCATCCCGACAATTTCCGGCAAACGATTTATCAGCGTTCATCGCCGCCTGACCTGCGCATTGAGACAGAGATCAAATTGCCGAACGTGGTATTGAGCGCTCCTTCGGAAGTTCCAAAGCCATCGCTGAGCGCAGACAACGCAAGTCCCACCCGCGCCACGCACAAGGCGACTTCCGATGAAGCGCCAGCGCTTACAGCACAAGGCTCCGATTCACCGCTCGCGACGTTTCTCAAGCCAGCTGTGACACAACCTCGATTGGCAATTCCGATCTCCGGCGCAGCGAAGCCGACCTTGAATGGCGCTGCTGGCGGGCATAGAGACTCAGGTAACGGCGAAGGAGCTAACACTCCCGACGGCACTGACCTGCTGGTGCTCGGCGTGGATCCCGCCGGGCCAGCGACGGCGGTGAGTATTCCTGCGGGAAACCGCTGGGGTAATTTCTCAATTTCGCCCGCGGGAAAGGAGCCGGGCTCTGCCGGAGGCGTCAACTACGGAGCGGAAGGTGGCGGAAAGGCAGGCATAGGCGCCGGAGGTGATGGCAGCTCCGGAGAAGGGCCGGGTGGAGAGGGCGGCGGAGGCGGGAGTTCGGGGCCCTCTGGCGTGGTCAGTGTCAAAGGGGCTGAAAGCGGAAGCGGATCGGGCGGGCAGCTGGAAAATGAGTTCGCATTAAGTCTGGTGTATCCCGTTCCGCCTACTTTCACTGTGCGAAAGAATTCGCTGGTGGTTGCCGTGGGACCGATGGGCGGAGGTGGGTTGAACGCTTACGGAGCACTGCATTGCGGAAAGATTTACTCGATTTTTCTATCCATGCCGGGGCAGAGTTGGGCGATGCAGTACTGCGTGAAAAGCAGTAGCGCAACAAGGTCCGCGGCTGGCTCCGGCGGGACCGTCATTCATCTGGAGCAAGGCCTGGTACCACCCGATGCCGAAACCCGATTTGATTTCCACCGGCTGCCGGTTCCGCCGGAGAAGGCATACAAGAAGATTGTGCTGAAGGGCACTCTGAGAGATGACGGGGTGGTGGAAAATCTGGAGGTATTCCAAGGTGTTTTGCCGGAGATGGATGCCGCAGCGCGGGCGGCGTTTGGGAAATGGAAGTTCAAGCCGGCGATGCGAGACGGCAAGCCCGTGCCTGTGGAAATCCTGGTAGGAATTCCGATCGAGAATTCGAGCAAAGCTTTAAGTCAGTAGAACACGGCGCAACCTCACGGGACGATGTGAGCGTTTGATTACAGGGTGCTGCTTGGGGCCGGTTCTGCCGGCCATTTCAGAGTCTCGATGGGGAATGGCCTGCAATTGAGGCAACAGCGAAAGGCGTAAGCAAACGATTACATCCGTACTTGTACCGAGCAATCGGGAAGTAACTTGGCAAAAGTATGCAGACGTTTTGCGTCTGCGCGGCGCTCTCTAAGTTCACAGCGCTCGCGCGCTTGACTTCGCCCCCGCAATCTGATTGACTACGCCTAGCTTAGCTGGGCGCATTGATTTTCGCCCAATAATCGCTCCGTTGGCACACCGCTTGCGGTTCGCAAAGCCCTTGCAAAATTGTTCTCTCAAGATAGTAGGGGGAGAGAACGATCTTGCAGCCCAACCAATTGAATCTCTGTCGGCTCTTCCCGGAAGCCGCGGCAATGGCGCTGGAGTTCGCCTGCTGACTTGGGGCGCGCAAACCGGCACCGAGGGCACAACATTGATTAGTGAACCTGTACACGTGTGTTTTGTAAGCCAGGATTCGGGGCTGACGGGCGCGATTGCGCGAGCACTAGGAAGTGCGTTCGAATACAACGTCGGCAGCGAATTCGAGTTCAGCAACCTGAACGAATCGCGCGAATGGTGCGACGTGGTGCTGTTAGATCTGCGAGCCTCCAGCACGCAGGGAGATTGCGAACCCGGTTTGCGTCTGATTGACAGCTGGTGCAGCATTCCCTCCCATCCTCCCGTAGTTGTGCTGTACGACGCAGAAAACCGTCAGCTAGCGCTGCGCGTGACGGAGCACGGCGCTTACGACAGCGTAACAAATCCACCGAATATCGTTGAGTTGCGGCTGATTCTGCAACGCGCATACCGATTTCACTCCGCTGAGAAAGAGTTGGCGCAGTTACGCGTCAGCGAGCGAAATGATGGAAGACTGCACGAGCTGCTGGGCACTGCGAACGTGATGCAGGATCTTTTCGCGCTGGCGAAGAAAATCGCTCCGTGCGATGTGAACGTTCTGATTACCGGAGAGACCGGAACTGGCAAGGAATTACTGGCGCGAGCGATACACAAAATGAGTTCGCGCAGTTCCCGCCCGCTGGTGGCATTTTCCTGCGCTAACCTGCCGGAATCCCTGATCGAGGACGAGCTCTTCGGTCACGAAAAAGGTTCGTTCACAGGGGCGTTCGCCACGCGTCGCGGCAGAGTGGAGGCGGCGGATTCCGGAACGATGTTCCTGGATGAGATCGGCGACCTGGGTTTGGGTTTGCAACCGAAGCTGTTGCGCGTGCTGCAGGAAAGAAGTTTTGAGCGCCTCGGAAGCAACGTCAAGATTGACGTAAATATCCGGCTGGTTTGTGCGACGAATCGGAATCTTGCGACCATGGTGCAACAGGGGAAGTTCCGGGATGATTTGTATTATCGACTGAATGTGGTGCAGATGCATCTGCCGCCGTTGCGAGAGCGCCACGACGATATTCCTCTGCTTGCGCAGCATTTTCTGCAGAGTTTTGCGGAGCGATTCAAGAAGAAAGCCAAGCGGTTTTCACAGCCGGCGCTGCGCGCGCTGGAAGAATACAGCTGGCCCGGAAACGTGCGCGAGTTGGAGAACGCGGTGCAGCGCGCCGTGGTGCTCTGCGAGGGGCCGACGGTGGATATTTGGCAACTGCCGGCTACGATTCGCGGCGGCGAGTGCGAAGTCCCCCAACTCAACCAGTCCTACGAGGAAGAAGTACGCCAATTCAAGCGCAGGCTGGTGCTGCGCACGCTCCGTGAGTGCGGTTGGCGCAAGGCGGAGAGCGCACGCACATTGCGCGTGGCACGCGGGTATTTGCACAGGCTCATCAGCCAACTGGGAATTCAGCAGGTGGGGGACGATCTGCCGATCGACAAGAGCGAAGAGGCCCCGTCGTCGCGTCAGATCATGTGACGGTAGCCGGACGAACCCGAGCAAAATGACTCCCGCCGGAGAAAAGCTTCCCGCTGCGAATCTTTCTAGTGAGTCCGAGTTTGCGACGAAAATCTGTTTGCCATTCATTCGCAACGCACAAAATGCGGATGGCGGTTGGGGATTCCAGCCGGGGTTGGAGAGCCGGGTGGAACCAACTTGTTGGGCGATCCTGGCGTTGCGGGCACTCGAGAATAGTGTAGGTTCCGCCGAAAATTCTGCGCGAGGCTTGCAACTGCTTCGGAAGGCGCAACTCGCGAATGGTTCGTGGCCGGCGTCAGCGGAAATGAGCAACGGATGTTGGCTGACTGCGCTGGCCTGCTGGGTGCTCAACCCGGACCCGCAGGCGCGTGAGGCGGTGGTGGCCGGGGTGAAATGGATCTGTAACGACTGGCCGCGCGACGGTTCACTGTGGCGACGCTGGCGCGGTCGATTGTCGCACCACAAGATCACCGAACAAAATGATTCGTACCGCGGCTGGGGATGGACTCCGCAGACAAGCAGCTGGGTGGAGCCCACTTCGTTCGCGCTGATCCTGCTCGCAAACTGCCCGATAAAATCTTTGCCGGAGATTGCGGCGCGGCGGCGCGAGCTGGCGCGCCGGATGCTGTATGACCGCATGTGTCCCGGGGGCGGCTGGAATTGCGGAAACCCGATGGTCTATGGTGTTGCGGGCGAGCCGCTGGTCGTTCCCACGGTATGGGCACTACTTGCGTTGCGTGATGCTCCCGACAGGGCCGAATTTGTGATGAGCCTGGAGTGGCTGGAGAAGAATATCGCGAACGCGCGCGGCGCCGGTTCCTTGGCGCTGGCCCGGATTGCCATGGAAGTCGGCGGACGAAAATGGCCTGAGAACGTCGCCTCGCTTGCGGATTTCTACGGGCGCAACGAATTTCTGCAAAATATTCCTGTGGCTGCATGGGCCTGCCTGGCGTCATGCAAGGGGCATGAGTGGCTCACTCAGGGCGATCAGGAATTCTGCTGAACCATGCGAAGACCTGATATTGCACTCGTGCCGTCGTTCCAACGCGCGCCGTCGCGCGTAGCAATTCGTCGCACCGCTAACTACGAGCAGGACTTGGCTGCGGTGATCTACGAAACGCTCCGTGTGTTCCAGCTTCCGGTTAAAGACAAAACGGTGCTCTTGAAGCCCAACCTTGTGGGTTTCGATCCTTTGTGCGAAATGAACACGCACCCCTATGTGATCGCTGCGGCGCGCGAGAGCTTTTTGCGTCTGGGCGCTGCACAGGTTCTGATAGGTGACGGCCCGGCGATGGATCGTGACACGGAGGCAATCATTGAATCCGTGCGCCTGCGCGAATTTACCGGACCGCTCGGTCGAACATTTGTGGATTTGAATCTGGACGATGTAAAGCGAGTGGTGCTGAGCACGCGCGCATCGCGTTTGAAAGAACTCTTCCTTCCCAAGACCGTGCTGGGAGTGGATTTCCTGGTCTCCATGCCCAAATTAAAAACTCATCATTGGGCAGGCGTTACTTTGTCGCTGAAAAACATGTTTGGCATTGTTCCGGGTAGTTGCTACGGCTGGCCCAAGAACGTGCTGCACTGGGCTGGAATTGACAATTCGATATTGGATATAAACGCCGCGTCGCGGCCTGACTTTGCGATCGTGGACGGCATTGTCGGCATGGAGGGCAACGGCCCGATCCAGGGAACGCCTAAACCGTGCGGCGTGTTAGTGCTTGGTGACGACCCGGTCGCGGTGGATGCGACGTGTTGCAGGGTAATGTCACTGCGGCCCGAGAAAGTGAAATACCTGAATTCTGCGGGGACTTTGCTGGGGCACTTGGATGCCGCGAAGATTCAGCAACTTGGCGAGACGGTGGCGTCGGTTCGGACACCATTTGCGGTGCTCGACGCTTTTAAAGAGCTGCGAGACCCCGAAGCGAGAGTTTGGAATTAGAAGTGCCATATACCGATTGACAGGCCGCACTATACGCCCCAGCTGTATCCAAAAGATGACGCCTGGGTCGGCGGTAGTGTCCGCGTGGAAGGATGTCATCCCGGGCGGTTGTCGCATCCACGGTAGCTGCCAGTCTTGAGCGCAAATATGAGCGAAGCGAACATCGCGACACGCGGAGAGGTTCCGGGCGGGTCGGCGCACAGCCGAGCGGTCGCTGACGTGGCGCGTGCCGCAGGTTCGGATGCGAGCGCTGCGGCTAATTTAGGCATCGCGTACGCAGGCAAGATTGCCGAGCTGTTGCGTTGGCTGAGTTCTTTTCCGGCGATGCTGGTGGCGCTGCTGGTGGGCGCGACTTTTGCGGTGGTGCGAGGGTTCAGCGTGGACCCGGATATGTGGTGGCACATCAGGACCGGCGAGCTGATTCTTTCGACGCACCATTGGGCGACGACCGATCCGTATTCCTACACGGCAGCGGGGGCCCCGTGGATGTCTTGCGAGTGGCTGGGAGACGTTGTTTTCGCGGTCGTCTACCGGGTCGGCGGGCTGCGCGGACTCGAAGCGCTGCTGGTGGTGCTGGCCAGCGCTGTGATGCTGGCGCTTTATGGGTTCGCCACGCTGCGTTCCGGAAACTGCAAGGCGGCGTTCGTGGTTTCAGGTGTGTTGCTTGTCTTGGCGGCTGCGTCGTTCAATTTGCGGCCGCAGATGCTCGGATATTTGTTTTTGATTTTGACGCTGATTGCGCTGGAACTATTTCGTCAGGGAAAGCAACGTGCGGTGTGGCTGCTGCCGATGTTGTTTTTACTTTGGGTGAACACGCACGGCTCATGGATTGTGGGTTTGGCGACAGTTGCGTTGTTCTTCGGTGCGGGCTTGGTGAGTTTTCGGGTTGGTAGCCTGGAAGCGCGGCGCTGGACGAGCTCCGAGCGGCTGCGGCTGGAGGTTGTTTTCCTACTTTCGCTGGTGGCGATTCCGATCACGCCGTACGGGGCGCGACTTGCCGCCTACCCGTTCACGGTTGCCTCGACGCTGCCGATCAGCGTGGCAAATATTTTAGAGTGGCAGGTGATGCCGTTCAACCTGGGCGGCGGCAAATTATTTCTCGCGCTGGTGCTGGGATTCTTTCTGGCGCAAGTGGCGTTGCGGTTTTCCTGGCAGCTCGCGGAATTGCTCCTGTTTCTGATTGGCACGGCGTTGGCTTGCATCCACATACGTTTCCTGCTGCTGTTTGTGCCGTTCTTCGCGCCGCTGGCTGCGACGATGCTCGCGCGCTGCTTGCCTGCCTACAACAAGCACAAAGACCAATACCTACTCAATTTGGCGCTGATGGCGGGTGTCGTCATCGCGATGGCGCATTACTTTCCTTCCAAGGCAGACATGGAAAAGAAAGTCGCCGCACAGTTTCCCGAGCAAGCCCTGCAATATATGCGCGCGCACTCCGTACCGGGCCCGCTTTTCAATAGCTACGGCTTTGGCGGCTACATGATCGAGGCCGGGTACAAAACCTTTATTGATGGCCGGAGCGAGCTGTTCGAACAAACCGGCGTGCTGGGTGATTACGTTCACATTACTTTTCTCAGGCCGGGCGCGTTGCAGGTGCTCGGGGGGTACGGGATCCAGTCGTGCCTGCTGCAGCGCGATGAGCCGTTCTCGACTCTGCTGGCGTCTTCGCCGGATTGGGACAAGGTTTACTCGGATCAATTGAGCGCGCTGTATGTGAGGCGCAACGCGAGCGACGCTGCGCCGCAGGCGTTGGCGCTGGCGGCAAGCCCACCGTCGGCCGCTTCTGCACAGGCGAGGTAACCATGCCGGAAACGATTTCTATCGTAGTGCCGTGTTTGAACGAGCAAGAGGTCTTGCGCGAGACCAACCGCCGGCTGCTCGCAGTGCTCGAGCAGTTGCCGCAGAAGTTCGAAATCCTCTACGTGGATGATGGCAGCACGGATGAGACGCCTGACATCCTGCGGGAATTCCAAGCGCTGGACGAACGGATTCGCGTTGTGCGCTTTTCGCGAAATTTCGGACACCAACTGGCGATCACCGCGGGATTGGAACACGCCGTGGGCGACGCAGTGGCCATCATTGACGCCGATCTGCAGGATCCGCCGGAGGTGCTTGCGGATTTCGTCGCGAAATGGATGGACGGATTTGACGTTGTGTACGGAGTGCGCGCGGAGAGGGAAGGCGAGACGGCATTCAAGCGTGGAAGCGCGAAACTTTTCTACCGCGTGATGGGCAAGTTGTCCGATACGGAAATTCCTGTAGACACCGGGGACTTCCGGCTGATGAGTAGACAGGTGGTCGATGCTTTGCTGGCGATGCCGGAGCGCGACCGGTTCGTGCGCGGCATGGTGAGCTGGCTGGGATTTTCGCACGCCGCAGTACGGTATTGCAGAGAAGCGCGGGCCGCGGGAGTCACTAAATTTTCGCTGTTCAAGATGATGCGTTTTGCGACGGACGGAGTGGTTTCGTTCTCGACCCTGCCACTGCGTCTGGCTACGTGGGTGGGCTTCGCCGCTTCGGGGATTGCAATACTGGGCATCCTGATCACGGTGATCGAAAGGCTGCTGGGCGTCGAAGGACTGGTGAGAGGCTGGGCTAGCTTGCTGGTGGCGATTCTATTCTTGGGTGGCGTTCAGCTGATCTGCATGGGAATTATTGGCGAGTACGTTGGCCGGATCTACGGAGAATCGAAACGGCGGCCGCTTTATGTGGTCAGAGAGCGCATGGGGTTTGAGGGACGGAGCGTGGCAACCGAGATGATGGCGCGGACACGCGCAACGGCCGCAGGCAAGCGCTAGCGTCAGGCAATACTTGGCTGAAAATATGGCATCGGACACAATCACTCATCAACGCGAGGCGGCGTTTCATGACGCATGGGCCGGCAGCACGCCGATTGACGACGTGCTGGTGCGCGAATGTTTCGAGGTGCCCACCGCGCTGGAAAACCATTTCATACTGACCCGCATGGGCGATTTGCGGGGCAAGCGGCTGCTGGACATCGGCGCGGGCCTCGGCGAATCTTCGGTGTATTTCGCGCTGCAGGGCGCGCAGGTGACGATGACGGATATCTCGCCCGGCATGGTGCAGACCGGACGGGAACTCGCGCGACGATACGGCGTGGAGATTGAAGGCATCGTATCGGAAGCTGAGGATCTCGGCGTCGCTGCGGAGTCGTTCGACTACGTTTACATCGCCAATACAATTCACCACGTGCGCGACCGCGATGCGCTCTTTCAGAAAATCCATCGGGCGCTGAAGCTAGGCGGCCGTTTTTTTTCGTACGATCCGCTAGCCTATAACCCCGCGATTAACGTCTATCGTCGGATCGCGACGGAAGTTCGGACGGAAGACGAAGCGCCATTGACGGTGGTGGACTTGCGGCTGGCGCGGAAATATTTCCCAAACGTGCAGCATCGGGAATTCTGGATTTCCACTCTACTGCTTTTTGTGAAGTATTACGCCGTGAATCGAGTGCATCCGAACCAGGACCGCTACTGGAAACGCATTTTGCGGGAAACGCACGAGAGCCTGCGCTGGTGGATGCCACTTCGCGCGCTTGACGCGGCGCTTACGCGGCTGCCGCTGATGCGCTGGATGGCGTGGAACATGGTGATGTGGGGCGAAAAGGAAGCCTCGCAGGTCGCGTCGTCGTCCCGGTAGCCGCGATGCTCAACCGAGTACAGCTCGACCGCCGGGTTTTTTACAGTTTCATGTTCCTGATGTTGGCCATGAATGCCGCGGTATTTTTCACGTCATTGAAGGACATCGAGGGGGGAAAGAACGATTTCCCGGTTTTTTATTCCAATGCGCAGATGGTGCGCGAAGGGCAGGCGGCGCAGGTGTACGACTTCGCCGCCGAGAATAGCTTTGTACAGCGCGTCAGTGACGTGGCGCGCGCTCCGAACAACCACTTGCCGTACGAGCTGTTGATTTTTATCCCCTTCACGTATTTGGGTTTCGCCGCGGCCCACCTGCTGTGGACTCTAGTCTGTCTCGGAATGCTGGTCGGCGTGGCGGCCTTGATCCGGAGCGCTATCTCCACTGGATTGAGTTTTCGGGATGCTTTGCTGACGACGCTGGCATTTTTCCCGGTGTGGTATTGCCTGCTGCAAGGGCAGGATTCGATCCTCCTGGTGCTCTTGTTTGCGATTTCGTTCTGGTTGTGGAAGCGCGGACGGGTTGATGTGGCAGGATTCGCGCTGGCGATGGGTTTGTTCCGGCCGCAACTGGTTTTGCCTTTCGTGCTGGTGGCGTTCCTGGCGGGAAAGTGGAGATTTATCCGCGGGTTCATTCCCGGCGCTGTTTTGGTATTGCTCGTTTCGGTCTCGGTGGTCGGAATTCACGGCATGGCTGATTACGCGCGCATCTTGCTTTCTCAGGGAACGCAGGGATCCGCGAGCGCGCTGGCCCAACAATGGCAGGTTCACCTGGGCCTGATGCCGACGCTACGAGGCCTTTTATGGATTGTGCTGCCTGACTGTGTTCCGGGGAATGTCGGGAGTCTCCTGCTGATCTCGGGGACGATGGCCGGCCTGCTCTGGGCGGCCAAAGGATTGCGCGGCGTCAAGGCTGGGGAAGCGTTCGATATGGCTTTTGCCACGGCCGTCGCCGCGGTTGCGCTATTAAGCTTCCACTCCCTTCCGCACGATTTCAGCCTCATGATTCTGCCGCTGTTGATCGCAGGGGGCGCTTTCGCGTCGGTGGTCGACCGAGCGGAACACGGTAACCCGTACTCATGGGTTACGGTGGGATTCTTGCTTTTTTTCACGCCTCTGTATTTCGTCCTGATTTTTGCGGAAAAGATTGGACTGCTGTTTCTTCCCTCCGGGGTGTTCCTTTGGTTGATTAGCAGTCGGGTGCGCGGCGGTCTCCCTGTGCTGGCGGCACCTCAACACCGAGTTCAACCAATCTCAATCCTGCCGTCTTAAAGCCGCCGGTACTTAGGCGGAGGTTTCGCCCCAGCGAGGGTCGGCGCGTCTCCTGCTGGTCGAGTCCTGGGCCAAAGGTAGCCAGGGAGAACGTCAACAAACCGTTTGCAGGCGAGAAAGCAGGTGTTCACAAGCGGTGACGCTTTCGAGGGCAAGCGGTGGCGCGGGCGAAGGGAGTGGGCGTGAGGGGCCGGAAATATCGCTTTATAAGGAAGTTAGGTTACGTCAGTGACGCGAGTGGATTGGTGTTGTAGATGCAATAAGGTAGCGAGCGGCGAGCAGGCTCCCGTGTCGTTTAACTTACATCAAGCGAGGCAAATAGAAATGAAGATTCTGCTGACACGACTTTGGAAGGAAGAAGAAGGGCAGGACTTGACGGAATACGCGCTGTTGTTGGTCCTGATTGCGCTGGCGTCGATGGCGGCTCTAACACCTCTGGCTACGGCCATCAATAACGTTTTCGCGCACGCTGCATCGAATCTAACCGCTTCGGGTACCTAACGAGGGCCGTCGGGTCCCTCTGGTAGCAGACACGAAGAACTGGTGGTCGCTCATACCAATCAATTGATTCACTTAAAGGGATGAACATGAAAACGATGCTGGCAAGGCTTTGGAAGGAAGAAGAAGGGCAGGATCTGACGGAGTACGCGCTGCTTTTGGTTCTGATTGCGTTAGCCTCGATGGCGGCCCTTACGCCGCTGGCGACCGCGATCAACACCGTGTTCGCAAACGCGGCGTCGAATCTGACGGCCTCCGGGACATAGTCGGCGCAGCTGGTCTGGCGTCGGGCTCGGGCACGGAAGCAGCGAGGCCGTTCACAAGCGAAAACTACAAGCGGCCTTTTAATCTGCTCTCCTTGCGTGGGACAGCTCGAGCGGCGCCGATGGAAGCCGACGACCGCAAGCTGTGAGTGGACGAAGCCGGAGCTGCGTTGCACAGGACGTTGAAGCAGTGATGGACGGAACACAGGTCATCTGGATGCTTGCCCTCGCGCTGGTGCTTTCTGCAGCGTGGACGGACTGGCGCACGCGCAAGATTCCCAACTGGCTCACGGTTCCGGCACTTCTGCTGGGTGTTACCGTACATACCTTGATTGCGGGTTGGCCCGGCGCGAAGACTTCGCTCGAGGGAGCGGGCTTGGCTTTGGCTCTGCTGCTTCCTCTGGTGTTGCTGCGCGGGTTGGGAGCGGGGGATTGGAAATTGATGGGAGCGCTGGGAGCTTTCTTGGGTCCGGTTTTGCTTTTGTTCGTGCTGCTGGGGAGCGTTCTGGTGGCGGGGCTGATGGGAATTGTGCAAGTGATGAGGACGCGTCGAGGGAAAGAGACGATGCGGAATCTTTCTGTGCTGGTTCGGGGATTTTTGTCGTTCGGACTGCGCAAGAATCCTGAAATTTCACTGGATAATCCGGGGCTACTGAAACTGCCGTTTGGAGTGGCAGTGGCGGCGGCCACGGTGATTTGCTACTGCGCGGCCCGCTGGGCGATTTGAAGTCGGGGCTAGGGAGAATTTTTTATGAATCGTAACCGGATGCTCATCGGACTCGCGGTGGCGGTCGTGGTCGCAATGTTCCTGAGCACGTTTGTGTACCGCGCTTTCAAGAGCGCGAGTGCCATCAAGCCCATCACGACGGAGCACATTGTTGTGGCAGCGCAGCCGCTGCAAGTCGGTACGCGAGTGGATGCCAGCAATCTGCGGCTCATTCCGTGGCCGTCGGGTGAGCCCGTGGCGGGCATGTTTACACGCATTGCAGATTGCGCGAACCGCGCGGTGATCACGCCGCTCGCAGAGAATGAGCCGATCCTGGAAAGCAAATTGGCCGCCACGCAATCCGGCGCGGGTTTGCCTGCGACGATCCCGGAAGGAATGCGCGCGCTTTCCGTTGCGGTGAACGATGTTGTCGGCGTTGCAGGGTTCGTGATTCCCGGAACGATGGTGGATGTGCTGGTAACAGGAAAAGTGCCCGACAGCGGGCGCAGTGGTGAACAAAATATCACGCGCACGATTCTGGAAAACGTGAAAGTCCTTGCCGCCGGACAAAAGATCGAACAGGACCGCGAAGGAAAACCGCAAAACGTGCCTGTGGTTACGCTGTTGGTTACTCCCGATGACGCGGCGCGGCTGACGATGGCCAGCACGGAAGGGAAAATCCAGTTGTCGCTACGCAATACGGTTGATACCAGGCTGCTGATGCCAGCCTCCGTGCTGCAGGATTCGTTGTTTTCCGGAGGAGCGCCGGCGCCGAAGCGCACCACGACCGCGAAGTACGTTCCACCTCCGCCGTCACCCTACGTAGTTGAGGTGATTACCGGGAACAAGCGCGAAAACAAGAGCTTCCCGAATCCGTAGGCGATTTCCGCAGCAGCGTGGCTGAAGGTCTATAGGGGAAAACAGTGTCTGAGTTCAACCGCACGATAAATCGTAACCGCCGCGTCCGAATCGCACTCGTTGGCGTGCTGATTAGTGCTGTGGTGCTTGCCGGCGGGCATCGCGCGATGGCGCAACAGATACCGCAAAACGCTCCGGCAATGACAGCGATGACGCAGCCCGTTCCGGGCGCAACGCTGCCGACAGCTGCTAGTGTTCAGCAGTCGCCAGCGGTCGCGACCGAGTCCGAGGGGCCGCAGACGCTGCACCTGCTCGTGGGACGTTCGCTGGTGATTTCGTCGCCCTCGAAGATCAAGAGGGTCTCACTGGCCGATCCGACGATCGCGGAAGCGATCGTGGTTAGTCCCTTTCAGGTGTTACTCAACGGGAAAGCTCCCGGGGGAGTTTCACTTCTTCTCTGGGACGAAGCGGATCAGAGCCAGGCGTTCGAAGTCTCGGTGGACATTGACATCCTGGGATTAAGCCAGAAGATTCACGAGGTCTTCCCGACCGAGCCGGTGCAAGTGGAAACCTCCAGAGATATCGTGATTCTGTCCGGAAAGGTCTCTTCCGCGGCGGTGGCCGACAAGATTCTGGAAGTGGTCAAGTCCGCTGCGCCGAAGGTGACGAGTTTGATGGAAGTGCCGGCGACACCGACTGGTGAAATTCTGCTGGAAGTGAAATTCGCAGATGTGAACCGGACGCTGGAAACCCAGCTGGGCATCAATATTCTGAGCCTGCCGGGGGCAAAGAATATCGGCACGATCTCGACGCAGCAGTTTTCGCCGCCGCAACTGGTGAGCCCTTCGACAGGAACCGGCTCGAGCGGAGCAACATCGGCCATCGGCCTGAGCAACCTGCTGAATCTCTTCATCTTCCGGCCGGACATTGATTTTGCGGCGACGATCCAGGCCCTGGAGCAGAACAACGTTCTGCAAATCCTGGCGGAACCGAATTTAATGACGGAGTCGGGGAAGGAAGCGAGTTTTCTGGCCGGCGGCGAATTTCCCTTTCCGATCTTGCAAGGAACCACCGGTTCAGGATTCGCGGGAATCACGATTCAGTTCAAAGAATTCGGGGTGCGATTGAACTTCACGCCGACGTTAACGCCCGATGGGATGATTCATCTGAAGGTGAAGCCCGAGGTCAGTTCGCTGGATTTCACGAACGCGCTAACGATCCAGGGCTTTCTGATTCCTGCTCTGACCACCAATCGAGCGGAGTCCGAAGTGCAATTACGGGATGGGCAGAGTTTTGCGATCGCAGGCTTGCTGGATAACCGCGTGACGGATCAATTCGACAAAATTCCATGGATCGGCGACGTGCCGATTTTGGGCAAACTTTTCCAAAGCCGGTCGTTGACGAAAAGCAAGAACGAGCTGCTCATCGTGGTGACGCCGCGCATTGTGCATCCTTTAGA
Organism: Candidatus Acidiferrales bacterium; assembly: GCA_050012455.1. Taxonomy (GTDB): domain Bacteria; phylum Acidobacteriota; class Terriglobia; order Acidiferrales; family UBA7541; genus Palsa-295. Next base: position 9,218 of record JBEKHD010000034.1, on the reverse strand, counting down.
CGCGGTGCCGCCGACGCCCAACATGCCGAAGCCGTTCCTGGGCGCGACGAAGCCGGCGCCGGCATCGTCACAGTCGCCGAAGTGAGCGAGCGCCAGGTGGTGCGAGCGACGTTGCAGAAACAGACTCAGGGGACCAGGGAAATCGTTTGATGTTAACGGTTGCGATAGCCAGCGGAGAAACGACCAGTTCAGCGCAGCTGGTGGCTGCTCTGCAACAGACTGGCATTGTGAAATCAATCAAACAGTGGACGATTCCTTCGGATCGTTTTCCGGATTCCGCGGATGCTCTGCCGGACATCGTTTTTCTGGACTTGTCACGCGATCCAGAAGCTTATTTCACCTTCGGGGCACAACTGCGGCGCATTCGCCCTTCGATAAAACTGGTGGCCGTATCCGCCGTTGTGCCGCCGGGGCACCAACTGATGCTGGAAGCGATGCGCAGCGGAGTGCAGGATTTCCTGCCTAAGCCGGCGACTCCGGAAGTGTTGAACGAGATGCTGGCGCGGTTCGCTCAGGACTCCTCTGAAGCAAAGGACCGCCCGTCTCTTGACAAATTGATCGTGGTGATGGGATCGAAAGGCGGCGTGGGTGCGACGACGGTGGGCGTCAACCTGGGCGTTCAGCTTGCGACGTTCGCACGAAAGCACGTGGCGTTATTGGATTTTGCGCGTCCGTTGGGGAATGTGCACCTGTTGCTGGATTTGCACCCCCGATTCACGGTTCGCGATGCCGTGGATAATTTGGATCGTTTGGACAGCCACTTTTTTGCGGGCCTGATGACGCAACACAAGACGAAACTCGAGATTTTGGGAGGCGCTCTTCAGCCTGAGGAATGGCAGACCATCCCGGTGCCGCCGCTGGAGCGCGTCGTCAATGTGGCGCAGAACCTTTTCGACATGGTGCTGCTCGACATGGGTTCGCAGTTCTCGTCTGAGTGGAGCCCAATTTTGCGCATGGCACGCATGATTCTGATCGTGGCCGAGGCGAATGTCCCGGCGTTGTGGACGTTGGAGCGCCGTCTGGTGGCGTTGAAGGGCTTCGGAATCGAGCCCGATCGCGCGCGGATTATCATCAACCGCTGGCATAAGGGCGATGACGAAGTTTTGCGGAGCATTCAGAAAGATCTAAATCGCCCTGTTTTTGCGTGTCTCCCGAACGATTTTCGCAAGGCTTCGGAATCGATCAACCTGGGTACTCCGTTGATGGAGAACCATAACAATGTGCTGAGCGGCCGGTACCGGCAGATCGCTTCGCAACTGACGGGAATGGAATCGGTTCCGGCTACGAAAAAGAGCGCGCTCGGCGGTTTGTTTTCATTTCCGACGAAAAGGTAAAAAACGATGTCACCTGTTGCTCCGCCTATCACACGAACGGATTTCGGCGCGGTAAAAATCGCGATTCACCGAAAACTGATTCAAAAATTGAATCTCGACCGCCTGACGGAGATTAACCGCGAAGAGGTTCGCCGTGAAGTCGGTCACATCCTGGAGGCGCTGGTCGTCGGTGAATCGACACCGATGAACTTGCAGGAGCGCGAACGCCTGGCGCAGGAAGTTCTGGACGAAGTCTTTGGACTCGGCCCGCTCGAACCGTTACTGGCTGATCCCACGGTTTCCGACATTCTTGTCAATACCTACAAGCGCGTGTACGTCGAAAGAAAAGGAATGCTGGAACAGACTGCGATTCAGTTTCGAGACGATGCGCATCTGATGAGCATCATTGACCGCATCGTTTCCTCGATCGGCCGGCGCATTGACGAATCTTCTCCGATGGTGGATGCCCGGCTCGCGGATGGGTCGCGCGTCAATGCGATCATCCCGCCGCTGGCGGTGGATGGTCCCTGCCTGTCCATCCGGCGATTTGGCCACGAACGAGTGAACGCGAACGACATGGTGAATAATCACACGCTCACGCCCAACATGCTGGACTTGCTGCGTGGGTGCGTGAAAGCACGGCTGAACATCCTGGTTTCCGGCGGCACTGGCGCCGGGAAGACGACATTGCTGAACGTGTTGTCTTCGAACATTTCCAGTCGTGAAAGAATTGTGACGATCGAAGATGCCGCCGAGTTGCAGCTCAATCAAGAGCACATTGTCCGGCTGGAGACCCGTCCGGCCAATATCGAAGGGAAGGGCGCAGTCCATCAGCGTCAATTGCTAATCAATTCTCTGCGCATGCGCCCCGATCGAATCATCGTAGGTGAGGTCCGGGGTGAGGAAGCGCTGGATATGTTGCAGGCGATGAATACCGGTCACGACGGGTCACTTACCACGATTCACGCAAATTCGCCCCGTGACGCACTGAGCCGGCTGGAAACCATGGTGGCCATGGCGAACTTGAGCATTCCTGATTCCGCGATTCGGCGGCAAATCTCGTCCGCCGTAGACTTGGTAGTACAGGTGAGCCGCCTGAGCGATGGAACCCGAAAGGTTATTTGCATCTCTGAAATCACGGGCATGGAAGGCGACGTCGTCACCATGCAGGACATTTTTGTATTTCGGAAACGTGGCATTCGCGAGAACGGCGAGGTGATCGGCGAATTCCTGCCCACGGGGATTCGTCCGCGGTTCGCGGAACGCCTGCTGGTGACCGGGATCCAGTTGCCGATCGGCATGTTCGAAATGTCGCGGATTCATTAGGGAGCAGAAGATGGCGCTGCTACTTTCCGTTTTGACGTTCTTGACCGCCGTCGCGGTCATCGTGCTGCTGTGGATGTTCATGGGCACTGACGCCAACCAGGAAGTTGTGAAACGCCGCATGGAGTCAGTGCGCAAGGCGGAGCGGCGCGGCGACGTCTCCATCAATCTGAAGCTGGTGCGGGATGAAATGTTGAGTAGCGTGCCCGCGCTGCATCGGTTGCTTTCGCCGTGGGGCTGGTCATTGCGGCTGCGAGATTTTGTGGCGCAGGCAGGAATGAAGACGAAGCCAGCGAAAATTCTGCTGGTAAGCGGGGTAATCGCGCTGGCATCGTACCTGATCGCCGGGTTGTACTACTCGCGATTTCCGATCCCCTGGCTGGTGGGCATATTTGCTGGAATTGTTCCGTTTTCGATCGTCGCGCTCAAGAGGCGGCGGCGCTTGCGCGAGTTCGAAGAGCATTTTCCAGAGGCTTTGGATTTGCTGGGTCGTGCGGTCCGCGCGGGGCATGCGTTCACCACCGGACTGGAAATGATAGCGATGGAATCGGCCGAACCTGTGGCCGGTGAATTCCGCACGGCGTTCGAGGAACAGAATTTCGGACTCCCCTTGCGCGATGCCTTGTTGAACATGACTGAGCGCATGCCGCTCGTCGACGTACGTTTCTTTGTCACGGCACTGCTGATTCAAAAAGAGACTGGCGGAAATCTGGCGGAAATTCTGGATGGGCTCTCGCGGGTAATTCGTGACCGCTTCCGAATTTATCGCGAGGTGAAAACTCGCACCGCGCAGGGACGATTGACGGCCGCGATTCTGATCTCGCTGCCGCTGGCGGTGATGTTGGCTTTGGAGTTGATCAATCCGACCTATCTGCGCGTGCTATTTGAAGATCCAGCCGGTCCTACAGTTCTGGCGATCGCGGCGACCATGCAGGTGATCGGGTCACTGCTGCTATGGAAAATTATTCACTTTGAGGTTTGATCGGATGTAAGGAGAGAAGTCCATGCTGTGGATGGTTACGACGATTACTTTCGTAGCGACCGTCGCCGTTCTGACGGCGCTATTCTACGCGCTGGTCCCCGGTGAAATCGGGATCGCGGAACGGCTATCGCGCTTGATCCAGCCGCCGCGGCAGCAGCAGGTGCGCGATACCAGCTTCTCCGATAAACAGAAGGAGCGAGTGCGCGACACGCTGGCTGCAGTCGGGGGTTTAGTCACTTCCGGCACGGCGGTGATGGGTTCGAAGGACCAGCTCCCGATGGTACGAGCCGGCTACCGAACTGCGAGCGCCTTGTCTGCAATGCGAGGCCTGAAAATTCTGACGCCGATCGTCTTTGTGGCGCTGACGTTTGCCACCGGCATTTACCGCCTGCAGGTGGTGTTCGTTCCGTTGTTGGCGGCGATGGCGGGCTATCTGGTTCCGGATCTTTGGCTGATGTGGCGCGTGCAAGCGCGTCAGCATCGCTTGCAGCTGGCGTTGCCAGACGCTCTGGACATGCTAGTCATTTGCGTCGAGGCCGGCTTGGGACTGGACCAGGCTCTGCTCCGTGTCGCGCAAGAACTGCGCATCACTCACCCGGAACTGAGCGAAGAACTGCAACTGGTGAATATGGAGATGCGCGTCGGCAAGACCAGGCTGGATGCCATGCGGGAACTCGGCCGACGTACCGGCGTCGAAGACATCAAGGCGCTGGTGGCGATGTTGATCCAGACCGAAAGGTTTGGAACGAGCATTGCTCAATCACTGCGAGTTCATTCGGACGACTTGCGGATCAAGCGCCGTCAACGAGCCGAAGAAATGAGCGCGAAGACGACGGTGAAGATGGTGCCGGCGCTAGTGCTATTTATTTTTCCGGCCTTGATGGTAGTGATTCTGGGGCCCGCCGTGATCACTCTGATGAGGCAGTTTTTGCCCACTCTCACCAGGTGATTGCGGTCAAAATGATCTTGCGATGTTTGCGAGATCGAATATCTCAATCAAAAGGAGCAAGAAGATGGACAACGTTACACTGATTCGATTGGTCGCGGGAGCTTTGGCAGTCGTGGTGCTGTTCGTGATTATTTGGCGCCGTAAACGGAAGATCGTGGAGTAGGTGGCAGCACATCGAAGAGACCCCGGAGAATCGTCAATGAACAACGCGCGTGAGGGCGGGAACGGTAGAGCTGCGACTGACAACGGCCAAAATGGCCACGTCTACATTTACAACAAGACCCGAGAGACGTTTGTCGCCACCGAGGCTACAGTCGCGGACAGCTATGTTCGTCGTCTTGTCGGACTTCTCGGTAAGACGAAGCGATGGGCGCAACTCGGTCGTGGCCTTTGGATCGTTCCTTCGCGTGGGGTTCACACCATTGGGATGATGTTCCCGATCGACCTCATTTTCCTGAGTAAGGAAAAGGAAGTCGTTCACGTGGAGGAACACTTGCGGCCATTTCGAATCTCGGCTGTGTCGCTGAAGGCAACCAGCGTGCTGGAACTCCCGGCGCATACGGTATTCCGCACGGGGACGCAAGTAGGCGATCGCATGGAGATCGCGCGATTGAACAAGAAATGAGGGAGCGATAAATCATGAAACTCTCTGGTTTGGTGGCGACGGCGTTCTTGTTTCTGGCGCTGTGCCAGCCGGCAGTGGGGCGGCCGTCCGCGGCAAACAGCCCGCACAAATGGTTTCACAGCCGGCACCCGGAAAAATCGAACCCCCATTACAAGGACGCCTCGCACAGGCACGGTCACAGTAATCACCGCGCGCGCCAGCACAGCAAGCCTTAGATTCGGGCGCATTACCTTTGCGGGACTTTTCATACACCGGCCCGTTGCCAGGCAGTGCGATTTTCGGAAGCTCCCAATCTCCCGCGCCACGGTGGCGCGGAACATTGGGATTTCAAGCGGCATCCGGTTGCGCTTTCAGCGAAAAAGCAGTATAAGATCTAGTAAGATTTCTGAAGTGTGAAAGATGTAGCCTCAGTTCGCAGTTGAAGGTCCTGCCATGATGACAATGCTAAAAGCTCTTTGGCGCAAGCAGTCCGGGGACGACGTTACGGAGTACGCGCTCCTGGTCGCCATGATCGCCCTGGTAGTGCTGGTGGCTCTCTTCTCCTTCGGAACCTCCAATGGAAAGCTGATCAGCGATGCCGCGAGTAGCATTTCCTCCAGCGCTTCGCACGCCAGTGGGAGTTCGAGCGGTGGCAGCGGTCAACCAGGCGGTTCGGGTCAAGGCGGCGGTGGCCAGCCTGGGGGCGGCGGCCAAGGTGGCAGTGGAAGTGGCGGAGGAAGCGGTGGTGGCAGTGGCGGCGGGAGCGGAGGCTCGGGGGGAACAGTTCCGACCAATCCTTCTCCCATCAAGTAAGCTTGGCAGTCTTTGTCCCGCGAAGCAGTGCTCTCAGCGTCTTCTTCAATCGCTTATCAGGCGTACCCAAGCCGCTCGGTCAGGTGCAGGTTGAACGATCTCGTCTCGACGGTTGCGACTTTAGACCTGACCTTCCGAACCGCGGTTAACTGAAATTTTCAGCGTGGACACATCCATATACTAGGTGCCTCCGTCGCCGTCCTCATTTGTGAACTGTTTCTTGGTGTTGACCTTCCGCTATCGTCCTAAGATGTGGCGAGTCAATGGCTTAAGTTCGCCGTTCGGAAGGACATTCAGATGCAATGCAATCTCCGGCTGCTGGGCAGCTGCGCGTAGAGGTGCAGTGTGCCTTTAGGGGATCCGATTTCAACCCGATCGCGAACGAGTGATGGGGTGGGGAGCATGCTTCAGCCGATGCCGTCGAAGATCGTTGTGCCGTGGAAAATCATTGACCGATTGCTCTTGCCGAGCATTTTCTTTTTAACGTCCCTGGTAGCTGTGCTGACGTTCTGGCAACTGCTGCTGGGTCATCGGCGCGCGGAGATACACGCTGTTACGGATGAGCAGGCTTCGTTCGTAAAGTCCAAAGTGGAAGCAGAACTGCGCGAACGAATCATGCCGCTTCAGGGGCTCGCAGCGCAGTGGTCCACGCTGGGCAGCGACCGCGAGAAGAAATCCGCGGCCGAATTGATGATGAGCGGCTACCCTGATTATCAGGCCGTCGAGTGGGTGGATCCCACGTTTCATGTGCGCTGGGCCGCACCCAGCGACGGAAATGAGGGTGGCCGAGGCATCAATCTAAGTGCAGACGCGGTGCAGCAGGTCGCGTTTCAAGCCGCGGGGCGGTACGGGGACGTGATGATTACTCGCCCCGTGGACTTATTGCAGGGGGGCAGAGGCCTGTTGGCGTGCGTGCCGGTGTACACCTCCGGAAAACTCAGCGGCTTCATGGTAGGCGTGTTCCGATATCGAGAGCTGATTTCCTCGATGCTGCGGGATGTGGCGCAGGGTTACTGGGTGGCTTTGTACGATGGAAGCGAGCAGATCTACGGAGAAGGCGCCAAACTGGCGCCTCGAGATGCGCCGTGGGCGAGCAGCGCCGACATACAATTTCGAGATCTTTCGTGGCGCGCGCAAGTCTGGCCGAAGCCGGGGACGATCACATATGCATTGTCAACGCTTCCTAAAGTAGCCCTTGTCGGCGGGATCCTGTTGTCCGTCCTGCTGGGGTTCACGGTTTACGCTGCCGAAACCGCGACGTTGCGCGCAAGGGAAGCGCTCGCCGCGAATAAAGAACTGAAATCAGAAATTGCCGGACGCGAACACGCGGAGGCGGCGCTGCTCCAGGCGCAAAAGATGGAGGCGGTGGGCCGCCTGGCCGGCGGCATTTCTCATGACTTCAATAATCTGCTGACGGTTATCCGCGGTCACGCGGCACTTTCGCTGACAAGAATCGGTTCCGACGGCGCATTGCGCCGCGAATTGAACGGCATTCTGAAGTCCGCAGACAAAGCCGCCGCGCTGACCAGGCGGCTACTCGCCTTCAGCCGCAAGCAAGTGTTGCAACTGCGTGTGCTGGATCTCAACGCCCTCGTGGCCCAGGTGAGCGAGTTGTTACCGCCCGTGATGGGTGATGACATCGAATTGATCCTGAACCTGGCGCCCGACTTGGGGCACGTCAAGGCCGATGCGGCGCAGATGGAACAAGCCATCATGAATCTCGCATTCAACGCGCGAGACGCCATGCCTCGCGGCGGCACGCTGAGGATCCAAACCATGAACGCGGATAAGGACGAAGAGCTGATCCTGCGCCACGAGGGCGCTCAAACGGGTCCATACGTGATGTTAGTTGTATCTGACACAGGGCACGGCATGACCCACGAGACGCTGTCACATGTCTTCGAACCCTTTTTTACCACCAAGGAAACGGACAAAGGAACTGGGCTTGGCCTCGCCACAGTCTACGGAACGCTGCGGCAGAGCGGAGGATTCGTCCGTGTTTCCAGCACGGTCGGTGAGGGTACGGCCTTCCGGATTTATCTACCGCGCGTTGAAGAAGCGATTGAGACCGTCGAGGCGCCCGTCATCATGCCGCATCAACTGCACGGCGCAGAAACGATTCTCGTCGTTGAGGACAACGATGCGGTGCGTCGCATCGCTCGAGAGTTCTTGAAGATGAAGGGATACTTGATCATCGAGGCGCGCGAAGCGACCGAAGCGATTCAGATTATGGAGAATCGCGAAGAGCGAATCGATCTAGTGATCACGGATGTGCTGATGCCAGGCATGAAGGGGCGCGAACTCATCGCGCTCCTGTCTGGGATGCGTTCCGATTTCAAGGTCCTGTACATGTCGGCGTACACCGAGGATGCAGCGATCAATATCGGGGTGCTCAGTCCCGGCACAGAGTTCATCGAGAAACCATTCAGCCCTGAGGAACTGACGGCCAAAGTGCATCAAGTGCTGGGGCGCGCTCCGCTAAGCCGGCATGCTAGCGCAGCACAGCTGTGAAGCAGGAGTGGATGGAGATCGATACAAGCGCTACCCCATAAACCCGGATAGCGCCCGTAGGACGATTCATTCCGCACTGAGGCGTGGCACGTCTGGCACGCCGCAAGCAGAGGTGGTTCATGAACAAGCGCACGGTCTGGCTGAGCATTGGCTTCGTCCTTCTGTCGTCTTGGGCAATCGTGCACCTTCACGATGGATACCAGCTCGTGCTATTTTGCTGCGCGATGGGGCTGCTGGTCTATCTCCTTGAAAAGTTCGTCAAGGCGTAACATCGAGCGGTCCCGCTGACCCTGCGCAGGGAACGGAACCGTCTGCCTCGCCAAGCCGAGAACCGTTCCGGCCTAAATGATTGCCACCCGTGGAGCTGATCGGAAACCTCACTCTTCTCGCGCTTATCCGTCGCATTTTCCCGCCGGCACCGCAGTTCCTCGAGTCGGGCATTCACCGTTCCCGCCCCCACTGATTCGCACCCTGGTGCGTCCTGGCTGATGCCTTCCGTATTCAGATTGCTCGTCGTGTCGTTTCTGAGCGGCCTGAGACATAGGTAACACATCGTACCGGACACATAGGTGACACTTTCTCTCCGTAATGGGGAGGGGGCGATGCCTTGGAAGGAGTGTTCGGTGATGGATGAGAGAATGAAGTTCGTGGCTCGCCGGCTAGCCGGCGAGCCACTGGCCGAACTTTGTCGGGAGTTCGGAATCTCCCGCAAGACCGGCTACA
>JBEKHD010000033.1:0-101399 GCA_050012455.1 Candidatus Acidiferrales bacterium | reverse complement strand
TACGTCGCTCCCCCAGCCTCTTGCGCCGAAGCAGGCGCTGCCGCTGCCGACACCTTCTGCCCTTGTGCCGGGAGCGCAAGCATGTCGGCCGCAGCCGCTGGAAGTTTCGCCGGCGCCTGGGCTGGCGCCGAAGGTCCTAGGAGGCAAACGAACCCAACCGCGACAATCATCGACCAGCGGACACGGTTCACAAACCGCATAAGGACTCCCCCCAGTTCACTGCGATGAACCTGAAACAAGTCCAGGCCATCCCTGCTGCAATACTTAGTACAGAAAGGAACGGAGCTTGGCAGTGATTTGAATCACACGACGACAAAAAACGCATGGCGGATCGATATGAAACGCGACACTTATGACAGCGCCGAATTCAGACTCCCAGGCCAACTTCCCGCCGCGCGTCAGCGAATTGAGCGATTCTTGCCAGGGCGTTTCTATCGCAAATGACCAGCAACGGAGTCTTGAGCTCGAGAATGTGTCTTTTCTTGAATCGCGAGATGATGCGCGCGACGGTTTCACGAGAGACGCCAATCATCTGGCCTATCTCCTCCTGGCTAACATCAAGAGTTACTTGAGAATGGCCCAGGGGACCAATCGGCACGGGCCGCAAGCCCAAAAGAAACCGCGCCAGCTTCTGCTCAGCCGATTGGCAGTGAATGGTTTTAATTTCTGCGAGCACTGAATAGTAAATCGCGCTGACCATTTCCGCGGCCGCGTAGGCTGCCGCATCCTTGGTGCGGAGGTGGCGGAGAAAATCATCGCGGGAAAGAAAGCTCAGCTTGGCGGATTCCACGACCTCTGCGGTGGCGCCGTGACTGAGACCCAGGATCGCCGCTGGGACGTCAAGTACCGTGCCGGAATCCACCAGGCCCAGGATGAGCGACTTGCCATTGTCCGAACTGGTGGAAAGCTTGATTCGCCCGCTCCAAAGAACATGGACCCCCAGGGCCTTCTGCCCTTGCGTGAACAGGATGGATCCCTGCGGGCGAGTGATGTGGGCGCTCGTCGCCTGGACCCCCAGTAGTCGTTCCAGCGACAGGTCGGACAGGACCGGGTAGGAACTCATGCGGTTGGGAAATGAAGCGAACTCCTGCACACCACGAACGGAAGCTCGCGGTTGAACGGACTCTTTCATGCCCGCCTCCCAGCGGACGGTAAGGCGCTAGCCACCTCACCGCTCCAGAGATCTTTTGCGTAGATTATTCTTCAGGCCCTGTGACTTAAATCACAGCAAAACGAGTAGGAAGCTGTGATACTCGCGCTTCTTTTTTCAAAAGCACGAGACGCACACATGGTTCCGAAATGCGGGAAGGGGGAATGGAGTGACTGGTCGTGCTCAAACAGCCCAACACTCTAGCTTGCCGATGAGCATAGTCCTTTTTGGGATAACACGCAACCCGGTCTTCGAAACGCACAACAACGATTCGGCCGACCAATCGGCTGGCGGGACTCCTTTACCCAATCTCAGTCACATTGGCCAAAGCTTCAGGAACATGACTCAACCTTGGACCCGGCGGCGAGTGGAGGACAGCGATGAACTCCGGCACACGGGCAATCCCCGCAGCGTTGCGGGCGCGCGGCGTCTCGCGGCGTGATTTCGTAAAATTCTGCAGCTCGATGGTTGCGACGCTGGCCTTGCCGCCGAGATACATTGGCGCGGTAATGAAGGCGCTGAACGAAGCCAACCGGCCCGTTCTGGTTTGGCTGGAATTCCAAGATTGCGCGGGAAACTCGGAGTCCATGCTCCGCAGCAGCAATCCGCCGGTCGCGGAATTTGTCTTGGACCTGCTGTCCTGGGAATATCACGAAATCCTGATGGCTGGCGCGGGCAAGCAAGCGGAAGACGCGCTGGAGCGTGTAGTTCGCGAGCACGCCGGTGAATACATTGCGGTAGTGGAAGGCGCCATCCCCACAGCCGATGGCGGAGTCTATTGCACGATTGGCGGCAAGGCCGCTGTGGACATCGCGAAACACGTCTGCGGCAGCGCCGCGGCCAACATTGCCGTGGGAGCCTGCGCCTGGGACGGCGGGTTGGTGCGCTCGAATCCCAATCCAACGGGAGCGCTCGGCCTGCACGAAGCGGTTCCGGGACTAAGAAATCTGATTAACCTGAGCGGATGCCCCCACAATCCCGCCAACACTGCGGCAGTGTTGGTCCATTACCTCACCTTCCACGATCTGCCGGCACTCGATCAGTACAACCGACCTCTGTTTGCCTACGGCGACATCATCCATGATCTTTGCGAGCGGCGCGCCCACTACGATGCCGGGCGTTTTGTGGAGGAGTGGGGAGACGAAGGCCACCGCAAAGGTTATTGCCTCTACAAAATGGGCTGCAAAGGCCCGGAAGCCAATTACAACTGTCCGAGTGTGCGCTGGAACGATGGAACCAGCTGGCCCGTCAAGGCTGGACACGGCTGCATCGCCTGCGCCTCGCATCGTTTTTGGGATACAAAATCGCCCTTCTACAAGAGATTGCCCTCGGTGCCGGGGTTTGGCGTAGACGTCACGGCGGACCAGATCGGATGGGTGGCGACTGGCGCGGTTGCCGCGGCAATGGTGGCGCAGGTGGCGGGCAACGCTTTGCGCGACAGATTGCGGCCGAAGAAGGCTGGCGACGAAGCAGATGAGCCGGAGGATTCACGCAGAGCCTAGGAGGGATCAATGGCGCGGATTGTAGTCGATCCGGTCACGCGGATTGAGGGGCATCTTCGCATCGAAGCTCAAGTGGACGCGGGGATGATCTCGGACGCCTGGAGTTCCGGCACGATGTTCCGGGGAATCGAGTTGATCCTGCGTGGGCGTGACCCGCGCGAGGCTTGGATCTGGGCGCAGCGTATCTGTGGCGTCTGCACGATGGTTCACGCTCTTGCCTCTGTCAACGCCGTTGAAGACGCCCTGGGAATAGAAATTCCGGCCAATGCCCAGCTGGTCCGCAATATCATCGCGGCCACGCAGACGATTCAGGACCACGTTATTCACTTTTACCATCTGCACGCGCTGGACTGGGTGGACGTCGTCTCTTCACTAAAGGCGGACCCGGCGAAGACGTCGCAACTGGCGCAATCAATCTCCGATTGGCCGCTCTCCAGCGAAAAATATTTCAAGGGAGTGCAGGACCGCGTGAAGGCGCTCGTGGCGAGCAAGCAGCTCAGCCTCTTTGGCGCGGGCTATTGGGGGCATCCTGCCTATCATCTTCCACCCGAAGCTAATCTCATGGCCGTCGCGCATTATCTGGAGGCTCTGCAGTTCCAGAAGCAGTTCATCCGAATACACGCCGTGCTGGGCGGAAAAAATCCTCATTTGCAGACGTTCTTGGTCGGCGGCATGGCCACAGCCATGGACCCCAACGAGCCCGGTGCAACCATCAACCCGGAACGAATAGATTTTCTGCTGGAAGTGGCGAAATCCGCGCAGGATTTCGTAAATCAGGTCTATATCCCAGACGTCCTGGCGGTGGCGGCTTTCTACCCGGATTGGTTCGGACGCGGCGAGGGGCTGGGAAATTTCATGTCTTACGGGGGTTTTCCGCAGGGCTCTATCAAAGATTCCGCGAATTTCTTTTTGCCGCGCGGAATTATCCTGAACCGCGATTTAACAACCGTGCATCCGGTGGACACCGTCAACGTCTCGGAATACGTAAGTCACTCCTGGTACGACTACTCCAGTGGCGATCAGAGCGGCAAGCACCCCTACGACGGCGAAACCAATCCGAAGTACTCCGGGCCAAAGCCTCCGTACGAATTTCTGGATGTGAACGAAAAATATTCCTGGCTGAAGTCGCCGCGGTATCAAGACCAACCCATGGAAGTGGGCCCACTGGCTCGCCTTTTGATCGCCTATGCGGCCGGACAGAAAGATGTGCAAGCGCTGGTAAACGCTGCTCTGGCGAAATTGAAGGCTCCGGCGACGGCGTTGTTTTCAACCTTGGGGCGCATTGCGGCCCGTGCTCTGGAGACTCAGCTTCTGGCGGAACGCCTCCCCGGGTGGGTGCAACAGCTGGGGAATAATGTGGCGCAGGGTGACGTCCGCATCCACAACGGCGAGAAGTGGGATCCGAAATCGTGGCCTAAATCCGCGCGCGGTTTTGGTTTCTTCGAAGCGCCGCGTGGATCCTTGGGGCACTGGGTGGAAATCGAAGATGCGGCGATCAAGAATTACCAGGCCGTCGTTCCTTCCACATGGAACGCCGGTCCCCGCGACGCCCGAGGACAGCGCGGCGCATATGAAGCCGCGCTCCTTAAGACGCCGGTGGCAGATCCCGATCGTCCGTTGGAAATTCTGCGCACCGTACATTCTTTTGACCCGTGCCTGGCTTGTGCCGTGCATGTGGTCGACGCTCATGGCCATGCCTACGCTCGCGCCCATGCCTGACGAGTTGGAGGACCGCACATGAAAAAGACGCTTCGAGAGCAAGGTCACGGAGCGCAATGGAGACGACCTGCGCACGGACAAGTCCGGGTGTACGTCTGGGAATGGCCAGTGCGCGCGGCGCATTGGGTGATCGTCGCCACCATTGGTTCTTTATCGGTCACCGGCTATTACATGCACGCCCCGTTCGTGATCTCGCACGGCAGAACTGCATACGTGATGGGTACCATGCGCTTCGTGCATCTGCTCTCCGGCTTCGCGTTTCTCTGTGCCGTGCTGATGCGCATCATCTGGATGTTTTGCGGCAACCGCTGGGCCTACTGGGACCAGTTCATTCCCACCACCAAGAAACGTCTGAAGGATCTGTCCGAATCGGGCCGCTATTACGCCTTCATGACCTGGTCGCCGAAACCACAGATCGGCCACAACGCCCTGGCGGGCGCCTCGTATGCAGTGATTTACGCATTCGCGATTCTGGAGATTTTTACCGGCCTCGCGCTCTACTCTCAAGTTCTGGGAAGCCGAACGCTCAGCTTCTTCTTCGGCTGGCTGCCCCGCTTGGTGGACATCCAGTGGCTGCGCGAGATTCATTTCCTGGTGATGTTCGTGTTCTGGATGTTTTTCATTCACCACGTGTACACCGCAATTCTGGTTTCGGTGGAGGAAGAGAGTGCGGTGATGGAAAGCATTTTCAGTGGTTACAAATTCGTGCCGGAACATGAACTGGCGGCAGCCATCGCGGACGAAGGCGATTCTGTTGCTGAGCTGCAACCCGCACAAATCGCGACCAAGTCCGTGGCCCCGCAAAAATCCCAATCACGAGCGTGATATGAAAGATTCCTTTCCTTCAGGCACCGTGGTTATAGGAGTGGGCAATACGATCCTCTCCGACGAGGGTCTCGGCGTGCATGCCGCCAGAATGCTGCAACTTGATTCGCGTGCACCCGCCGGCGTCACGATCCTGGACGGCGGCACGCTCGGACTGGAGTTAATTCCCTACGCTGCGGATGCATCCTGTGTCCTCTTCCTGGATGCCATGGATTCCGGGAGCGCCCCGGGAATGCTCGCCCACATGACCGGTAAGGATTTATTGAATGCCTCCAGCGGCAGGAGCGTTCATCAATTGGGCATCGCCGACCTCATCGCCGCGCTCTTTCTGGTGTCGGCCAAGCGGCAGGAAATCGTGGTGCTGGGCGCTCAACCTGGCAACACGGACTGGGGTACGACTTTGTCTCCGGCGGTCGCGGCTGCACTCCCCTCTCTCGTCGATGCAGCCGTGGCGCAACTCCAATCCTGGACAGAATCACCCACTACTTATTCGCCACTCGCTCCGGCCAAGCTGGAGCTCGCACAATTCTCAACTCCACCGGATTATGCGGGCTCCCCGGAAGGAGACTTGTAACGTGTGCCTCGCCATACCGGGAAAAATCGTCACGAGCGACGTGCAGAACGGAATTCGCATCGGACGCGTGCAGTTCGGCGGTATCACCCGAGCGACCTGCCTGGACTTTGTTCCCGAAGCCTCCATCGGAGATTACGTGATTGTGCACGTCGGGTTCGCCATCAGTCTCGTGGACCGTGAAGAGGCGGAGCGCAGCTACGCATTGCTCGAGTCCATGGGATTGCTCAACGGGGAATTGCAATCAGATTTGGAAGATTTGCTAGCCGATAAATAAGCCGCTACGCGAAACGTTTGGAAGGCGCGCATGAAGTATTTGGACGAGTACCGGGATGGCAAAATCGCTCGCGGAATTGTCGCCGAGCTGACCCGCCGTGCCGCGCGACCCTGGGTGTTAATGGAGATTTGCGGCGGCCAAACTCACACCCTGATGCGTTACGGCATCGATGAGATGCTGCCTGCCGGGATTGAACTCGTGCACGGGCCGGGATGTCCCGTGTGCGTCACTTCGCTTGAAACCATCGACAAAGCCATCGCCATTGCCTCGCGTCCCGACGTAACGCTGATCTCTTTCGGCGACATGCTGCGCGTGCCGGGCTCGCATTCCGACCTCTTCCAGGTAAAGGCACAGGGCGGGGACGTGCGCATCGTGTACTCTCCCACCGAAGCCGTGAAGTTCGCTGGCGCGAATCCGGGCCGCAAAGTGGTCTTCTTCGCTGTTGGATTTGAGACGACTGCCCCCGCGAACGCCATGGCCGTCTGGCAAGCAAAGCGCCAAGGCGTCACCAATTTCTCGCTGCTAGCCTCGCACGTCCTGGTGCCGCCCGCGATGCGAGCGCTGTTGAGTTCAGGCCGCAATCGCGTTCAGGGCTTCATCGGACCGGGGCACGTTTGCACCGTGATGGGATACCACGAATATGACGAGCTGGCCCTTGAGTTCCACGTGCCGATTGTCGTAGGCGGATTCGAGCCGCTGGATTTGCTGGAAGCCATCCTCATGCTTGTCACCCAATTGGAAGAAGGCCGCGCGGAAGTGGAAAATCAATACGTACGCTCCGTGACTTACCAGGGCAACTTGCACGCCCGAAAAATATTGGCGGAGGTTTTCGAGGTTTGTGATCGCAAATGGCGCGGCATCGGCGCGATCCCGAAAAGTGGTCTCAGTCTCCGCCAAGAATATGCAGAATTCGACGCTGATCGCCTTTTCGGGACGGCAGCGATCACCGCTGAAGAGCCCGCCGAGTGCATCAGCGCCGAAGTGCTGCAGGGTTTGAAGAAACCTACGGACTGTTCCGCGTTCGGAACCCGCTGCACGCCTGAAAATCCTCTCGGTGCTCCCATGGTCTCTTCCGAAGGCGCGTGCGCCGCGTACTACCGATATCGCAGATTCGCGGCCGCAGCAAAGGCGAGCGACTGATGCCGCAAGAAACGAAACTCGATCTGGCCTTCCATTGTCCCATGCCGATTGCAGCCACGGATTCCATCCTGCTTGGCCATGGCAGCGGAGGCCGCATGAGCGCCAACCTGCTTCGGGACATTCTGCTTCCGGCTCTGCAGAATCCAGTGCTCAATCGCCTGGATGACCAGGCCATTGTGGATGTTGGTGGTTCTCGTATCGCGTTCACCACCGATTCTTTCGTCGTCAAGCCGCTGTTTTTCCCCGGCGGCGACATCGGAACCCTCGCCGTGAATGGAACCGTGAATGATCTGGCGATGGGCGGAGCGCAGCCTCTCTTTCTCAGTCTGGCGCTGATTCTGGAAGAAGGGCTTCCGTTCGATACCTTGCGCCGTGTCTTGGAATCGATCCGCGTCGCTGCGGCCATTGCCGGTGTCACCGTCGTTACCGGAGACACCAAAGTCGTCGAGAAGGGAAGTGGCGACGGGTTATTCGTAAACACCTCGGGGATCGGGCTCGTCTCGTCCGAATTGCAGCTTTCCGCCGATCAGGCCCGGCCCGGAGACCGCGTTCTGCTTAGCGGAACCATCGGCGACCATGGCATCACCATATTGTCCCAGCGCGACGGCCTCGAATTCGAAAGCGCCATCGCTAGCGACACGGCTGCGCTGCACACCCTGGTTTTCGCCATGCTTCGCGCCAGCTCTGAAATCCGTTGCCTGCGTGATCCCACTCGCGGTGGCGTCTCAAGTTCTTTGAATGAAATTGCGGCAAAGGCGCGCGTGGGCATCGAACTCGACGAGCAAGCCATCCCCATCCGCGAAGAAGTTCAGGGCGCCTGCGAGATGCTGGGACTGGACCCGCTCTACGTTGCCAACGAGGGAAAGCTGCTCGCAATTGTGGCTCCCACGGCTGCGGAACGGATTCTCGAAGCGATGCAGCTGCATCCCCTCGGCCGCAACGCGCGGATCATTGGAACCGTAAGCGACGCACACCCGGCGATGGTCACGCTGCGAACACGCTTGCGGACATCGCGCATTGTTGATCTGCTCTCTGGCGACCAACTGCCGAGAATCTGCTGAGCGTCGTCCATGCACGAAATGGGAATTGCCAATTCGGTGCTCGAAGCGGTTCGTGTGCAATCGCTCCGCTTCCCCGACGGCCATATTTATAAAGTCGGCGTGCGCATCGGCGAATTGGCGGGCGTGGCTCCGGACGCGTTGCGTTTTTCTTTTGAAGCTCTTCTGCGCGGTTCAGAACTCGAGCCGCTCACGCTGGAGATCGACTACTGCCCGCGCCGCTATCAATGCCGGGCCTGCGCGCACGAATATCCCGCGACGATTTCGGATTTGGCATGTCCGCGGTGCGGTGCCGTCGAATCCCTGTTCTTGGGCGGTGACGAACTGGAGCTGTCCTATCTGGAGGTTGAAAATGGAGCGTGTGTGGCTGGAACGTAAGGTCTTGAGCGAAAACGACCGCCTTGCTGCAGCCTTGCGCGAGCGCTTCGCCGAACACAATATATTGTGCCTCAACCTGATCAGTTCGCCCGGCTCCGGGAAAACCAGCCTGCTCGAACGCACTCTGGAAAACTTCGATTCCGGCGAACGCGTTGCGGTCCTCACGGGAGACATCCAAACGGAAAACGACGCGAAACGGCTGGCGCGCTCTGGCTTTCCTGTGAAGCAGATCACCACCGGCGGAACTTGCCACCTCGACGCGGCCATGATCGATAGGGCGCTTCAGGATTGGCATTTGGAAGACATCGATCTCCTGTTGATTGAAAACGTCGGCAATCTGGTCTGTCCCTCCAGCTACGATCTGGGTGAAGCCGCCAAAGTGGTCGTACTCAGCGTTACCGAAGGAGAAGATAAGCCTCTCAAGTATCCTTCTATTTTTTTCAAATCACAGTTGCTCGTCTTGAACAAGATTGATCTGCTTCCCTACGTGCCCTTCGATATCACGGCTGCGGAGCAGAACGCCCGGCTGGTCCACCGCGACATGGAAATTGTTCGAGTGTCCTGCCAGACGCGCGCAGGAATTTCGGAATGGCTCTCCTGGCTGGCACGCCGACGTGAAAAGTCGCTCGCCGCAGCTTCGGCACCCTGAAGGCCCTATGCAAGTCCGCAAAGAAATTCAAGTCGCTGGGATCGTGCAAGGAGTCGGCTTCCGGCCCTATGTTTATCGCCTCGCGACGCATCGCAAGCTCTGCGGCAGCATTAGTAACACTCCCGCCGGAGTCACAATCGAAGTGCAAGGCCCGCCGGACAAAGTCGAGGATTTCGTCGCGCGCCTGCCGCAGGAGGCGCCGGCGCTTGCGCACATCACGCGCGTGGAGGTTCGCGAGATTGCCTGCGCGGCTGCGCGCGACTTTGAAATTTTGTCCAGCCGCAGCGGCGAGCCAGTCGGCGCGCTGATTTCGCCGGACGTGGCGGTCTGCGCCGATTGCCTGCGCGAGCTGTTCGATCCTCGCGACCGCCGCTTTCTTTATCCATTTATCAATTGCACGAACTGCGGGCCGCGCTTCACGATCCTGCGTGACGTTCCCTACGACCGGCTGCGCACGTCCATGTCGGTGTTTGCCATGTGTGAGCAATGTCGCGCGGAATATGAGGATCCGCAAAATCGCCGCTTCCATGCGCAGCCCAATGCCTGCTGGCAATGCGGCCCGCGGCTGGAATTCTGGAGCGCGCGGGGCGAGCAACTGGAAGCGCATAATTCCGTCGCGGCTGCTGTCGAGCTGCTGCGCGCCGGCAAGACCGTTGCCGTGAAAGGCCTCGGTGGATTTCACCTCGCGGTGGATGCGTTGAACGCGGCCGCGGTAGAGCGGTTGCGGCGGAAAAAACGGCGCGTGGAGAAACCCTTCGCCGTGATGGTGCGCGATCTGCAAAACGCTGGCTGGCTATGCAGTCTCGATGCCGATGCAACGGAACTCCTGACCAGCCGGCAACGGCCCATCGTGCTGCTGCCGAAAACAAGACACGCCTCAATTCCCGAGATCGTGGCGCCCGATCAGCAGGAGCTTGGCATTTTCTTACCCTATACGCCGCTGCACCATTTGCTCTTTGCCGCAGGCGGGTTCACGGCGTTGGTCATGACCAGTGGAAACCTGAGCGAAGAGCCGATCGCGATTGACAACCATGAAGCTGTAGCGCGCTTGGCGAATGTCGCCGACTGCTTTCTTGTGCACGATCGCCGCATTCTCCTGCGCTGCGACGACTCGGTGGTCCGCCATTCGGCCGGTAAGCCGCGGCAGATACGCAGGTCGCGCGGATATGTGCCGGCGCCCGTGCGATTGCATCAGGAACTTCCGCAGATACTCGCCGTCGGCGGAGAACTGAAAAATACAATTTGTCTCACACGCCGCGATCTCGCCTTTCTGAGCCAGCACATCGGCGACCTGGAAACCATCGAGAGTTTCGATTTTTTTGGCGAGGCCATCGCCCATCTTTCCAGGATTCTCGAAATCGAGCCGCAAATCATTGCCTACGATCTTCATCCGGATTATCTATCCACCAAGTGGGCATTGGCGCGGACAGGCATTCGTCTTGTCGGCGTGCAGCATCACCATGCGCATATCGCCGCCTGCATGGGGGAGAACCACGTGAATGGTCCGGTCATTGGGCTAGCCCTGGACGGCACTGGCTTCGGCTCCGATGGGCAACTTTGGGGCGGCGAAGCCCTTATCGCGGACTACGCAGGGTTCCAGCGCGCGGCGCATTTCGCCTACGTGCCGCTTCCCGGCGGCGCTGCAGCGATTCGCGAACCTTGGCGCATGGCTGTGAGCTATTTGGAGCTAACGTTTGGCGAGGATTTCCGTAACCTTGATATCCCGTTTGTGCGAAATCTAGACCGCGCGAAAACCGATGGAATCCTGCGCATGATGGCCCAGCGGGTGAATTCTCCGATGAGCTCCAGTTGCGGCCGGCTGTTCGATGCCGTCGCCGCGCTGATTGGCGTTCGACAAGAAGTGAGCTACGAAGCTCAGGCCGCGATCGCGCTGGAAATGGCCGCGAGAACATCGCGCGAGACCGCCGGTTATCCTCTCGCCGTCCGTTTCTTTGATAACCGTTGGCAGATCGATCCAGCCCCATTGTTTCGCGCCATCGTCGAAGACCTCACTCGCGGAATTCCCGTGGAAGGCATCGCTCGCCGCTTTCACAATGGGCTGGTGCAAACGCTCGTTTCCTTGGCCTGCGCGCTGCGCCAGCAATCCTCCATCAATTGCGTCTGCCTCAGCGGTGGCACATTCAATAACTCGCTCCTGCTCGGCGGCATGATCGCCAAACTGCAATCCGCCGGCTTTGTCGTCTTCACTCACTCGCAGGTTCCGGCTGGCGATGGAGGTCTCAGCCTCGGCCAGGCGCTCGTCGCGGCGCAGCTTAGCCGCACCGCAACCTGAAGCTCCGGCGCCACCGATCAAGCGAATCGCAACCCGCGATCCCTCGCGACCGGGGCGGAAGAAATCAGATCTCCCATTCGGGAGATCGCAAAGAACACCCGCGCGAAAAAATCTCTTGGTTGAGCTCAGCAGGAAAAAGCCGCGAAAAAGAAAAAATTGAGCAGACCGAATCCTACCAGGAGCTATACGGCGTGCTTTCGAATGGCGAGAGCTTGTCTGACGAGGAATTCACATCACTGATGCCGTAGCAGCTTTGTTCAGGGCTTAGCGCGACGTCATCGGATTTTGTAACCCAGTCGGCTTGCGTGGTCATTGGATCTTTCGGCACCGCCCGAAGGTAATTGTTGCTCACCAGATCATCCAGCGAAGAAGGCCCGCATTCCTTGTCGCGCGTATAATCTTGAATCGCCTGCCTCATTACCTTCAGATCCGATTTCAATGTTGCTTCTCTGGCCCTGATCACCATTTGCTCGAATTTCGCCGTGGCGATAGTCATCAGGATCACAATGATCGCCATCACCACCATTAATTCCAGCAGCGTGAAGCCGCGCTGCATCAGGGTACGCCGCGCAACAATCGTTCTCGTGTTGAACCTTTGGTGCATCATGTCCTCAGCCGCCCCGCCGAACCAACCTACCAATCCGAATATTTCGAACCATCCATCGCCGTTCCCGAACTTTTCGAATATACGTCGAACACGTCCTGTCCGCCCCACGACGTCGAATCGGTATCATCCTGCACCGAACGCAGCCCCCAATCTTTGTTCTTGGTGAGTGGGTCCATGGGAATCTGGCGTAAAAACCGAATCCGTTTGTCGGCCGCGGTGCCTGTAAGCGGAGTTGGCTTCACCAGCGCGTCCAGGCTCTCCGGATATCCTTCGGTTCCGGCCTTCACCTGAATCTGCCCTTTGTCAGACGCATCCTTGTACCGGTCAATCGCGTCGCGCATCTGCCGCAAATCCCAGCGCAATTCCTCTTCTTTCTTCCATCGGATCGTGTTTCGCGCAATCGGGATGGACGCCGTCGCCAGAATCAGCAGAATCGCGCACGCCACCACCAGTTCCAGCAGCGACATGCCAGACTCGGACTCACACCCTCTACGGCTCAGCGCAAGTGAGAGGGCGGGGAATTGCCGGTCTGCACAAAGAGGATTCGACTTGAAACGATTCCAGTTCATCGCGCCTCACTGCACCTGGATCGTGGCTTCTCCGGAAACCATCGGAATCGTCTGCTGCTGGGAATCATGCGCGTTTACCTGAAGAATTTGCAGTCGCGCGGTCCCGTGACCGACGGCGCGCACTACGAACCCGAACACCGTGCCAGTCCCATTCACTCCCGGAGTGTTGGGCTGCCGCGTAGCGGAAACGATCACCTGCCCCTGCTGTTGATCGATTCTCTGCACCACTGCCACCTGCTGCGATCCGCCGGATAAGAACCCGCCGTCACGTACTTCCTCAACGTGCACCACCGCCGGATCGAAATGAATCATCAGAGGAATCGAGTACAAATCGTGCACGTTCGAAACCGCAAGGCCCAGCGTAGTCGTGTCGCCTGCCTTCAAAACCACCGTAGCCGGTTCGAAATGCAGCTGCGCCGCCGCAGACGCTCCCTGCGCCGGAGCGGGTTGTTGCTGCATCGCAGTCGGGGTTACGCCCGGTGCTGGCGCCACAGCGCCGGAATTCTGTCGAACCGCAGGAGGCTCCGGCGCTGCAGCAGGTGCTGCGGTCGACGCGCCCTCATCTCCTCGATAAACGCGCACGTTCGAATCGGTGCCCGCCGCCATCGATTGCAGATTTAAAGCCGTCAGCGAGGGCAAGCGCAGAATGTGCGGCGTCATCACGATCAGCGTTTCATCCTCTTCGATTTCGTGGCTATTGTCCGAAAACAAATACCCCATCAGCGGCACTTCACCGAGTCCTGGAATGCCATTAATGTTTTTCGTGTCCGTGCGCTCGATCAAGCCCGCTAGAATGTTCTGCTCGCCTTCCTTGAGCCTCACGTCAATTTCCGTCTTTTTCTGCCCGATTACCGGCTGGTTGATTCCGCCAATATTGCTCGTCCCCGTAATTTGCGACACATCCACGGTTCCTTTCAAACTGATGTCGCCGTCCGGATGCACGCGCGGTGTTATTTCGATGTTGACGCCTACGTCGATGTACTGGAATTGCGTGTTCACCAGGGGATTGACGACTCCGGAGCTGCCGGTGACACCGACGCCCACTCCAGCCTGAAAACTGCCCGTCGCCACCGGCACTTTCGATCCAATCTTCAGCGTAGCCTTTTGCCCGTCCGTTACCCGTAATTCCGGATCCTGCAAAATTTTTGTGCGGTCGTCGGTCAAGATGGCGTTCGCGGTCGCGCCCGGCAAAGTTAGGGCGAAATCCGAAGTCCCAAGGTTTTTCAGTTGGCTCAGCAAAACTTGCGGCACGGTTGAAGTCGAAGTGGTGGTGCTGGAGGAACTCGAAGTCGAAGGTCCGATGGAAGAGCGCGGCGTGAAAGCCAATGAGACCGTCTGCCCCGGCAAAATCCCCAGATCCCGCAAACGATCCATGCTCGCCGTCATCACCTGCACGTGAATCAAAACTTCCGGCTTAGCCTTGTCAATATCCCGAATAATCTTCGCGGCCAGCAACAACTTGTCCGGCGTATCCCTGATCACAATCGCATTCTGCGCGTTCACCTGTTGCAACCGGTGCAGGTCCAGCAAGACGCGTAGCCCGTTCACGACTTCGGTCAGGTCTTGCGGTGTCAGCGTGTTCGAAAGATAGAAAGTTTGTACGACTTCGTCGTCCAAATCCTTGCGCTTCTGCGGCTGGTCCTGCGCCACGAAAATAATATTCGAAGTCACCGGCTTCCAGAACGCCTTGCTCTCCAGCGACACCGCGTCCAGCGCCTGCTCCAGCGTGACACTCGGGAAATCCACCGTAATGCGCCGCGAAGTGAAATCCGGATCGAAAATCACACTGAGCCCCGCGAGCTTTGCGATTGTCTCGTAAACCACCCGCGCGTCGTTCGTCATCTTCAGCCCGTTGATAGGGTCGCGCGACAGCGGCTTCAGTTCCGGTGGCTGCGCCAGAATTTGCTCGTCGGGCTGCGTCGCGGGATTCAGCGCCTTGGGCCCGTTCTGCCCGTTCATCAACTCCATCGTGCGCCTAACCTGTTGTTCGGCCGCGGTATTGGAAGGATCGATCAGCTGCGCCTTCTGGAATTCGCCCAACGCCAGCTGCAGGTCGCCGTTCTTGAGCGCCTTATTGCCTTGCTGGACATGGAATTGACCGGCATCGTAACGCGCCTGGGCGGCGCGGAGCTTGTATTCAGCGTTCGTTGGGTCGGAGCGGGCGGCGCGTTCGTAATGGACCAGAGCGGTGTCGTAATCCTGGAGAGCGTTGGCTTTTCGAGCCTCGTCGTAGTCTTGGTTTCCCTTAGGGCAACCGCCCAACAGCAAGGCAGCAGCCACCAAGAGCGACAAATATGCGGAACGGCGCAAAAGCACTCCTCCAACGGGTGGGCTATTTCCCAACAAGTCTAGCACCCGTCATGGGATGCAGCAAGGAATCCCCAAAGTTGTGTTAGACGTATGAATAATAGAAGCGCCTCAGCCGGTTAGCATGAAAATTTCGTGAATTCGGCCGCGAGTGCCCGGAAATCCGTCATCATCTGTGACTTGCGGCAGCTCGCCCCCGGCGGCTATGATAGTTCTGCCGTGAAATCCAAGCCTGATAAATCTCAACACGAAGGCGTTAAGATTGTTGCGCAGAACCGGCAGGCCTCCTACAACTACCATCTCTTGGACAGCCTCGAAGCCGGCATGGTCCTGGTCGGTACCGAAGTAAAGACGCTCCGCGAAGGGAAGGGCACCCTCCGCGAAGCCTACGCCGAAATTCGCCTTGGCGAGGTTTGGCTGGTAAACTGCCATATTCCCGAATATCTCGCCGGAGGTTACCGCAACCACGATCCCCTGCGAAAACGAAAGCTGCTGCTGAACCGTCGTGAGATTGACAGGTTGCTCGTCCAGACCCAGCAGAAGGGCATGACCATTGTCCCCACGAAGATCTATTTCCGGGACGGCATCGCCAAATGCGAGTTAGCCGTGGCGCAAGGCAAGAAATTCCACGACCGCCGCGAATCCGAAAAACAAAAAGAAGCAAAACGCGAAGCCAGCGAGGCGATGTACCGCTCGCGTCGGCGCTAAAAGTGAAAGGGAGCTATGCAGATTCAACTGGAGAACCAGCCGTACTCTTCGATTCAAGCCGATGCCATCGTCACCTACATCTTCGACAAAGAAACTAAAATTGATGGAATCTTAAGCGACATTGATCACGCCATGGACGGCCGCCTCGCCGCCCTCGTCGCCACCGGTGAACTCACCGGCAAGGCGCTCGAGCTCGTTCTGGTCCATTTCCCCGAAGGTCTGGACGCCAAGCGGCTCCTCCTGGTCGGCGCCGGCAAGCCCGAGAAATTTTCACAATCGGATCTGCGCAAAATCGCCGGCACCGCACTGCGCTATCTGAAATCGCGCGGCGTGAAGAAATTCATTTTCCTCGCGCGCGAAGGCGAACGCGGCCCCGCCGCCGCGCAAGCCGTCACCGAAGGCCTTGGCGTCGCCGATTTCGAGTCCAACAAATATCAAACGGACAAGAAAACCAATCGCGAAATTCAGTCCGTGCTGCTCTCCGGATTCGACGCCATTCAGAACGGCAAACTGCCCGAAGCCGTCGAACACGGGCGCGTGATCGCCGAATCGCAAAACTTCGCGCGCGATTTGATCAACGAGCCTTCCAACCGCCTCACTCCCCGCATGCTCGCGGCGCGCGCCGAGGCCATGGCTAAGGAAGTCGGTCTGGGCGTTGAAATTCTCGACGAGCGCAAAATTTCCGAACTGAAAATGGGCGCGCTGATCGGTGTCGCGCAAGGCAGCGTCGAACCGCCACGCGTGATCGTAATTCGTTACACCCCGGAAAATCCCAAGCCCGATTCGCCGGTTCTCGGCCTCGTCGGCAAAGCCGTCACCTTCGACACCGGCGGCATTTCCATCAAGCCCGCCGACAACATGGAAAAAATGAAGTATGACATGGGCGGCGGCGCCACCATGCTGGGCGCCATGCGCGCTATCGCCTACCTGAAGCCCAAGGTTTCAGTGATTGCCGTAATTCCCGCCACCGAGAATATGCCCGGCGGCCGTGCACAGAAACCCGGCGACGTGCAGGTCGCGATGTCCGGCAAGACGATTGAGGTGATCAACACGGACGCCGAAGGTCGCATGGTGTTGGCCGACGGGGTTTTCTATGCCCGCAAGCTGGGCTGCACGCACCTGATCGACGCCGCCACTCTCACCGGCGCCATTCAAGTGGCCTTGGCGAACGTGCACGTCGGCGCGTTCGGCACTCCGCGCGAATATCTCGATCAGTTCCTTGAGAGCGCCAAAGCCGTCGGCGAAAAAATGTGGCCCATGCCCATGGACGATGAGTACGAAGAGATGATCAAAAGCAATATCGCCGACATCCGCAACACCGGCTCAGGCAAAGGCGGCGGCGCCATCACCGGCGCCTGGTTCATAAAAGAATTCGCCGAAGACACCCCATGGATTCACCTGGATATCGCCGCGACATGCTGGGTAGATGATGGCAAACCCTGGCTAGCCAAAGGCCCCACCGGCGTAGCCATAAGATCCATAGTTGACTTCGCCATGAAGCTGTAGCGCACAGCTAGCTCGATTCGTCTCGGTCCGTCGTCGTAGGGGCACGGCATGCCGTGCCCGCTCCGGTCGCGACTCAAATGTCTCGCCAGCAATCACATCGTGTCACGTCACCCTGAGCGCAGCGAAGGATCTCGCTTCGTACGCGCACCGCCGAAGCCTTCACATCTTCTCCGGCGCAGTAATCCCCAATAACCCGAGAGTTGTCACCAGCTGTTCGCGCACCAGCGTGGTCACATAAAGCAAAAAGGCCCGCTTCTCCGCGTCCTGCTCTTTGTTGATGTTGTGCTTGTGGTAGAAGCCGTTGAACGACTGGGCCAACTCAAACGCAAATCGCGCCACCGCAGCCGGCTCCTGCACGGCCAAAGCAAGCTCAAGTCGCGCATCCAAGGATCCCCCGAGCAGCACAAGATCCCAAATATCCTCATACTCTGGCGAAGCCAGAAACCGCGAAGCATTCAGCTCCCCGCTTTGAATCCGAGAAATGTTCGCCGCGTCTTCGACAGCCAGACTCGGATCCAGCTCCGCGCCCTTCCGCAAAATCCCATTGACCCGCACCACCGCGTACTGCACATACGGTCCAGTCTCGCCCTCAAAACTCAGCGCATCCTTAAAATCAAACGCAATCACGGTAGACCGGGTAAACCGCAGCAAGAAATATCGAAGCGCCCCTATCGCGACCGCATGTGCGATCGCTGCCCGCTCCGCCTCAGGGCTGTCCGGATGCCGCGAATCCACTTCCTCCCGCGCGCTGACCTCCAACCGGTCCAGCAAGTCATCAGCCTTCACGCCCTGGCCTTTCCGCCCGCTCACTTCCACGTACGGCCGCTTCGCATCCTCCGCCGGAATCTCGTATCCCATCTCCAAAGCGCAACGCGGCGTCAGCGCCACCACATTGTAGGCGAAATGCTTCAAGTGATCCGCTTCGTCGTTGTAGCCGAGCGCTCGCAACCCCGTCACCACCACTTGCTGCGGATAAGACTGCCGCGAATCAATCACATTGAATACTTCGTGCGCGTGCCCAAACGCCGGCGCCTCAGGATCGTCCCGCTCACTGGCGGTAATCCAAGCCTGATGCCCATCTGGATGCTTGTAGAAACGGTGGTAGTGAAAATCGCGGTCGAGCAATCCGAACTTCCAGAGATGCAGCGCGATGTCCTTGCCGACATAGGTGACCGTGCCGGTGGAACGCACGATAATTTTGGCTTCGGCTTCTTCCGGCGGCTCCTCAGCCTCTTCTCCAGCGGCAGCGGAGTCCGAAGCGCCCTCCGCAACCTGCTTCGCGGCAGCCGCCTTGTCGGAAGGCAGCTGCATCACCCAACACCCCGCATTCTTGCCCGAAGTAGCCAGCTGCACCGCGCCACTGCGCTTCAGCAGCTCAAACGCCGCATCCCAGAACTTCAAATGGAGGATGTCGCTCTCCTGCGTCAGCAGATCGAAATCGATGCCCAGTCGGTCCAGGGTGTGCAGGTGGAGGTAGTTGATAGCCGTGGCGACGATTTCGCCCATCTTCGCCGCGTCGCCGTGCCCCTGTTCAATTTCCTGCAATATTTGCCCGCGTAAATCCAGCCGCGCCTTGTCCTCCGCCAGAAACAAAGTCACCCGCGTGTACAAATCCCAGCACAAATAATCGAATTTCGGCGCCTCGGTCAGCGCCCGAACTTCCGCCAGCGATTTTTTCTCGAGGTGCAGAAACCCCAGCACTACGTCGGCCACCTGGACGCCGGTATTGTCGATGTAATTCTGCACCTCCACCCGCCGCCCCGAATGCCGCAGCAAACGCGCGAACGTGTCGCCCAGCACCGCGTTGCGCAGATGCCCAATGTGCGCGGCCTTGTTGGGATTGATGCTGGTATGCTCGACGACGGTTTTCCTCGCACCAGCCTCCGCAGTCACCCCCTGGCGTCCGGCTTCCTCCGCTGCCGCGCGAAAGAACGCGGCGCGGTCGAAGTAAGCATTCAAGTAACCGCCGCCCGCCACTTCCACGCGCGCGATTCCGGCAATCGGTTTCAGTGAATTGGCAATTTCCTGCGCCAGCCCCCGCGGCGGTTTTTTCAGGCGCTTGGCCAGCTCAAAGCAAACCGGCGAAGCCGCTTCTCCCATCGAAAGCTTCGGCGGGCGCTCGGTAACAATCGGGACGTCCGTCTTGTAGCGCTCGTGAATATGATGGCGCAGCGCCTTGCGAAACCGCTCTTCGACGGCTTTGTACACGTGGCTCCCTGTGCAAAGTGAATCCCGCGATTATAGGGAAAGCCGCAGAAACCGTCAAAGCGGCGGACGGCCACGGATTTGACAGCGCTGGAACGCCAGACTAGTATCGTTTTTTCGCGTTTCGACGGGATTCGCGCCACACCATCCAATGAAAAGCATACGCCACGCATACTTCGACTGCTTTTCCGGTATCAGCGGCGACATGGTTCTCGGCGCCCTGGTTGATGCCGGCGCCGACCTGCGCGCCATCGAGTCCGAGCTGCGTAAACTGGGCCTCGAAGGCTGGTCGATTTCCGCCACCAAAGTAAAACGCGGCGAACTTTTTGCAACGCAGGTGACAGTCGAAACCAGCGAAGACCATCACCACCGTGGCCTCTCAATAATTCTTCAGCGAATCGAAAACGCCAAGCTCGCCCCGCGCGCCGCAGAACGCGCTCGCAAAATTTTCACCCGCCTCGCCGAAGCCGAAGCAAAAGTCCATCAAGTCCCAGTCGAGCAAGTCCATTTCCACGAAGTGGGCGCGGTGGATTCCATCGTGGACATCGTCGGCGCAGCCATTGGATTTGAGCTGCTCAGCATCGACGAATTCGCCTGCTCCGCGCTGGACGTCGGCGCAGGCCAAGCCAAGACCGCGCACGGCCTGCTGCCAGTTCCGGCTCCCGCCACAGCTGAACTGCTCAAAGGCGCGCCAATGTTTACCAGCGGCATCGCCAAAGAGCTAGTAACCCCAACGGGCGCCGCAATCGCCACCACCCTCACCACCCGCTACGCCGAAATTCCAGAGATGACGCTGCAAGCCATCGGCTATGGCGCGGGCACGGCGGACTTGAAAGAAAAAGCCAACGTCCTGCGCCTGCTGATCGGTGAAACAGCGGTCAGCGAGCCGGCAGGACATTGGGACGCGCCCGTCACCGTGATCGAAACGAACATTGACGACATGAGCCCACAAATCTACGGCTATTTCGCGGAACGGGCACTCGAAGCCGGAGCCCTCGACGTATTTTCCTCCCCGGTGCAAATGAAAAAGAACCGCCCCGGGATGCTGGTGACGATATTGAGCGAGCCCCACAAGGTGAGCCGCCTGATCGATCTGCTATTCCGCGAGACCACCACCATCGGCGTCCGCACCCACGACGTCCGTCGCAAGACTCTAGCCAGGGAATCAGTCACCGTGGAAACGCCGTTCGGCGAAGTACGCATGAAAATCTCGCGCCTGCACGGCTCGGTCCTGAACGCCACCCCCGAGTACGAAGATTGCCGCCGCATCGCCGCGCAAAAAAACATTCCGCTGAAGCAGGTGCTGGAAGCGGCCACTTACCAATTTCAGAAATGGGTCGAAGCGCAGCAGAAGATCGCGACCCCGGACGGGAAACCCGCATAGTTCATGGATAATCCGAAGAAGAAGTATTACCTCACGACTCCTATTTATTACGCGAACTCCCGCCCGCACGTGGGCTCGGCGTACACCACGATCGTGTGCGACGTGATCGCGCGCTATAAGCGCATGTGCGGTTACGACGTGGCGTATCTTACAGGGACCGACGAGCACGGCGTAAATATCGAACGCGCCGCGGAAAAACTCAGCATCTCGCCCGCCGATCTGGTGGACCGCAACCAACAGATTTTCCGCGATCTCTGGAAGCTTCTGGGCATCAGCTACACCGATTTTGTCCGCACCACGGAGCCGCGCCACGCCGTAGCCGTGCAGAATCTGGTCCGCCGCACGCAACGCGTCTCGCCGGATGCGATTTTCAAGCGCAAGTACGAAGGCCGTTACTGCATTTACGATAATCTGTACGTGAGCGACACGCCGGAGCCAGCCGATTGCCAAATCTGCGGCCGTGCCGCGGAGCTGATTTCCGAGGAAAATTTTTTCTTCCGCCTCTCCGCGTACCAGGAAAAGCTCCTGCAGCTTTACAAGGACCAGCCGGATTTCGTGCAACCGGATTTCCGCCTTAACGAAGTAAAAAGCTTCGTCGAAAGCGGCCTGAAAGATCTTTCCATCAGCCGCAAAACAATTAAATGGGGCATTCCTTGGCCGGGCGATCCCGAACACGTCTTCTATGTCTGGTACGACGCGCTAACTAGCTACATGAGTGGCATCGGCTTCGTCGACGGAGAGCCCAACAGCAAAAAAGACAGCGACCGCTTCAAGAAATTCTGGCCCGCCGACGTGCACATGATCGGCAAAGAAATCATCCGCTTCCACGCCGTCTACTGGCCCGCATTTTTGATGGCAGCGTTTCCGGATAAGAAGCTGTCGGAGTACATGCCGGGAAGGATCCACGCGCACGGCTGGCTGCTCTTCGAGCAGGAAAAAATGAGCAAGTCGAAGGGCAACGTAGCCTACGCCGAGCCGATTGTGAAAGCATTAGGCAACGACGCCCTGCGCTATTACTTGCTGCGCGAGGTAGTCTTCGGCCAAGACGGAAATTTCAGCAAAGACGCCCTGATCACCCGCTACAACGCCGACCTCGCCAACGGCCTTGGGAATCTCGGCAGTCGCACGCTTACCATGATCGAAAATTATTGCGGCGGCGTTGTGCCTACCCAAGCTGCCGCGCCACCGAACCTTCATGAGCTAGCTTCTCCGACTTTTTACGATACGATTCGCAACTCGTACGACAGATTCGAGTTCTCAGATGCGCTAACGACAATTTGGGGTCTGGTGGCGATCGCCGACAAGTATCTCGCGGAAGAAAAACCCTGGACCCTCGCGAAGGATCCTGCGCAGAAGGCACACCTCGAAGCCGTATTGTACGTTGCTGCGGAATCGCTCAGGATCATCTCCGTTCTGGCGCACCCCGTGATTCCGGATGCGACGCAGAAAATTTGGGAGCAGCTCGGCCAAGCGGGAAAGATCGAGAACGTGGGCATCAAAGATTTGCAGTGGGGCGGATTGAAGCCAGGAACGCGGATTGGGAAGCCCGAAGGAGTCTTTCCACGCGCGGATAAGAAAGAAATATTGGAGAGGATTGAAACCATGGAAAACGAGATACGCAATCCGGGAAGTGCGCAGCCTGCATCGGCTGCTGCAGAGACGGCGCCAACGGTGACTCCTAGCGGGGCGGCTGGAGCGGCGGCCGCACCCGCTATTGCAGCGAAAATCGGGATTGAGGATTTCGCGAAGGTGGAGCTGCGCGTCGGCTTAGTGAAATCCGCCGAGCGCATTCAAGGCGCCGACAAACTCCTCAAGCTCCTCGTGGACATCGGCGATGAAGTCCGCCAAGTCCTGGCAGGCATCGCGCTGTCGTATGCGCCGGAAGACTTGGTGGGGCGCAAGGTGGTGATCGTGGCGAACCTTGCACCGCGCAAGATGCGCGGGCTGGAGTCGAATGGGATGTTGCTGGCTGCGTCGGTGGGGCAGGACGGCAAGCCGGTGCTCTGCACCTTCGCCGAAGACGTCCCAGCCGGCGCAAAAGTGAAATGACGGCGCCGTCAAGAAATGAACCACGCTGATTCATACGATGTCCTGGCGAGGCACTACGACGCTGCGTACGCGAACGCGCAGTTTCTGGCGGATGTGCCGTTCTACGTCGATCTAGCCAAACAGGTCGGCGGCCCGGTGTTGGAGATTGCCTGCGGGACAGGTCGCGTCTTGCTGAACATCGCGCGCGCGGGGATCCAGATTGACGGCGTCGACAATTCCACGGCGATGCTTGGCATATTGAAATCACGCCTGCAGCGCGAGCCGCCGGCGGTTCGCGACAAAGTTGCACTCCACGAGGGCGACATGCGGCGCTTCCGTTTGCGCCAGAAATATCGGCTGGCAATCATCCCTTTTCGTCCGCTGCAGCACATGTACACGCTGCAAGATCAACTGGACGCACTGACGACCGCCGCAGCCCACTTGCAGGACGACGGCAAGCTCGCCTTCGACGTTTTCTACCCGAATTTCGAGAAAATTCCCGCAGGAGTCGGAGAGGAAATCTTCGACCTCGAATGGACGGTTGACGCAGCGATACCCAAGCTCGTCCGGCGCTTCTTCCGCAAAGATTCTTTCGACAAAATTCACCAGATTTTCACCGGTACTTTCGTCTTCCGAACCTACGAGGACGATAAGCTTGTGCGCGAGGAAACCGACCCTCTGCAAATGTGCTACTACACCTATCCTCATCTGCGCGCGTTATTTCTGCTGACAGGATTCGAGCCGGTCGGGGAATACGGTTCCTTTGCCAAGGCGCCGCTGGATAATGCTTCCGATCAGATGATCTTTGTTCTCAGAAAGGGCACGCGAAACCGGGTGTAATTTTTTTGTTTAGGACGCTCATAATTGGAAATCATTGATTCACACGCTCACCTCGAGTCGGAAGAATTCGACGCCGACCGCGCGGAGATGCTCGAGCGGGCGCGGGCGGCTGGTGTGTCGGCGCTGCTCGCGATCGGCAGCGGCGGGTCTGGGCCGGACCGTTTGGATGCCGCGCTCTCAGCAGCGAAAGATTACGACTGGATTTACGCGACCATCGGAATCCATCCGCAGCATGCGGCTGAAGCGCAGGAGCCGCATTACGCGCAGCTGGACGCGCTGGCGAAAAACCCGAAAGTGATTGCCTGGGGCGAGATGGGCCTCGACTATCACTACGAAGAGCCCCCACCCGAAGTCCAGCAGCCGGTATTTCGCCGCCAACTGCAGCAAGCGCGCACGGCGAAATTGCCCATCGTGATTCACTGCCGCGATGCGTGGGACGATTGCCTGGCGATCCTGGAAAAAGACTGGAAGCCCACTGGCCTGGGCGGAATTTTCCACTGTTTCACTGGGACGCTGCGCGAAGCCCAGCGCGGGCTCGATATGGGCTTCCTCGTTTCCTTCGCAGCCAATATTACCTATCCGAAATCGCAGCTAATCCGCGACGTGGCCCGCGACCTCCTGCTCGACCAAATCCTCACGGAAACCGATTCGCCTTTCCTTTCGCCCCAGGGCCGCCGCGGAAAAAGAAATGAGCCGGCTTACGTCGTGGAGGTAGCGCAGACGCTTGCGAATGTGAGAAACTTGGGCCGCGAAGAAGTTGCCGCCGCAACGGCGGCGAATTTCAGACGGTTTTTCCGGCTAGGCGGCCTGGAAATTCCAGCCCGGCCAAGGTGAACCCCAGGATGGCTTTCGCTGTCCAAATCGCAAAAGGCATTTTCGATCTAGTTCGCGACGATTTAACGCTCGTCGAACAGGAAATTGCGGCGCAAAATAGCGCCGCCATCGAACCCGTCTGCGAGATTTCCAGCTATTTGCGCGAGGGCGGCGGAAAACGCCTGCGTCCCGCTCTTCTGCTGCTCGCAGCGGGGGCTTCGGGATACCACGGCGAGAGCGCGATTCGGCTGGGCGCGGTGGTGGAGATGATTCACAGCGCGACGCTGATTCACGACGATGTGATTGACGGCGCGAATACGCGCCGCGGCCGCCCAAGCGCGAATGCGCGCTGGGGAAATCATATGAGCGTGCTGGCGGGCGACTGGCTATACATGCAGTCGTTCGAGATGGCGTTGCGCGAGCGGAATTTCGCGGTG
The DNA here is from genome assembly GCA_050012455.1 of Candidatus Acidiferrales bacterium. Lineage (GTDB taxonomy): Bacteria > Acidobacteriota > Terriglobia > Acidiferrales > UBA7541 > Palsa-295. Next base: position 76,433 of record JBEKHD010000033.1, on the reverse strand, counting down.
CTGGATATTTTGATTGATTTGACGCAGAACATGGTTGAGGGCGAGCTGCTGCAATTAACACATCTGGGCCAGATTGATTTGAACGAAGCAGAAGTAACCGAACTCGCGTATCGCAAGACAGCTTGTTTGTTCAGTGGATGCGCGCGGTTGGGCGCGGTGTTGGGCAAGCAAACAAAGGAAATCGAGAACGGCCTCGCGGATTACGGACGCAATGCCGGGCTCGCGTTTCAGTTAGTGGACGATTTATTGGATTTCACGGCGTCGCCGGAAAAATTGGGGAAGCCCGTACTGAGCGATTTGAAGGAAGGGAAGGTTACGCTGCCTTTGATTTTCGCGCTGGAGGCTCAGGCGCACGTCTCAGCGCCTGCCGCGGATGGCGACGGAAACGGACACGCGCACGGCGAAGGCCGGCGCCTGGTGGAAAAAGTCCTGGAAGAGCGCGATTTCCGCAGCGTGCGCGCAGAAGAAATCGCCAAGCTCGTGCGCGAGACTGGGGCGCTGGAGCGCGCCACGAAGCTGGCGCGGGAATATGTGCGGCGAGCGAAGGCGAGCCTGGAAGTTCTGCCAGACACGGAATACCGTCGCGCGTTGCTGGCCGTCCCCGATTTCATTCTCGAACGCGAGAACTAAATCCGCAGCTCAATTGCTCTTCGCAGCGGCCGCCGCCGGCGGTTTTCCAAATCGCACTTCGTGCGCGATCAAATCCGTCCCCACCGGCTTCGCGTGGATCACCACTCGATCGCCGACCCTTAAATCCTTGACACTCGCACCGGCGCCGCTCTTCACGAACGACGTGTCCGGGGCTATTTTCACCACCTGCAGCTGACCGTCCTGACCCTGCACCGTGATTTCGCTGTCGGTGATCTTCGTTACCGTGCCCAGCACGTGTTTATCGGTGCCGTGCGCCATTGTCACCAGTGAAAATGCCAGGCAGATCAGGATTGCGGAAGCGATTCTGCGCATATTGATTTCTCCTCTAATCTGGATTTGGCGGACTGTGTTTCTCATACGGCTCATTCAAGAATTGGTTTTCCATTTCTTCTTCTTTCATGTCCGCCGGACTGCGCGGGTTGTGCTCCTTCATGTCCTGCATATCAGCTTCAGTCAATTTCGGCAGGTGGCGAATGAACAGCACCAGATGCCAGGTGTCGTGATCGTTCGTGCCTCCCGTGCCCCAGGCAGGCATGCCGGTGAAGCGCACACCATTTTCGATAATGTAGTAGAGCTCGCCGTCGGAAAGGTTTTGCGTCTGCGCGGAGCGCATATCCGGAACGCGCGGATAGAGTTTCTGGCCCATCTCCGTCGCGCCGCTTCCGTCGTTGCCGTGGCAACTGGCGCAGTGGTCCGCGAAATGCCGGCGCGCTTCCACCATCAGCTCTGGGCTCGCCTGCATCGGATTGCTCAGATCGCGCGCGGCGCGGGGAATGGCGAGTCGTTGCAAGGTAATCGCCAATCGAGTTTCCATCGCGCCGGGTGTGTCGCGAGCGCTTAAACCCGTCGAGACGAGCCAGCAAAGTCCGACGATCGCCGCGAGCGCGGGGATGGCCAGCAGCAACAATAATCGAGTGCAAAATACTTTCACGATTTGCCTTGTGGCGCCGACTGGCACGCTCCGCTTCTGATGATAACCAAGATGTTGATATTTTTCCTCAGTAGTGGAACCTCCATTTGAATTCGACGTAAATTTCGCGCGGATCGTTGAAGTGGAACCCTCCAAACGTAAGGCTGTTGTCGAGCAGTACGCGGCGATTCCCTGCGTTGAGCGCGGTGAACCCCACGGTGTATTTCTCGCCGAAGGATTTGCCGAGTGAAATGTCAACGGAGGTGTGCGCGGGCAGGTAGGCGTTGGGATACGGTGTTCCCGGCGTCGGCGTTCCATTGGTGAACCCCGAGCCGTAATAGACGTTCGTCGAAGCAAACGATTGCCAGGGAAGCGTTGCGTTGAATCCCACGTTCAACGTGTTTCTCTGATCGTGGTCCACCGGTGAATATCCAGGCGATATAAGGAGTGGGCAGTTTGGGTTGTTCGCCGGGCAGATCAAGCCGCCGGTAATCGGTCCGCTGGCTTGCGCAATCTGATTTGAATAGGCGAGGTGAAATTGACCTCGGTTCCAGATACGGGGTGACCGCAGGGTGAGTTCCCATGCTTGAATCAAAGCTTTATCCCAAGTAATCGGCCAGAAAATGTTGGATTCGCCGATATTGTTGTGATCCAGCCAATTGCGCGCATAGTTTTGAAACGTGTCTGCATCCAGTGCCCACCCGCGAAAGGGAATCGTCAGGCCGAGCTGATACTCGCGATCGCGCTCGCCGAACAGAGGTCCAAATGTCAAATTCTGGCCGTTTGCCACCGCGAGCAGAGGTCCCGTCGCCGTGAGCAAAGGCGGGGCCTGGTAGAAGTCGCCCCAGAACCCGCGAAAGACCCAGTTCAGCTTCGGCACCTGAATGGCAAAGCCATATCGGGGATCAACGTGGTCCTCCGTGATGTCTCCGCTAAAGTGTGATTGCCGGAAGCCGGCGATCAAGGTGAGCCACGACGTCACCTTGAATCTATCGTCCACAAAAAATTCCTCGAGTCCTCCGGTAATTGCGCCGGTGGACGGGCCGGAATTGCAGTTGGGGTTAGCCGGGGGGCATTGGACGAAGACATTATTGAAGTATTCGCTCTGGTGCTGGGCGAAACCATACATTCCGACTTGAACGTCATTTTTCCAGACGTGCGCACTGACAGAAGCTTGCACGCCCCCATAGTTGGACGTCTGGGTCACGTCGGAAATTACCGGAGTATCGTTGGGCGAGGCGTCATAGCTGGCCTTGTTGTAATGATAGAAGGGTGAAACGGTTGTGAGCAGGTTTGGATTAAACGTGTGCACCCAAGAGAAGGTGACATAACCATCCGGCTCACGCTCGCTATCGCGCAGGCCGTAGCTCGGATAAGCTATATTTCCAGCTGAGTTCGGATCCGGATCGTAGGGGATCTGGTAAAAGTCCTGGCGCAGCGAAGTGACGATGCGAAATTGGTTTGCGGCATTGGGGTTGAATATGAACGACGCGAATCCCCCGTAGCCGTTCTCCGCATCGTGAAATACCTGGCCGATCGGAGCCTGCAGGCCGTAATTGCTGCGATTCGCGTTTAGGCTGAAGTAGTAAGCAAAGCGCTGCGTGTGGCCACCGAAATTCAGTTGGTCATTGGTCTGAAACCAATTGCCGAAAGTGGTGATGAGTTCTCCTTCGTTGTCCCGCTCGAACCCGGTGCGCGGTACGATGTTGAAGATGCCGTAGGTGCGATCACCATATTGGGCGTCGTAGCTGCCTCGTTGTATCTCCAGATAATCAATGTCCTTGGGATCAATCTGCGGACCCAGATTGGTGGCGATGTTCGTGTTGGGAATCGGCACGCCGTCGATCAGCCAGTCAACCTGGTGTCCGCCGCGCATATGTAGCATATCGTGCGTCACGTACGACCCCGGCACGTAGTCAGTAATCATCTCCAACCCGTTCGTGCGGTTGGCGCCCGGAGTCTGCGCGATGTCCAGGCGATCCACCAGCGTCGTGGGCGTTACCGAATCCACGTTGGCGACGTCTGCCTGTCCTACGACCTCCGTGGTCTGGTTGAGCGTCGCGATGGCCAGCTGAAAATGCAGAATTGGTGACGAACTGGAAGCAACGGTAAGGGTTTGCTCGGCCACCTGAAATTTTGGCTGCGTAACGGTGATCCTGTAATCACCCACCGGCACAGATGTGAACGAGAATTCACCGTTGTCGTCTGTTTGCGTCGTTTGCGACCAATCGGACGTTATTGCCTGCAGCTTTACCGAAGCGCCGGACACCGGCCGATGCTGCGGATCGTGCACGATTCCTTGAATCTTGCCGAAAATGGTGGCGTGCAGCAGGGAGCCACAAAACAAAAAGACCATTAGACACGAGCAGAAAATGAACTTGCGCACAAATCCTCCGTCCTTAGTTTTTATTTTTTCAGCTGTAATGGACGAGGTTAGCTGCGCGGCGGCTGAAATGGGCCTGCGAGGAAGCCAGCGGACAAATTGCCGGCGGGAAGCTGTGAGTTGCCGATGCGAGAGACTCTGGGCCGAACAATAGCCGCTGACGCGGACGTGTGTGAAGGCGGAAACGGAGCGAGGAGGCCGTAATCCATCCGATGTTGTCCAGATCTCATGCTGCATTCCATCATGTGGCCGAGGGCGCCATGGTGGCACGCCATTTCTTCATCGTGCGATGCTGGCGCGGTATTCCGCGCCGGGGAATGATGATGCGCGCCGTGCGGCAGGCAGCACATGCCGTTGCAATCCGCCATGCCGGCATCATTCGCGCGCGCCAGCAACGCCAGTGGCGTGGCCAGCAGCGCGACAATCACGAGAATAGCTTGCACCCTGCGCATCGCCCGAGACTCTACCACAGGCGCCCGCGCCTGGTAAACCGCAACCCGCACTCGCGCTGCGGAACATCTCCAGCTGAGATTTGCGCCGAGGAATCCATCGCGGTACGCTGGCGGCACTGTGCTGCCTTTCAAATTGATCTACCACGAGCGGTACGACCTGAACCTGGGTGACCACGTATTTCCTTCGCAGAAGTACCGCCTGGTTTACGAAGAGCTATTGCGGCGCGGTATCGCGGACAGCGGCGATTTCCTCACGCCCGCGCCGGCTAGCGACGATGACGTTTTGCGCGTGCACACCCTCGATTACGTGCGCAAACTGAAAACGGGCGCGCTTTCCTACGCCGAGCTCCAGCTGCTCGAGATCCCGTACTCTGAGGAACTGATTGAAGCGTGCTGGCTCGCTGCGGGGGGCTCGATTCTTGCCGGACAACAAGCGCTGCGCGAAGGCTGGTCCGCCAATATCGGCGGAGGATTCCACCACGCCTGCCCCGATCACGGCGAAGGTTTCTGCGTGATTCACGATGTGGCCATCGCCATCCGGCGGCTACAATTCGACGGCGCGATCGAAAGAGCCATGGTGGTGGATACGGACGTGCATCATGGCAACGGCACCGCGACAATCTTTGCAGGCGATGAAGACGTCTTCACACTGTCGATTCACCAGCAGCACAACTATCCTTTCGTGAAGCCGCCTTCGACGATGGATATCAATCTACCTGATCGAGTGGGAGACGAGGACTATCTGGCGATTCTGGAGAAGCACCTGCACAAGGCTTTCTACGATTTTTCTCCGGAAATTATTTTCTATATTGCCGGAGCGGACCCCTATCGTGAAGATCAGTTAGGCGGTCTGGCTTTGACGATGGAGGGGCTTGGGAAGCGCGACGCGCTGGTGATGGAATACGCGCGCAACAACAAATGCCCCCTGGCGATTATGCAGGCAGGCGGTTACGCGCGGCGCGTGCAGGACACAGTGGCGATTCATGTGGGCACGATTCTGGCGGCGCGGGATGCGGCGGATCGTGCAGCGACCCGCCGCAATGCGTAGCGAGGTCCCTGCCTGCGGCAGGCAGGCGTCGCTGCGCTCCCTTCGCGAAATCGCTCAGCGCAAGCCCTTCGAGCTCGCCACTAGCGGGCTCTCAGGAGAGGCAGGATGGCGGGCGAAAGGCAAGACTCAGTGAAACTTATCAGGGCGCGGGAGCGGGGGCTGTGGAACCGACTGCGGCCTGAATCGCGTTCGTGAGGTTCTCCGCAAATCCGTCCCGTGAATAACCATTGATGCGATAGGTGATTTTTCCAGCGCGATCGAGGATCAGCACTGTCGGCAGCGATTCCACCTTTACGAAATCGTCGAGTCCGTCGGCGTAAACCACCGGCACGTCCCACTTTTCGTGGCTGAGAAACGGCGCCACCAGCGATTCATCTTCATCTGTATTTACCGCGTAAAAAACGATCTCAGTATTTCCCGCGTAGCTTTTCGCGACTTGCACGAACTGCGGTTCCAGCTCGCGGCAAGGTCCGCACCAGGTGGCCCAAAAACTCAGCACCAGCACCTTTCCTCGCAGCGGCGCCAGGGGAACGGCCGTACCGTCCAGCTTGCGCAGCACAAACGCGTAGGCATCCTTCGCATTTTTATTTGCCGCCGCTGGGTTCGCCGCAGACGCGGCCGAAGTCCCAGCGGCGCCGAGCAAGTCATATTGCGCCAGCACCGCTTCACCCAAGCCCTGGGCGCTTCCGTGCAACTGCCGCCACACGTTCCCCAGACGCTTGCGGACTTCGCGCCGGTTCACTTTTCCTACAGGACCATCTTCGGGCAGCACAAACGCCAGCAGATATTCCTGCGCGGCCGTAGCGTAGTCGCGGCGCATTTCCGCAAGCTCGCCGAGTTGCTCCGCAGCAACGGCATTGGGCCGTACGGAGTAACTCATGCGCAAGTCTTTCTCGGCAGCCGCATCATCGTGCTGCGATTTTTCGATTTGCCCGCGCAAGTTGTAGAGCGCGGCGCGCAGTTCGTCGTGATGTTGCTGCCATTCCGCCAGGGAAACCCGAGCTGGTTTTTCCGTCGCGCTGGATTTGTCGATGCGGTCGAGCACGCGGCTGACGTAACCTGCGGCGCGGTTGAGGCTGGCTTCGTCACCTTGTTTTTGCAGCAAACCCACAGCCAGCATCATGATTTCGGAATCGTCAGGACGCAGCGCGATCAGTTGTTCGGAATAGCTCAGCGCGCAGGCGTCGTCCTGCACCTGCTCGCAGGATTCCACGAGCGCGCGAAATACCGCCGCTTTTCTGGGAGCATCCGGAAAACGCTGCAGGTAACGTTCCAGATTGCGCACCAGCGCCCCGCGATCGTTGCCCGCATCGGCGATAGTCTTTTGCAGCTCCAGTTCGGGGTCCGCATCTTTTTTGGAAATCGTGTCAGAAGGTGTTTTCGGCGGAGGCGCTGTCGGGGCAGCGGTTTGCGCGCGGGCACGCGGCGCGCCGGCAAGAAAAATGCCGAAAACGAAAAGCAAAATATGAGGGCGGAGAATTGCGACTCGGCTTGCCCGGGCTGGGACTGACAACTAGACCCTCTCAGAATGTTCGGTGTGCTGCACTTGAGGGGCAATTCTAACGCGAAAGCAGGCGAGCACGCGGGGAATTGCGATCCTGCATCACTTCAGCGAAACGCTGCCGGAAGAAGTCTGCACCTCAACGCGCGCTTTGCCGTCACCCAGACGCGCGTGCAGCTCGTGTTTTTGCGTCGTCCCTTCCATGACGATCGGAATGGCGGCGTCAATATCGCCCGAACTGGAATGCGCCATCAGGCGGAAGCTGGCGGATGGCGGAACCTGCAACTCGACGTCGCCCGAACTGGTGCGAACGTCCCAATAATTGGATCCCGCGGGATTGCCCTCGATAACGACGTCGCCGGAACTGGTGCGCAGACGAATATCCGCCGACGCGCCCTTGATGGTAATGTCTCCGCTTCCTGTGCTGGCTTCCACGGCGTCGGCGGGGTTAGTGATTTCCATGTCGCCCGAGCCGCTGTGCAGGCGCACTTGATTGCGTACATCATCGAGCGTGATGTCTCCCGAACCTGTGGTCGCCTGCACCTGGCCCTGAATCTGCGAGAACTTGATCTCACCGCTGCCGGTCATGGCCTGCACGTCGCCGGAAATATTCGACGCGGTGATCGCGCCGGAGCCGGAAACAAAATTTGCCGGGCCCTTGATGCCGTCTACGACCACATCGCCCGAGCCGGTGGCCGCGTGAATTTCGGCGTCGGCGGGCACCACGATCGTGTAGTCGATCGAGACGTTGCCGTTGTGCGCGCCCGAGCCGCCTATACGGATCAAGTTGCTCTCCTGCGATAGGGGAGGATTCGCGGCCACTTGCTGCGCGCGTTCCTGACTTTCTTTTTCCGACCAGGAATGCGCTTCGATGTCGCCGTGCACGCGAACTTCGCCCGGAGCTCCCGCACTGATGTGCGCATCGCCGCTCCCGTTAGAGAGTTCGATGCGAACGGGACCATTCACCGTGAACGTTTTATCGAAGGTCCCTTCAGCGCTCGGCTGCGACCTGCATCCAGCGAGCAGCAAAGCTGTGCAGGCTGCCAGTGATACCCAACCGAGCTTGAGTGGACGCGTCATTGTTTGTGTTCGCCGTTGAGAGGCTGGAATCTCGGGCATGCTTGGTGCAGGCGCCCGGCCATCCTTCCTATCAGAGATATACGAGGATGCGCAACCAGAAGTTCCGCGGGCCTAGGAAAGATGCTCTGCGTGTCGGGACATCGAGGGCGCGGAAAACAGATCCTTCGCTGCGCTCCCTTCGCGAATTCACTCAGGGCAGGCAGGATGACGGCACCGAGCGAGAGTCGAGGTCACTTGATTTTAAGAAGGGAATTCAGCGAGCCTTGGCGGTAGCCTTCTAAATCTACGGTGACGAATGCGAAGCCGGCGCGTTTGACGCCTTCGGAAATCTGGCGTGAGATAGCCGGCTCGAATCCGCGAGCGAGTTCATCGGGAGCGATCTCGATCCGTGCCAGCTCGCCATGCGCGCGCACGCGGAATTGCTGGAAATCTAGTGCGCGCAGAACCGCTTCGGCGCGATCGATTTTCTCGAGCAGTTCGGGCGTCACTGCAGTGCCGTAGGGCACGCGCGAGGAAAGGCACGCGGAAGCAGGGCGGTTCCATGTGCTTAAGCTGGCGCGTTTCGAAAGAAATCGGATTTCGACCTTGTAGAGTTCGGAATCGAGCAGAGGCGCGAGGACGTGGTGCTCGTGCGCGGCGCGATGGCCGGGGCGGAAATCGCGTGTGTCGTCCGCGTTGATGCCGTAGGCGATCGCCGCGAACCGGCGTGTACGCGCGAGTGCATCCATCTGGTCGAAGAGTTCGTCCTTGCAGTGGTAGCAGCGGTCGGCGTTATTGGCGACGTAGAGAGGATTTTCCAGCTCATGCGTGGCGATGAATTCGTGGCGCACGCCGGTGGCGGCGATGAAAGCCTCCGCTTGCTCGCGATCGTGGCGCGAAAAACTGGCGGAGAGAGCGGTAATGGCCAGCGCACGTTCTCCGAGCGCTTGGTACGCCGCCCACGCGAGATACGCCGAATCGGCTCCCCCCGAAAAAGCCACGAGCGCGGAATCCAGCCGGCGCAAAGCGGCGAAGAGATTTTCCTGCTTGGCGAGAGCGAGCGATTCGTCTACCGCTGGTGCGGGAGCGGCAGCGGATCCTGAGGTTGAGGCGAGAGGCGATCGCGAAGTGCTGGACATATACAAACCAGTATAACTGATTCCTGCTACTGAAAATCCAGCAGCACATCCACCTTCGCATTCTGTGGATCCAGCTGCAGGAATTTTCCGATCTTGTCGTAATGCACGGGCAGCCCTACGAAGGCAGCCGCGATTCCGGTGTTCACGAAATCGTCGTAGATGCTTTTATCGAAAATGGCGCCAGGGGCGATGGTCCACGCTTTCTTCAGGCGGCGCTCGCCCTCCATCGAGAGGCCGGTGAGCACAAGTTTTCCCATGCGATATTGCGGGCCTTCGGTGACCTGCACGGCGTAGGTGACACGCTTGGCTTGGTCGTCAAACTGCGGCACGGGATTCAACGCTGCATCCAGATAGCCGAGTTGCGCGTACGCCGCGCGTGCGGTTTCCCAGAACGACTGAATCTTGTTGCCGTCGGCGGGATCGCCGGACAGGAGTGCGCAAAATTTATTGAGATCCTGCGCCGGCATGGAATCGTTGCCCTTCCATTCCACGCCGGACCAGACGTATTGGATGCCGGGATCGATGGGCGCCGCAATTGTCAATTGCCCGGAAAGGGGATTCGCCGGTGTCGCGGCGAAATGGGCCACCGGCTGGCCAAATCGCACTTTCAGGTACGCGCGCGTCAGATACGCCGGACGCACTTGTTCGAATTCAAAAAGTTCCACGCGGCTGCGCGAGTAGGGTTTGCCGATCAAGTCCGGCAGGCGTTCCTGCACGACGCGATCGTTCTGCGCCAGCGGGTCGGAAAAGTCGAGTTTCTGGACGGTAAGGTTCGCGTCCTCCACGCGAAATTGCTGCACGCTTTGATTGTTGAAAGGATGCGCGACTACCTCGTGCGAGACGCGCGCGTGCACGTTGTGCGCGTCCAGCAGCTTTTCGAGCGCGCTGGAGATGGCATCGAGGATCGTGCCTTTCAGCGGCGCGCCGCCATCGAACAGAATGCCCGAGCTTTTCAGGCCGGCGGCTAATTCTTCGTCGCTGAGCCAGGGAAAATTATCGAAGCTGACGGGCAACGCGGGAACGTCTGACACCTGGTAGGTGACTTTCACGCCGCCCAAGTCTGTCGAAAATTTGTATTGGATGTTGGTGAACAATCCGAGCGCAGCCAGCTTGTCCGCCGCACCTTGCAGATCTTCGCGGCCCACGGTTTCGCCCGGATGCAGGCCAATGGCCGTCGCGATCTGCTCCGATGTAAATCGCATCGAGCCTGCGACCAGAACAGAATCCAAGCGCGCGGTTCCGGGACGAGCGTTTTGCGGCGCCTCGCGCAGACGAGATGCGGATAACGGAGCAAGCGCAATACCGAACCCCAGGAACGCGCACAGCAGCGACGAGAACTTGTGGAAAACGTGGTGGCGCATCATCCCGCAATTCTAGAACAGAGAAACCGGAAGGGGAACCTACGAATTGCACATCGCAAAGAAGGTCAGCCGCAAATGCCCGCTATTCTGCTACTCGACAGTGACGGATTTGGCGAGGTTACGCGGCTGGTCCACGTCGCAACCGCGGCGCACCGCGATGTGATACGCCAGAAGTTGCAGCGGAACAATTTCCAGTATCGGTGCAAGCAGCTCGGGCGCCGTCGGCACCTCCACCACGTGATTCGCGATCTCTCGCGCCTGGCGGTCGCCTTCGGTTATTACTGCGATCACGATTCCGTCGCGTGCCTTCACTTCCTGCATGTTGGAGATGGTTTTTTCATAGCGCGTCATGGACGCTGGGTCGGATTCGTCGCGCGTGGCGATCACTACGACCGGGAGATCCTCGTCAATTAAAGCGTTGGGACCGTGTTTCATTTCCCCGGCGGGATAGCCTTCGGCGTGAATGTAGGAAATTTCTTTGAGTTTTAGCGCGCCTTCCAGAGCGATGGGGTAATGGATGCCGCGCCCGAGATAGAGAAAATCAGTGTGACGGAAAAACAGGCGGCCGAGTTCTTCGAGTTCGGCGTCGTGCTGCAGAATGGTTTCAATCTTATGCGGGATGCGCGTCAGTTCCTGCATCAGCGTTCTGGCCGCTGCGGGCGTTTGTTTGCCGCGCACCTGCGCCAAGTAAAGTGCGGTGAGCATCAGCGCGGTCAATTGGCCAGTGAATGCTTTGGTGGAGGCGACGCCTATTTCGGGGCCGGCGTGGGTGTAAATGGTGCCGTCGGCCTCGCGAGTCAGCATCGAACCGACCACATTGCAGATTCCCAAAATCTTCGCGCCCTTCTGCCGCGATTCGCGCTGCGCGGCCAGCGTGTCGGCCGTCTCGCCCGATTGGCTGATGGCGATTACCAGATGGTGCTTATTAACGATCGGATCGCGATAACGGAATTCGCTGCCGTAATCCACTTCCACGGGGAGTTGCGCCAGACGTTCGATCATGAATTTGCCGGCGAGCGCCGAATGCCAGCTTGTACCGCAGGCGATGATTTTCACGCCCTGAAAATTCCGGAATTCCTCCTCGCTGATGTCCATTTGATCCAGGAACACCTTGCCGGTGTCCTGCGAAATTCTTCCGAGCAACGTGTCGCGCACAGCGCGCGGCTGCTCGAAGATTTCCTTCTGCATGAAATGTTTGAACCCACCCTTTTCCGCCATGATCGGGTCCCAAGTCACGTGCTGCGGCTCGCGCTTTACCGGCCGGCCCTCGAAATCCATCACACACACGCCCTGCGGGGTCAGCACCGCGAGCTCGCCGTCTCCCAGGAAAAATACGCTGCGTGTGTGCTGCAGGATTGCGGGGATGTCGCTGGCGACGAAGAATTCCTTTTCGCCCAAGCCGATGACAATCGGCGGGCCCAGCCGCGCCGCCACAATCTTGAGGGGGTCGCGCGTGGATAAAGCCACGAGCGCAAACGCTCCGGTCATCACTTTTACAGATTTCAGCACCGCCGCTTCGAGCGATGTTCCCTGCGAATATTTCTCGATCAGGTGCGCGATGATTTCGGTGTCAGTCTCGGTGAGGAATTTGTGGCCTTCGGCGATGAGCTGGTGCTTCAACTCTAGGTAATTCTCGATGATGCCGTTGTGCACCACCACAATCTCGCCGCTACAATCGCGATGTGGGTGAGCGTTTTCTTCGGTGGGACGTCCGTGCGTGGCCCAGCGCGTGTGGCCGATGCCGTACACGCCCTCCAGCGGCGTCGCACGAATGGATTCTTCAAGGTTGTGAAGCTTTCCGGGCGCGCGGCGAATTTCCAGCTTGCCGTCTTTTTGCACCACGGCGATTCCCGCGGAATCGTAGCCGCGATATTCCAGGCGCTTCAGCCCATCCAAAATCAGCGGCACCACGGGTTTCGTGCCGATGTAACCGACAATTCCGCACACGTGAATTTGCTCCTGGAAGCTGCCTTGGGATCGAAACGATGGGCAGCCGCGCCTGCATTAAGGTTAGCACATCGGTTGCGCGAGACAACGGCGCCGGCGTACAACGTGCGACGAATGTTACGCCGGGAGAGAAGCGGCAGGCGGGCCGGAAAACAGCAGTGCGCTCAGTCCAAAATTTCGAAGCGGAATTCCTCGATTACGGGATTGGTGAGCACGTCCTTGGCAATCCGTTCCACCTGCGTCTTGGCTTCCTCGCGACTGAGTCCATCCAGCGCCAGCACAAAAAACTTCCCCTGCCGCACATCCTTTACCGTGGAATATCCCAGCGAGGACAACGCGCGTTGAATGGTTTGACCCTGCGGATCGAGAACCGTGGTTTTCAGCATGACCCAGACATGAGCTTTCATCGGTAAGATTATAGCAGCCCAGCCGAATCCGCGGCCGCACGAAAATCCACCAAATATTTTCGTTTTTCATCCGGCGGCAGAAACGCGGCGTGAAAGCTCTGCTCCATGAGCCGCACCAGGTGCGGCGTGGACACCCCGAGCGACGCTACGTTGGAATATTCCGTCAGCAAGTCGGTATGAAACATCCCAGGATCGTCGGTGGAAAGCGTGACCGCAATTCCGCGCTTGATAAAATCCGGCAAGGGATGATCGCGCAGCGAAGCATCCACTTTTTCAATCTGGCGTGCCAGCGCGCCGGTGCACAAATTACTGGTGGGGCAAATTTCCAAAACGACGCGCCGCATGGCCAGGGTGTCGGCGAAGGCCGCATCGCGCATCACCGCGATGCCGTGCCCAATTCGTTCGGCGCCCAGCAATTCGATGGCTTCGCGCACCGAATCCGGCCCGCCAATCTCTCCGGCATGGCACACGATGTGCAGGCCGTCCTGCCGCGCCAGATCAAAGGCCGGCCGAAAATTAACCGTGGGATACGCAAGCTCGTCGCCGCCCATGCCAAATGCCACCACGCCCAAAGGCTGCAGCTTCGCGGCCCAGCGGGAGACTTCCTTGGCCGGATCGGGTCCGAATTGCCGTGCAGCATCCAGGATGAACGCTGTCCGCAAGCGCGCAAACGGCACGGACTGCGCGGCGTCGCGGATCGCCGCGATGGTGGCTTCCAGATTTTGCATCCGGCGCAAAATCACGCCCGCGGAAATCGTGAATTCGGCGTACACCACGTTCTGGCGCACCAGCTCTTCGCACAACTGCCGCGTGATCAGCGCATAGTCGTCAGGAGTGCGCAGAAACGAAGTGGCCCACTTGAAGGTTTCCAGAAATCCGTTGAAGTTGGAAAAGTTGTAACGCGCAGCTACTTCTTCGGGCGTCAGCGTCACTCCATGCCGCGCCGCGAGTTTCAGTGCGGTATCCGGACGGATCGATCCTTCCAGGTGCAAATGCACTTCCGCTTTTGGCAGCGCGTCGATGGCCATGGGCGGCCGAGCTGTCTTGGTTTGCAGGTTCATTCTACTGTTGCGGCAATTGCGGCCGGCCGGCGTTGATCCAGGCCGTCAGCCAATACGAGCCGACATCCGTGGAAGCATCCGAAAGCTGGCGCACCAGAATCGCACCGGCCAGCGAATAAAAGCGATCGTAATAATCTTGCGAGTAAGCGGAAAGCCCTTCGTGCGCGCGGCGGTCGGCGAGCAGGACATTCTCCAGCCAGGAATGCGCTGTAAGGCAAAGTTCAAACGCATGATCGGTCGGATCGTGAATGAACGCCGCTTCGTTCGGCTGCACGAAGAAAAATAATTGATAACGGTCAACCAGGCCGCTGGAAAACCTTTCATTGACGCCGGGCTGCAACGATAGCTTCCCATCCATGTTCGTGGTTGTGTTGAAAGGATCGTGCGCGGCGTTCACGTAATGCGCCAGAGTAGCCGCTGATGTTCTGACCTGGTTCCAATCGTGCTCGCGAAATGCGTCGGTAAGCTTCTTGCTGTAAAAACCGATTTCCCACGGAAGAATTCCGTATTGTTCCAGGACGCGGCGGTTGAATTTCGTGATGGCGCCATTGTACTCGCGCGGGAGAGCGGAGAAGGGAAATGGCCCGTAGTGATCGAGCTGAATGAAATCCGTATGACGCGCCGTCCCGTTTTTCGCATCTGCTTCGTCCGCCGCGCCCACGTGCTCCACCAGGAATTGCCGGTTCGCGTAGAAAAACGGCTGCATTTCCTGCGGCAGAGTGTCTACCGCGCGATTGGTCACCAAGCGGTCCGCGGTCTCGCCCCAGCCAAACAGCGGCGCCAACCCGACGAGCAAAATCCCCGCCGCCAGAATTACCGCGCGTTGCAGCGAACGGCGCATTACCGCAGCTTGTCCTTATCGGCATCCGCCTTGATATTCACGTCTGAAAGCTGGCTGTGGCGGCGACCATAAAAATAATAAAAGCATAATCCAATCAGAAGCCATACGAAGAAGCGGATCCAGTTGGTAATCGGCAGACCGGCCATCAAGAGCAGACATGTGAGAATTGTAACCACCGGCGCCAGAATTCCTCCCGGAGCGCGAAATGCCCGTGGACGGTCCGGCTGCTTGTAACGCAGAATCAGAACGCCTCCCGCCACGAGCGCGAACGCGAAAAGCGTTCCGATATTCGAAAGGTCAGCCAAGGTTCCGATATCCAGCAGGCCGGCCGGAATTCCCACCAGGAATCCCGCAACAATCGTGGAAAAATCCGGCGTGCGAAAGCGCTTATGCACGCGGCTGAAAATTCCCGGCAGCAAGCCGTCGCGCGACATGGCGAACCAAACGCGCGCCTGCCCCAGCTGAAACACGAGCAGCGAAGAAATCATGCCCGTCAGAGCCCCCAGCAGCACGATCAGCTGGATATTTCTGAAACCTAGCTTCTTCAGCGTGTTCACAACTGGCGCCGCGTCGTCCAGCAACGTCTCCCAGCGCACCAGTCCCGTCAACACCACCACCACCGCGATATACAAAAGCGTACAGATCACCAGCGTCGCGATAATCCCGATCGGTAAATCGCGCTTGGGCTCCTTGCACTCCTCCGCGGCGGTGGAAACCGAGTCGAATCCAATGTACGTGAAAAAAATAATCGAGCCGCCAGTCAGAATCCCCGGCCAGCCATTGGGTGCGAAAGGGTGCCAGTTTGCCGGATGCACGTAGCGCGACGCGAAAATCACGAACACCATGATCGCCGCGATCTTCAGCAGCACCATAATATTGTTGGCATTCGCCGATTCGCGGATCCCGCGCACCAGTATCACCGTGAGCAACATCACGATGACGAAAGCCGGCCAGTTGAAGCCGAAATGCCAGCCGGGATCGTACAAAGTATTTCCTTGCAGATCCGCAAGTCCCGCCGGGAGATAAGCAGGAGTGATCCAGCGCAGGCTCGGGTGAATTCCAAACCAATCCAGGAGGTTGACGACGTGCGCGGAAAATCCCACGCTTACGGCCATGTTCGAGACCGCATATTCAAGAATTAAATCCCAGCCGATGATCCAGGCAATCAATTCGCCCATCGTCGCGTAGGTATAAGTGTAAGCACTGCCCGCGATCGGGATCATCGCGGCGAGTTCGGCGTAACAAAGCGCCGCGAAAGCGCAGACTACTCCGACCAGCATGAACGAAAGCGCAATGGCCGGACCGGCGCCCGGCCTGCCGAACGACGCCGAGTGATAAAGCAGATATTCCAGAAGCGGAGCGTTCAGCACGGACTTGAATTGCAGTTTTTGTCCGGCGATGGCGGTGCCGATGATGGTGAAGATACCCGAGCCGATCACCGCTCCAATCCCCAGCGAAGTGAGGCTCAGCCAACCCAGCGATTTCTTCAGCCGCTTTTCGGGGTCCTCCGAATCGGAGATGAGCCGGTCAATATCCTTCGTGCGGAAGAGCTGTGCGCCCAATCGTCACCTTCCCTGTGAGAGAGCGAGAAACTTTACCTTGCGAGCAGCCGCGGTGCAACCCTGCGGGCCAGCGTGAGGCGTAAAAATCGCCGCGCTGGCACGGCCATCCGCAGCACCGGCGTCTGGCAGCGACATCATGCTACAGCACGGCGGGTTCGTCCTAGCTTGTTTGTGCCGCCGAAGGCAGCGTCGCAAGATCGCGCCTCACGCCAGCTGCAGGTTGGCGTAGCGCTCGATGAGCTTTTTAGCACCGTGGTCCTGAAAGCTCACGGTCAGCTTGCGATCCTCGCCTTCGCCTTCGACCTCGATGATCGTTCCAACGCCGTACTTGGAATGGCGCACGCGCGTGCCGATCAGCGGATCCTTCGACGTCCGCCGCGCACCGCGCGAAGCTTGGCCGTATGGCGTGCGCGTTTTCTGCCGATACGCATAATTCTCGGAAAATTCCGGGTCAGGCTCGTAGCGCCGCGTTTCGCCGGGTTCGGACTGCGAGCCGAGCGCGGCTTCAATCAAATCTCCGGGAATTTCCGCGAGGAAACGGGAAGGCAGCGCGGCGCGCAAGCGCTCTTCTCCGTAGGTGCGGCGATACACGGCGCGGGAAAGGACCAGCGACTGCTTCGCGCGCGTCATGCCCACGTAAAATAGTCGGCGCTCTTCCTCGACTTCGGCGCCGCTGCCAAGCGCGCGGCCGTGCGGCAAAAGACCTTCTTCGAGTCCGGCGAGAAAGACCGCGTCGAACTCCAGGCCCTTTGCGCTATGCAGCGTCATTAGCGAGACGGGGATTGTATCGTCATATTGATCCGAATCGCTCGCAAGAGCGGCTTGATCGAGCACATCTTCGAGCGTCTGCCCTTGCTCGGTGGCCTCCGCCATCGCGTTCGCGAGCTCGCGGAGATTTTCCGCGCGGGAAGTGTGTTCCAGATTGTCCTGCTGCTCCACCCAATCCAGATAGCCCGTGCTGCCCAGGACGCGCTCGATCAACTGAGTGGGCTGCATATCCTGGCAATCCTTTTGCAAGTCTTCGATTAATTTGCAGAAGGAGCGCAGCGCGCCGCTGAATTTCTTGCCCGTAAGAAATTCGCCATTGGAGATCACCGACCAGAGCGATTGCGCAGTCTCCCTCGCGCGCGCTTCCAGCGCTGCCACCGTGACGGCGCCGATGCCGCGCGGCGGCACGTTCAACACGCGCAGCAGCGCCACATCGTCCTCCGGATGAAAAATGAGCCGCACGTACGCGAGCGCGTTGCGAACTTCTGCGCGTTCGTAAAAGCTGAAGCCACCAACTACGCGATAGCGGATGCCCAAGCGGCGCAGGACTTCTTCAAACGAGCGCGATTGCGCGCCGGTGCGATACAGCACCGCGATGCGCGCATCCGGATCGTTGCGCACCAGCCCCGACAACTGGCCGGAGATGAACTCGGCTTCCGCTGAGGAATCCGGCGCCTCGAAAAATTTCAGGCGCGCGCCTGCTCCAAGTGTGGCTTGCAGATTCTTTCCCAGCCGGTCGGAATTGTTCTTCACGACCGCAGCGGCCGCGTCCAGGATTGTCTGCGTTGAGCGGTAATTTTCCTCCAGGCGGATCAGCTTGGCCTCCGGGAAATCCGCCGTGAAGCGCTGCAAGTTTCCAGCGCGCGCGCCGCGCCAGGCGTAAATCGATTGGTCTTCATCGCCTACCACGCAGACGTTCTTGCGCGTTCCGGCGAGCAGGCGCACGAGTTCTTCCTGGGAGCGATTGGTATCCTGAAATTCGTCCACCATCAGGTAATGAAAGCGCGCATTCCACGCCGCGCGCACATCCGGATGTTCGCGCAGCAGCTCCACGGCGCGCAGCAGCAGATCATCGAAATCCAGCGCCGCGGCTTTGCGCAGAATTTCGTTGTACACGCGGAAGACTTCGGCGGCTTGCTTGCGCGCGTCATCGCGCGCTGCCGCGGCGGAAGCGGCCATTTCGTCTGCGGTGAGTCCGTGATTTTTCGCGTAGCTGATCTGCGCGCGCATGCTGCGCGGCGGGTAATCGTCGGTGGAAAGATCGAGCTGCGCCAACGCTCGCTTGACGGCGGCGGTCTGGTCGTCGTCATCGTAAATGGCAAAGTCGCGCGGCAGGCCCAGGTGCTGCGCTTCGCGGCGAATCAGGCGCGCGCAGAAGGAATGGAAGGTTGAGACCCATACGTCCGAGGCATCGCGTCCGGTGGAGCGCAGCAAATCGCTGATGCGTTCCTTCATCACGCTGGCGGCTTTGTTGGTGAAGGTAACGGCCAGGATCGCGCTGCCCGGCACCCCCAGTTCGATCAGGTGAGCGACGCGATAGGTGATGACGCGCGTCTTGCCGGTACCCGCGCCGGCCAGCACGAGCAGCGGGCCATCCGTCGTCAGCACGGCTTCGCGCTGCTGTGCGTTCAATTTGTCGAGCAAGGAGGAAGATGAAGTGGAATTGTTCAAGCGCAAATTCTAACTGAGCGGATGAGATAGAGCAATTTTCGGATGTGCGGCGGAATTGCGCGCGGCCCGGAGCAGCGAGGAAAGTCTGTTACAATCGTGCGAATTTCCAGGAGCATTTTGCACATATGCGGCGGCGAAAAATACTCGTGTGGCTGCAGGGCCTGGTCATGGCTTTCGGCGGCGGCGGATTGTTCGTCGTTACGTTCTTCGATTCTTCGTTGCTTTCCTTCCCATTCTTCCCGGACGCAGTCCTGATCGAACTGTGCATCGCCCATCACGTGCTTATGCCTTATTACGCCACCATGGCCGCGCTCGGCTCGCTTTCCGGCTGCCTGGTCCTTTATTTCATCGCGGAAAAAGCCGGCGAGGCCTTTTTTCACAAGCATGCGGGCGGCAAAGCAGCAAAAATAAAAGAGTGGGTTGATAACAACGGATTCCTAAGCGCCTTCATTCCCGCGCTACTCCCTCCACCGTTCCCGTTCAAGCCCTTCGTCCTAGCCGAAGGAGTTTTCCAGGTACCCGCGAAGACCTTCATCCTCGCAATTTTCCTCGGCCGTGGTCTACGCTACGGCGTCGAAGGAATTTTAGCGGTCCGCTACGGCGACGCCGCCCTCGGCTACCTGAAAACGCACGGCGGCACCTTTGCGCTCGTTGTGCTGGTGCTCATCCTGCTGCTCTACGTCCTCACCCACTTCGTATTCCATCGTGCTTCCGCAAAGCCTTAAACTCTGCGTACCGACGAACGCGAAACCGGTTGGGACTACCGCTGCGGCAAATTGGCGTAACGAAATTCCTGACTGACGACGCGCAGATCGGTAGCTAGCTCCACGCTCACGATGATGTTATCCGCGCTGTTGTCGCCGAAAGCGAAGCGCAGATCGCGCAGTGTGAACTGGTAGCCTTGATCTTCGCGTTCGAGGCCGGCCAGGGGAAAGCGCGCGTAGCGCAGGAAAGTTTTCGCGGCGGGCGTATTTTGCGCGGCATCCAGGACGGCGGAATCTTCGGGCTTGTAGTGCGGTACGGCGCGGTCGGGATCGAAGCCCGCGCCAGGCGCTAGCGACATTTCGATCAGGTCAATCGCGTTGTCAGTGGACACCAGGCCGCGCCAAGCGAACGGGGAGATTGCGGAAGGGAAGGCAGCTGTGGCCAGCGGTGGAGCGCCGCGATAGTCGCGCGAGTTCAGTTCGTCAACGGCGCGGCTGTGCAGTCCTGCGCGCGCGCCGACGTAAATCAGAAGCAGGAGCAACGTGACGATAGCGGCGCGGTGCCCGCGCGGACCTTTCGCGCGCTCGCCGATTTCTTCGCTGGCCAGGCGGAACAGTTCCGGTAACAGCAAGCCGAACACAAGAAGCGCCAAAACCCAGGGATCGAGATTGCTGAGCACATTCCACGCGGTCCAGCCCTGCCGAAACGGCCACAGCAATTGCGCTCCGATTCCGCTCGCGAGATCGAGAAGCAAATGCGTCGCAACGCCTGCCGCACAAACTCCGACTGCGGCAAGGTAACTCAGCGCGAGACGGTTCGATTCCGGATGTGCCGCATCCAGTCGCCCTGCGAAGGCCCAGAAAACAAACGCCAGAACGCAGATCAACACAACTGAGCTAGGAACGGAGTGCAAGACTGCGCGATGAAAGCGCAAAAAGGGGGACGGACCGCCAAGATAGCTCGCGAAATCGAGATCGGCGGCAACGCTGGAAACGACGAGCATCGCCGCGCCGTAACGCGGTAGCAGCTTCTGGCCAGCGCGCGCGAGTACCAGGGCTAGCAGCGCGTGAGTGAGAATTTCCACGGTAGTGTGATCAGGGTGCTGCTAGCTCAACGACTCAATCGCTTTCCCGCGCGCGACTCGGCTATTTCAAATGTGCGGGCGTCACCAGCGAAAGCGCATCGGGAACAATGCGAAACGCCAGCGGCAAACGGCCAATCGGCTCGCCGTCCACCTGCGCGAACACCTCGGCGCCGTTTGCCGATTCGCAAATCACCTCGGTGTGCTTCCAGGCCGCGATGCCATCCATGCTGCGCAGTTTTCCCAGCCACAAGGCGGGCAAACAAGCCATGTAGCGCATCCGGCTCCGCGTCGAATTCGTCAAAAACTCGAACGAATTCTCAAACAGGTTAGCCCCGGTAGTAATCTTGAACGGCCCACCATAATTCACGGTC
Source organism: Candidatus Acidiferrales bacterium (assembly GCA_050012455.1). GTDB lineage: Bacteria > Acidobacteriota > Terriglobia > Acidiferrales > UBA7541 > Palsa-295. Next base: position 55,512 of record JBEKHD010000033.1, on the reverse strand, counting down.
CTGCCCACCACAATTATAGACGCCAAATGTTCGCGCCCATCCGAACGCACGCGCATCTGTGGAAAATCGTAGCCAACCAGCTGCCGCATCCCCTCCACCCAATAAGCCAAAACCCCGGCGCGTTTTTTCAATTCGCCGTTAACCGCATTCACGATCGCGCCGTCCGGCCCAGCGCCGGCCACACTTAGAAAATAACGCCCATCCGAGGGCATGTCCGCCGAATGATTTCCGTTCAGTGAAGTCGCCAGGCCCAACGCCACGCGGCGGACCACGCCGCCGGGGATCAGCCGCGCCGCGTGCGGAATGTCCCAGGGAATGCGCAGTTCTTTCGCCAGAATATTCGCGGTTCCTGCGGGAAGCAGCGCCATCGGCGTTGCGCTGCCAGCGAGGCCATTGATAATTTCGTTGATCGTGCCGTCACCGCCGCAGGCGATCACCATCCCGCGGCGTTGCTCTGCGGCCTGGCGCGCGATTCCCTGCGCGGAACCGGCCGAAGTGGTGGCTGCGATTTCCGTGGTGATTCCGGCATCCTTAAGAATCCGCACGGCCCGCTCGATTTCCAAGAAACGACGGTGCCGTCGCCCCCCGCTGGTGGGGTTGTAGATCAGCAACGCGTCGCGAATTCCTTCAGGCATAGGTTTGCGTTCGTCCTGTGAAACTAAACGGCCATTGTATAATACCCGGCGCAATTCACCGATGGCATTGGCACGGGGTGTTCATGGCTAAGAACAGCGCGGTTGCAAAAGAAATCGAACGTCTGCGCGAGAAAATCCGCCATCACGAATATTTATATTTCGTAAACGATGATCCGGAGATTTCCGACGCGGCTTTCGACAAGCTGGTGAACCAGCTGAAAAAGCTGGAAGCCGAAAACCCGAAGCTGATTACTCCTGATTCGCCCACGCAGCGCGCCGGCGGAACTCCGCGCGAAGGTTTTCAGCAAGTCCGGCACAGAACGCCGATGATCAGCCTCGACAACGCCTTTTCCTTCGAGGAACTTGCGAATTTCGATCGCCGCGTGCGCGAACTCACCGGCCGCGAAAAGGTGGAGTACGTAACCGAACACAAGTTCGACGGGCTGAGCATGTCCTTGATTTACGAAAAAGGCGCCCTAGTCCGCGGCGTCACGCGCGGCGACGGTACCACGGGCGAAGAGGTCACTCCGAACGTGCGCACCATCCGCTCGATTCCCCTGTCGATTGATGCCGCGCAGCTCAAGAAAGCCGGCATCCCGCATTCGTTTGAAGTTCGCGGTGAAGCCATCATGACTCGCAAAGCATTCGAAGCCATGAACGAGCAGCAAGACGCCAAAGGCGAAAAGCGCTATGCCAATCCGCGCAACGCCGCCGCCGGTTCGGTGCGCGTGCTCGATCCCAACATTACGGCATCGCGCGGCCTTGGTTTTTTTGCCTACTACCTGCTCGTGGATGGCCGCGTGCCCAAAAAACGCCACTCGGAAATCCTAGAATCGCTGAACGATTTGCGGTTCAAAGTCAGCGCGGACTGGGCGCTCTGCCACGGCGTCACGGAAGTGGAGGATTACATCACCAAGTGGGACGCTAAGCGCGAGAAGCTCGGCTACGAGATTGATGGAATCGTGGTGAAAGTGAACGAAGTCGGCCTGCAGAACGAGCTGGGCTTCACTTCGAAAGCTCCGCGCTGGGCCATTGCCTATAAATATCAAGCGCACCAGGAAACCACGCTCCTGAAACAAATCGAAGTGAGCGTTGGCCGCACGGGCGTGCTCACTCCGTTCGCGGTTTTCGAGCCGGTGCAAATTGGCGGCGTCACTGTCACAAAATCTACTCTTCACAATATGGACGAAGTGCAGCGTCTCGGCGTCCATGCCGGTGACACAGTTCTCGTCGAACGTGCCGGCGAAGTGATCCCGCACGTCCTGAAAGTAGTGAAGCATGGCAAGGAAGAAAAAGAATTCAAGATGCCGGAGAAATGCCCGGTCTGCGGCATGCGCGTACACCGCGCCGAAGGCGAAGTTGCCTACCGCTGCGTCAACGTGTCTTGTCCCGCGCGCAAGAGGGAATCGCTGCTGCACTTCGCCGGGCGCCACGCGATGAATATCGATGGCCTGGGCGAAAAGATCGTGGACCAGTTGCTCGAAAAGGACTTGGTGAATGATTTCGCGGGGCTTTACAAATTGGACCTCGAGACGCTGGAAAATCTCGACCGCATGGGGGAGAAATCCGCGCAAAACCTGCTGGATGAAATCGCCGGCAGCAAGAAGAACAGCCTTGCGCGCCTGATCTACGCCATCGGCATGCCCTTCGTCGGCGAACGCACCGCGCAGCTGCTCGCCGAACATTTCGGTTCCATGGCCAAGCTCGCCGAGGCGAGCCTCGAAGAATTGATGGAAGTCCCCGAAGTCGGCCCGAAGGTGGCGGAAGGCGTGCGCGAATTTTTCTCCGAATCCGCCAATCGCAAACTGATCGAGCATCTCCGCGCCGTCGGCGTGAACATGAAAGAAGAACGCCAGGCCCCGGTGTCCACCCGCTTCGCCGGGATGACCTTCGTCTTCACCGGCACCCTAGCCAAACGCACCCGCGAAGATGCCGAAGCCCTGGTAGTCTCCCACGGCGGCAAACCCGGCAGCTCCGTCAGCAAGAAAACCAGCTACGTCGTAGTAGGCGAAGACGCCGGCTCCAAGCTGGACAAAGCCAAAGCCCTCGGCGTAACAATCCTCAACGAATCGCAATTCGACAAACTTCTAACGGGCAAATAGCGTCGCAGAATTACAACCACTCACCACGCGAAGTTTGACTGGCAGCAACCCGCTCGCCTGTCCCATAATTCCGCAGCTAATGTCCTTTCTACTCATCATCAGACGAGTCGCGGCGTTCATCCGCACTTGTCTCCCAGCGGAATCCTCGAGCTGGCTGCTTCTGTTGGGAGCGGCCTTCCTATTTGTTTCCCATACCCTCCGCTGGTGGCCGGGGACTACTTACTACTCCAGGCCGTTACTTTGGGCAGGCTGCAACTATCTAATGTCTGTGCCAATATTCGCGGCCGGAGTCACGGCGTACTATCTTTCTTTGGTCGGATTCCAAAAACCGGCGCAGCGCTTGCTCGACTCAATTCTACTTCCAGTCATCGTGGGTCTCGCGGCAAAGCTGATCGTTGCGTTCTTTTGGTTTCGTGATGTAGGCGAGCCAGCACATTTTGTTAATCAAGTTCCCGGAGCCGCGCGCCTCTGGCAGCCGGGCGTACTTCGCGCCCTTGCAGAGAATCTCGGCACAGGCTGCCAGTTCGCCAGCGTCGGATTCATCCTCATATCTGCATTCTTTGTGCTCTACAGCCGAGGCCGCGCCACACTTCCAATCCACCTGCCGGCGGAGTCAGTGTTCGACGCTTCGATGCCCGAAGCGGAAAACCGCCGTACCATGTTTTTTGTCTGGTTGATGATCGCCATGGTTTTTATTACGGGGCTTCCCGAACCTGCGCTGCAAATGTTCGGCTCTTTAGGAATCATCCGCTTCGCGCAGCTACACCCGAATTGGTTTTTGTGGTTGAGACAACTCTTCCACGCCCTTCTGTTGCTAGCATTCGTTTGCGGCGCCCTTGGCAAGAACGGAAGGAAAATGATTCCCGCGATGCTTCGCATTCCCCGCGCCATATACCTGGCCGCCTCTATCGCGATCCCGGCCGCAATCGCATACGTCGCGCCCGTGGCATCGTACCTCCACGCAAGAATTCTTTGGGGCCTCGATGGCTGGGGCAAACTTGTTCCCCCATCGCCAAGCTCTTTTCTCGGGCTTCCGCCGGCTTCCTCCGGTTCGTATCTCCTCTACCCTCTGGTAGAGGAAATTGCTTGGAGGGGTTACTTGCAACCCCGGTTCGTCCGGCGCTATGGACTCGTTCGAGGGATTTTCCTCGTCGGTGTCGTTTGGGGCGCGTTCCACTACATATGGGATTTCAATCCTGCAATGACGGCTCAAGATGTTTGCATTGGCCTGGTTGCGCGCCTGCTTGTAACCGTTTGTTTGAGCTACGTCCTCGCGTGGTTAACCATCCGCTCGGAATCAATCCTGCCCGCAGCTGTCGCGCATGCGACTTATAACCTCGGCTGGTCGTTGCCGACTCACAGCCCTGAGTGGCTTACCCTTGCCCTGTGGGCAGCAGCCGGATTTGTGCTTCTGCGCTTCTTTCTACCACCGTCGCCTGCCACTGTTGCGGAAACAGCGATACCTCCAGCCTCCGAACCCGAGCCTTCCGAGGTATAATCTAACCTAGCGGGTGAGTCGGATGATCGCCGGTTTGTTCCGCGCAAGCGGAGCAGACGGGAGGAAAGTCCGGACTCCAATAGTCCTCAGCTCGCAAGAGTGTGGGACTACAGGGCGACGCGCCTGGTAACGCCAGGGGGTTGTCGCGAGGAGCCCTTCGAAGCTGCCACTGGCAGCATCTGAGGATCGTGCGACGGCTACGGAAAGTGCCACAGAAAATTAAACCGCCGGTGATGCTATCGCCTCGGCGGCAGGCCTGCGGGAAACCACAGCCCTGCCTGTTTCGGCGCAGCGCATTTGGCAAGGGTGAAAAGGTGGGGTAAGAGCCCACCGCCCGGATGGCAACATCCGGGGCACGGAAAACCCCGCGTGGAGCAAGGCCAAATAGGAGGGGAGGGCTGGCCCAGCCCGTATGCAACGCGCTCGAGGTAGGCTGCTCGAGTCCCGGAGCGATCCGGGACCTAGAGGAATGATCATCGCGCAGCGCGAGCGAAAATCTCGGCGCAAGTCGAGACGACGATAGCGCAGCGCACAGAATCCGGCTTACAGACTCGCCCGCTGCTATCTATTTTTCTTTCAGTTAGTTGTCTGTTTCTTGGTCGCCGTTTGCGGGTCACTGTGCCCAAACTGTGCCCAGTGTTCCAGACCTTCCCCATTCTCCATTAGTCGACGCACTCGCTCCCGAAGCTCTCTGACAAACGGCGTGTAATGCTTCTCGATGGTCGCAATTGTGTCACCAAGCAGTTTGGCCACGTCGTAAGGGCTGCCGCCACGCGCCCGCATGTTCACAGCGAATGTGTCGCGGTACCTGTGCGGGAGAGGCTTTTGACCTTCTACAGCTCTCCTCAAGACGGGGCACGGCGGCACGATCTCCACGGTTCACGCAAACTGCGCGGCGCACGCCATTTCGCGCTTTACGACGTGCGTTTTACAAAGCGGTGTCGAGATGCCCTATCTCGCGATTAAGACCAATATCGCCGATTCCCTGAATGTCATCGTCCAGATAGAACGAGGGCCAGGGATTCGCTTTGTGTGCCGCGTCTTGGAAATCAGAGGCTTCGATATTGAGAGCGAGACATATCAGCTCGAATCCGTCTATTCTCGGAAGTATTGAGCGAGGGTTGAGCTCTGCCGCATCCAAACGTCGATTTGTGATGCTTCTTGTTTGATGACACTTGACATTAGATACTTCCCGTATCGCAATCATTATGCATGGCTTATGCTGCATATATACCATTAACAGTGTCAGATAAATAAGCTATTATTTCTGACGTACGAGATGCAAATGACAGCCTCCACCACCAATGCAATCTTAAAGCGAATTCGAGGAAAGCACCGCGGATGGGTCTTTACGCCCAGACAGTTTGCACACCTCGGCACCCGTGCTGCTGTAGACCAGGCTTTGTCTCGGCTTCAGCGGACTGGTCAGATTCGTCGTCTAGCTCGGGGTGTTTACGAGTTCCCGAAGGTGCACCCCAAAATCGGCGTTCTCTCCCCTTCTCCCGAGGCCGTTGCCAAGGCCATGGCTGAGAGGACGGGCAGCCGAATCAGCGTCTCCGGGGCAAAAGCTGCCAATCTACTTGGGCTTTCAACTCAAGTGCCCATGCAGAATGTTTTCTGGACAGAAGGACCTTCTCGCACCGTTCGAATTGGCAATCAAACCGTCGCGCTCAAGCACGTGGCCCCCTCCAAAATGATTGGTGCGGGAACAGAAGCGGGAGTCGTCATTCAGGCTGTTCGCGCGCTCGGGAAAGAGGGAGTTCACGAGATCGCTATCCATTCCCTTGCAAAGCAGCTTCCTCGTCCCGTCAAGAAAGCCATTAGACGGCTTGTGCCGACCGCGCCGGGTTGGTCGCAGCCCGTTCTAAATCAACTCAGTGCCTGAGGCGAATTCTTATGGACGACTTCGCAAGAGGCAAACCCACCGAGCGACAGCCCTATTTCGAGGAAACTGCCGCCCGGCGCTCTTCCACAACCACTGCAATAGAAAAGGACTTTTGGATTTGCTGGACGCTCAAGCATCTCTTCGCAGTGGCAGATATTCCTGAACTGCGTTTTAAAGGCGGAACATCCCTTTCCAAGGTATTTGGATTGATTGACCGCCTGTCCGAAGCCATCGATATCTCGATCGACAGGGCCGCACTGGGTTTCTCAGGAGAGCGTGATCTTGCCAACCCTGCGCTATCCGTCAACCAACGGAAAGTCCTCGATCGAGAGCTCCGCGCCGCCATCACGAATGAAGTCAATTCCCGCATCCTTCCGAAATTGCACGACCGCTTCAAAATAATCCTCGGCGCGGATGGACACTTGTGGCTTCGGACCAAGAAATCGAAGAAATGACTCTCCTCTTTCACTACCCGAACGCATTCGAGTACAGCAATTACTTGCAACCTCAAATCAAGATTGAATTCGGCCGCGGAGATCAGCAACCAAGCGAACGGCTGCCCGTCTCCCCAACCGTTGCTGAAACCTTTCCGGAAAACTTTCGAGAGAAGTCTGCCGAAATTCCTGTCCTCGACTGTCAACGCACGCTCTGGGAAAAGGTGACACTCTTACACGCCGAGAATCATCGGCCTGATCCGAACAAGCTCAAGCCGCGCATGGCGCGCCATTGGTCCGACGTTGCAGTTATCAGTACTGCAGAGCGCCTCAGAGACGACAAGCTCTCTGTCGATCTTCTGGGCCAAGTCATCCGTTTCAAGAAAATCTATTTCGCCGCGAATTGGGCGCAGTACGACACCGCCGTCCCTGGCAGCCTTCGAATTGTGCCTCGCGAACCCCTACTAGCGATCCTTCGCAAGGGCTACCAAGAAATGCAAGAAATGTTTCCGACCAAGCCTCTCTGCTTCGCGGAAATTCTCGAAAGACTAGGGGTTTTAGAAGCGAGAATAAACGCAAGGGAGAAGAAGTAGACCGCACCGGCTTTCGTTGAGCGAATTTGGCGGCAAGAACATCACCAAGTCTCACACTGCCATCGTCAGCTGTCTCGCCACCGGAAAATCGAGCACGATGGGGCGGTTCCCAGTTGCGGGGAAATCCGATAAATTCTGTGCGGAGCCATCATTTAATAATCTCGATCAGTCCCCAACTGCATCAAACTGACGCGCTCGATTGGTCCAGCAGCGTTTTCGCAAACGATTCGGAGCGAAGGACGGTTCTCGAGCCGCTGAATCGCCGCCGCAATCGCCGGTCCATTACTCCAACCAATCAAACGACCGCGCCACTGCTTTCTTCCATGATTTGAAGAGCGACTCGCGCGTTATTTCATCCATGCGCGGCTCCCACGTGCGATCAACCGCCCAATTCGCGCGCAGTTCGCTTTGGTCGCGATAAAAGCCTACCGCCAGCCCTGCCGCATAAGCCGCGCCCAGCGCTGTAGTTTCTTTTACGGCAGGACGCACCACAGGAATATTCAAAACGTCGGCCTGGAATTGCATGAGAAGATTATTTTCCACCATGCCGCCGTCGGTGCGCAGGACTGCAAGCGGAATGCCGGAATCTTTTTCCATGGCGTCGAGGACTTCGCGCGTCTGAAATGCCGTGGCTTCCAGCGCGGCGCGCGCGATATGGCTTTTGTTCGAGTGCCGCGTCAGTCCCGCGATAACGCCTCGCGCGGAGGTTTTCCAATGCGGGGCGTACAGCCCGGAAAAGGCGGGAACAAAGTAAACGCCGCCATTATCGGGCACCGAAGCGGCCAGCGCCTCGATATCCGCGCTCTGCTGAATGATTCCCAAGTTGTCGCGCAGCCACTGCACCAGCGCGCCGGTAATCGCGATGCTGCCTTCCAGTGCATAGCGCGCGGCCTCCGAGCCAAATTTATAGGCGACGGTGGTCAGCAGGCCAAACTTCGAAGGCACCGGACGCTCGCCCGTATTCATCAGCAGAAAACTCCCGGTTCCGTACGTGTTCTTCGCTTCGCCCGGTTCGAAGCAGGTTTGTCCAACGAGCGCCGCCTGCTGATCGCCCAGAATTCCGGTGATGGGCACATCTTTAATCGCCGCGAGTTGCGCCTTTCCAAAAGGCTCACTGCTGGACGCGATACGCGGGAGAATCGCCTCTGGTATTGTGCAAATCTCCAGAATCTCCCGGTCCCAAGCCAAAGTTTCCAGATTCATCAGCTGCGTGCGGCTGGCATTGGTCATGTCAGTGACGTGGATTCCGCCCGCCGCGCCACCCGTGAGCTGCCAAAGAAGAAATGTGTCAACGGTCCCGAACAAAAGCTCGCCTGCGGCGGCTTTTTCGCGCGCGCCCGGAACATTATTCAGAATCCATCTAATTTTCAGGGCGCTGAAGTAAGTCGCCAGCGGAAGTCCGGTCTTCTGCCGGAATCGATCCGGCCCGCCATCGCGCGCGAGTTCGGCCACGGCGTCCGCCACTCGCGTGTCTTGCCACACCATCGCGTTATAAACGGCCGCACCGGTGCGCCGGTCCCACACGATAGTAGTTTCGCGCTGGTTGGTGATGCCGATCGCAGCCAGATCGCCCGCGCGCAAACCGCCGACCCGCATCGCGTCGGCAATAACCTGCTGCGTCGCGCGCCAGATCTCCTCGGGATCGTGTTCCACCCACCCCGGCTGCGGATAAAGCTGCCGATGCTCGCGCTGCGCCGTCGAAACGATCTGTCCCGCGCGGTCGAACACGATGAATCGCGTGCTGGTGGTGCCCTGGTCAATCGCACCGACGTACGCCGTCATCCCGTTCCCTCGCACAGGCACAGCCATATCTTACGCAGCCGAGACCCCGCTACGGTCCACAAGCGCGAGCCGCGCCCGCAGCGAGCGCATCCAGCAGCAAAAGCTCGCACCGCACCTCGACTAACGAACGCGCGTGCGCAACTCCGGTTTGTGTACGTGAAAATGCAGGAAAGTTTCGCAAATATTCCAACCGAGGCTCGCGGCTGCTGGATGGTAGCTGGCACGTGCGTCGCAGAAAAAGCCGTGGTCGGCCTCCGAAATCTCCACGTTCACATAAGGCTTGCCCAGGCGTTTGCATTCGTCAATCACGGCTCGAATCTGGTCCTGGCCGATATGCTTGTCGCGTCCGCCCCAGAAGAACAACATAGGCGAATGCAAGTTCGCCACCTGCGGCAGCAGCCCCGGCGCGATCCCGCCGCCATAAAACGAGATCGCCGCCTGCAAAGGAACAGTGGCATTGGCCAAAAACGACGCGCGCCCACCCATGCAAAAGCCGATGCTCGCGATGGCGTCTTTGCGCACCTGTGGATCGCGCTGCAGCCAATCGTAAGCCGCGCGAATGTCCTGCACCGTTCCTTCGAGTGTCATCGCCTTCATGTGCGGCGCCGCACTTGAGAAGTCGGCGTAATCCCCCTCGAATCCCGGCCCGGTGCGATGAAACAATTCCGGCGCGATCGCCACGACTCCAGCGCGCGCGCACCGCTCGGTCACGTCCCGAATATGCGCGTTCACGCCGAAAGCCTCTTGAAACACCAGTAGTCCCGGATGGACGCTGCCATCCGCCGGACGGGCCACGTAGGCGTTCATCGAGCTTCCGTCCGCGACCTGCAGCGAAACTTTCTGCGTTACAATCTGCGTCACCGCTGGACCCCTTGATTGCGCCTCGCGCCGAAGTCCCATAGGATAATCGCGTGCGCTCCAAATAGGAAACGATGTTTGCGCCCGCGGCGCCCGCAATTCTCAAAGCAAACGCCGCATGGAGAAGTAACCTAACCCAACCCGATATGCGATTTTATAGCGGACCTGTTTCCGACCACTTCGACGGTGAACACTTTTACAATCCACGCGATCCTGCGTCGCAAGGCGGCATGCACGGCACTGGAGCCGTGCTCAAATGGCTGCTCACTCGCAGGCCCGCATCCTGGCGCAAGTGGATTGACGCGCCTCCCGGCGCCACGCCGCCCGAACGCGTGGACGAAGGAAAAATCCGCGCCACGTTCGTCGGGCATTCGTCGGTGCTGATCCAGCTCGAAGGCTTAAATATTCTCTGCGATCCGATCTGGTCGAATCGCGCCAGCCCGCTTTCCTGGATCGGACCGCCGCGCCACCGCGCTCCGGGACTTCATTTCGACCAGCTTCCTACGATTGATCTAGTCCTGCAGAGTCACGACCACTATGACCATTTTGACCTGCCGACTCTGCGCCGCATCGGCGCGCAATGGCAGCCGGCATTCGCCGTGCCGTTGGGCGTCCGCGCACGCCTGACCGCCGAGGGCAAGGGCGTCGCGCGTGATTCGCAAATTCAGGAAATGGATTGGTGGCAATCGGCGGACGCTTTCGACAAGATTCGCGTGACCGCCGTTCCCGCCAGGCATTTTTCCGGCCGTGGCTTGCGCGATCGCAATAAGACGCTGTGGTGCGGATACGTGATCGAAAGCGCGTGCGGCACAGTTTATTTCGCCGGAGACACTGCTTACGGCTCGCATTTCGCCGCAATCCGCGAGCGCTTTCCGGAAATTCGCCTGGCGTTTCTGCCCATCGGCGCGTATCGCCCGCAATGGTTCATGGGTCCGGTGCACGTCTCTCCGCCAGATGCCGTTCGCGCGCACCAGGAAGTGGGCGCGGCTACCAGCATCGCCATTCACTTCGGGACGTTCCGCTTGGCCGACGACGGCGAGCAGGAGCCGGTAAAAGAGCTTCAGCGCGCCCTCGACCGCGAAAAAGCCGCCCACCGATTTTGGGTACTGGATGCAGGGGAGGGAAGGGACATCCCGTAATCAACGAGCGCGCTGACCCTCTATCCTTTCGCCCGCCACCACCGCATCAAAAAACAATCCCAGCAGATGCCGTATCTCTCCGTCCGACAGCGAACTGGAATCCACCAAATGCTCCAGCAACATCGCATGGGAGAACGCGCCCAGAGCGGTAGCCGCCGACGCGCTGGACACCGGCAATGACCGTCCCAGAGATTTCATCACCCGTCGCAAAATATCGGCGCCGCAAGAGCGCAACCCTTTCTGCCGCGCCCGCAGTCGTGCGTGAGCTTCGGGATGGCGCACCGCAAAAAGTTTGAATTCGAGCGATAGCAACGCCAGCCGCCGGTCCTGCGCAATCTGCGCGTAGTGCTCGCGCACAGCCCGCAAACGCTGCTGCGGATTGTCGTGCCGCCCCAACAAAGCATCCACTTCCGAAATCCGCTGCGCCACCCACTGTTCCAGCAGCGCGAAAAAGATATCTTCCTTGCTGTCAAAGTTCGCGTAGAACGCTCCGCGCGTATATCCGGCGTGCGCTGCGATGTCCTCCAGACGGGCCGCCTCATATCCATCGCGCGCAAACGTCTGTTCCGCCGCCAGCAACAGTTTTCGCCGGGTCGTCGCCGTGCGCGCCTGCTGGCGAGACGGGGCGAGCGCTGCAGTTTTTTTACGGCGTGCGGGTGCGGCATTCGAAGGGGGGTTCATGGACTGGTTTCTCTCACATTTGTCGCGACTTTACAAGATACATACATGCATGTATATAATAGGTCATCCAGATGCGCAAGCAAAGGTGATTCGTGGCCACCGCCACCCTGACCGCTGACTCATCCTTCGACGTCGCCGCCTGGCGCCCGCGCCACAATCCGTGGCTGATCGCGCTGACGGTGACGCTCGCCACGTTTATGGAAGTTCTCGACACTTCCATCGCCAACGTCGCCTTGCCGCACATCGCTGGTTCTCTGGGCGCCAGCTCCGACGAATCCACCTGGGTGCTCACCAGCTACCTGGTTTCGAACGCCATCATTCTGCCCATCAGCGCATGGCTCGCCACGCGCATGGGCCGCAAGCGCTTCTATATGTCTTGCGTCGCGCTCTTTGCCGCCAGCAGTTTCCTGTGCGGCCTCGCGCCCAGTTTGGGGATGTTGATTTTCTTCCGTGTGCTCCAAGGCGCGGGCGGCGGAGGATTGCAGCCCAGCGAACAAGCCATACTTGCGGACACGTTTTCTCTTTCAAAACGCGGCATGGCCTTCGCCGTGTATGGAATGGCGGTAGTGGTGGCGCCCGCGATCGGTCCCACGATCGGCGGATGGATTACCGACAATTACAGCTGGCGCTGGATTTTCTACATCAACGTGCCCATCAGCTTGATTTCTCTCTACCTCACGCATCGGCTCGTCGAAGACCCGCCCTATCTGAAAGTCGAAAAAGAACGCCGCAAAGGCATACCCGTGGACTACATGGGCCTGGGCCTCGTCGCACTGGGAATTGGCAGCTTGCAACTGGTCCTCGATAAAGGGCAGGAAGCGGACTGGTTTTCCTCGCACTGGATCACTGGGCTGCTCGCAGCTTCAATCATCCTGCTGGTGACTTGGGTCATCTGGGAATGGCGCCATGATCACCCAATTGTCGAGCTGAAGCTTCTCAAGAAACGCAATTTCGCCACCGCCATGTTTTTCATGTTCATTCTCGGCGCGGTTCTGTATGGCACCACGGTCTTGATACCGCAATATCTACAGCTCCTGATGGGCTACTCCGCCGTCAGCGCCGGAGAGGCCCTCGCTGGCGGCGGTTTCATCATGATGCTCATGATGCCGCTTTCCGGTTTTCTCGTTTCAAAAATGGATCAGCGCGTCCTCATGTCTGTCGGCTTTGCCACCACCGCGGCCGCGCTCTATTACATGACCACCCACCTCACCCTGGGCATGGATTTTCGCACCGCCGCGATGCTTCGCGTTTACCAAGTCGCGGGCCTCGCTTTTATTTTCGTGCCTTCGAACACGCTTTCCTACGTAGACGTCCCGCCCGATAAAAATAACCAAATTTCCAGCATGATCAGTTTCATTCGAAACATTGGGGGCAGCATCGGCATCGCACTGCTCGCCACCTTCATCACTCGCGGCACGCAGCAGCGCCAAACCTATCTATCTGGCCACATGAACGAGGGAAATCCGCGGTTTCGTCAGATGATCGACGGTCTCACGGCCACTCTGCGCAATCAAGGCCTCAGCCCGGCCGACGCCGCACACCAAGCCTACGCCCGCGCGGCCGCGCTGTTGCAGCAACAAGCCGCGACGCTCGCCTACACCGACGTCGTCTCCGGTCTAGCAATCATCGTGGCTTGCCTGGCGCCGCTCTGCTTCATCATGAAGCGCCCACCCAAAGGCCTGGCCGCACCCTCGCTCCATTGACGATGCGACGAGCATCGTCATCCCGAGGCCGGCGCCTTTGCCTCGAGCCGGCCGAAGGATCTCTCCCACCCCGCGCGCACCTCTTATCTTTTAACAGGCCTGTCGGTCGGATAAGTAATCTGCAACCCGCGCACCCGCGCAAACGGCGTAAGTTCATGAGCCTGTGCATGAGCGGCGCTCATGATGTCTTCCACCGGAAACTTTCGCACCAGCAGCGCATCGGCGATCAACGAGCGGTGGCAGCGCCACGGCACCGCTTCCGCGCACATGATTGCCGATGGTTTACTCGCCGCCAGCTTTTCCAGCCGCGCTAGGCCCTCCTGAAAATCCGCGGTCTGCATGTAATCGGCAAAGCCGCGAAAGCTGGTGTTGTGCCAGCCCAGATTTTTCGAATCCGCTTGGGCGTGGCGCAACCCGCCGAGTTTTTTCAGGTGGAGGTAGCCGATGCGTGCCGCGCGCAAATGCCGTGCGAGCGATTCTCGATTGAACTGCGGATTGTGCCGGGAACGCGGAATGCTGCGAACATCCACCACGCGCTGCACGCCATGCGCCTTCAGCATATCGATGAATTCCTCAAGTGGCCGGGTGGAATGCCCGATCGTAAAAACCGTCGGCTCTGATTTTTTGCGGCGTGCGTGCATGCGGTCAGCAGTTTCCCTGATTTTCGGCATAATGTTACGACAAAAGGCGCGGATTCGGCGCTGTGATAAAGTACTTCGGCCCGTGAGCGTTCAAAGGGATAATAACGCCGCGCCGGTCGGGTGCGGGCCATCCCGCTTGACCCATAGCGGCCTGAGGAAACCATGACGGAAATAAATGCGTTGTTCTGGGATAACGGCGGCGTGATCCTCACCAACGGCTGGGATCGCAATTCGCGTCGCGCCGCGGTCGAAAAATTTCATCTGGATTGGTCCGATTTCGAGGACCGCCACGAGCTTATGCTGAATGCCTTCGAGACCGGCCGCGCCACACTGGACGAATATCTTCGCCGCACTATTTTTTACCGGGAACGCGCATTCACTGCCGAGGACTTCAAGCAGTTCATGTTTGAACAGTCCCAGCCATTCCCGCAGCCGTTGGAGTTTTTAGGCCACCTGGTGCAGCCGCGGCGCCATCTGATGGCCGCCTTGAATAACGAATCGCTCGAAATCAATGAGTACCGCATCCACAAATTCAACCTGCGAAAATATTTCCACGCATTTTTCAGCTCCTGCTATCTGGGCGTGCGCAAACCGGAAGAACAGATCTACCAGCTGGCGCTGAAAATTTCCCAGCGCGAACCCGCCGAATGCGTCCTCATAGACGATCGCGGGCTGAACCTGGAATGCGCGCGCGAACTCGGAATGCACACGATACAATTTCAAAATCTTGAACAGCTGCGCCAGGATTTGGCGCACCTGGGAATCAGCGCCCCTGCGAAGTAGCTTGCTCGCGCGAATGACGAGCGAGCAGGGGCGAATATAAAATGAGGCGTAGCGCAAATGAAACTCGACACACGCATATTTCCGGATATTGACGCGCTCAGCCGCGCCGCGCTCGAAGAACTGCTGCGCGATTTGGGCGAAGCAATTAAGGCGCGCGGCCGCGCCGCCGTCGCGCTCTCCGGCGGCCACACGCCGGGGAAAATGTACGCGCTGTGGGCCGCCACAGAAAAATACCGCAAAGAAACGGACTGGAATCGCGTGCACCTCTTTTGGGGCGATGAGCGCTACGTTTCGCAGGACGACCCGCTGAGCAACTACCGCATGACGCGCGAAGCGCTGCTCTCTCGCGTGCCCATTCCCGCTGCGAACGTTCATGCCGCTCCCACCGGTCTGCCCACGCCCGAACAAGCCGCCGAAGCCTACGATGGGGAACTGCGAAAATTTTTTGGCTCGGCCGCGCCTGCATTCGACGTCACCTTGCTCGGCTTGGGCCCCGAGGGGCACACGGCTTCGCTTTTTCCGGATTCCCCGGCCCTGGAGGAAAAAAAACGCTGGGTCGTGCCCGTTCAAGTCGCAGCCGTGCCGCCAAACCGTCTTACGTTCACCCTTCCAGTGCTGAACTCCAGTCGAAACACCTATTTCCTTGTCGCGGGCGAAAACAAGCGCGCGATCCTTTCCGCGCTGCGCGCCGAGCCGGATTCGCACCCCAGCGCGTACCCCGCCGGACGTATCCGCCCGGCGGATGGCCGAGTCTTATGGTATTTGGACCAGGCCGCCGCCGGCTGATTTCGCAGAAAAATTGTGACGCTTTCCGCGGTTCGTTACGTCTAAAAGCTCGCCGAAGTGTGTGAAGACGCTGCCGGTTGAGCCGTATCGAGCGCCTCCGGCAAGAGACGCAGAATTATCACTGAATCTGCGCGTCAGGCTGTAAAATAGATCGAAATGGCGCACGGAAATCGTCCGCAGCTGACGCCCCGATCGTGCTGGGCAAGTGGATAGCCGAAACGTTTCGCAGCGACCCGAACGAACCATGATGCACAGACTCCAAAGGGTTTTCATGCGCGCTGCGCTCGCGGCGGCTCTGCCCGCGATCCTGCTGTGTCTCTCCGCGTGCGGCACGAAGACTGCGGAGACTGCGCCGAACCTCGCGGTTCCGGTAACGGTGGCGAAAGCTATGCAGAAAACCGTTCCGATCAATCTGACCGCGATCGGCACCGCGGAAGCGTTTTCGACGGTTTCGATCAAGAGCCAGGTGAACGCGATTCTGGAGCAGGTGCATTTCAAACAGGGCGATTTCGTCAAGAAGGGTGACCTGCTATTCACCCTCGATGCTCGGCCGTTTCAATCGGCCCTCGCGCAGTCCGAAGCAAATCTGGCGCGCGACCAGGCGCAGGCCGAACTGAACCAGGTGCAATCCGCGCGCTATGAAAAGCTCTATGCCGCGGGCGTCGCGCCCAAGGAACAGTACGACCAGATGAAAGCCACCGCGGACGCGCAAGAAGCGTTGGTCCACGCCGACCAAGCCGCGGTGCAATCCTCCAAGCTGCAACTGCAGTACTGCACCATTTATTCACCGACCGACGGCCGCACCGGAGCATTGCAGGTGTATCCCGGAAACCTCGTGAAAGAGAACGACGTTCCGATTCTGGTGGTGATCAACCAGATTTCCCCCATCTTCGTGGATTTCTCTGTGCCCGAACAATATTTGGGAGTTGTGAAAAAATATATGAGCGGCGGACGTCTGCAAATTGAGGCAACGCCTTACGGCGATACAGTCGCCGAAGTGGGCTATCTTACGTTTGTGGACAACAACGTGGACAACACCACCGGAACGATCAAGCTAAAGGGAACTTTCCCGAATGCGGACCATGGTTTGTGGCCGGGTCAATTTTCCACGGTGTCGTTGCGGCTGGCCGAAGAGGAAAAGGCGATCGTGGTTCCTTCGCAAGCGGTACAGACAGGCCAGTCCGGTGATTTCATATTCGTCGTGAAGCCGGATCAGACCGTGGAATCGCGCGTGGTAAAGGTAGCGCGGCAGTTGGAAGGCGAATCCGTGATCTCGAGCGGGATTGCACCCGGCGACACAGTCGTCACCGATGGCCAGTTGCGCTTGATTCCTGGCATAAAAGTGCAAGTGAAGGCGGCCAGCGCGGGAAGCTAGCGAGGTTCGTGGCCCAAAGATGATCAGCATCGCCGAACCATTCGTTCGCCGTCCGGTCATGACCACTCTGGTTATGCTCGCGATTCTGCTGTTCGGAATCCTTGGCTATCGCGCGCTCGCCGTAAGCGAACTTCCCAACGTTGACTATCCGACGATTCAAGTCGGCGCTTCGCTGCCCGGCGCAAGTCCCGACACCGTAGCCTCGGCGATCGCCACACCTCTCGAAAAGCAGTTCTCCACCATCGCCGGAATTGACTCGATGACTTCGTCGAGTTCGCTCGGCGGGACTTCGATCACGTTGCAGTTCGACCTCAGCCGCAACATTGATGGCGCGGCGCAGGACGTTCAGGCGGCAATTTCCCGCGCTTCTTCGCAGTTGCCGCCGAACATGCCCACGCCTCCGACGTACAACAAAGTGAATCCGGCGGACCAGCCCATTCTCTACATCGCCATGGGCTCGAAAACTCTGCCCGGCTACACCGTCGATCGCTACGCGGAAACGTTGATGGGCCAGCGGATCTCGATGGTGAAGGGCGTCGCGCAGGTGCAGGTATACGGGTCGCAGAAATATTCGGTGCGGATACAGCTTGATCCGCAGGCGATGGCCACGCGGCAAATCGGCATTGACGAAGTTCACACCGCGGTGCAGAACGGCAACGTCAATCTGCCTGTCGGAACTTTGTACGGGGAGCATCGCGCGTTCACGTTGCAGGCCGACGGTCAACTGACGCACGCGTCGGTTTATCGCCCCCTGATCATCGCGTACCGCAACGGTTCGCCGGTGCGACTGGAAGACGTCGGCAGGGTTCTCGACAGCGTGCAAAATAATCGCGTCGCGAATTGGTGGAACGACACTGATTCGGTGGTGCTGGCGATCGAGCGCCAGCCCGGCACAAACACCGTGGAAGTGGTGGATGCAGTAAAACAACTGCTCCCGCAGTTCCGCGCGATCATTCCGCCTTCGATTCAAATGGAAACGCTTTACGACGCGTCGGAATCCATTCGCAATTCCGTTGCGGATGTGAAATTCACGCTGTTCCTGGCCATCGCGCTGGTGATCCTGGTGATTTTTCTGTTCCTGCGAAATCTTTCCGCCACGTTAATCCCCAGTTTTGCGCTGCCGATGTCCATCATCGGCACGTTCGGCGTGATGTACGTGCTGAACTACACGATTGACAACCTCTCGCTGATGGCGCTGACGCTCTCGGTCGGTTTCGTGGTGGACGACGCCATCGTGATGCTGGAAAACATCGTGCGGCACATGGAAATGGGCGAAGGAGTGATGGAAGCCGCGCTGAGCGGCTCGCGCGAAATTGGCTTCACGATTCTATCCATGACGATCTCGCTGGCGGCGGTGTTCCTGCCGGTATTTCTGATGGGCGGGATTATGGGGCGACTGCTGCACGAGTTTGCGGTCGTCATCATTACCGCGATTCTGGTTTCCGGCTTCGTTTCGCTCACGCTCACGCCAATGCTCTGTAGCCGGTTTCTGCGCCCGGTGGCCGAACAACACCACGGCAGCGTGTACATGGCACTGGAGCGATTTTTCGACCGGCTGCTGCACTACTACGATGTTTCACTGCAGTGGTCGCTGCGCCACCGCGTATTCGTGATGGCGGTTTCCGGCGTCATTTTGATTGTCACCGCCTGGCAATTCGTGGTGATCCCGAAAGGATTCCTGCCGCCGGAAGACCGCTCGCAGATATTTATTTCCACCGAGGCGCAGCAGGGAATCTCGTTTGATTCGATGCGGGCGCACCAGCTGGAATTGAACAAAATCACCCTGGCGGATCCCAATGTGCGAGACTTTTTTTCAGGCGTGGGCGACTTTTCGTCCAGCAATTCGGGGATTATGTTTCTGCACTTGAAGGACCGCCCCGATCGCGCGCTCATTCCCAATCAAACCATACTGGCGTGGCAGGAGAAGTACGAGACCGTTCCGCTAGTGGGCGGCGTGCTGCGCGCGATTTCGCCGCTCTTCGCTCATCGCACCACGATTGACGAAGTGATCGCCGAATTGAGCGTCAAATTCGCAACCGTGACCGGCATGAATGCGTACATGCAGAATCTGCCGCCGATCCAGGTGGGGGGCGAACTCACCAAAAGCCAATACCAGCTCACGCTGCAAAGTCCGGACACGCAGGAGCTGTACCGCGAATCAACCGCATTTCAGCAGAAGATGGCCAAACTTCCCGGCTTGCAAGACGTGACCAGCGACCTGCTGATCGCGAATCCGCAGGTGAACGTCAACATTGACCGCGACAAAGCTTCGGCGCTAGGCGTAACCGCCGAACAAATCGAAGATGCGCTCTACACCGCCTACGGACAGCGCCAGGTTTCTACCATCTACGCACCCAACGACGAATACTGGGTGATCATGGAGCTGGAGGACAAATACCAGAAGGATCCCGCGGCTCTTTCGATGCTTTACATCCGTTCGACCAGCGGGACGCTCGTTCCGTTGAACGCGGTGGCCAGCCTCACCTCAAGCCTAGGGCCGCTCACGGTGAATCACTTCGGCCAGCTTCCGGCCGTGACGATTTCTTTTAACTTGGCGAACGACACGGCCATCGGCGATGCGGTGGATTCGGTGAAGAGACTGGCGCGCGAAGAACTCCCTCCCACGGTGACCGCGCAATTTCAAGGCACAGCGAAAGCGTTTGAAGCTTCGCTCACGGGACTGGGCCTGCTGCTGCTGATGGCCGTGCTGGTGATTTACATCGTGCTCGGAATTTTGTACGAGAGTTTCATTCATCCGATCACGATTCTTTCGGGACTTCCGTCCGCGGCTTTTGGTGCGCTGCTCACGCTACAAATTTTTCACTTGAGCCTGGACCTTTACGGATTCGTGGGCGTGATCATGCTGATCGGCATCGTGAAGAAGAACGCGATCATGATGGTGGACTTCGCCGTGGAGCGTGAGCGCACCGGCCACAAGACCGCAGCCGAAGCAATCTACGAAGGCTGCCTGATTCGCTTCCGTCCGATTACTATGACGACGATGGCGGCGCTGATGGGCACCGCGCCTATCGCGTTTGGCATCGGCGCGGGAGCGGATGCCCGTCGCCCGCTGGGATTGGCCGTAGTGGGTGGACTGATTTTCTCGCAGATGGTTACGCTGTATTTGACGCCAGTTTTCTATACGTATATGGATACGTTCCAGGGCTGGCTGGAGGACCATTTTGGGAAAGTGACCGGAAAACGGAATTCCGACCTCGCGGATGGCCACGTTTCCGCAGATTAGCGTCCACGGCGCGCCGAAATTCTTCGCTTCGCAAATTCTTCGACTGGCTGCCCCGCAGTACAGGTAGGCAGGGGAAGCTGTACCGAAACTACCTGTCACTTCGTACCATTGACCGTACTAGTCCTGCTGTCTAGCATGAGTTCAGGACGTGCATGCGTCCCGGAATGTGGGATCACTTACCCGTGTTTCGTGCCAACCACGCGGGGAGTCCATCAGGATGCCATTTGGTGTAGACCTGCCCAAAGACATAAGAATGCGCAAGAAGCGGCGCGGTCCGCGAATGAATTCGCGCGTGCCGGTGACGATACAGTGGAACGAGAAGAGCGAGCCGCTGAGCCAGGAGCCGGCGATTACCCGGGTCGTGAACGCCTATGGTTGCCTGCTGGTTTCTCCAAAGGAAGTCGAATTGCAACAAAGGCTGCGTGTGACAAATCTGGCCACACGCCGCGCTGTGGATGGGCATGTCGTGTGGAAGGGAATGCGGCGTCCGGATGGATGGGATGTGGGGGTGGAGTTCATCTCGGCCGACCAAAATTTCTGGGGTGTGGAGCTTTGAAACTCGAATCGTTAAGGGTCCCTGCGCCAAGATCGTACGCATCGCCATTGAAAACAGCGCACAGTCCTGTGCGGGCGGCAGCGCCAATCGCTCCGTCGCGAGCCTCCAAGTTCGGGCCGGGCGGTGAATCGCAAACGGTCGCCGGAGAGGACCGACGCCGCAGCCAGCGTGTGTTGCTGCGAGTGCGCGCCAGCCTGCACGTGGCGCTCAATGGCAAGCCCACGACATTTGAAACCGTCACGCTTAGTGTGAACAATCACGGCGCGATGATTATATTGAAGCAGGGATTGCCCTTGGACACGCGTTTCGTGCTGGAACACACCGGAACCAAGGAACTTGTGGCCTGCAAGGTAGTCCGTGCTGGTCGCGAAATGCCGGAGGGATTTCAGATCCCCATCGAATTCGATTCTCCGGCGCCCAATTTCTGGCGGATCGCGTTTCCGCCGAACGATTGGCGCCCGCTGGACGACCTGTAGGCCGCGGGCTGCAGCCAGAGAAGAGGTTGTGTTGAGTAGATTTATCAGGCAAAGGGAAGTTTGCGCAGGTCGAGGTTTCCGCCGGAGATGATGATTCCGATTTTCTTGCCCGCGGCGCCGATTTTCCGGAATAAAGCCGGGGCGACGGCCACGGCGCTGGAAGTCTCCACGACGAGCTTCATGCGCTCCCACAGCAGCAGCATGGCCTGCACGATTTCTTCTTCCGTCACCAAAGATATTTCGTCTACTCGCTCGCGCAGGATCCCGAACGTGAGCGGGCACAACGTCGCGCGTAGCCCATCCGCCATCGTTTCCGTAGTGGCTGCGGCTTCAATTTTTCCGGAGGCGAGCGAGCGGTAAACGTCGTCCGCATTGCGTGGCTCACCGCCAATCACGCGGATTCCGGGACGGAGACTTTTTGCCGCAATGGCGGTACCGCTGAGCAGCCCGCCGCCGCTTGCCGGCGTGATCACTACATCGAGATCGGGAATCTCCTCGAGCAACTCCAGAGCCGCCGTGCCCTGGCCGGCGATTACGCGCGCATCATTGTAAGGATGCACCAGATGCGCGCCGGTCCGCCCGATCACTTCGGCGGTAACCGCCTCGCGCGACGCGATATTCGGCTCGCTTTCAGTAATTTGTCCACCGTACGCCTCCACTGCGGCCTTTTTAGCCGCTGAGGAATTTCGGGGCATCACGATATAGGCGGGGATTCCGCGCCAGCGCGCCGCTTGAGAGAGAGCCGCGGCGTGGTTTCCGGAAGAGGGCGCAGCCACGCCAAATTTTGCCTGCTCATCCGTCAAAGAGAAAACCGCGTTGGTGGCGCCGCGAATCTTGAAGGACCCGGTTTTTTGCAGGTTTTCGCACTTAAAGAAAAGCTGCGCGCCGCCGATCTCATCCAGTGAAGAGCACGTGAAGACCGGCGTGCGGTGGATTCGCGGGGCAATCAGGCGATGGGCGGCGCGAAGGGCGTCCAGATTCAGATCAGCCGGCGGGAAATCGAGCGGCCGCACGGTCGTTGGTTGGACCTCGTTCGATTTGCTGTGAGTTGGCATAAGGAATGCTCTGGCGCATTATCGCACATCGCCAGCGAAAACGATTTTGGCGGAATCGTGACGGAATTTCCGGCCGCCTCAGAACATTAAAAATGTTGACGTGGCCGAAAGCGAGTGCGATTCTCAGTTCCCCCTTCCGGAAGTACCTTCGAAAAAAATCGGGATCGAAAGCGCTCTAGGAGGAGTCTATGTCTGAGCACGAACGTCGTGTTACCCCGCGGAAATCCTACACAATCCCAGTACGGTTTAATGTAATCGCTGAACAATTCGCAATGGTGGGCGTGGCGAGCGCTGCGACGGCGCCGGCACACCCGAGCGCCAAGATACTGACGACCATTCCGCTGCCGAAGCAAGGCGAAATCATGAACCTATCCGAGCGAGGCATCGGATTCAGAACACGGCAAGATCTCAGCGTCGGTGAAAGCGTCGAAATCTTTTTCACGCTGCCGACTGCGTTAACCGGGCGCGCGCCGGAAGATGTGCGCTGCAACGCGAGGATAGTTCGTGTGGAGAAGAACGTCGATGCCCATGGGATGGTGGCAGTGGGTGCGGCGATCGATCGCTTTGAGCGCACCACGGTGTCGCGCAACTGGGATAACTAGCGCGCCGGCCGCGGGACTGACGCGATGAAATTATCTCGCAGGTCGCGCAGCCACGGTGAACGCCACTTGCGCGGTGGTGGTGTTGTCGAAACGGTCGAAAATCTGCACCGCAATCGTGTGCGGGCCGGGCGTGAGACCGGGAAGTTCAACCTGATAACTTTCCTTAGGCCCATCCGATAATCCACTTGCGGGAAACACGATCAGCCAGTCTCCGGCGTCCACGCTGTACTGTGCGCGGGTGATCGCTAGTCCTGAACTTGTTGCTTCAAATGTAATCTTCGCAGCCGCGGCGCTGGGATC
The DNA here is from genome assembly GCA_050012455.1 of Candidatus Acidiferrales bacterium. Classification (GTDB taxonomy): domain Bacteria; phylum Acidobacteriota; class Terriglobia; order Acidiferrales; family UBA7541; genus Palsa-295. The sequence continues at coordinate 32,384 of JBEKHD010000033.1, read as the reverse complement.
TGCACGCAGGTTTTCAATGCGCGGTGGGGTATTTTGAATTTCAAAGCGCTCGCTGATGCGTTCGTTACTAAGCGCTTGGCTGGCTGGGTTCGAGGGCAAATCCGAAGCCACGATTTTCAGATAGTAAGCTCCGTCCGGCATGCCCGTGCTGTCCCAGGAGTAAAATCGCTGCGCCAGCTTGTCCTTCAGTAGGCGCCAGGTTTGTTCACCCTCGCCGCGATAGTAGACCGAGAAGACCAGATCGTCGTCGTTATCGTCGTGCGCGCTCCAGAGGACGCTTTGATAACCTTTTTCTTCGAAACCCTGCGGAGGCACGTCCATCTTCAGCGATTTCGACGCGGTGTCCAGCATCGCGCTGATGTTTGGAAACGGATTGGCGCCGCCGGCAGTACGCTGCGGCGTCTTCAGTTGCGCGGACGCTGCCGTTGCCGGTCCCCCCGGCGGGGCCGAAAATCCCTGCACGCGGACACCGGGATCCTGAATGACGATATCGTCCACGACGGGCGCCACATTTTCCGGCTGGTACGCAACGCTGACCCAGGAGACTTCCGGAGCATCGCGCTTGTCGCCGGCCTGGAACACCGCCTTCCACTGCAGGAAACGCGCCGGCGGGCAAGCTACGGTTTCCCCGCTCGCACTTTTGTAAGGACCCGACCACGGGCTCCATTCTTTTTCTGGATTGGAGGTATTGCCGGAACGCACGTAGAAGGAAACTTTCCCTTGCGTTGCACCGTTCTCGCCCCACCACGTCAGGCGTCCCCAGTGTGAGAAAATCTTGGCGTCGAAGGGATCGGATTCGAAGCTGCCTTCAGCTTCTTGGCTCGGGCCCAGCATGAAAATCTTTCCGGGGTTGGCGGTGCCGACGAGGAGCTGTCCATCGCGCCCGGCAATCAGGCTGGTCACCTGCGACGAAGCAGTCTTCGCGACGATCGAATAAATGCCGGCGCCCTGAAGCTCGATGATGGCGCCCTTATTTCCCGTGCCCAGAACAATCCTGCCGTTCGGCGAAAATCCCATGGAAAAAACGAGGTCCTCGCGCGAGGTCCACAGAGTTTCCTGAGAGCCTGTCGGGGAAATTTTCACCACTTGCGAACCTCCGGTGGTGGAAGGGAAGAGAGAGAAGGCAGGAGGAGACTGCGCGGCTGCCGCGGCCTGGATTGCTAATGTCACGGCGCCCTGCGCGGTGAGCGCCGGAGCGGTTGATTGTGGCGCGCTCAACACGGGCGCGGGAGTTGGCGTCGCAGGCCGCTGCTTTTCTCCGATAGCGGCCGCGTAGAGGTTTCCACTGGAATCCGTCAGCAGCGACGTTACTTCCTTTTTGTCTGTCTCGTAAACGACGAAGGCCGCACCGGCTTTCGTCGGCGTTTGCGAATCTTTGGAGCCTGCCGCGCGTGCGATTTCGATGCGCAGAATTAATCCATCGGGGTCCGTACCGACCAGAAGATTGCCTTTCGCGTCGAACGCCAGCGAGCGCGCGTGGCGTTCGTCGCTTTGATAAAAAAGCTGGCCCTTGCCGTCCGGAGTTACCGCGAAAATTTCGCCTTTGTCACCAGTGCCGACGAATAAAGTGCCTTGCGCATCCAGCGCGAGAGCCCAGATATATTTCGCTTTGGGATCGAAGAACACCGTCTTCTGTCCATCGGGCGTGACTTTGTAGACTTTGCCATCGGGCGATGTGCCGACGTAGAGATTGTCGTGGGCATCGAATGCGATGGTCTGCGCGGAGAGTTCCGGAGCCTCGAACACGGTAGTGGGCTTGGCGGGATCGTCAAAGCGCAGGACTTTTGCGTCTGAGCCGCCTGCGGCGTACACCCGGCCGCGCGAGTCCGTGCGTAGCGCCCAGAGATACATCAAATTTGGATCGGAGAACGCTGCGAATTGCGGCGCGGGAATCAGCTTGCCGTCGCTGCGGATGGCGACACCTTTGGCTGTGCCTTTCTCGAAGTCGGAATAGTCTGATTGCCGCCAGAAATGCGTGTGCTCGGCGTATACGAGCGCGGGCGCGATCAGGCCCATCGCCAGAAGGCACGTCAAGATGAGTCGCCGTGTCATCGCTGCAAATCTCCTTTGCTGGCAGGCATCTTCAGCGCCATCGCTCACTTCACCGTAATCGTCAGCGTGCGCTCGCCCGAAATTACCTGGTGCATTTCGACGGACCATTCTCCCGCGGTGGACTGATACAGCAGGCGCGCGCCGCCGGGAGTTTGCCGCTGGTCCAGAACATTGATCGCGGAGGCCGGCGCATTGGGCATGATTTTGTCTTCGACCATCAGCGTGGGAGTGGGCTGCGTGAGGGTTGCGTATAGGCGGTCGTTCTGATGCGCGCGGTTGATCAGCTTAATCAGCTCCTCGAGGCCTGGCAACTGCCCCTGAGAGCTGGCCGCAAGTGATTGCACAGTGCGGTTCACCGTTTCCGCATCGCTGATGACGAGTTGCAGCGGACCGCGCGCGGCCTGCATGGGAATGGTGATGGGGAATTCCTGTACAAATGCGGCGCCGCGATAGGGGCGCAGCTGGACTTTCACCTTGACGGTTTGGCCCGGCCGCACTTCGTTGGCTTCCACCCAGGCGTCGTCGATGGTGGCGGCGCGGCGTTCGGGCAGCGCGGTGACGCGCAGATGAATTCCCGCGACGCGGGGAATTTCGTAAGGGTTGGAGTAAATCTGCGCGAAGATGCTCTGCACGTCGGTGGCTACGAAGAATCCGCCCGGCACCGGCATATCCGTCGGCGCGAATAGATCCTTCAATTCAACCGTGGTATGGCCTTTGATCGCGATCTCGCCCTCGAGTTGGAGCGTGGAGCCTTCGCCGTACGCTGCGTTGCCTACGATTCCGTTGTAGGTTGCCAGCGCCACCAGCACAGGAGTGAGCTGCGGGCTCTCGATCACTTCAAAATGAAATTGTTTTTGCGCGCCGCTTGCCAGCAGGGTGACGTCCACTGGAATCATGGGCGGTCCATCGCCCAAATGGCCGGCGATGGCAGTGACGCGATCTTGCGTGAGTGTGCCGATGGTGCCGCCCGTGGTGATGATTTTCGTGGACGCCATCGCAGAGGCGAGCGTTGTGAGCACATGCGCGCGCGCCAGCGGCATGGAAACGTTGCCGAAGGAGAATATCGGATGGCCGCAGGCGAGGATTTTGCCGTGGTCCACGGTGGTGACGGTGCAGCCGGGCGTGATCGAAAGATCTCCGCGAATCAATTCTACGCCAACCATGTCGCCAGGTTTTAGCTGCGCGTCTTCCGGCGAAGGCGCGGCGGTGCCGCCTGCCATCATCGCCATGCCCCAGTTGGAGAGCTGTTTACTGAATTGCGCGATCGTTTCGGGGTACAAGCCCGTGGAAATCAGCGGCGTTTCGATCGGCACCAGAAATTGGCCCGCGCCGGCGCTGGTCTGCTGCGCGAAATTCTCGGGGAGGGGAATACGCGGCTCGGAATAGGCGATCCCTGTATTCGTCGGTTGAGCGCTCGCGGCTGAATCTGCAGCAGGTATCGGCGGAGCATCCGGCGCTTTTCCCACATCGAGCATGTTTTCAATGGGCGTCACGCCGCCGATCGCTTCCTTGGTGAATGCGCCGAGTTTCAGCGAGAGAGCGCCGAGCAATTTGCCATCGTAATAGACCGGGCTACCGCTCATTCCGGCCACCACGCCGGTATGTTCCACTTTGTCGCCGAGCAGTTGAACAAGAATGATGTCCTGCTTGGGGCCGATCGCGTTGTGCAGCACGCCCAGCACGACCAGGTCCACTTTTTCGATCTCGTCGCCGGTAAATATCGTGTAGACCACACATTTCATCCCCGGCTGTACCTGACTGAGAGGGAAAATCGCCGGAGCGTCGTCCGCTTTTGCCGCGGAAGGGCCGGTTAGGAGAATCAGAGCGGCGAGAAAGGTTGGAAGCAATTTCCGGAGGGCCACGGGCATCAGAAGTTCATGATACCCGGCGTATACCGGGGAAGCAAATCGCGCCATGCTAGAATCCTGCGATGGCAAAAAAGACGATTTCGCCCGGTGGAAGCGTCAGCGGTGTGGTGGAACTGCCCGGAGACAAATCCATTTCGCACCGTTACGCGATCTTGGGCGCGCTGGCAGAGGGTACCAGCGAGATTCGCAACTATTCTCCCGCAGCGGATTGCGCCAGCACGCTGGAATGTATGCGGCGGCTGGGGATCGCGGTGGATGCAAAGGGCGAGCAGGTGCGCATCGCGGGGAAGGGGCTCGACGGATTGAAAGCTTCGCGCCGGACGATTGATGCGGAGAATTCAGGCTCGACGATCCGCATGCTTTCCGGTGTCCTTGCCGGGCAAACTTTCACAACCACAATTACTGGTGATAGCTCGTTGCGGCGCCGGCCCATGCGCAGGGTGGTGGATCCCTTGCGGCAGATGGGCGCGGACATTCGCAGCACCGATGGCGACCGCGCGCCGCTGGAAATTCGCGGCGGAAAACTGCACGCGATTGACTACCCGCTGCCAGTACCGAGCGCGCAGGTGAAATCCGCGATTCTGCTGGCTGGTTTGTACGCGGACGGCGTGACCACCGTGCGGGAATCTGTTCGTACGCGCGATCATACGGAACTGGCGCTGCGCGAGTTCGGGGCCAGCGTTACGGTGGCCAAGGGCGAAGTTCGCATCGAGCCGCGACCGAAATTGCAGCCGCGGCGATTGATTGTTCCCGGCGACCTGTCTTCCGCGGTGTTCCTGATCGGCGCGGCGCTGGTGCTGCCGGAATCGTCGCTGATGTTGCACAACGTCGGGCTGAACCCGACACGTTCGCGCGTGCTGGATTTTTTGATTTCGATCGGCGCTTCGATCAATCTGGCGTCGGTGCAATTGCGCGATGGAGAACTGATTGGCGACGTTTCCGTGCGCCACGCGCCGCTCGTAGGCGGCAGCATCTCCGGCGCGCAGGTGGCGGAAATGATTGACGAGCTGCCGATGCTCGCGGCGCTGGGCCCGTTCACGGAGAAGGGAATTGAGATCCACGACGCGCAGGAATTGCGCGTGAAAGAAAGCGACCGCATCGCGACGCTTGCTGAAGGATTGCGCCAGATGGGCGCGCGGCTGGAAGAATTTCCAGACGGATTGCGCGTGGAAGGCCGCGCCGCTAGCTCAGCCGGAACCAAGCTGCACGGGGCGAAGGTCGATCCGCACGGCGATCATCGCATCGCGATGGCACTGGCGGTAGCGGCGCTTGGTGCTGAGGGCGATACGGTGATCAAAGACTCGGAGTGCGTGGGCGTTTCGTTCCCGGATTTCTTCGCAGTTCTCGATCGCTTGCGCGGCGGCACCTAGTCTCGAGTTCTGTGCGCCCGGCTCTCGGATTCTTGCGTGGGAGGTTCGCCATGAGATTGTTCGACCGAGTGCGAATGTCGCGTGAGGCTCCAACAGAGACCGCGCGCGCCCTGGAATGCTCGCGATCGTCTCGCCTCCTCTCCCCGCAGCAGAGAAGTCTTTGCGCAGCTCTGGTTGCGAGTCTCATTGTATCGATCCCGGGGGTCGCGGCTCAGAAATTCGACTACACCGCGCAGGCAGAGTTTGACGCTCAGGGAAACATCTACGTCAGTACCGACGAAAGGAAGCTGATCAAGATGGCAGAGGCTGGGCACTGTATGGAAGCCACGGTGGCCGGAGATCTGCAGACGGTCGGATGCGCCGTGAGCGTTCCGCTGAGGCCGGGAGAATCCTGGCAGCCGCTACGGCTGGAGATCTATTTCAAGGGCGGCGTGAAGAAAACAATCGAACCCGGTGAGCCGATTCGGGAATGGCATTTTTGGAAGCACGGTCAGTTCGTGGCCGTTTACTCTGGTCCGCTCGGCGGTCTTGGAACATATGAATTGTTTGACAGTCCGACCGCTCGTGTCGTCGAACGAGTGACAGAACCGTCAGACAAGAGCGTGCTACCTCAGTGGGCCAAGGGCCGTGCGCAACTCCAGGATGAAGCTGTTCCAATGAGCGAGGCTCTGACGCAGGAGCGAACGGCGTGGATTGCGAAGATCTTGCGACAGATCGGGGAGATTAAGCCGGGTATGCAAAGGAAAGACCTCTCCAAGGTGTTCACAACGGAAGGTGGAAGGTCCAGTCGATTCGAGCGGACGTATGTTTCCATCGACTGTCCATATATCAAGGTAGATGTGCAGTTTAAACAGGCGGACCGCGACAGTGACGCGCTTGCAGAAGTCCCGGAGGACGTAATCGAATCCATCTCGCGCCCGTACCTTCAGTGGACCATTATGGATTGACCGCATCTGCGTTCGCAGGGCGCGCTCGGAGTGCTTGCGCGGCGGTGAAGTTTAGAAAAAGGCTCACGAAGACTTGCGCAAATAGATCGTTCCGTAGCTGGTGACGATCTGGATTTTCGGGCCGGCGGAGCCGACCTTGCCACTGAGGCGCCCGGTGCCGTTGTCGTCGGCGGGCTGCAATCCTGGCGCCTCGAACTCGCTTTGAACCTCTCCCGAGCGGGAGATTGCGGAGATTTCGAAGCTCGATTTTGCGGGCAGCGTCAGATCCACTTCTCCCGTTCCGTTCGCGATATTGATTTCTTCGCGCGGCGGTTGCGCATACGTCACCTTGATGTCGCCGTGGGTTCCGGCGATATCCAGGCGACCCGCGACATTTTCTACCTGGATGTCCTTGTCATGAGTGGCGAGTTTCGCGAAGCCCCCGACGTCGGAAACGTCAATTTGCCCGGAATCCAATTCCAGCAGCCCGGTCAGATGCGACAGCGTGAGATCGCCGGCCTGCGATGTGTAATGCGTGGTCTTGGTCACGTTGCGTATGCGGACCGGGCCGAAGAATTCACCCTGCAATGTGGCGTCGCCCGCTACGGCATTCAGCTCGATTTCGTCTCCGTGGCCCGTGATACGCACGCTGCCGGTGATGTCGTCAATGCGCGCGTTACCCTTCGCTAGCTGGGCGGTTACATCCGAACCGACGTCGTGGACCTCGATATCTCCCATCTGCGTTGTGACGTTCACAGTTCCGGCCAGGCCGGAAATGGAAACGTCGCCGTGATGCGAATCCGCGGCGAGCGACACGTTTTTGGGCAACGTGACGTCGAGGTCCACGGTGACGTGTCCTGAATCCGATTCCTGGTTCACAGGGTGAACGGCGTAGCCGTCTCTGGTTTGCTCGATCACTACTTTCAGTGACTTTAACAGGTCGTCAGCCGCCGACTCGTTTGATGCTTCTGCGGTTTCAGTGACGCTCACGCGCAAATCATTTCCATCGCCGACGTGGGCCACGATGTTCCCCATCGCCGTCGTGACTATAACGTGCGAGCCGGCCGGGATTGTTTTCGGCGGGAGTTCTTGGCTTTGATTGCTCTTGTGATTCAGAAAGTCCAAGTCAACATTCAGATCGGGATGCCTCTCACGAACTTTCGCGTAAATTCCCATGCCCGCCAGCACGAAGACTACCAGCACCAGTAGGGCAGCTTCGCCCCCTGTGAGCAGTGGTGGGCGCGCATCGCCGGCGCGCTGCGCGCTCATATGATCCACCAGCTTGGCGATGCCCCACAGAATGATCAGCACGGGCCAAAAACGCCAGAAGAGGTGCCAGACTCCCAGGTCCGGATGGAAGCGTGCGAGAAGAAACAGGATTCCGAGGACGATCAGAAGCAAGCCGCTAAAAATGGAACTGCGTTGTCGCCCGCCGTTGCTCACGCGCGCCTCACGAGCCGAGATGCCCTTCTTTGGAAGCGAGTGACTGCGCGGTCAGCACGACGCCGGCAACGATCAACAAGACTGGCCAAAGTTCCAGAAAACTGAAGCGCGTGTATTCGCCGATCAGGAAAAGCACTCCCACGGTGATGATCATTAGCGGGCCCATCAAGCCGCGAATCTTGCAGTGGGGGCAGTGGCAAACGGTACGACTTGAATCGCTCATTTTCGCCTCCCCTAGGAATTCTTGTGCAGACGATCCCAAAGGATCCATCCGCCGACCAGGATCAGCGCTACGGGCCAGCTTTTGGAAAACCACTCGCGTTGCAACAGGCCGAAATTCGCGAGCAGCACCAGAATGCCGATGCCAATCAGGACGAACGCGCCAATCGGTTTGCGGTCGGGTCCTTCGATCAAATTCGCCGGCTCGGGCTCTCCCTTCTTCCGCGCTTGCGCGGTGCGGTAGGCCTCGATGGGCATGTAAAAATAAAAGCAGCCGAGAGCGATTCCGAGAAATGCGTTGTAGGCGTCGGGAAGGTCACTGCTGAGCGCCGCGATCAGCCCCGCAAAGATCAGCACGTGAATCAGAGCCTTCAAATACTGGCCGTTGTACACAGCGCCCAGGCCGGGGATGATCCCCAGCGTGGCGGCGAGGCCGGGATTCACTTCGGCTTTTCCGGGTTCCGACGCCGGCGGGTTTCCGAGCAGTCCCGCGAGACATTCTTCGCAATAGAGCGCGCCGCGCACTTCACGCGTGCACTGCGGGCACAACGCTTTGCCGCAATTCCGGCAGTAACCGGTGGCCGGGACGTCTGTGTGCACCGCACAATTCATCGAGGGCTCCTCGGAATGTTACCAATCACGATCGCGCCGACATTTTCCGCCCATTTGCCATTGAGCAGCGACGCCAGCATCGTGCCGTTGCGCGACTGGGTGTGACCGGGATGCGGTGAGGTCTGCGATTTCTCCTGCGGATTCACCGAAGGCGGCTGCGAGTTCTGTTGCGGCGCAGGTGCCGGCGTGATCGCGGGAGAAGGCTCGGCATCGGGCTGCAAGCGCGTCTGGATTTCGTATACCACACGGAGGTCGTTCACAAACTTGGCGCTGCGCGCATAGGTGAGATGTACCTGCCGGTTGGCGGTGCGAAAAACGTTGGCTGGGCTGAGATCAGCCTTCTTCAGTTTTGCCGCGGAAATTCCGGTAGAGTAAAGGACGATCAGTATGGTCGCCGCAACCGTGATCGCTCCCATGGCGAACCGCGGTTGCCAGAATTGCGGAACCCAGGCGAACCAGCGCTGCCAGCCGGCGCTGTGCGCGCGTCGCGGGCCTAGTGTGGTTTCGAGGATCTTCGGAATCAGCTGCGGCGGAGCTTCGAGCGCATCGAGCGCGCGCATCTGATGGACGAGGCCGCCCACTTGCTTGACCAACTTGCCGCAGGCATCGCAACTGCTGACGTGCGCGGAAAAATCCGCTGCTTCGGCGGGCGAAAGAATCCCGTCGAGGAAATCGCTCAGCCTTTCTTCGGTTCGTGCGCAGTTCCAGTCCGTCATACTCTCACTCCCGCGAATCAATTCTGCGGTCGAAGCCCCATTTCTTCCAAGATGCGCGCCAGCTCGATGCGCCCGCGGTTAATGCGGGATTTTACCGTACCCTCAGGCACTTCCAGGACGGTTTGAATCTCGCTGTAGTCGAGGCCCTGCAAATCGCGCAGGATTACCGCTTCGCGCAATTCTGGCGACAGCCGCGAAAGGCCCTGCTGCAACTGTGCGCTCAATTCCGAAGCCAGCGCCAGTTTGTCCGGCGTGCGCGCGGCGGACTGCTTGTTCTCCAGCTTGGGCATCGCGTCCTCGATCGAATCGGTAAGCCTGTCGCGCCGCGTGCGCCGGTAATGATCCACCAGCAGGTTGCGCGTCACGCTGGTGAGCCACGTGGGAAACGCTCCGAAAGCCGGCCGGTAACTCGCAAGCGTGCGGTAGATGCGCAAGAAAACTTCCTGGCTCAGGTCTTCGGCTTCGGTGGAGTTGCCGGTGAACCGGTAGCACAGATTGAAAACGCGCCGGGTGTGCCGCCGCACAAGTTCCTCCCAGGCCGGCCCTTCGCCCCGGAGACATCCCTGCACCAGTTGGGCGTCGGGCTCCAATCGTCTTTAGCCTCGCAGCTTGCATTCCCTTTCAGCCTCACAAGATGTAACGCAATCCTGGGCTAAAAAGTTCCGCGCGCCGCACGACGCGTAGCGTCGAGCGGCCTTGTGCCTCCGCGGAGACTTGCATTGTGCCGCATCTTATCTAGCTTGGTGACGGGAACACAAGCGCCGCGATGGTTTTCGGACCGCGCCGCAAATGAAACGCGAGACCCGCCTTGACCTCCCGGAAGCTTGCTGTTACGGTGCAAAATCAATGCTGCGCACTTCACGTCGGATTCTCCTCTTGCTGCTGGCCCTGGTTGCGCTTGGCGGACTGTTCTACAAATTCCGCAATTCGATCACTCTGGAAGGGTTCCAGTGGTCCACGGTGGGCCAATCGCTGCGCGATGCGCGGCTTTCCTTGTTGGTCCTCACCGTGGCGGTGATCTATGTGTGTTTTGCGATTCGCGCACTGCGCTGGATGCGTTTTTCGCGCACCTTGGGCACGGCGCATTTCGGCAATGTCTACAGCGCGACGCTGATGGGTTTCACGTGCACGTTTCTGCTGGGCCGCGCGGGCGAGCCCATTCGCCCTGTGCTGATAGCGAAGAAGGATGGGCTTTCGATCCCTCGCATGTTCGGCGTTTACGTTCTGGAGCGCGTCTTCGACGTAGCTGCTACGGCCGTTATCGCGGGATCTGCGCTGCTGCTCTTCGAGCAGCGCGGCCCGGTCAGCGCTGAAGACGAATCATTATTGAAGCTAACGCGTTCAGCGGGCAGTTTGCTGATTGTCGGACTGCTGGTGGCTGTCGGATTCTTAATTTATTTCCGCTATCACGGCGCGGAATGGCTAGCGCGACGATTGCAGAAGCCTTCGTGGCGCATCGGCTGGCGCGGGAAGATTATTCTGCTGCTGGAAGGATTTGCCGAAGGCTTGCAGGGAATACGAACGTGGAATGATCTGGGTGCGTTGATCGGACTTTCGGCGGTGCATTGGTTCTTGATCGTGGTGTGTTATTGGTGGGTGGCGCACGCGTTTGGCGGCAGGGTGGGCGAACTGACTATTGCCGACGCGGCATTGGTTCTGGCGTTTTCCATGGTAGGGTCAGCCGTGCAATTTCCCGGCGTGGGTGGCGGCGCACAAGTCGCGACATTTGTTGTGTTGACGCTGATCTTTGGAGTAGAAAAGGTGCCGGCGGCGACGATGTCCATCGTGGTGTGGCTGCTCACGTTTGCGTCTTGCAGCCTCGCGGGATTGCCCCTGCTATTCCGCGAAGGCTGGTCTATGGGCGAGCTGCGCAAAATGGCGACGGCCGCGGAGCATGAAGCCGAATCCGTGGCAGAGGAAATTGTGCTCGGCGCGCATCCTGCGAAACCGGGAGAGGAAACGCGGTGAAATGCCCCTTCTGCACTAATCTGGACGATAAAGTTGTGGACTCGCGCGAGGCGCGCACCGGCGATCTAATCCGCCGGCGCCGCGAGTGCTTGAAGTGCGCCCGCCGCTTCACCACGTACGAGCGCATCGACGAAATTCCTTACATGGTGATCAAGAAGGATGGGCGGCGCGAAAAATTCGAGCGCGCCAAACTACTACAGGGCTTGTTAAAGGCCTGCGAGAAGCGGCCCGTGCCAGTGGGCAAGCTGGAAATGATCGTGGATGAGGCCGAGCAATTCGTCAGTGAAGCGCCAGAACGCGAGCGCACCACAAAGGACATCGGTGAGCACATCATGCAGAAGTTGAAGAAGCTCGATAAAGTGGCTTACGTGCGATTCGCGTCCGTGTACCTGGATTTCAAGGATGTGAAGGAATTCATGGACGAGCTGAAGGTGTTGCTGAAGGATCGCGTGAAGAAGTAATTCCGCTAAACCTGCCAAACTCCCGCGGCAAATTTCTTTATGGTGCGAAATCCCAGATGCTCGTAGAGCCGCACGGCGGAAGTGTTGACGCTGGTCACGGTGAGCGAAAGCGAATCGTAGCGCCTTCTACGCAGCGCTTGAATCGCGCTCTCCATCAGTGCGCGGCCAATGCCGTGGCCTTGATATCCGGGCATCACGCAAATCTGAGTAGTATGGCCCACGCGTTCGGCCACGGTGGACGTCAGCACCATGCCGATCGGCCGCTCGCCCGTCGCGGGACGCACCAGAAAAGAAGCCTCCGGCAAAAATTGGCCGCAACCCGGCAGCAGCACGATATTGCGCAGGAATTTCATCCCCCCGGATTCGGTGCGGTACTGATCGTTGATTTCTCCATCCACGTGATCCGCATAAGCCAGCTGGATCAGTCGCGCCGCGGATTCAAATGCGCGATCGCTCCACGGCTCCAGCCGCAGGCCGCTGGAGAGAGCCGCGCCGCCAAGCTTGGCGTCCGCCAGCGTCAGCAACATGAACTGGCGCGTGTACAGCTTGAAATACTGCGAGAGAAATACGGGATCGAGCTCGGTGCCGAAGGGCATCAGCTGCGCCTCGACGCGTTCCAGGCGCGGGGTAGCGTGCAGCGCGTTCACCATCTCAGTGACCAACGCGCGGGTGATCGGCTCCTGCGAAAACCGCGAAGAAACGAATAATCCACCGATGAGTCCCTTGTGATCTTCGAGAACGTAGAAGCCGTATCCGGCTGGATTGCCGTCTTCCATCGCCACGTACCCGCCCAGCGAGCGCGAGTCAATGAATCTGCGAATCAGCTCAATCGAAGAGCGGTAGTCCCAATGCAACTCGTCGCGCCAATGGCGAGTTTCTTCCTGGAACAGCGGGTCCAGGGTCCGCGCCTGAATTTGCCGGAGATCAACAATCTGCATGTATTAAAGGAAACAACCCCCAAAGCCATTATAAACATGTGGGCCGGCAGAACCCAACTGGCGGGACTTGCTGAGCGCGTGCAGGCGAGACCCGCGCAGGTTCCGGTGGCTATGGGAATTTGTCTGAAGTGTAACTGCCTGTACCATCAGCCTACCCTGCTGTTGCGAGAAATTGTGCTACCATGCATTTCGCCGAGGCGAGAATCGCGTGCGCCCGCGCTTACCGGATGGCTTTCCTTTCAGAACTACGCTATCCAACAACGCGTATCGCTAAGCTCCTCTCGGGACTCTTCGCGATTGCGCTCTTCCTATTTGTGTCCGTCGCCGCCGTTTCCGGATTTCTGCTGTATCAAGTGCTGCGCACCGCGCACGCAGGCTCAGCCATTGACCTGAACGTGATGATGGGGCACCCGGTCGCGTTTTCGTTTCCAATTGCCAATGGCGGCACGCGCGACGGGTGGTTCTATCCGGGATTGCGCGGTTCGCCTACGATCGTGGTTTGTCACGGATTTCATTCGCAGCGGTCGGACGTCTTGACGCTGGTCACCGCGCTGCAGGACCAGCAGTTCAACGTGTTCCTGTTCGATTTTGCCGCTCACGGCACCAGCCCCGGTGTCACCACGCTGGGCTATCGTGAAGTGGCGGAATTGCAGTCGGCGATGAACGCACTGGCCACGCGCGACGATGTGGACCCCAAACATTTCGGGCTGTGGGGCGTGGATATGGGCGGATACGTGGTGCTGGAGAATGCCGTCTCCGATCCTCGCGTCTCCGCGTTTATCGTGGACGACGCCTATGCCGATCCGCGAGACATGATTCAGATCGAAGTGAAGCGCTCCGGCCTCACCGTTCTGCCGTACGTCAGCAAACTCTGCGATCTCGGTTTTCGCATGCTCAATTATCAATTTCGGGACCAGCCGCCGGTTACCGCGCAGCTGATTCGCACCAAGGGAATACCGAAACTTTTCTTCGTGTCGGACGATCGCCCCGACCTGGCCACCGACATGACGAAGCTTTTCGAGCGTGCGCCGGAGCCCAAGCAGCTGATCCGCGATCGCACTAGTTACCCGGACATGTCCGATGAGGACCGCAAGAACTACGAGAGCCAGGTAGTCAGTTTCTTCCTGTTGAATCTCCCCGCGACGTCGCGCGCCCCTGGTAACTAGCGCGGAGCGGGCTCAATCGGTACGCAGAGGATGCCCTGCTGCGGCGATTCCAGAGTTCCTTGAAACCTTCCTGCCTTCACTATTTTTTCAAACCCCTGGCGCGAAGTGAGCACCAGGGCCGCATCCGGATCCTGCGGCGACCATTCCGGGAGTTCGCGGTGGAAATAAAACGCCAAGCCATAACTCCAAGTGCGCCGCAACTGGTAGGTGAAAATTCGATCGGGATGAAGATCCTCGCGCCAGAACGCTGCGTGGGCTCTTGCTGAAATGTACGGGTCGAGCGCCGGCAAGACGGCCGTATTCGCAATTTCCAGCATCGCGACAACGCATGCGCCGCAAAGGATCACAGCCAGGCGAAGATTCTTGTGCATTCCGGCGTAGAGAATTCCGGCGGCGACGACGATCGCGATTACTAACGCTGCCGCTGCCAATATCCGGATGGCACGGCCTATCTCCATGAATGGGAGTTTGTGCGTCGCGTGAAGAAATATGGCGGCCAGCACAATCCAGGTTACGCCGATTCCCGCGCTCAGGATGATTGCGCTTACGCGGCTTCCTTGAAATGAACGAGCAGCGCTGATTGCGGCGACCAATGCAAGCGCGGGAACGGCTGGAAGAATGTAACTTGGCAGCTTCGATTGCGAGAAGCTGAAGAACAGGATGGGAAATGCCGCCCAACAGACGATAAAGAAGCCGGGGGAATTCGTCCAGGATTTTTCGCGCCACAACCGCAGCGCATCCTGCGCGGAGACAATTAAGAACGCGGACCACGGTAAGAGCGCGAGAATCGTGATGGGCGCGAAGAACCAGAATGGCTGCTGATGCTGGAACAGCGGCGTCAAGTAGCGTTCGAAATTGTGCTGAAAAATAAAAACGTGCAGGAAGTCGGGATTGCGCAGCGCACAAAGCGCATACCAGGGCAGTGCCACCGCACAGAACGCCGCGATGGCGACAGGATGCGCCAACCGGATCGCGGCGCGCCACTGGGATGTCGCGAGGGCCCAAATTCCAACGGCTCCGCCCGCGAGTATTACCGCCGCGGGCCCTTTCGCAAGCACTCCCGCGCCGAGGCAGGCTCCCCACAGCAGAAGCATGGCTAGACTGTGTTTTTCAGTCTGCGCCGACACGCCATCCGCGACACGCATCGCCCCCGCTCGTCTGAGAACGCTTCCGGCGCAGACCATTGCCAGCGTGATCGCCGCGCTGAATAGCATGTCTGGAGTGGCAGCGCGTGCGAATCCGATGCCCGCAACACTCGTAGCAAAAATCACGGGCGCGAGCAGAACAGGGCTTGCAAACAATTCCTCGTCGCCGCCGTAGTGCCGCCACGCGAACCACCCGATGGCGGCTGCCGCGGCCAGCGCGGCAAACGCGGAGGGCAAGCGCGCCGCCCACTCTGCCGGCAAATGCATCCAGAATCCAATCGCCGCCGCCCAATAATAGAGAATCGGCTTCTCAAACCATGGAACGCCCCAGAGCCGGGGCGTAAGCCAGTCGCCGGTTTCGGCCATGGCGCGCGCGATCCACGCATAGCGCGGCTCATCGGGACCGACAAGACCAATTGCGCCGAGGTTCGCGAACAGCGAAACCAGAATCACGATGCCGGCCGCAGCGAGCGCCGCGAAGTTTGTGTTCCGCCGAGATTGTGTCAATTCGTGCAAAGCGCGATGAGTCTAACATCCTCCCCGCCAATCTCGTTTCGCGAAGCGCGGCGCCGCGCGCGCTTGGCTCAACGTAGCATCGCAACGTGGAAATGCGACGGCCAATCACAACGGAAAGCACCAATGCACAATTGCGGAACGATTGCTGGCATCCGCTCCGCAGGCTCTTGCATAATGACCGGCGATGCGGGAATGGTTGGAATATGCCGTCGCCTGGACAGGGCTGAAATTACTGGGACTGCTGCCGCGGCCGGCCGCGCGATTCGTGGGAGCGTCGTTCGCGTCCGCGGCCTATGGGTTCCGCACCCCGTTGCGACGGGCCGCCATGTTCAACTTGCATCTGGCGTTTCCGGACTGCAGCGAAGCAAAACGCAAGGAAATCATCCGCGGGATGATTCGCCAACTCGGCTGGATGGCTGGCGAATTCTCGCAATTCCCGCGGTACACGCCGCAGAACATCGCGCGGATCGTGGTGATTGACGGCGCTGAGAATTTCGACGTTGGGCAACGCCGCGGAAAAGGCGTGCTGTTTCTGACCGGGCACATGAGCGCCTGGGAATTGTCTTCTTTCGCGCACGCACTTTACGGACATCCGCTGCATTTTCTGGTGCGTCCGATTTCCAACGCACACGTGGATGCCCTGATCAATCGTTACCGCTGCTTATCGGGGAATCGTCCCATAGATAAAAATAAATCCGCGCGCGCGATTTTGAAGGTTCTGGACGATGGCGGCACGGTGGGCATTCTCTCCGATCACAACACCGCGCTCGAAGAAGGAGTCTTCGTGGATTTTTTCGGGATCCCGGCATCCACCACTTCCGGTTTGGCGCGCATTGCGTTGCGCACGGACGCCGCCGTAGTTCCCGGCTTTCTAATTTGGGACGCTTCTCTCGGCAAGTATCGACTGCGATTCGAGCCGCCCGTCGAGCTTTCCCGCACCGGCGACGAAGAAGCGGACGTGCGCGAGAATACGCAGCGTTTCACTCGCGTAATCGAGGATTACGTTCGCGCGCACCCGGATCAATGGCTCTGGGTACACAAACGATGGAAAACGCGTCCGCCGGGCGAGCCGCCGATTTATCCGTTCTAGATTGACGCGTGACGTGACGTGGTGCGCGGATTTTCGGCAACGATTCATTTTTCCAGACGAGGTGCAGGCATGACTCATACGGCGGGCGAACTCGCCCAGTACCTGGGAGCAAAAATCCAAGGAGCCGCGCAAGCGCCGATCTCCGGCCTCGCGAATCCAGAGAGCGCGAAGGCTGAAGATCTGATCTACGCGGACTCGCCGCGCCAGGTCGAACGGGCTGCGGCGTCCGCGGCAGAGTGTGTTCTCGCTGTGCCGGGCACGGATTTATCCAGCAAGACAATTCTGGCGGTCGAGAACCCGAAGCTCGCCTTCGCGAAAGCCGGCGAGTGGCTGCTCCCTCGGCCTGCTGTGCGCCCGGAAATTCATCCCACCGCGATAATCTCCGCAACCGCGCGGTTGGCTCCGAATATCCGCATCGGTCCATACGTGGTGATTGAAGACGAAGTGGAAATCGGCACCGGAACAGCGGTGGACGCATTTTGCTTCCTCGGCCGCCGCGCGCGCGTCGGCGAAAACTGCTGGCTGCATCCTCGCGTCACACTCTACTCCGGCGCTCGACTGGCGGATCGCGTAGAAATTCATTCGGGGGCAGTAATCGGCGGTGACGGCTTCGGCTACGTATTCGGTGACGGCCGTCACATCAAGTTTCCCCAGATTGGCTCCGTGGAAATTGGCAACGACGTCGAGATTGGCTGCAACACCACGATTGACCGCGGGTCGCTCGATGCGACCCAAATTGGAACGGGCGTCAAGATTGATAACCTGGTGCAGGTCGCGCACAACGTCCGGATCGGCAGAAACTCGATCATCGCCGCCCAGGTCGGCGTCTCCGGCAGTTGCACGATCGGCGCGCAAGTTTTGCTGGGCGGCCAGGTGGGCATCGCCCCGCACTGCACCCTGGAGGACGATGCAATCATTGGCGCCCAAGCGGGCATACCGAGCGGCAAGACCATACGCCGCGGACAGACGGTCTGGGGCACGCCGGCGAGGCCTTTCGCGCGATTCAAGGAGCAATATGGTTGGCTGTCGCGCTTGCCTGAGCTGGCGGAACGAGTACGTAAATTGGAACAGGCAAAAACGGGCGAATGACGCCCGCCGCATGCGAATACTCTCGCTGCCGAATCGCAATCCACGGCCCATTTAGACTCAACGCACAAGCCGGCTTCGATTTCCGTTCGCTTTTCCTCAACGGCGGTTGTGCAATTGAGGAAAAACCTGACAGCGCTTTTGCACACTATTGCCCAGTCGTTTGCCAATTTGAAACATTTTAAGCAGCCATCTGGCCCCTTCGCACATCTACCTTTAAGGGAATGGGTGGCCCGTTTTTAGTTGACCCTAAGGGCAAACCCAAAGATAATATTAGCGTTAGCGTGAACCCTCTGGGATTTGGGTGGCAGAGGGGGCTGGTTTTGGATGCGGTTCTATCGCGGAGCCGCTGTTTACCAGATCAAGCAGCGGTCTGTGGGCCATAAATAGTTCCGAAGAATTATACCTCGGGGAATCGCAACAACCCGCAGCTGCTGGATTGGCAGCCCGAGGAGCACTGGGAAGCATCAAGCCCGGTGCCAATGCAGTCAAATAGTACTGAGGGATTGATGACGCCGAAAGTAAGACTGCAGGTGGACGCCCCGAACGAAAGCAGTTCGCAGGGTACGGCCACAGTCCGCAGTCGAAATGTCGAATTTCAGGTGGAGCAGGCGGTCGCGCGCACGACGAACTGGCTGCTCTCCGCGCAGACTCAGGACGGTTATTGGTGGGCCGAGCTGGAAGCGGACACCACGCTGGAATCCGACTACATCCTTTACCTCCACATTCTAGGGCATCTGGAATCCGAAAAAACGGCAAAGCTTGCCAACTACATTCGCCGCAAACAGCTGCCTGACGGCGGGTGGAACATTTTCGAAGGCGGCCCTTCGGAACTGAACGCGACCGTGAAGGCGTACGTTGCCCTGCGTCTCGCGGGTGACGCCGCCGCCTCACCTTCGCTCCTGCGCGCGAAAGAGAGAGTTCTGGAACTCGGCGGGCTGGAAGCGACGAACTCCTATGTGCGGTTCTATCTTGCAATGGTCGGCGGTGTGGATTGGAGCATCGTTCCTTCGATCCCGCCGGAACTGATGCTCTTGCCCGACTGGTTTCCGATCAATATTTACGAGATGTCGTCCTGGACGCGCGGAATTGTGATTCCGCTGGCGCTGGTTTACGCGCACAAGCCGGACTGGCAGCTGCCATCGGGAATTACCGTGACGGAGCTGTTCAAGACTCTAGGCGAAAGACCGAAATCCTTTAAGTGGGATAAGCGCATCATTTCCTGGCGGAACGTGTTCCTGGCGCTCGACCGCGGATTGAAATTGCACGAGCGTCTGGGCTGGAAGCCTTTCCGCAAAACGGCGCTGGAACGCGCGCGGCGCTGGATGGTGGATCGTCTGGAACGCAGCGAAGGACTCGGGACGATTTACCCGGCGATGATGAATTCGATTTTCGCGCTGCTCGCTGAAGGCGCTGACGCGCAGGATCCGCTGGTGGCGCGCGAAATTAATTTTCTGGAACGTTACGAAATCGCCGAAGGCGATACGCTACGCGTGCAGCCTTGCATTTCGCCGGTGTGGGACACGGCGATCGCTATGGTCTCGCTCGAAGAGGCGGGGCTCGATCCCGCTCATCCGTCGCTCATCGCGGCCGAGCGCTGGGTCGTTGCGAATCAGATTCTCGGGCCGGGCGATTGGCAAGTTAAGAATCCGGATGCCGCGCCTGGCGGCTGGGCGTTTGAATTCAAGAATGAGTTCTATCCGGACGTAGACGATACCGCGTTCGTGCTGATGGCTCTGGGCCGCGTGGCCGACCCGGATTCCGAACGCTTGCGCCGCTCGATGCAGCGCGGGCTTTCCTGGCTGTTGAGCATGCAGAACGAAGACGGCGGTTGGGGCGCATTCGACCACGAAAACAACCTGCAATTCCTGAATCACATTCCGTTCGCGGACCACAACGCGATGCTCGATCCTTCAACGGCGGACGTCACAGCGCGCGCCGTGGAATGCCTGGGCCAGATGGGCTGGCCGGCGAATCATCCGGTGATACAGCGGGCGCGGGCTTTCATCCGTCACGATCAGACTCCCGAAGGTCCCTGGTTTGGGCGTTGGGGCGTCAATTACATTTATGGCAGCAGCAGCGTGCTGCGCGCGCTAGAGACGATCGGATTGTCGCAGGGCGCTGATTGCCAAGCTGCGGCGAATTGGCTGCGCAAGGTGCAGAATCCCGATGGCGGATTCGGCGAATCAGTTCTCTCTTATTACGATCCCGCGCTGAAAGGAAAAGGGAAGAGCACGGCCTCGCAGACAGCGTGGGCCATCATTGGATTGCTCGCGGTTTGCGGACCATATGATGCATGTGTGGAGCGCGCCATTGCGTGGCTGGTAGCGAATCAAAACGAAGACGGAACCTGGGATGAAGATGAATTTACTGGCACGGGATTTCCGTGCGTCTTTTACCTGAAGTATCACATCTACCGCAACGCCTTCCCGCTCTACGCCCTCGCGCGCTACGACAACTTGCGCCAGGGCCGGCGCAAGTTCCTCGGTGTGCAGATTCCTGCCGAGGAATTGCAAAGCCGCGACGGACTGCGGACCTAGGCCATGCGTACCTCGCTCGCTGTAGATCGCCGCTGCGGCTTCCGCAGCGCGAGAATCTTCAATGCTCCCTTGAACGCGGCTATGTTGGTCGCATGTAACCGCAGATCGGTCATCTGCCCGGGAAGATCGGTTGGGCACGACCAGGTTTGCCGCCCCCTATGACTACACTCGTTACCGGCGCCACGGGGTTTGTGGGAAGCCATGTTGCGCGGCAACTCGTCGCTGCCGGAGAGCCTGTGCGCGTGCTGGTGCGCCGCAGCAGCAAACTCGCGCTGCTGGAAGGTCTTCCCGTCGAGCCGTTTGAAGGCGATCTAGGCGATGCGGTGTCGCTGGAGCGCGCGATGCAGGGCGTGCGGCGCGTATATCACGTGGCGGCCGATTACCGCCTGTGGACGCCCGAGCCCGCCGAGATTTACGAAAGCAACGTGGAAGGCACGCGGCGATTGTTGGCGGCGGCGCAACGCGCGGGCGTCGAGCGCATCGTATATACCAGCACCGTTGCAACTATTGCCGTGCCGCGCCATGGCGCCCTGCCGAACGAAGCGACCCAGGCGACGCTTGCGGAAATGATCGGGCATTACAAACGCTCCAAGTTTTTGGCGGAACAAGTGGCGATCGATGCGGCGCGCGCGGGGCTTCCGGTGGTGATCGTGAATCCCACGGCTCCAGTGGGTCCCGGTGATTGGAAACCGACTCCGACCGGGCGCATCATTCTGGATTTTCTGCAGGGAAAGATGCCGGCGTATGTGGACACTGGTTTGAACGTAGTTGCGGTGGAAGATGTGGCTGCGGGCCACCTGCTCGCTGCTGAGAAGGGCCGCATCGGTGAGCGTTATATTCTCGGCGCGCGCAACATGACGTTGAAGCAAATCTTGGATGCGCTCTCGGCGATCACCGGGCGTCCGGCGCCGCGCCTGCGTTTGCCCCATGGCATCGCGCTGGCGGCCGGCTATGCCGACGAATTCTACTCGCGCCTGGCGGGGCGCGAGCCGCGGATTCCGGTGGAAGGCGTGAAAATGTCGCGCCATAAAATGTTTGTTGAAAGCGACAAGGCGGCGAGGGAATTGGGCTATAAGCCGGGAAAAGTAGAAGCAGCCCTGGAGCGCGCCGTGCGCTGGTACGAAGAACACGGCTACATTGCGACTCGCGCCGGAAGCAAGCGCGTGGCGGAGGCCGCAGCGGCGTAGAGCAGCACTATGAGAATACTCGTCACCTTCGCGCTCGAAAATGAATTTGCGCCATGGCGCGCGATGCGCAAATTCCGCCCTGGCAAGTGGGGTGAAGCGAACGTATTTTGCGCGGAAGTTGGCTTCGCTCAAGTGGGAGTCGTTTTGACGGGCGCCGGACCGAAGCAGGCCCACTTGGAAGTCGCCAAAGTTTTAGGTAGCGATCCCGAGTCGATTAATTTGTGCGTTTCTTCTGGGCTCGCGGGCGCGCTTAAGGCTGCATATCAAATCGGGCAAGTTCTGGCGGCGCGCTCTATTCGCACCGAAGCTGAGCTGACGGATGCGAACGGCAATACACTGACGAGCAGCGCGCCATTGCTTTCGTTTGCAGAGGAGTGCGGCGCGACGTTGGTCGAGCGGTTCTACAGTGCCGTGCGCGTGGTCGGTAGCGCGGAAGAAAAGCGCCACTTGGGTGAGCACTCGGACGCCGTCGAGATGGAGAGCTTTGAGATACTCCTGGAATCCGCCGCGTACGCAATTCCGGCGGTTGCTATTCGTGCCATCAGCGACACGGTTGATGACGAGTTGCCGCTCGATATGAACCGAATCTTTACCGACGAAGGGCAAGTGAGTATTCCGCGCGTCCTGGGGCAGGTGGCGCTGCATCCAACAGCGGTCCCGGATTTGGTGCGGCTAGGACAGAACAGCAAAGCGGCGGCGGAATCGCTGGCCCGATTTTTAGATAAGTACATCGCGACCGTATCGCAGAGATTTCAAATTCTAGAGCGGCCCTCCGGAGTAGCGGCGCCATAGCCGGCGAGAATTTGAAGAAGATGAGCCAAACCATCGAACAAATCGGATCGCACCAGGCGCGTCAACCCAAGCGCGGCCACATGCGCGCCGGTGTGTATCGCGGCAAGGGGCAAGTGGTCGTCGAATCCGTGCCCATTCCGGAATTTGGCGAAGGTGAATTGCTGTTCCGCGTTGCGGCGTGCGGAATCTGTGGCACGGACATCAAGAAAATCCATCACGGTTTTGTTCCGCCGCCGCAGATTCTGGGCCACGAACTGGCCGGCACCGTGGTAGAAGTCGGCGCGGGCGTAACCAAGTTTAAACCCGGCGATCGCGTTGTGAGTTTTCATCACATCCCGTGCGGCAATTGTTTTTACTGCGAACGGAAACTTTTTTCGCAGTGCGCGGGTTATAAGAAGACGGGCCTGACGGCGGGATTCGATCCCAACGGCGGCGGCTTCGCGGAGTACGTGCGCGCGATGCCCTGGATTGTCGAACGCGGGATGGTCGCGCTGCCCGCCGATGTCAGCTTCGAGGAAGCCACGTTCGTCGAACCGGTGAACACGTGTTTGAAAGCAGTTCGCAAAGCGCGTATCGCCGCGGGCGAACAGGTCCTTGTCATCGGGCAAGGCCCCATCGGGATGCTGCTGATGATTCTGGCGAAATACGAAGGCGCGGAAATTTATGCCAGTGATCCCATGCCGGGACGCCGCGCCGCGAGCCTGCGTTTTGGCGCGAAAGAAGTTTTTGATCCCGCGACCGGAAATTTGCAGCAGGAAATTCGCGCGCGTACCGGAGGGCGGGGGGCAGATGCCGTACTGGTGGCTGTGCCCAACCCATCATTGGTGCCGGAGGCCCTGGCACTCGCGCGACCGGGCGGACGCGTGTTACTGTTTGCCCATAACGATCCGGTCCTGCGGCTAGAGTTTCCAGCAGCGGCGGTGGGAGTGGAAGAAAAAGAAATTCTGGGGAGCTACAGCGCATCCGTTGACGATCAAGCGGAATCCGCGGCGCTGGTGTTCGAGCGGCGCCTGCCCGTGCGCGAATTGATTTCCCATCGCTTTCCCCTGGAGCAGATTTCCGCGGCACTGGAATTGGCCGCGCATCCCAAGGATAATACTTTGAAAGTAGTCATAAGGCACGAATGAGCACTCATAGGCAGGGCAGTGGGCATATGAACGCCGCGGTATTGTACGGCGCTGAAAATCTGAAGATTGAGACCGTAGATATCCCCAAGATCGGTGACGACGAAGTCCTGGTGCGCGTCGCTGTCGCGCTGACCTGCGGAACCGATCTCAAAGTGTGGAAGCGCGGATATCACGCGCGCATGATTCAGCCTCCTTCGCTTTTCGGCCACGAGCTTGCCGGCGTGATCGAAGAAACGGGCAAGAATGTGAACGGCGGCGTGCAGCCGGGCATGCGCGTGCTACCGGCAAATTCCGCGCCGTGCAATTCGTGTTTCTTCTGCCGCAAGGGCCAGCCGAATCTTTGCGAGGATTTGCTTTTCAATAATGGCGCCTACGCGGAGTACATCCGCATTCCGGGGCGCATCGTGCGCCAGAACATGATCGAGATTCCCGATGGTATCTCCTTTAAGGATGCCGCCATGGCCGAGCCACTGGCTTGCGTCCTGCGCGGAATCCGCGAGACGGGCGTGCATCCCGGCGATACGGTTGTCGTCATCGGTTGCGGGCCCATCGGATTGAAATTCATCCGCATTCTTTCGCAGCGCAAGGTCCGCGTGATTGCCATCGGCAAGCGCAAGAGCCAGATGCGCGCTGCCGAGCGTTTGGGTGCGATCGCCGCCTTCGACGTGGACAAGATCGAAAATCCAGTCGAACTCGTTCGGCAACTCACCGACGGCGGCCGCGGTGCCGATTCGGTGATCGAAGCCGTCGGCCGCGCCATCACCTGGGAATGGGCTTTGCAGATGGTGCGCAAGGGCGGAACCGTGAATCTGTTCGGCGGTTGCCCCACGGGTACCGAAGTGAAGATCGATCCCGCGGCGCTGCATTATTCCGAGATCACCATCAAGTCCACTTTCCATCACACACCACAGTTCATGCGCGAAGCCATGGACACGATTGCGCGCGGCGAAATTCGCTCCAGCGACTTCATCACCGGCGAGGTGACCCTGGAAGGATTGCCGAAAGTATTTCAGGACATGAAGAACAGAAATGGCGAATTGAAGACTGCTGTAATTCCCTGACGTTTTCGCAGGTCAGGGCACCATGCTGCCCACACCGGAACTTGAAATCGCGCGCAATCTGCCGCAGGCGAATTGCGCTCCTGCGGAAGCCGAGCGCTACACGCGCTGGCTGGCGACGCACCACTACGAAAATTTCAATGTCGTTTCCTGGTTGCTGCCCCATCATCTGCACCAGCATTTCTACAATGTTTACGCATACTGCCGCTGGTCGGACGATCTGGGCGATGAAGTGGCTGATTCCGCGCGCGCGCTGAAACTGCTTGACGCGTGGGAATACGAGTTGCGGCTGATCTACGAGAATGGCGTGGGTCCCGCGCATCCGGTGCTCATTGCATTGCGCGAGACGATTCGCGCGAAGGATATTCCGCTGCAGCCGTTTTGCGATTTGCTGCGCGCTTTTCGGCAGGATCAGGCCGTTCATCGCTACGCCACTTGGGACGAAGTGCTCGATTACTGCGTGTACTCGGCAAATCCCGTCGGCAGGCTCGTGCTTTTTCTATGCGGTTACCGGGACGAGGCGCGGCAGAAACTTTCGGATTACACATGCACGGCGCTGCAGCTGGCAAATTTCTGGCAGGACGTGTCGCGCGACCTGGAAAAGGGCCGCATCTACATTCCGTTGGAAGCGCTCGCGGCGCATGGTTTGACCGAAGAGGATATCGTCGCCAAGCGATTCGACGCGCGTTATACGGCGCTGATGGCCTCGCTGATCGCGCGGACACGAGAGCTATTTCGTGCCGGACAGCCGCTGGCGCATACCGTCGAACGGTTCCTGCATGTGGATTTGGAAATGTTCAGGCGCGGGGGGATCGCGATTTTGGATGCAATTGAAGCGGCCGGATACAACACGCTGGAGCATCGGCCGTCGCTGAGCAAATGGACTCAGGCCAGGCTTTTGGGGAAGACTCTTGCGCTCAGCGCATTTTCGCGCGGCGGAGATTCGCAGCGTGCGGCACAAAGTAAGGCTGCAAAAAACGCGCCGGGATCGAACGACGCTGCGCGTGAGATCGCTCTGAGCGACCATGACGTCATCAAACTCCATCCCTATACCGCAGCGGTTCGCGAATCCTACTCGGAGTGTAATCGCATCGCGCGCGCCGCGCGCAGTAGCTTCTATCTCACCTTTTTCGGGCTGCGCAAGGAAAAACGCAATGCGCTTTGCGCGCTCTACGCTTTCATGCGCCTGATTGACGATGTGTCGGATGAGCCGGGCGACCTGGAATCCAAGCGCCAAGCACTCGCGCGTTGGCGTGGAATGCTGGACCAGGCGATCGGCGGCCGGACAAACGGCCACGCGGTGCTTCCGGCGCTGGCTGACACCATCGAACGCTTCCAGATCCCCACGCGATATTTTCACGATCTGATTCTGGGCGCGGAAATGGATCTCACCGTCTCAACGTACGCGACGTTCGATCGCCTCAGCGAATATTGCTATCGCGTGGCCGGAACCGTAGGGCTCACGTGCCTGCACGTCTTCGGATTCAGCGATCCGAAGGCCCCCGATCTCGCCGAGCGGCTCGGGCTGGCGTTCCAGCTGACAAATATCATTCGCGATGTCGGCAGCGACTACGCGATGGGGCGAATTTATCTTCCGCAGGAAGATCTCGATCGATTCGGCACAAGCGCGGAAGAATTGCGCGGTCCCGTCACGCCCAAGCTGCAGGAATTGCTCGCCTTCGAAGCGGAGCGCGCGTGGCAGATGTATCAGGAAGGCGCGCCGCTCGTCTCGCGCGTCAATGCGGACAGCCGGGCCACGCTCTGGGCGCTCGTTCGCACCTACAGCAGTCTGCTCGCGCGCATCGAAGAGCGCGAATTCGACGTATTCTCCGCGCGCATTTCGCTCTCCAGTGCGGAAAAAATCCAATATCTGCTGACGGCGGGCCTCGCGGCGCGACGGGATGGCTGGTGGAAGGGTGATGTCCTCGCAAAGCGTTCTAGTAATCGGCGGCGGACTGGCGGGTCTGTCGTCCGCCGTCGCGCTGGCTGAAGCGGGCCTGCAGGTCCGGCTGCTGGAAAAACGCCCGCATCTGGGCGGTCGCGCCACTTCCTACACGCTGCCCGACGGCAGCGAGGTGGACAATTGCCAGCACGTCACACTCGGTTGCTGCACGAATTTAGCGGACTTTTATTCGCGTGTTGGCGCGAGCGAAAAGATTCGTTTCTATGATCGCCTGTATTTTGCGGACGCGCTGGGCCAGCGTTCCACCATCGAAGCCGCGCCACTGCCGCCGCCCTTGCACATGGCGCCGTCGTTCCTGCTGTTTCGGGCTCTCACGCTTGCCGATAAGAGCGCGATTGCGAACGCCATGCTGGCCATCGCGCGTTCCGGCGGAAACCCGCCGCGCATCGAAGGCATTTCGATGCTGGATTGGCTGCACCGCATGAATCAGACCGCCGACGCGATTGAAAGATTCTGGCGCGTCGTGCTGGTCAGCGCACTCGATGAAGAGTTGGCGCGCACCGATGCGCGCTACGGGATCGAAGTATTCTGGAAAGCGTTTCTGGGGAATAGCACAGGCTACCGCGTGGGAATCCCCACAGTGCCGCTCGCCGATCTGTACGAAGGCTGCCGCGAAGCGATTGTCCGGCAGGGCGGGGAAGTGCGGCTGCGCTGCGGAATTCGCGAGATTCGCGTGCTGGGCAATTGTTTCGCCGGCGCGGTGCTCGATGACGGAACGGAAATTTTCGCCGACGCCTGCGTTTCGGCGGTGCCGCACGACGCGCTGCTGGACTTACTGCCTCCAGATTGCACCGAAACGAACACGCCGCTCGAGGGCTTGCGGCATCTCAAAACGTCTCCCATCACCGGCGTGCACCTTTGGTACGACCGCCAGGTGATGACCGAGCCGTTTCTGACGCTGCTGGACCACACGACGCAGTGGGTTTTCAACAAGACGCTCTTGTACAAGCCCGCTGAAACGATTCACGACGCGATGCGTCCAAGCGGGGAGCGGGCCGCCACGGTTGAGGGTGACGGACAGTACCTGCAGCTCGTGATCAGCGCCTCTTACGATCTGATTCCGCGCTCCCGGCAGGAAATCATCGAATTGTGCCGCCGCGAACTCGCCGACGTGCTGCCGCTGACGCGCGAAGCGCAATTGCGCAAGGCCACCGTGATCAAAGAAGTAAACGCGACATTCTCGCCCGAACCGGGTTCCGATCGCTGGCGCCCTGGCCAGAAAATCCCCCTCGCGAATTTGTACCTGGGCGGAGATTGGACGCGCACCGGCTGGCCCGCGACGATGGAGGGCGCTGTGCGCAGCGGTTACCTGGCGGCGGAGGCTCTGCTGGCGGACCGCGGCGAGCCCCGCACGTTCCTCCTGCCGGATTTGCCGTTCGAAGGCCTCTGCAAATATTGGGCCGGCCGGAACAACGGAGCGCGTTCGTGAGTGCATTGGGCAATGCGAACGATGTGCTACTGGCGGCTGCCGCCTTTCGTGGCCGGACGATCTTCCATCCGCTTGTTCCAGATTCAAGCGACAAGATGAAAATGCATGTTGCAATTTCCGCTGCAGGGGTGTTCTATACAGAGGATGGCTGCCGCTCTTGGCAGCCACGAAATCGCGGTACTCGCGCTGATTTTCTACCTGACAGGCATCCCGGTTTCGGCCAGTGTGTGCATAAGCTGCTCCCAGCGGCGGATGGAAAGCGCTTCCGCCGACTCGACCACGGCGGTATGTGTCGGAGCAATTCTCCCCGCGGCGGTCGTGAGATTTTTCCGCGCTCGATTCGATGACCTTTCCACACCCGATTGTGAAATCGTCACGGCCAGAAAACCATTCGGAGCAACATGAATTGACCCCTTAGGAGGTCCGATGGACCGGAAGTATAAGCAGAGGGGCTACAGCGACCGCGACGCGCAGGAAAAGAAACGAGAGCGAAGCGAGCGCCCGCCGAGCGGCGAGCCGCGGCCGAAGCAGGATTCCATGGGCCCGCGCACTCCGCGCATGGTTGGCACGGTAATGAGGGCGCGTTGCTCGAGCTGCGGTGCGGTTCTGGCGCCCGGATTCGATCCAAACGCTGAATGCCCTCGCTGCCACACCGCACTGCATTGCTGCAAACAATGCGTTCACTTCGATACCGGCAAGCAGTTCGAGTGCACCCAGCCGATTCCCGAACGCATCGCCAAAAAAGACGCCAAGAACGATTGCACGTTCTTTGAATTTCGCATGACCGTGGAGAAAGACACCTCGCCCGTAACTTACGCCAGCGCCGCTCCGGCGACCACAAACCCCGGACGTCCGAACGACGCGCGCAAGGCATTCGAAGATCTCTTCAAGAAGTAACGGCTTCCAACCACGCGGTGGAGCCAACGTTCGGAAAAATCGCGCCAGTCCATCGTTTTTGATTCTGACCCTGTAGCGGCCGGTTCAGTTTTATCGAACCGGGCAGCCTTTGGGTCTGGTTTGCCGTTGCGTCAGCCTTTGTAGCGGCGCACTTTAGTGCGCCATCTGTGTTTTGGAAATAACCGACGTCGGTCTGCGGGTCGCGGTTACGAAATCCTTGAATGCGTCCTTTCATTCTCGTGCCAAGCGCGGAGCTTCGTCTATTTTGGCGGCATGGGGAACAGCGTCGGCTCGGCTGAAGGCTCGTTCGCAATTGTTTCCAGCTGGGGATAATGCGCGCGCAGAGTGTCCGGGACTTTCACCTTATTTCCCGTCAACAAATGAATCAGCTGCAGCGCGTTCACAATTCCTTTCGCCTCAAAATGATTGTTGGTCACGACGAACGTCGTGCGGGCGTTTTCGGCTACGTGCTCGATGCGTTTGGCCCAGGGCTCGAGCTCTTCCTCGGTGTATAGATAGTTGTAGCGCTCCGATGGCGGCGAGGCCGGGTCATCGCTGAACCAGGTGTCGTAGCGACGGCCATGCAGGCGCACGTAGCCGATTGGAGAAGTTACGCGTTCGCTGGGCCGGATCGAGCGCCCGATCACGGGCTGATCGATGTTGCAGAATCCCACCCCGCGTTGGTGCAGCAGCTCGTAGAACTCTTTTTTCGCCCACGAAGCGTGGCGGACTTCCACCGCCAGCGGGTAGACGCCGAAGTCATCCAGAATGTGATTCAGTCGCCCCAGATTTTCAGGCGTGTTGTGGAACGAGAAAGGAAACTGCAGCAGCACCGCACCCAGCCGCTTCGCGTCGCGCAAAATATCGAATCCCGCGCGGACGATTTTCACATCCTCGGTGGTCGCATCTGCTTCATGCGTGAATTTCTGCCAGAGTTTCGCGGTAAAAAGGAAGCGCGGATTCGTGGCGATGTGCTCGAGCCACTGCGCGGCGAACTCCGGCTTCAACGGGTGATAGAACGAAGTATTGATTTCGATGGTGTCGAAGAAATCCGCCAGATAGGCGGCTTCGTGAAATCCTTTTGGACGGCGGAGCGGATATAGAATCCCTTTCCAATCGGAATAGGACCATCCAGCCGGGCCCACAAGGATACGCGCCGGATTCGTTTCCGCGGTTTTCTGTTTCGCGACCATGTCTGCTCTAAAATCTCTGCATCACCGCTCGTCGAGCGTATTCCGCTCCGGCGGAGACTGTCAAATATTGCCACGGTCGCGCCAGTTCGCTCCGCGTTTCATTAAGGAACCTTAAGAGTGGCACGCTTCACCGCAAGAATTTCAGCGCAGTGCAGTTGCAACCAGCGTTACGCAGCGCTATGCTGAATTTGCCTCGATGCGAAGACTTTTTCCATCCGCAATAAACGACACACCAGGGTGCCCCGATGAAAATAACCTACAGCCATGTGGAAGCCGAACATCATGCCATCATTGAACACGAAACCGCGCGCCACGCTG
Organism: Candidatus Acidiferrales bacterium; assembly: GCA_050012455.1. Classification (GTDB taxonomy): domain Bacteria; phylum Acidobacteriota; class Terriglobia; order Acidiferrales; family UBA7541; genus Palsa-295. The sequence goes on along the minus strand of JBEKHD010000033.1, from coordinate 2,304 downwards.
CAAAGCTGGATCGCATACTGAAGCGCTATTCTCCCGATCTGGTTCTGTTGCACGGCTCGCTCGAAAAAACGCCCCGTAAAACCGAATTCAATTTTTCGTTGAATCTGAACCTGCCCACCGGCACGCTGCACGCGACCGGCGTGGGGGCGGACGTGCTTGGCAGCGCGAAGGCCGCGTTCGCCGAACTCGAAGTACAAGTGACCAAACACCAGGCGAAGCTGCGCAAAGATTACGTCTGGAAACGAAAGCGCGCCATCGCGGTGCCCATTCCGCGCGAAGCTCCGTCTTCGGACTAAGCGCCACGCAGCTCCCGATTTCGCTGCGCGCCGTTGATTTGGTTCTCATATCGGCGCAATTTAGTGCGCGGTCGGTTGCGCACCACCCACAGAGTTCGTCTGGCAACTTCCGGATCTTTGTAGGTCGTGGCTTCAGCCAACACATAAGCCCAGCAAAGCAAGTGCGGCTTCAGCCGCTGAAGTACAGGTCTTGCGCTACCACGCTACAAGGCACACTTCCGCGCACCCCAATTCCTCCTAGGTCCGCGAAATTGTTTCCGTGTAAGATGTTTACAAGTATGTAGGGGCGTAGCTCAGTGGTAGAGCAGCGGCCTTTTAAGCCGAAGGTCGTGGGTTCGATCCCCACCGCCCCTACCATCCTTTTCACCAATGTTTACCGGGACTGGCAAGGGACTGCCTCCGTTTCGACCTCTTTTTCTTGACGCCCAATAGCGCCCGTTAGAGTGGCAGTTGGAAGCTGGAATCCAAGGCCCATTGCCTTTGCCACGTCCCGCCGGAACTGTACATCCTCTCGACTGCGGTCGTAGTGGCTGCTCATTGACGGGTCGGCGTGTCCCATCCAGAACGTTAAAATTCCGGGGGGACAATGCTGCTGCCGCAAATGCGTGTTCCGAAATCGCCGGAAGCTATGGAAGCCAGACCGGGCGATTTTAAGGCTGTCCAGAATCGGGTTCAGCTCACGCCGTTGCAGGTTAGATGGACTCAGGGTGTTTCCGCTGCTGGTTCTGAAAACGAACCCTTTCTTGCGGTCACCGATGTACTTGCGTAGCAGGTCGGCAACGTCCGGGTGCAAGTCAACGACGCGGTAGGCATTTTGCGTCTTCGGCGTTCCCACCTTGCCTCCCCACACCGCTTGACCCACTTCGATAGACGACTCACCGACGTGCCTGCATTCCAGGGCCAGCAGTTCTCCAATTCGCAATCCGCTGGCGGCGAGTAGTACGGCTGCCATTCGCAGTCTGCCGCTTGCGGCCTGCACGATTTTGGTCACCTGCTCTCCCGTGAACGCGGGCTTGTGTTGTCTGGTGGTATCTACCATCGGCGCGTCAATGAACCGGCGGTTCCATTTGATTGGTAAAATCTGGTCGCCATCCTCATTGATGGCGGAAGCCCGGACCAGCTTTACGACCAACGTGATGTTCTTGATCGTTGCTGGCGACAGGCGTTTCTTTGTCAGACGTTCCACGATGGACCGCATTATCCGGTTGCCGCACTCGGCGAGTGGAATTTCGCCAATCATCGGATTGAGATGGTTGGTCAAGATCCCGTCCCAGTTGCTTCGCACGCTCGGTTTAACGGGTTTCTGCTTCCGATGCTCGCAATCTGTAAGCCATCGCTGTGCGAACACACGAAAGGTTGTTGTGTTAGGTTGCGGATTCGCCGTGGGATTCTGATTGACAGTGAATAGCACAGCATCCATCGCATTCTTTGCAGCCGTGGGATTGGGAAGCTGCTTGAAGTCTCCCAGCCACGTCTGCACGCGACGACGGTGTCCTTCACCGCTTTCGTAAAACCTGACGGCGTACCCAGTTTCGGTTTGAATCAATTGGCCCTTCTGGTGACGGCGACGCTGCATAACGATTCTCCTTTTAGAAGAACCGTTTAAAGCCCGCGCCGTTACCCTAGCGCGTTTCTTGCTGCTTCCATAATTTTTTCCATTTTTAGACATAGTGGCCAGCGGCCTCCCTCTACATACATAAAAGCCGCGTGCCCACATTTTTTGCGTCGGTTGGAGTGCGCTCTAAATCGGCAAGTAATCGGGGATGCGGAGCCTGTAGCGCGGTCTAGTTGGCGGAAAGGCGGCACCGGACCTCAAAAGTGCCGTTTTGTGCGGTCAATAGAATCCCAAAACCTCAATTTTTGAATGCCGTGTGGCGGTTACGCAGCGTGACCTGACCGGGGTTTTTTGTACCAGCGGGAGTGAGAGAGAATTCACTCTGGAGGGAAGCTGGTATGCCGATGAAGAAATACAAGCCGGAACAGATCGTGACCCTGCTGCGGCAGGTTG
>JBEKHD010000032.1:0-58613 GCA_050012455.1 Candidatus Acidiferrales bacterium | reverse complement strand
AGGAAAACGGCATCACCCTTGCGTGCCGGTGCATCCTTTGTGGCCGCAGACTCCGGAACAATCCAGGCAAGCCGACCGTCGGGCACAAACAGCGCGCGGAAGCGGTCCCAGTCGCGCTGTCCGGCTGGGCCGGAGACCACGTCATAGAGCGCAGCTACCAGATGGTCCACAGTGTCTACGTCGCCCGGATTCTTTGCCGCAGGCCAGTCTGGATGCCCCGCAAGTGTTCCCACGGGCGGAGGCGGCACAGGTGCGGCAGGAGTAGACTGCTGTGCGCTCGCATTGAGCGTCACTCCCATAAGAAAACAACACAATATGAGATTGCAGCTACGAATCATGAGCTCATCTCCTTGTTCTATTAAGTCAACCGGTGCGCTATGCGATGAGAACCGGGCCAAACCGCGCGCGGCGCTCCTACTTAGACCAGGGCGGAACCACGCCGTTGGTGCGCGCGTACGCGATCGACTGCCCGAGATGCTCGTGTTGATCTTCGAGAATCAGAAACAGCGCGCCCTGCTTCGTCATGTCTCTTCCGAACAGTTTCACAGGCGTCTGCAGGTCGTTGTCGGAAAGTCCCGTAATCGCTTTTTGCAGGTCGGCGTAAGAATCCTTCAGAGCTTCCTGCATTTTCTCCGGATCGGTGATGGGCGCGGGCTTTGCCCCCATATTCGGTGTGCCCGAGAGCACGCCTGCGAGCAGGCCATTCTCCGTAACGATCAGGTTGAACACGTCGCCGACGGAGCGAACGCCCTGGCCGGGCTTCCAGTCGTACTTGCCCGACATAACGCGCGCGAGTCCGGTGAATTTGTCGGAAAGCGTTCCGGCATCTTTTGCGAAGGCGGCCTGCAATCCTGCCGGCTGCGCCTGCGCGAACGCCACCAACAGAGCGATCGCAAGCGCGCACACTGCGTACTGAGTCAGATTCTTCTTCATGTGGAACTCCTCTATGTCAATTTAAACGACTCGTGCTTGCTGCTCTTAACTCCGAATGCAGATCTCAACGCCGCGTTTCTTGCTTTGCGATTCAAATGCGAGACTACTTCATGGGTGAGAAATCCTCCGGCCGCATGTAAGTCGAGTCAACTTTCTCAACCAGCTTGTCGGCCTGCTCGGATTTCAGCATCTCTTGAGTTGCGGGGTCTGCCCGCATCGCATCCCAGTTCTTTTTCGCTTCCTCCCGGCTGGAATGAGCCACGAGGTAGATGAATGTGTTGTCCCAGGCGGGCGCCCCCTCGGGCACCCAGTAACCCACAACCTTCAGATCGTGTTTGGCGAGCAGCTTGGACCATGTGTCGCGAAAGTTAGACTCCAGCGCCGGCAGTTTGTCCGGCACGGCATGATAAACGCGAAGCTCAAAGACGCGATCGCTGGCGGCGCTCACTGGATTCACGTGCATCCAGCGAGCAGTAGTGAGCGATCCAGCGGCAAAGGCAACCAGGGCCAAGCCGCAAACAGACCATCCCGTAAATTTCCAGACTTTAGCTTTCCAGCTATTAAGTTTCATGGTTCCTGCCTTTCCTATCGCAAGCGCATTGAATCGATGCCCTGTCGATGGTCCTGCGGACTGGACAATATGTCGTGAAGAACCAGTGTTTGCAGGAAAAGTGACATGCGGCGTCCGAAATGAGACAAGCGGTCAGAGTTGGCCATCAAAGAGCACTACGCGCTTAGGACGGCCCTGTCCTCAGTGATGTCTCTTTCGAAGGTTCAGCTATAATCCGTGCCGGAGGGTTGACACACCCATTGCCGCAGACCACACCAAATATGGGACGGGCGAGATGGATTTTGATCCTGTGTGCGTGGACGATCGTAGGACTGTTATTTGCCGTGCGCAGGGTCGTGCTGGTGAAGTTAATGGGTTCCCACGTCAGCTGGGTGACCCTGGGTGCGCTCGAACTTGTCTACTGGTACGTATGGGCGGCGTACACACCGCTTGTGATTGCTCTGGCCAAACGGTTCCCGTTGACGGGGCCGAGGGTTGTACCGCATATAGCGATCCACGCAATCACGTCGCTCATCATGGCTCCCCTGGCAGCTGTCACCGAATACGTGCTGAGCTTTGGACTTCTGCGGTCCGTTTTTCGCATACCCGATCCGGGCGCGCTGGACCTTCTCTCGCCGTTCGCAGTCAGTGTTTTATCTATGAGCTTCACTGGCATGCTTACCTACTGGTTAGTTGTGGGATTGTATCAGTCGATCCACTTTTACCAGGCCGCTATGGAGCGCCAGACGATAGCAGCGCAGTTGGAGATGCAGCTCTCCCATGCCGAACTTCAGAACCTGAAGAGCCAGCTACATCCGCACTTCTTGTTCAACAGTCTTCACACCATTGGAATCCTGATGCAGGAAGACGTGGATGCTGCGAGCCATCTGCTAGTCTGCCTCGGCGACTTGCTGCGCATGGCCCTGGAACGGCGGGAGAACGAGATCACCTTGCAGAGCGAGCTCGAGTTCGTCGGCAAGTATCTGGAGATCGAACAGACACGCTTTCATGATCGCTTGAAAGTTCAGATGGACGTCCCACCTGACCTTCTCGGAGTCTATGTACCGAGCCTGGCGCTTCAGCCACTGGTTGAGAATGCGATCAAGCACGGTTTCAGCGTCGATTCCGCCGCAGGCCGGCTAGATATCTCTGCCAAGCTCCACAACGGCAGAGTTTCGCTCTGCGTTCGCGATGATGGCCCGGGTCCGGCACCGGGATCGCGGCTGCGCTTCGGCGTCGGACTCACCAACATCCAGTCACGCTTGAAACAGCTCTACGGCGAGGAGTCGTCGCTGGAACTTAAAGGGGGCAACGGTCGAGGCTGCGAAGCCATCATCACCATTCCACTGAGGAGTTCGCATGAAGACACGAGTCCTCATCGTCGATGACGAACCGATCGCCCGGCGCGGTATCCGTCGCTATCTGGCCGAACACAACAGCATTGAAGTTGTAGGCGAGGCGGCGAACGGAATAAGTGCGGTGGAGAAGATCAATGAACTTCATCCCAACATCGTTTTTCTCGATGTGCAGATGCCTGATCTGGATGGTTTTGGAGTCATCGAAAATGTGGAGCCATCGACCGGCCTTGCTCCGGTATATATCTTCGTCACGGCTTACGATGCGCATGCCATTCGCGCATTCGAAGTGCACGCTGTGGACTATCTCTTGAAACCGTACGATAAGAAGCGATTTGCCAAGGCCCTGGTTCACGCGCGCCAGGTCCTCGAACAGCGCGGGAAAGCAAATCGCGGTCTCGAACCACTGCTCCAATCCCTCCGTAGTCTCCGCCCGTTGGAACGCTTTGTGGTAAAGGACAAGAAGCGGATTTTCTTTGTTCCCGTTTCCCACGTTTTGTGGATCGAAGCCACGGGAAACTATGCCTGCATACACACCGCCAGCGACAGTCACCTGTTGCGGGAAACCCTGGCACACTTGGAAGAGAAGTTGGCGCCACACCATTTCATCCGAGTGCGGAAGTCGGCCATCGTGAACAGTGCCCGCATTAGCGAGATTCGTCCGATGTTCGATGGGGTATACGACATCATACTGGCAGAAGGAACGGTGGTCACGTCGAGTCGCAGATATGCTCACAAGTTACGGGCTCTGCTGGAATCCTAGTCTTGGCACCTGGGATGTTAGGTGGCGCGTCGGCGTGAAATGCCGGCGGCGAAAATGAATTCGGTGCCTGCCCCGATCCCGATTTGGCGGGCGTCGGCTTTTTGCCTTCAATCGTGGGCCTGTGGCGCAGCTGCTCTTACCTGACGTTTTCCCTCGAACATTCGGATGGAAGCCAAACAGCATGCAGTAGCGAATCTAAGCGGGGCAGATTTTGAGCCAGGTGCGGCACAAAACTTGGCACGATTCTTCATCTCGGATAAATCCGAAGACGCTAACTTATTGAAAGGAAGTGGTGAGCCGGGGAGGACTCGAACCTCCAACCCGCTGCTTAAGAGGCAGCTGCTCTACCATTGAGCTACCGGCCCACTGAAAAAATTGTAACACGAGTGAATGCAGCGCCCAACCGCCGCCGCTGATTGCATAAAATGACAGCCCCGATTGGCCTGCCGCATTCGTGGCAACAAAAAAATCTATTTGTGCCGGCGCAGAGTTGCCGCGATTTCCTGCGCCACCTGCCGAGCACGGACTAGGTCGCCGGGACCGAGCGAAATAGCTGCCACGCGCGCGTGCCCACCTCCGCCATACTTTTCGCACAACGACGCCAGATTCACGTCCGCGGAAGCTTCCTTCCAGGGATTAGTGCCAACCGAAACTTTGGAGCGCAGCGGCGAAGCGCTCACGCCCACCGAATAAAGCGCATCGGGAAACAAAAAGTACGGAACGAATTTGTTGTAGCCCTCGAGATCCAAGTCGCTGACATCGAAAAAAATCACGCCATCGCGAAAATCGGCGCGTTCGCGAAACACATCGAGTGACTTGCGGTGGCGCTCGAGCAACGGCCCCAGATATTTTTTCACGATGGGCAATTCGACCATCTCCGCCAGCGACTTATAGGCCAGGTTCGGGATCAGTTTGGGCACCAAGTCGGCCTCGGGCGCAGCTTCGATTACCAGGGCCAGCTGCGTGGCGGGTTCTGTAAGGCTGACGGCGTCCGCAGGCGAGGCGAATTGCGCGCCATCGATGATGTCGCCCCAGTGAATCAGATTGGCGAGGGGCTTGGCGTCAAAGCCGAATTTTTCCGACGCGATGGTGGCTAGAAACTTGGTGCAGGATTTGTAGGTCGGATCGTAAAACTTCTTGCCGGAATGGTCTTGGCGGAAATGCTCGGCGTCGGCGGGCGTCAGAAACGCGCTTTGATGATGGTCGAACCACCAAGTAAGCTTCGGCGAACTGGAATACTTGAAATCCACGATGGCGTTTTCGTCGCCGTCGAACGTGCCGTCCTCGAAAGGCTGCGAAGCCTTATGCGTCATTCCAGTGTAGAAAAACTCGGCGGCAGGATTGATCCGCTCCTTATAGAAGCGCGTGAAGATTGCGGCGGAGGAGGCTCCGTCGAAGCATTTATCGTGGAAACAAACCCGGACCTTCAATTCCCTCTCCTGACCACCCTCGCGCATGGAAGCCCGCGTACGGGAAAGCCAACAACGATGGACGTTCAGTCGGCTAATGTCAAGAGCGAACGAGGGCGAGCAAATTCGGCGGCGGCAATTTGGGACTTTGTGATTTTCCCGCGACTGGAACTACTCAAGCCTGATTAGCGGTATTGCAAACTTGGTCGTCCCTGAAGGAGTTACCATCGAGCAGAGCTTCAGGACTTTCCGAAAATCTTATCTGCCAGATCAGCAGCGACAGGAACGCGGAATTTTTCGCCTTGGTACGCCTTGACCATGCAGAGAATCCAGAGAACCAGTTCCACAAGCTGCAGCAGCCGAAACAGAGCAAGCCCCAGAGAGAATCCCGTTAACCCACCCGCCAGCATGCTAAACCCGAAGGCCATTCCGACCACGATACTAATGATATGAAGACCACCGAATATGACGATGGATTGCGCCGCGTGGAAGCGGACAAACGGCCGCTTATCCGTCAAAAAGAATATCAACCCGGTGATCCATCCCAGCAGGTAGCAAAGCAACCCGGCTACATTTTCGGATAGACCTGATTGCGTGCTGGTAGCGGGGGCCATGGCAGTCGTTACTCCTTCCGCCTGGGGCGCGCCGCAACTGGGGCAGAACGCCACGTTGTCGGCAACCATCGTTCCGCACTTAGTGCAATGTGGCATGAAGTTCTCCCGGAAGGTTTGGCGTCCCAGTGTGGCATTTGCCGCGCAGCCTAGCAAAAGCACGGAGCAACGGCAAGCGTAATCGAGAATTACGTGCGTCGCCCCTGTGGCGTACAAGCTGTCTCAAAGCGCAGCAGTGGGAACGCTTGAAATCCGGGGCAAATGTTATACTCAGGCGTCCACCGCGGAAGTGGCGGAATTGGCAGACGCGCCAGCCTTAGGAGCTGGTGGCCGAAAGGCCGTAGGGGTTCGAGTCCCTTCTTCCGCACTCTTCGTGCAAATTCACCTTCTGCAGGACGCGAATCGCTACAGCCCGATTTGTCCCAGCATGCCGCTCAGGCGGGTCAGTTCCACTTCTGCTTCCAATATCTCAGGCTTTAACTTCTCTTCGAACTCGTGGCCCAGCTTGCGCGCCTCTTCCCGCAGCGATTCCAATCTGTGCTTGGCGGCCTCATGCTCGCGCTTCAATTGCGCGGCGGCCTCTTCGTTTGGCTGGTTCATCTTGGCCCCCCCGCTGCAAGTATAGCGCGTGTTCCGGATCACTAAGCTCAATGCGCGTTACGACGCACATCGAACTAAAATCGCGTGTTCCGTTCTGACTCGATCAGGTTGACGCGCACGCACAGTTTCTCTATACTGGAGTTTCTGATGCGGTCGCGTTTGGCCGCACTTCCCTGCCGTCCTCCCTCTCGAACTTCGAACAGGTGAAAGGCAGACTGGAAACAGGGTGTTCCGCAGTCCTTCCCCTGCAAAAAATCCCATGACCGAATCAACCTGCAAGCGCGAAATCGAGCTGGAAATTCCGGCCGACGTCGTCAGCAAAGCCAGTCAGAAAGTAGAGCGCGATCTTGCGCGCGTGGCGCGCATACCCGGCTTCCGTCCGGGCAAGGCGCCCGTGACGCTAATCCGCCGTCGTTTCGCCGAAGACATTCAGGGCGAAGTGGTGCAATCGCTCGTGCCGGAATACCTGGAAAAGGCGCTCGACGAGAAGAAGCTGGTCCCAGTAACCCGCCCCGAAGTGGACAAGGTCGAATTCAAGGAAGGCGAGCCGCTGAAATTCCGTGCGATTTTTGAAGTACTCCCGGAGTTCGATCTGGGCGATTACAAGGGACTGGAAGTGCAAGTGGACGACCTCGACGCCGGCGACGCCAAGGTTGACGAGGTCATCAAGGAAATGCGTGAGCGCGCCGCGACGTTTGTTCCTGTAGAGGGCCGCGCGGCAAAAGATGGCGACTACGCGCTCATGAAGCTTTCCGGCATGCCGGAGGGCGGAGGCGAACCCGTCGAAGCCGATAACATCATGTGCCACATCGGCGCGGAAGAAACCCTCGAAAGCTTCACCGAAAATCTGCGGGGCGCGAACTCTGGCGAGACCAAGAAATTCCAGGCGAAGTACCCTGATGATTATCCGGACGAGAAGCTCAAAGGCAAGACCTACGACTACACCGTAGAAGTGCAAGCCATCAAGGAAAAGAAGCTCCCGGAACTGAATGACGAATTCGCGGTAGAGGTGGCCAAGGAAGTGGGCGGCGTGACTACCATCGCCGAGCTGCGCAAGAGAATTCAAGATAATCTGGAAGCCGATAAGGAAGCGCGGCAGTCGGCGCAAGCGCGCGAAAAGATCCTGGAAACGCTGGTAAAAAAGCACGATTTTCCGGTTCCCGAAGCGCTGGTCGAGCATCAGATGGATGTGCGGCTGGAACGTACGGTACGGTCATTGGCGTCTCAGGGAGTCGATCCCCGCGCAGTGAACGTGGATTGGGTTTCGCTCCGAAAGGGACAGCACGATCGCGCGGTGGACGACGTGAAGGCCGAGCTGATCATTGACCGAATCGCCGACGCGGAAAAAATCGAAGCAACCGACGAAGACGTCGAAAAGGAAATAAATGCGCTGGCGGAACACAGTGGCGAATCGGCAACGTCACTGCGGGCTCGCTTGACAAAGCAGGGAGCGCTCGATAGGATGAAGTCGAAGTTGCGAAGCGACAAAACAATCGAGTGGCTCTACAGCAATACCCGAATCGAGAAGACAGCCAAACGTGAAGAGTAATATCTGGTTCGGGCTCCTCAGCGCGCAAAGACACTTCCAATGAAATATACAGACGACGCGACTCCGTACGCCACCACGCTCGTTCCCATGGTCGTCGAACAGACGAACCGCGGCGAGCGGGCCTATGACATCTATTCGCGGCTGCTGAAGGACCACATTATTTTCATCGGTACGCCGATCGACGACCACGTGGCGAACCTGGTCACAGCGCAATTATTGTTTCTGGCCTCGGAAGACCCTGAGAAGGATATCTCGGTGTACATCAATTCGCCGGGCGGCTCGATTTCCGCGGGCATGGCGATTTACGATACGATGCAATTTGTGCGTCCCGACGTGGTTACCTACTGCATCGGGCAATCTGCCTCGATCGCTGCCGTGCTGCTGGCGTCCGGCACGCCGAAAAAGCGCTACGCGCTGCCGAATTCACGGGTATTGATCCACCAGCCTTGGATGTCTGGCCTGTCAGGCCAGGCGACGGACATTGATATTCACGCGAAAGAGATCATCCGCACGCGCGAATCGCTCAACAAGCTGCTGGCCGGCCACACGGGTCAAACGCTGGAAAAGATAGAGCGAGATGTGGAACGCGATTTCATCATGACGGCCGAACAGGCGAAGGCGTACGGCATCGTGGACGAAATCATTACGAAGCACAGGTAATTGCCGTTCCAAAGGGTTAGTACCCAAACAGATGATTCCCTGCCGCCCGGCCGGATTCCGATTTAGAATACAAAGTACATTCGTCTGGGGTGTGGTGAAATCCGAACCAAGGGAGCCTAATCAGTGAAACGGTTCACACCGGAAGAGCCGTTACGCTGTTCCTTCTGCCATAAAACGCAGGAGCAGGTGGAGAAGCTGATCAGTTCTCCATCGGAATATCCGCGCTCGTACATTTGCAACGAGTGCGTGGGCGTCTGCCAGCAGATTCTCGAGGACGAGAAGCGCGAGCAGTCCAGCCCTGCGAACCGGCGTCTGCCCCGCCCTCCTGAGATCAAGGCGTTCCTTGACGGCTACGTTATCGGTCAGGACAAGACCAAGAAGAAGCTGGCGGTCGCGGTTTACAACCATTACAAGCGCATCTTCCTGAATAAGCAGCCGGGCGATGTGGAGCTTGCGAAGTCGAATATTCTTCTGGTGGGTCCCACGGGAACCGGCAAGACGCTGATGGCGCAGACGCTATCGCGCATGTTGGACGTGCCGTTCGCGATCGTGGACGCCACGACGTTGACCGAAGCGGGATACGTCGGCGAAGACGTCGAAAACATCATTCTGAAGCTGCTGCAAGCTGCGGACGGAGACGTCCAAAAGGCCCAGCAAGGCATCATATACATAGACGAGATTGACAAGATTTCGAAGAAAGACGAAAACCCTTCGATTACCCGCGACGTTTCTGGCGAAGGCGTGCAACAGGCGCTGCTGAAAATCCTGGAAGGCACTGTTGCGAACGTGCCGCCGCAGGGTGGACGCAAGCACCCGCACCAGGAATTTACGCCGGTGGACACGACCAACATCCTGTTCATCTGCGGCGGGGCTTTCGTGGGGCTCGAAAAGATTATCGAACGGCGCGTAGGGCATAAATCGCTGGGGTTCCAGGCCGATGCGCAGGTTACGACCGCATCGCGGCGCAATATCGAAATGCTGGAGCAGGCCCAGCCCACCGATCTGATCCGCTACGGCTTGATTCCGGAGTTTGTGGGGCGCTTGCCCGTTGTGGGCGTGCTCAGCGATCTGGATAAGTCGGCGTTGGTGCGCATTCTCACCGAACCGAAGAATGCGCTGGTGCGGCAATATCAGCGGCTCTTTGAGTTCGAAAATGTCCGGCTGCGCTTCACGGACGACGCGCTGGATACCGTGGCGGAGCTGGCGCTGCAGCGCAAAGTGGGCGCGCGCGGTTTGCGCATGATTCTAGAAGATCTGATGCTGGAGATGATGTATCACCTGCCCGCGCAGCGTAAACTGCGCGACTTCGTGGTAACGGCAGACATGGTCAAGGGACGCGAAATCAATTGGAGCCTGCTGGAAAAAGCGGGCTAGCGTACCGGGAGAAAAAAGGACTCGATGTTCAATCGCGAAAAAGGCGAAATCAAGCGCGTACCGATGATGCCGGTCCGGGAAATGGTCATTTTCCCGGAGATGATGCACCCCTTCATCGTGGGCCGAGAAGCGTCTGTGCGTGCGCTGGAAGACGCGCTGGCAGGCGACAAGAAGATTTTCCTGGTCACGCAGCACGACGCGTCGGTGGACGACCCCAAGCCGGAGGAAATCTACCAGGTAGGCACACTCGCGAACATCGTGCAGAGCGTGAAGCTGCCCGACGGCAATATCAAGGTGCTGGTGGAAGGCACCGAGCGCGCCAAGATCGTGCAGATTACCAGCGACGAGGGCTTTTTCCGCGCGTCGATTCGCGTGGTGACGTCCAAGACCGAGCCTTCACCGCAGTTGCAGCAGGCTTCCGAGCGCGTCACGGGGCTGTTCGAACAGTATGTGAAGCTCTCGCAGAGCCTGAATTACGACACCATGATCGCGGCCGTGCGCGTGGAAGATGCCGGAAAGCTTTCCGATGCAATCTCTGCGAACCTGCAGATCCCCGTGGAAGAAAAACAGGAACTGCTGGAGCTTTTCGAACCGCTCGAGCGCCTAAATCGCATCGCGGACATCCTAGAAGTCGAAATCGAAAAGCTGAACGTGGATCGCTCGATTAACACGCGCGTGAAGCGCCAGATGGAACGCGCGCAGAAAGAGTACTACCTCAACGAGAAGCTGAAGGCCATTCAGAAAGAACTTGGCCGCGGCGAAGCCAACGAAATCGAGCAGCTGAAAAAGAAGATCGAAACTTCCGGCATGCCAGAAGGGCCGCAGGAAAAGGCCATGCAGGAGCTGAAGCGCCTCGAAATGATGCCGCCGATGTCCGCGGAATCCACGGTATCCCGTAACTACCTCGACTGGCTGCTGGCGGTGCCCTGGAAGAAGCGCTCCAAGGAAATTCGCGACATCAAGCGCGCCGAAGTGATTCTTTCCGAAGATCATTACGGCTTGGACAAGATCAAGGACCGCATCCTCGAATATCTCGCCGTTCGCCAGCTGGTAAAGAATCCCAAGGGCTCGATCCTGTGCTTCCTCGGACCTCCAGGCGTGGGCAAGACTTCGCTGGCGATGTCTATCGGCCGCGCCACGGGACGCAAGTTCGTGCGCGTGTCGCTGGGCGGTGTGCGCGATGAGGCTGAAATTCGCGGCCACCGCCGGACCTACATCGGCGCCCTGCCCGGCCAGATCATCCAGATGATGCGCAAGGCCGGCACCACCAATCCAGTGTTCGTGCTGGATGAAGTGGACAAGATGTCCATGGATTTCCGCGGCGATCCGTCGGCGGCGTTGATGGAAGTGCTGGATCCCGAGTTGAACCACGCCTTCACCGACCACTACCTGGACGTGGAGTACGATCTTTCGAAAGTCATGTTCGTTTGCACCGCGAACGTACTGCACACGATTCCGCAGCCGTTGCAGGATCGCATGGAAGTGCTGCGCATACCGGGCTACACCGAGCATGAAAAATATCAGATCGCCACGCGCTACCTGATTCCCAAGCAGCTGGAAGCCACCGGTTTGGCGAAAAATCAGTTGAAGATCACGGACGACGCCATCAAGAGCACCATTCGCCATTACACGCGCGAAGCGGGCGTGCGCAACCTGAATCGCGAACTGGCCAACATTTCGCGGAAGGTCGCGCGCAAAGTCGTCACCGAGGGCAAGGATGTCGCCGTGGAAGTGACCCCGGCGAACCTGAACGATTATCTCGGAATCTTGAAGTACCGCGACTTCCTCGCGGAAAAGAAGAATGAAATCGGCCTGACCACCGGTCTCGCTTGGACCGAAGTCGGCGGCGAAGTGCTCTCCACCGAAGCCACCTTGATGCAGGGACGCGGCCGCCTGACGCTCACCGGCAAGTTGGGCGACGTGATGCAGGAATCGGCGCAGGCCGCGATGAGCTACATTCGCTCGCGCAGCCATCTTTTTAGCCTGCCCAAGGATTTCTACCGCCACTTGGACATTCACATGCACGTGCCCGAAGGCGCGATACCGAAGGACGGCCCCTCGGCTGGTATCACGATCTGCACTTCGATCGTCAGCGCGCTGACCAAAATTCCGGTCCGCTGCGATATCGCCATGACCGGCGAAATTACCTTGCGCGGTAAGGTGCTGCCCATCGGCGGGGTGAAGGAAAAGCTGCTGGCGGCGCACCGCCTCGGTTTGCGCACGATTATTCTGCCGAAGGACAATGAAAAAGATCTGGCGGATATCCCGCTGGACATCCAGTCGCAGATGTCCATTCATTTCGTCGAGTCCATGGACGATGTGTTGCAAATTGCGCTGGAGCATCCGCTGCCGATTCCCGGCCACCCACCGGTTGCAGGAGTCGAACCCGAGTTCGGCGTGGACGTCGCGCAGGACAATGAACTAACCAATTGAAACCCTCTGGTCCTTCCTCACTTTGATCAGCAGGCTTGGCCCGCGGCCAGAGGTTTCCGGTTGTCTGTAGGTTTTCCCGTATTTAAGTTGCAAAAGAGTGGCAGGTTCGAATTTGCGCCCGCCCGTAATCCATTCAGAAATCAATCTGCCTGAAAACCAGGCTTGAGAAGGAACGAAATCGATGAGCATTAGCCTTGCAGAACTGAAAGACAAGAACATCACAGACCTGGCGAAAATCGCCAAGGAGCTGAACATTCCCGGCGCCTCGGGCATGCGCAAGCAGGAGTTGATCTTCCAGATCCTCCGCGCCCAGACGGAAAAGAACGGGCTGATCTTCTCTGAAGGAGTGCTGGAATGCCTGCCGGACGGCTTCGGCTTCCTGCGCGCGCCCGAATACAATTACCTGCCCGGCCCGGACGACATCTACGTCTCGCCGTCGCAAATCCGCAAATTCGATCTGCGCACCGGCGACACCGTCTCCGGCCAAGTGCGCCCGCCCAAGGATGGGGAGCGCTACTTCGCGCTCATCAAGGTCGAAGCGGTCAACTTCGAGGACCCGGAAGTCGCGCGCAGCAAGATATTTTTTGACAACCTGACGCCGCTGTATCCGGCCGACCGCATCCGTCTGGAAACCACCAAGGAAAACCTCACCGGGCGAGTGCTGGACATGCTTTGCCCCATCGGCAAGGGACAGCGCGGCTTGATCGTCGCTCCGCCGCGCACCGGAAAAACGATGATGCTGCAGTCCATCGCCAATTCCGTCACCACCAATCATCCCGAAGTCGCGTTGATCGTGCTCCTGATTGACGAACGTCCGGAAGAAGTAACGGACATGCAGCGCACGGTGAAGGGCGAAGTAATCAGCTCCACCTTCGACGAACCGCCGCAACGGCACATTCAGGTGGCGGAAATGGTGCTGGAAAAGGCCAAGCGCCTGGTGGAGCACAAGCGCGACGTGGTGATCCTGCTCGATTCGCTCACGCGCTTGGGCCGCGCCTACAACGCCGTCACGCCGCCTTCGGGCAAAGTGCTCTCCGGCGGTATTGACGCGAACGCCCTGCAGCGTCCGCGGCGGTTTTTTGCCGCAGCGCGCAACGTGGAAGAAGGCGGATCGCTCACCATCATCGCCACTGCGCTGATTGATACCGGCAGCCGCATGGACGACGTCATCTTCGAAGAGTTCAAGGGCACCGGCAACATGGAAATCAATCTGGACCGCAGGCTGGTGGACAAGCGCGTGTTTCCCACGATTGACATCAACCGGTCCGGAACACGTAAGGACGAGCTGCTGCTGCCCGCGGATGAATTAAACCGCATTTGGGTGTTACGCAAGGTGCTGAGTCCTCTCTCAACTGTCGAAGCCATGGAGCTTCTGCTCGGACGTCTCTCCAAGACCAAAACGAACGGCGAATTCCTGGCATCCATGTCGAGCCCGGCGTAGCCGAAGTTTTCTCATGGGGCGCATGCCCCTTTTCCCCCTTCCCGTAACAGAGCACCCGCGCACAGCGGGAAGGAGAAACACGTGCAACGTTTTCTCGCGCGCCAGCCGATCTTCAATTCCGCACGCGTCGTCTACGGCTACGAACTGCTATTCCGCTCGGGCCCGGAAAATCGCTACGACGGAACAGCGCCCGACAAGGCTTCCGCTTCGACCGTGGACAGCATTTTGCTTTTCGGCATGGACAGGCTGACCCCTGGATGCCGATCCTTCCTGAATTGCACGCGCGATTTCTTGATTCGCGATTTTGCGACCATGCTGCCCAAAGACCGCGTGGTGCTCGAAATCCTGGAATCGGTTGCCATGGACGACGAAGTTCGCAACGCGTGCCGGCGGTTAAAAAACGCTGGCTACCTGCTGGCGCTGGACGATTTTGAGGACCGCCCCGATTGGAAACCGCTTGTCGCCATGGCGGATTTCATCAAGGTGGACCTGCTCGCAACTCCCCCCGCGGACCAGCTTCGTCTGGCGCAAACCTACTTGCCAATGAATATCCATATGCTCGCGGAAAAAGTAGAAACGTATGACGATTTCAACCGGACCCGAGCGTGGGGATACGCCTATTTTCAAGGCTATTTTTTCAGCAAGCCGGAAATGCTTTCGCGCAAAGACATCCCTCAGAATCAGATGAATTACTTGCTGGTGCTGCAGGCGGTGAACCGCGCGGATATGGACATCGCCGAAGTAAGCGAACGAATCAAGGCGGAAGCGTCACTCAGCTTTCGCCTGCTCCGCTATCTGAATTCGCCGGCGTTCCCGTTGATTGTGGAAGTGCACTCGATTCCGCACGCTCTTTCATTGCTGGGCGAGCGCGGCACGCGGAAGTGGGTTTCCCTGATCGCCGTGACGTGCATGGCCAACGGCAAACCCGCGGAGCTGGTGGCCTTGCCGCTGATTCGCGCGAGATTCTGCGAACTTCTTGCACCCTATGCCGGCCTCGCACCGTCGGCCAATGATCTTTTTCTGCTGGGCCTTCTTTCCGCGATGGACGCCATGTTGGATATGCGCATGCCGGACGTGCTGAAAGAAATTGCCATCCGCGAAGATATCCGCGACGCGCTGCTGGGGAATGCGAACAAGCTGCGCGACATCTTCGAGTTTGTGCGCAATTACGAACGGGGCTGCTGGGAGGAAATCAGTGCGGCCGCGGCGCGCATGGGAATCCGCGAAGACGCAATACCCCCGCTCTATGTCGAGGCTGTCGAATGGGCGCGGAAGATGCTCTCCGGGGATGAAGAGACGGTACCGTCGACTGAATAAATCGCGGGTCCGGCGTCGCCAGGGAGTAGTTCCTGGCGGCATCGCCGCCCGAGTCACGAGGACAATCCGGGAAGAAACTCCACACGCCGCAAGCCGGCTAGCCGGCTTGCGCGGACGACTTATCTTTGGCCAGGAGCACCACCAGCCGCGCCACTTCTTCCGGTTCCATCGCGGTGCTGTCCACCACTACCGCATCCGCGGCGCGCACCAGCGGTGAAGTCGATCGCTGCAGGTCGCGGCGGTCGCGCTCGTGAATTTCTTCCAGCGTGCGCTGCAGGTCGATGTGGTCGCCTTTCTGCTCGTGCTCGCGCCAGCGCCGCTCCGCACGTGTTTCCGGCGAGGCGGTAAGGAAAATCTTCAGCTGCGCGTCGGGAAAAACCACGCTGCCGATGTCGCGCCCCTCCATCACCACGCCGCCCTGCTCGCCGGCGCGGCGCTGTTCCGCCACCAGCACCTGGCGCACGCCGGGATTTACGGCAATCTTCGAAGCTGCCTGGGATACTTCGGGTGTCCGAATTGCGGTCGTAATGTCGTTCTGGTCGAGCAACACGCGCTGCGTACCGTCCTCCGCGCGCAGATCAATGCGTGTGCCGCGCGCGAGGGTCACTAATTCCTCGTCGTGGCCGTCGAGTGCCAGTCCATTACGCAGCGCCTTGAACGCCAGCGCGCGGTACATTGCTCCTGTATCCACGTAGATGTAGCCGAGCAGCTCTGCCACGCGCCGTGCCAGCGTGCTTTTGCCCGAGCCTACCGGCCCGTCAATCGCAATAATGAGTTTCATCGAGAAGTCGCTCGCGGACCCAGGGCCGGCTTAGAATTCAGGCTCAAATCCGTTTGAATGCGCGCTCAATTTCGCGCACGGAATAGCGCAGCACCACCGGCCGCCCGTGCGGACAACTCATCGGGTATTCCGTCTTCGCCAGCTCACCCAGCAGCCATTCCATTTTCGCCGGATCGAGCGGCGTATTCACCTTGATCGCTGCGTGGCAGGATGTGGACGCGGCGATCTTGGCTTGCAGCGAATCGATAGAAATAGCCTGATTCTCGCGCGCAATGCCGTCCAGAATTTCGTACAGTAATTTCTCGGCGTCGCCGCTGGTGATGCCCGCCGGCGCAGCCTGAATCGCCACGCTGCGCGCGCCCATCAGTTCCGCTTCAAAGCCGTTGGCGCGCAGCTCTTCGCCGATCTGCTCGAAAATCGCCAGCTGCCGCGGATTCAGCTCGACGATCAGAGGCACCAGCAATCGCTGTCCGCCCAGTTCGCCTTCGCGGCGCGCGCGTAGGTGCTGTTCGAACAGCACGCGCTCGTGCGCCACGTGCTGGTCAATGATCCACAATCCTTCGCCGTTCACCGCGACGATGAAGCTGCTGTTCACCTGGCCCAGAGGTTTCAGATCGGCGATGTCCTCCAGGCTGGGCAACGAGCCTGGTGTTTCGGTTGCGCCAATACCGCCGGAGGCCACGGAGGATGCGCCGGATTCCTGCGGACCCAACGAAAAATCGCTCGCGCCGGTCGGATCGAACTGCAACCGCTGCGAGATAGGGCGGTCCGGCGCACCGCTCAATTCAAATCCTTCCGCCGCGCCCGCCACATCACCAAAAGAAGTGGGAATCACCGCGCGCGGTGGGCCGGGAGGCGCGCCGGGCAGCGCTCCGGTATTCGCAGACGAAAGAAATGCCGGGTCAATCGCCGCAGCCACGGCTGCAAACGGGGTCGAGCCGCCGTTCGTTCCTGTAGACGAAGCAGCGGCAGCGCCAGCAGCAGTCGCCGCGCGCACCGCCGGAAATCCAGGAATGGGCCGGGCGACTGAAAGCGCCTGCCGCAACGCATCGCGCGTGAAATCATGGACGAACTGCGGATGGCGAAAGCGCACTTCGATTTTCGCGGGGTGGACGTTCACGTCCACTTCCTCGTATGGCATATCCAGAAACAGCAGCACCACTGGGAAAACGCCCGGGGGCACGATATTGCGATAAGCCTCGCTGATGGCGTGCAGCAACAGGCGGTCGCGCACCAGCCGCCGGTTCACGAAAATGTAAATGCCGTTGCGATTGCTGCGCTGCACTTCGGGGCGCGACGTGAATCCACTGACGCGAAGCGTGGCCGCGCGCTCTTCGGGCTCCCGTGGGGGCTCGGTGATCGCGCTGCGCACAGCAGCTTCCGTCACTGGAATTTCGGTGAGTTCGTCCAGCGCTTGGCGGCCAAAAATCTGATACACGCGGTCCGCCAACTTTTCCACGGGCGAACAATTCAGGATTTCCTGCGAGGGAGTCTTCAGCAGAAAATGCCGGTCGGGATGCGCCAGCGCGTAATGCGTCACCAGCGATGCGATATGGCCCAGCTCGGTCGTCTCGGATTTCAGGAATTTGCGCCGCGCCGGGACGGCATAAAAAATATCTGCCACGCTGATCGAAGTTCCCACCGGGACGCCTGCGGGCTTCACGCTGAGAAGCTTGCCGCCTGCGAATTCGATGCGCGTTCCCTCCCCCTCTTCTGCATCCCGCGTTTCCAGGAGCAGACGCGAGATGGCGGCGATCGAAGGCAGAGCCTCACCGCGAAATCCCAGTGTGGCAATCGAAAGTAAATCGTCGGCGGTGCGCAATTTTGAAGTGGCGTGGCGCTCGAAAGCCAGAAGCGCGTCATCATGATTCATGCCGCAACCGTCGTCAATCACGCGGATCAGGCGCTTACCGCCCGATTCTGTTTCAATGCGAACCGAACGCGCGCCAGCGTCCAATGCGTTTTCGAGCAATTCCTTCACGACGGAGGCTGGCCGTTCGACCACTTCACCCGCTGCGATTTTGTTGGCGACAGTTTCCGGAAGTATGCGAATGCGGCTCATGGGGTATGTCTCGCTGAGTGCGGATCACCCAAACCCGGGTCCTCAAGGTTGCGCCGCAGCTCTTCGCGAGCTTCGTCTTCGGTCTTCTTATCTTCCTGCGACATGCTGCGCAAGAAAATCCGCGTGCCAAACAGGCTGGCGACGAAGACCACAGCCATCAGTGAAACGCCAAACCACTCCGGAAACGACGGCATCTGCACCATCACCAGAAAAATAAACCCGATCGCCACACCCATCCCGAGCAAGACCATGAATTGCACGCGCAACCTAAGTTTGTGCATGCCCCGCACCAGAAGAAACACTCCCAGCAATGCTGCAATCGATATGCCAATCAGTAGTCGATAAGACATTACGAGCCCTTTTGGCCAGCCTTCTTCTTGCCGTGCCGCCAGTTTGGCAGGCCAAAGTATCCGGCCAAGGCCGCGAAACAACATACGAAGATCGTCAACAACGGATCGAGCCACTCTAGCTCGGTCGCGACGGAGTGCACCAGCATAATCAGTGCAAAAAACAAAAAGGCGATGGATTGAAAAAGTAACACGCGGTCTTTCGGAGATCTCCCCACAAGACCAAAAAGCACAGCCACAAGAAGTAAGAAATAGACTAGCGAAAGCGGGACACGCGTGTACCCTTCCGCCGAGTGCATCACGTCGCCGGTTCCTTGATTTGAATGCCTAGCTCGTCGAGCTGGTCAGTCCCCACCGCCGACGGCGAATCTGCCATCAGATCCTGCGCCGCCGTCGTTTTCGGGAAGGCAATCACCTCGCGGATGGATTTTTCGCCGGCCAGCAGCATCACGACCCGATCGAGCCCCAGCGCGATGCCGCCGTGCGGTGGGGTGCCGTAGGTGAGCGCGTCGAGAAAAAATCCGAAGCGCTGGCGTGCTTGTTCCTCGCTCAGGCCCAGCGCCTTGAACATCCGCGCCTGCACATCCTGACGATGAATTCGTATGCTTCCGGAGCCGAGTTCGACGCCGTTGAGCACCAGGTCGTAGCCCTTCGAGCGGCACTCCCACGGCGCAGTCTCCAGCTTGTCGAGGTCTTCTTCGAAGATCCCGGTAAAGGGATGCTGCGCGCTCACCCAGCGCTTGTCGCTCGCGCTCCATTCAAAAAGCGCGAAGCCCGTAATCCACGCAAATTCCCATTTGGCGCGATCAATCAGATTGAGTTTGTCGCCCAGGTACAGGCGTACTTGGCCCGCCACATTCAACGAAGTGTCGGTGTGCGCGATCTGTTCTTTCGCCGCTACCGCAACAATCAGGTCGCCTGTTTTTGCGCCGACAGCTTCGGCCAATTTCTTCAGTCCGTCCGCACCGAGCGTCTTTTCGAGCGGCGAGCTGATACCTTCTGCCGTCACCTTCACGGTGTAAACTCCGCGCGCGCCCGCGGACTTCGCCAGTTCGCCCAGCTCATCGAGCTGCTTGCGAGACCAGCCGGCTGCGCCCGGCGCGACCACCGCTTGCACGTTCCCTTCGAAATGAATCGTCGCGCGCGTCGGCTCGAAATGCTGCGTCACATTTTGCAACTCCATGCCGAAACGCAAATCAGGCTTGTCCGATCCATAGCGCCGCAGCGCTTCCTTGTAATCGAGATGGCGAAACGGGCCCTGCACTTTCAAGCCGACCACTTCCAGCGCGCGAGTCATCACGCGTTCAATCACTTCGAAAATATCCTGCTGGCGCGGGAACGACATTTCCAGGTCCAGCTGCGTGAATTCCGGCTGCCGATCCGCGCGCAAGTCTTCGTCGCGGAAGCAGCGCACGATCTGGAAATACCGGTCCATGCCAGAAATCATCAAAATTTGTTTGAAGATTTGCGGCGATTGCGGCAACGCATAAAATTGCCCGTGATGGACGCGGCTCGGGACCAGGTAGTCGCGCGCGCCTTCCGGGGTCGAGCGGGTGAGCATCGGCGTTTCAATCTCGAAGAAGCCGAGGCTGTCCAACGTTTTGCGCATCTCGAAAAGAATCCGGTGCCGCAGCTCGATGTTGCGGTGCGGCCGGGGCCGGCGCAGATCCAGGTAACGGTGCCGCAAACGAGTTTCTTCGCTCGCGGTCACTTCGTCTTCAATCTGAAATGGCGGCGTCTTGGAAGTATTCAAGATGTGCAGGCGCGTGGCCATCACTTCCACTTCGCCGGACGCAATTTCAGGATTGGATTTCTGGCGGCGAATCACTTTGCCTTCGACGGCCACCACGAATTCCGAGCGCAGTTCTTCGGCTTTTTTGTGCGCTTCCGGATACAGCTCATTGTTGAAAACGATCTGCGCCAGGCCCGCGCGATCGCGCAGATCAATGAAGATCAATTGGCCCAGATCGCGCCGGCGATGGACCCAGCCCATCAAGGTCACGTCTTTGTCAGCATCCGACGCGCGCAAGTCGCCGCAGTAGTTGGTCCGTTTCAGATTGCCGAGAGCATCGAGCAAGGTCGGGTTCCCTTCCTCCGGCGAGGGCTGCGCGTTAACGTGATGTTGCGATCGTAGCGTCAGCCCCGAGTGCCGCGTTTTTCGGATTCCAGATATTCTAGCAGTTCGTATTCGGAAAGCTTCTTCTGATCCGCGTCGGCCAGCCGCTTCAACGTGAAGGCACCGGAGGCGACTTCGTCGCTGCCAATGATCAACGCATAGCGCGCGCCAAGTTTGTCAGCCAGATTGAGCGATTTCTTGAACTTCATTTCCTCGCCGGGGAGCTCCACCGAAAGGCCGGACTCGCGCAGCTTTCTCGCGAGGTCCACCGCGGTGGCGTAGGTTGGCAACCCCATCCACGCAACGAACACGTCCAAACCCGGCAACTCGGGTAAATTCCCGGACTCCTGAATGGAAAGAATCGCCCGGTCGCTTCCGATCGCAAAGCCGATCCCCTTCGTCGGCGGCCCGCCGAGAAGTTCGACGAGGCCGTCATAGCGGCCGCCGCCGCAGACGGCATTTTGCGAGCCGAGGCCTTCGGCAATCACCTCAAACGTGGTGCGCGTGTAATAGTCCAGGCCGCGCACCAGGCGCCAATTCTCTTCATAAGCAATGTCGCGCAGCTTCAGCTCGTCCTTCAGCTTGGCGAAATGCTCTCGGCAATCGGCACACAAATGGTCGGAAATGCGCGGCAATTTCGCGATGATTTCCTGCTCCTGCAGCAACTTCGAATCGAGCACGCGCAGAGGGTTGGTCTCGATACGCCGCTGCGAGTCGGGCCCAAGCTGGCCCTTAACCTTGAGCAGTTCCAGGCGCAGCAATTCCACATACTGCGGACGGCAATTCTTGTCGCCGATCGAATTCACGTAGAGCGTCGTGCGCGTCAACCCCACGCGTTTGAAAAACGCGAGCAGCATTTCAAGCAGTTCAGCATCAATCGCCGGCGCGTCCGATTGCCCCAAGATTTCCGCATTCACCTGGTAGAACTGCCGGTAGCGTCCCTTCTGCGGTCGCTCGCGCCGGAACATCGGCCCGATGCAGTACAGCTTTACGTTCCCTGGCAATGCCTGCATGTTGTGTTCGATGTAGGCACGCATCGTACTGGCGGTCGCTTCGGGACGCAGCGATACTTGTTCGCCAGTCTGCGAATCGCTCACTTCCTCTTTTGCTAGGCGCTCAGAACCATCCGGAAGACGGAAGGTGAACATTTCCTTCGACACAATATCGGTATCGGTTCCCACGGAACGCGCGAATAATTCTGTCTGCTCGAAGACAGGCAAACGAATTTCGCGGAAATTGTAAGATTCGAAAACTTCACGCGCGGTGTGCTCGAACCAATTCCACAGCGCTGAATCCGGCGGGAGTATGTCGCGCGTGCCTTTGATGGCGCGGTATTGTCGTTTCTCTGGCAAAGCTAGTTCCCTGTCTCCTTGCTCGCCTGCATCCGTTCCTCGGCGCGATACGTTTCCTTGTACTCGACGTAGCGCCGGGCATAAGCATCAATCGAATCCAGATCTTCAGCACCAAGCGCTCGCCGCAGCTTCGCCGGCTGGCCCATCAGCAAGCTGCCAGGCGGCACTATCGTGCGTTCCGGCACCAGCGTCCCAGCCGCGATGATCGAGCCCGTCCCAATCACCGCGCCGTTCAGGATGATGCTGCCCATGCCGATCAGGCAGCGCGATTCGATCGTGCAACCATGCAACGTGACGCTGTGCCCCACCGTAACGTCGTCGCCCAGCACCAGCGGATTCGTATCGCGCATCACGTGCAAAATCGACCCGTCCTGCACATTCGTGCGCGCGCCGATACGAATGTAATGGACATCGCCGCGAATCACAGCGCAAGGCCAAACGCTGGAATCCTCGCCGATTACGACGTCGCCAATCACCACGGACTGTGGGTCAATATAAGCGCTGGCCGCAACGCGCGGCATTTGTCCCTTGTAGCTGCGCAGCAAGGTACCACTCCTGATTAACGATTGAGGTGCGTTTTTGTTACTCCGCGAGGCACCGCGAAAAATCACATCGAATCACAATATCTGCACCACAGGCGCGCCAGCCGAGGCGTTCACAATTTCCAGCCGCGCGATCACATTGCGCGCCACAGCATACACGCTCTTGCCGCCCGGCGCGTCTTCGCCCAGCGACGCCACAGGCTTCCCGGTGTCACCCCCGATGCGAATCTGCGGATCAATCTCAATCTCGCCCAGAAACGGCACGCCGAAATTCTTCGCCATGTGCTGCCCTTCGCCGTGGCCGAACACATCAATCCGCCCATTGCAATGCGGGCAATTGAAGTAGCTCATGTTCTCGACGACGCCGAGAATTTCCACGTTCACCTGGCGAAACATTTCCACCGCCTTGCGCACGTCAGCCAGCGCCACAATCGAGGGAGTCGTCACGACCACAGCGCCCGTCACCGAAACGCTCTGGATCAGCGAAAGCTGCACGTCGCCCGTGCCCGGCGGCAGGTCCACGATCAAATAATCGAGTGCGCCCCACTGCACGCTGCGCAAAAATTGCTGCATCACGCTGTGCAACATCGGTCCGCGCCACACCAGCGGCTTATCGCCGGGATTCAACAATCCCATCGAGATCATTTTCACGCCGTAAGCTTCCACGGGGATAATCGTCTTCTCGTCCACCGCGCGCGGCTGTTCATTCGTGCCGAGCATCACCGGCACGTTCGGCCCGTACACATCCGCATCGAGCAAGCCAACGGTGGCGCCGAGTGTTCTCAGCGCAATCGCCAGATTGACGGCGACGGTGGTCTTACCCACGCCGCCCTTGCCGCTGGCGACGGCCACAAGGTTCTTGACGCCCGGGATGGGCGCTTTTTTATCAACTGCAGGTCCTGGTCCAGGTCCGGGAGGCATATCAGTCCTTTAGGTGAAGCCGCACGCAGCGAGGCTTCCAAGATCACAAGTTCATCGCTTAAATCATAGACTGCCCAGCGCCCGCCGGCAAGGCGGCCATGATGTTTCGCCGGTGCGAGTCCAGATGGTTGCAGCGGCGCGGCGGAAGGCTTAGGATGGCCACCGGGCCACTGGATCGATTCCATATCTCAAGCATACAGCGGGGGGTAAAAGAAAATGGTCAACGGAATTCACGCGCTTTTCTATGCCAAGGACGCGGACAAGGTTCGAGGCTTTTTTAAAGACGTGCTCAAATTAGGCTCGGTAGACGCCGGAGAAGGCTGGCTGATTTTTGCGCTACCTCCAGCCGAGCTCGGTATTCACCCGACCGAAGACAAGCCTCATCACGAGCTTTATCTTATGTGCGACGACATACAGGCCACCATGAAGGACCTAAAAGCAAAAGGGGTCGAGTTCGCGCATCCCGTCAAGGACCAAGGGTGGGGTCTGGTCACGGCAATCAAGGTTCCCGGAGGCGGCGAAATGGGCCTGTACGAACCACGCCATCCGACCGCGCTGAAGCTGAAGCGTTGAAATACGTCGCAGCAATAGACAACCCCGCGTCCATCGCATCGCTACTCCGCTTTGCACGAAATCGCGCAAGCGGCTACAATAGCAAGTAGGGAGACGCGCGATCCTCGCAGCCGCCGCACCTGCAGGCCGGGTTCCCCGTTCTTGGGAGCTTAATCAACAATTTCGCCCCATTTGTGGGCTCGCATGCGTCTAATCTAAAAATATGGATGTCGAAAAATTCATAAATGGCGTCGTAGCGCGTTTCATCGGCACCAAGCACGAGCGCGACGTTAAAGAGTTGCAGCCACTGATCGCGGAAATCAACGCGCTCGAGCCCGAGATGCGCAAACTCTCGGACGCTGAGATTACGGCGAAGACCGCCCAGCTGAAAGCCGAAGTCCATGCGCGCATCGAAGGCCTGGAGCGCGACGATCCGGACTACAAGCCAAAAATGCAGGAAGCGCTGCAGCCCGCGCTGGTGCCTGCCTTTGCGCTGGTGCGCGAAGCGGGGCGCCGCACGCTGGGCATGCGCCATTTCGACGTGCAGCTGATCGGCGGCGCGGTCCTGCACCAAGGCAAAATTTCCGAAATGAAGACGGGCGAAGGCAAGACGCTCGTCGCGACGCTGCCCGCGTTTTTGAACGCGCTCACCGGCAGGGGCGTGCACATCGTCACCGTGAACGACTACCTCGCCCGCCGCGACGCGGAATGGATGGGCCCGATCTACAAGATGCTGGGGCTTTCGGTAGGCGTCATCGTTCACGATCTGGACGACGTGCAACGCCGCGCCGCCTACGCCGCGGACATCACCTACGGCACTAACAACGAGTTCGGCTTCGACTATCTGCGCGACAACATGAAGTACGATCTAACGCAGTGTGTCCAACGCGGCCATCACTTCGCCATCGTCGACGAAGTGGACTCTATCCTGATTGACGAGGCCCGCACGCCGCTGATCATTTCCGGACCAGCCGAGGAATCGACCGACAAGTATTACCGCATCGACAAAATCATTCCCAAGCTGATCCTCGATATCGATTACACGCTGGACGAAAAGCATCGCACCGCGACGCTGACCGAAGAAGGCGTTTCCAAGTGCGAGCAGCTGTTGAGCCTGGGCAATTTGTACGACCCGGCGCACATGGACATCATTCACCACGTCTATCAAGGGCTGCGCGCGCACACGCTGTTCCAGAAAGACGTGGATTATGTGGTGAAAGACGGCGAAGTCGTGATCGTTGACGAATTTACAGGTCGCCAGATGCCCGGCCGCCGCTGGTCTGATGGCTTGCACCAGGCCGTGGAAGCGAAAGAAGGGGTGAAGATCGAGCGCGAAAATCAGACTCTTGCGACCATCACCTTCCAGAATTATTTCCGCATGTACAAAAAGCTTTCAGGCATGACTGGAACCGCGGAAACCGAAGCTCCCGAATTCGACAAGATCTACAAACTTGAAGTCGTGGCCATTCCCACGAATAAGCAGCTGATCCGCATCGAAAATTCAGACGTCGTGTACCGCACCGAAGCGGAAAAGTTCGAAGCCGCGGTGAACGGCATTCTGCAGGAGGACGGTACGCATGCGGGCGGCGTCCGCCAGTATTACGAACGCGGCCAGCCGGTGCTGGTGGGCAGCATCTCAATCGAAAAATCGGAAAAGATCGCGGCGCACTTGAAGAAGGCCGGCATCCCGCACCAGGTTTTGAACGCCAAGCAGCACGAACGCGAAGCGATCATCATTTCGCAGGCGGGACGCAAGGGCACGGTCACGGTTTCCACCAACATGGCCGGCCGCGGCACCGACATTCTGCTCGGTGGCAATCCCGAAGCCATGACGCGCGATTATTGCCTGAAGAACAAGCTCGCACTGCCCTACGCGCCTGCCAGCTCGGTGATCGGTGCGGCCCCGGGCACCGAAACCGCAGCACAAGCCGACGCAGCCAGCGCCGCAAGTGCCGCTGCGCTAGCGCCTTCCAATGGCGGTAGCAGTCCGGCGATGGTGCTGTTCCAAATCGAAGGCAAAATCTTCCAGGTTCCCTTGGAACAGTGGAAGCCCATTTACGATCAGTTCGCCGCGGAATGCAAAGCGGAACACGATGAAGTCGTGGCCATGGGCGGCCTGCACATTCTAGGCACCGAACGACACGAGGCGCGCCGCATTGACAACCAATTGCGTGGTCGCGCCGGCCGCCAGGGCGACCCCGGCTCCTCGCGATTCTTCCTCTCGCTCGAAGATGATCTGCTTCGCATATTTGGCGGCGAGAAAGTGAAAGCCATGATGCACTGGCTCGGCATGACCGAAGGCGTGCCCATCGAATCGAAGCTCATCAGCAAACGCATTGAAAACGCGCAGAAAGCCGTCGAAGCGCAGAACTTCGAAGCGCGCAAACACCTGCTGGAATACGACGATGTGATGAACAAGCAGCGCGAAACAATTTACAATCTGCGCCGCTCGTTCCTGGAAGGCCGCGACCAGAAAGAATTCGTGCTGGAGCGCGCCGACGCCATCGCCAACGAATTGGTCGAAACCTATTGCCCGCGCGAGCAGCATCCGGACCAGTGGAACGTCACGCAATTTTCCAACGAAATCCTGAACCAGTTCGGCTTCGATCCCAAGGCCGTAGGGATGGATTTCGCGACGCTCAATCACGAAACTGTGGGCGATATGCTCATCGAAAAAGTGCGCGCGCGTTACGAAGAGAAAGAAACGCTCTTCGGCGCGCAGACCCTGCGCTGGCTGGAACGCCATATCTTGCTCGACGTCGTGGACGGCCAGTGGAAAGACCACCTCCTTACGCTCGACCATTTGAAGGAAGGCATCGGCCTGCGCGGGTATGGACAGAAAGATCCGCTGGTCGAGTTCAAGAAAGAGGCGTTCATTCTTTTTGATGAGTTGATGAATCGCATTGATACCGAAGCGGTGCGCTTTCTTTTCCTGGTGCGGCCCGCGGAACAGCCCGCTGCGGCTGTCGCGCAACCTGCTGCGCCGTCCGCGCAGAAACAACTGGTTCCTCGCGGTCTCTCGCAATTTTCGCCTGAAGAAATCGAGCGCAAACAACGTCGCCAGGAACAGCAAATGCAGTTTCAAACCGGCAACACTCCGGTCGAAGCTCCCAAGCCAGCTCGCGCC
The DNA here is from genome assembly GCA_050012455.1 of Candidatus Acidiferrales bacterium. GTDB lineage: Bacteria > Acidobacteriota > Terriglobia > Acidiferrales > UBA7541 > Palsa-295. Next base: position 31,818 of record JBEKHD010000032.1, on the reverse strand, counting down.
GGCGCGAAAGTCGGCCGCAACGATCCCTGCCCCTGCGGCTCCGGCAAGAAGTACAAAAAGTGCCACGGCCAGACGGCGTAATCTCTCTAACCCACGACTGAACTTTTCAAATGCTCATTGCGTATCTTCCTCCGAGTTAGAGCCAATCCGCTCAGGAGGATGGAATATGAGAATTCGTACGCGTGCTTTCCCCACAATGCTGGCGCTCATTTTGTCCCTAGCCGCCACGATCGCCGCTCGGCCGACAATGGCCAGCGACGACGGCCATTTTGATCGCACGCTTACGGTGACGGGCGCAGTGGATCTGGACGTCCAGACCGGTTCCGGCGAAATCGCGGTTCGCACCGGAGATTCCAGCAAGGTAGAAATTCACGGCCGCATCCACGCAAATCACGGCTGGTTCGGAGCAGACGCCGAGCAGCGCATCCACGAAATTGAAGCCAATCCACCGATCGAGCAGAACGGTAACACGATCCGCGTGGGCCACATTGAAAACCATGATTGGAAGAACAATATTTCAATCAGCTACGAACTTGTCGTGCCGGTGCAAACCAAGCTGCACTCCGAATCCGGATCGGGCGAGCAGATCGTCGGCGGCATCGCCGGCCCGGCCGACGCGAGCAGCGGCTCGGGCAGCGTGCGCCTCAGCAAGATTGGCGGTGAAACGCATGCGCGCACCGGATCGGGAGACATCGAATTGAATGATATTCACGGCGCTGCAAAAGCCACAGCGGGCAGCGGCAGCATTCGGGCGATCGGCATCGCCGGATCTCTCACCGCTTCCAGTGGCAGCGGTAGCGTGAAATTCGAACAGACCGCAGCTGGCGACGTGGAAATCGGAACCGGCTCCGGCGATGTGGAAATCAAGGGCGCCCAAGGCGCCCTGAAAGTGCAGACCGGAAGCGGCAGCATTACCGCGCAAGGCGATCCCACGGGTGACTGGCGTCTGCATACGGGTTCAGGCGACGTGACCGTCGACCTGCCGCAGCAGGCTGCTTTCAATCTAGTGGCGCGCACCAGCTCCGGCAACATCGAAACCAGCCGCGAAATCGCCGTGCAGGGCAAACTCAGCCCGCGCGAGCTGCAGGGCAAAGTAGGAGCTGGCGGCCCGATCGTGGAACTCAGCACCAGTTCCGGTGGTATTCAAATTCGTTAGAAATTCTTTTGCGCCGGGACGCGTGCGGCGGCGATTAGCTCTCAGAGACCGGAAATTTGCCGCCTCGCGCGTCTGTCGGCTTGCCCAGCTGTTGTTATCCTTTACAACTCACAGTAACTTGCGCGCAAAAATATTGTGCTACTCTCTCCTCAACCTCGAGGCCGTAGCCGCTCGAGAATCAGGGGTGTGGGATGACAGCCGTTGTTTCCGTCCATTGTGCCCGTCCTGGATGCGCGAAGCCTGCGCCTCCGGCACTCTCCCGCGCGGAGCTGTGCCTGGATCATTTTCTCGACGAAGCGTTTCTGCGCACCGATCAAGCTCTGGCGCGCTGCCGCGAGGGATCCCCACTCACCAAAGACAGCCTCGAGTGGCTGCTCTCCGATGCGCTCGCTACGGTGAAGAACCTGGAAGAAAGTGCCGACGAGCCCCAGCCCGAACAGCGCGATCGTATGCTCGAGCTCTTGCTCATCCTCGCGAATCTGCACGAATACGTCGCGCACCATTCCGTGCGCGTCGAACATCCCGCCTGATCGCGCTCGCCGGTCTGGGACGTTGCGCCCGCGCGAAATCGTGCCGACGTTCCCCGGAATAGCTTGCCGCATATCCATTAACGGATAAGGCATCAGTCTGCTTGCAAATTCCTGCTAACCAAATCAAGCTGAGGATTACCACAGAGCGGTTCACCGTGTCTGATAAACCTAAAGAGCAAGATCCGTTCAAGCCGACAGAGCCGAACATACCCGGCGTCACCGGCAACCCAGCACGCTTTAAACCAGCGCCGGAACCTCCGCGCCCGCCGGCGCCCCAGCTTCGAAATTCCGCGAGCGCGCCCGAAAAGGCCGCGGCGCAAAAATCGCTGTCCATCGCTGCTATCGTCGTAGTGCTCGTCTCTCTGGCACTGTACGTTTGGAAACATTCAAGTAACCCTGAACACGCACCAGCCGCTCCTGCCGCTGCAGCCGCGCCCGTTGTCGATCTGCCGCCAGTAGTGGCGCCATCGTCTGCCAACGTGCCGGTGGCGCCAGGCCCGGTGGCCACGACGGCAGAACTCGCGAATGCATGGTCGTCAAAGCGGTTCATATTTCGCGCGACACAAGCTTCCGAGAGTATTCCGGCGCTCGTCGTCCATCTTCCTAGTGGCGTCTATTGGGGTTTATCGCTGCGGCAGCCATACGGAACGTGCGAATTGCAGTACGTCACCGACCTTGGCAAGCTTGCACATGAATACGGCTTTCACGCAGATCATCCGATGGTCGCAGACCCTTGCAATCGCGTGGTGTTCGACCTCACCCGATACGGAACGGGGCCGAATGGAGAAGTGCGCGGAGCGATTGTCAGCGGCCGGGGCGTGCGCCCACCGATCGCGATCGAGGTCAAAGTGCGCGGCAAGCAGGTCGTAGCAATTCAGCTAGAACACTAGCGCACAGCCGCGGCAGAATTAGGCGTGAACAACTAAGGAAGGGCGAATTCCTGCGCTCAAACCGTAGATCCAGCGCGTTCGATCGAAGCGCAACGCTGCACCTCGGCTTCCATCTTCCCCGCCAGCACCATCGCCACCATTTTCTGGTCCGCCAGCCACGACCACAGCGGATGACCAAACGTCGCCGGCCGATTGTGCTCGACAAAGAAATGTGAAAACCAAGCCATCGCGTACGGCACCGCAAACGCCGCCAGAATGTACCACGGCGTGCGCAGTACGATTGCCGTCGCCAGCAGCGACCATCCTAGCAGCGTGCCTGCCGTATGAAAAATTCGTGTCAACGGCTGGCGGTGCGCTAGCACATAAAAAGTCCAGAACCGCTGGAAATTTTCAGGCTTGTCCATGGCGGCGATTGTAGCCCTGGCATCCGCAGGTGCAAGCCAAAAGAAAAATGCCACTGTCCCGTTCGCTTAGCGGCGGGACAGTGGCCCGTCGCCGAGGTTTTCTCGGCGACGGTTATGACATGGTATGACGGTTATGAATGGTTATGATGCGAGTTCCTCCACCGAACGCGCCACCATCACCGGCTGGCCCGTCGCTTGATTGATCAGAATAAAGCCAACCACGCGAATCGAAATCGGCTGCGCCCCTTGCAAGGCAGACAGTCCGCTCAGATTGATGAAGTTGGTATCGTTCGTGGTGATCACGGTCAGAGGCTGCGGCAGCAACACGCCCGCCGTCCACTGATCGTTCAACTGGAACGTGCCCGCGTTGTTGTTTTGGATCACCGTGCTGCCCGGAACCCACCCGCCCGCTTGTCCCTGGCGCCGCAGTACGACGCGGTGCACCGTCAGAGTAGTGCTCCCGTTGGTCGTGGTGAGCTCCCCGCCGATTCCCACGCGCTGCCCAGCTGCCAGTTCCGAATTGTTGAAGAGCAGCGTCGTCAGCGGCAGGTTGATGTGCTCGATCATGTATCGTTCCGAGCCGTTCAAATTGAGCGTCTCAATCTGCCCGTCCGAAACGCCGTTCACGGCCGGCAGCAATTCACGAACGTACAAGTCCGCTTGCGTGGCCGGCCCCGTCGGCGGGCGAATGCTGGTGAACAAGCCACCCATGAAGAAGTCGTCGTTGGAGACGACCTCCAACTCGGAAGCATCAATGCTGTGGGTCACCGGATCCAGCACACCGGACACTTCCACGATCGTGTTCGTAGTGAATCCGCTCACCGGGCTGTTGGGATCGTCGAGCATCGTGTTGTCACTGGTCGTGACAGTCCACTGACGCCCGTGCGGGCCCTGGATCGTAAACGTGTTGGGGCCAGTGACGCCCACTACGCCGCCGTGAAAGTCATCAATGGCGACCTGCGAATCGGTCGAGTTCAGCAATGCGACCTCGAAAACCGGATTCACCGCGCCGGTGACCTGGCCGTTCCCGTCGACTTGCAGCGACTTGCGCAAATCAAATTCCATGCGCAGACCGAACAGGTCCGCATCGGAAACCATCACAGGGTTCGCGAAGTTCACCGTCACACTCGATTGCGACAGCGTTCCGTTGATCGTGTTGATCGCCGGCGGATTCATTGAAGTATCAATGAATCCGATCACCGGCGACGCGATCGTGATCGTCGCCGAAGTATAGGTCCCAATCGGCACAGCAGTTAGGTCTAGCAACTGATGCAACCCGCTGAGCTGCGCAAAATCCACAATCTGCGGCTGTGACAGAACGCTCACGTTTGTCGTGCCGTTGAACAGCGTGATTCCGCTTACGGTGACTTCACACGAGACTACGCTTGGCAGCGGAGCATCGGTACCCACGGTATAAATGGATGCTTGGCTCTGCGTTGAAGTAGTTGACGCCCCGGAGCCCCCGCCACAGCTGGAAAGCGTGATTGCGGCAAGAAATGCTAGGAACACACCAATAGCTTTAGGATTCCCCATTTGAATTTCTCCTTAAATTAGTAACTTAGACCAGTAATCGATGATCGCCCGGGGGCTAGTGCCCCATTTGCTGCTGGGAGTGAAACCCAAGGCCGCTGGAAAAGTTGCACGAATATCAGCCCTAATCTTGGCTCCGCAGCGGGTGCTGAGGCGGCTTCATTCTTCCCATTTTCTTCGCCAGGGGGTGATCCGTCCGCTTTTCGCTCCTTGCGCCATCGCGCACAGTTGTTTACGATGGCGTGCGAACATGATCGGCGAAACAATTTCGCATTACCGCATTCTCGATCCGCTGGGCAGCGGCGGCATGGGGCAGGTCTTTCGCGCCGAAGACACGCGCCTAGGCCGCCAAGTCGCGCTCAAATTTCTCTCCGCGGATCTCGCGCGCGACCCGGCCTCACTCGAGCGGTTCCAGCGCGAAGCACGTGCCGCCTCTTCCCTGAATCATCCGGGAATCTGCACGATTTACGACGTGGGTGAGCACAACGGGCGTCCTTACCTCGTGATGGAAGTCCTCGAAGGTCAGACCCTCCGCGAACGCATTGGCGGGCGGCCCATGGCCACCGATGCCCTGCTCGATTTCGGCGCGCAGATTGCCGACGCGCTCGATGCGGCGCACGCCCGCGGCATCATTCATCGCGACATCAAGCCCGCCAATATTTTCATCACCTCGCGCGGCCAGGCAAAAATTCTCGATTTTGGATTGGCCAAGCAGGCCGCCACCCGCCGCGTCGGTGAAGCGGTCGGCGCGGGCAATAGCGTCACCCAGCCCACCACGGATAATCTTTTTCTCACCAGTCCAGGCTCGGCTATCGGAACCGTTGCGTATATGTCACCGGAACAGGCGCGCGGAGAGGATCTCGACCCGCGCACCGACCTGTTCAGTTTGGGCGCGGTGCTCTACGAGATGGCCACGGGCCAAGCCGCGTTCAACGGCAATACTTCAGCGGTTATTTTTGACGCGATTCTAAACCGCACTCCGCCGTCTCCAACCTCCGTCAATCCGATGCTCCCCGCCAAGCTGGAAGAAATCATCGGAAAATCCCTGGAGAAAGACCGCGACCTGCGCTATCAGACGGCCGCCGAGCTTCGGGGCGATTTGAAGCGCTTGAAACGTGACACGGACTCTTCCCGCGCTCCAAGCGGCTCGTCCGGCTCGTGGGCAACGGCAAGCTCCTCGCCAGGTTCGGGCTCTGGCTCGAAAGCCGCGCAACCCACAGCTTCGCTCGTGAGTTCGCTTCCAGTGTCAGGAACCGCCCCTACCAGCGCGCCTACGCAAAATGGCGTCCGCTTCGGTGTATGGATCGCAGCGGCTGTCGCGATACTCATCGCCATCGGCACCGTTTTTGCAATAACTTTTCATGATCGCTACGGACATCATCACGAAGAAGCTGCCTCCTTTTCTCAAATGACGATTTCGCCCATCACCTCCACAGGAAACATCCACTCCGCCACGATTTCGGCCGACGGCAAGTGGGTCGCCTACGTCGCGGACGAAAAAGGCAGCCACGGTATTTGGATTCGCCAATTAGCGACCGGAAGCACTGCGCAAGTGGAACTCGGCTCGCCCGGCGAAATCGCAGGCCTAAATTTTTCGCTCGATGGCAACTATCTTTATTTCGTCAAGAGTGACGAATCCGTCGGCGTGGGCACTCTCTTTCAGGCGCCTTCCCTGGGCGGCGCCCCGCGCCAGGTGATTGTAGACGTGGATAGTCCGATCAGTTTTTCACCCGACGGGAAGCGCTTCGTGTTCGTCAGACAGTCCAGTAAGGCCAAGACTTCAGAATTGATCATCGCGAATACCGACGGCACCGGCGAACAGGACCTCTTGGTTTTGACCAATCCACCTCGTTTTTCCGACAACGGCCCGGCGTGGTCACCTGACGGCAAGCGGATCGCAGTCGCAGACAATCCCACCGGCGAATTCGGTAAGTATGCGGTGGAGATCGTGGACGTTGGCTCCAAAACAAAAACGCGCCTGGGCTCGCTCGACTGGCTTTCTCCCGATCAAATGGCCTGGCTCCCGGATGGGTCGGCGATCCTCTTCAATGCCCGCGTCGCCATGACGTCTCTCAACGCGCAGCTTTTTTCGCTCAGTTATCCCGACGCTGAAGTTCGACGTGTCACCAACGATTTGAATTTCTACAACGGCACGAGCATCACCTCTGACGGCTCCGCGCTTGTCTCTGCCCAGGTGACCCTCACCGGTAGCTTGTGGGTTGCGAACTTCGGCAGCTCCGCGTCCTTCTCGCCGCCGCGTCAGATCTCCAGCGGCATCAGCCGAGCCGATGGTATTTCCGGCGTTATTTGGACGCCCGACGACAAAATCATCTACACCTACTACACCTCCGGAAGCATTCAACTCGCGAGCGCCTCGCCCGATGGCTCGAACGTTCACGACATCGCGCCCGGTGTGGTGAGTCCCAATTGGCTTTCCAGCTGCGGCGACGGCCGGCACTTCGTCTTCGGCATGAGCCGTGGCAAGGACAGTAGCTCCATCTGGCGCGCGGACACGGATGGCTCCAACCTTACGCAGCTCAGCACCGGCAAGATTGCTCTGCATCCCAATTGCTCACCGGACGGAAAATCCGTTGTGTACGTTGATGTCACCGGTGACGCCACTCACGTGATGCGCGTCGGCATTGACGGCGGAACGCCGACGCAAGTGTCCAAACAGGAAGCATATTCTCCCGTGTACGCTCCGGATGGCAGCGCTCTGGCGGTTCTCTACCAACCGGATCCCGGCAAGCCATCCAAGCTCGCCGTCATGGGCTTGGACGGCGGAGAGATTCGCAACGTCTATGATTTCCCTCCGGAAGCACAATCCGCCATCAATGGCGACGGCGGCCAGAAACTCTCGTGGACAAAAGACGGTCGCGCGATTCTTTACCCAATACGAAAAGATGGTGTTGTAACTCTGTGGGCTCAACCCGTCGGCCCGCAAGGCACTGCGTCGGCGGGGGCTAAGCAAGTGATGAATCTAGGCCCGGACTTTCAGTGGGGTGCGTATACGTTGTCGCCGGACGGGAAGCAGATTATCTACGCCCACGGTCGCGCCGTCACAGACGCCGTCTTGATCTCGCACTTTCACTAATTCTTCCCTCGGGAGCTCCATGAAATTTTCTCGACGCGATTTGTTCAGAACGGCTGCCGTTGCTACCGGCGGCATAGCAACTGGAACTGCATTCAACGGCTTCGCGGCTGAGCCGGCGGCGCAAGCGGCTGCACAATCGCTGCCGCCTGCGTTCGACGCTTTGAAACCTCTCGGCGATCGCGTGAAACCGATTCGTCCCGAGGAGCTGCAAGCGCGCGTCGCCCGTGCGCAGCAGCTTATGACCGATTCGAAGCCGCGATTCGAAGCGCTGTACGTCACTCCGGGAACCACGCTGGTGTATTACACCGGCATTCACTGGTGGCCCAGCGAGCGCATCCTTGCGTTTCTGGTGCCTCGGCAAGGCGATCCGCTTTTAGTCGCCCCGGCATTCGAAGAAGGCCGCCTGCGTGAGCAGATGCGCTGGCCGATCGAACTCCGCGTCTGGCAGGAAGACGAAAGCCCCTATCCGATAATCGAAAAATGGCTGGCGGAACGCGCCATCCGCACGGGACAAGTAGGCGTCGAAGCCACTACGCGCTACGTTTTTTTCGATGGGCTGCGCCAGGTCGCAACTTCGCTCGATTACACCAGCGGCGATCCCATCACCGTCGGATGCCGCGCGCAAAAAAGCGCGCACGAGCTCGAATTGATGCGCCTGGCCTGCTCCGCCACTTGCGATGTGTACAAGGCTATTTTTGCGTCGCTGCGCGAAGGCATGACGCAGCACGAAGTCTCCGCGCTTGCCACGCGCGGCTACGCCCGCATGGGCCTGCAGGGCGAAGCCTCCGTGTTTTTCGGGCCGTCCTCTGCCCTGCCCCACGGCTCGCGTGAAGAGCAGGTGTTGCGCGAGGGCGTCAACGTGATGATTGACGACGGCACAACGGTCGAGGGCTATCAGTCGGACGTCACGCGCACCGGTGTTCTGGGCAAGCCGCCTGAAAAGCTACAGCATGCTTTCGAGATCGTGCGCAACGCACAGAATGCCGCGCTCGCCGCTGCCGTCGCCGGCCACGAATGCGGCTCGGTGGATGACGCCGCGCGCAAAGTCATCACCGACGCCGGTTTTGGTCCCGGCTACAAATACTTCCCGCACCGGCTGGGCCACGGTATCGGCTTGGACGGCCATGAATCGCCGTACCTGCTCCGCGGAAATCGCACGATCCTAAAGTCCGGCATGACCTTTTCGAATGAACCGGGAATCTACGTCGTTGGTGACTATGGTATGCGTTGCGAGGACGACATGGTGATCGCCGAATCAGGAGCGGCCCAGCTGCTCACGCCCGCGTTTCAACCGTCACTTGAAAACCCTATCACGTAACGAAGCACAGGCGTCCCGCCGGCTCTTTTGAATTTGAATTTAGCCTTCGCCGTTAACGTGTATCGTCCGGGTCTTGGTCTTCGTTTTAGAAGTATTCCCCAGTTCCGACTTGCTCTTACAAAACTCCACAATCCTCGCCTCCGCCCAGAATCGCTCCAACCCGTCTTCTCGCGAAATAAACGCGCAGTGCCCGCCATGCTCCGGCGCCATCAAAGTGATCCATCGGCTGCCCAGTAGCGCTGGATTCTGAAACGGTCCGAACGGCACGAAGGGATCGTCCTTCGCCGCAATGATCAGAGTCGGCACGCGAATTTCAGACACCACCTGCGACGCGCTGGAGCGAGCGTAATAATCGCTCGCATCTGCGAACCCGCAATAACGCGCCGTAATTACATCATCAAACTCGCGCACCGTGCTGATGCGCCGAAAACCGGATACCTCGTGCAGCGGATACAATTCCGTAAACAAGCTGGCCTTGTGCCGCATGTGCCGCTTCAATCGCGTCACGAAATGATGCTCGTAAATAAAATTGCGCGGCTCGCTGAGCGCGTTCGCGCAAGCAGCCAGATCCAGCGCTGGCGCGATGGCTACGACGCCTCGCAATTCCGCGGATGGCGCGTCGCCCATTTCACCCGTCATTTTCAACACCAGGTTACCGCCCATGGAATAGCCGGCCACAAATATTTCGGGCAGGCCGTCGCGCTCGGCCAATTCCAACACCACCCCGCGAATGTCGCAGCTCAATCCGGAATGATAAAGTGTCGGACTCAGCTTTTCGGTGCCGCCGCAATTCCGCTGATTCAGGCGTACTACGTTGAAGCCCGCAAGCCACGCCTTCTCCGCGGTCCCACGCATGTAGCCGGATTCGCACGAACCCTCTAGCCCATGCAGCACGATCAAGGTGGGATGATTGCGCGGATTTGCCTGCCAGTGGCATTGCCCCAAAACCTGTGTGCCAGGTTCCGTCTCAAACGAACGCGCCACGCCGGGAGGGAGATGCGGAACCGGCCGCGGCCAGAAATTCGCCGCAATCGTCATCGCATGGGGATTGCGCAACAGTGGATGTGGTCTGAATTCCCTCACTCTTAACATGGTAGGGAGTCCGAAGGTTTCGCGCAACATTACTCGCCGTCAGCTTTCAGATCAGTTGCATCAGCCGTGAGGTCCTTGGCCATCAGTACCTCGTCGTAATAGCGGCCGCCCTGTTTCAGCGCCTTGCGCTCGATTCCATATTCCAAAAATCCCAGGCTCGCATAGAGCCGCCGCGCGCCTTCAGTTTCGCTAACGACACTCAGTTGCAGCACTTCCACGTGGTGCCGCGCATGATCGACCACAGCCTCTAGGAGCTTCCTGCCGACGCCAGTGCTCCGAGCACCTTGGCGGACATACATCCCCCATAGGTATCCCTTGTGCGCTTGCTTCGCGCCTCCGCGTAGTAGAAACCCCGCCGTGCCCACAATCTCCGCATCGCGAAAAGCGGCAAACACCGGACAACTTGCCACTCGTTCCGAAAAATGCTCGAGCGGGCGCACCTTTTCAGCTTCAAACGTGCTCCCCAAAGCTTCCGGATTCAGTCGCAGCGCTTCTAACCGAATCTCGCGAAACGCGGCACCTTCCGAGGGTGCCAAGCGACATATCTCAATCTGCGAAGTGTCCACGCTAAAGTCGTATCCGAAATTCTAAATCAGGGCAATAACAGTTTTTCCTCCGGCGCTCGCTGCTTGATTTCATTCGTGGATGCACATAAAATGAATACTTCACATAATGAAGGTCTGCCGCTACAAATGAATCCGCCACCCGCCCAGCGCAGCTCGCTGGGCTTTGCTGTATATGGGGACCTTCAGGTTCACAGGAGAATAGATGATTGAAGGACCCATTCCCGAAGCGCTCACCTTCGACGACGTGCTGCTGTTGCCGGGCAAATCGTCGATCCTGCCGGCGCAAGCGGACACGCGCACCTGCCTCTCGCGCAAGATTTCGCTGAACATTCCCATCGTTGCTGCCGCGATGGATACCGTCACCGACTCGCGCTTGGCCATCGCCATCGCTCGCCAGGGCGGCATTGGATTCATTCATCGCAACATGACCATTGACCGCCAGGCTGAGGAAGTGGACCGCGTCAAGCGCTCGGAAAGCGGAATGATCGTTGATCCTGTCACCATTGCGCCCGAGCTATCCGTTCGCCAGGCGCTCGATATCATGAACAAGTACAAAGTGTCGGGCCTGCCCGTCACGCGCGGCGCGCGGCTGGTGGGCATCCTCACCAATCGCGATTTGCGCTTCGAGCGCAACCTCGATCAGCCCGTCAGCTCGGTGATGACCAAGGACAATCTCGTCACCGTGCCCGTGGGCACCACTCTCGAAGAAGCCGAACGCATCCTGCAGCGCCATCGCATCGAAAAACTCCTGGTTGTGGACGCGGATTTCAACCTCAAAGGCCTGATCACCGTAAAAGACATCCAGAAAAAAATCGAATTCCCCAGCGCCACTAAAGACGAGCACGGCCGCCTGCGCGTCGGTGCGGCCATCGGCGCCACCGGCGATTTCCTGGAACGCGCCGCCGAACTGGCGCGCGAAAAAGTGGACGTGCTGGCCATCGACACCGCGCACGGACACAGCACGCGCGTGATGGACGCCATCCGCGCCGTGAAGCATAAGTTTCCGGAGATGCAAGTAGTCGCAGGCAACGTCGCCACGGCCGAAGGCGCGCGCGATCTAATTTCTCTTGGCGTGGACGGCCTGAAAATCGGCATCGGTCCCGGCTCCATCTGCACCACTCGCGTCGTCACCGGCGCGGGCGTCCCGCAGATCACCGCGATCATCGAAACTTCGCGCGCCGCGAAAGGCACCGGCGTCCCGGTGATCGCCGACGGCGGCATAAAATTTTCCGGTGACATCACCAAAGCCATCGCCGCCGGAGCTAATTCGGTTATGATCGGCGGCCTCTTCGCCGGCACCGAGGAATCGCCCGGCGAAACCATTTTGTATCAAGGTCGTACTTTCAAATCCTATCGCGGCATGGGTTCGCTCGGCGCCATGGAAGCGGGCTCGGCTGATCGCTACGCGCAAGAAGGCGCCGAACGCGGCAAGTCCGTACCGGAAGGCATCGAAGGCCAGGTGCCCTATAAAGGCCCCCTTGGCGGCCTGGTGGACCAGCTTGTCGGCGGCCTGCGCAGCGGCATGGGCTACTGCGGCGCGGCCAATCTCACCGAGCTTCAGGAATGCAGCAAGTTCATCCGCATCTCCTCAGCGGGTCTGCTCGAGAGCCACGTGCACGATGTGATTATCACGCGCGAAGCTCCCAATTACAGACGCGAATAGAGCGCCCCCTTTGAAAAATCGCGATTTAATCAGCCCATCGCTATGCCCGACCGGACCGCTCGCATGAAGTGGCTCCGCTACTGGTGGCCTGCGCTTGTCTGGGCCGTGGTGATTTCCGGTTTTTCGACTGGCGCTTTCACTTCGGATAACACCAGCCACTACATCATCCCCATCCTGCGCTTTTTTCTTCCGCATGCCGCGCCGGAAACTCTCGATTTCCTGCACCACATCATTCGCAAATGCGGGCATTTGACTGAATATTTCATTCTGAGCATGTTGATCCTGCGCGGCATTCGCGCGGGCGAAAAGGGCATGCACGTGCGCTGGGCGCTGGTGACGATTTTAATTATCGCGTGCTACGCCGCGCTCGATGAGTATCACCAGTCGTTCGTTCCCGGCCGCACCGCCGCCGTGGGCGATGTGCTCATCGACACGTCGGGCGGCATCGCCGCACAGCTGGTCGCATCGCTTTTCATTCTTCTGGGAACCGCTCGCGAAAAACGGCTGCAGGATGAACGCAACGCCGCCCGAACGCTCCCGAGCAACACAGCTTAGAAAGTCCACTGACAAGAATGGAGACGCCAATGGAACCACAGCCGTCCAGCCGTGTCTTGCGTTATCTGCCGCTCCTCGCCGCGCTTTGCCTTCTGACATTTTCCGCTGCCGCTTCCGGAACAAACTCGGTCGGTTACGAGCTGAAATTCGAGCGGCCCAACTCCCACCTGCTCGATGTAACGATGCATGCGGACGCGCTGTCCGGCACATCCGTGGATTTCGCCATCCCGGATTGGGCGCCCGGCTCCTACTACATCGAAAACTACGCCGCCAACGTGCAGCATTTCCGTGCAACAGCAAGCGGCGGCGGCACATTCATGCCGTTCGGAAAAAAGAACGGCAAAACCTACGGGGAGATGAATGGTGTAGCCGTCGACGGACGAGACCTCGCGTGGCGGAAGGTTGACAGCCAGACTTGGCGCGTGGAATTAGCCGGCGCGACTGCGGTAACGATTTCGTACCAGGTCTACGCCAACACGCTGCAGAACAACATCGCGCAATACAACGAGCGCCACGCGTTCATCGGCGGCCCTTCGGTGTGGATGTATCTCGTCGGTGGAAAGGATCGTCCAACTACACTTTCCATCGCGGCCCCCGATGGCTGGCGCGTCGCTACCGGCATGGACCACACTTCAGCCACAACTTTCCAATCAGCTAACTACGACACGTTTGCCGACTGCCCGCTCGAGATCTCCGATTTCGCCGAAAAAGATTTTGAAGTCCTCGGCACGAAATATCACGTGATCGTGCATGACGTGATGGGCCGGAAAGATTTTCAGAAGTTCGTGGACGATCTGCAGAAAGTAGTCGCTCAGGAAGTTGCCATGTTCCAGCCGGTTGCCGGCACATCCGGTCAGGGCGCTCCCTTCAAGGAATATTATTTTATTTTCCACGTCTGGCCCAAGACCGGTGGCGGCCTTGAGCATCTGAATTCCACGCAAATTAATTTCGCGGCTGACTGGGATTCCACCGAACCGATGCCCGCGTACGTCAATCGCTACGATGCCAAGCTCTTCGTTTCCGCGCATGAATTCTTCCATGCCTGGAACGTCAAGCGCCTGCGCCCACTGCCTCTGGGCCCTTTCGATTATTCGCAGATGGTGCACACCCCGTCGTTGTGGATCTCGGAAGGGCTCACCAGTTATTACGGCTCTCTAGCCCTGGCGCACGCCGGGCTAATTACACCCGAGCAGTATCTCGATTCCATTAGCCAGCTCATCACCAAATTTGAAGCATATCCCGGTCGCAACGAGCGCAGCATCGAAGACACCAGCTGGGATACCTGGTTTCCGCGCGAAAGCGTCATCCATCAGGACAACAACCTTTTGAATACCTGGTATTCCTACTACGATGGCGGCCAGATCATGGGCCACATCCTGGATTTCGCGATTCGCCACGATAGCAACAACCAGAAATCCCTCGACGACTGGATGCGCCTGCTCTACTCGCGCTACGCGCTCCCCAAACCCGGCTTCCTGCCCGACGACGCCATCAAAGCCGCATCCGAGGTTTCCGGCAAGAGCGTGCAAGAGGTCAGTGATTTTTTCCATCGCTATATCTCCGGAAAAGATCCGCTTCCCTACGAGGAGTATTTCGGCTACGCCGGAATTACAGTGGAAAAGACTTTGGACGCCGACAAGCCCTGGATGGGCGCAGATGCAACGAAGAACGACGACGGCCGCGCCAAAGTTCGCAACATAATTCCCGGCAGCCCCGCCGAATCGGCAGGACTCGATCGCGACGACATCATCTACGCCGTGGACAGCCGAGCCGCGGACTTCGACGGCTTCGCGAAGGAGCTTACGGCGCACAAGCCCGGCGACACAGTGCGCTTGACGGTCTTGCGTTTCGGCGAATTCAAGGATTTGTCCGTCGCGCTGAAGGCCAGCCCTTATCCCACGTACACGCTTAAGCCGATGCAGCACCCCACGGATCAGCAGAAGGCCATCTATAATTCGTGGCTGGGAATCAAGCAGTAGCGTCCCATCGCGCGAGCCTGAAAAAAAAAGGCCCGCTCCGACGAATCGGAGCGGGCCTTCTTGACTTACGCGATCGATTAAAACCAAGCGAAGAACACTACTTCGCGGCTACTGCTTCCTTCTCTTTTTCCTCTTCCGGCGTCTCCACGTCTTGCTTCCGGCGCGGCTTCTTATCCTTCTTCTTCAACTCCGAGCCGATGAACTCCAGAATCGCCAGATCCGCTCCGTCTCCCAATCGCCAGCCCGCCCGGATAATCCGCGTGTAGCCGCCCGGACGGTCCGCAAAACGTGGAGCGAGGTCGGTGAACAATTTTTCGGTGGCGCCCGGAGTCATCAGGAAAGCCGCCGCCTGGCGTCGCGCATGCAGCGAATCGCGCTTGCCCAGCGTAATCATTTTCTCCGCTAGCCGGCGGGTAGCCTTCGCCCGCAGGATGGTGGTGTGAATGCGTTCCTTCTCGATGAGGTTCGTCACCAGGTTGCGCAACACCGCGCGGCGATGCGCGGGCTGCTTCCCAAGTTTTGACCCTGATTTAAGGTGTCTCATAGTCGCTTACCGTGGCTCGCGCGGTTTCCCGCGCGATTACATTGCCGTGGCATCCCCCTCGGAAGGCGGAGGCGCGGTCTGGCTTGGCAGCGGCGGCCAAATAATCCGGCCGTGCTCGTCAAACTTCATGCCCAGGCTCAAGCCCATCTTGTGCAGGATGTCCTTGATTTCGTTGAGCGACTTGCGTCCAAAATTCTTGGTCTTCAGCATTTCGGATTCGGTCTTCTGCACCAGTTCGCGCAGATTCTGAATGTTCGCGTTCTTCAGGCAATTGTAGGAGCGCACCGAAAGCTCGAGTTCTTCCACCGAGCGGTCCAAAAATTCGAGGCGCGGATCGCTGTAATTCTCCACCACCTCTTCTGGCAGATCCGGCGTCTCTTCGAAATTGATGAAGATGCTCATGTGGTCCTTCATCAGCTTCGACGCCAGCCCAATCGCGTCCTGCGGGGTGATCGCGGCGTTGGTCCAGACTTCCAGCGTGAGCTTCTCGTAGTCGGTCATCTGTCCCAAACGAGCCGCTTCCACCGCATAGTTTACCTTGCGGACCGGGGAGTGCACCGAATCAATCGGAATGTACCCAATCGGCAGGTCTTCGTCGAAGTTGCGGTCAGCCGCAACATAGCCCCGGCCATTCTTCACGCGCAACTCCAGTTCGAACTTGCCGCCTTCGCTGACCGTCGCGATGTACACGTTCTTATCGAGCACCGCGATATCCGCATCCTCTTCGATTTTCGCGGAGGTCACCGGCCCAGGCGTATCCACGATCAAAGTGATCGTCTTCGGCTGGTCGGTGTTCAACTTCAGCGGAACCTGCTTCAGGTTCAGGATGATGTCCGTCGCGTCTTCCACGACGCCGGGAATCGGCGAAAACTCGTGCAGCACGCCTTCAATCTTCACCGCGGTGATTGCCGCGCCTTCAATCGAGCTCAGCAGCGCGCGCCGCAGGGAGTTTCCGACCGTGGTTCCCCAGCCGCGCTCAAAAGGCTGCGCTGAGAATTTCCCGTACTTATCGGTCAGTGTTTCTGGTTCTGCTGCCAACCGCTTTGGTTTCTGGAAGCCCTTCCACATCTTCGACATTCCTCCTGGCTCGCCCGCGGCGAACCGACAAACTTATAAACGTTGGTAATCTCGAGGCGCTACTTCGAATACAGTTCCACGATGAGCTGTTCGTTCATCGGCGGCGTCTGCACGTCTTCGCGCCGCGGCATCGCCACCACGCGCGCCTTGAAATTCGCTGGATCGATATCGAGCCACGGAGCCACGCCCTGGCTCTTCGCCAGATTGCGCGCTTCCATGATCATCACGTTTTCGTGCATCTTGTCCTTCAGCGTGACTTCATCACCCACGTTCACCAGGTAGCTGGGAATATTCACCTTCTGGCCCTTCACGCGGATGTGCCCGTGCAGCACCAGTTGCCGCGCCTGTGAACGCGAGCCGCCCAGGCCCATGCGGTAGACCACGTTGTCCAGGCGACGCTCGAGCATCACCATCAGGTTTGCGCCGGTTGGTCCCTTGGTCCGCAACGCCTTCTCGAAATACGTGCGGAACTGCCGTTCCAGCAGCCCGTAGGTGCGCTTCACCTTTTGCTTTTCGCGCAACTGCACGCCGTAGCCAACCATCTTCGCCCTCCGGGCTTGCCCGTGCTGCCCGGGAACGAAATTGCGCTTTTCAATCGCGCACTTTTCTGTAAAACACCGCAGGCCTTTCAAGAAGAGCTTTTGCCCTTCCCGTCGGCACAGTCGGCAAACTGCTTCACGATGTCTTGCCAAGTCCTATCTCCTTTATCTCAACTCTGCAATTTCCCCGAATCTCTGTCGCTCGCGCTAGACGCGGCGGCGCTTGGGCGGTCGGCAGCCGTTGTGCGGCACCGGCGTCACGTCCTTGATCGCGTTGATGTGCAAGCCCGAAGAAGCCAGCGCGCGCACTGCCGATTCCCTGCCCGCGCCCGGCCCCTTGACGCGCACTTCTACCGACTTCATGCCGTACTGATCGCGCGCCACTCCTGCCGCTGTCGCGGCCGCTTGCTGCGCTGCGTACGGTGTACCCTTGCGCGAACCCTTGAATCCCACCGAGCCCGCCGAAGACCAGCTCACCGCGCGGCCATCGGGATCGGTCAGCGTCACGATCGTGTTGTTGAACGTCGCCTGGATGCACACCACGCCGTGCGGCACCACGCGCTTTTCCTTCTTCTTGCGGAATTCCTTCTTGCGCTTGGAGCTTTTCGCCGCTGCTGCTGCCGCGGGCGCTCCTCCTGGTGCTGCTGCCGCGTCTTTCGGTTCTTTTGCCACGCTCGTGTCTCTCCTGTCTTTCTAAGCCGATTAACCTCTGCAGACCCTACTTCCGGGCCGCGATCTTCTTCGCCGCCACTGCGCCCTTCCGTGGTCCCTTACGCGTACGCGCGTTGGTGTGCGTGCGCTGGCCGCGAACCGGCAGGTTGCGACGATGCCGCAGGCCGCGATACGCCTGAATTTCGATCAGCCGCCGGATGTTCATCTGCGTCTCTTTGCGCAGATCGCCCTCGATGCCGCCTTCGGCCTCGATCGCGGCGCGCAGACGCGTCGCCTCATCTTCCGTCAGGTCCTTGATCTTCTTGGTGTGGTCCACGTTGGCTTTCGCGGCCAGCGATTTCGCGCGCGCCTGTCCGATGCCGTAAATTGACGTTAGCCCAATCCAAAGCCGCTTGTTGGGCGGCAAATCCACACCTGCGATGCGAGCCATTCTCTATATCCTCCGGCCTCTGGCCTATCCCTGGCGCTGGCGGTGCTTGGCGTTCGTGCAAATCACGCGCACCACGCCGCGCCGATGAACGATCTTGCACTTCATGCAGATTTTCTTTACCGATGCCCGAACCTTCATTTTCCACTCCATGCCCTCTTGGGGGCCCCATCATTCTGCTGCTCCGCGCCGCCGCCCTACTTGTATCGGTAAACGATGCGGCCGCGCGTCAGATCGTAAGGCGAAAGCTCCACCGCCACGCGATCTCCCGACAAAATACGAATAAAGTTTTTGCGCATCTTCCCAGAAATATGAGCCAGCACCTGGTGCTTGTTTTCCAGCTCCACGCGAAACATCGCGTTCGGCAGCGGCTCGATCACGGTTGCCATCACTTCGATCGCGTCTTCCTTCCCGCTCTCGCCCGGGTTCTTCTTTTCCTTCTCTGGCCTTGGTCTCATGCGCTCCTGTGTTCTACTCGAGCCAACTTCTGCTGCCTGCCGCTTACCAGACCGGACCCGCCGCTTCTTTCGGCCGCGTGAGAATCCACGGGCCGTTCTTCGTTACAGCCACCGTGTGCTCGAAGTGTGCCGAATCGCTGCCGTCCGCCGTTACCGCCGTCCACTCATCGTCCAGCACCCGCACGCCCGGGCCGCCCGTGTTCACCATCGGCTCGATGGCCAGCACCATGCCCTCTTGCAGCTTCGGGCCTTGACCCGGGGAACCATAATTCGGCAGCTGCGGGTCCTCATGCATCTTCGTGCCGATTCCGTGGCCGACGAACTCCCGCACCACCGAATATCCGTTCTTTTCCACCCACTGCTGCACCGCGGCTGATACATCCCCCAGGCGATTTCCCGCCCGGATCTTCGCGATGCCCTGCTCCAGCGATTCCCGCGTCACGCGCAACAGCTTCTCGCGCTCTGGCGTCACCTTGCCCACCGGAACTGTCAACGCCGCGTCGCCAAAATACCCGCCCAACTCCACTCCGAAGTCCATCGAAAGAATGTCGCCCTCGCGCAATTTCCGCGCCGCCGATGGGATCCCGTGCACCACTTCCTGGTTGATCGAAGTGCACACCGAGCCCGGATACCCGCGGTAGCCCTTGAACGCTGGCCGCGCGCCGTGCTCTTTCGTGTAATCCTCGGCGAACTCATCGAGCTCTTTCGTCGAGATGCCTGGCCGGATCATGGTGCGCATTTCCTCGAGCGCGCCCCACACGATCTGCCCCGCGCGGTACATTTTCTCCAGCTCCGCAGGCGATTTACAGATGACCATCGCGCCCTTCCGCGCGCTTCACTATCTCGTTCAATGCGCGGGTAACTTCCTCCACAGTTGCGTCACCATTCACCACTTCCAGCACACCGTGCGTCCGGTAATAATCCGCCAGCGGCTGCGTCTGCCGTTCGTACGCCGCGAATCGTTCCTTCACGATTTCCGGCTGGTCGTCCGAACGCTGAATCAATTTCCCGCCGTCGTTATCGCAAATCCCGGGCGTCTTGGGCGGCCGCTCGAAAATGTTGTACGTCTCGCCACCCACGCTGCACGTCCAGCGCCCCGCAACCCGTCGGACCAGCGTCTCCGGGCTTACCAGGAACTGGATCACCAGCGCCTTGCCCAGCCCCCGGCGCTGTAGAATCTGGTCCAGTTCTTCGGCCTGGCGAATCGTTCGCGGGAAGCCGTCGAAAATAAATCCCTCGTCGCAGTCCCAGCGCGACAGGCGCTCTTCCACCATTCCCAGCACGATGTCGTCCGGCACCAAATCGCCGCGCTCCATGATCGGCTCGGCCAGACGCCCCTGCGTGGTGCGGCGATTCACCGCGTCCCGCAGCATGTCGCCGGTGGAGAGATGCGGCACGCCCAACTGCTTGGCCATCCGCTTCGCCTGGGTCCCTTTACCAGCTCCTGGCGGACCCAGGAAAATTAACGCCCGTTTGAGCGCCATCCTCACCGCCGATGCGTCGATCATTAACTGCGACGGCCCCGGACCCGGCCCTTGCGCACAAACCCGTCATAATTCCGCATGACCAATTGCGCTTCGAGTTGCTGCACCGTATCCATGGCCACGCCCACAACGATCAGGAGCGACGTGCCCCCGAAATAAAATTGCACGTTCAAACCATCCAGCACGAACCGCCACATGTGCCGGTCGAACCAGTCACCCACTAGCCACAAATGCTGCAGGTGAATCCCAGAAATCATCCATTCCGGCAACAAGCAGACCACTGCCAGATATACGCCGCCGACGAACGTGAGCCGCGTCAGAATGCGGTTGATATACTCCGACGTGTTCCGCCCCGGGCGAATCCCAGGAACGAACCCGCCGTACTTCCGCATGTTGTCTGCAAGCTCCGTGGGATTAAAAATGATCCCCACGTAAAAGAACGCAAAAAATATGATCAGCGTCACGTAGATCACGGTGTAGAGCGGCTCGCCCCACTTGATCATGTTCGCGAACTTGCCAAACGCCGTGGACTTGTTCTGAAAGAACAACGCCAAAGTCTGCGGAAAAGTCAGCAGCGAGCTCGCGAAAATCGGCGGAATCACTCCCCCGGAATTTACGCGCAGCGGCAGGTAAGTCATCTGCCCACCCATCACTTTTCGGCCCATCACGCGCTTCGCGTACTGCACCGGAATGCGCCGCTGGCCGCCTTCGACGAACACGATGAACGCAACCACCGCCAGCATCAGGACGATCAAGCCGACCAGAATCACTCCGGCCAGCGAGCCCCACTCACCGCTCGTGGTCTTCAGATACAGATCGTGCACCGCGTTCGGCAATCCCACCACGATGCCTGCGAAAATAATCAGCGACATCCCGTTGCCGATTCCGCGCTCGCTGATCTGCTCACCCAGCCACATGATGAATGCTGAGCCGGTCGTCAGCGTCAGGATGGTCATCAGCATGAAGCGCACGCCGGGGTGATAGACCAGCGCTTCGCCATTCATGCTCTGCATCGTCAGCGTCTTGGCGATCGTGAACGATTGAAACACGCTCAGAATAATCGTCAAATAACGCGTGTACTGGGTGATCTTGCGCCGCCCCAGCTCGCCTTCCTTCTGCAAACGTTCCAGGTAAGGCCACACCACTACCATCAGTTGCAAAATAATCGACGCCGTAATGTACGGCATAATTCCCAGCGCAAAAATTGTCAACCGGCGCAGGTTGCCGCCGCTGAAAAGGTCAATCAGTCCCAGAACCGAGCCTTGTCCACGCTGGAACATGTCCTGCAACAGCGCCGTATTGATTCCCGGCGTCGGAATGTGCCCGCCCAGGCGGTACACCGCCAGCATGCCTAGCGTAAACAGAACGCGGTTGCGCAAATCCGGCGTGCTGAAAATATTCCGAATTGCCAGGAACAGCTTGTTCATTGCAGGACTTCGACCTTTCCTCCGGCGGCTGTGATCTTTGACTCCGCCGACTTGCTGAACGCATGCGCCTGCACCGTCAACGCCACTTTCAATTCACCGCTGCCCAGAATCTTCAGGCCTTCGCGCTTCACGCGCAGCACGCCCAAAGCGTAAAGGATTTCCGGTGATATCGTTTCGCCCGCCTCGAATACGTTCAGGCTCTCGACGTTAATCACCGCGTACGTCGTCGAGTCCGGCGCCGAAAATCCGCGCTTCGGCAGACGCCGGTGCAGCGGCATCTGCCCGCCCTCAAATCCCGGCCGCCTGGAATATCCGCGGCGGGACTGCTGCCCCTTATTGCCTGCGCCCGAGGTTTTGCCCATCTTCGAGCCCATGCCGCGTCCCACGCGCACTTTGCGATGACGCGAGCCGCGCGGCGGCTTCAAATTCGATAGTGTTGGTTTCTCAGCCATCCCTTACTCCTCAATCCTGACCAGATGATGCACGCGCGCGATCATGCCCCGAATCGACGGCGTATCTTCAACCTCCAAAACCTGCTGCATGCGGCGGAATCCCAGGCCGCGAACCGTCTGGCGCATCGGACGCGGGCAGCCGATGAAACTCACCACCCACTTGATGTGCAGCGTTCCCGCTTTCTTTTCCGCCTTGACCTTCGGTTTCTTGATCGTGTGCCGCGTGTGCGCCGGCTTCGAGATCTTGTTCATGTCGTTATGCGTGCCCCAGAGATACAAACTAGGAGGCAGCCGCTTCCTCCGCAATCTTCCCGCGGCCTTCCGCCACTTTGGCCGCATCCTTCAAATGCATGAGCGCGTCAAACGTCGCCTTGATCACATTGTGCGGGTTCGATGTGCCCAGCGATTTCGTCAGCACATTCTGAATTCCCGCGACCTCCATCACCGCGCGCACCGCTCCGCCGGCGATGATTCCGGTTCCGTCTGGAGCGGGCTTCAGCAGCACCTGGCCCGACCCATAACGCCCCAGCACTTGGTGCGGAATCGTGGTGCCCTTCATGTTCAGCTTCACCATGTTCTTCTTGGCCGCTTCAATCGCCTTGCGGATGGCCATGGGCACTTCGCGCGCCTTGCCCATGCCGAAGCCGGCGTGCCCGCCCTGATCTCCCACGACAACCAACGCGGAGAAGCTGAGGTTTTTTCCGCCCTTCACTACCTTCGTGCAGCGGTTGATCGAAACCACCTGATCCTTCAAGTTCGCCTGATTGGTTTCCACCGGACGGCGAACGGCTAGCGAGTCTTTGAGCTCTTGTTTCGACATAATTTTCAGAACTTCAGGCCCGCCTCCCGGGCCGCTTCCGCGAGCGCCTTCACGCGCCCGTGATATTGATATCCGCCACGATCGTAAACTACCTTGTCCACGCCCTTGGCCTGCGCGCGTTCCGCGATAGCCTTGCCCACCACTTTGGCCGCGGCGATGTTGCCTCCGCCCTTGATGGACTTCTTCACTTCGCCGTCCAGCGAACTCGCGGAAACAATCGTGCGATTCGTCTGGTCGTCCACTACCTGCGCGCGTATGTGCTTCGACGTGCGATGCACGCAAAGCCGCGGACGCTCTGCCGTTCCCACCAGCGTCTTGCGCGTCCGCACGTGAATGCGGCGACGATGCGCTTGCCGCGATAATTTGTGAACCGGTGCTGCCACGTTCGCTCTCCTCCTGGCCTAAGCCGCTGCCGACTTCGCGCCAGCCTTGCCGGCCTTCTTCTTCAAGCGCTCGCCGGTAATGCGCACGCCCTTCTGCTTGTACGGATCCGGCGGACGCAGCGCGCGTAGATTCGCGGCTACCTGACCCACCTGATTCTTGTCCGCCCCGGTTACCACCATGTGCACCTGCTTCTCGATGGTGATCGCGATCCCTTCAGGAATCGGAAACTCAATCGGGTGCGAATATCCCAGCGCCAGCACCACGTTCTTGCCTTTCACTTCCGCGCGATAGCCGACGCCCACGATGTCCAGATCCTTCTTGAAGCCGGTCGTTACTCCGGTGACGGCGTTCGCCACCAGCGCTCGCGCCAAACCATGCAGCGCGCGCTTGTCTTCTGAATCGCGCTTCGCGATGAGCGTGCCATCTTTTTGTTCGAAGCGGATCCCCTTGGGCACGACCACGTGCATCTTGCCCTTGGGACCCTGCACTTCCACAGCATCGTCCTTGATCTGAATCTTCACTCCGGACGGTACCGGTATAATTTTATTTCCAATTCGCGACATGGCTCTGTTCGATCCTCGTGTTACAGAAATTCCCGCCTGATTCTTACCAGACCTCGCACATGATTTCGCCGCCGATGCCAGCCTTGCGCGCCGCTTGCCCGGTCATCAACCCTTTGGCCGTGGACACAATCGAGATTCCCATTCCGCCCACCACTTGCCGGATGTCCGTCTTGCCCACATAGCGTCGCGAACCCGGCCGCGAAATGCGCTTCAGGTCCGTGATCACGCTGCGGCGGTCCGGTGTGTAGCGCAAGAACAGGCGCAACGTCTTCTTGGGCTTCTGCTCTTCCACAACTTTAAAATTCGCAAGATAGCCTTCCTCTTTCAGGATGCGCGCCAGCTCCACTTTCAACTTCGAGCTGGGCAAATCCACGCGGGAGTGCTTCGCGCGCGAGGCGTTGCGAATTCGCGTCAGTAAATCGGCAATCGGATCAGTCGTCATTCTTCCTCGTCCTTAATCTTCCTTGAAAAACTACCAGCTCGCCTTGGTCACGCCGGGAATCTCACCCTTCAGCGCGAACCCGCGGAAACAGATGCGGCACATCTCAAACTTGCGCAAAAAAGCGCGCGGGCGCCCGCAAACGCGACACCGGTTGCGCCAGCGGACCTTGAATTTCGGCTTCTTCAACTGCTTAGCGAATTGCGCGGTGCGTCCCATACTCGCTCTTTCTCCTTGATGCCTAGCTCTGGACCCTAAACGGCACACCGAGCAGCTTCAGCAGCTCGCGCCCTTCTTCGTCGTTGCGGGCGGTTGTGGTTATCGTTATGTTCATGCCCTTGATCTTGTCCACCCGCGTGTAATCGATCTCCGGAAACACCAACTGGTCCTTCAGGCCCAGTGTGTAATTGCCGCGTCCATCAAACGAGTTTGGCGGCAATCCCTTGAAGTCCCTCACCCGCGGCAGCACGATGCCCGTTAGCCGGTCCAGGAACTCGTACATCCGCTCGCCGCGCAGCGTCACCATGCAGCCGATCGCCATGCCCTTGCGAATCTTAAAATTCGCGATGGACT
This sequence comes from Candidatus Acidiferrales bacterium, assembly GCA_050012455.1. Classification (GTDB taxonomy): domain Bacteria; phylum Acidobacteriota; class Terriglobia; order Acidiferrales; family UBA7541; genus Palsa-295. The sequence continues at coordinate 7,182 of JBEKHD010000032.1, read as the reverse complement.
TCTTTGCCCGCGTAATTACCGGCTTCTGCCCGGTAATCTGTCCCAGCTCCGCCGCGGCCGTGTCCAGCAACTTCACGTTCGCGCTCGCTTCGCCCATCCCGATGTTGACCGTCACCTTCTGCACGCGCGGCACGGCCATCGTGTTCTTCAATCCGAAGCGCTTCAATAGCGCCGGCACTGCATCCTTGCGGTACTTTTCATGCAAACGCGTAATCATTTCTCGCCCTTACCTCGCAAAAATCTCTAGTTCTCAAAAGTCGTATTGCAACGCCGGCACGAACGCACCTTGCTTCCGTCGGGCAGCGTCGTGTGTCCCGCGCGCGTGTGCTTGCCGCATCCCGGGCAGACCAGCAGCACATTCGAAACATGCACTGGCCCTTCCTTCTCCAGAATTCCGCCCTTGATGTTCTTCGACGGGTTCGGCCGCGTGTGCTTCTTGATCATGTTCGCGTGCTCGACCGTCACCGTCAGTTTCCAGGGATTTACCGAAAGCACTTTTCCGGTCTTACCCTTCGATCGCCCGGACATGATTTTCACCGTGTCCCCGTGGCGGATGCTGAATGCTGCCGGCTTTTCCTGTATTTTTCTCATGGCTACCACACTTCCGGAGCGAGCGAGATGATCTTGGTGAACTTCTTGTCGCGCAACTCGCGGGCTACCGGCCCGAATACGCGCGTGCCGATCGGCTCGTTCGCATCATTAATTAACACCGCCGCGTTGTCGTCAAAACGGATGTACGTCCCGTCCTTGCGCCGCTGCTCTTTGCGCGTGCGCACGATCACGCACTTCACAACCGATCCCTTCTTTACCTGGCTTTCCGGCTGCGCTTCCTTCACCGCCGCCGTGACGACGTCGCCCAATCCCGCCGTCAACCCCGCATCTCCTCCCAAGGGAAGGATGCAGGTTAGCTGTCGCGCGCCGGAATTGTCGGCCACCGTCAGCCATGTTCGCATCTGTACCATGATCTTGCTCCCTGTTTAACAGCGCCCTTGTTTCAGATCCCCGCGCAAACGCCGGGCTTTCTTTACGCCACGCGCGTTGAGCGTTGAATTACTTCCTTCAACCGCCAGCGCTTCAATTTCGAAAGCGGCCGCGTGGAAGAAATCTGCACCGTGTCGCCCACATGCGCTTCGCCCGTCTCATCATGCACGTAGTATTTCTTGGTGTGGCGCACGACCCGGTGATACAGCGGGTGCTGCACCGCGCGCGTCACCTTCACCACAATCGTCTTCTGCATCTTGGTCGAAGTCACGATGCCGGTCAGTTCCTGCCGGACTCCGCGCTCCGCCATCCCCTCTTGCGCGACTGCCGCTTCGTTTGCCATTACGCCTTCCTCAATTCAGTTTCGCGCAGTACCGTCTTGATCCGCGCGAAATCGCGCTTTGCTTCCCGCAGCTTTTTCAAGCCTTCGGCCTGTCCGGTCGAAAGCTGAAAACGCAGCCGGAAAATCTGCTCAGCGAGCTCGCCCTGCTGGGTCTCGAGCTCGGCTTTGCTCATTTCGCGGTACTTCACCGTGCGCCCCGCGTTACGTTCCGCCATTACAGTTCCTCCGCCCGGCTGACAAACTTCGTCCGGATGGGCAGCTTGTGCGAAGCCAGCTTCATCGCTTCGCTCGCGGACGCCAAATCCACGCCCGCCATTTCGAACATCACCCTGCCCGGCTTCACCACCGCCACCCACTTCTCCGGTGGACCTTTGCCCTTACCCATACGAGTCTCGGCCGGCTTCTTGGTGTAGGGCTTGTCCGGAAATATCCGGATCCACAATTTTCCGCCGCGCTTGATGAACCGTGTAATCGCCACGCGCGCCGCTTCAATCTGCCGGTCGGTGATCCAGGCCGGTTCCAGAGCCTTCAGCCCGTACTCGCCAAACGCCAGCGCTCCGCCGCGCCACGCCTTGCCAGTCCTTCGCCCGCGCTGCTGCTTGCGGTACTTTACTTTTTTCGGCATCAACATAATTTTTAGCCCGTTTCCTTAAGAAGCTTTTGCCGCCGCAGCTGGCGCATTCTTGTTGACGCGCTGCGGGATTTTTTCGCCCTGATAGATCCAGCACTTCACGCCAATTACTCCGTACGTCGTGTGCGCTTCCGCCGTGCCAAAATCAATGTCCGCGCGCAACGTTTGCAAAGGCAAGCGCCCCTGCAGGTACCATTCCTTGCGCGCGATTTCCGCGCCGTTCAACCGGCCCGCGACGCGCACCTTGATGCCCTTGCAGCCAAATCGCAACGCCGAATCCACTGCCTTGCGCATCGCTCGCCGGAACGCCACGCGCTTTTCCAATTGCAGCGCGATCGATTCCGCCACCAGATGCGCATCCAGTTCCGGCCGGTGAACTTCCTGAATATCAATATGCACTTCGCGCTTGGTGCGCTTCTGCACGTCGGCCTTCAGCTTGTCAATTTCCGAGCCTTTGCGGCCGATGATGATGCCAGGACGCGCGGTATAAATTCGCACTACCAATTTGTTCGCGGCGCGCTCCACGTCAATCCCGCTGATCCCCGCCGACTTCAGCTTTTCCTTCAGCTGCTTGCGCAGGACCACGTCTTCATGCAACAGGTCGGCATAATCCTTCTTCGCGAACCAGCGCGACTTCCAAACCTTGTTGTAGCCCAGCCGAAAACCGTACGGATGTGTTTTCTGCCCCAAACTGTCCTCCCGCTACTTCTTCTTTTTCTGTCCCGGCTTATTGCGTTGTTCCAATGTCTTACGCGCCTTGCGTATAGCGCCCTTCACGCCCTTCGACGCCTGCGCTTCCGCCGCCGCTGCCGCTGCACGCTCGGTCACCGCGCGGTGATGCTCGGAAACTTCCACCAGAATATGGCTGGTGCGCTTCTGATAGCGGAAGCCGCGGCCCATCGGCGCCGGACGCATACGCTTCCAGCGCGGCCCTTCATTCACGAAGCAGCGCGTCACGAACAGCTCGTCCACATCGAGCGTCTCGCCGGAATCTTCCGCTTTGCGCTCCGCGTTCGCGATCGCGCTGCGCAGCGTCTTCTCAATATCCTTGGCCACGCGCTTCTTCGTGAATTGCAGCGTGTGCAGCGCTTCTTCGGCGCGCCGCCCGCGAATCAGGTCAATCACCAGCCGCGCCTTCTGCGGCGAAACGCGCGTGTAACGCGCCTGGGCGATTCCCTCGATCTGCGTCTTATCCGTCGTTTCCTGAATTGCCGTTGCCATCGTTTATGCCCTTTAAGACTTCGCTGCCGGCGCTGCTCCGCCTGCCGGTGCTGCTCCCGCTGCTGGCGCGCCTGCCGAGGCTGCGGCCCTTTCGAGCGCCGCTTTCACCGCGTGCCCCTTGAAAGTGCGTGTCGGCGCGAATTCGCCCAGCTTGTGTCCGATCATCTGCTCGGTGATGTACACCGGAATGAACTTCTTGCCGTTGTGCACCGCCAGAGTGTGCCCGATCATGTCCGGTAAAATCGTCGAACGGCGCGACCAGGTCTTCAAAACCTTCTTTTCGTTGCGGGCGTTCAGACCTTCCACCTTCTTGCGCAGGTGGCCGTCAATGAACGGACCCTTCTTGAGCGAGCGCGGCATCTTTTGTCCTACTCCTCCACGCGGCGCAGCTTCACCCACTGCGCGCGGCGAACTCTCTTGAATCCACGCACCGGCCCTGAAACCCGGTGCGACAACGGGCAGAAAGGACAAACAAACCGTGTCCCCTGCGCGTTCGGAATCCTCTCCACAATTACCGCCCAGCCCGACCGGCACAACCGGTACTGAATCTGCGGCGCTGGTACCAGCTTCGAAGCAATCTTCACCGCCGGCTTGGCTGCGCGCCGCGGAACTGCTTTCCGGGCGCGTGTTGCGCGGCGCGGCGCACGTCTGCCCGCACGCTTGGTCGCACGTCGTGATGATCGAGTGGCTGTCATCGAGTAACTCCGCATTGTCCCCCGCGCCGGGTTCATTGCTTTTCTACTGCTCCTCTAAATCTCTCAACTACGGCTTGCGCCGTTCCACAATCATCCGGTCGCTCGGACGCTTCTTGCGCGTCTTCGCTCCCAGTGTCGGAAATCCCCAAGGCGTCTGCGGATGGTTGCCCTTCACGCGGCCTTCACCGCCGCCGTGCGGGTGATCGACCGGGTTCATCGCCACGCCGCGCACCGTCGGACGCTTGCCGTGCCAGCGCGTGCGTCCCGCCTTGCCGTACGTCACGTTCTCGTGATCCAGATTGCCCAACTGGCCGACTGTGGCCATGCAATCAATGCTGAACTTGCGCACTTCGCCCGAAGGCAGCTTCACCAGCGCGAAATCGCCTTCCTTACTCATCAGCTGCGCTGCGCCGCCCGCCGAACGCACCACCTGCCCGCCCTTGCCCGGATACAGCTCCAGGTTGTGAATCATCGTGCCCGGAGGAATGTTGCGAATCTGCAGCGCATTGCCCGGCAGAATTTCCGCGCCGGCTCCGTTCTGCACCGTCATGCCGACTTCCAGGCCCACCGGCTGCAGAATGTAGCGCTTCTCGCCGTCCGCGTAATGCAGCAGCGCAATGCGCGCCGAGCGGTTCGGGTCGTATTCGATGGCCGCAACCTTCGCGGGGATTCCGGTCTTCTCGCGCCGGAAATCCACCGTCCGATATTTCTGCTGGTGCCCGCCGCCGCGATGCCAGGCGGTCACTTCGCCGTGCGAATTGCGTCCGCCGGTGCGCTTCTGCACTTCCACCAGCGATTTTTCCGGTGTTTGCTTGGTGATCTCGCTCTTGTCGAGCATGGTCAGAAAGCGTCGTGACGGTGTGTACGGTTTAAATGTTTTTATTGCCATTGTTGCCTCTTACCGGTTCCCCTCGAACTGTCTTGCGTCTTGATTGTTCGCTTGCTCTTGCCTGCCGCTAACTTCGAGCCCACTTCAAAACTAAATGTTCTCGGCGTACTCGATCATCTTTTCGCCTTCTTTCAGCCGCACGTACGCCTTCTTCCAATCGCTGCGGAAACCTTCGGCGCGTCCCCGGCGGCGGAACTTGCCGTGAAAAATCGCCGTGCGCACGTGATCCACTTTCACCTTGAACACGCGCTGCACCGCTTCTTTGATTTCCGTCTTGGTCGCGTCCTTCGCGACCTCGAAAACCACCGTGTGCTGCGTTTCCTTCACGCCCAAACCCTTTTCGGTAATGATGGGACGCCGGATAATCTGATAAACCCTGTTCTCCATCGCTTATCCCTTCTTCCCTTTGGGCTTGGCTTTGGCCTTGGCTTCTTTTTTCGCTGCAGGCTTCTTCGCCGTTTTTTCCGTTTTCGCAGCAGCGTGCTTCACCGGAGCTTTCGCTTCCGCGCTCGTCTCGCTCGCGACCTTTTTCGCAGCAGGCGCTGGCGCCGGCTCGATCTGAACTGGAACTTCCGGACGCGTCGCCGAAAGCGAACGGTTTAGCTTCGCCACCGCTTCGCGCGACAACAGCACGTGCTCGTGCCGCAGCAGGTCGTAAGGTTCCAAGCCCGTCGGCGGTACCAGCGTGACGCCTGCAATATTGCGGCTGGCGCGCTCCAAATTCACGTTCGCGCCGCTTTCCACCAGTAAATATGTTTCAGTCTCGTCGCTCAATTTACCCAGCATGGCGCGGAACGCCTTGGTTTTGTGCGTTTCGAGCGACCAGCCGTCCACCACGGTTAATTTCTGCTCCGCCACTTTCGCGGAAAGCGCCGAGCGCAGCGCGCCCAGAATCATTTTCTTCGGCAGCGCGTAATCGTAACTACGCGGCACCGGACCGTGCACTGTGCCGCCGTGCCGCCACAAAGGCGACCGGATCGAACCGACGCGCGCGCGTCCCGTGCCCTTCTGCTTCCACAATTTCTTGCCCGAGCCGGAAACTTCGCTCTTGTCCTTCGTCTTATGCGTTCCAGCGCGCTCGCCCCTCAGATGATGCCGCACCGCTTCGTGCAGCAGGTGGGGATTCACCTTCGCCGCGAACACATCGTCCGCCAGATCGATCTGGCCCACTTTTTTTCCTTCCAGGTTCTTTACGTCCACAACAGGCATCGTATCGTCTCTCTCGCTTACAAATTTCGCTTACAGATGCGCCTTGGCCTTGCGAATGAAAATGTAACTGCCCTGCGGCCCCGCTACCGCACCGCGCACCAGCAGCAAGTTCTCTTCCGAATCCACTTTCACTACCCGCAAATTCTTCGAAGTCTTGCGCTCGTTGCCCATGTGCCCTGGAAAATGCTGCCCCTTCCACACACGCGATGGAAACGAGCTCGCTCCGATTCCGCCGGGCGCTCTGTGAAACATCGACCCGTGACTCGCGTCGCCGCCGCGATAATGCCAGCGCTTCACGCCACCCTGAAATCCCTTGCCCTTGCTCACGCCGGTCACATCAACCAACTCGCCCACCTTGAAACTTTCCACCAACACGCGATCTCCGGACTTCGTTTCGTCCTTCGAATCGTCCAGACGAATCTCTTTCACATAACGCAACGGCGCCACATTGGCCTTCTTGAAATGTCCCGTGCGCGCCTTGTTCACGCGCTGCGGCTTGATGAATTCCACCAGGCCGAGCTGCACTGCTTCGTAGCCATCCGTGGTCTTGGTGCGACGCTGCACCACCACGCACGGCCCCGCCTGCAGGACAGTGCAAGGAACTGCCGTGCCGTCGTCCGCGAAAACCTGCGTCATCCCCAGCTTGATTCCCAATATGCCGTTGACTGCCATCTCGCTCTCTCGTTCCTCGCGCCTTCCACCCACAAAGGCGGCTGCGATTCTCTTCACTAATCACTACTCACGAATCACTAATTACTTGCCGGTATGCTCGCGCCCGAAAGCCTTAATCTCGACGTCCACGCCCGGCGGCAGATCCAATTTCATCAGCGCGTCCACCGTGTCCGGTGTGGGCTCGAGAATGTCAATCAGTCTCTTGTGCGTGCGCATCTCAAACTGCTCGCGCGACTTCTTGTCCACGTGCGGCGAACGCAATACCGTCCAGCGGTTGATGACTGTGGGCAGAGGAATCGGCCCGGCCACGTCCGCTCCGGTGCGCTTCGCGGTGTCCACAATTTCCTTCGTCGATTGATCGAGAATGCGGTGATCGTACGCCTTCAAACGAATCCGAATTTTTTCTCCGTTTGGCATAATTACTCGATGATCTCGGCAACCGCTCCGGCGCCCACGGTGTGCCCGCCTTCGCGAATCGCGAAGCGCAAGCCCTTCTCCAAGGCTACCGGTGTTATCAAAGTGATCTCGCAGGAAATGTTGT
>JBEKHD010000031.1:0-64790 GCA_050012455.1 Candidatus Acidiferrales bacterium | reverse complement strand
GCCAGTTCGTGATTCTCGCCGGTGCTCACGAGGATCGGCGTAATCAGCCCGCCCACCAGCGCTAGGAACGCGATCCGCTCGGAGTTACGTCCCACAGCCACCAGCAACGTCACCGCAGTCACAACGATCATCGCCACGAACGCAATGTCTTGCGGAAAGATGTGGTAGTAATGCCAGCCCGCCCACAGCGACAAATACAGCACCGCCGCGCCCAACCCCGCGATCCCCTCCGAAAAATATTTGTAGCCCCGCGCCAGCAGATGCTGGCTCCACGGAAACAGCGCGCTGCCGGCAAGCAGCCCAATCCCCACCCGCCCGCGCGGCCCCACCCAATTATTGTCGAACGCGTATTTCAAGAAGAACGTCACCGCGAAAAGCAGCGCCAGGATTCCCACGTAATTCAGCCAACGCCCCGCCACCACCGCCTCAAAATTCCCGTTGTCATCGCGCTTGGCCGCTGCGGCGCTCGAAATCGGCGACGAAAGCGCCGGCGCGTGTTCACGGGTTGGCGCGGCTGTGCGCGCAGGCGATGTAGGTGGCGACGCGGGCGCGGAAACTACCGATGGCCGTTCAGGCTGCGAGGGTAGAGGTAGGGAAGGAGGAGGAGTCGCCCGAGCAGGGGAATGTGTAACAGCCGCCGGCGCAGTCAGCGTGGAAAACCCCTTCTCGATCTGCGTCAGCCGCTGCTCCAGGGCATAAATCCGCCGAATCAACTGCGCAGCTTCCGCCTCCGCGCCGCGCTTCACCGCGCCAACGCGCACGTATGCCATGATAGCGAGCACGGGCACACCAATCACGAGAAGCAAGGCAAGCATGCCGAATAGCGCGGCGGTCGACTGCATATCTGAGAGGGTGCGCGAAAACTGAGGGCATTACATCACAGCTGATATGGAGGGGCAATCTACTTGCCGGAAGCCGGCGTCCAAGGTGCCAACACAAAAAATTAGGGGGCCCCGTCGGGCCCCCTTTATGCTCTACCCCTAGTTCCGGTTCCAGCGCGGCGAAACCGGCCCACCCCGGGATAAGAGACAGCCGCCGAACAAGTTGCACGCCAGATGCCAGCTCATTGTCTATTCCCCCAGTGACACAATGTGCTGTACCCGCAGGATTTAGCTCCAGCAGAATGGAAATCGCCTATGGTATTGCGGTTTGAACCTCCACTTTCTGAAATCGCGCCGCCATTTTTCTATGTTCTTTGGAAGAAAACTCAGCCTAGACTCGGGCGCGAGCCCGGAAACGTTTCCAGGCGAACCACCCGGGAATCAGCAAAATCGCCAGCCAGAACAACAGCGACGGCCCCACCGCGAACAGGAAAACCAGCAGCCCGACCGCGCCGTCCTGAAGGTTCCTAAACCCCTCCACCGCCGCGTTGCGGATCTTGGTTCCAGTAGAAATCACCCCTGATCCAAGAACCTGCCGGTACTCTTCGTTCAGGTCCACCTGCACCGTTGCGTAGTTCACTCGGTGCACCAGCAGTGTGCTCTGCCCCTGCATGCTCTCGATCTCTCCACGGACCCGCGCCAACTCCCGTTCGGCCTCGAGCACATCTTGCAGCTTACCCGTGCGCGTCCCCAGCAGCTCGATCAGCCGCTGCTCGGTGGCCCGCGCGCTCCTCAGCCGGGCCTGTAGGTCCACGTACTGATCGCTCACTTCCTCGTTGGAACGCGTTTCCTCCTCGACGTGCCCCAGCTTGCGCACATCGGCCAAGAAGCCATCCAGCTGCTTCGTCGGAATCCGCAGCGACGCTGTAAGTTCCCGCGCATTCCCCGTCTGCGCCTTGGCGTCCAATTTTTCCACGTAGCCGCCATGCGCCGCAGCCAACTTTTCAATCGCCGCGCTGGCCTCGTCGTAGTTCGTGGCCAAAATTGTCAGCGAAGCGGTCTGCACGATCATCGGCCCGACGGATTCTGGAGGCTTCAGTTCCTCGTCAGCTGGAGGTGGTGCCGGCTCCGGCTCGGCTGATCCATTGTCGTCTTTGCTCAACGATGATTTGTAAGTGCTGGACGTCGCGTTCTGCTGACGCTCTAGTTTGACGATGTCCGTAAAATTTCGGCCGTTGAGTGGCAGAGATCCCGGCTGCCGGCGATTCGGTATCCCGATCGCTAGGATCGCCACCACCGCCGCCGCAGCGCACGCAATGGCCCAATTACGCGGACGCGCAAACACGTGCCGCCAATTCCAAACGCGATGATTCAGCGCACGGCTGGTACCTGCCTCGTTCGCAGACTTGTCGGATTCCAGCGCAGTCACCACCTTTTCGTTCATCCCTGCCGAAGGATGCTCCACTTCAAAACTCAGCATCCGCTCCGAAAGCGCGCGAAACCCCTGCGCAACTTCCTGGCACTCGCTGCAACTCACCAGATGCGCGGCCAACTCCGCCGCTCGTCGCGCTTCCAGCTCGCCATCGAGATAAGCCATCACTTCTTCGGCGTCAAACGCGTGTTGTGCATTTCGTTCCATAAAATTCCTCGGCCTCAATCCTTCACTTCACCGGCAGCAACTGATTTTTCAGCGCCGCCCGCGCCCGGAATAAACGCGAGCGCACCGTATTCACCGGCATGCGCAACACCGCCGCAATTTCCCCGTAACTAAGCTGTTCGTACTCGCGCAGCATCAAAATCTCCCGCTCGCTCTCTTCCAGGTGCCCCAGCGCCTTGCGCACCCAAATCCCCGCGTCGCGATTTTCCGCCGCGTTTCCTTGCGCTGCCCGCCCGTCCAGCTTCTCGTTCTCCGCAACCTCGCGCCCAGCCTTACGCCGTTCCGCCGCCACCAAATGAATCGCAATCCCATACAAATAGCTCCGAAAACTCGCCCGCGGCTCATACCGCTGCACGTTCTGCAAAACCGCCAGAAAACATTCCTGCGCCAATTCCTCCGCCCGCGCCGGATGCTCCAGCCGCCGCCGGAAAAACCCATAGATAGGCTCGCGATAGCGCTCGAACAACTCCACGAACGCCTCCCGCTCCCCGCGCTGAAACTCCAATATGAGCTGGTCGTCGCTATTCATAAAAAATCGCCGCGCCGCTTCCGATCCGCCGCCATATCCTGCCGTCGAATCTCGCTAATTCCTTCGTCCCGCATGCGTCTCTCACTACTTAGAATGTCGCCAGCGTAGAAATAGTTCCCAAGGGATTCACGATTACCCAAAATAGTCAACGAGTGCCCAGGGCTTCCTGAGACCCCACTCTTAGGGCAGAATGCCTTGTCGGAGGATGTGCCGAATAATGATGAATCAAGTCGATCGGTGGCCCATCTGGCAACGTGCCGTCATTACGAATGTCATAACGGCAATTGGTGCCTACATCGGGTTTGCGTCACCGGACGTCAAACTTTCGGTCGACCTTCGGGTCCGAATCGCAGTTTTTACCTTCGCACTCATGAATTTGATGCTGTTGGTGGTTCGCCCTCGAGTACTCGCGCAGGCCTCAGCAGGCACTGGAACCCGAAACCCGTGGGGCATTTTTTACGAGGTCATATGTGGCCGACCACTCATCACGCTGCTGTGCGTCCTTCAGCTCGTCGGAGTGGCTCGGGCGACGTCAACAGCTGTCAAGCTCATACAAGCCTTATTTAGCGACTACGTTCGAGCCTTGTCGAACGCTGAGACAGCAGCTTTGCACTTACTCGGGGCTTCGGCACTAATGGCGGTCGTCGCCGCTCTCTGGTTGCTCGCCGCACTTGGCCTTTGGCGGAGCGATTCGTGGGCGTGGTGGCTTGCACTGGTCCTGAACGGGTTGGCCGCGGCGGTCACGATAGCCCTGCAACTCATGAAGCGTGACGAGTTCTTGCTCGACCCATTAGCGATCGTAGCAGTGGCGCTATTGTTGTACCGACCAGTGCGAATACAGTTTCGAGGGATTCCCACTGCGGGCGATCGGACTGCCAGACCCAGCGGCACGGTCTGAGTAGATACTACGCTCCAATCGCCTCGCGCAGCGCCTCCGCCAGCGTCTCCGTCCAGCGCGTCACATCCTCCTGCTGTTCCGCCTCCACCATCACCCGCGCCAGCGGCTCGGTCCCCGAATAACGCAGCACCACGCGCCCCGATTTCCCCAGTGCCTTCTCCGCCTCCGCCAAGCCGCGCGCCACTGCCGGCAGAGACTCCAGAGGCGGTTTCGACCGCACCCGCACATTCACAATCTTCTGCGGAAAAATTTTCAGGTCGGCGATCAATTCATCCAGTGGCCCGCTCAGCGCAATGATCGAAGCCAATTTCAGCGCCGTCAGCATCCCATCCCCGGTCGTAGCGTCGTCCAAGAACAGAATATGCCCCGACTGCTCGCCGCCCAGGTTCGCGCCCATGTGCAGCATTGCTTCCAGCACGTAACGATCGCCCACGTCCGTACGCTTCAAATTCAATCCGGATTTTTCCAGCGCGCGCTCCAATCCCAAATTCGCCATCGTCGTCCCGACGATCACATCGCCCTTCAACGTCCCCGCGGATTTCATGTAGCGCCCCGCAACCAGCAGCACGCCGTCGCCATCCACCAGTCGCCCGGATCCGCTCGCGAAAATCGCACGATCCGCGTCGCCATCAAACGCCACGCCCAGCGCCGCGCCCGCTTTCACCACGCGCGTCTGCATCGCCTCCGGATGCAGCGAGCCGCAGTCCGCATTAATATTCCGCCCGTTGGGGCTGTCGTTGATCGCAATCACGTCCGCGCCCAGCGAACGGAATAATCGCGGACCCAGTTTGCTGGCCGCGCCGTTCGCGCAGTCCATCACGATTTTCATCCCCGCGAATTTCGCATCCGGCAGCGCCGCGGCGCGAAGCCCGTCCAGATAATCGTCGTCAATTTTCTCGTTGTCGTGCAGCTGCATCTCGCCGCGCGATTCCGGCGATTCGCTCGACGCCAGAATAAATCGCTCCAGTTCCGCCTCCACCGCATCCGGAAATTTCATTCCCGTCGAAGAAATCAGCTTCACGCCGTTGTCATGATACGGATTGTGCGAAGCCGAAATCACCACGCCCGCCGCAAATCCCTCGTGATGCACCAGCCAGGCCACGCCCGGCGTCGTCAACACTCCCGCCGAAACCGCCTCGACGCCTGATGCGGCCAAACCCCGCGCGATGCGATCCGCAATATGCGGCCCCGATTCGCGCGTATCCCGCCCGATCAGCACACGCGCCCGCGCATCCGGCGAACGTCCGTGCGAGCTCACATATTCACCCAGCGCCAGCCCTACGCGATCCAGCGTGGCATCGTCCAGCGGAACTTCGCCGGGCACTCCGCGTATGCCGTCCGTGCCGAAAAGTTGTTTGCTCATGAATTGGTCATGGAATTGAAATTGCGCGCCGAAAAAATCAGGCACGCGATTCTATCATTGCGCCGCCAACCGAGTCCTGCCGCAACCGCGCCAGCCCGCGAAAGCAACAGCACCGTTTCGCCAGGCCTCCGGGCCAGTGTACGCACAAGCACACCGTTATTTGCGCGACGCTGGCTGTGTTATCGTACCGCCATGCCTCTTGAGGAAGAGAAGATCGTCTCGGCGAGTTCCGCCAGCGGAAAAATCATCGCTGCCGGAATCGTGATTGCCTTTTGTTACTGGGCTTCTTCCATTCTGGTCACGCTGCTGGTCGCGGTGCTGCTTGCGTATTTTCTCGATCCGGTCGTCAACTTTCTGGAAGATTGGCACGTGCCGCGCGCTCTCGGCTCGCTCCTCGTGGTTCTGTTCACCATCGCGGCAGTGCTGTTTGTCGCATGGAGCATGATCGAGCGCGTGGACCAATTTGGCCGCGACTGGCCGCTCTACCGCAAGCCCTTGCATCAAGTCGCCAGCGTCATCGAGCAAAAGATGGCGAACTTCGAAGAGCACGTTTCCGAAATCGAACCCGGCACCACTCCGGGCGAACACATCGTCTCTGTCGGCGAGTCGCATCCGGTTCGCACCGCTCTGCTCGCGCGCCTAAGTTCCTTGTACGAAGTCGTCGTCGCCGCCACCTTCGTGCCCTTCCTTCTTTTCTTCATGCTCGCCGCCAAACGCCAGGTTTGGCACGCCACCATGCAGTTATTTCCCGCCACCCGGCGCACCGAAGTGAAGGAAACCCTCGCGGACGTCACCATGGTGCTGCGTAGTTATGTGGTCGGCACCGCGCTGGTCGGCCTGATTCTCGTCGTCTTTAGTTGGCTTTTCTTCTGGGGCATGGGTCTGGACTTTCCGTTCCTGCTCGGTTTGCTTTCCGGCCTGCTGAATCTGATTCCGTATCTCGGCGTGGTGCTTTCTTGGATTCCGCCGGTTCTCATCGGCATCAAACAGTTCCACACTCCCGGCCCGTTTATTGGCATTTTTACGATACTCACGCTGTTTCATTTCATCGCCAACAACTTGCTGGTTCCCGCACTGGTAGGCTGGCGCGTGCGTCTAAACGCGCTCGCATTAACTGTATCCTTGCTCTTCTTCGGCTTCCTCTGGGGCGCGATGGGCCTGCTGCTAGCCATTCCCGTCACCGCCGTGATCAAAGTAATCTGCGACCACATCGAAGAACTGCAACCCATCGGCCGCTGGCTCAGCGGCTAAGTTGACTCTGCTTTGTGGGTCGTGGCTTTAGCCACGACATAAGCAGCGCCGGGTACGGCGGCTTCAGCCGCTGAAGTTCCGCCGTTGCCTTGGAAATTGGTCTCGCCGCTAACCTGCCGCGCGTAACCGTTCGACCACAGCCCTCATCACCGTGCCGTCCCGCGCCTCCTGAAACATCCGAATAGCCGCAATCCCCGCCGCCCCCGCGCAAATACAATCCCCGGCGTTCCGGTCGCTCACTCCGCCGATCGCCAACACCGGAATCGTCACGCCGCGGCAAATCTCTCCCAGTCGCGCGACGCCCTGCGGCTCTCCCATCCTTCTCTTCGACGGCGTATCGAACACGGGCCCAAAAAAAATATAGTTCGCCCCAGCGCTCGCCGCTTCGCGCGCATCCTCCAAGCTGTGGCACGAAACGCCCACCAGAAATTCCTCCGCAACGTTCCCGCCTCTACACCAGCCAACCACGTCGCGCGCGCTCAGCGATGCCCGCCCGAGATGCACGCCCGCCGCGCCCGCCGCGAGCGCCACGTCCAGCCGGTCGTTCACAATCACTCGCGCGCTGCCGCACCCAGCGACAGCCTCCCGCGCCAGCGCCAGCAAATCCCGCCCGCACAAATCCTTCTCGCGTATTTGCATCCAATCCACGCCCGCCGCGGCAGCCGCGCGAATTTTCCCGAGCACACCCGCGCCGCCCTCGCCCACCCCGAGCGATTTCCGGTCCGTCACGTAGCAAACAATCGGTCTTTTAAGTGCGGGTGACAACGGTGGCAGTCCGGCGGCGAAACGCTTCAAGCGCAAACAGCACGTTCATCACTCCCAGCCCTGAGATCATCCCCCGCAAATAGGGATTCTTCACAAAAATCGCCAGCGCCGGATACTGATACAAAAAATAGTTCACGTCCCAAACCTCGGACCACGGCATCAGGATCAACAGCAGTCCCAGTTCCAGCCACAATAGCAGCAGCACCACGCGCAGAATCCGTATCAACATGATTGGCCTAAGATTATGGGAGATTATCGCCAGACTCGCAACTGAATCGCGCCACAGCGCGATTCACCCCGGGTTTCGGCAGCGCCGAATCGAAGGGTCGCAAAGCCGTCCACCAAGCGCAGTTGACGTTGCCTTTGAATTGTGTAGCGGCCGCTCTGTCCCGCGCTTTTCGGGACAGAGCGGGCAGCTTTGGTTTCTTGTTGTCGTTTTCGCGCCGAGCTCCGCACAAACGCTCAACCGCAGTCCGCTACCCGCGTCGAAACCCGATAAAATTATCGCGAAATGAAATATTACCTGTGCGAAAGAAAATCCGCCAACCCGGCGAACGAGCGACGCAATCATAGATCGCCGCGAATATATGTCACGCTACTAGCCGCCCTGCTCTACGCGCTGATCGCCTCGTCAGCCGCCGCGCAAACCTGCACCGTAAAGCCAGCGGCAATCTCCCTGGGCCAAACCGTTCGCCTCTCCTGCCAAATCCCGGCAAGCACCGCAAAACTGAACGACCGCTCAGTCCGACTCTTCCCACAATCGACCGGAGGCTGGCAGGGACTGATGCCGATAGCCGTCGCAGACGTTCCCGGCGCCTACGAAATGAAATTTCTGGCCGACGATGGCTCCACGGTCGCGTCCGCAAAGCTCACAATTCGCCCGACCACGTTCCCCACGCAAAACGTAGTCCTCACGCCCCAAATAGAAGCGCTCCACTCGACGCCCGAAGACATCCAAACGCTGACGGAATTCCGCAACACGGTCTCCGACGTAAAATATTGGGAAGATCCGCTCACCGCGCCAGTTCCCGGCTGCGTCCTCTCCCCCTTCGGCGTGAAACGCCTCCACAACGGAAAGCCCACCGGCGAAATTCACTCAGGCATTGACCAGCGCTCCCCCGCCGGACGCCCCGTTCACGCAGTAGCAGCCGGCACAGTGAAAATCGCGCAACCATTCGCCGTACTCGGCGGCACGGTTGCGATTGACCACGGCCAAGGCCTGGAAACAATGTATCTGCACATGTCCAAATTGCTAGTCGCTCCCGGCGCCCAAGTAAAAAAAGGCGAAGTGATCGGCTACGTAGGCGCGACAGGCCGCGCCAACGGCCCGCATCTTCATTGGGTGGTCGATGTGAACGGCGTCCCAGTAAACCCGCAGCAATGGGTCGCCCTGAAATCCTGCGGCTCCGAAAAAGCTAAGCCAAGCACGAAGTAGCCTCGAGTTTTCGCCAGGCGTCAAACGACTGCGCCAGGGCAGGACCGCACTGAAGCCCCGAAATTAATTGGCAACGGAATCGTGTCTACGATTGTATTTTCGCAAAGCCGCCGCCAGCGGTGGAGACCGGTTGGCCAGACACTTCGAGCTATTGTTTCCGCGGGATGCGCCGGCGCCAAGTGCCAACGAATAAAGCCCAAGCCAAGCCGAATACATACCACGTGGTGATAGCGGGAACGACGGGCAGTACCGCGTAAATAACCAACCAGAAGAAGGCAAGTACGGTAAGCAGGTAAACGAGGAAGCTAATCCAAAGTGCATGCAGGCATGCAAGTAACCAGGTTCGCGGTTTCTTGTTCCACAAGGAGCGCGTGAAGGCCAACACCCAGAGGGAACTCACGGTAGCGAAGCAGAAATTTAGTACCGCAAACTTCGCCCACTCCTGGTTTGGGCTGGCTGCGTGGATTGCGGACCATTGGTTTATGCGGTATTGCACGGCCCAACCGAGGAAACATGCCCAGTAGAACGCTTGGAATTGGTACGAGGTGTTGCCGGCAGTATCGCTTTCCGCCGCGCGAGCTGATTGCAAACGGAGCCCGCCGGCCGCGATGCCCGTCCATAGTGCGGTAAATCCACTCAGGTAGATGAAGTAACGAGAACAATCTGCTACATAATCAACGCGAAATGGGTCGGCTGCACGGCTCGACTCGAAAAGCTCTCCACAGGCCCCATGGAGTCCGGCGTACTTTCGAACCCCATACCACCATGCCACCGAGACCGTCAGCGCAAACAGCCAGCCCGTGCCGATAAACAATGCCGGCTGAGTTTCGGTTCGCACACCAGACGGCATCCTCGCGTGCGAGGCGCGGAGCGAGGATGTTGAGAGAAATTTTCTCGGAAGAATCGAGCTCGGCCATGGCAGGAGGAACACAAAGAGCGGTGTCAGAATCGCTTGCACAGTGTTGCCCAAATAGAGCATGGGTACGGCGCGGTCGCAGGAGTGGAGGAACCAATTAGTACCCGGAGGCGTTTCCTGAGCCAGTTGCTCCATCGGAATCGCGAAGACGATCGATACCGCGATAGCAACTCCAAGGAATATCCAAGCGCTTCGATTTTGCGGTCGAGCCGTCACAATGGATTGCGGTCGATTCTATCGCCAATGTGATATGGGAGTTCCTGATTCTCACATGGCGAGAGGAATTCTACGCTCCCGGTGAGGAACCTACAGAGTCGAGCCGTTGTGCCCAGTTAACCCGCTATCCGCAAACTCGCTCACCGCCCATATATTTGCAACATGAATTGCATTTGTCGCCGGTGAGGGTCAATGCTTTTGCAGCGTGGCAATGCGGTCGGCCACATCGCGATAATCAATGTTAGCCGCGTAAACCTGCCGGAAACTATCCAGCGCCGCGTCCGCTTCCCCCGCGGATTCCAGCGCCAGCCCTAGATCGTAACGCAGCGCCAAAGCCGATTCCTCTTCGAGGTCCGGCACCTGTAATGCGCGCTTGTACCACAGCGAAGCCACTTTCGGCTCGCCCTTATCCATGAACGAAAGCCCCAGCATTACGGAACAATTCATTTCATAACGGAAGGGTTTGCCCTTCTGCACGGCCTTAGCCACTTTCTGGAATTCTCCGATGGCTTCATCCAGCAATCCCATTTCGCGGTAGGCGATGCCCAGATTGTAGTGCGTCTCCAGGTCCTCATCCTCTTCGCCCATCTCTCCGAGTTCGGCGCGGAACTCCTGGAAGACTTCCGAAAGCTGGTTCAGATTTTCCAGCGTTCCGGGCGTCGCAGCCGGCGCAGCCGCAACGTTTTTGTGGGTAGAGCCATTCGTCGGTGGCGGCGTGATTGCAGCCATCGGCGTAGCATTCGCTTCCGCGAACACTTGCTCCAGATTTGCGTGTATATCTTTCGGCGCGGACGCAGATGAAGCCGCGGTCGCAGGCTCCCGCACATCCGGCGCGACCGGAGCTTCCAGGTCGTCCAGCTCCGCCACCAATTCGCTAATGAAATCTTCGGTCGTTGCCGCCCCGGCATGATCGCGCGGAGAAGTCGTCTCAGGCGTCAGTGGAGTCGCCTCTACCTCGGCAGGTTCGTCCACAATTTCCAACACAGCGTCAGGAATCGCTTCCGCTGTTGGCTCTTCTTCCGCCTCCACATCGAGAAGTTCGAATTCAGGCTCCGCCGCCGCAGCTTCCACGGACGCTTCAGCTTGAGCCTCAGCCTCGACCTCAACCTCCGGCTCAGGCGCCGCCATATCGGACTGCGGAGTGTTCGCTTCGATGAGGAACGGCTCAGGCCGTACGTCGTGGTCCGGCTCTTCATCCGGCAGCGCGCTCACCTCGAACACCGCTTCGAGCGCTGCATTCGTATCAGTCGCTTCCGCCACCTCGGCCGCAACCGGCTCCGGCTCCACGATCGGATCAAGCTCTAAGCTGGCCGCCGCCACTTCTGCTTCGGCGGGCGCATCGGCGGCTTCCGTCGTCTCCGACGCAATCGCTTCCCATTCGTCCGAAAGATCCAGCTCCTCGCCCACCCCGGCTATCTGGGGCGCTGCTTCCTGTGCCACGGGTGCGGCGGCCGCTCCCTCCGGCGCAATGGCGATTGGCGCCTGAGGCAGCGGCTCCTCTGGTTCGATACCGGACAAGGGAATTTCAAACTCGATGGGCGCCGCCTGCGGCGCGGCAGTCGTAGCCACAGGCGCCGGTTCCGGCGCAATTTCAAAAGCTGGAGGCTCCGCCGGAGCAGCCGCCGATGCCTGCGCAGGCACCGTCGCCGCTGTTCCTGCCGAGGCAGGCGCCGGAGCGGCCGCCGTTGGCGCCACCGGTAGATCCTGTTCCGTCAGCCCCGCAACCTTCGAATATCTCTGCCGCAGCTCGGCGATGAATCTGTTCCAGCTGCGCTGCCAATTCCGCCGTGCGCCGATCGTTCCCCGCGCCCAAATGCAGATCCAGCAAGCGCTCCAGCGTCGGCGTGTGCCGTGGCGCGCGTTGCAGCACGTTTTCCAGCAGATGCGTGGCCTTTTGCGTCAGTCCGTAACTGGAAAACAGGTCCACATCTGTCAACGCCTGCGCAATGTACCGCTGCGTTTCTTCGTCGAGCGCTTCCTCGGAGATAGGGAGCGGCGCCGGAGGCACCAGCTTGTTTTGCTCCTGAGCCGCGCTTTCCCGCAAACCTGTGTTGGACGTCGAACTTGCTGCCGTCCCGTCCGAGCTGGTGCCACCGGCCACCGGGGCTCCGCCCGTCCGTGCGCGCAACTGATTCAGCCGGTCCACCAGCCGTTCGTCATTCTTGTTGCGCTCCACCAGCTCCACCAGCAACTCTTCCGCGCGCGGAAAATTCTCCTGCGCTGCATAAGCATCGGAAAGCTGGCCCAGCGCCGCATTCAACCGGAAAGGATCGCTCGTGGTCCTGCAGAAGTCGGCCAGCGCTTCCAGCGGCTCGGTGCGCCCCGGCAGCCTTTCGCAGGCGTGCGTCAATAATTTTAGAAATTGATCCTGCGCGCCGGCTTCTATCATCGCCCCGCGCAATTCCGTGAAAATGGGCAGCGCGCGGTCCGGCTGCGCGCCTTCGATAATCCCCTCGGCAACCTTGTAAAGCAATCCGTAATGCGCATGTCCGCGCGCCAGCTGCCGCCGCGCGCGTTCCGCGGCCTTGTCCGCGTGTCCCGCACGCAGTTCGTACTCCACCAGCAGCTTGGTTACCTCGCCGTCCGTTTCCGCTTCTGGATGCGTAGCCAGAATCGCGATCGCTTGATCGGTCTTGTCGCTGGCGTTCAGCGTTTTCGCTTTCAGCAGAATCGCCGCCGCGTTTCCAGGGTCTACTTCCAGTGCGCGCTCCACCAGCTTTTCCGCTTCTTCCGTTTCACCGCGGTCAAAGAGCCGGTGCGCGTATGCCTGATAAGTCAGCGCGGCTTCCTTTTTCTGTCCCATCATGCCGTAGAGTTCGGCCAGCCGCATTTGCACGCGCTGGTTTTCCGGCTCCACTTCCAGCAAACGGTGCAGTACCTCCACGGCTTTCTGTGAATGATTGGACTTCAGGTGAGCTTCGGCAATCTGCAGGAACAGAGGACGCGCTTCGCTCAGCACTCCCTGCTGCACGTACAAATCCGCCAGTCGCTCCAGCGGCGCCAGCTCATTCGGCGCCAGCTTGGCGATCTTCTTGTAGATCGCGATCGCTTTGCTGTTGAATCCGTCATTCAGGTAGACCTGCGCCAGCCTCTCGAAATATTCGATGGCTTGCGTCATGTCTCCCTGGCGAGCGAACAAATCGCCCACCGTCATTAATGTGGCTTGATCCTTCGGGTCTGCGCGCAGAATCAGCTGGTATTCGCCGATGGCCTGGGCGACCTTGCCCTGGTTGAGGTACTTCAGCGCATTTTCCAGCGCTTTGCTTTTGTTGAAGGCCATGGATGATTTTTGCCTGCCGGTCCCCGCGCACTCCGGCAATGCTTTTCAGCCGTATGGACGGCTTAGACATGAAGGTTAGCACGCGCCAAAAACAAGGAGCAACGCGCCACAACAGGGGAGGTGCCAAAGGCGACAACAGTGCCCCTTGGGTGCCCAGCAGACCCCCGGCAGGGGCCCGGCGCTCTGATGGGGCACTCCGGGTCTGATAGGGGCGGTTCGCGAACCGCCCGCCTCAAGTGGTAGCTGGCATTCGCCTACGTCGAGTCCGCGCATGGCGGAGGGTGCGCGTAGCGAGCGCCACGGCATTCGATGCCCGCCGACGATTCGCATCCCGTGCGGCTTCCGTAATCGCGACACACTCGGTTCGCTGCTCGTTGGATACCCAACTATCAGCCGTACTAGGCGCCCACCGTTCTGCTGAATCGCCGATTCCCAAAGCGTTTTCCCTTGACAAAATTTCGGCCCGGGAGCAAATTTCCCCTCAAGAAACCGGCCAAGAGCGGGGTTGCTGTTCGTAAGGTTCCCCCTGGCTCAGCCGCGTCGAACCGATAAATCCCCGTTCGGGTCGCCATCAAATCACACCGAGAAGGAATCGAGGAGGCTCACTTGGAAACTGCTATTGGCGTTTTTGGTTCCCGCGAACGCGCGGAAGAAGCTGTAAAGGAATTGCTCGATAAGCATGTACCCAAAGATTCGATCGTGTTTTTGACCCGCTCCGAGAATGAAGCCGCTGCGCTGGCCACTGAACTCGGCACTTACGCCGGCGGTTTTATCGGCGGAGCGGCCGGGCTTTCCGCTGGAGTCGCAGCCGCAACTCTGTTCTTGATCCCGGGAATCGGGCAAGTGTTCGCGCTCGGTGTCGGCGCCACCGCGCTGCTGGGATTTCTCGGTTCTCAGACCGGCGCTGCGGTAGGCAAGGCGATCTCCGACAATGATGAAACTCCTCAGCCGACCGCCGCCGAGAACTCTTCCGAAGACGCGGCCCTATTCCTGGAACCGTTGAAGCAAGGCCGTTCGCTCGTTGTAGTCCGCACCGATTCTCCCGCAGCGGCAGCTACCGCCTGCGCCACGCTGGACCGCTTGGGCATGAGCATGCAAGCCCGCGCGGCCGCCAAGATGCAAGCTGCCACCCGCCAGGTTGGTGATATCTCCATTGTGGACATCAGCGGAAGAATTACCCTCGGCGAAGGCAACGTGATGCTCCGCGAAATCATGGTGGACTTGCTGGAGAAAGGGAACAAACACATTCTGCTGAATATGACCGACGTTATTCACGTGGATAGCGCCGGCATCGGGGAACTGGTACGGTCGCATACCAGCGCGCGCAAACAGGGCGGTCACATGAAGCTCGTCAACCCGCATAAGAAAGTCCGCGAGCTTTTGCAAATGACCATGCTGTCCTCGGTGTTTGATGTCCAAGAGGATGAGGCCACCGCCATTAAGTCCTTCGGCCTGTCCTCGAAAGCAGCGGGTTAAAGTCTCGCTTCCGCGCAAAATATCGCCAAAGACACCATCACTCGGAAGGGGCGCTGCTTGTGAATCGCGCTGCAGCGCGATTCATCCTGAGATCCCGCGGCGCGGGATCGAAGGGCTGCGCCCCAGCCTGCCACAATGTCAGCTCTGCCGACTGCTCGTGGTTGATTTTGCAGCGGGCGCCTGCTTTTGCTTTTTAGGCGCGCGTCTTCGCCTCTCTGTTTGTGTGTCCGATCTGCGCTGTATTAACTCCGCCGAAACGCGCACCAGCGCCGTAGGCGCGGCATAAGTTAGCCCAGGCCGGAAGGCCTGGGAAAAATCGCGAAGAAAATCGGGAGCGCCGTCTTGTCCTGAGACCCGGCCTGCGGCAGGGTGGAAGGGAGGTGCGACACAGCAGTGTCAGCTGTTGCACACTCGCTCGCGGAGATTTTGCCGGTCCCAAAACCCCTACGCCATTAACAGAGCGGGATAAATTCTAGTCGGCAAGAAAGTCGCTAACAGCGCTCAGCGGCAACGGATCCTGCGTCGCACCCGAAGCCCAACACGCCGACTGACGCACCGGGGCATAGGAAAACCGGTGCAAGGGCGACGGCCCGTGCCGCCGCAAAGCCTCCAAATGCTCCGGCGTCCCGTAACCCTTATGTTGCGCCAGTCCATACTGAGGATACACGCGGTCGAATTCTTCCATGCGCCGGTCGCGCTCGGTCTTCGCCAGAATGGAAGCCGCCGCAATCGAAACCGACCGCGCGTCCCCATGAATCAACGCTTTCTGTTCGATCGGCAGATCAATCTCCATCGCGTCCAGCAGCATGTAATCCGGAAGGGGATTCAGCTGCGACACTGCGGCCATCATCGCCTGGCGGCTCGCCTGATAAATATTCCACGCATCAATCCGGCTCGCATCAATTTCCGCCACAGCCCAAGCCAGCGCGTGTTTGCGAATGCGCGGCGCAAGTTCCCAGCGCCGCTCCGCTGTCAATTTCTTGGAATCGTCCAGACCAACAATGCGTCGTCGCGGATTCAGAATGACGGCCGCAGCCACCACCGGACCAAACAGCGACCCGCGCCCCGCTTCATCAATCCCGGCGACGCGCAGCCAACCGCACTGCCGCGCCTCCCGCTCATACCGCGAACAACAAAGTCTCCCCATCGGCTCGCGATTTTAGCACACACCGGAACAACGCAACTCGTCGCTTGCGTATCAGGTTCCGGCAAATGAGTTACTCAGGCGTGTCGATTACTTCGGCGCAGCCCGTCACTCGGACTGATTCTCACGCTGCAAATGATAACGCTGTAAGTTGGCCCGCAGGGTGGAGCGAACTCTCTACTCTTCCGCAAGAGCCTCCATCGGCGAAATCTGCGAGGCGCGTTGCGCTGGCAGCAGGCAAGCGGCCAGACACACCACTGCCGTCACGCACGCGGCGGCGCCAAGGACCGCGACGTTGAGCGGCGGTACTTGGAAGAGCAGCGACCGCATCGCGCGGCCCGCCTGCCATGCTCCAATCAAGCCCAACACCGTCCCGGCTGTCAGCAGGCGTAGCGAGAGTAAAAGAAACTGGATGCGAATCCGCCCGGGTTGCGCCCCGAGGGCCATCCGCACTCCGATCTCGCGGCGGCGCTGTGCCACGGCATAACTCAGCACTCCATAAGTGCCGATCGAGGTGAGCAGCAGTGCTATCCCGGAGAACAGGCCTGCCAGCAGCGCAGGAGAGCGACGCGCGACCAGGCTGTCGGCAATGCGAGTGTCCATTGAACGGATATCACTGACCGGCACGTTGGCATCGATCTGCCGAACCAGCTTCTGCAACGTCAACGCGAACGATTCCGGCGGCAGGCTGGTGCGGACGCCGACGAAGACATTGTCACCGACTCGGAAGGCGTAAGGATAATAAATAGCACCCTGGGCTTCGTCTTCGGTGAGCCCCGCTTGCTTCACTCCGCCCACGACGCCGACGACGGTAAATGCCTCCGCATCCTTTCCCACTTCCGAGCCGTCCCACAGTCGGCGGCCAATCGCGCTGGAGTGCGGCCAGTAGTATCGCGCGAAGTCTTCATCCACAACGCAGACTCGCTCGGAGCGGCGTGAATCGTCAGCGGTTAGGAATCGTCCCTCCCGCAGAGAGAAACCCATCGCGCGAAAATAGTCGCCCGCGACCCCGTAAGCGTAGTGCCCGCGCGCGGATTCGCCAGGCCCGCGAACGTGGCCTGCTACTGTGGCGGCGCTTTTACCGATGTTGCCGCTGAACGGCACATTGTTGACTATGCCTGCGGACTCCACTCCCGGCACCTGCTCGAGTTTGTCCAGCAAGCGTTCAAAAAATGGCAGGCGAGCTTCGGCCGAGTAGTCTGCCCACGTTAGCAAGATTTGCCCGGTCAGAACGTGGTCCGATTGAAAGCCCGGAGAAACGGCCATCACTCGCTCCAGACTGAGGCCGAGCAGACCCGCTCCGGCCAGCAAAACAAACGCCAGGGCAATCTGAGCGACGACAAAACTGTGGCGCAGAATTTGCGCGCCGTGCCCCGTTGTGCCGCCACGGCTCACCGATTGCAGCGCATTTCCCAGCTGCCGCCGAAGATTGAACCACGCGACGGGCACAGCAACCGCGATGCCCATGATAACGGCTGCGACCAGACCGACCAGTGCTATTCGCGCGTCGAAAACAATGCGGTTTCCCAAGGGCAGCCGATCAGCGCCCAACGCGCGCAGCAACTGGATTCCGCCGGCACCGACGGCGAGTCCGAGCATTCCTCCAGCGAACGTGAGCAAGGTGGTCTCGACAACGACTTCGCTCACAAGGTATTTCCAACCTGCGCCAAGCGCCTGGCGAACGGCCAGTTCCTTCCCTCGGGCGCTGGCGCGGATCAGCAGCAGGTTCACCAGGTTTACGCCGCCAATCAAGAGAAGAACGAGTGCCCCAGCTTCCAACAGCAGGAGCATAGGACGCACGGCTGCCACATGGTCCGCGCGCAATGGCACGACGAGCGAACGAAAGCCCGCGTCGGCTATCATCGTTGCCTGCGGATCGTCAACTTCCAGCGCCGCGTTCTGCGCGTCGAGCTCAGACTGAGCTTGCGCGAGCGTGGCTTCTGGTCGCAGACGCGCAATCATTTGGATCACATTTCCGCCGGAATGCCGTCGCGATGGCGCGCGATCTTCCGGGCTCGATGCCAGAGGCAGGAACACCCGCGCATCCGAAGAGAGAAAGTGGAAGCTGGGAGCCAACACGCCGATCACGGTTCTGGAAACGCTGTTTACGCGAAGCTGCTTCCCCAGCACGATAGGATCGGCGTTGAATCGTTGCCGCCAATACGCGTTGGAAAGAATAGCAACGTGGTCTGTGTCGGAAGTGGTTTCCTCGTCCGTGAAAGTGCGACCGATCGCGGGCCCGAGCCCAAGCGTAGAAAAAAATTCCGGAGAAACGCGCATGGTAGGCTCGCGATCCGTCGAGCCAGGCTCACCGACGACCTCGGTCGCATAGCGGTAGATCGAAAGCGACGAGAAGGCAGGAATACGACCGCGCCGTTCGTAATAGTTCGCTAGCGAGGACCCGTCGCGCTCGACCCCAGCCTTTGGATAAGTATTGAATACCATCATCAGACGGTCGGGATTCGGAAAAGGCAGGGGACGGAGCAGCACCGAATCGATCACAGCAAAAATCGTCAAATTCGCGCCGAAGCACACGGCGAGCGTCAGCAGAGCAGTAGCTGTAAATGCCGGAGACTTCCGCAATAATCGTGCCGCGTACTTCAGCTGCCTGCGAAACTCGTCAAAGAAGTGCACGCCAAACGCTTCCCGGCCGTCCGTATTGATACGGATAGTGTTCATTTGCGCTTGCTGTTGCGCTCGCGCCTATAGTCATAGCCGGGATCGTAATCAATTGTTCCAAACGAGGCGACAATATTTGCCTGTTTTCGGCGGCGGATGCACTCCTCGAGCCCGGACGTAAGAGTGTCCTTCTTGGTTCGATGATTTCCTAATTTTTGCGCTTCGCGGATCAAGCGGTCGTCGATCGCAAGGTTGGTAGGCATCTCTATGCCTCCTGCGCCCAATTCTACACACGGATATGGGTAAGTCGACCTACCAATTTGTGTGTAAAACTGCCGCAATTCTGGGTTTCGTTCCGTCCTACGCCGAAGGGACTGCAGCGGCGCCCACCTCAGTATTCTTAGGGCGTCGCTGTTAATGTGAACTGCTGGGTGTGAGTTGGCGCGTTCGCTGCCGACGCGGTGACTGTGATGAGGTAGGTTGACGCCGGCTGCACTGTCTTTTGACCAACGTATCCAGCGCAGTTGGCTGTTGCCAACAGCGCAGCGAACAGAGTAGATGCCAGAACAGCGCGCACGCGTTTCATGTCGCGTGGAACGGAGCGCTTGATTCCTGCCGCTCCAAAAATTCCCAAGATCGCTAGAACAAGAATGTACAAAGCTGCCGGCCGCGGTCGCGGCAGCACGCCGCTTGGCGGCGCGGTTCTTGCGGAAGCGGGCAGCTCGACAGTTACCGTCGTGGATACTGCGCCTGCGACTGGCGTAACTGTCTGAGGACTGAATGTGCAGCTTGCACCATCGGGCAAACCTGAGCAAGTGAAGCCTACAGCTTGCTTGAATCCGTTCTTGGGAATCACCGTGATCGTCAAATTCCCTGAAGAGCCCTGCGCGACCGTCAGTGCCGAGCTGCTCAATGTAAGCGAGTAGTCAGCCGCCGGCGCGGCTGCCACGGTTACGGTCAACACGGCGGATGTTGAAGCTGAGTAGTTCGAGTCGCCGGAATACGCCGCTGTGATCGCGTGAGTCCCCGCGGCCAGGTTCGCGCTGCTGAACGAAGCCGAGCCGCCATGGAGCGCGACGATTCCCAATTGCGTTTGGCCGTCAAGGAATGTGATCGAGCCAGTGGGAACGCCGCCGCCGGACTGCGGCGCTACGCCCACGGAGAATGTTACGTCTTGACCGGCGCTTAGCTGCGTGGCGGAAGCGAGAACGGAAATGGTGGTGGCGATTTTGGCTGGCGCTGAAATTGTGACTGATACTGGCGCTGCTGTGGAAGTGGCGAAGTTCGCGTCGCCGGAATATGTGGCTGCGATCGAATGTGAGCCGACCGACAAGGTCGATGTGTCGAATGCTGCCGACCCGGACGAATTCAGCGATGCGCTACCGATTTGAGTGGCGCCGTCGCTAAACGCGACCGCGCCGGTAGGAACGCCGGATCCCGATTTCGGCGCGACCGCTGCAGTGAACGTGATCGCCTGCCCCGGCGTCGCTTGAGTGGATGACGCCAAAAGAGATGTGGTTGTCGCGACGGGCGAGGAGGTCTCCGGCGTGAAAACAAAAACCGTCGCCGAATAGGCGGGAAAATTGTAATTCAACGCGTCCGACAGGACCGCTACCGGCGTGCCCGCGACGATCTGCGCCAAGTTTGCGTTGCTGTAGGTGTACACCGCGGCCGTTGCGTTCGAAGAAAAATTCGCAAGCGTCAGGCTAGTCTGAATCGCGCTTGTGGTCTTGTTGATCGCAACTACCGTGAGCGCTCCATCGCTGGACCGAACCGCGCCGTACACCGACAGTTGCCCCTGGTCTGTGCTCGTTGAATTCACCGAGGTATCGCCGAATTGTCCGCCAGCGCCATCATAGTTGCGGTACAAGCGAAAACTGTATGCCACTGGGTCGGTCGGCTGCGGCACGGTCCACAAATTCGCAAAATCCAGGCTCTGGCGACCGTAAATTCCCAGCACGTCAGCTTCGGTAAGCGCGTCCACCAGCGGATTCGTGCCGCTGCTGAAGCTGTATTCCGAAATCGAAAGCTTCGTGCCAGGATAATAGGTTTGAATCCAATTCTGAAAACGCGGAAGCAGCATCATCGGCCCGTCGAAATAGTATTGCTCGACCCAGCTGCCTGAATTGAACGTGGGATCCCATAAGGCGCGCGTCGAGGCCAGCTCGGCCGCATCTGTCGTACCGCCGCCATAATAATGCTCGTCGAAATAATCCAGGATGCGTTGATGATTGGCTTGATCGTAGGCCGCCATCTGCTGCAGATAGTATTCCCCGGCGTATAGATTGTCCTGCTCGCTAGGAGTCCCGATCCATCCACCCAGCGTGAAATCCACAGGGCCAAAAACTTTCGCGGAGGGATCGGTTTGCTTGATCATCGCGGCATACTGCTGGCCCAGGCTGATGATCGTGTTGTAACCGGGTTGGCTGGGCTCGACGTCGCGATGCGTATTGCTCCAGCCGCCCGGTTCATTGTCGAGCTGATAGTAAGGAACGCCGCCGTTCGCGGCCGTGCCGAAAGTCGATATGAGGTGCTGAATCCAGCCTTGCTGCAGCGCGACGGTGTTGTCTATGTGATTGGCGTAAATGTTGTTGTCAATCAGCTGCACGCCGCCGGTAGTGATGCTGTTGCCGCAGGTTTCGCCGTTGGGAAACACGTAGGGATTTGTGGATTGCTGCGCCCCGTAAACAGAAACGGGGAAACTGCAGCTCCACGCGGATGATTTGTTCACATAAGGGATGATGGGGATCGTCAACAGGGTGTGCGCATTCGAAGCCGACTTGTAAGTGTTGATCATCAGATCGGCGGAGGCGCTGGGCGTCGCAGTCATTTCGCCGTTACCGCCCATGAAATACCAGTCAAATCCGGAGTTGCTGGAATCCACTTGCCAGTTGTAACGCGTCGTTCCGTCGCCGCCCCAGCGGATATTGGGCACCTGGATTTCTTTCGCGAAGCCCGCGTCCAAATTGTAGTTTGCGATGCCGTAGACGTCGGGGTTGATCGGATGAGGATTGCCGGCCGCGTCCACCGTCAGCACGGGCGTCGTTTGGGCAATGCCGGGTTGCGTCGCCGCAACAGCGAGGATCATTGTCGCGGCCACATAACGGGCGAAGCGAAACAAAGTTCGGCGCATGAATCCGTCCTAGAGAATGCGGCGCTGCGAGGAATTGCTTTCGGAGATGAAACTAGCGTCGTGTGGTACTACGGTCAATGGTACGAAAGGTCAGGTAATAGTTTCTACAGGCTGCTTCACCGCGTCGCAGCGCTAAAACAAAAAAGCCCGCCCCGATTTCTCGGAGCGGGCCACTTCCAATCCATAACGTCTCTTACTTCGCGGCAGCCGCTGCTTCCGTCGGCGCTTCCACCCGCGCCGCGCGCTTGATCCTCGCCGCCTTGCCCTTGCGCTTCCGCAGATAATTCAGCTTCGCGCGCCGCACTCGTCCGGCCTGCACGATCTCAATCGAACTGATCATCGGCGAATGCACCGGAAAAATCCGCTCCACGCCAATTCCAAAACTCACGCGCCGCACCGTGAACGATTCGCCCAGCAACTCGCCGCGCCGGCTCATCACCACGCCCTCAAACGGCTGGATGCGCTCTTTATCGCCCTCGCCTTCCTTCAGCCGCACATTAATCTTCACCGTATCGCCCGGACGGAAATTCGGATGATCCTTGCGAATTTGGGACTGCTGCGCCTTATGCACAATCGGATTCATGACATTATTTCCAGGCAGACCCGCTCAGGTGGGGCCAGCACACAACGCACAATCTCCAATTCTAGCCTATTTACCTCGGTTTTCGCTACACCAAATTGCGGCCTTTGCTCGAGTTCCCTTCGATTGCGAACCTGCCCGGGGTTATGTAGCGGGCACGGATTGATTCACGCCGAATGATGACGGATGACTTACGATTCGCGCGCAATCTCATCCAGCACGCGCCGATCCTCCACCCCAAGCCCCGCGCCATCCAGCAGCTCGGGACGATTGCGCCAAGTCTTCTCCAGCGCGCAACGCCGCCGCCACTTCCGAATCTCCTCATGGTTTCCGCCCAGCAATACTTCCGGCACATCCCAACCGCGAAACGAAGGCGGCCGCGTGTAATGCGGATAATCCAGAATGCCGCGCTCAGTCGCATGAATTTCGTTCGCACCGAACGGGCTAACCGCGCGTTGTAGTGGCACGGCATGCCGTGCCCGCTCGCTCTGCGCCGCGCCTTCGCTGAACGATTCATTCACGATCGAATCCTCGTTCCCCAGCGCCCCCGGAATCAATCGCGTCACCGCATCCAAAATCATCGCCGCGGGCAATTCGCCGCCCGACAACACAAAATCCCCAATCGAAATCTCGTCAGTCGCCAAATGTTCCGCCACGCGCTCGTCCACGCCCTCATAGCGCCCACAAATCAGCACTACGCGCTCCAACCCCGCAATCCGTCGCGCCGTCTGCTGCCGAAACATTTTCCCCGCCGCCGAAAGCAGCACAATTGCAGTCTTGGCGCGCGCGCCCCTCGGCTCAGCATCAGAAGCAGCAGCGCCATCCCCGCCCACCAGCGATTCCACCGCCTCAAACACCGGCTCCGGCTTCATCACCATTCCCTCGCCGCCGCCAAACGGCCGGTCATCCACGGTCCGATGCCGATCATGCGTAAACGCGCGCAAATCATGCACGCAAGCCTCAATCAAGCCCGCCTCGCGCGCCCGCCGCACAATCCCATAATCCAGCGGCCCAGCGAAAAATTCCGGAAAAATAGTAATGATGTCAAAACGCATTGCGCCTAATCCTACCGCAAACCGCAAACCCACGCCGCACGCTTTGACCACAGAAGAGCTTCTACTCGAGGTTTAATTCGCGGAGTCCTTCCGGTAGCACCACCTCAATCCGTCGCGCCGCCAAATCCACGTCCACGCAAATTTCCTGCGCCAAAGGAATCAGCAACTCCCCCCGCGCCGTATCCACCACCAGGTTCGGCGTCCCGGAAATCACCTCGCCATGAATCTCCACGTCGCGCACCAACCCCACAGCCGCCCCGCCCTTCTCCTGCACCGCGCACCCCACCAAATCGCTGATGTAATAACTCCCCGCCGGCAGTTTCACGCGATCAGCTCGAGGCACCTGCACCTCCAGCCCCACCAATTTCCGCGCATCATCCACGGAATCGCTCGCAGCAAAATGAAAAATCGCCTGCCCTCCGCGGCTATGCGATAGCCAGCACTTGCGCACCACGACGCGCCGCGGCGCACCTCGGCCGTCCCACAATTCCACGCTCTTTAAATGTGTAAGCCGTCGAGGAAAATCAGTGAGGATTTCCGCAGCCACTTCGCCGCGCACGCCGTGCGGCCGCACAATTCGCGCTAAGGTGACGCTCGCCGCCCGTGGTGTTTCCTGCGTGGTGACTACTCCAGAATTTCCAGCGTGAACCGCTTCTTCAACTTCATCCCCGCCGCGCCCAGCAGCGTCCGAATCGACTTCGCCGTGCGCCCTTGCCGCCCGATCACTTTTCCCAAGTCATCGGGCGCCACGCGCAATTCCAGCACCGTCACTTGCTCGCCTTCGATCGAATTTACCTGAACTTGTTCCGGATGGTCCACCAGAGCTTTCGCTATGTCCGTCACCAATTCCTTCATGAGTCCCCCTCAGCAGGAGAAAGAGCCAGCGTAGTAGTTATTCACCCGGGAAGTAACCCGAGTTCCATTAATTAGTCGCTGGGCTGAGGACTAGGACGTGTCAGGCAGGCTTGCGGTTACGCAAAAAACTGCGGACTGTGTCGCTGGGCTGTGCGCCCTTGCCAATCCAGTAATCCACTCGTTCGCGATTCAGATCAATCGCCGCGGGCGTCTTCAGAGGATCATACGTTCCCACAATCTCCACGAACCGCCCATTTCGCGGACGCGTCTTTTCCGTCACGATCACGCGATAAAACGGGCGCTTCTTCTTGCCAATCCGTGCCAATCGAATCGTTAACAAAGCCTCATTCCTCCTGATTCAAATCCCTACACCAGAGCCAACCAGTATAGCGAACCCCGCCCCATTCACCAAAGCCTTTGGTTCGTAGCATAGGCAATCAATCTTGCCTGTGCGACTTTCTGCCAATACGCTTACGAACGAGCCGTCGACCAACCACGTCGTGAGGCCTATCCGCCATTCCTCTCCCACGGCGGAGGCACTTTCACCGACGCCATCCCCGCAGCCGTCGCCGCCTGAATCCCCAGCTCGGTATCTTCAAACACCAAGCACGCGTCCGGCGCAACTCCCAACCTCTCAGCCGCCAGTAAAAACGCCTCCGGATCCGGCTTGCTCTTAATGTAATCCTCAGCGCAAACCAGCGTCTCGAACCGATCCAGCAACTTCAGCGATCCTAGCGAAGCACTCACCGATTCCCGCGTTCCACCGGACACCACTGCAAAAGGAATCCGCCCGTGCTGCGCCTCAATATGCGCCACCACTTCCGGTATGGCCTTCAGCTGCGGCAGCAACTCGAAGTAGAGATTTTCCTTGCGAGAGATCACGCCCTCGATCGGCATGTTCAACCCTTGTCTTTTATTCAGCAGCGCAACGATTTCAGCCGTGGGAGTTCCGCCCCAAGAATAAAAAAGCCGCTCCTCAAACGTGCAATTCCACTCCGCCAATACTTTCTTCCACGCGATGTAATGCAGCGGCATCGAATCAACAATGGTCCCGTCGCAGTCAAATAAATAGGCCCCGAACGGACCATCCGGCAATTTCAGTTTCATCTGTTGTGCTGATTTACCTTTCGTGGTTTTACCGGGACCGCCTGTAAATCGCTCGACCAATTTCACAAGCCGAGCCCATTTGGGAGTGCGGCGGCTTGCCTCGCCCGAGGAAGCGCCGCCCCTACGACCCGCCCTTCAACCCCGCGAATTTCCCTGAATCGCGCAACAGCGCGATTCACCCTGAGAATCCGCCAGGGGCGGGTTCGCAGGGCTACGAACTGCCTTTGAGTCCCGCAAATTTGCCGAGCCCGCGCATCTTTGTTTTAGCGTAACTCCCATACTGCTTCATCATCTTCCGCATATCCGCATATTGCTTCAGCACCTGATTCACTTCCTGCACCGAAGTCCCGCTCCCCGCCGCAATCCTCTTCCGCCGCTTGCCATCAATCAAATTCGAATTCGCCCGCTCTTTCGCTGTCATCGAATTAATAATCGCTTCCACCGACCCCAGCCGCTTCTCATCAATCTGCGTATCCTTCGGCAAATTCGCGAACGGCCCCACCTTCGGCAGCATGCCCATCAACGATTCCAGCGATCCCATCTTGCGTATCTGCTTCAACTGGTCGCGAAAATCTTCCAACGTGAAATCGTCCTCGCGCAGCTTGCGTTCCAGCTCGCGCGCCTGCTTCAAATCCACCGTCTTCTCGACGCGCTCGATCAGCCCCAGCACGTCGCCCATGCCCAGAATCCGCGACACCACGCGATCCGGCAGAAACGGTTCCAGCGCATCGTACTTTTCGCCCACGCCCACGAACTTCACCGGCGCGCCCGTCACTTTGCGAATCGAAAGCGCCGCCCCGCCGCGTGCGTCGCCATCCATCTTCGTCAACACGACGCCCGTAATTCCCAGCCGCTTGTGAAATTCTCCAGCCGAGCGTACCGCGTCCTGCCCGATCATCGCGTCGGCCACAAACAGCAGCTCCGCGGGATTCAGCTCGCGCTTCAGCTCCGAAAGTTCCTTCATCAATTCGTCATCGACATGCAGCCGCCCCGCCGTATCCACCAGCACCACGTCGCAGGCGGACATCTTTGCTTCGCGCAACGCCCCGCGCACAATTTCCAGCGGCTTGTCCGTCCCCGTTCCCGGCCACACCGGCACGCCCGTAGCCTTCGCCACTTGCGCCAGCTGCTCACGCGCCGCGGGACGATACACGTCGGTAGAAACCACCAGCGGCCGGTGCCCGTGCTCCGCCAGCCATTTCCCCATTTTTCCAGTGGAAGTAGTTTTGCCCGACCCCTGCAACCCCACCACCAACCACACCGCCGGCGGCTTCGACCCATACTGCGGCTTCGCTTCCTTCCCCAAAAGCTCGCCCAACTCGTCCCGCACAATCTTCACAACCTGCTGGTCCGGCGATAACTGCAGCAGCACTTCCGAGCCCACGGCCTTCGCCCGCACATGCGCAATAAATTCATCAGCAACGCCCACGTTCACGTCGCCATCGAGCAGCGCCTCGCGTATCTCCGCCAGCCCCGCGTCCAGGTGCTCCTCAGAAAGCTTCCCCTGCCCCCGAAGGTTCTTGAACGCGCGCTGTAGTTTCTCTGTAAGTGTTTCAAACATTTTGGTGACCCGTGATTAGTGACTGGTGATTAGTGATTAGTGACCCGTGATCCGCGACGGCGCTGAAGTGAAGCGCATCTTGCGGAAGTATGCAGGGCATAGATTTCATTGTAGGGGACGGATGGAGGGTGGTCAACGCGGCAAGAGGTGAGGCGTGTGCCGACCAGGCAGAAAAAGTTGCGATTAGAAAATAATTTCTCGTTTGTTGTGAACGGGTTAGCTCGATTTTTAATTTTGCGGCAGTAGCGATTAGAAATGGGTGACTGCTGCGGTTTAGTTGGTCGGTCATGGGGTGCAAAACGTGCACAAAAGGCGCGCGCAAACATGCAATTCTCGACCGATTACAAAAATACGGGGCGTGCTGTTTCAATGGGATATGACGATTTCTAATCGCGGTGGTGCCGATTAGAATCGCGCGATCACGAAGGCGGCGAACCGAACAAAGAGATTGTGAGTAACGCAGTCGCGAATGACTCGTGAAACAGGCGACGCTGGTGCGCGGTGCGAACAGCGCAAAATGAGGCAGCCTGCCGCCGACGTTAGTTGTTGCGCCGAGTTTGCGATCCAATCGCCTGACGCCAAAACTACGATAGCAGACCTCGGCAGCGCGAGAGGTACAGGAACGGTACGGGCGAGGTACAGAAAAAGACGGGGGACTAGGACTTGCTGTACGAAGGACCAGTTTTCCTTCTCTGCTTCGCCAGAATGTCGGTTTGTGGTTCCTTGACCGTCGCGCGCAGGTCGTCTAAACTGCTTGTTTCGACTGGACCCGCGATTCGTAGTAGTGCGCGAGTTACAATAAAGAAGCCCTTCGAACCGGAGCTCCGCGTTCTTTGGGAATTTAGATTACGGAGCAGGCCCTTTGAATCCGCCACTGGCGGATTCTCAGGGTGAATCGCCCGGTAGGGCGATTCAGGAGAGAGATCGTTGCCGAAACGCACTTTTCAGCCGCATGTGCGGCGCCGACATAAGAAGCACGGGTTTCGCAAGCGCATGAAATCCCAGGGTGGACGGAAAGTTCTTGCAGGACGCCGCAAAAAAGGGCGCCACAGCCTCACGCGCGTCTGAAGCGCCGCGGCTGGGTTTTCCGCGCGCTTTTCGCCTGATGCGCCGCGCCGAATACGACGCGGTGTATCGCGAAGGGCGCCGCCGGAGCAGCCGCGAATTCACGCTATTTCTTCGTCCCAATGGCCTCGACAGCAGCCGGTTCGGCTGGAGCATCAAAAAGGCGCTGGGTAACGCGGTCCGGCGCAACCGAATCCGGCGACGCCTCCGCGAAATTTTAAGATTGCACCGACAGGAGATCGCCCCGGGATGGGACATTGTGATTCATCCGCGCAGCTCAGCCGCCACGGCGGAGTTCTCCGCGCTGCAGGCGGAGCTGTTGAAATTGATGCCTGCCAGCGCGAAGTTGCCGCAATAGCGCCGAAGAATCCGCGCGAGTCCGCGAAAACTTTCGGCGCCTGGTGGCTGCTGGCCTTCGTGCATTTCTACAAAATTTTCTTTTCGCCATTTTTGGGCGGAGCCTGCAAGTTTTATCCTTCGTGCTCGAATTACGCGCAGGAAGCGATCGAACTGCACGGCGCGCGGCGCGGGGCGTGGCTGGCGCTGAAAAGGCTGGGGCGTTGCCGCCCGTTCACCAAGGGCGGATTTGATCCGGTGCCGGACGCGGAAGATTCCGACGCAGCCTGGCTGCGCAGCGACGCGCGGATAGATGGAAGTATGCTGAGCAAGGAGCGCGCGCAGTGAAGGAAATGTCCGACCAGGTCCGCGGAATATTATTTGTAGTTGTGTCGCTGCTGATTCTTTTCGCTTGGGGCCACTTCTACAAGCCGCCCGTTCCGCCTGCGCAGACAAACGCCCCCGTAACTTCGCAGCAGCCAGCTTCCACGAATGCAATGGGTAGCGCCACAGGCGGCGCTGCAAAGACTTACGCAAGCGCGGCCACGACTGCGGCTCCGACGAATGCCGCGGCCGTCGAGGCCAGCGCAGAACAAACCGTGGTGGTGCAGAGTCCGCTGTATCGCGTGGAACTATCGAACCGCGGCGGCGTGGTGAAAACCTGGCAGCTGAATAAATATTCTGACGATCAGAAGCCGCCGCGCCCGCTGGACTTGGTGAACGACAGCGTCGCGCAGCAGCTGGGCTGGCCGTTTTCGCTGGTGCTCGCCGATCCGCAGCTGGAAGCGAAAGCGAATTCGGGGCTTTACGAGATTGAGACCCACGTTGTTCCCTCTACAGTTGCCGTCAAGTCAGAACTGAAACCCAGCAAGACTCCATTCGTGCCGCCGGCACCCAGCACCGACCTATCCGCGCCGATTGAAGTGGATATGCACTGGAGCGACGGGCATCTGGACGTCAAGAAAAAGCTGACATTCGATTTGAATTACGAAACGACGGTGGAAGCGGCGGTGACGCTGGACGGGAAGCCGCAACCGGTGGCGGTCGCGTGGCGCGGCGGATTCGGCGACAAGGCTGTCTACAACGCTGCGCAGCTGGTCACCGTGTATTACAAGACCGGCGGCAAGCTGAATTTGCTGCAGTACAAGAAGCTGGGAGTTTCGGGAAACCAGAGCCAACCCGCGATCCAGTATGGGCCGCTGGAATTTGCGGGCGTCGAAGATCAATTTTTCACGGCGGCCTTCCTGCCGGATGGCTCGGATATTTCGTTGTGGCACTGGATGCAAAACCACAACCTAACTGTGGACGGCAAACAAACCAGCGAGCCGGAAGCGGAGATGGCGGCGGGGACGACGACGGGCGCGCCTTTGCGCGTGCGCGTGTTTGTAGGGCCGAAAGATTTGGCGCTCCTGGAAAAAGTTCAGCCGCCGCTGCCGGAGCTGGTGAATTTTGGATGGACGGGAGTCATCGCGAAGCCGCTGCTGTGGATTTTGCAGACGCTGCACACCAAGGTAGCCAACTGGGGCTGGTGCATCGTGCTGATGACGCTGGTGATCAACCTGGCGATGTTCCCGCTGAAGATGAAGAGCTGGCGCTCGATGCAGAAGATGCAGAAAGTGGGCCCGGAAATCCGGCAGATTCAGGATCGCTACAAGAAATATTCGATGAGCGATCCGCGCAAGAAAAAAATGAATGAAGAAGTGATGGCGGTGTACAGCCGCGAAGGCATCAATCCGTTGGGCAGTTGCCTGCCGATGGTGTTTCAGATGCCAATCTGGTGGGCGCTGTGGCGCGTGCTGAATGGCGCGATTGAGCTGCGCCACGCGCCGTGGATGGGCTGGATACACGACCTTTCGGCGATGGACCCGTATTATATTCTGCCGATCGGAATGACCATCATGATGTACCTGATGACGAAAATGACGCCGCAGACTACGACGGATCCAGCGCAGCAGAAAATGATGGCGCTGATGCCGCTGATGATGGGATTCATTTTCTTCCGGCTTTCCAGCGGATTGAATTTGTACATGTTCACGAGCAACCTGGTGGGAATCGGCCAGCAATATTATTTGAATAAATCGGAACCGCTTCCCGCGAAGGGAAAGTTCAAAAAGAAAATAATCGATGCCTGAGGAACGCACAGGGGCCGGGAAGCGGCCTTTCACGAGAGAGCGCATGCAAGGTGAAGCGCGACTGGATCGCGAGCGCGCGATTGCGGAATTGCAGCGCTATCTCGATTTGGCCGTGCGCGAGATGGGCTTGGAGATTTCGTTTGAGATTTCGACGCCTGCGACCGTGGGTGGCGCTGCGGATGATAAGGATGTGCTGGTAGCGTTCCAGGGTGCGGATCAGGATTTTCTGCTGGAGAATAACGCGGAATTGCTGCTGGCGCTGGAGCACGTGGGGCATCGTTGGCTGCGGCTGGATCCGCGGCTGCACGATCGCGTGCGATTTGATTGCGGAGAATACCGCGCGCAGCGGCTGGAAGAATTGAAACTTTCCGCGCGCGTGGCCGCGCAGCGCGTACGCGAAACGGGGCAGGCGTTTCGATTTAATCCGATGTCGCCTCGCGAGCGACGTTTGATTCACCTGGAATTGAGCGGCGCCCAAGGCGTGCGGACTGTGAGTGAAGGAGTGGGCGATCGGCGGCAGTTGGTGGTGTATCCGGTGGTGAAGAAGTGATTGGTGATGAGCAAGTGGTGATTCGTGATTGCTGCGCTGTCGCGCTTTGCGTGCTTGCCGCAGAAATTCTAGTGGTACTCGACTTCAAATTTTAAACTTCGATTGTGTAACCTTCTTTTCCTACGTTGAAACATTGCGTGCTTCCCAAACGATCGCTCATGCCGGCGGTTTCGTGAATGTGCCCGCAGAATAAGTAGAGAGGTTTCTCTTTTTCCACCCAGGCGCGCAGCGTGGGGCTTCCGGCGTGCTGGCCTGGCGCGTACTCATCGAGTTTTGTATCGAAGGGAGGAAAATGAACTACCAAGTAGAGTTTTTCCAGGCCCGCGAAGGGCGCTAGCGCATCGGCGATTTCGGCTTCGGAATATTCGCCGGGCGTTTTGAATGGAGTGATGTTGCTATAGCCGAGGCCGGCCCAGTTGGTGCCATTGAGCTTTCTGATCTGGCGATGAAAATCCACGAAGCCGTGCTGCTTGCAAAACGCTTTCGTTTGTTCGTGGGTTTCATGATTTCCCGGTAGGACGAAAAGGCGTTCGCCGAGCGGCTGCAGAATCGGGGCGCAGCGTTCGAGGCCTTTACTGAAATTGCAGAGGTCCCCCGCGGCTATGTAAATATCGGCGGGCTGCGCGACGACGCGCTCGAGAGCGCGCAAGTCGCCATGAATGTCACTGAAAATTAGTATTTTCATCGCGCGTTTCCCTTGTGAGTGGGCGCAATTTTCATCAAGCGCCGCACGTCCATGCCATCGGCTTGCCAGCCCTCTTCGATGGGATCGCCGGCGTCATTGAATACTACACGATAGGAAAACGGCGCGGGACCCTGACGATTGCGCGTGATGAAACGGTGTTCGTTGAAATCCACGTAATGGCGGCTGCCTTCGCTGGACGTGCGAATCACCGGGAAACGCGCGAAAGACCAATAGAGCTGAACTTCGGGAAGCAGCAGGGCACGCGCAACGTATTCGTTCGGCGGCGAATCGGCGCTGAAAGCGAAAACCGGTGTGGAGGTGGCGCGCAGATCGAAGCGTGATTGGTATACGCCGTCGGTGGTACGGATCACGCCGCCCCAATCGAGCAGCGAGGGCGGCAGCGGAAGCGCGGCGATGCGATCGATGGGAATATGATTCGCGATCGCGAAATTCCTGGTGCGCAGCAGAGCGGCGTGATGGGCGGCGCTGCACGCAAAGAGATAGGCACACATCACGACACAGCCAGCCTGGCACCAATGCGCTGCGGTGATGCCGAAGCCGACGTTGCGGAAGGCGGGAAGAAAAAAGAGCGCGCCGATAATGGCGCTTGAAAGAAACACGATCCACAGCTGAAACGGAAACCCCACCGCAGCGGCGATTTTCCACACACCGAACGCGCAGAGCGTGAACAGCACCCACATGGAGAGGGCGCGCGTGGAAGTTTTAGTGCGATCGGAATAAATCCAGGCAACGACTTGCGGAAGCAAGGCGATTGCGGTGAAACAGAAGTCGATGATGAACAGCAGATCCCAGGAAACGCGCTCGTGCGAGAGCGGATACCAGATGCGCGTGCCGAAGGAGGTCATCGCGTCCAGGAAGATGTGGCTCGCTATGGCGATGGCGTAAATGATGAAGAGAATTCCCCATGAAGGAGTATCCCAATCGCGAAGGTCCCAGCGTTTTTTTGCGAATGCGAAACCTGCGCGTGTGAGCCACGCTAGAAGCGCGGCGAAAAATGGGAGCGCGACGAAAGAATGGGTGATGGCGCGGTGATATTTCACGATCGCCAGAGGATCGCTGGAGAAAACTTCCTGGACGACGTCAACATCTGGAAACATCGCGCCGACAGTGGCCGCAATCGTTGCGACGCGACCGTTGCGCTCCGAGAAAAAGCCTTTGCCGATGAGTGCGCCGACGATTCCGTGAGTTATGGTGTCCATGAGCGATTCGAAAAAGTAAAAGTGTACACGATTGCGCGGAGTTCAAACGACTTCGAGAAGCGGGGAGCGCCTGGCGGTTACCTCTCCGACGATGCGGCCGGAAACATCGCGGCGTTGCAGAGCGGCTAAGGCGGCAGCGGCGGATTCCGGGGCGACGGCGGCGAGCAAACCGCCGGAAGTTTGTGGATCGAACAGCAGAGCGCGAAATTCGTCGGGAACGGCGTGCGCAAAAGCGGTGCAACTTTCGACGAAGTCGCGGTTGTTCTTCATGCCGCCGGAGAAGAACCCGCGGCGAGCCGCCTCGATCGCGCCGGGAAGGTATTCGATGCGCGCATGATCCAGTTTCATGGAAACACCGCTGCCAATGGCCATTTCGCGCGCGTGGCCGAGAAGGGCAAAACCGGTGACATCGGTGACGGCGTGCACCGTACGCTGTTCCGGCGCGTGCGCCGCGTCAATTTCGTGAAGAGCTTCCGCGGCGTCGCGATTCAAGCGCGTCATGGACGCAGTGGCGCCGGCGACCCAGGCCTTCTCGGCTTGGCCCTGTTTGAGGGCCGTCGAGATCACGCCGGTGCCGAGTGGCTTCGTGAAAATCAGAATGTCGCCGGGACGCGCGCCAACATTTTTCCAGATTCGTTGCGGATGAATCACGCCGGTGACCGCGTAGCCAAACTTCAATTCATCGTCGCGGATCGAATGTCCGCCGACGACAGTGCAATTCGCCTCGGCCATTTTTGCCAGGCCGCCGCGCAATATCTGCTCTAGCACTTCGGAAGCACCGGCAGCGGGAAACGCCAGGATGGTGAGCGCAGAAATCGCTCGGCCGCCCATGGCATACACATCACTGAGCGCGTTGGTGGCGGCGACTTGGCCGAAAAGTTCGGGATCATCCAGGATCGGAGTGAAAAAATCCACCGTCTGTACGATCGCAAGGTCATCAGTGAGGCGATAGATGGCTGCGTCGTCGCTGGTTTCGAAACCGACGAGCACGTTGGGGTCGAGTTGCGCTGGAAGGCGTTTGAGCACCGCGTCCAGAACACTCGGACTTAACTTTGCAGCGCAGCCTGCGGCCTTCGCGGTGGTGGTGAGCCGGACTTGTTCCGCCAATGTCACTTCTCCGTGCAACAGATTCGATGATTATAGCGCGCGACGGTCGCGCCTTTCGCAAGAGAACGAGCGGAACTAACTGCAAAAGATCGGCGTGAGGGCTAAGCGTGCGCAGCGGCCGAGCGTATCGGAATGGTGATGGGTTTCGATGCTTCGGTGGCGGCGAGCATGTGGCAGCGCCCATCAAAGATCGCGCCGGGTTCCATGATGAGGCACGAAGTATGGATTTCGCCCGTGACGATGGCTTTGGTTTGAATTTCGACTTTGCCGGAGGCTTTTATGGTGCCATCGAAATGGCCGCCGATAATGACGTAGTTGCCGTCAATCTGGCCTTCGACCTTGGCGTGTTCGCCGAGGATCAGCGTCTCGTGCGAAACCAGGGTGCCCTTCATTGCGGAATCGATGCGAAAGGTGCCCGCGCATTCCAGGCGGCCTTCGAGCTTGACGCCCTGGTCGAGAAAACCAGTCCACTCCCCAGAATCATGTCGTTTGCGGTCAAACCAACCCATGCGCGTTCCCCACGCTAGGAAGCTAGCGTAGCATTATCTTCGCATGAGTTGGTCGTACAAGCGCGCCAAATCACTATCGTCGTAGTATTCAAACACTAACTGTCCCGGCTTGGAGCCGTGGCGCGGATGCATGTGCACGCGGGTGCCGTACTCGCGTTGCAGCTCCTCGAGGGCGGCCTTGGTGTTGGGGTCAATCGAAAACACGGGAGCGCTGACGTGCGGCTTGCCGCTGCGTGTCGCGAGGCGTTCGACTTGGCGAACCGTCATGCCGCCGCGCGCGACTCGACGGGCGATGGTGAGCCGAGCTTCGGGATCGTCGACGGCCAGAAGCGCGCGAGCGTGGCCCGCCGTAATACGACCTTCCTCTAGCAGATCCTGGATCGGCTCTTCGAGCTTGAGCAGGCGGACGGCGTTGGCGATGGTTGCGCGGTCCTTCCCGGTGCGCTCGGCGACCTGCTCCTGCGTCAGGTGAAATTCGTCAATCAGGCGCTGGAAGGCGTGCGCCTGCTCGATGGGGTTCAGATCCTCGCGCTGGAGGTTTTCCACCAGCGTCATTTCCAGCGCCATTTCTTCCGAGACGTCGCGGACGACTACCGGAACGCGGAGCAGTCCCGCGCGTTGTGCTGCACGCCAGCGCCGTTCACCTGCGATGAGCTGGAAGCGGCCAGCTAGCCTGCGGACGACGAGCGGCTGCACGATGCCGCTGGAGTGGATGGACCGAGCAAGCTCGTCGAGCGCTTCTTCGCGGAAGCGGGTACGAGGCTGATAGGGGCTCGGATCGATCAGATCGATGTCTGTCTGAAGCAGTCCCTCAGACGGTGCTGGAGCCGTCGCCGCCGCCGTCGCTGCCGTTGCTACTACGGTTGTCGGGCGCGCTGGTTGAACCGGCGGAGCTAGCTCCGGCGGCTGCGGCGGAGGCGGCGGTGCCGCTGCCGGCTCCGGCTCCCGAATCAGCGCGCTCAATCCCCTGCCCAACGCGTTTCTGGGCATTAGCGATAACCTCCTTAGCAAGTTGAATGTAGCTTTCAGCGCCTTTACTATGTATGTCGTAGAACATTACTGGCATTCCGTGGCTTGGTGCTTCTGCGAGGCGAACATTTCTAGGAATTATTGTCTCAAACACCTGTGCGCCAAAAAAGCTGCGAAGGTCGGCGGCGACTTGCTTCGAGAGCGTGGTGCGATCATCGTACATCGTGAGAAGAATCCCCTCTATCGCGAGGGACGGATTAATTGTTCGGCGCAGTCGCATCAGCGTATCCAGAAGCTCGGAAACGCCTTCCAGTGCGAGATACTCGCACTGGATTGGGACGAGGACGGAATCGCTTGCCGCGAGGGCATTCAGAGTGAGAAGGTCGAGAGAAGGCGGACAATCGATCAGCACGTAGTTGTAGCGCGCCTGAATATTTGCCACCAGAGCTCTCAGCTTGTACTCGCGATTTTCCATGTTCACGAGCTCGACCGCTGCGCCGACGAGATTTTTGTCCGAAGGGATTAGATCAAGGCCTTCAACTTGGGCGTCGAGGATGATTCTGTCGATCGGCTCATCGAGGATTAGAGCTTGGTAAAGTGTGCGGCGGGCCGGATCTTTTGGAAAGCCTAGGGCGCTGGTAGTGTTGCCCTGTGGATCGCAGTCTATTATTAGCGTGCGCTGCTCAGAAGCAGCGAGAGAGGCACCTAGGTTTACCGCTGTAGTGGTTTTTCCTACTCCACCCTTCTGATTGGTTATCGCGATAACACGGGCCAACGGCTATTCCCCCAAGCGCGGCGTAAATGTAGCAGAGGGATTTAGGCAGAGGCAAGATGTTTCACGTGAAACAGTATAAATAGTGGAGCGTTCCACGTGAAACACGCATGGCGCATACCGACCGTTCCACGTGGAACAGCCCACTCGCGGCTATAGCTTGGTGCCACGGAGAATAACTCGCCTCTCAGATAGCGGAATGCGTACGGGGTTTGCCCACTTCCAGCTCATTTTTTGCGAAACTCGACTCGAATCGAACTCGCCAAGCCATAAAACAACCGACCCATCGGCATCAAGCGCATTTCGCGACCACTCAAGGAAGCGATCGTCGATTCCAAGCGCCCGAGCCGTGACGAAGTCGACTTTTTCTTTGCCCAGCTCGAGATCTTCCATGCGGCATCTGCGCACATCTACATTCTTGAGCGGTAGCTCTCTTACGAGCTCCGCGAGGAAGGTCGCTTTCTTTAGGTTCGATTCGATCAAGATGAGGCTGAGGTCTTCTGAAACCATACGGATTGGTACGGCTGGGAAGCCCGCACCAGAGCCAACGTCGGCGAGCCGACCGTGCCGTATGGGAACAGTCGCTGCCGCTAGCACGCTCTCGCCGAAGTGAAGGCGGAGGATCTCGGCCGGATCGGTCACGGCGGTGAGGGATGTCTTCTGATTCCAGCGAAGAAGAAGATCTATGTAAGTGCGAAC
Source organism: Candidatus Acidiferrales bacterium (assembly GCA_050012455.1). Lineage (GTDB taxonomy): Bacteria > Acidobacteriota > Terriglobia > Acidiferrales > UBA7541 > Palsa-295. The sequence continues at coordinate 28,085 of JBEKHD010000031.1, read as the reverse complement.
GTGATCGCAAAACCGATCATCAGGCGCAAAACCGAAGGGCTTGAGCGCGATCGCGATAGTGTCGTTAGAGATGTGTTTCACGATAATATACTACACACATAGTGTTTCAGAAGACTACATCTTCTAATTAACCGCTTTATTTTCATCCACATATATCTTTCGCTCGGCGAGGCCCGCACGAACGCGACCCGGCGCGAGTAGGCCAACTGTGATGTCCGCGATGAAATGCGCGACGACGCACGGCAAAAGGCTGCCCGTCCATGCCCGTATGGTTGAGAACAGAAGCCCGATCGTGAGCGTCGAAATCAATCCGCGACGCCCCTGGTAGAGATGCGCAAGTGCGAAAAACACAGCGGAGCCGATCACAGCGACGATCACCGAGCCGCGAGACCAATCCTGAAAGACGCGCTGGACAAAGCCACGGTAAATGAGCTCCTCGCACACCGCGACCGTCGTCACCAGCGCAAAAAAGGCCAAGCGCTCGACCTCATCTTGCGGAAACAGCTTCAAGGCGAGCTGCGGCAGAATGCCGTGAGTCTTTTCAGGCTGCGCGACGAGCCGTCGCAAACCCATCATTTGGTTCAGCAGGATTAACGCGGCGAGGACAACCGTAGCACTCACCACGAGCGCCGGATTGGGGACTTGCAAGCCGAGCTGGCTGGCGCGAATTCCATGCGCGTTGCTGCGCCACAAGATTATTCCGGCGGCGATCCATTGAAATGCGAGAGTGGACGCATATAGCGAGATGCGGTCCATTTTTGTAGTGCTGGGCATTCGCATCAGCTGGCGAACGCGCCGGCGGCCGAGCACCGGCACGGCAACGCCGAGAAAAAGCAAAATGAGCGCAAAATCCCAATGCATGACGGTAAATGAAAACACTTTTGCAGCGAAGGAAGCAAGCCGAACCGCGAATGAGTGGCTGCAGGAGTTGACAGCGCCGGACGCACCGCCGTATCGTTCTTGTTCCTGCAAACGCACATCATGAAAATTCTAATCATCGGCGGCGGCGGACGTGAGCACGCGATTGCGTGGAAGTTGCGGCAGAGCGCCGGCGTGGAGAAGATTTGGTGCGCGCCTGGGAACGGCGGAATTTCGCGCGACGCAGAATGTGTGCCCCTGAACGTGGGCGATGTGAAAGCAGCCGCGGACTTGGCGATAAAACTGGGCGCGGATTTGACGATTGTGGGGCCGGAATTACCGCTGGTGCAGGGCATAGCCGATGAATTCAAGCGGCGGGGATTGGCGATTTTGGGCCCTGGGAAAGTGGCCGCGCAACTGGAAGGCAGCAAAGTTTTTGCGAAAGAGTTCATGGCACGAAATGAAATTCCCACTGCCGGCGTGTATGGAACATTCGAATCGGCGGCAGTCGCTTGCGCGAAGCTCGCTTCCGTTGCATGGCCCGTCGTGGTGAAAGCTGACGGACTTTGCGCGGGCAAGGGCGTGCTGGTGACCTCGTCTGCGACCGAAGCGAAGGAATTCATCGAGCGGTTGATGAAAGGCGACGAGTTCGGCGACGCTGGCAGTCGGGTGCTGCTGGAGGAAGGAATCGCGGGCAAAGAACTTTCGTACATTATTTTGACCGACGGGACTGATTTTATTTCTTTGGCGCCGACGCGAGATCACAAACGCGCGTTTGATAATGATGAGGGCCCGAACACCGGCGGCATGGGGACGTATTCGACCGACGAAATGCTGTCGCGCGAGCTTGAGAAAGAAATTCTGGAGAAAATTGTTCGTCCGACGCTGGCGGGATTGCGCAAAGAAAAGATGGAGTATCGAGGATTTATTTTTTTCGGGTTGATGCTTACGGACGAAGGTCCGAAAGTTCTGGAATATAATTGCCGGCTGGGTGATCCGGAGACGCAGGCCATTTTGCTGCGGGCGGATTTTGATTTTGCGGCCGCATGCATGGATGCGGCGCGCGGAAGACTCGATAGTTCTAGTGGAAAATGGAGCCGAGCAGCCAGTGTCTGTGTGGTGATGGCGTCCGAAGGCTATCCCTTCCATCCTGTGTTGGCAAAGCCGATCATTGGCTTGAAGGAAGCTGAAAAGGTGGCGCACGTGGCTGTGTTCCACGCGGGAACTCGGCGCGACGAGGACCACTACTACACAAGTGGTGGCAGGATTCTTGGGGTGGCCGCGGCTGGCGACTCGCTCGCCGAGGCGCACGCGGCCGCCTACGACGCGGTTGGTAAGATCGATATTCAAGGTGCGTTCTACAGGAAGGATATCGGGATCACCGACGTCGACAAGGTTCGAATTGCGGAGGTTCGCGCGAATGGGTGAGGTGCTGCAGCTGTTTACCTGTTTGGTGCATCGCTTTCCGATGCAGCAGGTCTCTGAGATAGAAGTGCTTAAGGACAAAGGGTTTAAAGGATGTATCCACGGGCGCCCCGGGAGCAAGCGGCAGGTTTCGCTGATCGACTGTGAGACTCTGGAGAAGTTTGGCTTGGCGCCAGGGGTCGTGAAGGAAAACATCACAACGCAAGGGATCGATTTTCAATCGCTGGCGACGGGAAATGTGCTGCGAATCGGAGACTGCGTTTTGGAGATTACAGGGCCTTGCGAGCCGTGCGCGCGGATGGACGAGATTCGCATGGGACTGCAAGAACAGCTGAGAGGTCAGAGAGGCTGGTTATGCCGTGTGACGCAAGCGGGAAAAATTCGAAAAGGCGACCGGATCGACGTGCTGGTGCAAGCGGCTGTGAACGTCGCGACTAACGATATGGAGGCGAGGCCAACAAGGTGATGACAGCGAACAAGCAGAGGGAAGTGCGTGTGGGCGTATTGATGGGTTCGGACACGGACCTGCCGGTGATGAGCGAAGCCGGTAAAGTGCTCGATAAATTTGGAATTGGATACGAGATGGAAGTGATGTCCGCGCACCGCACGCCGGTGCGGGCGCACGAATACGCCACTTCGGCGCAGAGCCGCGGATTGAAAGTGCTGATCGCGGCGGCGGGCGCGGCGGCGCATCTGGCCGGAGTGATCGCGGCCAACACGACCTTGCCGGTGATCGGCGTGCCGATGGGGACGAGTTCACTGAACGGATTGGACGCGCTGCTTTCGACCGTGCAGATGCCGGGCGGGATCCCGGTGGCTACGATGGCGATTGATAAGGCCGGGGCGGTGAATGCAGCGATTTTTGCGGCGGAGATTTTAGGTTTGTCTGATCCGGACATCGCGCGCAAGCTGGTGGAACACAAGGAGGAATTGGCGCGGTCGGTGACGGAGAAGAACGCGCGGTTACAGCAGCAGCTCGCGGAACGGAAATAGCAGCCTTACTCCGGCGAGGAGCCTTTCAGCAGCGAAGGGGCGTCAGCGGGCCTTTCCCCTTCTGCCTGCGAAGTTGCTCGCTTCGGTTCTGGGGGCGGGCGAAGAATCCACTCGAAACCTGCATCGAAGCCGATGGAGGCCATGGTTTCGCGAGCTTTTGGCGGAGCCAGCACCGTGAGCGCGGCGCGCAGAAATTGCGTGGCGTCGGCTGCGACGATCTTGCCGCTTTGTCCTTCCAGGAAACGATCCGCAACTTCCCGCATTTTGGCGTCCGAAGCGCAGAGCTTTTCTAGGCGCGGATCTTTCCGGCGCAGCAAATCGAGCAACGTGGGTGTGGCGTTTTCTGGCGGATACTGAAACTCCATCAGCGTGTGCGGCTGGCCCTTTTCGGGGGGCCAGCTTTGGAGATAGGCGGGATGCGAGATGTGGGTATCGTAATAGTCGAGGCGCTGCATTTCCTGAGTCAGGGTGAAGCTGAGCTCCCAAACCTCCGGGCCATATCCTTGAAGATAGTCGGCGAGGATGAGTTGCGCGACAGGCTCGGCTGGCGGCCAATCAAGCTTGCCGTGAAGATTGCCGGCGACGACATTCATGCGCTCAAAGAGATTTTGGCCCAGAGCTTCGAGGTCCGTAGCTTCCGGAGTTGCTTGCGCCTGATTCAGATGGGGGCTCGACGCGCTGAAATGGCCGTGCAGGTGCGGCAACTCGGTGTCGAGGCGTGCCAGCTGGAGCTGCGAAGAGGGCGAAAACCAATCCACGGCGCCGAGAAGAATTCCGGCGCGCGTGCGGTTCATCGGTACGGGAATGGGCGGATGGGTTTGCGGCTCGATTGGATTTTCAATCGTGCCGATGAGGATGGCGTCTTTGACGACGGCGATGACGACGCGGCCGGCCGCGAAATTTACGACGACTTCTTCGGTGGGCACGTCTTGAACTTGCTGGGCGGCGGCTGGCGGCGGAGTAAAAATGAGACAAGCAACCACAGCCAGCAGTAGTTTCGCTGCGGCATTGCGATCGACGCAGCAAACGATGCGGAAAAGCCGACTCATAGCTCGACGGTACCACAACTTCCGATCCGACAATAAAATGTCGCACTTTTCCCCATGATATACTTGGGCAGGTGGCGAAGGCGTTATGACCATCGGCAATTACAAGACCGTGCTGTAGCGACAGGAAGATGGCTCCTGGGTCGCCGAGATTCCAGCGATAGCAGTTTGCTACGCATTGATGGAGTCGCGCGAAGCAGCGCTCGCGGAGCTAACAAAGTATTTGCGATGATCGCCGATGAGTATCGCGACAAAGGCCTATCCTTCCCAGCAGACAGCACTGAAAGTCTGCATGCCTAGCGCGACCGCGCGTGAATTTCAAAGGGCTGCTAGAAAACTCGGATTTGTATTTCAGCCGACGACGGGAAGCCATGAACGATGGAACCACCCCGACGGCCGCTCGGTGACCATTTCGCTTCAGGGCGGAAGAGAAATCGGGCCGCCACTTTTCCATAAAATCTTGCGCCAGCGGGGAATTTCGCTGGAGATGTTCGCGGGCTTGAAATAGACAACTCGAGGCATTAGGCGAATTTCTAGTAAAATTGGAAGATAAGGGACTATCCTGACGGATCCGTAGACGATAGGAAGACGAGTGGCATTGAAAGGAGTGGTGTGAAATCCCCCAAGAGCATTAAGCATAAGGGCAAACGAGTATCGGAAATCATTGAGGCGCACCAGCGATTCGTCCGTGGTGACGAGACGGGCGCGCGCGCGGATCTATCCGGCGCAGACCTGCGCGGCGTGAATCTGGAGAACCTGAATTTGGACCTGGTGAATTTCCAGGGAGCGAATCTGGAAGGCGCGCGGCTGTACAATGCGCGGCTCTCCTCCGTAAATTTGAGCAAAGCGAAGCTGCAGCGCGCCGATTTGCGCAAGGCGGATCTGACCGAAGCGAATCTGGAGGGCGCGGATCTGACGGAAGCGCAAGTGGGCGGAGCGGAATTGTTCCGCACGGATTTGCGGCAGGCGATCTTGCGCCGGGCGAACTTCGGCGCGGCAAATTTTCGCAGCGCTGAGATTCGCGGCGCGGATTTTAGCGGAGCCGAGATGCGCACCGCGATTTTGCGCGAGACTAACCTGGAGGGCGTGGACCTCACAGGGCTGGATTTGAGCACGACGCTGCTGCCGCCGGGGTACGCGGCGGCGGGAAGCGGCAAGAAGTAACGCGATGGCAAGCCTGCCTTGGATCATGGTGGAAGACTATAAGTACCCGACCGGCTGGGTTGGGTATGAGCAGCAGGAGGAGCGCGCGCGGGCGTATTGCGAGCTAGCGGAGCGCGGGCAAATCCTGTTCTTCCGGGAGTTGCCGTTCAATTTGCCCGCCGAGGACCAGCAATTTCTGCGCGAACAGGAATGGACCGAGCTGCGACTGCACAAGAACGTTTCCTACCGGCCCAGCGAGGATATTCTGCGTGGAGTTTCTGGAAACGCGGAGACCGTGGCCCGCTTGCATACGATCATGCGCAATTACAGCGCGCAGATCATTGAATTTGTGGGGAACTTTCTTTCACCGTACAGCGGCAAATGGAATCTGGATTTTGCGAGTTTTCGGCCGCTCGAAGAAGAAAATCGCGATCTGCCGGTGCACAAGCGCAACGATTTGCTGCACGTGGATGCGTTTCCCAGCCGGCCGACGCGCGGCGGAAGAATCCTGCGTGTGTTCACGAATTTGAACACCACCCGGCCGCGGGTGTGGACGACGACGGAAAGTTTCGACGCTCTGGCGCAGCAATACGCGAAGGCCGCGGGGCTGCAGCAAATCGCAGATGACGATTCCTTTTTGGGACGCACCGTGCAGAGCCTGGGAGCGAAGCTAGGCATCGGCACGATGAGCCGCACACCGTATGACATGTTCATGCTGCGGTTTCACGATTATCTGAAGGAGAACAGCGCGTTCCAGGCGAATTGCCCGAAGGTACGGATGGAATTCCCGCCGCTGGCGACTTGGGTGGTCTTTACGGACGGCGTGGCGCACGCGGCGCTGAGCGGGCAGTATGCTGCGGAACAAACATTCCTGATTCCGCCGAAGGCGCTAGTGGCGCCGGAGGCGGCTCCGTTTCGAATACTCGAAGGAATTGCGGGGCGGCCTCTGCTTTCCTAGATCCTGCCGAAAGTTTGCGACCCGCCGGTTCTATGGAGTCATTCTTCCTTTGCTTAGGTAATCCTGCGAGGGGACGCCGAAGGCGTCTGCGACGCGGTTGAAAAAAGCGAAGAGCGCGGTGATGTACACGGCTTCGGCGATTTGATCTTCGTTCCATCCGGCATCGCGCAATTTCTGGACGTCCGCGTGGGCGGAGCGCGCGGCGTCTTTGGTGATCTTCTCGACGTAAACCATTAGAGCGCGCTCGGCGGGCGTGAGGCCCGCTTCATCGAGTTTGCCTTCCAGTATTGCCGCTACGCATTGATCGGTAGCTCCCTGAACACGCAGGAAGTAGGCGTGGCTGTCCAGTCAATAGGGGCAGCGATTGAGGAAAGAAACGTAACTGGCGATCATCTCCTTGTGACGGCGGGTGAGATGGCCTTCCGAAAAGTGAACTTTGTTGGAGAATTCCACGACCTGACGAAGAAAATCGGGACGCGCGCCGAAACATTTGATAATGCCTGGGACTTGCTGACGTCCGGAGCCGGCGCGCCAGAAATCGTAGGCGGCGGCGACTTCGCCGGAGGCTTCGGCATCTTCGGTGATGCGGATTTTTGTGGGATATTTTTCGACCGAAGAATCGGGAATTGAAGCACCTTTCGCCGATTTGTCTTTCTCATTGGTTGACATCGAATACTCCATTTACCACGTGCATCTTACGAATCATTTTTCCGCTTCGCGGACCCAGCCGTACACAGGCCAGCCCGCGAGCACCACGGCGCAACCGAGCACGGCTTCGCGCAAGTGGCGTGTTGCGAGCAGAATTAACATGATACCGATCAGCGCAAGGAACGCAATTGGCGTGAAGGGATAACCGGCCGTAAGGATGATAGTTTCCGCCTGCCTGGGCTTGTGGCGAACCACGAACAAGCCGGCGACGGTCAGTCCCAGGAACAAGACGGTTACGAAAAAGAAATACGAAATGATTTGCTCGAACGACCCCAGTGCCGCGAGGACCGTGGCGATACAGCCTTGAATGGCGATAGCACGCGCGGGCGTGCCGAAACGCGGGTGAACGCGCGCGACAGACTGCAGAAAAACGCCGTCGCGAGCCATGGCATAGTACACGCGCGGGGCGGACATCATGAACGCCGCCAGACTGCCCAAGACGCAGACGACAACAATGGCGGCAAAAATAATTCCACCCGCGGGACCGAACAGAACTTCGCCGGCTTGCGCGACGAAGGTGCCATCAGAGGCGACTTTTTCGATGGGCACAAGATAAATGAAGACGGCGCTGATGATGACGTACACGGAAGTGACCGCAAGAACGCCGACCACGAGCGCGCGCGGAAGAGTCCGGCCCGGGTCGCGCACTTCGCCGGCGATTTTTGTGGCGTCCCACCAGCCGCCGAAGGAGAAGAACGCGCCAACTACGGCGGCGCCGAGCGCGGGCGCCAGTGGCAGCGCACCGGGGCGTTGCGCCACGAACGGAACGAAATTCGACCATGAGCCCAGGCGAAATACGAGCGCCCAGACGGTAAGGACGGCAAGCACGGCGAATTTCAGCCAAGTGATCCAGCGCAGAAAGCCCGCGCTAATTCTCGTGCTGAAAATATTCAGGATGCAGATCGCCCAGATGGCGACGATGGCGGAAAACTTTATGATGAGCGGGGGCCAGTGGAAAATATAGGCGGCGTAGGCGGCGAAACCGGTTGCGAATGCCGCGGTTAGGCCGGGATCAAGGACCAGCAGGCACATCCAGCCGTAGAGAAAAGCGGTGCGCGGGCCGAAACATTCGCGCAGGTAGACGTAGGCCCCGCCCGCGCTGGGGAAACGACCGGCGAGTTCTCCGTAGCAGAGCGCGCCGCTGAGCGTCATGGCGCCTACGGCAAGCCAGACGATGAGCAACCAGAAAGGAGAGGCGAGAGATTTGGCCATGCCTGCGGGCGTGAGGAAGATGCCGACGGCGATGGCTTCGCCAGCGACAACCGCGGCGGCTGAACCCAAGCCGAGCTGGCGGCGGAGGTCTTCAGGAGTTCGAGCAGTGGTTCCGGTGGCCGATGACATTTGTAAGTGGGGGAGAACCGCTCCTTGTCCGTGCAGGAATTTGGGCGCGCATTCGAAGTGCGCACCGCGCGTCGCCCGCGCGCGCTGGCGAGCGATGATATCACTGCGCGCGCTCGTCACGACGTGGCTTTCAAGTGTTCGCGGCTATCGCGAAAACTGCGGAACGATGGAGAATTGTGATGAAGAGCTGGTGGTTGCGCGGCCAGCCGGCTGAAACAGGGGTTCATGTTTGGCGCGGGCGATTTTTGCGCATCCGACGAGAGCAATCGCGGCAACCGCAACGATGAGGCAGAGTCGCCGGACGGGCGCAGGCGTCGTCCGGATGGGAATCACCAGACCGAGGATCATTCCGGCGAGCAGGCCGCCCAGGTGCGCTGCGTTGAACGAGCGGGAATGGATCCAGTCCGGCAGAAATCCCAGGACGATAAAGAATGCGAGCAGAATGACGATGGACCAGCGCCGCACGATCGTGGGCGATGGCACGCGCTCCAGGCAATACGCGCCCCAGAGCGCACCGACCAGACCGAAGGCAACGCCGCTGGCGCCGTATCCATAGGAGTTGGGCGCAAGCGCGATCAATTGCGACACGCTGCCGGCGATTCCTGCGAGGAGCCAAAGGAGAAGATAACCGGCGCGCTGAAAAACCGTTTCGGCGATAAGTCCGAAGAGCAGCAGGAAACACAGGTTGGAAACCAGATGATACAGATCGACGTGCACGAAAATGGAGGTGAGCAGGCGCCACCACTGTCCGGCGAGGACGGCTTCGCCTTTCATGCCGACGGCGAGCAATACGGGATCCGTGGGGTGTTTGGGGATGGAATGATCTGCAAAAACTTGCAGCAAGTATGTGGCAACGAGCAGTGAAGCGAGGAGCAATGTCAGCCAGGGGAAGCGCAGGCGCAGTTCGCGCGATTTGCTCCAGAGGCCCCCGGGTCGCGCGGCGGCGGGTGAATCGGAGAGAATCTCTCCGACGCTTTCCGGATTAATACTGGTGGAAGGCGCAGAGCAGTCGGTTGTTCTGGTGCGTTGTTGAGATACCAGCACGAAGGGTCTCTTGTTTTGCGATGGTGAGATGTCTTCGTAACCAGCTTAGAATCGGCGTCTGCGCAAGTCAAAGATGGTGCGGGAGGGCCGTGCTCTAGGCCGCAACGAAGAGCTAATTGTGGAGCACAAGCGCTGCAGGACACCGCATGCCGTGCCCCTACACGGCGTGTGTGGGGCGAAGGTTATTTTCCGGCGGCGAATTCGGCTGGGTCTTCGCCGAAGGCGCCTGCGCCGCGGGGCGACAGGCTGCGGCGGCGGGTTTCGATGCCGAGGCGCTTGATCTTCTGATTCAGCGTGGAGAGCGGAACCTGGAAGCGCTCGGAGGCTTCGGTCTGATTCCAGTTGGTGCGCTCGAGCATGTCCACGATGATGCGACGCTCCACTTCTTCCAGGATTTCGAAGAGCGAAGGCGCAGTGCCGGTCCCGCCCACTTGTCCGGGAAGCGGCGGCAAAAATTCCGCGAGCTGCAAGCGAACGCCGCGAACGATTTCGCGCGTGCGTACGCTTTCTGGAAGAATGTCGGCGTCCATGTGTTCCTGGGTGGAAAGCACGACGGCGCGTTCGACGACGTTTTCGAGTTCGCGCACGTTGCCGGGCCAATCGTAATCCATGAGAAGCTTCATGGCGCCGTGGGTGAAGAGGCGCGGCGGCTTGCCGTTGTCAGTGCAGAACTGGCCGAGGAAGCGCTCGATGAGCAGCGGGATGTCTTCCTTGCGATCGCGCAGCGGCGGCAGGTGAAGTGAGATGACGTTCAAGCGATGGAATAAATCCTCACGGAAACGGCCTTCGCGCACGAGCTTGCTGAGATCTTCGTTGGAGGCGGCGAGGATGCGCACGTCCACTTTTATGGTTTCGGTGCCGCCCAGGCGCATGAATTCGCGCTCTTGAATTACGCGCAGCAACTTGGCTTGGGTTTCGGGGCCGATGGTGGAGATTTCGTCGAAGAAAATCGTGCCTTGATCGGCTACTTCAAAGAGGCCTTTTTTCGACGCGACCGCGCTGGTGAAGGCGCCCTTCACGTGGCCGAAAAGCTGCGATTCAAGCAGGTCCACAGGAATCGAGCCGGTATTGATGGGGATGAAAGCTTTGTCCGCGCGCGTGGAAGCGGAATGAATGGCCTTGGCGATGACTTCTTTTCCGGTGCCGCTTTCGCCAGAGATCAGAACGGTGGAACGCGATGGCGCGACCTGAGTGACGAGGTCGAAGACGGCCTGCATCTTGTCGCTCTTGCCGACGATGTTCGGGAAATTGTAGCGCTGCTTCAGGGCTCGCTTGAGCTGGACGTTCTCGTCGCGCAGGCGGCGGCCCTCGATCGCCAGAGAAATCTGCGCGATCAATTCGTCATTGGACCAGGGCTTGGTGATGAAATCCTGCGCGCCACCTTTGAAGGCCGCGCGGGCCATATCAATCGAGCCGAACGCGGTGATCAGGATGATGGAGAGTTGCGGATCGCGGCGGCGAATTTCGCGCAGCAATTCCAGGCCGTTGCGGTCGGGCAGGCTCACGTCCAGCAGCATCAGATCGAAGGGTTGATCTTCGAGCTTCTGCAGGCCGGCCTCGCCGGTCTCGGCGAGAGTGACTTGAAAACTTTCTGAAGTGAGAAGAGCTTCGAGTCCTTCCCTGATTTCTATTTCGTCATCAACAACGAGAATCGAACCTCTAGGCATGGACGGCTTTCCTGGCTACGGGAAATTCCAGGCGGAAGGAAGTACCTTTGCCCGGAGTTGAGCGTACGTCGACTTTGCCGGCGTGCTCTTTAATGATGCCGTAGCTCACCGAAAGACCCAGCCCGGTGCCCCGTCCGGTGGCCTTGGTTGTAAAGAATGGATCGAAAATACGGTGGAGGTGCTCGGGAGAAATCCCCGAGCCCGTGTCGGTGACTTCTATTTCGACGGAGCCATTTTGCGCTCCGGTACGAACTTCAAGCAGGCCGCCCTGCGGCATGGCGTCGCGCGCGTTCATGAAAAGATTCAGGAACACTTGCTGCAGGCGGGTGATCGAACCGAGGACCGGCGGCAATTGCTGGTTGTAATTCTTGACGACATTCACTTGCGCGGTCTTGAAGGGATGCTGGACGAGCGTGAGGGTTTCTTCCAGCACGCTGTTAATATCCACCTCAATGAATTCAGCGGCGCCGGTACGGGAGAAATTCAGAAGATTATTGACGATTTCGCTGGCGCGGAATGTCTGCTTGACGATGCGCTCGATGGTTTTCTGACGCGGATCGTCGGCGGGGATTTGCTTCGCAAGCATCTGAATGTAATTGGAAATCACAGCCAGAGGCGTATTCACCTCGTGCGCCACACCGGCGGCCAGCAGTCCCAGCGAGGTGAGCTTTTCGGTCTGCACCATCTGGTCTTCCAGGCGAACGCGCTGGGTGATGTCGTCGAGCAGGATCAAGCGACCGAGGCGCGCGCCATTTTTTCCGACCAGCGGCGCGATGGATGCGTTGATCACCAGGTGGCGGCCGGTGCGCGTATTCAAGCGGAATTTGTAGATGCCCGAAACATGATCGCTGGCGGCGCGCGAGGTAATCTCGGCCACAAGGTCCTGCGGCAGTACTTCGGGCAGGCGGTGCTGCAGGGCTTCGGCGCGCGGGATGGAAAGCAAATCCTCGAGCTGCGGATTCCAGGACTCGACGCGGTCCTCGAGGTCCACGGTAACGACGCCTATTTTCAGGGACTCGACGATATTCTCGCTGAAATCTTTCAGACGCTCGATCTGCATCGCTTTCTGTTCGAGCGAATGATAGAGGCCGGCGTTTTCGATAGCGATGGCGACGTATCCGGCGATGGTGAAGAGCAGTTCGAGGTCGTCACTGGAGAGGTAATCGCCGTCTACGGTTTTGCCGAGGCCGAGAACCGCGACGGTGCGTTCGCGGAAGCGACAAGGAATGAAATAGTTCAGATCGAGCTCTTCGAGCGTGCGACGAACGGATTCAGATTCTTGTATGGCGGTGCGCGCCGATTCGAAGAACAGGCAGCCGCGCTCGAAGGCCGGGCGAGCCGGATCCAGGAACGACAAGTCCAGCGGGCCTTCGGGGCGCAAACCCATGGAGCGCGACAGCACGAATTGTCCGGGAGTCGCGGGATCTTCCAGGAACACGGCGAGGCGGTCAACCAGCAGCGTTTGCGAAACACGATCAAGCACCGAGCCGACGAGAGGCTCGAGGCGTACTTCGTTGGTGAGCGCGCGGCCGAATTCGATGAGGGTGCGCCGGTAATCGAGCCGATCGCGATAGAAGAAACGGTCCAGACGCGTCTGCACCCATTCGCGCAAAGGCTCGATCAAGAACGCGGCGACGACGATAGCGATAATGCCGCCGGCGGGGCCGGTGGACAGGCCGGGACGGTGAAAAAGTTCGCCGATCACTGCAATTATGGCGAAATAAATGCCGACAACAGCCGCGGTCGCGAAGGTGTAGGACAAACCGCGCTTGAAGATGATGTCCACGTCCATCAGGCGGTAGCGGATGATGGCGTAACCGAAGCAAAGCGGGATAAACGCCAGCGAGTAGACGGAAATTTTCATCCACGGCGCCGGGACCAGGCCCAAGGCGTAGGGCACGATGTAGAGAAAGACGAAAGGCAAACTGCCGGCGAAGGCTCCGGCGGTGACCCACTTTAATTGCTGGCGCAGCACTCCGCTGGGCGCGCGGCGAAAACTGAAAAAGAAAATGAACGCGGCCAGGACAAAATAAATTCCCAGGTTGACCTGCTCGACTTTGTCCAGCCAGTAGCGCGTACCAAACGACGGCAGGAAATCGAGCGTCCCGGTGGCGATGAAGATGTGCAGAGCCAAAAGGGCGGTCGGGACGCTATATACGGCCGCCAGTTTAGGCCAGAGTGTGCCGCGGCGCTCAGGAAAAACCAGGGCGAAGTGAACGAGCATGGCCGGCTGCAGGAGCACTGCCACCACGCTGCCCCAATAAATAATCCAGTCGAAGGAATTCAGCTTGCCGCTGTAATGGAAGCTGTAAAGCACAAAAGAGACCAGGCAAAAAATGTAGAAGTGAATGGCGCGTGGCGCGTTCCAGCGGCGCACGAAAATGAACAGGCCAATGAAGAGGTAGAGCAGCCCGAGGCCGCGCAAATAATTTTCAATGGAAGATGGATTTTCCTGGGGCGCGGTGACCAAGGGAGTCTCGAACGTGCGGCCATCGCGACGCAGTTCGTAGCGGATTTCCGCCCAGGGACCTACATGGAACAGGACTCGCGTGACGTCAATGGCGCGGTGAATGGTGACGCCGCGGACCGTTTCGACGACATCGCCTTGGCGAATGCCGGCTTTGGCGCCAGGCGAATCGGCGACGACGTGCCAGGCGGCAACGCCTTGCGCGGAGTCCATCCAGGTGACACCGTCATCGGGAAGAACGTACAGGGACCGCTGCTGGAAGTTCAGGACGGCGAAAACTATAGCCGCCAATGTGAGTAGGGCCAAGACAACCGCCCCGAGCCGCATTCGCAGACTATCGTTCATCCGAGTACACCAATATCCTTGGAGGAATATGGTAGCACGTCAACTTCCAGCGAATCACAGATTCCGAATTATGTAAGCGCTTATTTATCAGAGTGTTGCAGGAGCTGCGAGAAAGAAGGCCTAGCGTCATACCATTTGTGGAAGGTGGCTTCCCGATTACAATATCGACCCTGCTACCTAAAACTGGAAGCTCAGGCCGCCCCGGAAGAAGCGATAGGTCGGTACGAGCACGATCTGGCCGTCGTTGGTGGCGAGAGTAACGTACCCCTGCGCGAGAAGATTGCCGCAGTCGGCCAGAATCTCGGCATGGCCGGGGATAAAGCCGGGCAGACGCTGGCGAATCTGGACGCTCAGGTACGGGTCGATGTGATAGGTGGATTCGGCGTAGGCGTCCTGAGGGGAGACAGCTGGCCCGCTGATCCATTTATAGCTGGAAACGATTTTCGTGCCGGTGCGTGGAATCTTGGCGGAAAATCGGGTAGCGGCGCTGGAGCGATATTGAGCGGCCAGCTGATTCCGCAGCGCGCCTTCGGCGGGGTCTTCGTTCGGTGCCAGCGCTCCCGCGTAGGAATAAATCACGGTCATGTCCAGATTCGTTGCGATCTTCTGCTGGTACACCAGGCGCGCACCCAGGGAATTCATAGCGCCAGCGTCATAGGCGAAGACGTTCGAAAAGTAGTCGGGCAAGTAATCTGGGCCGGAGAAATTTCCATGGCCGAAGATAGCGGTATTGTTCGAGTGATCATCAAACACCGCAGCCGTAACGCTGGATTTCCTGGTGAGGTCATGCTCGACCGCGATTTCCGCGTGGAGGTCATCGTCCAGCACCGAATGACCGTTCCGCAAAAGCAACGTGGGAAAAGCATCGAGCTGGTTGATGGTCGATTGCAGATTTCCCGGAGCGCCCGCGGAGTCCTGCCAGCTATTGGTTGAAATCAGCGCGGAGGCCAGCCATGTGGGAGCGATGCGCACTGCCACTTCGGCGCGAGGGCGCACCGAGGACGTGGTGGTTTGCAAACCCGCCATTAGGAAGTCAGCGCCGTAGCGAACACTCACGCGGTCCCCTAATTCAAACGAAGAATCATGGGACATGCGCAGGCCGTGGAACGTGGGGCCAGCGTCGCCAAGCTGTGATTCGCGAATCAAGAGAGTGGTTACCGGGCCCGAACCGGAATCCCCGGAGGGCAGCCACTGGGCGACGAAGCCGTTGGACTCCGAGCCTGCGTCGTAGCTGAACTGGCCGGCGATCAGTAGATTACCGAGTCCACCAAGACCGTAATCGTAGGCAAAGGCGCTGCCGGGCGTAGCTGCAAGATTTGAAACGGAACCGGGATGATCGGACCCAGAAGTAAATTCCAGGCGGGTACGCGCGGTCTGATCCTGCTGCTTGTCGAAGGGATTGACGCGTCCGCCGAGAACGACGTCGCCATCCTGCCAGCGCAAGACCGGGCGAGTGGCAGCGCTGGTACGCAGCACCCAGCTCCAATCGTCGGCGGCGACTTGCTGATCGGGCTGGCGACGCAATTTTTCGAGCGAAGTGAAGACCGAGCCGAGAACAATCTCAAGCAGTGTGGTGTGCTCATCGCGCACCTGGATGTCTTGTTCGACAGCCGGGAGAAAACCCGCCAGAGTGACTTTTACCGAATAGATGCCGGCCGGCAGAGTGGAACTGGAAAAACGGCCGCGATCATTCGTCAACAACTGAAACGCCATATGGTTCAGGAGACGGTCGGAGGAAATCACCACCGTGGCGCCCATCTGTGGAGTTCCCGCGGAGTCCACCACCAATCCGTTGATTTTTCCAGAGTCCTGCGCGGCCGTTACGGCTGTCGGAAGCACACACCAGGAGAGGCATAGGATCATGCCGAGGCCCATGGCGCGAATCATCCGAAGATTCATAAAGCTCACTTCGCCTGTGGCGCTGCCGAACCGGTCGGCCGGACGGTAAATTCCGTCGCCGGGGTGATGGTTTTTTTGGTTAGATTGTCGGTGACCGCTACTTCCAGCTTGTACTTCCCGGGCTTCAACGAGCCGAGGGTGATGATATTTTCCAGCGTCATTTCCTCGCCGTGCAGAGGAAGCTTGTCGCCGCCCAAATCGTATTTCAGTACCGGATCGTTTTCCTTATCCATGGTCACCCGATATTGCACGGTAGCATCGGCCTTGTGAGTCTTGTCATCCACCTTGAGGTTATAGACCTGGAGGAAAACGCCCATTTCGTCGCTGGCGACGAAGGAAGCATCAATGCGCGGGCGGACTTTCACATCGCCCAGGACGAACTGTCCCAAACCGATGTCGTGCGCGGAGACGCGCTTGATCTCATCAGCGAGGATCAGAGTGCTGGACGAGAGGCTGTCGTCTTCAAAGCGCGGTACGGCCAAGCGCGTATTCACCACGCCTACGTTGCCGTTGTTTGTGTCCTTCAAAACGATGTCCAAGCGATACAGTCCCGGACTGAGCGGGATAGCCTTTTGATAAATCGAGGCCGTGCCCAGCGACTGCTGTAGCAATGCCGATGGAACATCGCGCCGGACGTTGTCTTCGAACGTGTTCACGATGCGTCCGCTGAGGCTGGTTACGCGGCAGAACAGATTGACCGAGGCGGACTCGACGCCGTTCTTCTGCTGGAAACTGAGCTGACGGGTGGGAATCTGAATGGTGATCGGGACCAGAACAGTCTCGGACGTAATGCGCAGGAAGTCCGTGCGGTATTGGAATTTCACCTGATCGCGCACCAGGCGCGAGGAAACTACTGCTTCGAGGTCCTTGAACTTCACGGGAGGAGCTTGCTGAATCTTCGAATACAGTTCCAGCCGCGAGAACTCCTGCATGGTTTCAGGCGTCATGCCCATTGGCTGCGCGTCGTGGGTACCGTCTGTGTTATTGAAGCGGGCGGTCTTGCTGGACATGCCCATGGATTCCATTGTGGTGAGGCCGGCGCCAGGAACGTAAAGCAAAGCGTCCTTTTCGCTGGGATCCATGGTCAGCTTGTATTCGCCGCTCATGGTGGGGTCTACGAATTCGATTTCGACGTTCTCTCCAATGCCCTCGAGATAGCGATAGCGCCAATCCTCGAAAGGATACGTGGAGGTTTCACCGCCGCCTTCCTCAGCAGGGCGTTCGTAGCTTCCTCCCGACGGATGCGATTGAACTTCGTCGGCAGGGCCCCACATGATGTAGATCCTGCCGCGATCGGTTTTCCATCCGGGGATGCCGGAAGAGAAGTGTTCGTTGGCGTAGGCGATGCGGCGATAGTGCTCTTCCTTAAATGTATTTTCGGCGGAGTCCGGATCAGGATTGCGGCGCTGCCAGAAGGCTTCGATAAATTGCTCGCGCTCTTCGTTGGTGGAAAGATGAAGGAACGAACTGCGCTCTTCGGGTGAAATGATGTAGACGACGTCTTCGTTCAGCCATTTCTTATATTGGGAATCGAGTTCGTTAAATAGGTCTTTGTCTCGCTTGGAACGTTGTTTGGCGGCTTGCTTCGCTGCTTTCTTGTCGTTTTGGTCCGGTTGCTGAGCGGAGGATTCGCCTTGCGCCGAAACCCTGGGCACATACACCAGTGCGCAAGCTAAGAGACCGAAAAGAAACACTTTGACGGTAGAACGCATAGTTAAGCCTTTGCCCCGAGGCACGGGATTCTAACCTGTCCAGTAGTACAGGTCAATGTTGGATTCCCCCTAACCGGCCTTGAACCATTGGAATCGGATGTTGGCCAAGGGGTTGCCTCGCACCAGACGGCGCACAAGTCGTCGAGGGGAAATCGGGACCGGGCGGCCAGTATCACGCCGATCCCCAAAACGGGAAGCGGTGCCCGGCTGCGGACGCCGGCCACGGCCGACTTTGTCCTATTCTCTTGGCGTCTGATTGGCCCTACAATAGAACGGCAATTGGGCGGACGTGTCGTCCGTTGGCGGCGCAAGCTGCGCTTACGTAACGGGAAGCTGCTAGGTCGAATCCGTTCGAGCAAACCGGCAACCTCCGAGATGTCATATTCGCGCCTGTCCTTCCGTTGGCGCGAGCGTCTAAACTTAACCTAGAAACAATTTGTGTCCCCGGAACGTATACAAGTCATGGTAATGCTGTCGCCTCGAGGGGCGAGTCCAAGGGTAAAGCAATGAAAACGTGGCAGAAAGTTGCTATTGGTGCGGGTGTCGTCCTGGTGCTCGGGGGTATGGCCTGGTTCAGCGCCTATCAGGTCAATAAGGGCGTGGTGGCGGTCCAGACTGGGCACGTGGTGAAGGCCGACCTGACGTCGGTGGTGACTGCATCGGGCGAAATCCGCCCGAAGAATTACACGAACGTGCTGGGTGAGGGCATCGGCAAGATTACCGAGATCGTCGTGAAAGAAGGCGACCACGTGAAGAAGGGCGACATCTTGCTGCGGTTGGAAAACATCCAGCCCGGCGCGGATGTGCAGGCCCAGCAGGCGGCGATTGACTCGACGGAAGCATCGGTGCGCGCCGCGGCTGCCAGCTACGATTCCGCGGTAGCCACCTTGGCGCAGCGCCAGGCGGACCTGGAGAAAGCGAAATTCGATTGGGAGCGCGCACAGCAGCTCTACAAAGAACAACTTATCGCCAAATCGGATTACGACGCGAGCAAGGCTGCCTACGATGCCGCTGCCGCCGGTTTGAACGCGGTGAAGGCGCAGGTGGAACAAAGCCGTGCGGGGCGCGAGCAGTCGCGCTACAACCTGGATCAAGCCAGCGCGGTGCTGAAGCATACGAAGGACGTGCTGCGGAAGACCACCTACGTCGCGCCGATTGACGGAATCGTGAGTTACATTGCGGTGCGCGTGGGAGAAAACGTGGTGCCCGGGATCCAGAATGCCGAAGGCAGTTTCCTGATGACCATCTCGGACATGAGCGTGGTTACTTCCGAAGTGAAGGTCGACGAAACCGACATTACGAATGTGCGCGAGGGGAATCCTGCGGACGTGTCTATTGACGCGATTCCCGGGAAAGTTTTCAAAGGACACGTGACTCAGGTGGGTGAACTGGCGATTCTGCGTTCCTCGGGGCAAGCCGCAACCACGCAGGCAACCGCAAATACTCAGGAAGCGCGCGATTTCAAAGTAGTGGTGACGATTGATAATCCGCCGGCGGACCTGCGGCCGGGGCTTTCGGCCAGTGCCAAGATTCAGACCGAACAGAAGAAGGGCATCCTGACGATTCCGATCCAGGCACTGGCGGTGCGTACGCAGAAGGATTTGGAAGAAGCGCAGAAGGAACACGGCGGCAACGTGACCCTGGCAGCTTCGAAGCCGGCTGCAACCGCTGAGGCACAGCCCAAGGTGGATGTGCAGGGCGTCTTCGTAATTCGCGGCAAGAAGGCGGAGTTTGTGCCCGTGCAAACGGGAATCACGGGCGTCACCGACATCGAGATTACCAGCGGAGTGAAGGAAGGAGAGGAAATCGTCGTCGGCAATTACAAAGCGCTGCGCACGCTGCGGCCTGGCGCCGCTGTGAAGGTGGACAATTCGGCGCCGAAGCGCGAAGAGTCCGCGACGTAGGTTTACGGAATCCAGGAGCGCCTGTACATGGCTGTGGAAGAAATCGCCCCGTCGCAAAGTTTCCGACAGGATCTCGTCGACACCGGCATCGTTATTCAAACCGAGGAACTGTGGAAGACTTATGAAATGGGCGCGGAGCAATTGCACGCGCTGCGCGGCGTCACCATTGAGATTCACAAAGGCGAGTACGTGGCGATCATGGGCCCTTCGGGCTCCGGAAAGTCCACGCTGATGAATTTGATTGGATGCCTGGACACGCCGACGAAGGGGAGCTACTGGCTGGCTGGCCGCTTGGTGAGCCAGTTGGACGACGACGAGCTAGCTTACATCCGCAACAAGGAAATTGGCTTCGTATTTCAGACCTTCAATCTGCTTCCCCGTGCGACTGCGCTGCACAATGTGGAATTGCCCATGATTTACAACGGCACGGCTTCCGAAGAACGCCTGGAACGCGCGAAAAAGGCGCTGCAACAGGTGGATCTGAGCGAGCGCATGATGCATAAGCCGAATGAGCTTTCGGGAGGACAGCGCCAGCGCGTGGCGATTGCGCGCGCCCTGGTGAACAATCCTTCGATCTTGTTGGCGGACGAACCCACGGGAAACCTGGACTCGCAGACTGGCGAAGAAATCATGGCGCTTTTTGCACGTTTGCACCAGCAAGGCAACACGATCATTCTCGTGACTCACGAATCGGATATCGCGGCACACGCGCATCGCGTGATCCGGCTGCGCGACGGGAAAGTGGAGCGCGACGAACGAACCCGCTAGAAGCTCCAGCCCTTACCTCGAGAAGAGATTTTTCGCTAAAAACAATATATTCGCGGGGCGTTCGGCCATGCGGCGCATGAACCAAGGAAACCAGTAGCTGCCGTAGGAGATCAGCACGCCGCAGCGATAGCCTGCTCGTACCAGACGCAACTGCTCCTCGCGCTGAATTCCGTAGAGCATTTGAAACTCCAGCAAATTTTTCGGCACGCCTTGATCCGCTGCCCAAGCGATGATTTTGGCGATCAACGCGCGATCGTGGGTGGCGACGGCCACGCGCACGTGAGCGCGCCGCGCCTCAGGACTGAGCAGGCGCTGCGTGAGATGCAGAAAATTTTCGTCCACATCTTTCTTCTTTGGATAAGCGATCTCCGCAGGCTCGTTGTACGCGCCCTTCACCAAGCGAATCGCGGCGCCTTCCGGAATCAGCCTGTCGAGATCTTTTTCCGTGCGAAAGAGATACGCTTGCAGGCAGATGCCGACGTTCGAGTAAGCTTTGCGCGCGCGGCGATAAAGCTCCAGGGACACGTCCACGTACGGGCTCGCCTCCATGTCAATCCAAAGGATTTTGTCGGCGGGAGTTTTTTCAATGAGCGTCGCGAGATTTTCGTAGCAGAGGTTGGGATCGAGGTCGAGTCCGAGCTGCGTCAGTTTAACGGTGATTTCGGCGGGAATGCCGGCGGCGCGAATGCGATCGTTGAGCTCGAGAAAATGGCGCGCGACCGCGGCGGCTTCGTCGCGATCAGCAATATTCTCGCCCAGATGCGACAGCACGGATTGGATGCCACTGGCAGCGAGGGCGCGTGCCGCGGTGATGGCGTCCTGCACATCTTCGCCCGGCAGGAAACGAGCGGAGGCGCGACGCATGAACTCGAAGCGGGGCGCGTGTTCCCGCATCCACTGATTCTGCGACGCCGCCAGAATCAAGCGGCGCATCGGATTCATGACTGCATCATCGTTGGCTCGTTTTTCGGGCTGCCCAGCGGCGGCTCGACGCTGGCCCCGTGCCGATTGCTATTCCGCCGACGATCATTGCGGAGAAGAAAGCGCCTTGACCAGGCGGTAGTAAAAATCCACGCCATCGTAAAAAGATGCGACGCGCACACGTTCGTCACGGCCGTGCGAACGATCGTCGTCCACGTCCATAAATAAGCCGGGGAGCCCGTACGTGGGAAGCCCGGCCGCGCGAGAAATTGCGCCGTCGCTTGCGCCCGCGTCCATCACCGGCACGATGGGTATGCCGGGCCACATCTGGTTCGCCACTTTTTTCAGCGCCGCCATCAGGTCAGAACGCAGCGGCGATGGCGGGTTGGGAATGCCGCTGGAGGCAAGGCCCGGTGCGTGCGCCACCGTGATGTGCGAATCGTCGAGAACCTTTACGAGCGTGGCTTCGATTTCGTCCCCTGAATGGCCCGGCAGAATGCGGCAATTCACGTTGGCATGCGCCATTCCGGGCAGTGCATTGTTGGCATGGCCGCCATCCAGGCGCGTTGCGACGCAAGTAGTGCGAAACCGCGCATTGTAATAAGGAATGGCGGAAAGTCGCGCGAGCGCGGCGGGATCCGGCGGATTCTGCAAAATGCCCTTCATGTCTGCGCCGGTCTGGCCGCCGACGATTTCCGCTTCCTGCTTAAAGTATTCGCGCGTCACTTCGTTGAGTTCAAATGGAAATTGATATTTTTCCAGGCGCGTGAGGCCTTCGGCGAGCTGATAGATCGCATTTTCGGAAGTGGGCAGCGAACTGTGTCCGCCCGGATTCGTGACCTTCAGATCAAAATCCTGATACAGCTTTTCGCTGGCTTGAATGCCGACGAGCAAGTGTTTTCCGTTGTCGAGCTCGAAGTCGCCGGCATCTGGATTGATCACGTATTCAGCTTCGATCAAATCGCGATGGTTCTTGATGAGCCACGCGACGCCGTTGGACGCGCCGCCCTCTTCGTCGGCAGTAAGCGCGAGGATCAGGTCGCGGTCGGGCTGGAATTTTTCCTGCTTCAGGCGAATGAAGGTGGTGACGAGAAACGCGTCGCCGTCCTTGATGTCTCCGGTGCCGCGGCCGTAAAAATATCCATCCTTCTCGATGAACTGGAACGGGTCGATCGACCAGTCCGCGCGGCGCGCTTCGACCACGTCCAGATGGCAGATGAACAGGAGCGGTTTCTTGGCGCCGCTGCCGTGGATGCGCGCGACCATGTTGCCTTTGCGGTCATTCGGTCCCAGCACCTGGACGTCACTTGCGGGAAATCCGGCATCGAGCAGGCGCTTGGCCATGGCGTTGGCGGCAACAGTGGTGCTGCCGACGGAATCGGTGGTGTTGATCTCAACGAGCTGCTGGAAGATGTCGCGAGAAAGCTGCTTGGTGCTGTCGCTCACTTGAGCGCGAACTGCGCCCGATGCCAGGACGACAAACGTAAATAATGAGGCTGCGATGCGACGCTTCATGCACAACTCCACGGGAGTGAGGAAATTTCAAGCAGTTGAGACTATCACAGGAGTGGAAGAGGCGAGGAGGACGAGAACGCGATTTTTTCCTTCACGCGAACACAAGGCGGCCCTTGGGCACGGCAATGGGTCGTCCCAATCCCTTTGCGGTATCGAGCCACTGGCGGATCACAAGCTCAACATTCGAAAGCGCTGCCCCGTGGGTTTTGCCGTCTGCCGCGCAGCCTCGAAGCTCCGGGACCTCCGCGTTGAAGGCTTGATCTTGGTCGCTCCAATAAATAATAACTTCGTACGTAAGCATCGATTTCTCCAGCCAAGCGATGTTTCACTATAACATCGAGAACCGGCTTCACCTGGTAAGGCTTGCGCTTCGAGCCCTTAGGTTGCAAATGCAGGATTTCCTCTACCCCTTCCCTCGTGAATATGTGGTGGCTTCCCCGAACCCGTTCTTGAAAGCCAAGTGTTTCCAACAGGCGCCGCATTTGCGCGAATGCAATGTTCGCGTCTGCATTTCCGCGGAGGATTTGCGCGAGAACCTTGTCGATACGCGTCACAGGGGAGCAAGTCGAATTCAATTCCGGAGCGCTAGTTCAGAAAGGGGGCAAAGAGAAGGCCTTGTCTTGCGGGGATTCGAGCACGAAGATAGCGAAACGATAGACCTCGAGCTTGGTGACGTCGGTAACCGGGCCGCCGTCGAAAATCTGGCTGAAGGCGGCGTGAATGATGTGCGCCTTGTCTTCGGGCAGCAATCCGAGAAACTCACCGAAGCGATTTTTGGCTTTGGAATATTCGGCGGCCTCTTCGGCAGTCAGCGCGCGTCCTCCAGTTATTCTCTGCTCGTATCTCTGGTAGAACTCATAGCGAAACTGCTTCTCGTAAAGCGCGGCATAGGCGGCTTGCTGAGTTCCCGGCGCTTTATTTGACACCGAGAGAGCTTTCGCCGTGAATTCGTCCAGCGCCTTTTGAAAGTCGCGAAAGTTTCCCGTAGCGCCCATTAGCGGGCCTCTGCCGCTCCTGCCCAGTGACGCAGCCAACTGGTTGGTGCGCGCGTCGTAGCATTTTCCGTAGGCAGTGATGGCGCGGACGGCCACAGGCGCAGACGCGTTGCCCGCTTTTTCCGCGAACTGTGCGACCCACGCCGTAGAAGTCATTTGCAGAATTTGCGTGCAGGTGAGCCCGAGCCGGTCGGGCTCGCCGCCTTTGGTTTGCGCAGGCTTGGCTTGCGGAAAACCAGCCGGCGCGAAAACCAAGAACAGCACGAATGCAGAAATTAGCTTCATCCCCAAAAATCCTCCCACCCTTCTATTGCGAACTTGCATAGCGAACGTCGTAGAGATCAAGCTCCTGCTCGAGACGGCGCAAGACTTGGTCATTAATCTTGTTGTGATTGCGCATGTTCAGCAAGGCGGCGCGCTGCAGAGCGCGGACGTTCTCGTTGAGCTCGCGATAACGAACATAATCTTCGGGTGTGTAACCGGTGTCGACAGCGCGGTCACCCGGCAACAGGTTCAGGTGATGTTTTTGAATGCGAATCAAATCCTGGTAAACCGGCGCAAAGGCAGCGTTGTCCAGTTCACGGGCTTGTTCCAGATAGGCGAGCGCGGCCTCAATCATCGCGTAACGCGCCCGCTCCTCTTCCGGGTTCTTGACGACAGCAACAGCCAATCCCAGGCGTCGAATGAAAAACGGCAAAGACAAGCCTTGAACTACGAGGGTCACGAAAATCACGCAGAACGTAAGGAAGATGATCATGTTTCGCTGCGGGAATGGAGAACCATCCTGCAACAACCTGGGCAGCGAAATCGCGGCGGCGAGCGCAACCACGCCGCGCATCCCCGTCCAGCCGACGATAAAAATATATCCCGCACCTGGGAGCGAGTCCTGCTGATGCTGCGCGTGGCGTCGCAGCCAGTTCGAAGCCCACGCGCCCGGGTACATCCAGAGCAGCCGCAGTACGATGACGACCGCACTGACCAGCAGGCCGATCAGCATCAATCGAGGAAGGCTGTGATTGCGAATGTCGCCGAGGATGTACGGAAGTTGCAGTCCGATCAGAATAAAAACGATGCCATTGAGCACAAAACTGAGAGTTTCCCAGACGGCAGCGGCCTGCAGACGCGCCCGTGTGGAGAAATACAGCGAGCTTTCATGGCCCAAATAGATTCCGCACACCACCGTCGCGAGCACGCCCGAGGAGTGCACGCTTTCCGCCGCCAGATACGCGAAGTAGGGCGTGATAATGCTGAGAGTGATTTCCACGGGCGCATCCGTGATTTGTTTGATCAGCCAAGCCAACAGCTTGGCAATTGCCAGGCCGATCACGACGCTGCTGACGATCAGGTAGAACAAAAGCGTCACGCGCTCGTGCATCGGCGGCGTACGCCCGGTGACGACCATCGCAACCGTGAGCTGCAGGGCAAGCAAGCCGCTCGCGTCGTTCACCAGGCTCTCGCCTTCGATCACGTCGGTGACTCTCTGCGGCAATCCCAGGCGACGGGTGATGGACGTGGCGGCGATAGCGTCGGTGGTGCAAATCACCGCGCCGAGCACAAGACCTAGCTTCCAAGAGAAATCAGGCAGAATCCAGTGGGAGGCGAAGGCCACGCCGTACACCGTGAAGGACACCAGACCGAGCGCGAGCAGGGCAATGCTGAAGAAGTTGTAACGGAAGTCGCGCCAGGAAGTCTGAAACGCCGCGGAAAAAAGCAGCGGCGGCAGGAAGAGCAGAAAAACAACTTCCGGATTCAGTTCGATGCGCGGCATGCGCGGGATGAGGCTCAGAAACAGGCCGGCGATCACCAGCACGATGGGGTAAGGCGTCTTGAAGCGCTTGGCGAGCGTTGCCAGCACCGCGATGCACAGCAACAGCAGCAAGAAAATCGGTTCGGAGTGTTGGATGTTCTGGCCGTACATAATTTTTATATGGAGATACGATAGCGCAGATGATGCGCGGCGGCACGCACTTCCGGCTGGCCGCTGAAAATTCGCGCAAGTTTAATTCCGGCGGGTCCGGGCGGCTTTGGACCGGCGCGAAAGCGCGCGCGCGAGCAGAAAATCAATGGCGCGGCCGAGCCTGCGAATTCGTGTGTCGGCGCCTTTGGCGGAATCAAACCATTTGATGAAATGTCGTCGGTGCCCGATGCTAAGTTCCTCGAAAACCCGGCGCGCTGCGGGATTTTCTTTCAGAGCGAGGCGCAGATCGGCGGGAACAGGTTCTTCGCGCGACGCGCGATCGAGCCGAAGCTCGACGTCCACGGCGTCACCCGCATCGGCGCGCGCCGCTTTGCGCAGAGCCGTATTGAGCTGGATGCGATGGCGTCCGCCTCCGGCCGGCATCAACGTGACGCGGGCGCTGCATCCATTCACGATGGCGACGACCGGCAGGTATTTCGGCTTGGCCGGCTTGCGGCTGTCGCCCGTTCGTTTGCCTTTACCGTCGTGAAGCTGCGCGATCAGCGCGGCAGAGATGTCGTCCGGCACATCCACGTGCCGCATCATCCATATCTTGTATATGGTTGCGACGAATTTCTTCGGTTTACGAAGCATCGCTTGGGAAATCCTCAATAGGGGTGCACGCGCAATGCGAACCGTATTATGCGTCAAGCTCCATGAGTTCCGGGATGCCCGATGCATCGAGTAAGATGGCACCGGCGATTTCCATCGCCCGAGGGTCCGCACCTGAGAATACTTCCGAACCGCAAGATCGAGAAATCAACGATTTGTCTCACGCTGGTTCTGTGCGCGTGCGCGCTGGTTGCGACGGCCGCGGAACAAAACGTCGTGCTCCTCTGGCCGAACGGCGCGCCCGGCTCGGAAGGCAAAACCGCGCCGGAGAAAGTTCGACAGACGCCGGACGGTGAGCGCGTAATTTCCAGCGTGCACCAGCCTTCGATCACCGTGTACTTGCCGGCGAAGGAAACTGCGACCGGCGCAGCCGTGGTGATCGCGCCGGGCGGCAGCCATGTGGAATTGTGGGTGGATCACGAAGGATACGCCGTCGCGCAACGGCTCAGCGAACACGGCGTTGCGGGCTTCGTCCTGAAGTATCGCCTGGCGCGTGAGCCAGGATCGACTTATACGATTGACGGAGATTCGGTGCCCGATATGCAGCGTGCCATTCGCTTGGTGCGCAGCCGCGCCGCGGAATGGGGCGTCGATCCGGCGCGCGTCGGCGTGATGGGATTTTCTGCGGGTGGAGATGTGGCGGCGCGGGCCGCGACGCAATTCGATGCCGGCAATCCCGCTGCGGCGGACCCAGTTGATCGCCAAAGCTCGAAGCCCGCGTTTCAGGCTCTCATCTATCCGGGATTGCCGCAGGATCTGCCAGTTTCAAAAGATGAGCCGCCGGCGTTCCTATTGTGCGGCCAAGACGATCGCGCGGGAATTTCCGAAAGGCTTCCTGAACTCTTTATCCAGCTCAAACACGCCGGCGTGCCCGCCGAATTGCACCTCTACACCGGAGTAGGCCACGGCTTCGGCATCCGCAGCGCAAATACTGGCGCAATCGCAGGTTGGCCCGACCGGTTTCTAGAGTGGCTAAGCACGCTCGGCTTCTTGAAGCACAAGTAGTAATCCGAAGCGCAGCGCCGTTAGGGTGAAAATAAAAAAGGCTCCGATTGCTCGGAGCCTTTTTTGAGTTTAATCCTGGCGGTGACCTACGTTCCCGCGTCGTTTCCAGCGCAGTATCATCGGCCCGGCAAGGCTTAACTTCCGTGTTCGGGATGGGAACGGGTGTGACCCTTGCGGTAAGACCACCAGGAAACTTGTGCATCGAAACCGGAGATCGAAATTCGAGCTACGGCGCGAACGCCGTGGCTCGACATCGAATTTCAGAGTTTCGATGAGCAACTGAAGGAAGTTGGTAACAACAAACCGCAGATTCGCTTGATCGTAGTCAATGCGAAAAGTGCGTCTTTCCTCCGCCGTGCCCTTCGATACCCCGCTTGTGCGGGTCTGTCAGGGTAAAGCGACGGTTTAGGAAAGTTTTATGGTTAAGCCGAACGGCCGATTAGTACGGGTTAGCTACACGCATTACTGCGCTTCCACCTCCCGCCTATCAAAGTCGTAGTCTTCGACTGGCCTTCTTACCCCCCCGCAGGAGGGTTGGGAAACCTTATCTCGAGGCGAGCTTCTCGCTTAGATGCTTTCAGCGATTATCTCTTCCGGACTTCGCTACCGAGCTATGCCACGGGCGTGACAACTCGATCACAAGAGGTCCGTCCATCCCGGTCCTCTCGTACTAGGGACAGCTCCTCTCAAGTTTCCTGCGCCCACACCAGATAGGGACCGAACTGTCTCGCGACGTTCTGAACCCAGCTCACGTACCGCTTTAATAGGCGAACAGCCTAACCCTTGGGACCTTCTACAGCCC
>JBEKHD010000030.1:0-55429 GCA_050012455.1 Candidatus Acidiferrales bacterium | reverse complement strand
GGCGTCACTTGGAACCCGAATCCTGGTTCAACGTTTTCAGGGGCGATGGTCGGATTGACGGGAAGGTAGAACGAAGCCGTTACGCCTCCGGGACCAGTAAGGGAATAGTACAAATCCTCGGTGCCATCGGCCTTGGCCGCGCTGACGGAGATGCAAGCAAGAAACGCAATCACCGCAGCAGTTCGTAGAAATCGTGCCATCATGCAACCCCTTTAACGGGCTCGAACGCCAGAATGTCCGTCGGCCCTGCACCACTATGGTGCAATCCGCCCTCCATGTGGCAACGTCGTAACTCTTTATAAATCAGCGCAGCGCCCTGGCCGCCTGGTGCACTGGCGCGAAAACTTTTCCCACGAGGTCTAATCTGCTTCTAACAGCCATTGCCGTTGCCCCCGCGATGAACGCGCCGGTTGCGGGCATAAAACCGTTCGGGAAACCGCGCCGCGAAACGCGCCGCTCGCACTTGTGGCGCAGCGCCGGGTACAGTACAGTTTTTGCATGGGCGAACAGGCCGGCTTGATGAAAGTTCCGTTGCTGGATCTGCAATCCGAATACGCGGATCTGCGCGATGAGGTTCTACCGGCGCTCGATCGCGTCTGCAGGGATTCGTCGTTCGTACAGGGCCCCGAGGTCGAAGCGTTCGAGCGCGAGTTCGCCGATTTCTGTGGCGTCAAGCACTGTGTCGCGTTGAGCAACGGGACGGCCGCGCTGCATCTGGGCTTGCTGGGCCTGGGCGTGCAGTCCGGCGACGACGTCATCACGACGCCCAATTCTTTTTTGGCCACGGCGGAAGCCATCACCCATTGTGGCGCGCGTCCAGTGTTCGTGGATATTGATCCCGCCACTGCGAATCTGGACCCGCGGCTCATCGAGCGCTCCATCACGCCGCGCACTCGCGCCATTCTGCCGGTGCATCTCTACGGCCGGCCCGCGGACATGGACGCCATCCGCGAAATTGCCGCGCGACGCCACTTGCGAGTTCTGGAGGACGCCGCGCAGGCGCATGCGGCGCGCTATCGCGCGCAGCGCGTCGGATCGCTGGGCCTTGCGGCTGCATTCAGTTTCTATCCGACGAAAAATCTGGGCGCTTACGGCGAGGGAGGCGCGCTCACGACGAACGATGACGCCATCGCGAAATTTGCCCGCGCCGCGCGTTCGCATGGCCAGACCGCGCGTTACGAGCATGAATTCCCCGGCTACAACTACCGCATGCAGGGATTTCAAGGCGCGGTGCTGCGCATCAAGCTGCGCCGCCTGCATGCCTGGACGCAGAAGCGCCGCGAGATTGCCAAGGAATACCGCCGGTTGTTCGAAGGCGTACGACTGGAAATGCCGCAAGACGACGCGCGCGATGAATGCGTCTATCACCAGTTCGTGATTTACGTAAGCAACCGCAATTCGGTGATCGCGCAACTTTCCGCGCGCGGCATTGATACCGCCGTGCATTACCCCAAGCCGATCCACTTGCAGCCCGCGTACTCGTCGCTTGGCTATCCCGCTGGGACATTTCCCAACTCCGAGCGCGCCTGCGAGCGGGTGCTGAGCCTGCCGCTGTTCCCCAGTATGACGACTGAACAAGTCCATTACGTCGCGAGTTCGGTCCTGGAAGTCGTCGGAAAGAAATAAGAACGCGCCCGGGCATTCGGTCGCGTTGCCATGCGAGCGTCGCGGCGCACCGCAAACTGCGTCCGACCGCGACCTTGCTCTTCTGGAATCACGATGCGTATTTGTGCGGTCCGTTCGGTGCAGGACCGCAGGAGGCTTGGCGATAATTTCTGCTGAATCGCGTTTACTGACCAAACAAGTTAACCACGCAATAAGAAATCTGGGTTCGGCACGTGTGCCGTCGTGGTATATTTTGCTCGCGATTCTGACAAGCAGAGCACGCCCGGTGTTTGGCAAGCGGCAGGAAGCGATAACTATTCCGGCGAAAACGGAGACAGCGATGATGTATTTTGGCCGGCCTATTACGCTTGCGTTGGCGGCAGCGCTGTCCGCTTCCACGGCACCCGCAGCGATGTCTGGTAATCATTCGGCTGCAGCTAGCCAGGCCTCCACAGCCACAGGCGGCCCCGCGAAACCTGCGATCCTCTCGACCGGCACTACGGTCGTCGCGAAATTGCTCGCCGACTTAGATTCAAGTGCTTGTAAGCCTGGTGACCCCGTCGAAACTGAGATTACGCGGGACGTTTCTCAAAATCACAGGGTCGTTTTAAAAGCAGGCGCTCGCGTGATCGGACATGTCGTGGCACTCGATGCGTCCTCGACACACACACCGGAGACTAGGATCGCAATTTCTTTCAATTCCATCACGATGAAGGGCGGCGAACCGTCGCATCTTTCCTTTGTCATACAGGCACTCGCGATTGCACCTCGGTTAAAAGAGAAAGACGATTTTGAAGGTGGTCGACCGATGGAGGCCACTGCCATAATTGCAGCCACCGCCGGAGGCAGCATCGGGGGACCGCTTCCCGAAGGGCAGCTTCGGCCGGAGGATTCAGGCGTTTACGGCATCGCGGGGCTCAGCCTTGCCGTGATGACCACGGAAACCGGCTCGCAGTTCCCCGTCCTGAAATCCGCCAGCGAAAAAATTCGCCTCGCAAAGGGGACGCAGATGGTCCTCCGTATCGTACAGAATTAGGCCTTGCCGCAACAAGATTCGTGAAGCTCAACGGGCATCGCTTCAAGCACGCCCGCGGACGCGTCCTTAACCTGACGGTCTTCCCCAGCATGAGTGCCGAACAGGTCCATTACGTCGCGAGTCTGGTCCTGGAAGTCGTCGGAAAAAATAGAGAAGGGAAAGTGTGCCGCACTAGGAGTCCATTTTTCTTGCGCAGAAGTTGGGCGACCACCACTTTGCCCTTATCGCTAACGCCTGTCGACTTTCCGTAGCAGAAGCTCCGATTTGCTGCGCCGATAATGATGCGGTCACAGCGGCTACGGCTCAGTTCGGCGGTTACTGGGACAGTTTGGGGGAGACGTTACAGCGTTTCGTTGCGGGGGTTGGGCGGTTCGGACGTGTCGCGATTGGCGGCCTGCGTGAATCCGGCGACGTTGCCGGCTCCTGCGACGTTGGTGGCGCGTTCGCGTAGCATTTGGGCCAAACCATCGAAAACTTTGGAGCAGGAATCGCGCAGGGCCTGATCGGCTGAGCGCAGCAGCGATTCGATACCGTTCTGACCGTGCTCGTTGAGCCGCCGCACCGACGCCATCACCCAGGAATCCGCCGTGGTCTGCAAGCGATCCTGGAATTTTCCGGCGGCTTCGCCGCTCACGCGCTCCAGCTGCGCGGTCCATTCGTTCTGGTGCGCGTCGCGCTCGTTGCGGAAGCCTTCGAGCGCCGACGCAAATTCCTGGCCCAGCGCCGCTCGTCCTTCGCCGACGCTGGCTTCCCACTGCGATACCATCTGCGCGCGGAAGCGCTCCACGGACGAAAAAGCGTTCACGTCGAGTTGGTGGAGCAGCTGTTGCGTGGCGTGGTCAAATTCCTCCGCGCGCTCGCGGCGCGTGGTAGCTGTGGTTGCGGCGAACTGGGTGGTCTCGCGATCGGATACCTCGTGCAGCAACTGGCCGAAGGAAGCCGCCGCGGCTTCGGCGGCGCGATCGAGTTCCGTGCGCGTGTGCGCCGTCACTTCGCCGGCAACGCTTTCCACCTGCGCCCGAATTTGTCCCAGGTGCGCCGCGGACTGTGCCGCCAGCTGCGCTTCGAATTTCTGCGCGGCTTCCGCGCTCCGTTGTCCGAATCCTGCTTCGGCGGTCACAAAAGATTGTTCCACCAGTGCCTGCAAACGCGCCCGCGCTTCCTGCTGCAGCCATTCGGATGTGTGCCCGATGGATTCCGCCGCCGCGTGCGAAGCGCGCACTCCGCTCGCGTCCAATTCCTCGGACCACTTAGCCAGCGCATCCTTGCGCGCGGCTTCGAAATCGGCGTGCAAGCTTGCGAGCGTGGCCGCAACCTGCGTGCCCACTTCGCGCTGATTATTTTCAGAGACCTGGCGCAATCGTTCACGGTGCAGCCGCAGGCTATCTTCGAGTTGTACCTCGCGAGCCGCGAGTTCGTGCAAGAGCGCGGGCACGCGTTCCAGATGTGGCGCGAGTTTGGCCTCGGCTTCGGCCACGGCGCGCTCCTGGAATTGATGGCTGAGCGAATCCAGCACCGGAATCGCCCGCTGCGCAACGTCTGCCGAGAGATTTTCCATGCGGCGATTCATTTCCGCGGTTTGCGCGTCCAGAATTCTTTCCAGGCGCCGGTGCAGTTCGTTCACGGTATCGTGACTGGCAGCTTCCAGCTGCGCCGAAAACTCTTCTGTGCGGCTGGCGACCTGTTTCACTTCGGCCAGCGAACTGCGCGCCTTCAGAACTTCCTGCTCCAGCGCGGACTGAATTCCCGAAAATGTTTCGCGTGCCTCGGCGGCGGCTTGCGCAAACGGCTGGCGCAGCTCGCCCAAGCGCTCCGTCATTTTCTGTTCGGCGTTGCGCAGCACTTCCTGCGAACGCTCCGAAAGTTGATCGACCATCCGGCGCAGATTATTATCCAGCGACGATTGCAGCAACTCGTTCCACTGTCCCTGCGCTACCGTCATTTCCGATTCCAGGCGCTGCCGCCACGCGGCTACGGCGCTCTCCTGCACCGCGATTTCTTCCTTGGACGGCTCCGTCGCTCGCGTCTTGCGCGCGGTATCGGCCGCTTCCAGTTGCAGCAACGCCCGCGCCACCTGGCTGGTGGCCTCCTGCGCTTTGCCGCTTTCGGCGCGCAGCGATTCCGCCTGGCGTGTGATCTCGCCCAGCAGTTCGCGCGCTTGGCCGAACTTTTCGTCGAACCCTGACTTCAACGCGCCCAACGCCTCATCCTGCTTCGCAGCCACCTGCGCGAAAAATTCCTCGCGCGCGCCGGCCTGCATCTTTTCGATCTCGCTCTTCCATTTCGCGAAAAGTTCCTCGGCACTGCTCGCGCGCTCGCGCACAGTCGCCGCGGCGGTCTGCAAGACTTCCTCGCGGGCCTGCTCGGCAGCCGCCAGCACAGCGTCTTTGGTCTGCCGATCCAGCTCCGCGCGAAGCTCCCGCAACAGGGGATTGTCGGCCGCGGGAGCCGCTGCGGCCTGATGTGCCGTTTCCTGCGCGATCCCGTGCGCTGGTTCAGCCGCCGCGTGCGTCTCTTGCGAATCGCTGCTTGCTTCCGTCTTGAATTGGTCCATAAAATTTCCAAGGTCGCCGGCCGCATAGTCCGTCGCCGGCTGCTCGCTGAAGCGCGGAATTGATCTTCCAGGCGACGCCACGAATTCAGGCACCGCTGCCGCGGCGCTGTTCCATTCAGCGGCTTGGCTGCCCCAGATATTCGCCGGGCTTTCCAGCTCCACTGCAATCTGAAAGAAATCCCGAATCGAATGCGGCCGCTGCACCCAGGCAACGCGCGCCCGCAGCGTGGTGCGGGAATTTTCCGTGGAATTCGCGCTCGCATTCGTCGCCGTGTTTGCACGCGCCAATCCTTGCGCTACTCCGTGCGGAAGATCGAGCGTCACCCAAGTGTTGCGCGGGAGATGGTGCTTGGAAGTGTAGCGGCATCCGTGAAGATTGAAGGCGACAGTGGTGGTGCGTTCTTCAAAAGGCTGGCCGAGCAGGTCAATTCCGCGGACGATTAACGGCAAAGATTCCGAAAGTCGTTCGCTGCGGCGGCGTTCTGTGCTGGGCTGGCTCAAATCCACTTCTCCACCGGGTTCCCCTGAGGGTTTCCGCTACGCTTTACTCGACGTTGCACGCGAGGCTCCATACAGCGTACTGCGTGGAGCGATGAGCGCAAGAATAGCACTCCTCGCGTAGCGAATCGAGAAAAGAAAGCGTTTCAAAATGGGAATTTCGCGAAGGCAAAAAACGCACGAGGCGGCTGCGTTCTTGCGCAGCCGCCCACATGCCAAAAAATGGTCTACTTCTTCTTCTTTTTACCCACGGAGGTGTCTTGCCCGCCGCTCATCGCGTTCAGCCCATCCAACGCGTCCTTACAGAGCTTCCCGGTGGCGTTATCCGCGCCGGTATCTATACACTTCTGATAGGCTTCGGCGGTTCCCGGCGGAATAATGTATGTCATTTTGTCGCCTTCCTGCTTGGTGTCGATCGTGGCAGTCAGCGCGCTGCCCAACATGTACCAGGTGATCTGGTCCTTGGGGTCAGCTTGGGAGGCTTTTTGCAGCGGAGTGACGGCTTCCTTCATGCGGCCCTTGTTGCTGAGCACGATGCCGAGGTTTTTCCAGCAAGTGGCGGCGGAAGTGGGATCGAGCGCCGTCACTTTATCGCAAGCGGCGCTGGCGGCGTCGAATTTGGCTTGGGCGTCTTTCGGATCCGTGGACGACGCTCCCACGTTCGCCAGGTTTGTGGCCAGTCCGACGTAGTAGCCGGCGACCGGTTTGGTATCGATGGCCTTCTGAAACGCGTCGGCTGCGTCGGAATATTTGCCGGCGCATTCGTTTGCCGATCCCAGGTTGCCCAGAATCATCGCCCGGTTGTTGACCTCTTTTTCTCCCAGGTTCTGCACGGCTTGCGAAAATTCGCTGGACGCGGTGGTGCAATCGGTGACACGCTGCGCTTGCAAGGTCGCTTTCTGATCTCCCGTCGCTGTCTTGATCTGCGCTCTTAGATCGTTGCCGGCTCCCAGCGCCGCCACGCCGGCGTCGAAATGCTGCTTCATCAGCTTGAATTTGTCTTCCGTTTCTTCCTTCTTCTTGGTTTCTTCCGGATGCGCCGCCGCCGTCGCCGCCGCCACTTGCTTCAGGTCGAGCTTGTAATTATTTTCCTGTCCATCGGTGACCTGAAATTTTTCGGAATAGTTCAGGCTGACCAGGGTAATCGTATAGATTCCGCTGCGCATTCCCAACTGCACGAATTTCCCGTTCTTGTCCGTCTTCACGGTGAAGGTCTGGCCTGTGTCTGGCAGTTTGATCGTTACCGTCTGGTCCGCATATGGCTTTCCGTTCTGGTCGTAAACCTCGCCGTTGAGTCTGCCGGTGCCTTGCGCCAGCGCCGTCGCGGCCAGCATCGCCACTAGCACCCAGGCTCCCAGAATGAAAATCACTTTTCGCATGTGCATAGCTCCTCCGCCAGTGAATTGCCGCAGCTTGTTATTCTTCAAACCGTGCTCCCGCGCGAGCGGCAGACCGTTGCACCGGGCAAATATGTCCGCGCACAACCGGCCACTATCGCATATTCCGTTCGCGGATTTTAAGATTTTTCTGCGAGGCCCATGGCGCTTCCAGAAATTCTAGCTGTCGGCTTCCGGACCGTCCGGCCCGGGACCTTGCGGCGCGTTCGGCCGCCGCGTGGCGTAAACGACGACTCCCACGGCGACAACAATTTCCACGCAGCCGCCGATTACCGCCCTGTGCCAGCCCCACCCCAGCGTCAGCCAGAAGATGGAAACCAGAAAAGCGGGGATCGCGATGATCAAGAATCCTCGGTTCATAGTTGCCGGGTTCCTGGCCCAGCGTTTGCCTGCCGCGCCATTTGCTGTGCGACGCGCCGCGCAGGATTACGCGCTACGGCCGATACGTCGCTGCGGTGAGGTCCGATTCCCACACGGTAATACTGGAAATCGCCGCGCCGTTCGGCGTAGCGTGCATCTGCTTCGCGGTTTGCTCGTAAATGTGCCGCGCGATATTTTCCGCGGAAGGATTCAGCACGTCAAACGGCTTCAGCTCGTTCAAATATTTATGATCCAGCGAACGAATCACACCTTGAATAACCTGCTTCAAGTGCACGAAATCGTACAGCAACCCCGTTGCGTCCAGTTCCGGGCCGGCCAGCGTCACGCGCACTTTGTAATTGTGCCCGTGCAAGTCCTCGCATTTTCCTTTGTAATTCCGCAGATTGTGCGCTGCGGCAAACGTCTCGTCCACACTCACTTCGTACATCGGCCTTCCTTAATCCGGATGGTTTTCCATGAACCGCTCGACTTCGGCGATATCCTGCGTGGTCGTGTAATCAGGCAGGGATTCGAGAAAAATTCTACCATACTGCATTCGCGAGATGCGGTTATCGAGGATCGCCAGAATGCCGCGGTCCGTCTTCGAGCGGATCAATCTCCCAAATCCCTGCTTCAGCGCGAGCACCGCTTCGGGCACTTGGTATTCCGCGAACGGATTGCGTCCATCCTCTTGTAATGCGCGCACGCGCGCGGCGACGATCGGATCGCTGGGAACGGCGAATGGCAGCTTATCAATGATCACGCACGAAAGCTGCGTGCCGGGTACATCCACCCCCTGCCAGAAACTGGCCGTCGCGAATAGCACCGCATTCGGCGTCGAGCGAAAACGCTCCAGCAGAATTGATTTCGGCGCGGTTCCTTGCAGCAGCATCGGAAACGGCACCCGCCCGGAAACCAGTTCGTATACGCCGCGCATCTGCGCGTAGCTGGTGAAAAGGCAGAAAGCGCGGCCCTTGGAAATTTCCAGCAGCTTCGTGATCTCTTGCGCGGCGCGCCGGGAAAACGATTCGTGGCGCACGTCTGGCATGTCCGGCGGGATGTAGAGCAGCGCCTGGTCGTGGAAATCGAATTCCTGCGGCAGGACTTTTTCTTTCGCGGGCTGCAGCCCCAGCCGTTGCTTCAAAAAATCGAAGCGCCCGCCCACCGCAAGCGTCGCGGAAGTGAGCACAACTGTGTCGAACTGATCGAAAAGTTTCTCGCGCAGGATTTCGCTTACGTCAATCGGCGTCGCTGTCAGCACGATGCCTTTGCCGCGCCGTTCGTACCAGTAGACGTAGCTTTTTTCTTCGCTCTCCAGCAGGAATTCGAATTCGCGCCGCAAGTCCGCGCCGCGCCGCGCCAGCGTCACCACTTCCTCCGGCTTGGGATTCAGCGCGGAAAGTTCCGTCTCGATTCGTTTCACTGCGGCGGACAAATCCTCGAACGCTTCGTGATTCTTTTCAAGAAACGATTTGCGTTCCGCCGGGCCGAACGGGTAGCGCCCTTCGCGCTCCGGAAAATGCTCGAAAAATACGCGCGCCCGCTCGCGCACGCGCAGCAGGTGCTTGCGCAGCGGCGTGGCTTCAATTTTCAGCAGGCGCAACATGGCTTCGGTGTCGCGCACCAGTTCTTCGAATTGGTAACTCGATACGCGCCGGCCGAAATAATCGCTGGCCACGTCTTCAATCTCGTGAGCTTCGTCGAAGACTACTGCGGAATATTCCGGCAGGATCGAGCCGAAATCATCCTGGCGAATCGCCAGATCCGCGAAAAATAAATGGTGATTCACGATGATCAGGTCCGCTTCCTGCGCGCGTTGTTTCATCGCCGTCAGGAAGCAGCGCTGGAATTCCGGGCACTTTTGTCCGGTGCAAAGGTCGCTGCGCGCGTCAATGCGATGCCACAATTCTGCGTCGTCCGGCAGAAAAGTCAGCTCGGAGCGGTCGCCCGTCTCCGTCAGCTTTTCCCAGTCGCGGATCTGCGCGAACCAATCCACTTCGTCAAGGCCTTTCAGCAGCGCTTGCCCCTCGAACTGGTGCACTTTCTGCCGGCACAAAAAATTGTTGCGGCCCTTCATCAGCGCCACCTTCAGGTTTGGCGCAAAATGTTTCTGCAGGAACGGCACATCCTTGTTGAACAATTGTTCCTGCAAGGATTTCGTGGCCGTCGAAATCACTACGCGCCGCCCGCTGCGTATCGCCGGAATCAGGTATGCCAGAGTTTTGCCAGTGCCCGTTCCGGCTTCGATGATCGCGTGCTGATGCTTCCGGAAAGCCTCATCGACGATTTCCGCCATCGCGAGTTGCGACGAGCGGAACTCGTAACCCGGGTGGCGGCTTTCCAGCAATCCGCCAGCCCCAAAGATCCCCTCGATCGTCACGTCCTCGGATTTTGCAGCAGCAGCTTTTTTCGGCATTGGGTGAGCTGGCACAACTACTCGTGGCACAGCCACTCTTGGCTGTACGGCTAGAAGGTTAAGATAACACACGCGCATAAGCCGACGCCCTGCAGAGACCGGCTTCGTGGCAGCTGGCGGATTTATCCCATAACGTGGGGAGCCTCGCCGAGAATGCAGTCAGGAGGAATGAACCGCAGATGTTCTTTCTCAAGAAGCCCGGTCCGGAAAGGATTCGCGAAATCCTCGCCGCGCAGAAACAGCAGCAATTTTCCTACGAGCACGTTGGAGCATCGCGAACGGAAGCCCCCAAGGGCTACGTCGTAGATCACAACCGAATTCAGTTGGGCGAGGGCCGCGCTGCGTTTGACCGAGCCAAGAGCGCGGTCAAGCAATGGAAGATGTTCGATATTCCGTGGATCGAATTATTTTGGCCGGACACTCCCATCGAAGAAGGCGCGACGGTTGCCGTCGCCGCGTCTCATCTTGGATTCTGGTCGCTGAACGCGGCCCGCATCGTCTATACGATTGACGAACGCGGCTTGCTAGAACGATACGGATTTGCTTACGGTACATTACCCGACCACGCAGAAAGGGGCGAAGAACGCTTCACCGTTGAATTTCATCCCGACGACGAAACCGTTTGGTACGACCTCTACGCGTTCTCTTGGCCACACACCCTCGCGCGCCTGGCATTCCCATACACGCGGTCCTTGCAGAAAAAATTCGCAACCGATTCGAAATTGGCGATGCAGAGAGCAGTGCGGCAGGCCTGAAGGTACACATAGATCACGCGAGAGATGATAGAGTAGTTAGCCTGCCTAGCGGCGTGCCTTTCAATGACCTCCAAACTCCCATCGATCGTAATCGTCGGCCGCCCCAACGTGGGCAAGTCCACGCTCTTCAATCGCCTCACCGGCACGCGCCGCTCCATAGTCACCAATGAGCCGGGCATCACGCGCGACCGCATCTACGGAACCGCGAACTGGGAAGGGCGCAGTTTCGAAGTGGTGGACACGGGCGGGATCGTCCCTGAAGACAAAGCCGGCATCCCCGGCGAAATTCTGCGCCAAGCCAGCGTGGCAATTAAAAACGCGGCGCGTGTGATTCAGATTGTTGACGGACGCGTCGGCCCCACGCCTCTCGATCAGGAACTGGCGCAACTGCTGCGCCGCGCCGGCAAGCCGCCGATTCTTGCCGTCAATAAAGTAGATACGCCGCAGCAAGCCGTGGATTTTTCCGCGCCATTCTACGAATTAGGCGACGAAGTTTTCCCCATTTCCGCCGAACACGGTTTTGGCGTGGACGTGCTGCTGGATGCCATTACCGAGGAGATTCCGAAGGGCGAGCCGGAGCCGGAAACGCCCCACGTCAATATCGCGATCATCGGCCGCCCCAACGTCGGAAAATCTACGCTGCTGAATCAACTGGTCGGCGCGGAACGCTCCATCGTTTCCGCGGAGCCGGGCACGACGCGCGATGCTGTGGATACCGTCGTCGAGCGCAACGGCAAAGCCTATCGCTTCCTCGACACCGCTGGAATTCGCCGCAAGGGCAAGACGAAGCTGATCGCCGAAAAATTAAGCGTCATCATGGCGCGCCAGCACCTGGAGCGCGCAGACATCGCTCTGCTCGTCGCCGATTCCGCGCAAGGCATCACTTCGCACGACGCGACGATCGCGAGCTATGCCGAGCAGTCCGGGCGCTCGGTGATCATCGTGATGAACAAATGGGATCTGGCGCTGGAAGCCGCGCAGGATTTGTCGTTGGAGAAAAAGAAGCGCGGCGGGAAGTTCGTGGCGTTCAACGCCAATAAGCTGGTGCAGGATTACGAGCCGCTGGTGCGCGCGCGCCTGAAATTTCTTTCCTACGCGCCGGTGGTATTTCTTTCAGCGAAGACCGGCGAAAATATCGACCGGCTCTACAACCTGATTGACAAGGTCGTCGAAGCCCGCAACAAGCGCATTTCCACCGGCGAGCTGAATCGCTGGGTCGCGAAAGTGGATCTCACGCGCGGCACTTCGCCCGCCAGCCGCGAAGTGAAAATTTTCTACATCACCCAGGCCAGCACCGCGCCGCCCACTTTCGTGCTGTTCACCAATCAGCTCAAGCCGCTGCACTTCAGCTATCAGCGTTTCCTGGAAAACGAGCTGCGCAAGGAATTCGGCTTCCTCGGCACGCCCATCCGCTTCACGCAACGCCTGAAAAAACGCGGCACGCGCCACCGCGAGCGCAAAGACCCGCGCAAATCATGACTCCTGACCA
Organism: Candidatus Acidiferrales bacterium; assembly: GCA_050012455.1. Taxonomy (GTDB): domain Bacteria; phylum Acidobacteriota; class Terriglobia; order Acidiferrales; family UBA7541; genus Palsa-295. The sequence continues at coordinate 43,319 of JBEKHD010000030.1, read as the reverse complement.
GATTGCAGGGGTTGACACGGCGGGAAATCGGCCTACGATACAAATTGAGATGGCCAGCGCTATTCCAGCACCGGATGCTTCGCCCATGGATGAAAGGGAAGAGAAGAGCCTGTTCCGCATCGGCGAAGTCAGCCGCTTGACGGCTACCAAGGCCTTCGTCCTGCGCTATTGGGAAACCGAATTTCCCATGCTGCAGCCGGTGAAGAGTCCTAGCGGCCATCGCCTCTACCGCCGCGAAGACATTGAGACTGTTTTTGAAATCAAGCGCCTGCTTTACGAAGAGGGCTTCACGATTGCCGGCGCGCGGAAACATTTCGAAGAGCGCGGCCAGGTACACGGCGAAGAATCCCCCAGCAGCGCGGCCGGTGGTAATGGCAGCCCAGGCCGCTCCATCGTCGCACACAATAGCGCTTCGGCATCCCGCCGCGAAGCTCCCACGCAGCGACAGCGCAAATTCCTGCTCGATTTGCACGAAGAACTGCTCGCTGTCTTGACCCTTCTCGAACGCGAGTGATACGCTACAAACGTTGTAAGCGGTCGGGACGTAGCGCAGCCTGGTAGCGCGCACGCTTGGGGTGCGTGAGGTCGCTGGTTCAAATCCAGTCGTCCCGACCATCTTCCTTTCTGCTGTTCAGCCGTGACGAACTTTTCGAAAGGCGTTCCGTCCGCAGCGAATTTTCATGCCGCATATTCTGATCACCAACGACGACGGCATACACGCCCCCGGCCTGCGCGCGTTGGTGGATGCGCTGAAGGACGAAGCCGCGCTCACCGTCGTTGCGCCTTCGCGCGAACGCAGTGCCGCCGCGCAGTCGCTCACTTTGCGCCAGCCGATTTACATGGACCAGATTGCGGAGAACGAATATTCAATCGAAGGCACGCCTGCGGATGCCGTGATTCTCGCCTTCAACGCAATACTGAAAGAGAAGCCCGACTTGGTCGTCTCGGGAATTAATCGCGGCGGAAACATGGGCGAGAACATCTACTATTCCGGAACCGTGGGCGCCGCGATGGAAGGCGCTATCAACCATGTTCCGTCCATCGCAATTTCCGTCGCCTATCGCGGCAAGGAATTCGATTTCAAGCCCGCCGCGCAGTTCGCGCGCATTTTGATTCCGCTGATGTTGACGGAAGGCCTGCCGCCCGGGATTTTGCTGAACGTGAACGTGCCGCAAGCTTGGAACGGCTCGGTGCGTTTCACACGACAATCGTCGAAGATCACTCGCAACCTGCTACAGCCGGGCACCGACCCGCGCGGCCGCAAATATTTCTGGCTGCACGAGCAGCAACGCATCGAAGACATCGAGCCGGATACCGATCTCGCCGCCATCCGCGACGGCGCCATTTCCATCACGCCGCTAGAGCTCGATCACACTCACGCCCCGTCGCTCGAACACCTATCGCACTGGACGAAGCTGCTCGAATCCGTCGTCAAGCCTTGAACCTGCGCTGCTTGGCAGCCGCATGTTTTGTCAGCGAGCGGGGGCCAGCCGGCAACATCTCGATCACTTATTCTCGTGTGGATAGACCACATCTTTCGCGCCGAGCGGCAGCGCCGGAATCAGCCAGCGGAAGAGCACCGTCGCGGCGATTGCTCCGGCAATTTGCGCGACGATAAATCCGGGCGCGTCGACTGGCCGAATCCCCGAAAAAGTGTCGCTGAGCGATCGCGCGATCGTCACCGCGGGATTCGCGAACGACGTGGATGCCGTGAACCAATATGCGGCTGTGATGTACGCTCCCACGGCGAAGGCCGTTGCGTTCGAACGCAGCCGCGAACACCCCCAGATCACCGCCAGCAATCCGAACGTCGCCACGAATTCGCTGAACATTTGAGCCGCTCCACCCCGTGCGTGCCGCGACAGCGACGCAAGCGGCAGGCCAAACATTAAATGCGCGACGATTGCGCCGCCGATTCCGCCTGCGACCTGCGCGAAAATATATGCGGGGGCTTCCTTCCAGGAAATTCCGCCTTCCATCGCGTCGGCCAGCGTCACCACGGGATTCAGATGCGCTCCCGAAATTGGCCCGAACGCCAGAATCAAGGCCACCAGGACAGCTCCTGTAGCGATTGTGTTCGCCAGGAGCGCAATCGCCACATTTCCGGCCGCCAGTCGCTCGCCCATGATTCCAGAGCCCACCACTGTTGCCACGAGAAATAGTGTCCCGAGGAATTCCGCCGTGACTCGCCGCATTCCTGACGATTTCATTGCGTCTCGCCAATTTGCATGTTTCCGACACGTCCGATCCGGTCGATTTCTTTCTTGATTGCCAAATTGTCGAGGCTCGACAGTGGCAAGGAAAGAAATAAACTGATTCGACGGTCCAGCATCATGAAGGCGTCACGAAAGGCGCGTTCGATCTGTTCCGGCGTGCCTTGCACCGCTGCTGGATCGGGAACGCCCCAGTGCGCCGTCGTCGGTTGCCCGGGCCAGAAAGGGCACGGCTCTCGAGCGGCGTTGTCGCAAACCGTAATTACGAAATCCATTTGTGGTGCGCCAGGCGCCGCAAATTCGTCCCAGCTCTTACTGCGCAGACCATCCGTCGGCAAATTCGCAGACTCTAATTGTTTCAGCGCTTCAGGCCGCACACGGTCGCCCGGTCGGCTTCCCGCACTGTACGCGGTGTACGCCAGCCTCCCTTTGCGGTTCAAGATCGCTTCGGCCATAATCGAGCGGGCGGAATTTCCGGTGCACAGAAACAGAACGCTGTAATGCGTTTTCCCAACGCTCACTGTTTCTCGCCTTCCGCGGGCGGGCAGCATGCCGGTCCGCAGCATTCCCGAGGTGCCCCGGTTTGGTTCGCAGCGGGTTTTTTCGCGCGCACGAAGGCACTGGCGAATTTGCCCTCCACCAGCGGCGCGATGGCGTCCACGTCAATTCCTTCGGCGGTCAGAAATTGCCGCGCGTCCTCCACGCTGTAAATGCGCGTCGGTTCGATCTGAATACCCTCGAATCCAGCAGCTTTTAGCTTCGCTCGGTACTCGGACTCCTCCATCGCGCCTGCCACACATCCCACCCAGAGCTCTACACTTTTTCGCACTTTCGCCGGCACCTCGCCGCGCACCACAACGTCGGATACTGCGAATCTCCCACCCGGTCGCAGCACCCGGAACGTCTCGCGCAGGACGCGGTCTTTATCCGCTGAAAGATTGATCACGCAGTTCGAAATCACGACGTCCACGGAATTGTCCGGCAGAGGAATGTTCTCGATTTCTCCCTTTAGGAACGTCACGTTCGTCGCGCCGGCCTTGCGCTGGTTCTCGCGGGCCAGCGCCAGCATGTCGTCCGTCATGTCCAGGCCATAGGCTTTTCCTGTCGGCCCTACACGCCGCGCGGAAAGCAGCACGTCAATTCCGCCGCCCGAGCCGAGGTCGAGTACGGTTTCTCCGGCGCGCAATTCGGCCAGCGCCGTGGGATTCCCGCAGCCGAGCGACGCGAGCACCGCCTGCTCGGGAAGCCCGGCGGTTTCGCTTTGCTGGTATAGGTTCGAGGAAATCGGGTCGCAGCAGGGAATCGCGCTGGAGGAGCATCCGCAACCGCCCGCCTCTCCGCCGGCAAGCCTCCGTGCTGCTTCGCCGTATTTGCTTTGCACCGTTTCCTTGATGCTCTTGTCGCTCATGATCTGCCTCCGTGTTGATATTCATTCAATATTGACGATATTCGATGGTGTGCGGGAGCAATGCTACCGCGCAATCTCGTTCATGCTATACGTCCATGATGAGGCGCGCCGCGTGCGGGAATTCTCCCAGGCACTTCAAGTTCACGCGATAGTACATGAACGTGCCGCGACGCTCTGCGAATACGAAGCGCGTGGCGCGCAGAATCTTCAGATGGTGCGAAATTGTCGGCTGGCCGATCGGAAAGTGTTTCACGATGTCGCACACACAAACCGGATCGCGGTTCGCCGCGAGTAAGTTCAAAATCCGGATGCGCGTGGGGTCGGCCAGCGCCTTGAACCATCCCGCGTAAGCTCGCGCGCGCAGCGTACCGAGCTTCGGCGACGTGCCGGTGCGACAGCAGGCAGCTTCGCTTCTCCGGGTTTTCAGCTGGCGCGCCATCTCAGCTCTCTCCTCTTTCGATCGTGATTCAGATTAGCACATACATCGAAGAGTATCAATGAATGTGTATCGCCACGACTGCAAGTCAGACGACACGGCCGATTGCACAGAATGTTCGCAGCGTCGCCCTGAGTGACACGCTTCCCGTGTGATAGCCTTGCATGCGAAGAGGAAACCGCAACGTGAGCAGACCTACAAGATTCCTCGTCGTGGCACTGAGTCTGTTGACTGCAACGATTCTGGTGTGCTCTCCGATTGTTGTTCGAGCCGTTGCGAATGCGCCGCTTCAATCGCAGACGGGAGGCCGGACCGTAACCGTTCTCGGCAAGGTCACTGATGAATCGGGCGCGATCGTCCCCAAGACCATATTGATATTCACCGCGGGTGAGACTTCGTATTATGCAGAGACCGCCGTGGATGGTACTTACGCCGTTACTCCGACCCCTGGTTTGTATGCAGTTCACGTCGAGCATGCCGGGTTTGGTCCCATTGATGAGTCAGGAGTGGAAATCAAATCAGGCGCAGACATAAAACTCGATTTCTTGCTGAAAGTAATGACGGGACACGGACCGGTCTACGCCGTGCCGCTCGCCGAGCCAACCGTACCTCGACTGCCGACGAACTTGTCTGGTTCACCTCCAGCCCCAATGCGGATGCAAGGAGTTTACCTAGATCCGGCAGCTATGAAGCCTGTACCGGAACCATTGCTGCCCCGCGTCCCGAAGGCTTCTGTCGATACATCCCCGGCCGCGGACCAAGATGCTCCTTATCCGCCGCAATACGCTTCCGTCAAAACCGTCCAGGCGTGGATACCGGTGAAGGATGGCGTGCGCCTTGCCGTTAGCCTTTATATGCCCGATGGCCCGCTTCCCGCCGCGCATCCCGATGAAAAATTTCCTGCGATCCTCGAGTACTTGCCCTACCGCAAAGACGACTGGACACTGGCGCGCGACTGGGATCTGCATTCTTATTTCGTGCGCCGAGGATACGTGACCGCGCGGGTCGACATTCGCGGCACCGGCTCGAGCGAGGGCGCGCCGCCGGATCGTGAATACTCGGATCAAGAGCAGCAGGACGGTTTGGAAGTAATCGCGTGGCTCGCAAAGCAGCCATGGTCAAACGGCAACGTCGGCATGACCGGCATTTCCTGGGGCGGCTTCAATTCCATTCAGCTCGCGCGGCTGCATCCGCCCGCGCTGAAAGCCATCCTCGCGATGTGCGCCACCGAAGAATTATTCCACGACGACATCCATTACATCGACAACCTGATGCACCTGGACGAATTCGAGCTGGGCATGGACCTGCAGCTCGGTCTCACACGCGCGCCGGATTTTCCCACGGACGAAAAATCTCTCGCCGCGCGGTTTGACGCCAAGCCGTGGGCTTTTCTCTACCTGCATCATCAGCGCGATAGTGAATTCTGGCGCCGCGCTTCGGTCGCGCCAAATCACTACGATGAATACAAGGTTCCATCGTTTATGATCGGCGGATTTCTCGACGGCTATCGCGACAGCATTCCGCGCTTCTTCGAACATACAAATGCGCCGATCAAAGCGCTGATCGGCCCGTGGAATCACACTTTTCCACACGAAGCCGAACCCGGCCCTTCGATCGAATGGCGCGTGGAAGCGGTGCGCTGGTGGGATTACTGGCTGAAGGGAATGCAAAACGGAATCATGGACGAGCCGCGCTTGGAAGTGTACATGCGCCACAGGTATCCACCTGAAACCACCATCGGCGAAATTCCCGGAGAGTGGCGCGCCGAAAAGGCTTGGCCGCCTGCGAACACGCACGTGCAGACACTCTTTCTCGAACCGAATCACACTTTAGGCGACGAGGCCCCGCCCGCTTCGCCGATCGTGTCTCACCAGCTGAGTTACGTGCCATCCATCGGCAATGAAGCCGGGTTTTGGTGGGGCGATCTCACGGCGGACCAACGGCCGATTGACGCCTTCAGCTTGATTTACGATTCCGCGCCGCTCGCAAAGGAGACCGCGCTGCTCGGTTGGCCGAAGCTGTTCATGGAAGTTTCAGCGGATACACCGCTGGCCGATTGGTTCGCGCGACTGTCCGACGTCGCGCCCGACGGCACGGTGACGCTGATAACGGGCGCAGGACGGAGCGGAGCGCAGCGCGACTCCGCCGAGAATCCGAGTCAGCTTCCGCTCAATCGCAAGTTTGAGCTTCCCATTGAGCTCCACCTCACCAGCTGGGTTTTTCCGCCCGGCCATCGTATTCGCCTGGCAATTTCCAATGCGATGTGGCCCATGATTTGGCCGACGCCATATAAGACGACCACCTCGCTGTGGCTAGGCGGCGCGAACACGGCTCGCTTGGAACTTCCGCTCGTTCCAGTTGAGCCGCCCGCCCGTCCGCATTTCACCGCACCCGAAAAAGAAACTCCGCTCGCTGGCGTGAAATCTGAAGGCGACACTTGGCCGCCGCAGTATTGGACCTTGACGCATGACTTGATCACCGGAAATGCGCGCGTGGACTGGGTTGGAGATGACTGCAGCGAGTACCCCTGGGGGAAAATGAAGGATCATGAACAGATGGGCTACGAAGTTCTGGACTCGAGCCCTGCAACCAGCCGGGTGTTCGGAACCGCTTCCACAACGGTGGAACTGCCCGGCCGCACGCTGGTGTGGAGCGTCGTGCTCAACCTGCGCAGTGACGCGCAGAATTTCTATTATCATTTCGAGCGCCATCTGACTGAAAATGGGAAGCCGCTGCGCGATAAAACCTGGGAGGAAACGATTCCGCGTGACCATCAATAGCTCCCACATCCGGCGGAGCGCCCGGTGAAGCACACCGCCATCCTGCTCGTCAGCTGCCCTGACCAAAAAGGCCTGAACGCCGCCATCCACGATTTCATCTATCGCGGGAACGGCAATACCCTCCACGCCGACGAGCATTTGGATTCCGAGCGCAATCTTTTTCTAATGCGCGTGGAATGGGACTTGGCGGACTTCGCGCTGGACATGCGCGAATTCGCGGAACATTTTCAGCCCATCGCCGACCGCTTTGCCATGCAATGGCGAGTGGCGCTCTCCAGCTATCGTCCGAAAATCGCGATTTTCGTGTCGCGTTACGATCATTGCCTGGTGGATCTGCTCTATCGCCAGCGCGGCGGGGAACTGGCGTGCGAAATTCCGCTGATCATCAGCAATCACGCGGACGTGCAGCGCTGGGCCGATTTTTACGGTGTTCCGCTGCACGTGATTCCGGTGACGAAGGAAAATAAAGCGCAAGCAGAAAGTTGGCAGCTCGAACTGCTGCGACCGCACGGAATTGACTTGATCGTCCTTGCGCGTTACATGCAGGTGCTATCCTCGGATTTCATCCGCCAGTATCCGCCGCATCACATCATTAATATTCATCACTCGTTTCTGCCTGCGTTCGTTGGCGGCAAGCCGCACCAGCAAGCTTTCGATCGCGGAGTGAAACTGATTGGCGCGACCAGCCACTACGTTACCGAAGTTCTCGACGATGGACCGATCATCGAGCAGGACGTAGTGCGCATTTCGCACCGCGATACCACCGAGGATTTAATTCAGAAGGGCCGCGATCTGGAAAAGGTCGTGCTATCGCGCGCCGTGCGCTGGCACATCGAAAATCGCATCCTACTTTACGGAAACAAAACCGTCATCTTCGACTAAGGGTTCGGTTGGTGTCGGGCTACCGGTTCGCTGACTCGCTTATCGCGCGACCGCGGACCGCGTGTCATTCAAATCCGCGGCCAGCAAACGATGAAACAAATGCTCACCCGCTTCGCGCCGCACCGATAGCCGCCCGGCCTGGTACGCGCGTGAGCTGAGCCCGCGCTGCACACCGTCGCAAATCACGATGTCTTCCTGCTGCACGCGCTCGCTGACGCCCATGCTCTCGCGGATGTAGGGCATCTGCGCTTCGCTGGTATCGCCAAAATAAAAGTCAAAAATCACTTCGCAGCGATCCACACCGAGCGGAATCACCAGGTTGGTATCGAGATATCCTTCGTACCAATTCAGCATGAAATTCGGATACTGCCAGAAATAAAAGGCTCGATCGCCTTTGCGTGTGGCGGCGGCGCTAGCCTCGGAACCGTTGTCCACAGCCACGGGGCTGGACTGCACGCAGCAGCGGTCCACGTTTTCAATCGTGTAGTTCGTGTAATCCAGGACGCTGTTGAGTCCCTTGTGCATGTGCGGCACGTGATAGCCGCCGTCCAGAAAATTATCCACGTACACTTTCCAGTTGCACTGCTGTATATAGCTGCGGCGCTCGACGAATTTCAGTCCGCCGAAATTCAGCGGCTTCGCGAGCCCCACCAGCGCACCCAAAGAATCATGTAACGGCGCGGCGTGCGGGTCCAGATTGACGAAGATAAAATTGTCCCAGGTTTCTACGCGCACCGGCACCAGCCCGTTTTGCGCGCGATCGAAATTGCAGACGCCTTCGAACTCCGTCATGCCGCGCAGCTCGCCTTCCAGGTTGTACGTCCAGCCGTGATACGGGCAGCGCATATGCTGCGCGTGGCCGCACGGTTCGTTCATTATCGTCATGGCGTGGTGCCGGCAAACGTTGTAAAACGCGCGCAGTTTCCCATCGCTGCCGCGCACCGCGACGATTGGCTCGCCCGCCACCGTCGCCGTCACATACTGCCCCGGCTTTTCCACCTGCGCCGTGCGGCCCACCGGTTGCCAAGTGCGCGAAAACACGTTCTGCAATTCCAATTGCGCGATCCGCGCGTCGGTGTACCACGGCGCGGGAATTGTGTAGGCATCCTGAAGCGGTGCGGCGGCGTTATAGGAAGCGAGAATTTCCTTCACCGTTGGTTCCATGCGATTCACTCCTCAAGAAGTCCGACATTCGTGGGCGGAAAACGGCCCGACGTGCTTTCAAATTCCGATCGCGCCGCGCAACACGAGCAAAAATTGATTGATACGCGCCTGATTCTTCGCCGGATCGGCGGGATGCGGAAAAAGTCCGGGATCGAGCTCTTCGGTGAGCAGCGCATCCTGAAACCGTTCCATGGTCCAATCCAGAATCGAAACGATCAGCGGTGCATCGATGTCCGAGCGTACTTCGCCGCGCGCAATTCCCAGCCGCACGAATGCGGTGCTGCCGTAGGGATCTTCCGCCAGCAGGAACCGATTGATTTCCCGCTTCAGCGCCAGGTCCACGCCGTAATTTCCCAGCAGCGCCACGCGATAGGGAATCCAGTCTTCGCGCACCAGGCGTTCGGTGCGCAGCAGCCAGTAGCGCAGAATTTCAAAAAATCCTTTTTCGCGAATCTGCGACGGGCAATCCAGATACGCCGGGAAGGAACGCACCGCTTTTTTGTAAGCTTCCAGGAACAATCCCCCCTTGCTGCCGAAATATTGAAAAATCGAACCCTTAGCGACGCCCAGCTGCGCCGAGAGATCTTCAATGCGCGCGGCGTGATAGCCGTGCTCGGCAAAATGGCGCAGGGCCGCGTCCACAATGCGCGCGCGCTTGGCTTCCAGGCGCGGACCAGGAGTAGCCGCGCGCACGTCCGGATTCAGGACGCTGCGTGGGGCTTTGATGCGTTGGTGTGACCGCAGGTCATGGCTGGACACCGTCATTGGATTATTTCTCCAGTTATGCTATCTATTTCTCGGCCATACTGTCTTGACTGGCGGTCATACTAATACTGGATGCCTCCACAACGCAAGTCCTATGATGCGATCGTCATCGGCGCAGGCCACAACGGCCTGACGGCCGCTGCTTATCTTTCGCGCGCGGGATTTTCCACGCTCGTTCTGGAGCGGCGCGAAATTGTGGGCGGTTGCTGCGTCACCGAAGAAATCGCGCCGGGCTGCCGTGCTTCCACCACTTCTTATATCGCAAGCATGTTGCGGCCCACAATTATTCACGATCTCGATCTCGGCGCGCACGGATTGAAGATGGTGCCGTGCGATCCCGGCTTGCTGGTGCCGTTTCCAGATGGTCAAGTGGTGCCGTGGTGGGCCGAGCGCGAGCGCGCCATCGCTGAATTTCGCAAACTATCGCCGCACGACGCGGACACTTTCGTACGCGTAGACGACGAGCTGAAAAAACTGGCGCGCTATCTGCAGCCTTTCTTTCTTGAGCCGCCACCGGATCCCGGGCGTCGCGGCGCCGCGGGCTGGCTGGAACTTCTGCGCGTCGGGAAAAGATTTCGCGGGATGCAGGGTGATGAAGCGGCGCAGCTCGTTTCATTCCTCACCGGAAGCCTGGGCGATTTTCTCGATCGCCATTACGAATCGGAAAAAATGAAGACGATGTTTCTGGCGAACAATGTTTACGGCAAGCATGGTGGGCCATACGACGCCGGCTCGGCTTTGGGATTGTTGTTTCATCTGCTCAGCGGTGGCGATGGAGAAATTCAAGGCTTCTATGGCCACGTGATTGGCGGCATGGGCGCGATCACACAAGCGCTAGCTTCGGCTTGCCGCAAACTGGGCGCGGAAATTCTTACGGCGGCGCCGGTCGCGAAGGTGGATGTGCGCCAGGGCCGCGCGCGCGGCGTGGTGCTTGACGACGGCTCGGACATTTCCGCGCGCTTCGTGCTTTCGAACGCGGATCCCAAGCGCACGTTCCTCGGTCTGGTGGAAGCGCGCGAACTTCCCGCCGATTTTCGGCGCGCGGTGGCTGGCATCAAGATGGACGGCCCCTGCGCCAAAGTAAATTTTGTGCTCAGCGAAGAACCGCGCGTTACAGGCATGCCGCGCGAATGGCCCGCGGCGCAGCGTTCGCTCTTCACGCTGGTGCCTTCGCTCGAATTCGCCGAGCGCTGCTACGACATCGCGAAGTTCGGCGAAATCCCGGAAGAGCTGTGGGTGGATTGCGTCGTCGCTTCGAACGTGGATTCGACGCTCGCGCCGGCTGGAAAACACGTGCTGACCACGTTCATTCAATACGTCCCTTACAAGCTGCGCCAGGGAACCTGGGACGAAAAGCGCGAGCTTCTCGGCGATCGCGTCGTAAAAAAAATCGCGGAGTACGCGCCCAACGTGCCGAACTCCATCCTCGCGCGACAGGTGCTCACTCCGCTCGATCTGGAACGCACCTACGGCCTGACCGAAGGAAATATTTTTCACGGCGATCTCTCGCTCGATCAGCTTTTTTTCATGCGCCCCGTCGCCGGATGGGCGCAGTACCGCACGCCCATCGCCGGACTCTATCTTTGCGGCGCGGGCGCGCATCCGGGCGGCGGCGTCACCGGCGCGCCGGGATACAACGCCGCGCATCAAGTGCTGCGCGACAACAAGCGCGGCAGAGTAAGAACAGCCCATGCGTAAGGCAGCGTCCTTGCGTAGTGATTCTAGATTTTCGTAGGAGCTGCGTAACGACGCGGCTCCTAAGGAGCAACAATGGCCAGTACCAACAAAAAAGGAATTCTCGAAAAATTATCCGAAGGTGTGGTGCTCGGCGACGGCGGTTACTTGCTCGAACTGGAAAAGCGCGGCCGGGTGCGTGCAGGCCCGTTCACGCCTGAAGTCGCGCTCAACAACCCCGAATCCCTGCTCGAACTGCATCGCGAATTTCGCGACGCGGGCGCCGAAGTGCTGCAAGCGCTCACGTTCTATGCCAGCCGCGACAAGCTCGCGACAGTCGGCATGGGCGAACGCGTCGAAGAACTAAATCGCGCTGCCGTGCGCATCGCCAAACAGGCCGCGGGCGACCGTTGCCTGGTCGCGGGGAATCTGAGCCTCACATGGATGTACGAGCCCAACGACAAAGCGGCCGCCGACCGCGTCCGCAAGACTTTCGACGAGCAACTCGACGTGCAAGTCGCCGAGGGCGTGGACTTCATCATCGGCGAAACATTTTCGTTTCTCGGCGAAGCGCTGCTCGCGGTCGAACGAGCCAAAAAAACGAAGCTGCCGGTGATGGTCACCGTCTGCTTCGAAAATGAGGACATCACCACCGACGGCAAGACAGCCGCGGACGTCGCACGCGCGCTCAGCGATGCCGGTGCGGACGTCGTCGGCATCAACTGCCTGCGCAGCCCTGAGCACACCCTGCCGCTAATGGCTGAAATGCGCAAAGCCGTGCCTGGCTACATCGGCTGTCAGCCAGTCGCTTACCGCACGACGCACACGCACCGCGATTTCACCAGCTTGCCCGCGTTTCCGGACCAGCTGGAGCCGTATCAACTCACTCGCCGCGAGATGGCCGAATATGCCGTGAAGGCGCGCGAGCTTGGCGTGAATTACATCGGCGCATGCTGCGGCGCAGTTGCCACGCACATCCGTGAAATGGCGCGCGTGCTGGGAAAACTTCCGGCGGACGATCGTGTGTGGAAAAAAGGCGGCGAGAAACCGATGTCCGCCTACGAATATTACGGCCACGACCAGAAAGCCAAAGCGGGCTCGTAGGAATTCGTCGAAGCAGCGGCGCGCAGCGCAAGGTTTTTGTGGAGTGCGGCGGCTCGCCGCCGCCTTTGTGGAATGGATCGCCCTCGATAGGATTCACGAGGCGAGGCTTGCCTCGCCGGTCGACCATCGCGCGCCACGAAACGCGCTCGCTTTTCGGTCCCGTCTCGGCGCATGATGTGCGCCTCATGCAAGCGCCACGCGGAGTTTTTCGCTGATGAGTGAAACGCCCGGTCCCCAACGCCCGCACCGCGCCATGGGCTTTCGGGATCTGGTGCTGTTTTATATCGTCACCGGCATCAGCCTGCGTTGGATCGCAACGGCCGCAACCGTCGGCGCCAGCGCCGTCGTTATCTGGCTGATTGCCTGGTGCGCCTTCTATCTTCCGCTCGCGCTTTCCGTGATGGAGCTTTCTTCGCGCTATCCGCAGGAAGGCGGCATGTACGTCTGGACCAAGCGCGCCTTCGGAGAATTTCCCGGCTTCATGACTGGCTGGACCTACTGGGCCAGCAATCTTCCGTACTATCCGGCCGTGCTCTATTTCGCGGCCGGCAACGCCCTGTACATAGGACCAGCGAGCTGGCAGTCTCTTTCGAGCAACAAGACGTATTTCCTTTTGTTCGCGCTGCTGGGCCTGGCGCTCGGCACGTTTCTGAACGTCATTGGGCTTTCCGTCGGCAAATGGCTGCACAATCTGGGCGCGATCGGCACCTGGTTGCCAATCGCAATTCTTTTCGCGATCGCCGCTACCGCCTGGCACCGCTTTGGTTCTGCCACAAAATTCACCGCCGCCAGCATGACTCCGCACATGCATTTCCGTGACGTGCTGTTCATGGCGACGATAGTCTTTGCGCTCGGCGGCTCGGAATCCGCATCTTTTCTCGGTGACGAAATAAAAGACGCACGCAGAAATCTTCCCCGCGGCTTGCTCGCCGGCGGCGCGTTCGTCACCAGCGGCTACATTCTTGGCACTGTCGCTGTACTGATCGCGTTGCCGGCCAGCCAGGTGAGCGGATTGCAGGGCATCATGCAGGCAATCTCGCAATCCGCGGAGCGCGTCGGTTTTTCCGGCATCGGCCCACTCGCGGCGCTGCTGATCACAGTCAGCAACCTGGGTGCGCTCGGCGCATGGCTGGCGGTTTCGGCGCGACTTCCATTTGTGGCTGGCCTGGATCGTTACTTGCCGTCCGCATTCGCGCGAGTGCATCCGAGATGGGGAACGCCGCACGTGGCGCTCCTGGTGCAAGCAGCCTGCGGCGTGATTTTTATTGTGCTGGGTCAGGCAGGAACAAGCGTGTACGGCGCTTACGAAGTTCTGGTGAGCATGGGCATCATCACTTACTTCATTCCTTATCTTTTTGTGTTTGCGTCGCTGATTCGTTTGCAGCGCGAGCCTGTCGGCCGCGAAGTGATGCGCATTCCCGGCGGCCGCCCCGCGGCGATCACGCTCGGCGTGCTGGGATTTACCACTACGCTCGTCACTATCGCGTTCTCGGTGATTCCGGCGGACGACGAGCCTCACAAAGTTTTGGCTATCGTAAAAATTGTGGGGCTCACGGCTCTGTTACTCGCGATCGGAGTGTTTGCGTTCGCCTGGGGAAAATCGCACGCCGCGAAAAATCCCAGGTGACGGCGCGCGCTTAGCTATCGGTCGCCTTACCCGCCGGATTGTGCCATCCGCCGATTGCGGCCGCCAGATGATTTGCCTCAACCGGCCCCCAAGTTCCAGGCTGATAAGGCTGGATCGGAACAATGTCGCCAAGAATCGGCTCGACTATCGCCCACGCCGCTTCCACCGCGTCTTGCCGCACAAATAGCAGCGAATCGCCTTTCATCGCGTCGGTGAGCAGCCGCTCGTACGCTTCCATTTCGCCGGTTTCCGATGACGACACGGCCGAAAGTTCCGTCTCCATCGTTTGCAGCCTCGGCCCCGGACGTTTCACCCGCGCGCCAAGGCTCAATGACAAATCAGGCCCTAACCGGAACCGGAAATAATTTGATCCCGGAGGCAATTTCGTCAGCGGCGGCTGGCGCAGCTTCACAAAAACTTCGGTCGCAGTTACCGCCAAGCATTTTCCCGCGCGAATTAAAAACGGAACGCCCGCCCAACGCCAGGAATCAACTTCCAGGGACATAGCCGCATAGGTTTCCACTTCCGAATTGGGAGCGACGCCGGGCTCCTTGTGATATCCCGCGAATTGGCCCCGAATCAGGTTGGTCGGATTAATCGGCGGAATCATGCGGAAGATTTTCACTTGTTCGTCGCGCAGCGATTCCGGATACATGCTGGTGGGCGGTTCCATGGCCAGAAAACCCACCACCTGCAACAGGTGATTTTGAATTACGTCGCGGATAGCGCCGGTCTCGTCATAGAACTTTCCGCGCCCCTGCACGCCGAAAGATTCCGCCATAGTGATTTCCACGCTGTGAATATAGTTGCGATTCCAGATCGGCTCCAGAAACGCGTTGGCGAACCGGAACAACAGCAGGTTTTCCACCGCTTCCTTGCCCAGATAATGGTCAATTCGGAAAATTCCAGACTCGGGGAAGACGGATTGCAAAATCGCGTTGAGCCGCTGCGCAGATGCCAGGTCATGGCCAAACGGTTTTTCGATAATCACCCGCGCATCGGTGGCGCAGCCCGATTTTCCCAGCGCCTCCACCACCGTGGCGAACAGGCTGGGAGGGATCGCCAGATAGTGCGTGGGGCTCTTGGCACCGCCGAGCGCGGCGCATAATTGTTCAAATGTCTTGGGGTCCTGATAATCGCCATCAATATATTTCAGCAGCCCTACCAGCTTCGCGAACGCCGCTTCATCCACGCCGCCGCCGAACGTGGCAATGCCGTCGCGCGCCCGCTCGCGAAGTTGTTCGATGTTCCAGCCCGCCTTGGCCACGCCGATCACCGGCACATTTAGGTTTCCCCGCTTGATCATGGCCTGCAGCGCAGGGAAAATTTTCTTGTGCGCCAGATCTCCAGTCGCGCCGAAGAACACTAACGCGTCCGAAGGCACTTTCGCGCCGGCAATCGTGCTCTTTACATCCACATTTGCAGCGGTCGTGTCAGCCATCGCTTGTCCTTATGATTTCTTTTCGTGATGCCCGCCGAATTCAAAGCGCATTGCGGACAGCAGCTTGTTTGCAAAATCCGATTCTCCACGCGACGTAAAGCGTTCGAACAGCGCGCCGGTTAGAACCGGCGCCGGAGTTCCTTCTTCGATTGCCGCCTGAATCGTCCAGCGGCCTTCGCCGGAATCCGACACGCGGCCGGAAAAATCGTCCAGGGTGGGTGATTTAATCAGCGCAATCGCCGTCAGGTCCAGCAGCCACGAAGCGATCACGCTGCCCCTGCGCCACACTTCCGTCACATCCGGCAAATTAATGTCATACATATAATGTTCCGGCGAGCGCAGCGGCGTGGTCTCCGCGTCTTGCGTCTGTTTCACTTTCCCCACGTTGGCGTGATGCAGAATGTTCAAACCCTCGGCGTATGCAGCCATTACGCCGTATTCGATTCCGTTGTGCACCATCTTCACGAAGTGTCCCGCGCCGGAAGGCCCGCAGTGCAGGTAGCCTTCTTCGGCGGTACCGGGAACTTTCTCGCGACCCGGCGTGCGCGCGATATCGCCGCGTCCCGGCGCCAGTGATTTGAAAATCGGATCCAGACGCTGCACCGTCGCCTGTTCGCCGCCGATCATCATGCAATAGCCGCGTTCCAGGCCCCACACGCCGCCGCTGGTGCCGACGTCCACATAATGAATTCCCTTCGGCGCGAGTTCCTTGGCGCGACGGATGTCGTCAATGTAATAAGAATTCCCGCCATCAATAATAATGTCGTCCTTCTGCAGCTTGGGCAGCAGCTGCGCGAGCGTCTCATCCACGACTGCCGCCGGCACCATCAGCCAGATGGCGCGCGGCTGTTTCAACTTGCCGATGAAATCATCCAGCGAACTTCCGCCCTTCGCGCCTTCTTTCGCCAGCGCCTGCACGCTCGCCGGCGACATATCGAATACCACGCACTCATGCCCGGCCTTCATCAGCCGCCGGACCATGTTGGCACCCATCCTTCCCAGTCCAATCATTCCCAATTGCATTGTCAAACTCCTCTCGTACGATATGATTCCCGGGCCCTGACGAACGTCGCAAACCGGCCGAGGAAAACTTCTCCGCGCAGTTCCCAATCTCAGGGGCCGGATTCGCGAAAATCTTCGTGTTAATTAAGCCACATTTCGGCGCTCGTGCATAATCCGAATCTCCGCGCCCCCAGGCTTGCTCCGACCGTCATTTACGCATACTCGTATCTCCCGGAAGTTACGCTTTCAACATAACGATATGACGCCGCGGTTAGCGGCCTCCGCAATCGCAGTAGACTGTGCGCATACGATATTTGCAGAAAACCCGTGCGCCATTCCGGGCGCAGCCTGTACAAATTCGAGGTCTCGAGCTTGAGCGTCACAGTCGAACCCATCGCCGCACCACGATCTGCGCCGCCGCCCGCGCCCTCCGCCACGGCCTCGAGCCCGTGGATTTACCGTCCGTGGCTCGACCTGCTGGTAGGTTGCGGCGCGTGGTCAGCTCCGTTGCTCGCGATCGCGTTGTTAATGACCCCGGCGCACACTCACGCCTGGGCTATGGCATTTTATCTGCTCGCCATCGTATTCAATTATCCGCATTTCATGGCCACGATTTACCGCGCTTATCACACGCGCGCGGATTTCGATAAATACAAATTCGTTACGCTGCACGTCACTTTGCTATTGGTATTGACCGGCATCGTGATGCACGCTTCGCCGCGCTTTTTCCCCTGGCTCTTCACGCTCTATATTTGCTGGAGCCCCTGGCATTACTCCGGGCAGAACTATGGCCTATTAATGATGTTCGCGCGGCGCAGCGGCGCGGAAATCAGCGCCAGTGAAAGGCGCTGCTTGCGCAGCGCGTTTGTGGCTTCGTACCTGATGCTGCTCGCGAGCTTTGAAACTGGCGGTTCCACCGATCCGTTGATTCTTTCGTTGGGCCTGCCGCCGAAATTCACATTTCCCTTGCGCCTCGTGTTTGGCGTAGCGTTCCTGGTCTTCACATTCCTGGGATTCCGGCGTTTGATACGCACCATGGGCGCGCGCGCGTTGGTCGCGCCGCTCACTCTCGCCTTCACGCAATTTCTGTGGTTCGTGCTTCCCACGCTGCTCGAATTGAATTCCCTCTCGCAGGTGCCGCAAACGCGCTATAGCAGCGGAATTCTCGCCGTCCTGCATTCCGCGCAGTATATATGGATCACGAGTTACTATCAGCGCCGTGAGGCGCGCGCTGCGGGGCAGAAAAGCTGGCACCTGGCCGCTTATTTCGCAACCCTGGTTGCCGGAGGTATCGCGCTCTTTATCCCCGGCCCGTGGCTCGTGAGCTATTTGTTCCATTACGATTTCACCACGAGCTTTTTGATTTTCGTTTCGCTCGTGAATATTCATCATTTCATTCTGGATGCCAAGTTGTGGAAGCTTCGCGACAAGCGCGTCGCGACGTTGCTCGTTGATCAGGGTGACAATGCGTCCCCTGCAACATCCGCCGCGTCTGTCCGGCCTGTGAGCTCTGCTCGCGCGCTCGCGATGCGCGTGCTATCCGCTCCTGCGTTCCGCATTTCTCTGGCCGCGCTCCTGTTCCTCTGGGGCGGCTTTGACCAATTCCATTTCGCGCTGCGCACGGATGAAGGAAATCTTCAGGCCCTCGAGCGCGCGGCGCAAATCAATCCGTACGACAGCTTCGTCGAGGAACGTATCGCCCGCGCCGAAACGAAGCAGGGCCAGCCCGACCAGGCTGTCGCGGCGCTCACGCGCGCCGTTGCGATTAATCCCAGCAGCATCGCGCTGCAGCAAGCGACCGCCCGCGCGCTGATCACAGACGGCCGCTACGCCGACGCCTACGCGCACTATCAGAAAATGCTGGAGCGCTTCCCGCGCGATACGGACGCGCTCACCAACTACGGTTTGCTCGCCGCACGCCTGGGTCATCCCGAAGAGGCCATCGATTCCTGGCAAAAATCAGTGGACGTAAGTCCTGACCAACCTAACGCGCACCTCTATCTTGCGGAAGGGTTCGATCAGCGTGGCGAACCGGCCGCCGCCGCGCGCCATTGGAAATTGTTTCTGCAATTCGCATCCGCGAATCCGCAAACCGCACCCGGAGCACCGGCTTTCACCCAGCAACAGTTACTCGGCGCAACCGTGCAATTGGCTGACGACCTATCGCGCATCAATCAGTCTGCCGCAGCGCTAACGCAATACGACACCGCCATCGCGCAGGCGCAGCAAACTGGTGATGTCAAACTGGAAAGCCTGGCGCTCGCTCATCGCGCGGATCTGCAAGCCAAAAATGGCGATGTCGCAGCGGCCGCGCAGTCCTACCAGCGCGGCCTGGCGTTGGATGCCAAGAGCCGCGACACTCAAGCCGAAGCATCGGACTGGTTCAACTACGGACAGTTTCTGCGCAGCCAGAATGCGCCGGATGAATTGGTTTACGCATCGTTCCTGCACTCGGAAAATCTACTGGGCGGGACCGCAGGCTCCGGCCTCGCGACGGTGCAAACCGCTCGCCACCAAGTGGAACGCAAAATGGGCGCGAAAGCTGCAGCTGGCGCGCAAGGAAATCTGCCAGGCTTGCTAGCACGCGCTGTGAATTACGTGCCGGACTCGCACTGAAATAACCCCGCCTTCGCCGGCGGCAAACCGTGTAAAATTCGCACGACCCATGACCATTCCCGCCGAACGCCAGGACACGCGCTTGATGCGCGGTATGTTTGACAAGATCGCGCCCACATACGATTTCATCACGCGCGTCATTTCCTATGGCATGGACGGTCGCTGGAAACGCCTCGGCGTGTTGCGCGCCGCGCTGCCGGAAAACGCGCTAGTTCTCGATTTGGCGTCTGGTACGGGGGATTTTTCCCGGCTCGTGCGCGAGCGTTTGCCCGCGGCGCGCTCGGTAGCCGTGGATCTTTCCGAGGGAATGTTGCGTGTCGGGCGCCGGAGTGGTCTGGAGGAAGCGGTATGCGCGGACGCCACCATGCTGCCATTTGCCTCAGCGTCCTTCGATTGCGTGTTCATCGGCTACGGGTTGCGAAATTTTCCGAATCTTAACGCTGCGGTGCGCGAAATCGAACGCATCACGAGGCCAGGTGGCGTGATGGTCAGCCTGGACTTTTTTCTCCCGGTGAATCCCGTGTTCCGCCCGCTCTATCTGGGATTTTTGTATGTGCAGGGCGCCTTCTGGGGCACGCTTTTGCACGGCAGGCCACGAACTTACACTTACATTCCGGATTCGATCCGCAGCTTCGTGTCCGTTAAGGAATATTCTTCGCTGCTGCAGCGCACCGGATACCACCGCGTGGATGCGCGCGAATTCATTTTCGGTGGGATCGGATTGCTCTGGGCCGTGAAACGCTGATTCGCGCCGCTGCGCTGAGGTAGCTGGTCGCCCGGCGACGCCCCGCACAGTTCAGTTTTCCAGCCGGAAGCGCGTTGACGCCAGTTGATACAGCCTTCGCCACACCAGCCGGTTGATCGTCACCACCATCGCCGCCATCAGGATTGTCGCGGCCAGCAACACGCGCGTATTCCCTGTGTCCGTCGCGTTGCTGATTACCGCTCCCAGTCCGGTGGTCAGGTACGTGTGCCCGCGAAATTTAAAATATTCCGCGACGATGCTGGCGTTCCACGCCCCGCCCGACGCCGTCACAAATCCCGTGATCAAAAACGGAAAAATTCCCGGCAGCAATAATTCCCGCCAGCGTTCCGTCCTGCCAAATCGGAAAACGGAGCAGACTTCTTTCAGATCGGTGGGAATCGCGATGGCCCCCGCGATCACATTGAACAAAATGTACCACTGCGTCCCCAGCAATAGCAGCATGATCGAGCCGATTCCCAATCCGCCGCCCGCGCGTATCAGCACCAGCAAAATAATCGGAAAAAGGGCTGTCGCCGGCACAGAAGCCGCAACTTGCGCAATCGGCTGCGCGATGGCCGAAAGTTTAGGCTTCAGTCCGATCAGGATTCCCACCGGAATGGTCCACAGTCCGGCGAGAAACAAAGTGAACGCCACGCGCAGAAACGTCGCGCCTGCTCCTAGGAATATGCTGCGCAATTCCTCGCGCGTCAGATGCGTCAGCAGCATTACCATTTTCACGGACTCATAAGCGACCCCTGCGAGCAGCGCAGCCAGCATCAGGCGCGTCAGCCAGTGAAAAATCCCGCGAGACGCTCGCCCCACGCCCGTCGCCGCATGGCTCCGCGCAAAATGCAAACTCAGGTATTCGCGTGCTGGCTGGAACGTCAGCCGCGAGAAAAACGGCAAGATTCTCGAGCTGCGCAGCAAGTCCAGAACCGGCGAAGTCGGCGCATCCGTGGATTCCACTTGCTCGAATTTGAATTTCTCCGCCCAGGCGATCACCGGGCGCCACACCAGCTGGTCAATCACCACAATGATTCCGATCATTACGCCCATGCCCCACCAGATCGCGCGCGTGTTTCCCGCATTCGCAGCGGTCTGTAGGTAGGAGCCCAAGCCCGGCAGCCGCAAATCGCGATCGCCCAGCGTGAACATCTCGCAGGCCATCAGAAAAAACCACCCGCCCGCCACCGACATCATCGAATTCCACACCAGCCCGATGATTGAATAAGGCAGCTCCATCTGCGTGAATCGCTGCCACCAGCTCCAGCGGTAAATCTCGGCCACTTCGCGCATCTCGAGCGGAATGCTTTTCAGTGACGAATAGAAACTGAACGTCATGTTCCACACCTGCCCGGTAAAAATCAGCAGGATGGACCCAAGCTCCACCCCGAGCTGCTTCGTCGGAAAAAGCGCTACCATCGCCACCATCACGCCGGGAAGAAAACTCAACACCGGAATGGACTGCAGCGTATCCAGCAGCGGAACCATGAACTTTTCCGCGCGCGCGTTGTACGCCGCGACGTACCCATACACCACCGTGAACGCCAGGCTCACCACATAGGCGGCTGCGATCCGCAGCACGGAAAACATCGCGTATCTGGGCAGCGCACTGGGCTGCAGATGAATTTCCATGGGCGCGCCGGCCGGCGTCATCCAGTAATGCGTCATGGAAAGAATTGCGTAAAAAAACGCCAGCGCCGCCAGCAGGATCGGCAAATCCCGGAAGATGGAAGGCACGTTGGCTGGAATTGTTCCCCAGGTTAACGTGCCGGTAGAAGTTTTCTGTGTTTCGCTCGCCATCAGTGCAGGGAAGCGCTTTCCGGGGAATTTTCGCCGCGATGATCTGGCTGGTGCAGGTGTACGGTGTCGTCCTCCGCTTCGTAGGTGAACAGCTCTGCGTAGCGGCCCCAGTTCAGCGCCGTCTCAATCTGCTGCTCCACTTCCACCTGGGCGAAGCGTTCGTCCAGTAAGTCCCGGAAAAATTCCACCGGCATGGTGTGATTCGATTTCTTCTCCAACGCCGATTGGATTTGCTGCAACAGTGATACGTTCGCTAGAACCGCCTCGCGGAACAATATTTTTCGCGTGGGAATGTCCGCCTGTGCGAAAGCGCGGCCCTTCTCCGTGATGCGCACGTCGCCTTCGTGCACGGTCGCGAAGCCGAGCAATGTTGACGCATCGAGAATTGGCAGCAAGTCGTCGATCTCCAGCAGCAGTTCTTCGGCGATGTGGTACATGTCCTCTTCGCCGCCGCGATCGTCCAGCAGTTCGAGCAAACCGCCGATCCCGCCCGGCCGCGAATGCGGCAGCATCTGCGCCGCGGCCTTTTCTTTGTGCTCTGTCTTCGATGGCGGCGCCAGTTCCAGTTCCGGCTGCGTCATTACTTTGTAGATATAGTCAACGTACAGCACGAATGCCGCGGACTTGCGGTCGCGCGGATGTTGCAGCGGCACGCGAAAATCCGCGCGGATTCTCGCGGGATTGCGGCCGAGTACGATGATGCGATCCGCCAGCAGTACTGCTTCTTCGATATTGTGCGTGACGATGAAGATGCTTTTCGTGGGAACTTTTTTCGCCAACCACAGTTCCAGCAACTCCCCGCGCAGGTTCTCCGCGGTCAGCACGTCCAGCGCGGAAAAAGGCTCGTCCATGAACAAAATCTCCGGCTCGACCGCGAGCGCTCGCGCGAAACCTACGCGCTGCTTCATCCCGCCAGACAATTCCTTGGGATAAGCGGATTCGAAGCCGTGCAATCCAACAGACGCGAGCGCCCGCAGTGCCTTGCGATGCCGCTCGAAATGCGTGATGCCCCGCGCGAGCAGCGGCGCTTCGACGTTTTCCAGCACCGTGAGCCACGGAAAGAGCGCGAAGCTCTGAAAAACAATCGCCACATTCGGACGGCAGCCCCGCATCGGCTGCCCATGCCACAAAACTTCCCCCGCCGAAGGCGCCGCCAGCCCGGAAAGAATCCGCAGCAACGTGGATTTTCCCGAACCAGAAGGCCCGAGCAGCGCAATGATCGTGTTCGGCTCCACGGAAAAATCCACTGGAGCAATCACCTGAATCTGCCGCCCGTCCGGCTGCTGGTAACTTTTTTCAATTTGCCGCGCCTGAATGATTGGCTCACTATCAACGGCTGGCGCGACAAACTCCGTGGTCACTGCGCCGGCTTCGGCGCC
The DNA here is from genome assembly GCA_050012455.1 of Candidatus Acidiferrales bacterium. Taxonomy (GTDB): domain Bacteria; phylum Acidobacteriota; class Terriglobia; order Acidiferrales; family UBA7541; genus Palsa-295. Next base: position 20,280 of record JBEKHD010000030.1, on the reverse strand, counting down.
AGGCACTGCGCAGTACGCCGCGCCCGTCCCCGCCTCCGCCAGCTCGTCCATCAAGCACTGCCACGCCTCTTCCGGCAGCGCGTCCAGAAAATGATTGCGCTCGCCGGGAGTCATCGCCTCGACCACCGCGCGCATTTCCTGCGATGCCAGCGAATGGAGCAGCACGTAGGCGTGGTAGTACGGCAGGTGAACGATCAGGGACGCCGCCATGTCCACGGGCATGGCGTGAAATAGAGCGCGCTGTTCGTCGTAAGGCTCGCTGAGAAAAAAATCCGCAGCCGAGCCGGGGTCGGTCTTTCGCAGAAGTTCGATCGCCGGTCCCCATTGCCTTTGCTTCAGCAGGTTCCGCAGCTTTTGTGTTTCTTGATTGTTCATTGGCGCAGGCAAGAGCCTACTACGTTTTCGCAAAGACTGCGAAGCCCCGCAAGCGCTTTGCGCGCGTCAGTGTTACAGAATTGTGACAGCCGCAACGCGATTGGAACGTCGCCATAAATTGCCCAGTCGTGCGATCGTCTCGGCGACAACGACAGTGAGTCGTCGCATCAGCGCGTGCGATTATCACAATTCTGCGCGCCCTCGATCTTGTGTCGTTGCGGCACGACCGGTTCGGACTGAAACACTCTGCGCCTCGCAAGAATGGGCTGCGACTCCGGATTCCTCGCGGAATTGCTCTGCATCCGCCTCTCACCTCAAGCATTTGCCTCAAATCTCCGAAGAAGCGGTCCTTGGCCGACGGCGTGCAGTAAACACAGCGTCCCAGCCCTGTCTGCAAGAGCATCCGTGTGTCTCACACGCAAGCGAGACGTTGCGCGGGCCTAGCGCCAACGCCGACGGGAGCATCGTGGATCGAACTCCAACGCAAAAGCGCCAGTCCAAACGCAAGCCACCAGTTGACACCGTGAGGACGCACCTCCGCCGCATCGAGCGGAGAGAATGGCAATTGTGGATCGTCGCGATCCTGGTCAGCCTGGTTTTGCTGTGCGGTTTGATGGCCTTCATCCTTCCCGGCCTTGGGCTGGAACAATCCAGGTTTTCGCTCCACCTTCTACCCCCGGTGGTGCAGGGCTTGGTTGCGCTGGTGCTGATTTTTGACATCTACACCATCTTTCAGCAATTGCAAATTCATCGCATGCGCAACCGCCTGGCCGAGCGCGAAGAATTATTCCGCCTGATCAGCGAAAACGCCGCGGACATGATCGCCGTGGTGGACATGGACGGCAGGCGCATCTTCAATAGCGATGCTTATCAGAAAATACTCGGGTATTCCGCCGATGAACTGAAAAATTCGTCTTCGATGGATCAGATTCACCCGGATGACCGCGAGCGGGTGAAAGCAGCCGCGGCGGAAGCACGCCTCACGGGCATCGGCAAGAATTTGGAATATCGCATCCGTCACAAGAACGGCACTTGGATGGTTCTCGAGTCCACTTCCAGTGTCATCGGCGACGCCACGGGTGTTCCCGAAAAACTCGTCATCGTAAATCGCGACATCACCGCGCGCAAAAAGGCTTCCGAGGCCCTGCGCCTGTCCGAAGTCAGTTTTCGCTCCGTGATTGAGAACGCGCCGTACGGAATTTACCGCGCGCAAGCTTCCGGAAAGCTACTGCTCGCCAACCCGGCACTGCAAAAAATGCTGGGTTACGAATCGCAGGCTGAATTGCTGCAGCTCAATCTGGCTTCTGATGTTTACGTGGACCCGCTCGAACATACAAGAGTTAAGGAGCTGTTCACCCACCAGAAAGAGTTCACCGACGTTCAGGTGGATTGGAAACGCAAGGATGGCACGCCCATCAAAGCGCGCCTCACCGGCTGGTTCGTAAAGTCTATTGCCGAGAGCGCCGCATATTTTGAAGTTTTTGCGGAAGATGTCACGGAGAAATGGTTGCTCGAGCGCCAGCTCCGCATGGCCCAAAAAATGGAAGCGGTCGGGAGACTCTCTGGCGGCATCGCGCACGATTTTAACAATCTGCTCGGCGTCATCATCGGCTACAGCCAGGTGCTCAAGAGGACGCTGCCTCCCGGGACCGCTTTCCTCGAGCACGCGGAAGAAATCGAAAAAGCCGGCCAGCGCGCCGCCACGCTCACGCGCCAGTTGCTCGCCTTCAGCCGTCAGCAAGTCCTGGCTCCGGCGGTGCTAAACCTCAATTCCTTGATTTCCGAAATGGAGAAGATGCTGCCGCGCCTAATCGGCGAAGACATCGAAATCGTCATTGCCCTGGATCCTGCAATTGGCAGCATCAAGGCCGATCAAGGCCAACTCGAGCAGGTGGTCATGAATCTTGCCGTCAATGCGCGCGACGCCATGCCCGACGGCGGCAAAGTAGTGATTACCACAAGCAATGCTTCGCTTGACGACGCATGGACTCGTCTGCATCCCGGGTCCAAAGTCGGCGATTACGTGATGTTGTCGGTCGCCGACACCGGCACCGGCATCGATTCCGAAACTCTCGCGCACATTTTTGAACCGTTCTTCACCACCAAGGAGCGCGGCAAAGGCACCGGTCTGGGCCTGGCCACCGTGTACGGGGTGGTGAAACAGAGCGGCGGGTATGTTTGGGTGGAAACCGCCCCCGGCAAAGGCGCCGCCTTCCAGATTTATTTGCCGCGCATCGAGGAGCCGGTGAGCGTGCCGGAGGTCGTCGCGCCAATTGTGGAAGCGTTTCGCGGAGCAGAAACCATACTCCTGGTGGAAGACGCGGACGCGCTGCGCAAGCTCACGCACATGCTCCTCGAACAGCACGGCTATCGCGTTCTCGTCGCCGAAAACGGCGCCGCGGCTCTGCAGCTGATAGAGCAAAAGCCCGAGCGTATCAATCTCTTGCTCAGCGACGTAATCATGCCCGGGCTGAACGGCCGCGCGCTTGCCGAGCGTCTGCAACTTCGCCAGCCCGGATTGAAGGTGCTGTACATGTCCGGCTACACGGACGACGCCATCGTGGACCACGGCGTCCTGGCCGCGGGCACGCACTTGCTCCACAAACCTTTCAGCGAAGAAAGCCTGATCCACAAAGTGCGCGAAGTGCTGGACGCGGACACTGCGGTCCCGCCGATTGCCGCGCAGCCTTTGATTCTCGCGAAAACGTAGATACGAATTGCGCAGCAGGAGGAAGCCTTCGCGATGAGACGACTATTGATCGTGGACGACGATGAGGCTATGCGCCGCCTCTTCCGCCTGAATCTGTCTGACAACTACGAAATCGTTGATACCGACGACCCGGAGCAAGCTCTCGCCTTGGCCATGGAGCACAAACCCGACGCGATCCTGATGGACCTGCGCATGCCCAAACATTCCGGTCTCGGCCTATGCCGCGCACTCGGCGCCATCAACAAAGCTCAGCCCGTTCCCATTTTTATCGTCAGCGGCGAGACTGCGAGCGAAGTCAAGCAGTCCTGCAAGGAGATGGGCACGGCCGGTTTTTTTGAGAAGCCGGTGGATTTCGACGCCCTGCGCGTCTCGCTCTCGAAAGTAAAAAGGCAGACGCAGGTTCCGCGCGCCGAGGTTCGCGTGCAAATTCGCGTCGAGCTCAATCTTGCGGGAACCGATAGCAAAGGAAAGGAATTTAAGGAATCCACCTTCACCGAAAACGTCAGCGTGTGCTCTTTCCTCTGCGCTCTGGACGCGACCCTGGAGAACGATTCGATCGTCGAGGTTTTTATCGCGCGGGGAAACGGCCAGTGCGTTGGCAAAGCTCGCGTCATGCGCTCCGAGGAACGGCAAGGCGCATCCTCGCTCTATGCCTTCCGCTTCACCGAAAAGACGGGGGAGTGGATTCTGCAGTAGCGGAATACACTGCCGGCCGCGCGGCACCGCAACCCCGGGCCGATTCTGAGATTCAAAATGACCGTCACTCACCAAACCGAGGCCCCCGAAAAGGCGGGCCAAGCGTCACCAGACATTTTGACGCCCACGCCTGTCGTTCGCGCGTTGATCGTGGACGACGACCCCGCGATCCGCAAAATCTTATCGGTCATGCTGACCCAATCAGCGTACGTCTGCCGCGCGGCGGCCAGTGGCGAAGAAGCGCTCTGTCTGCTGGAGAGGCAACCGCTGGATGTTGTGATCTCTGATCTGCGCATGCCCGGAATTTCCGGCATGGATCTGCTGATTGAAGTTCGCCAGCGCTATCCCCATCTGGCTTTCTTGATGATCACAGGGGAAGACGAGACTCGCGTCGGCGTGCGCGCCATGCAATTGGGCGCTGACGACTATTTGCTAAAGCCCTTTGACGCGGATGTCGTGCTTGGCAGTCTCCACCGCGCCCTGCAGAAAAAGAAACTCGAGCGCGAGGTGATGGAATACCGCGTCCGCCTTGAGGAAATGGTTTCCGAACGCACGCAGCAATTGCAAAGCGCGCTGCGCCAGACCGAACGCAGCTACGAAGACACTCTGGAGGCGCTAGGCGCGGCGATTGATCTTCGCGACAGTCCCACCGCCGGCCACTCGCGCCGCGTTTTTCTTTACTCCATGGAACTTGCCAAGTCCGTAGGTGGCCTGGAGCATGAGCTTCGCACCATCGGGATGGGCGCGTGGCTGCACGATATAGGCAAACTGGCCATTCCCGACCGCATTCTGCTTAAGCCCGGGCCTTTGCTGGATCACGAATGGGAAGTCATGCGCAGACATGCCAGGATCGGTTACGAACTCGTGAAAAGCATTTCATTTTTGGCCGGCGCGGCGGAGATTGTTCTCAAGCACCACGAGCGCTTCGACGGCTCTGGTTATCCTCAAGGATTGCGCGCGGAGGAAATTCCGTTCGGGGCCAGAATATTCGCTGTGGCGGACACGCTCGATGCCATGACTTCCGATCGGCCCTATCGCGCGGCTCTTCCGCTGCAGGCCGCGCGCGACGTAATCGAGCGCGGATCGGGAATTCTCTTCGATCCCCTCGTCACCGCTGCGTTTCTGCGGGTTCCCGATGAAACCTGGGGAGTCATTGCCAGGGAAACAGTAGCCGTTCAGCCCAGCGCGGTGCTGGCAGCCGGAACAATCCAGATTCTCGGCACGCTGCCGGTTGCTCCGCCCGAATCTTCGGTGTGAATCTGACTGTGCCCTTTCGCAGCAGCCTCTTCGCCAACTTCAAAACTTTCGCGACCATTCCTTCGGCCACCGCTCCACCACAACTTTCTTATCCGTATAGAACTCCACAGCGTCGCGCCCCTGGCCGTGCAGCACGCCCAGGAAACTGTCGCGCCAGCCGCTGAAGGGGAAATAGGCCATGGGCGCGGCGACACCGATGTTAATTCCGATGTTACCCGCCGGCACTTCATAACGGAACTTGCGCGCCGCAGCGCCGCTGGTTGTGAAAATCGATGCCATGTTTCCAAATGGGCTGCGCGAAAGCGTCTCGATTCCTTCCTCCAGCGTATTCGCGTGAACCAGGCTCAGCACCGGCCCGAAGATTTCGGTGGTAGAAAGCGCGCTGGCAGCCGGCACGCCATCCAGCAGCGTCGGCTTCAGAAAATTACCCTTGGAAGCAGCTCCGTTTCCTCCACGCCCGTCGAGCAAGACCTTAGCACCATCACTCACACCCGTGGCAATCAGGCCCTCGATGCGCTTTTTGCTTTCCGCAGTTATCACCGGGCCCATCTGGACATCCTGATCCAGGCCATTACCCACGCGAATCGCGCTGGCCACTTTGGCAATTTCCTGGGTGAACTCGTTGCGCGCTTCTCCAACCGTCACAGCCACAGATACAGCCAGGCAACGCTGTCCGGCGCAACCGAACGCGCTATCGCTCACGATGCGCGTCGTGGTTTCCAGGTCCGCGTCCGGCAGAATCAGCACATGATTTTTCGCGCCGCCCTGGCACTGCACTCGCTTTCCGAATTTTGCCGCCTGCGCGTAGATGTATTTTGCCACCGGAGACGAACCTACAAAGCTGATCGCCCGCACTTCGGGATGTTCCAGCAGCGCGTCCACCGCCGTCCTGTCGCCGTGAACCAGGTTCAGGACTCCCGGCGGCAATTTCAGCCCCTCCATCAATTCGAAAGCGCGCTGCATTGTCAGGGGAACTTTTTCTGAAGCTTTGAGGATGAAAGTATTGCCGCAAGCGATTGCGTACGGCAGAAACCAGAAGGGAATCATCGCCGGAAAATTGAACGGTGTGATCGCCGCCGTCACTCCCAGCGGCTGCCGGATCATCATCTCGTCAATCCCGGAAGCCACGTCTTCCAGGTTATACCCCTGCATTAGCGTGGGGATACCGCAGGCGACTTCCACGTTCTCAATCGCTCGCCGCAATTCCGCGCGCGATTCGCCGACTGTTTTCCCGTTTTCCTGCGTGCAGATCTGCGCCAGTTCCTCCACGTGCTCTTCGAGCAATTGCTTCAGCTTGAACAAATATTGGATGCGGTCCTCAGGCGGCGTGCGGCGCCATGCCGGATAAGCGGCGGCGGCGGCTGCGACGGCCGCGTTCACATCTTCCTGCGAAGCAATTGGCGCGCGCGCCAGAGTTTCTCCCGTCGCGGGATTCACCACCTCACGGTGGTCCGCGGACTTGCTCGCGGTCCATTCTCCTCGGTAGTAGTGCTTCAGTTCACGAATGCTGGCCATGTGCTATATCCCTCCCGTGCGCCGGACGCCCACGCAAAACATCGTCTCAATTGACAACCGGGCGTTCCTTTGCCATAGTCTCAAAGCGGTTAGACAAATACAATGCCCCAGGGACGTATCGGGCGGCTGCGCATAGCGAAGGAGAAGATTTGAGCGAGACCAGCTTTCTCGTCCATTCCAAAAACTTGCCGGAGCAGGCTGCAGGCGAACTCCTGTCTTTGCCGCGCCAGCAAGCCGGATGGGAATGGATGAGTTTTTTTGTCCGCCGTTTGCAGCCGGGTGAAGTCTATCGCGCGCGCACCGAGCACGAGGAAGCAGCCTTCGTTTTGCTCGGCGGCGCCTGTCAGGCGGATTGGGGGCAGGGCGCCACGCGGATCGGAAAGCGTCGAAATGTTTTTGACGGTTTGCCGTATGCGCTCTATCTGCCCAGCGGAAATCAGGTGGCTTTCACCGCGGAGACAACTTGTGAGATCGCGGAATGCCGCGCGCCGTCCGATGCGCGCCTGCAGCCAAAACTGATCACGCCGAGCGATGTCGTCAGCGGCTTGCGTGGCGGCGGCAACGCCTCGCGCCAAATTGTGGACATCATCACTCCCGCTTTTCCAGCGGATAAGCTTATGGTGATTGAAGTTTATACACCGGGAGGAAATTGGTCGAGCTATCCTCCGCACAAGCACGACGTGCATAATCCGCCCGCTGAAGTGGATCTGGATGAGATTTATTACTATCGCCTGCGTGAGCCGGATGGATTCGCCATGCAGCATCTATACTCCGGCAAACATGGCGCCGATCAAACCTTGAAGGTGAAAGACGGAGACACGGTGCTGGTGCACAGCGGCTTTCACCCCGTGGTCGCCGGGCCAGGCTACGACGTTTACTATCTGAATTTTCTCGCCGGCTCGGCTCGCGCCTTGGCCGTCACCGAAGATCCGCAGCACGTATGGATTCGTTCCACCTGGAAGGATACCGACCCTCGCTTGCCTCTCGTGAGGGAATAGTCGCGCCGGAAAAGGAAACCCATGCGGACGTCCTGCGGCCGGAGCGATGGCGAACCCACCAACCGAGCGACTGAGATTCCGCGAGCGTACGCATCTCATGGCCGGCTTTCGCCACACACGGATTATTATAATCGCTTAGAATACAGCCGTTGGTTTCGCCTCCTTTACGCCGCGGCCCGCTCGTCCATTTTTCTTTTGCGTATGCCTGTCCGCCGGACGAGCGGCGTTGTTGCCGGTGCACCCCGCGAAATCTCCGCGCCTCAGGCTTTCCTTTCTCTGCCGCAAGCGCGAGAATCGTCCCATAAGCAATTCTGGGGCGTCACACCATTCAGAAGGGGCATCGCCTGATGACGGTTCGTCTTACCGCCGCTCAAGCCACTATCGCGTACCTGAAGAATCAGTTCTCGGAGCGCGATGGCAAGCAGTTCCGCTTCTTTGAAGGCTGCCTGGGAATTTTCGGTCACGGCAACGTCGCCGGGCTTGGCCAGGCCCTCGAGCAGGATCCGGGATTGCGCTACTACCTCTTCCGCAACGAGCAAGCCATGGTTCACGCGGCTACGGCTTTCGCCAAGACAAGTTTTCGCATGCGCGCGCTAGTTTGCACTTCCTCCATCGGCCCGGGCGCAACGAATATGATCACCGGCGCCGCCACCGCGACGGTGAACCGCTTGCCCGTGTTGTTGCTGCCGGGTGATATTTTCGCGCGCCGCAACGTCGCTCCCGTTCTGCAGCAGCTCGAATCTCAGGCGTCTCAGGATATTTCCGTAAATGATTGCTTCAAGCCCGTTTCGCGATACTGGGACCGCATTCAACGCCCCGAGCAATTGCTCACCTCGCTTCCGGAGGCCATGCGCGTCCTCACCTCGCCTGCGGAAACCGGCGCCGTCACCATTGCTTTTCCCCAGGATGTCCAAGCCGAAGCCTTCGATTTTCCAGAAGCATTTTTCGCGAAGAAAGTCTGGGTGATTCCCCGCAATCGCTGCGATCAAAGTCTCCTGCAGCGTGCCGCCGAATGGATTCGTGCCGCGAAGAAACCTCTGATCGTCGCAGGTGGAGGCGTCCTCTACTCGCAAGCGTCCGAAGCTCTCGCGCAATTCGCGCAAGCGACGGGCATCCCGGTTTGCGAAACGCAGGCCGGCAAAGGATCTCTGCCTTACGATCATTCGCAGCAACTCGGCGCCGTGGGAGTTACCGGCACGCCAGGTGCGAATATCGTCGCGCGTGAAGCTGACCTGATCCTGGGCATCGCAACGCGCTACAGCGATTTCACCAGCGCCTCAAAAACCGCCTTCCAGAATCCCGCCGTGCGCTTCATCAATATAAATGTCGCGGAGTTCGACGCGTACAAACATGCCGCCTTGCCGCTAACAGGCGACGCACGCCTGACGATCACGGAATTGCAGCAAGCCCTCGGCGACTACTCAGTTGCAGCAAGCTACCGCGCCCAGGTCAACGATTTCCGCGCGCGCTGGGAAAACGAAGTCGACCGTATTTACGGCATTCACGTCGCCCCGCCGGTCACGCAAGGCGAAGTCATCGGCATCGTCAACAATTTCACGAAGCCCTCGGACATCGTCATCTGCGCGGCCGGCAGCTTGCCCGGAGATCTGCACAAGCTCTGGCGCACGCGGCAACCCGGCGGCTATCACATGGAATACGGATTTTCTTGCATGGGCTACGAAATTGCCGGCGGCCTGGGCGCGAAAATGGCCGACCCCGCGCGCGAAGTGTACGTGCTGATCGGCGACGGCTCCTATCTGATGATGGCGCAGGAAATCGTCACCTCAATCCAGGAAGGCTTCAAGATCAACATCGTCCTCCTTGATAATCACGGCTTCTCCAGCATCGGTGGCCTCAGCCGCGCCTGTGGTAATGAAGGCATGGGCACTAATTACCGTTATCGCCGTGGTGAAAAATACGATGGCGATTTACTTCCCCTGGATTTCGCCGCGAACGCCGCCAGCCTCGGTGCGTGGGTCGCGCGCGCGAAAAGCGCAGACGACCTAAGAGCATCCCTGGCTGCCGCCCGCGAACAAAAACGCACCTCGGTAGTGGTCATCGAAACGTCCTACGACCAGAGAGTTCCCGGATACGAATCCTGGTGGGATGTACCCATCGCGGAGGTTTCCGAACGCGACTCCGTGAAGGCCGCGCGCCGCAGTTACGAAGATGCGCGCAATAAAGAGCGATTTTTCTTTTAGCGAAACGTTCGACCGCGGTTGCAATCGCAAAGCTGTCGCAAAAGTTTCCTTTGACACTCGGGGCACAGCGAGGTAAGGGTGGAAACATCCGTAGCCACAGACGCAGCGCAGACCGCAACACCCAGGAAACCTCATCTCAAGCGCGCGTTGAGCCTCTGGGACCTGATCTATTACGGCATCATTCTCACCTCGCCCATCGCCGCCGTCCCGCTTTTCGGTGAAGGCCAGGTGCTCTCTCACGGCCACACGGTAGCGACGCTTCTGCTCGCAATGGTCGCGATGTCCGTCACCGCGATCAGCTTCGGCCGCATGGCCAGCGTCTATCCCTCCGCGGGTTCCGTTTACACCTACATCAGCCGCGAACTAAATCCGCACTTCGGATTCGTCGTAGGCTGGGCCATGTTTCTCGAGTACCTGTTTCAGCCGATCCAGAACGCTCTTTACGCCGTGCTCGCCATTCAACGCATGACGCCGCGCATCCCCTTCGCGATTTTGGCCGCCGTCACGGTCGGATTCATCACCATCCTGACGGTGCAGGGAATTAAATTCACCGCGCGCACCAACGAAGTCCTGCTCGGCTTCATGTTGCTGGTTACCACCGTGTTCCTGGTGGAATCTTTCCGCTTCGTCGTACTGCACCAGCACTTCACCGGACTGTTCTCGATGCATCCGATTTACAATCCGGCCACATTTAATCTCCGCGCGGTCGCAGCCGGCACTTCGCTCGCTGCTCTGGTGTTCATCGGCTTCGATGGCGTCTCCATCCTCGCGGAGGAAGTGCACAATCCCAAACGCAACGTGCTGCTGGCCTCCGTCTTGGTCGTCATCTTCACCGGGCTTTTCAGCGGACTGCAGGTTTATCTCGCGCAGCGCGTCTGGCCGGACTACACCACGCTGCAGAATCCGGAAACTGCGTTCATGGACGTCGCTCGCATGGCCAGCGGCCCCGCGTTGTTCGCTGCTTACGGTGTGATGCTCCTCGTTTCCAGCATTGCCTGTGGACTCGCCGGCCATGTGGGCGCTTCGCGCTTGCTCTACAGCATGGGCCGCGATGATGTGTTGCCGAAAAAAATATTCGGTTACCTCAGCCCCAAGAAAAGCAATCCTGTTTACAACGTGTGGATCGTCGGCGTTCTTGCTTACATCGGCGTGATCACCATCCCGTGGGAGCACGCGGCGGAAATAGTCACCTTCGGCGCCTTGCTGGCTTTCATGGGCGTGAACCTCGCGGCCTTCCGCCATTTCTGGTTTTCGCGCGAAGCGGTCGGGCATCGCAATTTTTTCGTGGACGCTTTCGTCCCCGGCTTCGGCTTCATTTTTTGTTTTCTGCTGCTTATTAGCCTGCAAACCTGGACGAAATATGCCGGCCTGGCTTGGCTGGCGGTGGGAATTCTCTATGGGGGTTACAAAACACGGGGATTCACGCGCAGACCGACATTAATAGATTTCAGCGAAACCTAACCAGCTTCACAAAAAACGAACGCAACTACTGCAAGTCCCGAACCGACGCGCCCTTCACGTTGCCGGGCTCGTACCCGAGCGATTGCCCTCGCGACACATGTAACGCAAACCCGCACGATTCGCGAATACGCAACTCCGGCGGCAACTTCTTCACCTCGGCCTTGCTACGATCTCCTTCGATGCGCCGGATCAGAAGCTCCGCCGCCTCAATCCCCAGCTGGTGTTTCGGCAATTCCACGGTCGTCAGCCGGGGCCTGAAGACTCCCAGCCACGGATAATCGTCGAAACTAACGAGGCCGAAATCCTCAGGGCAGCGCAATCCCATTTCTTCCGCCGCTTTCAGCAAGCCTACAGTCATCAAATGGTTCGCCACATAAATACCGTCGGGCCGGTGCGAAAGCAACGCGTGCCCTGCGCGGAATCCCGATTCGATCCGGTAATCTCCTTCGATGTCGAGTTCCGCTTCGTAAGGTAGCCCTTCGGCTTTCAACGCGTCGCGAAAACCTTCCCAGCGCGCCTGCGCGTTGCTCACTTTGCGCGGGCCGCCGATCAATCCAATGCGCCGCCTCCCAGAACGCGCCAGGTGGCAGACCGCGTCATACGCGCCCTGGTAGTCGTCGGTGATCACGGCATCCTTGGTTAATTTTGGATACGTGCGCATCACCAGCACAAATGGGATGTTCACTTCCTTGATCATCTGCCGCAGCGAAGGGCGAAAATCCTCGGCGGCTTTTGTCAGCAGGATTCCATCCACGCGCTTCGAGAGTAGCAGCTCCACCGATTTTTCTTCTTTCGCCAGCGTGTCGTCGCTGTTGCAGAGCAGCAAATTGTAGCCGTGACGCTGCGCGGCATCCTCCGCGCCACGAACCACCATCGGAAAAAATGGGTTGGCAATATCCGGCACGATCATTCCGATGGTATGCGTCCGCTGATTCGCCAGGCTTCGTGCAATCAGGTTGGGCCGATAGTTCAACTTGCGGATCGCCGCTTCCACGCGTTTGCGCAGCTTCTCGCCCACGTGGCTCTTTTGATTTACCACGGCGGAAACGGTGAAGACGGAGACGCGCGACAATTTCGCGACATCGTAGATGCTCGCCGTCGTGCCCGATTTTTTGCGCCCCGCTTTTTTCACCGAAGTCATTCGTATCAGCCCCGTACCACAAAAGCGCCCGTCGCCGCGCCATCAGCGTTTCCGCACCGCGCGCCACTCAATAGTTTATGACAACCGGCCGCTGTTTTCTTGCCGAGTTATAAATTGACTCAAGAATCACCAGGTCACGATGTCCCTGCACGCCGTCGCTTTCCACCGGCCGGCGATTCTGAATCGCCGAAGCGAACTCCTTGATCTCCAGTCCAAATTCGTCCACGATTGCGAACCTCCGGTCAATCGCGCGCTTGCCGATTTTTCCCGTCAGTCGCCGCACTTCATCGAATGGAAATGCAGGGGTTAGCGACGCCCAACCCTTCGTCCCCTGCACGTATACAAAGGATGACAAAACCGCACCGTACGACGTACTCCCTTGTACCACTAGTCCGCTCGGGAACTGCAAGCGAAACGAAATCCCTTCCTCCACGTCCCAGAACGTCACGGTGTCGCGCGCCCAGCTCTGCGCGCTCACCTCCGCAGGATCCTCTTCCACAAGCCAGCGTGTGGTGTTCACGCAATACACGCCCAAATCCATCAGCGGCCCGCCGCCGGCCAGCTTTGTGTCCACCAGCCACGGCAACGACTTGCCCGGCGAATATAATTCACTGAACGCCGTGTGGATCACGTCAATCCGGCCTAGCGCTCCACTCTGAATCAATTCTTTCAAGTACAGAGTGCTGGGCTCGAAATATTTCCGGTAAGCGGTCATCAGCAGCACGCGATTTCGCCGGCAAGCTTCCACCATTCGTGCAGCCTGCTCCGCGGTCGCTGCCAGAGGTTTCTCGCACAGCACGTGTTTACCGGCCTGCGCTGCCTGCACCGTGAACGACTCGTGCAGGCCGTTCGGCGTCGCCACAAAAATGGCGTCTACCGCGGGGTTCGCCAGGCACGCTGCATACTCATCGTTGCTGTAGTGCGCGCCGGCTTTGAACTTGCGCGCCACTCGCGCGGCCTTAGAGTTGTCTCTGCTGACCACCGCAGCCAATTTTGCGTTCTTGCACTTCGCGAAGCTAGGCAGCACAAATTCCTGCGCGATGGTTCCCAGCCCCACCACCGCAAACCCAATCTTCTGCCCCACGCCCATTGATTGGAATTCTCCCTGGAACATGAAGCGCGCACCGGATGCTCCTGCCTTTGTAGCGGCGCACTTCAGTGCGCCATTTACGACGCGGCGACCGCCGACTCCTCACGCCGCGCGTGTGATCCCTAACTTTCGCGATCCGCCCGCCCCAACCTCTGATTTCGGATCGCCTTATGATCCAGGCCGCGCAATTCTTCGCTCGCGCCCAGCACCTTCTCGATCGCATCCGCAATCGAGTCCACATCCGCTATGCTTCCCAAGAATAAATAGTGCGGAAACCACACAGCCTCGTGATACGCCGCGCGGTCCGCCTCCGGACACGAATACATATTGCGCAGATCAAGCGGCTTCTCGCGCCCCCAACTCAAAGCAGGGAAGTCCTCCGGCTTCAATGGGAACAGTGAGCTTTTGTAAACAGGCTCGTAGAAAAGGCCGTCGCAGGGAATTCCTTCCAGTTGCAGCGCGCCGACAAACGCCGCTCGAGGAATATCATTTGCCTTGTCCGCAAAATATTTGAACATGAAGCCGTAGGGCGCGAGGCGCGTAATCCGTGGCTCAGGCTTCAGCAATTTAATGGCGGCCAATTTTTGCATTCGCGATTCGAAATGCTTCACGTTCTTTTCGCGCGTCGCGGCCTGCTGCGGCAGCCGCTCCAGTTGCGGCCCCAGCACAGCCGCCTGCAGTTCGCTCAACCGGTGGTTGTATCCAATGATGCGATGATGATATTGATCCGTAAGGCTGGCGCGTCCCGCGTTGATGTAGCTCTGTACCAGCTCCATATATTCCAGCGTGTTTGTGATCACCGCGCCGCCTTCTCCTGACGTGATGAGTTTGCTGGACTGAAAGCTGAACGCTCCCAAATCTCCCATGGAGCCCGCGCCCTGCCCCTTCCACATCGCGCCATGCGCGTGCGCGCAATCTTCAATCACTTTCAAATTGTGCTTCTTCGCGATGCGCAGGATTTCGTCCATGTCCGCAAAGCGCATCCCCAAGTGTACGGGCAGAATCGCCTTGGTCTTCGGCGTAATGGCTTGCTCGATCAGCTTCGTATCCAGGCAATAGGTGTCCGGATCCACGTCAACGAAAACCGGCACGGCGTTGAGCAACAGCACCGGACCGACAGTTCCTTCCCAGGTGTAGGCCGGCACGATTACCTCATCGCCGGGACGAATCTGAATCGCTTTCAGGCACGCTTCGATTGCCACCGTGCCTGTGCTCACGCACTGCCCATACTTCGCGGTCTGGAATGCCGCGAACTTTTTCGCGAACGAATCCGCGTACTTGCCTGGAAACGGCTGGCCCCCCCATTTCAAGCTGGTAAAAGCATCCTCGAGCGCGGCGAATTCCTCTTTCGTGGCCATCGGCCACGGTGTGAACGGTGTCTTGCGTACGGGTTCTCCGCCGGTAATCGCCAGTTTTCCCACGTGCGAGTCTCCTATTCCAAAATTGGATTCAGCTGCTGCTTTGTGTGCATGCGCATCCGCACCCGCTGTTGCGCTACGGCACTCGACTTCCGGATTGGGAACCAAAACGTCGCGCACCACCGCATCCGAGTCATGGCAAGCCCATTCCGGCGCATTCAATCAGCACGTCGGCGCCGCGCCTTCGAAGTCCGCATACTTGCCGTCTCCGCCGATCGCCGCAGTCGTTCCGACATTCTCATTCCCCTGAATAATCGGAAATTCCAGCTGGCGGCCGCCTTACTGCGCGGTGTAACCCTGAAAAGTGTGCTTGTCCGTTCCGCAAATCCCGGACATTTCCATGCGAATCAGCACACAAGCAGCAGGTTCCGGCAAAGCGTATTCGCGTAGCTAGTACTTCCCGGGTTTTACCAACGTTGCTGCAAGCACGCTTGGGGCCGGCATAAATGTGTGCGCTTCGCCCTGCTAAGCTCCGCTGTAGACCGCCGCGTTTCTCGCGAAAAAAACCGCGGGGAACCGTCGTCCTTCCGGATCCCCGCGGGATGTGATGCGTCCGCTCGCTGCGCGCTGTCGCTGATTCTTCCTTCGAGCAATCTCTAGAAGTTCAGTTTCAGAGAAAGCTGGCCGATGCGTCCCGGCAGCGTTCCAGAAACCTGCCCGAACGACGCCGATGTTGCCACACCGCCGCTGAACCCCGTGATCCCGCTCGGAGTCAGGAACTGAGCGTGGTTGAAGAGGTTGAAGAATTCACCACGGAATTGCAGGTCAAACCGCTCCGTGATATGCGTGTCCTTCAACAGCGCAAAATCCCAGTTGTTAATCCCAGGCCCGTGGAAATACCGCCGCCTCGCATCACCCTCCGTGCCCTCAGCGGATGGCCCAAATGCCGAGGGATTGAAGTAATATCCCTGTACCCCTCCAATCGGCGTTCGCGGGTTCGAAAGGACCAGTGGTACTCCCGTGAGCTCGGGGGTATCCACCGGCAGCGTAATTGGCCCGCCGAAGCCCGTACCTAGCAGCGATTGGTCGTCTGTTTCGACCAGCGTGACAGGCAGGCCCGTGGCAAATTTTGTGATTCCGCTGATGGCCCATCCGTTGGTCAGGCGCGATGGCCCGCTCAATTTATCAATCGGCAGCCGGTAGCTGTAGCTCGCCACGAAATTGTGTGTGCTGTCGAATGCGGAAAGGCCGCGGCTCAACCTATGGTTGAAAGGATTGATCTGCTCGCCGTACCCTGAGGAGTCGTCAAACGCCTTGCTGAGCGTGTAACCAATCAGGGTCTGCAGACGGCCACTCGTGTGCCGGTAATTGACTTGCAATGAATTGTAAGAGGAAGCGCCAGCGGTGATGAAATACGAATCGTTGCCGATCGGAACGATCGGCGTACCGCCCGGGAGCGTTACGCCGGGGAAATTCAGGCGCGTGCCAGCCTGAAATCCGCCGCCCGGCAGCGCATACACTAGATTTTCGTTCCCGGGGCCGCATGTGGTATTCGTGGTTCCCACCGCAATCGCGCCCTCGGCCGCAAGTTGCAGGCATAGCGATGGACTTCCCGGATTTGCAGACTCCGACGAGAGTAACCGGTGCCCTTGCGTGCCCACATAGCTCAAGGTCAACAAATCGGCGCTTGTAAACTGGTGTTCGATGGAGAGTTCATATTCCTCCGCGTAGGGGAGCCGGTTCTTATTGTAGAAGGCAGGCGAACTGCTGATCGTCCCGAACGCGTTAAAGAATTCGGTTAAGTTGTCGTACGGGGGTCCGCTCGCAGGATCCTTGGCCGAAAAATGCAGCGGCGGCTGCGTTACCGGGAAAAAGTTTGTAATGGACGAGCCTGCGCCCCGGTTTGTGAAGGGGGCAGCGAAAGCTGGCTCGTTCTGCCCCGTGTAGTTTCCGAATGGTGCGTCGCCAATTTCATTGAAGTCCGTCGCGCCTTCAAACGTGCTGTAGAAAATACCCCAACCCGCGCGGATGCTGGTGCTCCCGGGCTTGCCCAGGAGCTTGCCAAGCATCCCGTCGTAGTCTCCGAAGGAATAGGCCAGGCCCAGTCGCGGCGCAAAATTGTTCCAACGGGTGGGCGCCAGCGTGCTCGGAACACCTGGATCTCCGGGAAACACCCACCCTGTCGGTGAGCCGGGGAAAACAACGGATTGTTCCCCGGGAATCAAGGTTTGAATTTGGTTGTACTTTTCTTTCCACGGCGCGCTGACGTCGTACCGCAGCCCGTAGTTGAACGTCAAATTCGACTTCACGCGCCAGCTATCTTGGCCGTAAAAACCAAGATAAAAATTGCGGCCGTACGATGGATAGGATTGCCCTTGCACGTACGAACTCGGCGCCCCCAGCAGAAAGTCCACGAAGTCGCTCCCGGTTTCGCTGGCTTGGCCGCTGAAGTTGCTCCCGAAGAAGAAGTTCCCGTTCGAGACGTTATCAATCAGGTCTTCTTCCAGTTGGTCGTAGTGATACTGTCCGCCGAACTTCAGCGTGTGGGTACCGATAATCTTGCTGTAATTGTCAACGATCTGGTAAATGTTATCAATCAGGCCGTTCGGACGGCTCGGCACTCCGATCACGAAATCGTTGAAGTCGATTTCCGGAACGCCTTCCAGCGCTGGCACCAGCGGCACAATACCCGGCGCACCGTTTGCGCCGGAAGCAAATCCCAGGCTCGCGAGCGTCACTCCCTTTCCGCCCTGCGGTTGGTTGAACAACGTATCCAGGCGGAAATATCCCAGCCGGAATTCGTTTACCGATGCAGAACTGAGCGTTTTCGTGGCGCCAAGGTCTACGCTATAGGTCTGTCCGTTCCCAGTTACGCTAAACCCAGGATAAACCGGAGCGTTTCCGGGCCAGTACGGGCTGTTCTGGCTGAATTTGTCCCAGTAGAAATACGCCGTCAGCAGCCCGAAATCGGTGTTGGCGTCCGCTCGGCCGCTGAATTTGTTGTCATTCAAATTGATTGCGCCTGCGTTTGTGGTGAAGATCGGCAGTCCCGAGCTGTTCGTGCCGTTCGCAGGCAGAATGAATGGCAGTAGCTTCGCGGAGATGGGATTGAAGAGCGTGGGCGACAAACTCGCATTCGGCAGAACGCATTGGGTGTTGCTCGTGCAGCCTGGGAAATAATACCGCTCACCGGGCGTAACGGTGTATCCCAGCTGATTGGTCAAAACGGCCGCCCAATTCCCCGTCGGGCTGCAATTCAGCGCAGGGGGCGTGCAGCTCTGCACCGTCGTTGGATTGCCGTGCGCATCCACTAAACTCCCTGCAACCGACGAAAGGTTCCCGCCTTCCAGCGCCGCGGTCGGTGCTCCGGTGATGCGTTGCGTAATTCCTTGAATCACCCGGTTTCCTTGATAATCGCCAAAGAAGAAAATCTTGTCGCGCTTGATGGGGCCGCCGAATGTGCCGCCGAATTGGTTCTGGTGATAGGCGCCCCGTTGTCCCGCGTCAAAGTAGTTCGCGGCATCGAAATCCGTATTGCGCAGAAATTCAAATAGATTCCCGTGATAGCCGTTCGTGCCGGACTTGGTGACCACGTTGATCAAGCCGCCGCTGTAGTTGCCGTACTCAGCGTCGGGATTGTTCGTCAGGATGCGAAACTCATAAATCGAATCAAGATTGGGAATCGCTCCAGCGCCGGAAAATCCCAGCTCCTGCACCAGAACTCCATTCAGGATGAACCCGTTCTCGGATTCGCGCATGCCATTCACGGACACGGCGCCGGAATTTAAGTCGCCCGATACCAAGGGCGCCGCAAACCCTGCCGAAATGAACGGTCCTGCGTAGGCTCCCGTCATCTGTGACGCCGTTTGCGCTACGCCAGGCTGCAAGCTCAGCAAGTCGGTATAGCTCCGGGTTACCAACGGCACATCCGTCATCTCTTTCCCGGTGATGACCTCGCCCATCTGCGTGCTTTCGGTATCGACGTGCAGCGCCGTGCTGGATACTTCCACCTTTTCTGTCGTGGCGCCCACCTGCAGTTGCACGTCGATCACTAGCGCCGAGTTCACGTCCAGCACCAGTCCCGTCTGCGCGTAACCTTTGAATCCGCTTTGCTGCACGCTGATCGTGTAATTGCCCAGCGGCAGTGATTGGAAGGAATAGAAACCCTGCGCGTTCGTGGTCAGCGTGCTAGCCACGCCTGTATCCATGTTGGTTGCTGTGACCGTCGCGCCCGCGACCACGCCGCCGCTCGGATCGGTGACCGTCCCGGAAATGCTGGCGGTGACGCCGGCCAGCAGCTTTCCGCAGGTGAACAGCGCCAATGCGAAAATCAAGACACTCAGATACTTTCCAGATCGTGTGCTTCGCATTCCCCACCCCCCAAAATTTGTTAACGCTCGGTCAAATCGGACCTGGCATGCCGGCGGACCTTCGGTTTGTCCCCCCGCGGATCCACCCCTGGCCTTGCGAGCGAAAGCGTTAAAACAGTCTAACCGGTTATTCCTTGCAAAGGCTTATAGTGTAGCCCCTAGCCTTTGTCAAGATGTTTCGCGGCTGCGGCCAGACCCCTTATGCTTGCAACTTACACCAAGGCACGTTCCTAAGTGCTAATCGTGCGTGTCGTCCGTAAAATCACTCAGGAACCATCCCATTAATCATCGTTCCGAAAGGATGGGGCAGCAACGCTGCCCCAAAGCTTTGCAATGGAGCGCCATTAGGCGTTAGAGGCTCCCCTTCAATCGCGGGCGAATATTGCACCATTGCATTGCCTGTTGCTGTGCTCCCTCTTTGCGTCTCGTTCGCTCGCGCGCATTCATCGGCAATATCTCTGTGTGCGCGCGCCGGTGTCGCGATCCGCTGCGCCCAAGTTTGCCCGCGCGATGGCCGTCCTCAAATTTTGTCCAGATGCCGTCGGCACCATAAGCAGCCGGGCCTATATAACCGATTAGAAATATAAATCGCCGGGCGAGCGACGCATTTCTCGCGCGCCAGAAAGCATAATTAGAAAAGCCAACGAGCAAGGCCCGCCAAATCCTGTTTGATGATTTGGATGGCCCATGCGAACGCAAGCATGGCAGACGGCTACGGAAAACAGCTCGTAGAAGACGTTGAACAAAGGGAGCAGCAAGTTAAGAAGGTTGGTCCGGGATTTGACGTTCGGCCGTCGTTACTTGGGCCACGTAGGCTACAAATTCTCGAAGGCAAAGCCGCGGCTGAATCAGTTATCCGATGAAAATAAGGAATGAGCGGCCTGAGACATAGGTAACACATCGTACCGGACACATAGGTGACACTTTCTCTCCGTAATGGGGAGGGGGCGATGCCTTGGAAGGAGTGTTCGGTGATGGATGAGAGTATGAAGTTCGTGGCTCGCCGGCTAGCCGGCGAGCCACTGGCCGAACTTTGTCGGGAGTTCGGAATCTCCCGCAAGACCGGCTACAAGATCTTTGATCGCTACCAGGATTGCGGGGTCGAAGG
>JBEKHD010000029.1:0-110852 GCA_050012455.1 Candidatus Acidiferrales bacterium | reverse complement strand
GCGGAATTTCAGCACTCGCATGAGATTGCGAAATTGATCGGTTCGCCTCCGGGATATTTGGGGCACCGCGAAACCCATCCGCTGATTACGCAGGAAGCGCTGGCGCAATATCACACCGAGAAGCTGAAGATCAGTTTTTTATTGTTCGACGAAATTGAGAAGGCTTCGGATTCGCTGTGGCAGTTGCTGCTCGGCATTTTGGACAAGGCTACGCTGACGCTGGGCGACAACCGGAGAGTGGATTTGTCGCAGACGATGATCTTCATGACTTCGAATTTGGGCGGCGTGGAGATTACCGAACTCATGACCGGCGGATTGGGGTTTGCGCCGCTGCAACGCGCGGAGACCAAGGCTGGCCTCGACGAGAAGGTGGAGAAGACGGCATCGGAAGCAGCCAAGCGGAAATTCGCGCCGGAATTCATGAACCGGATTGACAAGACGGTGGTGTTCCACCCGTTGCGTTCGGCGCAACTGGAACAAATTCTTGAGATCGAGCTGGGGATGGTGCAACAGCGCGTGCTGGAAACGGCGAAGGGACGATTCCTGTTCCGCGTGACGCAGCCGGCTCGGGAATTTTTACTGCAGGAAGGGACGGACATGAAATACGGCGCGCGGCATTTGAAGCGCGCGATCGAGCGGCACGTGGTGTATCCGCTGGCAAGTTTGCTGGCGACGGAGCAGGTGTCGCTAGGCGATGTGATTTCGATTGACTGGCACGGCGGAGAGCTCGGTTTGACGTTCCTGAAAGAAGCCGAAGGCGCGATGGTGCCGATGGCTCCTCCAGTGCCTGAGCGCCTCAGCGAAGCGGCAGCGGCAAGCTCCGATGGCCGCACGGTTCCAGCGCACTCGGAGCGAGCGTTGGGGGAACGATTTTCAGCCCGACCGATTCGCTGAAGTTGGTGACGAAGCGAGAAGAGCAATCCACGCAGGACGCGCTGGTGCTACCACAGCGAATGCCTGGAAATCTGGCGGCGACAAGCTGAAATGGTTCGAGGCGAAGGCGTTGCCGCCGAGCGAGCTTGCAGCATGGTAATCCTGACCGCACGCCGCGCGACACCGCCGGCGCGGCGAAATCCATCCGGGTTGCTGAAAGTACCCTCGAGGGCGGCATGGCCGGCAAATTTTTCCGACGGCAGGAGGTGTGAGGTTGAGGCCGGCGCCGAAGCCGCAGGCGGGATTCTCGCAGCACGGAAAGAGCGAGCGGGAAGAGGCTTGGCGGAAGGACAAGATCGCGGCGGCTATCGCAGCGTTGCGGAATCCGTGGCACGTGGTGCCAGGGATCGTCGTTGCGATTCTGTATGTGGTTCTCGATCGCATGACGGTTTTTTTTCAGATGTGGCAGGGAGTGAGCGCGTGGTATCCGCCGGTAGGGCTGGAAGTGGCGGTGCTGACCGGTGTAGGGCTTGCGTACGCGCCGGTGTTGTTGGTCGCGGCCTTTTGCTCGTCGGTGCTGAATTACCACCAATCACCTTTCGCATTGTCCACTTCGGTGATGGCTTGCGTTTCGGTGGGAGGGTATACCGGCGCTTCCTATCTGCTGCGCCGCGTGCTGCGAGATCACGCGCCGTTCGAGACGCTGGCAGATGTTTTTCGATATTTGGGGGTGGCGCTGACCGCGGCGCTGCTTGTGGGCGTTTTAGGCCCACTGACGCTCACGTGGGATGGGACGATCAGCCGGGCCGACTATCCCAAAGCGGCATTGAGCTGGTTTGTGGGCGATTCGGTAGCGCTGGTTTGTCTGACTCCGTTCCTGCTGCTCTACGTGACGCCGTGGTTGCGGAGACGCGCAACGGCCTACGGCGAACGGACAGAACCCCCGGCTGCAGGAGCAGAGCGATTCGGGGCAAAGCTATCTGCAGGACGCGGTTCGCTGGAGGTGATGGCGCAGGCAGCGAGCATCGTGCTGGCATTGTGGATCGTGTTCGGATCGCACGTAGCACAGAGTTACGAACTTTTTTATTTGTTGTTTCTACCGACGATCTGGATTGCGGTGCGCCACGGAATGCAGGGGGCGACATGCGCGACGCTGGTGCTGAATCTGGGCGCGATGGTGATGTTGAAGCTTGCCCCGGAGGATATGCAGCGGCTGGGTGTGCTGCAGTTCCTGATGCTGATCGTGTCGCTAACCGGTCTATGCCTGGGAGCGCTGATCACCGAACGGGAAAGCAGCGAGCAAGGGCTGCGCGAAGGAGAAGCGCGGCTGCAAGCGATGGTGGGAGCGATCGACGAGATCGTGTTTGAATTCGACGGCACAGGAATGATTCGTAACGTGTGGACCACCAACGAAGCGGCGCTGGCGCGGCCGAAAAAAGAGCTGCTGGGCTCGAGCCTCGAGCGAGTTCTCGGCAAAGAGGTCGCGCGGCCTTTTGTGGAGACAGTAGGGCGAGTGATAGCAACGGGTAAGGGCGAAAGCATCGAGTACTCGATTCCCATCGGGACGGAGGTGCGCTGGTTCCTGGGACGGGTAAGCCCGATCCAGTCACCGGACGGCGCGGCCAAAACCGTGTGCGTGACCGCGCGGGATATCACGGCGAGGAAACAGGCGGAAGATGATCTGCTGGCCGCGAAAGTGGCGGCGGAAACAGCCAGCCAGGCGAAGAGCGAGTTTCTGGCGAACATCAGCCATGAGTTCCGCACACCGATGAATGGAATCCTGGGGATGACGGAATTGATTTTGGATACGGAAATCAATGCGGAGCAGCGCGAATACCTGGAGATGGTGAAAACTTCGGCGGAATCGCTGCTGCATCTGCTGAGCGACATTTTGGATTTTTCAAAAGTAGAAGCGGGAAAGCTGGAGCTAGTGGATCGCGAATTCGCGCTAGCTCCGAGCGTGGCGGAGACGCTGCAGGTGATGCGTTTCCGGGCGCAGCAGAAAGGCATCGAGCTGCGGTGGGCGGTGGACGCGAACGTCCCCGAGAGAGTGATTGGGGACGCGACGCGACTGCGCCAAGTACTGGTGAATCTGGTCGGGAATGCCATCAAGTTTACCGAGCAGGGTGAAGTGGTGGTGCAAGTGGAAGCGCAAGAGCAGAGCGGCGAGCGAGTGATTCTGCATTTTCGCGTGCGGGACACCGGCATCGGCATCCCGAAAGAGAAGCAAGCCATGATTTTCGAGGCCTTCACCCAAGCGGACAGCTCAACCACGCGCAACTACGGCGGCACGGGGCTGGGCCTGGCGATCACGACTCGCCTGGTGACGCTGATGGAAGGAAAGCTGTGGGTGGAAAGCGAATGGGAGCACGGCAGCACATTTCATTTCACGGTAACGTTTGGGTTGGCGCCGCGGGAAACTGCGCTGGCCACGCGTGACCAAAATCGCGAGGGCGCACAATGAATGAACCGACGAATGCGAGAAAACGAATTCTGATTGCCGAGGACGATCCCGTCTCGCGGCGGCTGCTGGAATTGTTTCTGGTGAAGTGGGGCTTTGAGGTGGCGGTCGCCACCACCGGCACCGAGGCGCTGGCGATGCTGGAGAGAATGGACGCACCGCGCCTCGCGATACTGGATTGGATGATGCCGGGGATGGAAGGCGTGCAAGTCTGCCAGAAACTACGCGAATCATCGGACCGCCCGTACGTTTACGTGATGCTGCTGACGGCGCGCACACAGAAGGAAGACCTGCTACAGGGCCTGGAATCGGGCGCCGATGACTACCTCACCAAGCCATTTGATTCGCAGGAACTGCGCGCACGACTGCACGTAGGGCAAAGGATTCTGGATCTGCAGGATCAGTTGATCGCGGCGGGGGAAGAACTGCTTTACCGGGCGACGCATGACAATCTGACGGGAATGGTAAACCGCGGCGTAATCATGGATACACTGCGCCGCGAACGCGCGCGGCAGGCGCGCGAAGGCGGCTCATTCGGGATTGTGCTGGTGGATCTGGACCACTTCAAATACGTGAACGACACTCATGGTCATCTGGCAGGTGACGATGTGTTGCGGGAGGCAGCGCAGCGCATGATGGGATGCGTCCGCCCGTACGATTCCGTGGGGCGTTACGGCGGGGAGGAATTCCTGATCGTGGTGCCTTCTTCGGACGCGATGGGTACGATGGGACTGGCGGAAAGAATGCGGCGGGCGATCGAAGCCAAGCCGATGGTCACGAACTCAGTTTCCATCGCTGTGACCGCCAGTTTCGGAGTTACCGCGAGCATTGACAAGTCTCCTCTGGATGCACAGGAGATTTTGCGGCTTGCCGATGCCGCGCTGTACCGCGCAAAAGAACGCGGACGAAACCGCGTGGAGCTGGCACGGCCGGAGGATCTAATCGTCCGGGTCACGGATTCTCCCGAAGCGTTGGAGCAGAAGACAGCTCGTCGTTAAAGCGCGAGCTGGACCATCCCGCCAGAACTCCTACTGTTGCGAAAGCGGCGCGGGGCGCCGGGCTTGGTGTGGCGCTGCGCCTGTCGCGTATGGCACGATTTGCTTTCCGAGCTTGCAAGAAACCGTGTTTAATTCGCGCGGAAAGGATCACCCAAGAATATGGCGCGGCCGAGCCTGTTTGTCGCCGCTTCGAGAATTGCGGCGCCCGCGGAGAAATTGTTTCGCTGGCACGCGGCGCCAGGCGCTCTGGAACGCCTGACGCCGCCGTGGGAGAAGATTGAAATCATCGAACGCGCGCCTGGCATTCGCGATGGCGACCGCGGAGCGATGTGGGTCTACGTGGGTCCTTTCCGGGTGCGCTGGACTTTTGAACATCGTGACTTTATCGAGGGGCGGCAATTCCGTGACGTGCAGATAACCGGTCCGTTTCGGCGCTGGGAGCATACGCATTTATTCACGGCTGAAGGCCCGGAGAATTGCCGGCTCGAGGATCGCATTCAGTACGAGCTGCCGTTGGGAGCGTTGGGAAATTTTTTCGGGGAATGGCTGGTGCGGCGGAAGCTTCGGCGGGTATTTGATTACCGGCACCGCGTGACGGCTGAGGCGATGCGGAAGGGTTCGGCGGGAGGGGCGCCAAAGTGAGTTCCGTGCGGAGGCGTATGGAGGAGCTGGTTACATATTTGGGTTCGCAGAGTGAAAGCGATTCCGCGCGCGGCTGGATTTGGTGTACATTCTAAGGTGCAAGCGAACTGCGCCGAGCAACAATTTGCGCCTCGAAAGGTCCGGTCATGAATCCGACCAAACCAGGATCGGTCGTCAGCAGTGACAGCGGCACTGAAACACGCCGCGAGACGCTGAGCGTTACGGATAATCGCACGGGCCGGCAGTTTGAACTTCCCATTACGCATGAGACGATTAAGGCGCTGGACCTGCGCCCGATGAAAGTGCAGGATGGCGATTTTGGGATGATGAGCTACGATCCCGCCTTCACGAATACCGCTTCCTGCTCGAGCAAGATCACCTACATTGACGGCGACAAAGGAATCCTGCGCTACCGCGGCTATTCGATCGAAGAACTGGCGGAAAAAAGCACGTACCTGGAGACAGCTTTCCTGATTCTGTACGGCGAGTTACCCACGAAATCGCAACTGGCGAATTGGACTTATCACGTCACGCATCACACCTTTATCCACGAGAGCATCAAGAAATTCATCGATGGTTTTCATTATGACGCACACCCGATGGGCATGCTGATTTCGACGGTGGCGGCGCTTTCAACTTTTTACCCCGACGCCAAGGATATCTTCAATCCGGATTCACGGCGCAAGCAGACCTATCGGCTGACCGGGAAGATGCCGACTTTGGCGGCGTTCGCCTACCGGCACACGCTGGGAATGCCGTTCGCGTATCCGGACAACGATTTGAGTTACTGCGGGAATTTTTTGAACATGCTGTTTCGCACGACGGAGCTGAAATACCGGCCGAATCCGACGCTGGAGCGCGCGCTGGATATTCTTTTCATTTTGCATGCGGACCACGAACAGAATTGTTCTTCGACGGCGATGCGGGTGGTGGGCAGTTCGCACGTGGATCCGTATTCGGCGACGGCGGCGGCAACGGCGGCGCTTTACGGCCCGCTGCACGGCGGGGCGAACGAAGCGGTGCTGCGGATGCTGCTGGAGATAGGTTCCATCAACAATATTCCGGCGTACATCAAGAGCGTGAAGGCTGGGGAAAAATTGCTGATGGGATTCGGGCATCGCGTTTACAAGAATTACGATCCGCGGGCACGGATTGTGAAGCACATTGCGTACGAAGTGTTCGACGTGATGGGGAAAAATCCGCTGATCGAAATTGCACTGGAATGCGAGCGCATTGCGCTGGAAGACGAGTATTTCGTGAAGCGCAAGCTGTATCCGAATGTGGACTTCTATACCGGGTTGATTTACCAATCCATGGGATTCCCGACCACGATGTTTCCGGTGCTGTTTGCGATTCCGCGCACGGCGGGATGGATTGCGCAGTGGGAAGAGATGCTGCTCGATCCGGAGCAGAAGATTTCGCGGCCGCGGCAGGTTTATTTGGGCGCGGATTTGCGCGGGTACGTGCCTCTGGATAACCGCAAGTAGTGCAGTTGCAGCGCTGGCATCAATTGGCCTGCGAAAAAGGCAGTCGTTAGTGGTTAGTGGCAAGAAATATTTCCGACGATTATCGATTTTTCACGCGGTAAGTTCCCGACTGACAAAAAATGGCGAGGCCGGACGCGGATCTTGCTGTATAGTTCGGTTCGCCTGATGCTCTCTGCAGTTGGCTCCTCCCCGGAGCCTACAGCGGAAAAGTGATTGCATCTGGCGGCATTCTCTGGCAAAACACTCTATCGCCCCCGGGGGGCAATCCTGATGGACATTTCAACGCGCCAATCTGGACCTGCCACGATTGTGGACGTAGTGGGCGACATCACACTTTACAACTCGCCGCAAGTGCGAAAGGTTCTTTTGGAATTGCTGAAGGATAAGAAAGCGTCGCGCGTGATCGTGAATTTGGAGAAGGTGCGGTACATCGATAGCGCGGGAGTGGCGTCGCTGGTGGAAGGATTGAAGCTTTCGCGAGATTTGAAGAGCACGTTCGCGTTGTTTGGGTTGAGCCGGACGGCGCGGGAAGTGCTCGAGCTGACGCGGCTGATCAAAGTTTTTGAGGTGTATGACAACGAAGAGGAAGCGTTGCGCGGCGGCAGCACCAACGTCGCTCCTGCCCGATAGGATTTCGGGCGGTCTTTGCGCGGATTCGGTTTAGAGTTTCACCCGTCTCGACTCACTGATGCCACTCACAGAAACTATTGGCGCGGCCACGATAGATAGTTTGGCGTATGTAGGCGGCTTGGCGCGATTGGTCGGCGGCGCGCTGCGTGCCGTCTTCATCTTTCCTTTCCAGGGCAAGAAATTCCACGTAGGTCGATCGATCCACCAGGCGATGTCCGTGGGCGTGGAAGCGTTGCCGATTACTTCGCTGATTTCGTTCTTCGTGGGGACGATTCTGGCGGTGAACGCTGCTTATGAACTGCGCAAATTCGGGGCGCTGCACTTTGTGGCGAGCGGCGTGGCGATCGTGATCACGCGCGAGCTGGGGCCGTTGATGACGGCGATTGTGGTGATTGGACGATCGGGCTCGGCGTTTGCCGCGGAAATCGGGACTATGAAGGTGAACGAAGAAATCGATGCCATGGAGACGATGGCGCTGGAGCCCGTGCAATTTCTGGTGGCGCCGAAATTTCTGGCGATGCTGCTGATGGTGCCTTGCCTGACGATCTGGGCGGATTTCATGGGAGTGCTGGGCGGAGGACTGTTTGGAGTTACCAGCGCGGGGTTTACGTGGGGCAGCTACATACAAGCGACGCTGAACGCGCTACTGCAGCGCGACATCATGACCGGGCTGGTGAAGGCCGCGATGTTCGGGCTGGTGATCACGGCAGTCGGTTGCCAGGAAGGCTTTTCGACAGGGCTGGGATCCGAACAAGTGGGTCGTTCGACGACTGCTGCCGTGGTGAAGTCGATTTTTCTGGTGATTATTGTGGATCTGATTTTCACGACAATTTTCTACGTGACGTCGCCACGGTAAATAGATGAGCCCTACTACGCCGACACCGAAGAGCAGCGCGACGCCTTCAGCGATATCGGTGCGCAATCTGCGCGTGAAATACGGCGAGCGCGAAATTCTGCACGGCATCACCTTCGAAGTGCCCGCGGGAGAGACGCTGGTGATTCTGGGCGGGTCGGGCTCGGGCAAGAGCACTTTGTTGCGCACGCTGGTGGGGCTGGAGCAGCCGAGTTCGGGCGAGATCTGGATTCAGAACAAGGATTTCGCGTCTATTTCGGATGAGGAGCGCGATGAGTTGTTGAAAAAGATGGGAATGTCGTTCCAGGGCGGGGCGCTGTTCGGTTCTATGACCGTCGGGGAAAATGTGGCGCTGCCCCTGCAGGAACATACCAACCTGGACGAATCCACGATAGAAATCATGGTGCGATTGAAGCTGGATCAGGTGGGGCTTTCGGGCTTTGAGAGTTACATGCCGGCACAATTGAGCGGCGGGATGAAAAAGCGCGCGGCGATCGCGCGGGCGCTGGCGATGGACCCGGAGATATTGTTTTTCGACGAGCCTTCGGCGGGGCTGGATCCGATCATCGCGGCGGGAATTGACGAGCTGATATTGAAGTTGAAAAAGGCGTTTCGCATCACGATTGTGGTCGTGACGCACGAGCTGGCGAGCGCTTTCTTGATCGCCGACCGGATGATTTTGCTGGATAAGGGCGTGATCGTCGCCAATGACACCGTGGCGGAGATGCAGAAGAGCCTGCAGCCGCGCGTGCGGCAGTTTCTGGACCGAGTACCGGAACCGGAGTTGACGGGGGAGATTGATTACCTGCAAATGCTGACTGGGGACGTACCGCCGCAGCGTCAATAGCCAGGACCGGAGCGAGCGCGGCGGGACTGGCGAAGTAAAGGGCTCATGATATACTCGCCCGCATTCAAGGGGCATCTGCGCGGTTCAGCACGCAGAAATGGTCGAGGACACGGATGGAATCGAAGCGCGAGCAAGCATTCGTCGGAATTTTTGTGCTGGTGGTGGCGGCGTTGCTGACTGCCACGGTATTTGCGCTCTCCGGAACGCTCGACAAAGCCAACACGCCGTACCATTCGTATTTCAAGAACGCGGGCGGATTAGGACCTGGCGCGGAAGTTCGTTACCTGAACGGCCCTCCCATTGGACGTGTGAGCAAAGTGCAGTTTGATTCGCAAGACCCTACGCGCATGAAAGTGGATTTCAGTGCGAAACCGGACGTCCCGGTGAAGACGGACAGCACGGTGGTGGTGACCAGCACCAGCCCGCTGGGCGAAAATTTCCTGGAAATTCTGGCAGGTTCGCCCGCAGCCCCGCGGGCGCAGCGCGATGCCGTGCTGAAATCAAAAGAGCCGACCAGTTTTTCGGACATCGCGGAGAGCATCAACCAGCTGACGCCGCAAGCGAGCGAGTTGATAAAGAACCTGAATTCGCGGGTAGTGGAGTTGAAGGTTACGATGGACCGGGTGAACGACCTGCTGAACGATCAGAACCGCGCAAACCTTTCCGCGAGTCTGAGCAACGTGCGCGGCATGCTGGACGAGGATCGCCCGTTGGTGCACTCGACGCTTAGACATATTAACGACGCGACAGACAACCTGAAGCCTGTGATCGAAAGTTTCCATAAAACATCCGACCAGGCAGACGAGACGCTGCAACATCTGGATGGGATGCTGACCGAAAACCGGGCGGACATCCGGCAGGCGATCATTGACCTGCGCAAGGCGCTGGTGAACGTGAATTCGATCGTGGCATCGTTGAATGATACAGTGACGGACAATCAGGAAAACCTGGACGAGATTATTGATAACCTGCGCCACGTTACGGAGAACCTGAATTCCTTTACCGAGTCCATCAAGACGCGGCCCTATTCGATATTGCGCTCGGCCGATCCCAAGCCACACGTGCCGGGGTCAGCACCGCCGAAATAGTCGAGATTGAGGGCAGGCGACGGGAGAATTCGTTTGCAGCAACATTTAGGCAATGACGCGAAGAAGCAACGCGGGAAGGAGCGAAGAGTGTTGAGCCGTCGCATGCAAATTAGCGCACTTCTGATGCTGGCAATGCTGGCGGCCGGATGCGGCGCGGCGCGTCCCGTCAAGTATTACGTGCTGGACGTGAACCCGGCGCCCGCGAATTCCCCATCGGGGCAGATTCCCGTATCGCTGCTGGTGGCGCGCCTGGTGGCGTCGCATCTCTATCACGACGACCGGTTGGTGTATGGGTCGGGACCCGTACAGCTGGGGACGTATGAATACGATCGCTGGGCGGAACCGGCGGCGGACATGGTGCAGGACATGTTGGTGACGATCCTGCGATCATCGGGGCAATATCGCACAGTGTCGAAAGTAACCAGCAACGTGCGCGGGCAGTACGTGGTGCGCGGCCACTTGTTCGCGATGTATGGTGTGGACCAGCCGGAGCTAGTGGCACGATTTACGATCCAACTGGAGTTGTACGATCCGGCCTCGCATACGACGGTATGGAGCCAGATCTATACGCACGATGAACCGGTGACAGAGAAGAATGTACCGGCGATCGTGGAAGCGATGGATAAGAACGTGACCGCCGGATTGCAGCAGCTTTCCGCGGGGATCACGCAGTATTTTGTCAGCCACCCACCGCAGCAGGCAGAGCCGGGAAAGTAATCATCGCCCTGACCGTCGCGGGATCGGCACTTCGTTCGTTATTAACGGTAAGCATTTAGCGGTTACACTCCGGCCCTTTCCACAGCGTAGCTTGAGCTGGTTTCCCCGAAAAGCCGGCCCCTTTCTGAATCCCGCGACTGCCAAACCGCGGCGAGAAAGATAAAGCGCGGTACCCCGTTCGCGATGACACGCAGTTCCATGGCTCGTCACAGCTTGAGATTTCGCGTTGACGGCTTGGATTCGCGGGCGAATGGCCAGGTGTTTCACTTCGGTTCAACGCGCAAGTCTTCCACAAATCTTCCGATTAGTCCTTCGTGAGACTCCGTGCTTATGGGTACGCGCGTTTAGGCGAAACCATGTTTTTCCGGCTTTGCGGCTGCAGAAATACCTCGATCGGTACTGAGAGCGGCGAAAGGACGGCGATGGATTTTATGCGACAGCTGTTCGGGCCGGGCGATTTTATGCCGCATGGGTATTGCTACCTGTGGAATCCGGGATTGGTTTGGCTGCACGTGATTTCCGATTCGCTGATTGCACTCTCATATTTCACGATTCCGTTCACGCTGCTGTGGTTCGTGCGCAAGCGGCGGGACCTGCCATTCAGCTGGATGTTCGGGTTGTTTGGGGTGTTCATCGTAGCGTGCGGGGCGACGCACCTGATGGAAGTGTGGAATCTGTGGCACGCGCAGTATTGGCTGGCGGGTGTGCTGAAGGCGGTCACTGCGGTGGCCTCGGTTGCGACGGCCATCTTGCTGGCGCGACTTGTTCCCAAGGCCGTGGAGCTTCCGAACATTAGCCAGTGGATACAGGCGAACGCAGCGCTGGAACGAGAAGTCCACGAGCGGCGCGAACTGGAAATTGACCTGCACATCACTGAGAACCGCTTCCGCGAACAGGCGGAACTCTTGGATATTACTTCGGACGCAATATTTGTGCGCAACCTGGATGACGAAATCACGTATTGGAATCGATCGGCAGAGCGGCTCTATGGATGGAGCGGAGACGAAGCGCGCGGCAGGACGACACGCGAGTTGCTGCACACGGAATTTCCGAAGGAGTTGGCCGAGATTCAAGCCGAGGTACTGGACAAGGGGCATTGGCAAGGGGAATTAAGGCACCGATGCCGAAACGGCTCGGTCGCGGTGGTTTCCAGCCGCTGGGCACTGCGGCACGACGTGCGCGGCAACGCCAGCGCGGTGCTGGAGAGCAATCGGGATGTGACGCAAAGCAAAAGGGACGAGCAAAAATTCCGCGACCTGCTGGAGACGGCGCCGGACCCGATTGTGATTGTAAACAAGAGCGGGCGGATTCAACTTGTCAACGCGCAAACGGAAAAACTTTTTGGCTACTCTCGCGCAGAGCTGATTGGAGCGCCCATCGAAGTTCTGGTGCCGGAGCGCTTGCAGGGCCAGCACTCCAGTCATCGCGAAGCTTACACGCAAGCGCCACAGCCGCGCTCCATGGGAGTCGGGCTGGAGCTCCATGGGCGACGCAAGGACGGAACCGAGTTCCCAGTTGAAATCAGTTTGAGCCCACTGGAAACCGCAGAAGGCACGCTGATATCCGGCAGCATCCGGGATGTGACACGGCGCAAGTGGCTGGAACAAGAAGCGCTGGAGCATCAGACACGATTTCGGCTGTTGATTGACTCGGTGAAGGACTACGCGATCATGAGCCTGGACGCGCAAGGTTTGGTCACCAGCTGGAATACCGGGGCGCAGCGCCTTAAGGGTTATTCAGAAGAGGAAATCATGGGCCAGCACTTGTCTCGATTTTACCCGCAAGCAGACATCGCAAACGGCAAGCCGGAGAGGGAGTTGCAGCAGGCAGCCGTCACCGGGCACATAGAAGATCAGGACTGGCGTGTACGCAAGGACGGCTCGAGCTTCTGGGCGGAAGTAGCCATCACTGCGGTGCACGATGCTGCCGGAAAGTTGATCGGATTCGTGAAAATAACCAAGGACATAACCGCGAGGCGGGATGCGGAGGAGCAGATCCAAGGACTCAATTCGCAACTCAGGGCGCGCGTGGAGGAGTTGAGCGCGGTGAACAGTGAACTGGAATCCTTCAGCTATTCGGTGTCACACGACCTGCGGGCTCCGCTGCGACACGTGGACGGGTTTGCGCGCATTCTGAAAGAGGAATATTCGCCAGGCATGCCTGTGGAAGCGATTCGCTACCTGGACCGCATCCTCGACGCCGCCACACATATGGGGCAACTGATCGATGATCTGCTCAATCTGGCGCGGATCGGGCGCCGGGAATTTACGCGCAAGCGGGTGCAAATCGGTGATGTCGTGAAGCAAGCCATCGCCGAATTGCCGCCCGAGGCGGAGGAGCGAAACATCGAATGGCGGATCGAGCCGCTGCCAGAATTGAACTGCGACGCCGGCCTGCTGAAATTAGTCTTGATTAATCTGCTATCAAACGCCGTGAAGTTCACGCGCAAACAGCCGCTTGCGGTAATCGAAGTCGGTTCCCGTATCAGCGATGGCCGGACCGCGATTTTTGTGCGGGATAACGGAGTGGGCTTTGACAAGCAGTATGCCGATAAGCTGTTTGGGGTGTTCCAGCGCCTGCATCGCCAGGAGGAGTTTGAAGGAACAGGGATTGGGCTGGCGACGGTGCAGCGGATCATTCGGCGGCACGGAGGTGAAATCTGGGCGGAATCGCAGGTCAACGCGGGAGCTACTTTTTTCTTCACGCTGAGTCCTGCGTCGGGAGTGTCCGAGAATTCGCGGACCACGGAGATCAAACATGCTTGAAGGGGAACCGGTGGAAATTCTGTTGGTGGAAGATAACCCATCAGACGCGGAGCTGGCACTGCACGCACTGAAGAAATGCAAAGTGGCCAATCACATACTGCACCTGCGCGACGGCGCGGAAGCCTTGGATTTTTTGTTTCGCCGCGGCGAACATTCCGGGCGCAGTGCGGAGAACCGGCCGACGCTCATCTTGCTGGACCTGAAGCTGCCCAAAGTAAATGGGCTGCAGGTGTTGCAACAAATCAAGAATGAGCGGAGCACCAAGGCGATACCAGTGATTTTGCTGACCTCCTCCAAAGAAGAGTCAGACATGGCCGCCGGTTATCAGTTGGGAGTCAATAGTTACATCCAAAAGCCGGTTAACTTCGCGGAATTTCAGGAAGTGGTACAGCAGCTGGGAATGTACTGGCTGTTGGTGAATAGCAAGCCACCGGCCGCGGCGTTTCAAAGCACGTAGGAGCCACGCAATTGATGCCTGAGATTCGCTCGCAAGACTCTTCGGTCCTGTCGAAACCGCTGCGGATACTAATCGCGGAAGACAATCCCGCCGACCTGGAACTGACGATTCGCGAGCTGAAGAACTCCGGAATCGATTTACAGATTGACTCGGTGAGCACGCGCGAGGAATTCGTCGAGAGAGTGCAACAGCGATCCGCGGATATGGTGCTCTCGGACTACCGCATGCCGGGATGGACGGGCATGGATGCGTTTTCGGAAATCGTGAAATCGGGCCAGGACATTCCGCTGATTCTGGTTACCGGAACGCTGGGCGATTTAAAGGCGGTGGAATGCATCAAGGTAGGGATCGCCGATTACGTTTTGAAACAGCAGCTCGCGCGTTTGCCGATGGCCATTCTGCGGGCGCAGGAAGGCAAGCTGCTGCGCGACGCGGAGAAGGAAGCCGCGGAGGCGCTGCGAGAAGGCGAAGCGCGCTTTCGCACGCTGGTGGAAAATGCGCCGGACGCGATTGTGGTGTTGGATCTGGAGACCGGCACGTTCAGCGATTGCAACGAGAACGCGCTACGACTCTTTCGAGTCACACGTGGCGAACTGCTGCGCTCCGGGCCGGGTGAATTGAGTCCTCCGTTTCAACCCGACGGGCGGCATTCGGCAGAAGCCGCGCGCGAATGGATGGAACGGGCCACGCCCGGCGCCCGGTCGCACTTCGAATGGATGCACCGGAATTCACAGGGAGACGAAATACCGTGCGAAGTGCGGGTGGTACGCCTGCCGTCGCCGACACGGAGGCTAGTTCGCGCCAGCATTCTGAATGTGACGGAGCGAAAGGCCGCGGAGGCAGCACTGCGGGAAAGCGAGGCGCGTTACCGGGGCCTGGTCAACAATGCGACGTATGGAATTTACTGGGTGACAGTCGAGGGGACCCTGCTCGACGCAAATCCAGCATTGATTCAGATGCTGGGTTACGAATCGATTGAGGCGTTTCTGTCGCTCGGCAACACGGTGAAACTGTATTGCGATGGCTCGAAGCGGGACGAAATCGCCCACTGGTACCAAGAGCACGACCACGGCGACGCCACCGTCGAATGGAAACGAACGGATGGCAAGATCATCACGGTGCGGTTGATCGGGCGGCGGTCGCGAGACGCGCGGCGACACGGCGACACTGTGGAACTGATGGTTGAGGACGTGACCGAACGCATTGCACTGGAGAAACAGTTGCGGCAGGCGCAGAAATTTGAAGCGATCGGACAGCTGGCGGGAGGAATCGCGCACGATTTCAACAACATGATCGGGGCGGTGCTGGGCTGGGCTGAGATCGGCCTGGAC
This sequence comes from Candidatus Acidiferrales bacterium, assembly GCA_050012455.1. Lineage (GTDB taxonomy): Bacteria > Acidobacteriota > Terriglobia > Acidiferrales > UBA7541 > Palsa-295. Next base: position 95,703 of record JBEKHD010000029.1, on the reverse strand, counting down.
GAGACGGAACCCGAAGCGCGTTTACATCGCCACTTCGACAAGATCCGCCATCAGGCGATTCGCGCGGCGGCCCTCACTCGTCAATTACTGGCATTTGCGCGCCGGCAGATTCTGGAGCCGCGCAACCTGGACCTGAACCAGAACGTCACGGAGACACTCAGCCTGCTGGAGAAGGTGATCGGCAGCGATATCGAGATAAAAACCAAGCTGGCTACGGATTTGACGCTGGTGCGCGCCGATCCCACGCAGGTGGACCAGGTGCTGATGAATCTGTGCATCAATGCTCGCGACGCGATGCCGAAAGGGGGACGGCTGATCATAGAAACGCGCGACGCGGTCTTCGATGAGAAATATTGCGCGGCGCATACCTTCGCTCGCCCCGGCCATTACAGCATGCTGGCGGTGACGGACACCGGCATAGGGATGGATGCAGCGACGCTGGAGCGGATTTTTGAGCCTTTTTTCACCACCAAAGAAACGGGAAAAGGCACGGGACTGGGGCTGGCGACCGTGTATGGAATCGTGCGGCAGCATGGAGGATTTCTGCATGTGTACAGCGAGGTAGGAATCGGCACGACGTTTCGCGTTTATCTTCCGGCGACACCGGTCGGTGAAAAGACTCCAGCAAACGTGGAGGATTCGCGGCCCGTGCGCGGCGGGTCGGAAACGATTCTGATCGCCGAAGATCATGAAGGGCTGCGGGATCTAGCGCGCGAAACGCTTGCAAACCTGGGATACGAAATACTAATCGCCTGCGACGGAAAAGAGGCTGTGAGCATGTTTCTCGCGAATCGCGACCGCATCGACCTGTTGCTGTTGGACGTGGTGCTGCCGAAGATCAATGGGCCGGAGGCATACGCGCGGATCAGCGCCGAGAAAAAAGACGTTCCGGTGATTTTTGCGACCGGGTACAGTCCCGAAATGGCACTGCTTCAAGATGCGCAAGAGCGAGGTCTGACAATCTTGCAGAAGCCTTATGTGCCGAAAGAGCTCGCGCGGCGCGTGCGCGAGACTTTGGATCGGCAACCCGCGAAGGTGCATCAAGGGTAGCGCAGGAGAATTGACCGTGGCACGCCGTGTTTACCCGGACACATGGCAGTAGCGGAATTGGCTTGTGGTGTTTGGCGGATTATGAAAATCGCGGACGCGCGGCTGCAAAGCGCCAAATGGAGTTGACACCGTTTCTCTCCGCGTGGTAAGGATTCTAACAACAGTGGATTCCGGCGGAAACGCTGGATTGCCAGGGCGTCAGGCTCTCCACACGCAAGCCAGTTCTGCGACGCTCTAGCAACAACCCCACCCACCCCGGGAGGTGGATGCCACCTGGCATCTGCCTCCCGTTTTTATTTCTGAAGGGCTGCTGATTAATGCGTTTTGATTCATGGGGATACGGGCTTTCTGTGAAATCACCCTGGCGCTTGTTGAGCGCCGCCGGCGCGGCGAAGTGCGCTCGGACGAAACCAACCTAAAGCCGCGGCCTTTTGGAGCGCGGGCACGGCATGCCGTGCCCCTCCAAATCCAACACCTACTTGAAAAGCAACTGCTGCCCGGTTCGATGAGACTGAACCGGCCGCTACAAAGTCAAAATCTGACGCGAGCGTTTTTTCGGCGAGCGGCGCCGCGGATACTTTGGTGCGACGTACGATGCGCAGAGCTTGCTTTGGCAACTGCCGAAGGGGTTATAATGCGGCCACTTGGCTGCGCATCTGGGAATCAGCGCGGCTGCTTGGCGCGGGCGCTCGACGACGGGCGGGGCTTGCGCCTGGTGAACGCCACGTGAGAGCAGGGTCGCGAGCGCGGCCTGGGAGGCGAATATGGGCCTGCAAATTTCGACGCGAAAAACCGGCAACGTAATTATTCTGGATTTGGTGGGGCGGATTATTATTGGCTCGAGCAATGATTCGTTGAGCGCTGAACTGCGCAAGTTTGCCGAGGCCGGAGCGTCGGAAGTGATTGTGAATCTGGTCGCCGTGTCGCAAATGGATAGCTCGGGGATCAGCACGCTGGTGCGATCATTTGTGACGCTGGAGCGGCAGGGCGGCGGTTTGAAATTGCTGAATCCGACTGGGCACGTGCGCGAAGTTTTGGAGCTTACGCGGTTGATACAGTCGATTCCCACGTTTACGGATGAAGGCAAGGCCGTGGCTGCGTTTCGCGGCGGCGTGGCGCACGCATAGACGAGATTCCCAATGCCGTACGTTCGTCCTACATCCGTGACTACCTGCCGGCGGGTGTTCGCGCATAATCTGTGTTTTCTTGCTGTCATTTCAATTCTCCTACTTCTCGCAACGAAGACAAACGGCCAAGCCGCGAGTGAACCAGGCATCCACGATCTGGCAGCTGACGCTGCTGCAGCGATTTCCATTGAGGTCAAGGGGTCGACCACACCAAGAAAAGTTCTGGTCGTCGACTTTGCGGAAATGCATGGCAAGCCAACTGAGTTGGGCCAGTGGCTCGCTTCGGAATTTTCGAGAGGCCTGAACAAGGAGGCTCGTGGATTTTTCCTGATCAGCCGAGGAAAATCACTGTGGAGTGTGGCGCAGGACCGGGTGGTATCGGAATCCTTCGATGCCCCCGACGTAACGGCGTGTTATGAAGAAGAAGGGGAGGGAGCGCTTGTTGCGGAAGGTATCACGGAAGATCTATCGGACCGAGTCGACCTAAGGCTGAAGGTGTGGCGCATTTCAGATCGAAAACAAATCTTCGAAGACAGGATCGCGATTCCGCTGACCGAGACGATGCGAGCACTCCATGCACGACCCGTCACTAAATCCCACGTTCCGCCTCTCACCGACGTCGAGGTGTGGGTCAACCCCGAGCACGACGCGGGTGACAGCGAATTCCCCGCTTCTGGAAAAAACGGCTATTCGTATCCGTCCTGCGTTTACTGCACACAGGCGGGCTACTCTAACGCGGCTACAAAGGCGAAGATTCAGGGGACCGTATCGCTTTCGGTGGTCGTTGGAGCGGATGGATCGGCTAATCGAATTAGTCTGGTTCACGGGCTTCCGTGCGGATTGAATCAAAAAGCAATCGATTCGGTGCGCCAGTGGAAATTCAAGCCGGCTACAGGCGCTGAGGGAAAGCCTGCCGCCGTTGCACAAACGGCAGAACTGATGTTTCACATGTACTGAAGGGCAAATCTTCGAATCGCCAGCCACGACCCACCTTGCACGAATCCCGGCGCCTTAGGCGTTTTTCTTCAGTTCGGCGAGGACTAGTTTGGCGACTTCTTTCAGGGTGTCGAAGACGCCTTGGCCTGTGACGGCTACGGCTTCGAGGGTGGGCTCGTTTTTTACGAGGAGATGTTTCTGCAAGTCGGCGACGGGGAGAATATTGGGGAGGTCGCGCTTGTTGAGTTGGAGGACGTAGGGGATCGTTGTGAAATCTAAATTGTGATCTTTTAGATGTTCGCGCAAGTTGTCGAGAGTTTCGAGATTGGCGTCGAGACGTTCTTCCTGCGAATCGGCGACGAAGACTACGCCATCGGCGCCTTTTAGGATCAGGCGGCGGCTGGCTTCGTAAAAAACCTGTCCGGGCACGGTGTAGAGGTGGAAGCGCGTGCGAAAGCCGCGCACGGTGCCGAGATCGAGCGGAAGAAAATCGAAGAAAAGAGTGCGATCGGTTTCGGTGGCGAGCGAAACCATCTTTCCCTTTTGATTCGCTCCGGTGTGCTCGTAGATCCACTGCAAGTTGGCGGTCTTCCCGCCAAGGCCGGGGCCGTAGTAAACAAGCTTGCAGTTAATTTCGCGAGCGGGAAAATTTATAAACGGCACAATTTCCTCAGAATAAGCGGACTCGTACTTATAGCATAGCCCCCCACCTGCGGCCAACGCGCGCCAGCAAATGATGCTTCGCAACTGATAACCCGAGGAAAGGGCCTGGGGCGGTCCACCCGGCCCCGGGGGAGGAGTCGAAATGCAGGGTCTCAGCGGCTAAAGCCGCCCCGAAATTGCGGCGGCGGTGGCACGGCTGCAGAGGTGCCTTGAGGAAAATCAGTCGTCCCGACACACACATTATGTCTCGGGCGCGGCAGGGCGGGGAGGCTGCGAGAGTCTGGAATTCATGATAGTTTGGCCGGGGATTTTGAGGGTGCGGAGGGGCGCGCGGGAGTGATGAGCAGAGACGACAACAGGCTGCTTTTTGTGGTGGATATGGCCGGGACGCTGCTGTTTGGGATTGAAGGGGCGACGGCGGCGACGGCGGGGAATCTGGATCTGCTGGGCGTGATGGTGCTGGCGTTCGCCACTGCGCTGGCCGGCGGGATTATGCGCGATTTATTGATTGGCGCGACGCCGCCGGCTTCGCTGCGCGACTGGCGGTATTCGGCGATGGCGTTTACCGGCGGCACGATCGTTTTCTTCCTGCATCGTTACGTGTTGGCGATTCCGGGGCCGGTGATGGTGGTGCTGGATGCAGCAGCACTGGCGCTCTTTGCGGTGGCGGGCACCGAGAAGGCTTTGGATTTCAAAGTGCATCCGTTCATCGCGATTTTGCTGGGCGGGCTGACGGCGGTGGGCGGAGGAACGCTGCGCGACATTCTGCTGGCGCGGGTGCCGTTGGTGTTGCGGGCTGAGGTGTATGCAACCGCAGCGCTCGCCGGGTCGGCGTTGCTGATCCTGTGCAGAAAGCTAAGGCTTACCCCGACGATGGCGGCAGTGGTGGGCGGAACGTTTTGTTTCTTGCTGCGCGTTGTGAGCGTTTGGCAGCACTGGAATTTGCCGAAGGCTGTGAGTAACTAGAAGCCATCTGGCTCTGGTGACATCCTAGGTTTTGGCAGAAGCAATATTGATGGCAATAGTTTGCGGCTACGGATGCAAAGCTGTGTCGCACCTACGGCGCTCGGGAATGTTTTGATATGGCTTCCCAGGCCTTCCGGCCTAGGCTAACTTCTACCGCGCCTACGGCGCTGGTGCGGCGCCCCCGATCACGAAAAGAGCCGGCAAGACACCGGCGCTACCAAAAACCGAGCGGCTGCGAATGATGTCAACCGAGCCACCTGGATCCAAGGGGCGCGTCTGAGACCCGCACCTACGTTTCTCCGTTAGATGTTCCCGCGGGGACATGCGCGCGACCCTTTGACTACCGATCCCACTGCGGGCGATGCTCGTGCGAGCGATGCGCGATCAGTGCGCGAAGCTGACGTTGATGCCGGTGGAGAAGATCACGTCGTTTGACTTGGTGCCGGCGATGGGCGGATTGGTGACGTAGCGGTCGGTGAGAGACGTCTGCCAGCCCAGCCATTTGTTGATCTTGGTGACGGAAGCTGCGTCGAGAGAGAGCCGGTATTCACTGGTATCGCTGAGGTCCGGATAGAAATAGAAGACCTCGGTAAACGTGGTGGATTTGCCGAACTTGTGCATGAAATTTTCGCCGAGAGTGATGCCGCCGAGGTTACGGTCAACAGCGATAGCGGCGCCATTGCCGTAGGTTTCACGGGTGTAGTTCCCGCCAGCAAGAAAATCGAAAGTAGTGTTGGGATTGTTGATGATGTGGACACCCAAGCCGCCGCTGTAGATTTGGCGCAGGTTCAGATCTTGCAGCGCGTCGTGCGCGTAATCCGCGCTGACGAACACGAACATGCGCTTGGTAAAGTTGCGGTCGTACTTCGCGCCGCCCAGAATGGAGTTGGCGAGCACACCGCCGCCGGGCAGGTCGCTGGTGGAGTACAGGGAAGACTCGTACAGCGTTAATTCGTCGCGCAAGGTTTTGCGGTCGGCGGTGAAACCGGTGGTGAGGTTGGTGGTTTCGCTATTGCCGCGCGCAACTGCGAAGCCAAGGTTCACGCCGCCCTTCCATGCTTCGAGCAGGCCGGGGTGCAGGCTCTTCTCGTAGGCAGTTTCGAGGTCGGCGGAGCGGACGACGCTGACTTGCGCAAGCGGCACCTGAACTGAGCCGTTATTTGCGGTGTGGATTACCAGGTTTGAGCCGTCGGTCGTGACCGTGCCACTGACCGTTTTCTTGTCCGGAGTGACGACGTAAATTGGCTTGTCCGTTTTCAGTTCCAGCACGGAGGACCATTGGATTTTGATTTCTCCGGCGTAGTCGGTTTTCAGGGTGACGTCTTTGCCGTCGGAAACTTCTACCGTACCGGTGAGATGGTCTCCATTTTTTAGCGCGACGGTATCGGCGCTTGCCACGGATGCGATGGATAAGGCGGCGACGAAAATTGCCACAAATTGCCTAAACTTCATTATTTCCCCCACGAGGATTGGAATTGGGATGTAACCGGGAACTGCAGGTAAACTGGGCGCACACATATTACGACAGAGTGGTGGAATTGTGGCGAGGTTTTGACGGGTCGTGGCGCGCTGGGGCCGAATCGGCGCTGCGGCCAATTCATTCCCTCAGCGGCCAAAGCCGCTCCGGCATTGCGGTGGTTACGGCACGGCTAAAGCCGTGCCCTGACGAAAAGCGATCGTTCCCAGACATACTCCGAAGTGCCTTCCCGGCCAACCGAGCTTGAGCGGAATCGGTGGCTGCCTGATTTCTGTTCGCTTGAGCGACAGGGCGGTCCCAGAAGCGGGCAACTCCGGGGCTACAGCACAGGGGCGGTGAGGCCTAACTTATTGCGCCGCATCGGCTTTTTTCCGCGTGTCATGGGCATGAGAATTGCAGAATTCCGAACAGCATTTCCCGGGGAGGGTGTCTTCGAGGCGGCAGGAGCAGCCCTAAGCGCTGAAATCCGAAATTGCGTAACTCAGGAGGCAGCATGGCCGACGGCGAGCGCATTCGAGAGTCGTTGCAGGGAGCGCTGGACCCGACGTACGTGAGACAGCGGGAGCAGGCCGGATGGAAATTGGTGGCGGTGGAGTGGGAGCGCACGGCGGCGGTGCCGGCCGAGCCCTCACCAAGCCTGGAAGATGCGCCGTTCGGGTTTCGCGTCGCTGGAGACTGCGAGCATCTGGAGCAGAATCCGGCCGAAATGCAATTCCTGCTCTCGATGATGGAGCTGATCATTCAGGATATTTCTCTCGTGAAAGTGGCCGAGGAACTGAACCGCAAGGGATTTCGCACGCGCAAGGGCGCGGAGTGGGGCCCGGTGGGGATTTTCAACATGTTGCCGCGGCTGATCGAACTGACCCCGCAAATCTTCAACAATGAAGAATGGCTCGAGCGGCGCAAGCATCTTAGCCTCGTTTACTGAGCATCCCAATAACTGAGGGCGATTGAAGGACATTTCTGCCGGGGCTTGACAGATTCCGGCAGGCTCAATAGAGTTGCGCCATCTGGCGGAACTCCTGCAATCCTGTTGGTCCCGCGCAAGTGCGACGCAGGGCGGACATCCCTCCAGCTAGGAGATAGTTATGCGCAAATCGGTTTACCTCGTGGCAAGTGTTCTGGTGGTCGCTGCATTTTTGGCGGTGGCAGGAGCGCCGCAAGCCCAAGCTCCCGCAACTGCGTCGGTAACAACCGTCGTCACTGTGCTGGGGCCGAAATTCACGGCACCGCCAGCAATCAGCAAAGATGACATCGGCGTTTATGAGGGCAAGGAAAAGAGAGAGGTGACGGGTTGGACTCCCGCACAGGGCGAAAAGGCCTTGCTGCAACTAGCGATTGTGATTGACGAAGCCAGCTCCACCGATCTGGGCAATCAACTCAACGATATCAAGTCGTTTATAGTGGCTCAGCCCAAGACCACCGGCGTCGGAGTATTTTATGCCAGCAACGGCGGAGTGCAGCCCGCTTCGCAGTTCAGCAACGACCACGAAGCGGTGGCCAAGACTCTGCGCCTGCCGCTGGGAAATTTCGGCGCTTATTCCAGCATTTATCTTTCGACCATGAGCTTGATCAAGGGCTGGCCGGAGACGCCGGGCGTGCGGCGGGAAATTCTGCTGATCGCCGATGGGATCGATCGCTTCCGCGGCGACCCGTTCAGCCCGGACATCCAGAGCACGTATGTAGCGGCGGAAAAGGCCGGAGTGATTCTTCACACACTGTATTGCTCCGGAGTAGGCCGCGCGGGCCACAACATGTTCCGCGTGAATTACGGGCAGAGCAACCTGGCGCAGATCACGGACAAGACCGGCGGGTATTCTTTCTTTCAGGGGCTACAGACACCGATCGCGTTTGCGCCATTCCTGGAACAGCTGGATACGATTTTAAAGAATCAGTATTTCCTGAGCTGGAATACGAAGCGGCCGACGAAAGGGAAAGGCGAGCTGCGCTCGTACCGCATCCGAACAGAGTTGCGGGACATTGATATTTCTAGCTCGGACCAGGTATGGGTCCCGGGATCTGCTCAGTAGAGCGCAGCGTACCGGGATTTGCGCGGGCGAGATGGCACGGGGCGGGTGCAAACCCGCCCCGTTTTTTTTGGAATGAAGAGAGTGGTGAGCGAGCGTGAGGTCGCGCGGCGCGTTGTAGCGCGAATTAACGGAAAATCTTTCTTCACTTCTCGGGCGTTTCTCACGTAAGGTGAGCGCGAGCAGCAGTTCTTTCTACGCGAGGGTTACATGACACGGATCGGCTATGTTCTTGCGCTCGTGTGCGCCGCTTCTTCTTTGGCGGTGGCGCAGGAGCCAGTGAAGCCGGCGGCCCATCCCGTGACGCGCGTGAGCGCCGCTGCGGTGTGGAATCCAGCTGCCGAAGCACTCGGCGCTATTCGCCAGAAATGCGGCGAAGCGGATACCACCCACATTGAGCGATGCTTTTTGAATGAAATGAAATCCGCGGGCGCATCGCCCGAGGCGCTGGCATTCGCGGAAAGTCTTGCGGGATCGCTGGGAGTGGTTTACTTGCGAGCATTTCGGCACGTGGGTCGAGTGGACATTGCGTACATCGAGTATGCGTTTCGCGCCAATGAGCTGGAGGGCGTGCTGCTGGTGAATGGCAACCCTTCGCCAATTGACGTTGATGACGATCGCTTTACGATTGATGCGGAGATGAGGAAGAACGCGGCGTATGTGGCGCTCGCCGAGCAATATCCGCACATCAGCGTATGGCCGGGCGACCGCTTCGACAGCAAGTTGCCGACTGTGACATCCATCGGATGGGGAACGCAAACATTTATGGTGCAGTATTTATTGCGCGACGGCTGCCACGCTTGCGCTGAAATTGGGACTGCTACGCTGGGCTTCACTTTCGACACGGAAGGAAATTTCCAGGCTGCGAGAGTGGCGAAGGTCGTGGCAGCCGCCGCTCCGCGGACCGCTGAGATCGCGCCGAGTTCAAGCGGATTTGACGCGGCGGGCGGCGTGGAGGAAATACGCGTCCTCGCGGGCAAGCAATTTTCGATAACGCTCACAGCCAACCGTACGACTGGTTATAGCTGGCGCTTGGCTGCGCCGCTTGATCCAGCGATGCTGCAACAAATCGGCAACGAGTATCACGCAGCTGATTCCGGCGCTGTGGGGGCGCCTGGTGAAGAGGTATGGACGTTCGAAGCGGTGGGCAGCGGCATGGTGCGGCTGGTTTTTGAGTACGTGCGTCCATTTGAGAAAGACGCCAAGCCGGTGAAAACGGCGAAGTATTCGGTGGTGATCGAGTAGATTGCAAACGAAGTTGTTTCCGTCCGAATGGAGCCTGCGCTTGTCGTTAGCGACTGGCTGCCCGGAAGAATTTGCCGCGCGGGATTGTGGCGGAAGGAAGTAGTTTCCTAGCTGTTGAGCCTCAACAGACCTTCAAGGCAGACCGTTCCCGTTAACCCGCCTGCTGTCAGCGCTGGGGCGGAATCATTCTGGATGGCGGTTCTGGCTGACGCTTTGCACACGGGTGTGCGAGGAGAGGCAGCGCCGAGGGGGGTGTTCAAGTATCGACATTGGCTGCCGATAACAGAATCGGACGCGCTACACATGCGGATTCTCTCCGGGCGGATCCTCGTCTCCTCCAGCGGTGGCTGGACCGTATCAATACGGCACACACTGAGCGCGTCACAAAATTGGTACATGAGGTGAAGAATGTCGATATCAGCACTCGCGAACACAGCACTGAGTTCCTTGTTAAGCACCACAGAGAACACACAGGCTGGGCAGGGACAATTTCAGCAGGTACAGAGTGAGTTTCAGCAACTTGGGCAGGATCTGCAGACGGGGAACTTAGCGCAGGCGCAGCAGGACTACGCGACGTTATCGCAAAACTTCGCGACCGCGCAATCCGGGACGGCGGCTGTAGCTACACCTGCGGCTGGGGCTGCGGCGACCAATTCGAATCCGATCGCACAGGCCTTCGCTGCTCTTTCGACGGACTTGCAGAATGGCAACATCACCGGGGCGCAGCGGGATTACGCGACGATCCAGCAGGATTTTCAGCAGCAGCAACAGCAGGGGTCGAGCCCGGTGCATCATCACCGACATCACGGTGGCGGCGGAGGCGGGCAGCAAGGGAATCAGGTTTCCCAGGCCTTGAACTCGCTTTCGACGGCGCTGCAGGCGGGAAATCTTTCGAGCGCGCAGACGGCGTTTGCGACACTGCAAGCGGATCTGGAGCAATTCAGTGCAGGTGGCGCGTCAGGCTCGACGACCGGAACGAGTTCCTCTTCATCACAGCCTAGCAGCAGCGGGCTGAACGTTACGGCCTGAGGCTGATCTAACCACCCGCAAGAAATCCACGTAAAAAACAAAAAGCCCCGGCTCGATTCACATCGAGCCGGAGCTTGCGTTTGTCTGCAGCAAACCCTGCTACCGAAGCAGGTCGTACTCCCTTTTCTTTTAGAAAGGAGGTGATCCAGCCGCAGGTTCTCCTACGGCTACCTTGTTACGACTTCACCCCAATCATGAGTCATACCTTGAGCGCCTGCCTCCTTGCGGTTGGCTCGGCGATTTCTAGTACAGCCCACTTTCGTGATGTGACGGGCGGTGTGTACAAGGCCCGGGAACGTATTCACGGCGCCGTTCTGATGCGCCATTACTAGCGATTCCGGCTTCATGCAGTCGAGTTGCAGACTGCAATCCGAACTGAGCGCGCTTTTTTGCGATTAGCTCCCCCTCGCGGGTTCGCGACGCTTTGTGGCGCGCATTGTAACACGTGTGTAGCCCTGGACATAAAGGCCATGCTGACTTGACCTCATCCCCACCTTCCTCTCCGTTATCCGGAGCAGTCCTCATAGAGTTCTCCCTTGCGGGTAGCAACTATGAGTAAGGGTTGCGCTCGTTGCGGGACTTAACCCAACACCTCACGGCACGAGCTGACGACAGCCATGCAGCACCTCTACACAGGTCCCTTGCGGGAAGTCTCTGTTTCCAAAGATGGTCCTGTGCGGTTCAAGCCCAGGTAAGGTTCTTCGCGTTGCGTCGAATTGAACCACATGTTCCACCGCTTGTGCGGGCCCCCGTCAATTCCTTTGAGTTTCAGCCTTGCGACCGTACTCCCCAGGCGCAGGACTTAACGCGTTAGCTACGGGACGTGCCCCGTACAGGGCACACCCCAAGTCCTGATGGTTTAGGGCTAGGACTACCAGGGTATCTAATCCTGTTTGCTCCCCTAGCTTTCGTCCCTCAGCGTCAGTTGTGATCCAGCGAGCCGCCTTCGCCTCGGATGTTCCTACGGATATCTACGCATTTCACCGCTACACCCGTAATTCCACTCGCCTCTCTCACACTCTAGCATGGCAGTTTCGGAAGCAGCCTCTAGGTTAAGCCTAGAGATTTCACTCCCGACTTGCCACACCGCCTACGGACCCTTTACGCCCAGTAATTCCGAGCAACGCTGGCCCCCTACGTATTACCGCGGCTGCTGGCACGTAGTTAGCCGGGGCTTCTTATACCCGTACCGTCAAACCCTTGCGGGCATTCTTCCGGGTCGAAAGGGGTTTACACTCCGAAAAGCTTCATCCCCCACGCGGCGTTGCTGCATCAGACTTTCGTCCATTGTGCAAGATTCCCCACTGCTGCCTCCCGTAGGAGTCTGGACCGTGTCTCAGTTCCAGTGTGGCCGGCCAACCTCTCAGTCCGGCTACCGATCAAAGCCTTGGTGAGCCATTACCTCGCCAACAAGCTAATCGGCCGCGGATCCCTCTTCTGGCGCCTTGCGGCTTTGAAGACAACACCATGTGGCATCGTCATGTTATGCGGTATTAGCCCAATTTTCACTGGGTTATTCCCCACCTGAAGGAAGGTTATCCACGTGTTACGCACCCGTTCGCCACGCGCCGTTCGCCACGCGCCCACACCCTGTATTGCTACAGAATGCTGCGCGTTCGACTTGCATGTGTTAAGCACGCCGCCAGCGTTCGCTCTGAGCCAGGATCAAACTCTCGTTTGAAATCTGGTGTTTCCACTCGTGTGCATTGTCGATTCGCATCGAAATGCCACGGATGGGAACGAACTGTTTAAATCGCTCGGTTATCTCAAATGTGGTACGTACACCGGTACACCCGGCGCACGAACCGTAACCAAACGGGTTCTGGCATGTATCATCCGATTGTCAAAGAGCAGGTCAATCCAGGCCAGCTGGAAGGACTACAGACGAACCCCGATACTACCGAACGGACGTAAAAGTGTCAAGCATTAATCCGCTGTGAATAATTCATTGCCTGTGGATTTCTCGAGGCGCGGAGTGCACGCTGGGACGCGTCGTTCGGTGACAGAAAGTGCGTGCGAGCCGCAGTTTACTTAAGTGGTTAACGCGCCTTTGTTCTCGTAGCGTTTCGCAGAGAGCTCATTGATTGGAGGGAAAGATACGGGTTGAGTCAAGGCGAGTTCCGACGGACGCGCGCCGCCTTCCCGCAGGGCTTTGAAAGTCATTTCGACTGCGAGAATTGTGTTGGGCGGAATCACCACAGTTGCGGCGAGAGCTCCGCTGGCGACCTGCTTCTTTCCTGTGTTGGCGAGCCCATCAACGCCGAGAAATGGCAGGCTCAAAACTTTATCGCGCACGGCCGCGTTCGATTGTTCCAGGAGCGCTTTTCTTGCACCAAGAGCCATCGCGTCATTCTGGGCGACTACCGCGTCGATGGGCAACTTATCGGAGGTGGACAAGCGCAGCCAGGAGCATACGGCGTTGAAGGCGCTTTCCTGGGTCCACTGTCCTTTCATCGCGATGAGCTTGATGTTGCGGGGCATGGTTTCCTGCATGCCGATTCTGCGCTGCACGGCGGCAGCAGTGTCTGACGGGCCCTGAATAAATAATGCGGCGCCGCCCTGCGGAACAAGCGCCGCGAGCTGGCGGCCCTGGATGCGGCCGACTTCCAAATGATCCGAGCTGACACAAAATACCGGCGCGCGGCTGGTGCGGCGCAGATCGGCGAGGTAGTCCGCCTGGCGATTGAGCACCACCCAGGCGATTTCCGCGGCTGCTGCAGCGCGACCCACGTGAGGAAGAGCTGTGCCACTGACCGGCTCGAAGATAATCGCGTCGGGGTGCTTTGCGTTGTCCCCTTGAATAACGTTCAATAGTTGCTGACTCTGATTAATAGAGTCGTTACCCGCGTAAATGATCTCGACGTCCAGGCCAAGACGGTGAGCGGTCGCCTCCGCAGCTCGTGCTTGCTCAACTTGAAAATCATTATCGTCGGTGATTAGAGATACGAGGAAACTGAGCCTTTTCATGGCCGGCACGCCCCAAGAGAGAAGGAAACTAACTTAAAGATACAGTGAACAGGGCGGGCACAAGAAAAAGAATTACGCATAGTGCTCATTTAGGAAATCCGAGCGGGCTGCAAGAGTCGGAAAGTGGACCTGCACCGCTCACGAACTGCCGATCAGAATGCCAACGGCGAAGACTAGGCCGCCTCCGACGATGACTTGCACGGCGGATGAAACAATTGGCATATCCATATAACGATGGCGAACGAAGCTGATGATGCCAAGCTCGACAATTACGACGGCAACTGCGGCCGTAAACGCGATGTGAAAATCGTGGATGAGAAAAGGCAGCGTGTGGCCCAAGCCTCCGAGCGTGGTCATCGAGCCTGTGACGATTCCTCGCAGCAACGGTTTGCCGCGGCCGGTGAGGGAGCCGTCGTCAGAAAGAGCTTCGGCGAACGCCATGGAGATTCCAGCACCGAGCGAAGCAGCAAGACCGACGAGAAAAGCGTCCCAGGTTTTGTGAGTGGCGAGTGCGGCGGCAAAAATCGGCGCCAGAGTTGAGACCGAACCGTCCATCAGGCCCGCGAGGCCGGGTTGCACGATCTGCAACATGAAAAGGCGTTTCTGCGATGTGTCCTCTTCCTTGCGAGCGCCCGATGCGGCTTGTTTTTCTTCGATGGATTCAGCGGCGGCGTAATGCTGGCGTTCGACCTCCGCCAGGTCGCCGAGAAGTTTGCGCGTGGAGGCGTCGGAAATATGTTGTAGCGCGCGTTCGTAAAAACGCTGCGTCTCCAGCTCCATGAGCTCAGCTTGCTTGCGCACCTTGTCGATGCCGAGCGGGCGGACGAGCCATTCGGGGCGCCGTTCGACGAAGCCTTTTACGTCCTGTCGGCGAATCAGGGGAATATGACTGCCGAAGCGCTGCTGATATAGGTCAATCAGACTCTGGCGATGGCGCGATTCTTCAGCCTGCATGTCCTCGAACATTTTGGCGGTGGAGGGATAGGTGTCGCGCAGGCCGTCGGCGAAGTCGCTATACACGCGGCCGTCTTCTTCTTCGAGCTGAATGGCGAGCGCGAGGATCTCTTTCTCGCTGAGATCTTTGAAACGCTTCTTGGCCATGATGACTGCTCCTCAAGACGGGAGTGGACGAGGGGATTATATCTGGGTAGGAGCGAAAATCGGTGAGAGTGGGTGTAACGACTCGTAGCTTTCTGGGGCCAGCGCGAAGCGAAAGCGAGCCGACGAGCATCGGAGAGGCCTGGGCAAGAGCTCGAGTGCAAACGTAAGTGAAACACGGGAAGTTGTGCGACCATTGAGTTCAGACTGCGCAGGTCTGGACTTACGGCTGCGTTCGAGGACGAGCTGGAAGAAAAAATGAAAGTGCTATCCGTAAATGTGGCGCTGCCGCGGCTGATCGCGTGGAAGGGCCAGACGTTTAACACCGGGATTTTCAAGAAACCGGTTGATGGCCCGGTGATGATGCGGCAGCTGGATTTGGATGGCGACCGGCAGGCGGACTTGTCCGTGCATGGTGGCCCGTACAAGGCGGTGTACGCATATCCTTCGGAACACTATGCGTTGTGGAAGAAAGAATTGCCGGAGATGGACTTGCCGTGGGGACAATTCGGCGAGAACCTAACCACCGAAGGTCTTGATGAAGCGGATACGCATATTGGCGACGTCCTGCGGATCGGCAAGGCTACGGTGCAGGTGACGCAGCCGCGCGTGCCCTGCTTCAAACTGGCAGCGAAATTTCGGCGCGAGGATATATTGAAGCGGTTTCTTCAGAGCGGGCGCTCTGGATTTTATTTTTCGGTGGTCGAGGAAGGACCGGTGGCCGCGGGAGACAAGATCGAGCGAATCGCAGAAGACGCGAACGGCATTGCGGTGAGCGACATCAACAGACTTTTCAACAACGGAACAGATCGAGCTTTGTTGCAGCGAGTGACACAGCTGGAAGCGCTGCCCCTCGATTGGCGCGAACATTTTGCCGAGCAGTTGGCGATGCTGGAGCGCCATTCTTCGTAGCAACCGACAAACCATGCAGCGCAAATCGATTCTCCATCAATCGTTTGAAGTAGGGATTTCGCTGAAGGGCGTGGGCGCGTTGTTCGAAATTGCGAGCGGCCTGCTGCTGTGGTTCGTAAAGCCATCGCAGATGAACGACATCGTGCGCTGGCTGGGCGAAAACGTGCTGGCCGACGCGCCGCATCACCCGTTTGCAGTGCATGTGCTGAATGCTTCGCAGCGGTTCGCCGATAACGGCACCACCTTTGCTTCGCTGTATTTGCTGGCGCACGGAGTCGTGAAATTAGCGCTGGTGGTTTTGCTTTTGTTCAACAAAATTTGGGCGTACCCGCTGACGATCGCCGTTTTCGGTGCGTTCATGGTCTATCAGGTGCATCGCTTCACGCACACGCATTCGTGGGCGCTGATCTGGCTGACGGTTTTCGATGCGGTGATTGTTTATCTGACGTGGAAGGAATATCAGGAACAGAGGGCCGCGCGGAGGAAAAAAAGTTCCGCGCAATAGGTGAAGTTGCTATTCGAGCTCTTCTGCGTCAATACCGATGTTCTTCTCGCCGGCGGCTTTCTTTTCGTTGTACTTCTTCACCCAGGCAGCGAAACTTTTTCCGGCAGCCGTGTCGCGACCCGTGAACGCCAGGGCGGCGATGTCGCTATAGGGGATGGAGAGTTTCCCCGGCTGATCTTTGGGCATTACGCGGATGAAGCAATCCGAGAGCGCCGGGCCTTTAATTTTGCGGTCGAAGATGTAGCCTTCGATTTTCTGGCCGTTTTTCAGGGTAATGGTGAGGTCGCCGCGATAGTCGAAGGCCTTCTCGAGGGCTTCGTGAATTTCTGAAACTGACGCGAGGGCGGGAACCCAGCCCTCCAGATTTTCGTGGACGATGCCGAGCCGTTCTTCAGCACCAGATTCAGGCGAGATAGATGTATTCGGTTCTGACATGTTGATTGAGAGCTGCTAGGCCTTCGGCGACATAGCGATTTGCACGAGCTGGCCGGAATTATTTCCGGAGTTTTTCGTGGCGCCGCCCATGGCATCGGGGTCTTTGTACTTGTTGAAAATCGTTGCGCGCACGGTGCTGAGGAATCCGCCGAGCGAGCCGAACATATCATCCACGGCGCTAGCTTCATAGCCGCTGTGAACCATGCAGTTCGCGCACTTGGGATTGCCGCTTTCGGTGCCGTAACGGTCCCAATCGGTTTCGCGGATCAATTCTTCGAACGTGTCGGCGTAGCCGTCTTGCAGCAGGTAGCAGGGCTTCTGCCAGCCGAAAATATTGTAGGTGGGCATGCCCCAGGGCGTGCATTTGTAATTGCGCTTGCCCATGAGAAATTCCATGAACAGCGGGCTTAGGTTGAAGCGCCAGCGTTCGCTGCGATTGCTCAAAATCTGGCGGAAAAGATCGCGCGTCTTTTTCCGGCTGAGGAAATGTTCCTGGTCGGGAGCTTTATCGTAGGTGTAGCCGGGCGAGAGCATCATGCCCTCGACGCCGAGGTCCATCATATCGTCGAAAAAGTGGCGCACGCTTTCGGCGTCGGCGCCGTCGAAAAGCGTGGTGTTGGTGGTTACGCGGAAGCCGCGCTGCAGGGCGAGCCGGATCGCTTCGACTGCTTTGTCGTAAGTGCCTTCGCGGCAAACGGCGAAATCGTGTTCTTCGCGCTGGCCATCCATGTGCACGGAAAAGGACAAATATTTGCTGGGAGTGAACAGGTGCAGCTTTTCTTTCAGCAGCAGCGCGTTGGTGCAGAGGTAGATGTACTTCTTGCGCGCGACCAAGCCTTCCACGATTTCGGCGATCTGAGGATGCATCAAAGGTTCGCCGCCGGGGATGCTGACCATCGGCGCACCGCATTCTTCGACGGCGTGGAAACACTCCTCGGGGGTGAGCTGCTTCTTCAAAACGTGAGCGGGATATTGAATTTTGCCGCAGCCGGCGCACGCGAGATTGCA
This sequence comes from Candidatus Acidiferrales bacterium, assembly GCA_050012455.1. GTDB lineage: Bacteria > Acidobacteriota > Terriglobia > Acidiferrales > UBA7541 > Palsa-295. Next base: position 78,258 of record JBEKHD010000029.1, on the reverse strand, counting down.
GCGGAGAAGTGGCTCCAGCATCAGCACGAACGGGTAGTGCTTGCGTCCCTTCAGCCTTTGGCTGATGACGTAGGAAGCCGTCGTCCACATCTGTGAAACTGGAACGCCCATCTGATCCTTTTCCTGCTTGTTCCTATTTGCTTGGCGCAGACAGCGCACTGCTCTGCGCATACTGCTTAGATTCTAATGGTACCGGATTCGATGCCTACTGGGAACCCCTGGACTCATCAAGGGGTTATCTATAGGCAAAGGCTTATCGCGCCGACAACTCCCGGCGCCGCGCGCAGCGGCCGACGGGAACCATGGGGGCGTGATGACTCAGCAATCCTCAGACTCGGCGTGCGCGCGGATTTGCGCCTTTTGCGTGTGGCTCTGCATCGAATATTCGTGTAGATTTTCTTACCGTGACAACGCAAACAAAATTTGGAGTCGGCCTGGTGCAGATGGCCGTGAGTCGCAATCCGCAGGAGAACCTCGCGCGGGCCACGGCAAAGATCGAAGAGGCGGGGCGCGGCGGCGCGCAAGTGGTGTGTCTGCCGGAATTATTTCAATCGCAATATTTCTGCCAGCGAGAAGACACGGCGAATTTTGACCTGGCGGAAGCCGTGCCGGGGCCGACGACCGAAGCGCTGGGCCGCGTAGCGCAGAAGTCGAAGGTCGTGGTGGTGGCGCCGCTGTTTGAGAGGCGGGCGGCTGGCGTGTATCACAATACGGCGGCGATCATTGACGCCGATGGCAAGATCGCGGGAGTTTATCGGAAAATGCACATTCCCGACGACCCCGCTTATTACGAGAAATTTTATTTCACGCCGGGGGATTTGGGATTTCGTGCGTTTGAGACGCAGGCGGGGAAAATCGCGACGCTAATCTGCTGGGATCAGTGGTACCCGGAGGGAGCGCGCCTGGCGGCGTTGAATGGGGCGTGCATTCTTTTTTATCCGACGGCGATCGGGTGGCATCCCAGCGAAAAGGAATCGAATGGCGCGGCGCAACGCGATTCCTGGCGAACGATACAGCGCGGGCACGCGATCGCGAACGGGATTTACGTGGCGGCGGTGAATCGCGTGGGCCACGAAATTCCCGCAGCGGGCGGCGACGGACTGGAATTCTGGGGCGGATCATTTCTGTGCGACCCACAGGGAGTGGTGATTGCGGAGGCTTCCACCAACCGCGAAGAAATCTTGTACGGCACAGTGGACTTGGCGCACCTGGAAGACGTGCGGCGCAATTGGCCGTTCCTGCGCGACCGGCGGATTGACGCTTATCACGGCATCGAACAACGATTCCTCGACGACAAACCTTGAAACGGCCGCGTTCCACGAAGCATACGCCTATGAATGAACAAGCCGTGCCCGCTGCACTTGGTTTTTCCATGCCCGCCGAATGGGAGAAACATGAGGCGACGTGGATCGGCTGGCCGCACAATCCTACGGATTGGCCGGATAAGCTGGAACCGATTCAATGGGTGTACGGCGAAATCGTGCGCAAGATCACGCCGGGTGAGTTTGTGCGGATCCTCGTAAATTCAGCGGCGCATGAGAAGCAGGTTCGCGGCGTTTTGAAAAGAGTTGGCGTGGATTTGAAACGCGTGCAGTTTTTTCGCTTCCCGACAAATCGCGGATGGACGCGGGATTTCGGACCGATTTTTGTGAGACGCGCTAAACCACGGCGCGAAGTGGCTATCGCGCGTTTCCGGTTCAACGCTTGGGCGCGGTATCCCGACTGGCAGAAAGACGATGCGATTCCGAGGCAAGTGGCGCGGCGATTGAAATATCAGATCCTGCCGGTGCGCTATGGCGGAGGAGACGTGGTGTTGGAAGGCGGAAGCATCGACGTGAACGGCTGCGGCACCGTGCTGACGACCGAGGAATGTTTGCTGGATCAAAAGCGGCAGGTGCGTAATCCGGGATTCAGCCGGACCGACACGGAAGCGGTGCTGCGCGAGAGCCTCGGAGTGAAAAATGTCGTGTGGCTGGGCAAGGGCATCGCTGGCGACGACACGCATGGGCACGTGGACGATCTTTGCCGGTTTGTGAATCCGCGCAGGGTGGTGCTGATTCGCGAGAAAAACCGGCGCGACGCGAATTATAAGCCACTGGAAGAGAACTGGGAGCGCTTGGCCGGCGCGCGACTAGAGGACGGAAGCAAGATCGAAGCGGTGGAGCTGCCGATGCCTGCGCCGCTTTATTTCGAAGGCGTGCGACTGCCGGCGAGCTATGCGAATTTTTATATCGCGAATTCGGCCGTGCTGGTTCCGACTTTCAATGACCCGAACGACCGCGTGGCGCTTGGAATCCTGGGCGAATTGTTTCCGGGACGCGCCGTGGTTGGCATTCATGCCGTGGATTTGGTGTGGGGATTTGGCACGCTTCATTGTTTGACGCAACAGCAACCCGTGCGGTAATTTCTACCCCACTTGCGATTTTGATCGCGTAATGAGCCAGGCGAGGTCCGTGCCGAAACGAAACGGCGCGGATGCACAACGAAATTCTGTGGTGGCTGATTGATTAACGGATGCTAATGCTTGCGCAGAGTTGTAGCAATCGTGGTCTCGCAATTCGCCACCCGTCTAATACCGTGCAAACTCTTCGCACTCTTTGAAGCCCACGTCGACTCGTTTCGCAAAATCTTCCATTTCCAAAGACTTTGACCAATCGGCAACGCGATTGCCTGATTGCGTTGGGATGTTTACGCGCACAAGTGTGCGTCGCGGGTCTTGCGTTGCAGCCCCTTTCACGAGAGCAGAGAGAAGGACGGAATTCCCAATGGCCGAAGGACTGAAAACGGAAAATGGCAGCAACGACGGCGCGCTGGAGCGGCCGCTGAGCATTCTGGTGATCCATGAAATGTTGCCGCATCCGGATCGTCATGGGGCGGACGTGCAATGGATGCAGATGTTGCGCGAGCTGCGCGCGCAGGGGCACAAAGTGGTGCACGTTGCGCGGAGCGGCGTGAATCGCGAGCGATATGCCGCTGGCGTGGAGGCACTGGGGATACCGGTGTATTGTCCGGACGCCGAGCGCATGCGCTTTCTGGGATTTGATTTTCCGGTGGAATGGACATTCGAGCGCTTGCTTCAGGAAAACCAGTTCGACCTTGCGATTCTGTTTCATTGGTTCTGGAACGGTATTTCGATTCCTGAGCACTACATGGAGGAAATACGGCGCCACTCGCCCAAAACATTTATCGCCGTGTTGACGGACGATCAGCAAGGGGTCCGCGAAAAACAGATGGCAGGTCTGACCCGCCAGTGGTCGGATTATGAACGCTCGCACGATTTCACGAGCCGCGAGTTTCAGGTGTACCGGCGAGCGGATGTGGTGCTGACGATCTCCGAAGACGATAGAAATGCTTTTCTGTGCGTGGCGCCCGAGCTTTTAACAGGCCGAATGCCGATGATTGCGAGCCTGGGGCCGGAGGGCGGCACTTTTTCGGAGCGATCCGGCTTTCTATTTCTTGCGAACTTCGACAATCCTGCAAACCGCGACGCAAGCGATTGGATGCTGGCTGAAATATGGCCGCGCATCCGCGCGCAGCTTCCGGCGGCGGAGCTGGCGCTGGTCGGAAACAATCTGCCGGCTGATCTAGGCGTGACGGAGAAGGGAGTGTTACGCGTTGGGTACGTCGCGGATCTGGATCCGATCTTCGCGAAATGCCGTGTGGCGCTCTCGCCGGTGCGATTTGGCACGGGCATCAAGACGAAAAATCTTTCAGCGCTGGCGCACGCGGTGCCACTGGTGACAACTACGGTGGGCGCAGATGGCATGGCGTTGCGACACGGTGAAACCGCGTTGATCGTTGATACGCCCCAGGAATTTGCCGACGCCGCAGCCCGCGTTTACCGGGACCAAGTCTTGTGGAGCCGCCTCGCGCGGCAAGGACGCGAACATATTCTTGAGGATTTCAGCCAGGGGCGCATGCAGGAGGCGGTGCGCGCGCTAATCCAGAGGTCCAGGAGCACTGGACCGAAAGCGTACGATCCGGATTTCGTGTGGCCGTATCTGCTAGTCGAAAAACGCTTTCCCGAGGTCACAAGCGGCGAGCCTCCAGCGCAACGGCTCTTTTTCCGGATGGCACGCTACATCAGTTTGGCAGAAGAATTTCTCGAGCGACGCCAACCGGCGCAAGCTTTAGAGCAACTGCGCTACATTTTCAGCCATGTGCGAGGGCGCGTGCCGGCAACCGGGCTGTATTTACGGGCGGTACAGCTGATGTTGCGCTGTTACCGCGAACTGGGCGACAACGAGAAGGCGGCGGAGTATGCCGCGAGAATCGGGCGGGTTCTGTCGAATGGACACTTCGCCTTGCGTTCGCCGGCAGAATCAATGAACGGAAAAAGGATCCATGCGCAAGCGCAGGCACCGTTATTTTCCGTAATCATTCCGACCTACAATCGCCAGCGCGTATTGGCGGAATGTCTGGATGCGCTGGCGGGACAGAGTGTGCAGCCGGAAAAGTTCGAAGTGATTGTGGTGGACGACGGCTCCACGGATGAAACCGAACAATTTTGCCGCAGCTTTCAACCCAACTATTCCTTTCAGTATTTGCGCCAGTTAAATGCAGGCGCGGGAGCGGCACGCCGGCGCGGCGTGCAGCACGCTCGCGGAGAATATCTCGCGCTTTTCAACGACGATACAATTGCCGCACCAGACTTGCTCGCTGTGCACTGCAAAGCGCACCAAGCCCGCCCAGAGGCACGGCAATGCGTGCTGGGAGACTTTCGCTTTCCGCCGGCGGCGCAAGACCGTGCGCTGACGCGATTCCTGACACAAAGTCCCTTCTTTTTCCCGCAAGTGACGCTGCGGGCTGGCGAATATTGGGAGTACACCTACGTGGTGACGTGCAACCTGAGCGTGAAGCGGGACGCGGTGCTGGGGGCCGGGTCGTTTGATGCGCGCTTCCGTGTGGCGGAGGATTCGGACCTGGGGCTGAGATTGAGCCGGAAGGGATTTTGCGTGCGCTACGTTCCGGAGGCACAAGCCATTCATCAGCATCTGCCGTTTACGATTCCGGACTTGATTCGGCGCAGCGTGAATTATGGAGCCAATCAGCTGGGATTTTTGAGAAAGCATCCGGGGTTGCTGGGGGATGGGAGAACATTTTTCGGAATGCTGGATGATGAGGCCGCTGAAAAATGGCGCTCGTTGATAAGCCAACGAAAGCAGGAGATCGAATCGCTGGTGGCGACTCTAACGCGAATTGACGCGGTGGATTTCGCTCCGTTTTTTACGATGAACAAGGGCGACGGAACGGTGGCGGATGAGATCACTCGATTATTCCAGCGCGCGGTGCCGGATATTTATTGGTATCACTACTTTTCGGCATTGCTGCGCACATGGGAAGCGGAGGCTGTACATCCAACCACGAAGGCGTTGCGAGCGGACATCGTCCTTGATGAAGCTTACCTTTGATGGCGCGGTTTCCCGGTAAACCTTTTACAGGTTTCTCTCGAATTCGATTCGCCCTGCTCGATACCACTCACACATGCTTTGTGAATCGGTGCGCGATTCCATGGCTGCGGGCCGACTTGTAGTATTGTTTCCGTCGAACTGATTGACGGAATCGGCCATCACATGACAAGCGACCCATCGAACTGGCGGAATTGGACGCTGGCTGAGCGCGAGCGGGAGTATTCGCCGAGCAGCTGCGTGGCTGCGATCGAACCTTTCCTGCATGAATACGTGGCGCGCAGCCGGGATGCGGAAACGCGTTTTCGCTGCCGGAAAAATCTACTCTGGGGCGAGCGGCCGGATGAAACATTTGATTTTTTTCCCGCGGCTTCAGCGGATGCGCCTTTGCTGGTTTATATCCACGGAGGTTACTGGCAGGAGCACTCGAAGGACGAATCGCTATTTGCCGCGCCGGATTGCGTCGAAAACGGGGTCGCGTATGCCGCGATCGATTACACTTTGGCGCCGCGGGGCAGCGTGGGAAGCATCGTGGAGCAATGCCGGCGAGCGCTCGCGTCGCTGCATCGGCAGGCTGCAGCACTGGGATTCGATGCGCGACGGATTTATGTTTCGGGGAATTCCGCTGGCGCGCATCTTGCCGCGATGTTGTTGGCGGCTGGGTGGCAGGCCGGGTACGGGGTTGGTGACGATGTTGTTGCGGGCGGCGTGCTGCTCAGCGGAATCTACGATCTCGAGCCATTGATGGGCACATATATTGATGAGGCGTTGCATCTCTCCGATGCGGACGTCGCAACGCTAAGCCCTTCGCGCCTGAAAATGGGGCGGCCGGTGAGAACAATTGTTGCGTGGGGCGACAATGAGACCACGGAATTCAAAAGGCAGAGCCGTACATTCGCCTCGGCGTTGGTGCGTTCGGGATTCCCGGTTTCTGCGTTTGAGCTCGCGGGGACGAATCACTTCGATATCGTGTTTGGGCTGGCGAATCGCGGGAGCGTGTTGGGTAAGGCCACCATCGAAATGATCCATGGGATTAAGAAAAAGGACGCGTGATCGCGTGCGAGTTACTTTGCGCGAGAGCGTGATGCTTTTTGCGTTCGCTACGCTTTCACTTCCGAATTGAATTTATCCGCGAAGGTCTGGACATCCAGGAAAGAGTTGTATAGAGGCACGGGTGCGACGCGCAGGATGTCCGGATCGCGCCAATCGCAAATGATTCCCTGTTGCGCCAGGCGATCGCATACGGCGCGGCCGCCTTTTCTGATTTGCAAGGAGAGCTGAGCGCCGCGTTGCGCGGGATTGCGCGGAGTCAGGATGGAAAACTTTTCGCCCGGATGCTGCACGAGGAGAAATTCAAGGTAGCTTGTCAGAGTTTCGCTTTTTGCGCGCAGGCGCGCGATCGTAACTTCGTCGAAGATTTCCATTGAGGCGCGCAACGCGGCCATAGACAAGATGGAGGGGTTGCTTAACTGCCAACCTTCGGCGCCGGCGATGGGTTGGAAATTCGGGGGCATCTGGAAGCGACTGCTTTTATCATGGCCCCACCAACCCGCGAAGCGTGGCAATTCCTGATTACGCGCGTGACGTTCGTGGACGAAGCATCCTGCGACGCAGCCAGGGCCGCCGTTGAGATATTTGTAACCGCACCAGACGGCGAAATCCAAGTTCCAATCGTGAAGCTGTAGCTTCAGATTTCCGGCGGCGTGCGCCATGTCAAAACCAACGACGCAGCCTTGGGCGTGGCCGGCCTCGGTGATGCGTTGGCAGTCGAAGGCTTGTCCGGTGTAGTAGTTCACTCCGCCGAGCATGGCCAACGCGATCTGTTCACCTTTTTCCGCGATTAGCTCTTCGATATCTTCGGTGCGAATCGTCGCCTCGCCGGGACGCGGCGCGATTTCGAGCAGTGATTGCGCCGGGTCGTACCCGTGAAAGCTGATTTGCGATTGCACGGCGTACTGGTCGGACGGAAAGGCGCTGGATTCGATGAGAATTTTGTGGCGCTTGGGCGTCGGGCGGTAAAACGAAACCATCATCAGGTGCAGATTTACGGTGAGCGAGTTCATCACTACTACTTCACTGGGCAACGCGCCCACCAGGCGAGCGGTGGACGCGGTTAAAAGTTCGTGATACGGCATCCAGGGATTTCTGGCGTGAAAGTGGCCCTCGACGCCGAACCGTTCCCAGTCTTGGAGTTCCTGATCGATATAGGCGCGGGCGGATTTTGGCTGCAGGCCGAGGGAATGGCCGCAGAGATATACGCAGTCGGAACCCGCGGGAGTCTTGGGAATGTGGAAACGGTCGCGATACGGCGCGAGCGAGTCCGTGGCGGTCATCGCCTGCGCGAAATCGCGGCCGGTTTCGAATTTGACGGTGGGCACTTAGAGAGTCTCCAGGGGAATCAGGTCACGATGAATCAAATGATCTGCTTTTTTCCAGTCGAGATCTTCGATGCGGGCGATGGAATCACATAATTCGGCCAGCAGGCGATCCTGAATCTTCCCGCGCGAGAGTGCGACTGAGTATGGGACGCGATGAAAGGTGACCATCGCATATTTTGGGACGAAATGGCGCGGATATTTGGATTCGAGCGCTAGCTCGACTTTCTTGCGGAAGAGAAAACGGGGGTCGGCAACGCGGTCGCGCATTTCGATAAAGTTTTCGAGGGCCATGTCCGCGATGGAATCTGTATTTTCTTTGCGGGCATGCTCGAATTCCTGGAACAGCTTCGGCCAGTTCGGGCCGTGCTGATCGAGCAGTTCGAGAAATACGGTGCAATCTTCGAAGGCGCAATTCATTCCCTGGCCGAAGAAGGGCACGATGGCGTGGGCGGCGTCGCCGAGCAGCAGGACTTTGCCGTCCACTTGCCACGGCGCGCATTTGACCGTGACCATCGAGCCGGTGGGATTGGCTGCGTAATTCTCCTGAAGCTGCGGCGTCAGCGGAACCGCATCGGGGAAGCGCTCCGCGAAAAAGCGTGACGCCTTTTCGCCGGTATCCAGGGTTGCGAAACTTTCGCCGCCTTCGGACGGCAGGAATAAAATGCACGCGAAGGTGCCGTCAACATTTGGCAACGCGATGAGCATATAGGCGCCGCGCGGCCAGATGTGCAGCGCATTTGGTTCGAGAACATGCTTTCCACCGGGGCCGGCGGCGATGGTCAGTTCTTTGTAGCCGTAGTCGAGGACTTGTTGCGATAAATTCAGGTGGCCTAGCTTCTGCATGTCCTGGCGAAGGGCAGAGGCGGAGCCGTCCGTACCGATCACCACTTCGGAATCTATCGTGGTCTCGCGGCCCGATTGTTCGTTGCGAAAGCGAGCAGCGCCGGTGGTCCAATCGAATCCGGTGCAGCGTTCGCCGAAGTGAATCTTCACGCCTTGGGCTTCCGCGGCATTCATCAGCGCGACGTTCAGGTCGGCGCGCGAGATGGAATTGATGACTTCGCTGTCGTTCTTGCCGTAAGGCTGGAAGGTGAGTTCTCCCGTGAGAGAGTGCATCATACGGCCTTTCATCGGGATGATGATGCGGCTCATCTGATCCCAGAGCCCGGTTTCGCGCAGAGCGTGGATGCCGCGCGTGGATACGGCGAGGTTGATGGAGCGGCCGGCGCTGGCGCGGGTGAGGCGCATGTCCGGGCGGCGCTCGAAAATCTGCACGGGAAATCCGCGCTGCGCTAATGAAATCGCGAGCAAGGGACCGGTGAGGCCTGCGCCCACGAGCGTGATCGTGTGGGGGCTATTCGGCGTATTGTGCGAAGGCTTATGGCTTGCGGCAGGATCGCGGCTCAAGCGATCACCCTTCCAGATACGTGCGCGCTTCCCACAGTTCGGGGAAGAATTTCTTTTCCAGCGTGAGCTTTAAATAGGATGAGCCGGCGCTGCCGCCCGTGCCCATGCGGATGCCAATCGTGCGCTCGACCATTTGAATGTGACGCAGGCGCCAGCTCACGACCAGTTCATCGAACTCGGTGAGTCGTTCGCAGACGTCAATCCAGTCGCGGTGATTGCGTTCGTCGCGGTAGAGTGCGTGGATGGCTTTGGCGCGGGCTTGAAATTTCTCCTCTTCGGTCGCGTCGGCTGATAGGGATTTTAACGTGCCCAATGCTTCGAGGGCCTTGAAGAAAACGTCGCGCAGGGAATCTTCGCGCAGGCGGCGGAAAAGAATGGCGTGCGTTTCCGGCGTGAGCTCGTGGTAGCGGAGCATTTTTTCGTCTTTGAGGCCGCAGAGGAATTCCAGTTCGCGGAATTGTTCGGACTGAAAACCGCTGGCGGGAGCAAGTTTTTCGCGAAAGGCGAGGAAGTGCGTGGGAAGCATCGTTTCAAGGATGGTGAACTGCTCGACCAGCACGCGCATGATTTCCGTGCAGCGACGCAGCAGGCGGGCGGCTTCGTACACCCCGTCGCGCGAGGTGGGATTTTCGCAGGTGGCACGCAGGTTCGCGACGACGGCATCGAGGTCGTGGAGTAATTCCTTGAACCAGAGTTCGTAGGTCTGGTGAACGATGATGAAAAGCAATTCGTCGTGGTGCTCGGGAGAGGATTCGGGATGCTGGAGGCGCAGAAGTTCCGGAACTCGGAGATAGGAGCTGTAGGTTAATTTCTTCCCGGAGCGTACGTCGTCACTGTCTTGAGCCGAGCTGGGGCTCTCCGCAGCGCCGCGAGCCGGACAGCCGAAGGAGCTCTTTGCTTGCGCTGTCTTGCTTACGGCCGGCTCGGCTGCTTCCTCGGGCAACCCGAGCCACGTTTGCGCATTCGCCCCGAGCAGCCTGGTTTTTACGTCGGCCGGAAGTTGGCTTTCGCGAATGAGGGAACCTACGCGCTCTTCGCCGAGCGGGAACGGATAATCGGAACCGAGCAGCACGCGGTCGGCGCCCATGATCTCGACCAGAAATTGCAGCGTGCGCTCATCGAACACCGCGGAATCAACGTAGAACCTGTTGAGATAGTGGTTCGGGGGAAATTGCGCGGCACCGCGGGCGAGTTCCTGCTGTTCCCACGCGTTCTGCAGGCGGCCCAGTAAAAACGCAAAACTCCCACCGCCGTGCACGAAACAAATGCGCAAGCTCGCGGGCAAGCGATCGAGCGCGCCGCTGACGATCAGCGTCACCAGCGAGAGCTGAGTTTCCGCGGGCATGCCAACGGTCCAAGGCATCATGTATTTGGGCATGCGCTGCGCGGCCATCATGTCCCAGGGGTGGACGAGGACGGCGGCGCCTTCATCGGCGCAATGGTGGAGGAAGGTCAGGATTCCCGGGTCGTCGAGATTTTTATTGCCGACGTGATTGCCGATCTGCACGCCGAGATGGCCAGCGCGCATGCAGCGAGTGAGCTCGGCGCAAGAAGCGTCAATATCTTGCAGCGGAACCTGGCAGAGAGCGTGCAATCGTCCTTTGCCGGCGGCACAAAGCTCCAACGCCGCGTCGTTAAAAAGGCGAGCACAATCCAGCGCGTATTGGGGCTCGCGGTTGTAGGCGAAAAGCACGGGCGTGGCGGAAACGATCTGTTGAGTTACACCGTCGCGATCCATTTCTTCCAGGCGGACGTTCGCATCCCAGCAAGCGGAAGTGACGTGGCGGAACACGCGATTGCCGATCATGATTACGGCTTTGCCGGGTTCGGTGTGCTTGATCGACGGCCAATCGGGAGTGCCGAAACGCGCCGCGAGATCCGGCCACGATTCCGGGAAGAAATGTGTGTGAATGTCGGTGACTGGCATGTCGTTTTCGCCGCGCGCAATATGCGCTACTTCTTTAGCGGCCGTCCCGGGTGAACTTCGCCGCAGTTGGGGCAAACACGCAATTTCTCGTTCTGATAAAACTTTTCGAACAGCGGCGGTAGATCGGTGACGATGCTCTTCAAGAGCACTTCGGCACGATAAATCAGGTGATGGCACTTCCCGCAGTACCATTCGAAGCCGTCTTTCACACCCTCGGGACGGGGGATCTCGACGACCAGGCCAATCGTGCCGGGAGTGAGACGCTGCGGGGAATGGCGCGCATGTTTCGGAAGGAGAAAGATTTCTCCCTCTTTGATTGGGATTTCGATCGGAGGCTTTCCGGGCTGTTCCATGACGCGTATGAAGATGTCGCCCTTCAGCTGGTAGAAAAATTCCTCGGTGGGATCGTCGTGATAATCCACGCGTTGATTCGGGCCGCCGACGACCGTGACGATGATATCACCGTCATCCCAAACCTGCGCATTGCCTACGGGAGGCTTCAATTTGTCGCGATTGGCGTCGATCCAGCCCTGAAAATTGAAGGCCTTCATGGTTTTGATGGATGGCATTATTTTTTCCTTTCCGCTTCGGAGATTGGCTTGTAGGCGATCGCCTTGATCTCGATCAGCAGATGGGGGTGAGGCAATTGATGGACCGCGACCGTGGTGCGAGCGGGGCCATTCTCGTTGAAGTACTCGTTATAGACCTCGTTGTAGCCGGCAAAATCATTCATGTTCACGAGGTAGCTGGAAACTTCGACCAAGTCGCTCAGGCTCGCGCCGACGCCCGCAAGAATGTCGCTGATATTGTGGATTACGGCGCGCGTTTGCGCGCGAATATCGAGTTGAGTGGCGCCCAGGGCATCGGCTTCCGCACCGGCGATCGTATTGTCCGCGCGGCGAGAACTGGTGCCGGAGACGAAGAGGTAATCTCCGGCGCGTTTAACGTGCGGAAATTTGCCGCGCGGCTGCGCTTTCCCCGGAACGACTTTGCTTTCCATTACCATCAATCACTCAACTTAACGCAGATATTGTTCAGTTCGGAATAAAAGTTAAGGGAATGTACTCCGCCTTCGCGGCCGATGCCGGAAAGGCCCATTCCGCCGAAGGGCGTGCGGAGGTCGCGCAGGAACCAGCAATTGACCCACGTGATTCCGACGCGCAGTTTTTCGGCGACGCGATGGCCGCGCTTGAGATTCGTCGTCCAGACTGAGCCGGCGAGGCCGTACCGGGTATCGTTGGCTTTGGCGATGGCTTCTTCTTCGGTATCAAATGGCGCGATGTGGCAGACGGGGCCGAAGATTTCTTCTTTCACACAGCGCGCGGACTCGGGCAGGCCGGTGAAAATCGTGGGCTCGACGTAGAAGCCGGCGTCGCGGGCGTCGTTAAATTTTGGAATGCCGCCGCCGGTGACCACCGTTGCGCCCTCTTCGCGCGCCAGTTGATAGTAAGCGAGAACTTTGTCGCGGTGGGTTTTGGAAATCAGCGGACCGGTGGTCGTGGCTTGATCCATGGGCCATCCAACGCGCAGGGATTCGGCTTTTTGTTTGAGCGCGGTTACGAAGCGATCCATGAGTTTGCGCTCGACGTAGACGCGTTCCGCGCAGAGACAGACTTGGCCGGTATTAAGAAAGACGGCGTCGGTGAGGCCATTCACGGTGTCGTCGAAATCGCAGTCCGCAAAAACGATGGCGGCGTTCTTGCCGCCCAGCTCGAACGAAACAGGCTTCACAGTCGGAGCGACGGTGCGCAGGATGGCGGCGCCGGTGCGCGATTCTCCGGTGAAGGTGATCGCGTCCACCTCTGGGTGGGCGGTGAGAAATTCTCCCGCCGAATCCGGACCGAAGCCATGCACCACATTAAAGACGCCCGCGGGCACGCCGGCCGCTTGCATGACTTCTGCGAGCAAAGTGGCGGTGGCCGGAGTCTCTTCGGAGGGTTTGACGACGACGCAATTCCCGCAGGCGAGCGCGGGAGCCACTTTCCAGGTGAGTAGCAGGAGCGGCAGATTCCAGGGCGTGATGATTCCGACGACGCCGAGAGGCTTGCGCACCGCGTAATTGAGCGCAATGACGCCGTCGGGAGTTTCGGTGCGAAAAGATTCGAGGCCGGCAGTCTTGATGATGTCGGCGAATGCGCGGAAATTCGCAGCGCCTCGTGGGACATCGATGCGCGAAGCGAGGGAGATGGGTTTTCCGGTGTCCGCGACTTCGGCGTGAACAAAATCCTGGAAGCGTGCCTCGATTCCATCAGCAATTCGCTGCAGAAGCGCGGCGCGAGCGGGAACAGGCATGCGCGCCCAATCTCCGCGCAGGGCTTGGCGGGCCGCGGCTACGGCTTCGTCGACTTGTTCGCGGCCGGCTTCGGATACTTGCGCGATTACGGAGCCGTCGGCGGGATTAACGTCGGCGAAATCGCGCGGGCCGCGCACAAGATGGCCGTAGATGTAATTTTGCAGGAGTTTCACGGAGCTTTTTGCACTTCTGCGCGCTTCAGCCGGTACGTATTACGCAACTGAGAATCCATTAGCACGATACCAAAATCATGAGGCAACGACGAAAAAATTACCGCAGAGACACAGAGAATGCGGAGAAAGGCAACGGCGCACAGCCAGGAGTGTGGCTGTGCCACGTACAACGGAGTCGGTTACTTTTACTTGGTTCCTTGTGGACCCGGCGGTTGGGGCGGTGAGTCCTGGTGCAGGACTTGGCTGGGGGTGGGGATTTGCGAGGCATCCCAGCCGCCGCCGAGAGCTTCGACGAGCTGAACGCTGGAGGTCATTTGCTGAATGCGCAGGTTGACGTCGGTTTGTTTGTTGCTGAGAAGCGTGGTTTGCGCGGTGATGACGTTGAGGTATGGATCGATCCCCAATTTGTAGCGGTCGGTGGCGATCTTCAAGTTGCGCTCGGCGGAAGTCACGGCCGTGTCCTGCTGCTGGATCTCGACGGAAAGAATTCGCAGCGAGGCGAGATTGTCTTCCACTTGTTGGAAAGCGGTGAGGACCGTCTGGCGGTAATTCGCGACGGTTTCGTCATATTGCGCACGATATTGCAAGACCGTGGCGTGGCGCAACCCACCATCGTAGATCGTTTCGGACAGGCTGGGTCCCGCCGAGAAAAAGCGGCTGGGCCAGGTAAACCACTTCGTGAAAGAAGATGATTCCAGGCCGACCGCTGCGCTGAGAGTGAGCGTGGGATAGTAGGCGGCGTATTGCACACCGATCAGCGCGTTGGCCTGCTCCATGAGGCGTTCGTTCGCGGCGATATCGGGGCGGCGCTCGAGCAATTGCGAGGGCACGCCGAACGGAATCGCCGGCGGGTTCGATTTCAGCGGCTCCGCGGGAATGGAGAAAGTGGACGGGGGCTGGCCGACCAGCATCGCGATGGCGTGCTCATATTGCGAGCGCAGGATGCCTAGATTGGTGTCCGCAGCTTGCGTGGTTTCGAGTTGCGTTTCGGCTTGCGCCACGGATTCGTCGGAGTCAATGCCGGTCTCATAGAGAACCTTGGTGAGATCGAGCGATTCCTGGTAAGCGATCACGGTCGAGTCCAGCAATTGCTTCAGGTCGTCCTGGCCGCGAAGCGAGTAATAATCCACGGCGACTTCGGCTTGGGCCGTCAAACGCGCGTTTTCGAGATCGGCCGCGCTGGCTTGGGCCGAAGCGGTGTTGGCGCGAACCTGATTGCGCACACGGCCCCAGAGATCGGGAACCCACGTGGCGTCGAACGGCAAACTGTAAAACATAGAGGTCCCTGGCGTAACGGCGAGTGAGGCTGCGGCGCCTTGCCGTGACGCCGTGATCGCCGGGCCCACGGTGACCGTCGGGTAATATTGCGCCCGGGCTTCTTTTACCAGGGCGCGCGCGGCCATATAGCTGGCCATGGCGGATTGAATGTTCTGGTTGGAAATATTCACCTGCGCTTCCAGAGCATTCAGTTGCGGGTCGTTGAACATCGTCCACCAATCGCCGTGGAGGACGTTGTCTTGCGGTTGCGCCACTTTCCAGCCGTCGGTCTTGCTGAAGTCGGCAGGAGTGAGTTCTTTGTAGGCTGCGGGAGCCTGCGCGGTGGGGCGCTGATATTTCGGACCGACCGTGCATCCGCCAAACATGAGCGCGGCAACGAAGATGGAAACGATTAGAGCTTGCGAATTCATCTGAATTCTTTGCATGGTCAGAGCCTTATGATTCCATTGTGCTACTGATTCGGATGCGGTTCTAAGTAATTGCGAAAGGTGTTTCATCAATCCGCTGGCTCCTCTGCCGCAGTACCTAGCGCGAGATGGTGTCGGCGATCCCAGCGAACCCGCATGCGATCGAGATAAAGATAGACGACAGGCGTGGTGTACAGAGTCAGAATCTGGCTGACGATCAAGCCACCGATGATGGTGATGCCGAGCGGCTTGCGCAGTTCCGAGCCGGTACCTGTCCCGAAGGCTAACGGTACAGCGCCGCAAATCGCGGCCATGGTGGTCATTAGAATTGGACGAAAACGCAGCAGGCAGGCCTGGTAGATCGCTTCTTCGGATGTTTTGTTCTCCTGGCGTTCCGCCGCCAACGCGAAGTCAATCATCATGATGGCGTTTTTCTTGACGATACCGATGAGCAGGATGACGCCAATGAGCGCAATGACGTTGAGGTCCATGTGAAAAAGCAACAGCGCCAGTACCGCACCGACGCCCGCGGAAGGAAGTGTGGACAAGATCGTGATGGGATGAATGTAACTTTCGTAAAGAATGCCAAGGACGATGTACACAGCGGCCAAAGCGGTGATGATCAGAAACGGCTGGGTGGAGAGCGACGACTGAAATGCTTGCAACGTTCCCGAGAACATTCCATGGATCGTGGAGGGTACGCCCATCTTCTGCTGCATCTGGCTAATGGCGGCTGCGGCGTCGCTCAGAGCCACACCCGGCGCGAGGTTGAAAGATACTGTGACCGACGGAAATTGGCCCTGGTGATTGACCGAGAGCGGGGCAATCGTCGGCGTAAAGTGCGTGATGGCGCTGAGCGGCACTTCCTTACCGACTGACGGGCGGATATAGATGTCATTCAAGGACGCAGGATCCTGCCAAAACTGCGGAGCGACCTCCAGTACCACGTGATATTGATTCAGGGGCGTGTACATGGTGGAAACCTGCGCCTGCCCGAACGCTTCGTATAGAGTGTTGTCAATCATTTGCGGAGTGATGCCCAGGCGCGACGCGGTTTCGCGGTCGTAAACTAGCGAAGCCTGCAAACCGCTGTTTTGCTGATCGGTATTGACGTCGGTGAGGAGGTGCAGTTTGCGCATTTCGGTGAGAAGGCGTGGTCCCCAAGCCACCAGATCATCAATGTTGTCACTCTGAATGGTGTACTGATACTGCGCGTTGCTCTGCCGGCCGCCGATCCGCAGATCCTGGCCAGCTTGCAAGAACACAGTTGCCCCCGGAATGGAAATCAGTTTGGGGCGCAGGCGATCGATCACCTGGCTGGAGCTGATTTTGCGTTCCTCGAGCGGCTTAAGCGCCAAATAGATGAATCCCGTGTTGACGGCTCCGCCGCCGCCGGTGAAGGCTCCGACATTCTGAACCGCCGGGTCTTTCTTGATAATGTCCACGAAGCGCAGGGTTAGATTTTGCATGGCTTGGAAGGAAATGTCCTGAGCGCCCTGGATGCCGCCGAACACAGTGCCGTTATCCTGCTGGGGGAAAAAGCCCTTGGGCACGATAGAGAAGAGGAACACGTTCAGGGAAATAGTGACGAACAAGATAAAAAGCGTGAGAGCGGAATGCTGCAGAACCCAGCGCAGAGTACGCTCGTAAAATCCCAGCACGCTACTGAAGACCTTTTCACTTGCTTGATAGGCTCGCCCGTGGTTTTCTTCGCCGTGACTCTTCAGAATCCGGGAGCACATCATGGGCGTGGTGGTCAAGGAGATGGCCAGCGACACCATGATGGCCACCGAAAGCGTTACCGCGAACTCACGAAACAGCCGTCCGACGATTCCGCCCATCAGAAGGATAGGGATGAAGACGGCCACCAGGGAAAGGCTGATGGAGAGCACTGTGAACCCGATTTCACTGGCGCCCTTAAGCGCGGACTCCATAGGGCTCATGCCTTGCTCGAGATAGCGGGAAATGTTTTCGATCACAACGATGGCGTCGTCCACCACAAAGCCGGTGGCAATCGTGAGCGCCATCAGTGACAGGTTGTCAATGCTGTAATTGCAGAGATACATCACGCCAAAGGTGGCGATCAGCGAGACGGGAACCGCGACGCTGGGGATCAGCGTGGCGCGCACATTGCGGAGAAACAGAAACACTACCAAAATTACCAGGGCTATCGAAATGATCAGCGTCCGTTCGACGTCTTTTACCGACGCCCTGATCATGGTGGTGCGGTCGAGAACGACGGTAAAGTCCATCGCCGCGGGGATAGAAGCGGCCAGCGATGGCATCGCGTCGCGGATGCGGTCTACGGTGTCAATGATATTGGCGCCGGGCTGGCGAAAAATAATCAACAGCACGCAGGGTTTGCCGTTCATGAATCCGGCCGCGCGGATGTTTTCGACTGAGTCCACCACCTCCGCCACATCGGAAAGCTTGACGGCTGCGCCGTTGTGATAGCCGATCACAAGATTCTGGTAATAATCGGCTTTCAGCAGCTGATCATTGGCGGTGATGTCAGCCGTGATTTGTCCATCGCTGATTTGTCCTTTCGCGACGTTGGCATTCTGCAGACTCAACATGGACGCCACATCCTGCAGGCCAAGGCCGTAGCTATTCAGCTGCGTGGGGTTTAGTTCCACCCGCACCGAGGGCAGCGAACTGCCACCCACGCTGACTTGGCCCACACCCTGAATCTGCGAAAGCCTTTGCTGGATGATGGTGGAAGCGGCGTCATACATTGGCCCGCGATCGTAAACGTTGGAGGTTAATGCCAGCAGCATGATCGGCGAATCTGCCGGGTTCACCTTGCGATAAGTGGGATTGCTGGGCAGATTTGCGGGCAGATAGCTGCGGGCGGCATTGATCGCCGCTTGCACGTCACGCGCGGCACCATCAATGTTGCGATTCAGGTCGAACTGCATGGTGATGCTGGTGTTGCCCAGGAAACTGGATGACGTCATTTCCGTGATGCCGGCGATGCGGCCGAACTGGCGCTCAAGCGGCGTGGCCACTGACGAGGCCATGATTTCCGGACTAGCTCCGGGCAACGTCGCCGCGACAGAAATCGTGGGGAAATCGATCTGCGGAAGCGCGGAGACCGGCAGCACTTGAAAAGCCACGGCGCCGGCGAGCGCAATAGCGATCGTCAGAAGAGTGGTGGCGACGGGCCGGTGAATGAATGGCGAGGAGATGCTCATGGCTAATCCGCTGGGACCGACTCCGTGCTTCCGTGGCCGGCGCGCGATGCCGCGACTTTCTTGGCTAGGTCATCAAAGAAGATGTAAATCACCGGCGTCGTGTACAGCGTGAGGACCTGGCTAAGCAAGAGGCCGCCAACCATGGCGATGCCCAGAGGCTTGCGCAGCTCGGAACCGATGCCGGTCCCTAAGGCCAGCGGGAGTCCGCCGAGAAGCGCGGCCATGGTGGTCATCATGATGGGGCGAAAACGCAGCAGGCAGGCTTCGTAGATTGCGTCTTCGGATCTCATGCCGTGCTTTCGTTCGGCTTCCAGGGCGAAGTCAATCATCATGATTCCGTTCTTTTTCACGATGCCTATGAGCAAAATGATTCCGATTAGCGCGACGACGCTGAGTTCCTGGCCGCAGATCAGCAGAGCGAGGATTGCTCCGACGCCCGCTGATGGCAGGGTGGAAAGAATCGTGATCGGGTGGATGTAACTCTCATAGAGTACGCCCAGCACGATGTAAACGGTGACGAGCGCCGCCAGAATCAGGATCGGTTCGTTGCTCAGCGAAGCCTGGAACGAAGCAGCGGTGCCTTGAAACGCGGCCTGAACGCTGAGCGGCATTCCGATGTCCTGCTGAACTTTGTCAATTGCTTTGGTGGCTTCGCCCAGAGACGCGTCGGGAGCAAGATTGAAGGAGATGGTGACAACCGGAAACTGTCCCTGGTGATTTACTGATAGCGGCGCGGTG
Source organism: Candidatus Acidiferrales bacterium (assembly GCA_050012455.1). Lineage (GTDB taxonomy): Bacteria > Acidobacteriota > Terriglobia > Acidiferrales > UBA7541 > Palsa-295. The sequence continues at coordinate 59,055 of JBEKHD010000029.1, read as the reverse complement.
CGGGATTCGAAGTGAGTGAAGGCGCTAAGCGGGACGGCTGCGCCATTCGGTGTGGACACCGCCGTAGGATTTGCGGAGCCGGAACTTCCCGCCGAACTGGACGCCGCCCGCGGAGAAGCGCTGGATGAGGAACCACCTGAAGCAGTCGTGGCGGTGACCACCCCACTGGCGGTGCCGGACGTCGCGGACGTGGTCAAGGATGAAGATGCCAGCGCCGAGCGAACATAGATGTCGTTTAACTTAGAGGGACTCTTCTGGAAATCGGGCATCGTTTCCAGAATCAGGTGATATTGATTTAGTTGCGTGTAGAGCGTGGTCACCTGCCGCTGGCCGAATCCGTCGTAGAGCGTTTGGTCGATTGCGGAGGGCGTGATGCCCATGCGCGAAGCCGTGACGCGATCGATTACGAGCGCGGCAGCGAGTCCGCCGGTTTGCTGATCGGTGGCGACGTCGCGCAGTTCGGGAAGCTGTTTCAGTTTGGCGACGAGCTTGGCGGTCCAGTCGTTCAGTTCGTTCAGATCAGGATCTTCAAGAGTGTATTGATATTGCGTGCGGCTGACTCGATCTTCCACCGTCAAATCCTGCACCGGTTGCATGTAGAGCGTGATGCCGTCCACTTTTTCCAGTTCCGGCTGAAGCCTGCGAATCACTTCGGAGGCATTGATGTGGCGCTCCTCGAGTGGCTTCAGGTTAATCAGAATGCGACCGCTATTGAGCGTGGTGTTGGTGCCGTCAATTCCGATGAAGGAGGAAAGGCTGTCCACGGCCGGGTCTTTGAGGATGATGGCGCTGAGCTGTTGCTGCTTCTGGGCCATCAGGGGGAAGGAAATGGATTCGGTGGCTTCCGAGATCCCTTGAATGATGCCGGTATCCTGCACGGGAAAGAAGCCCTTGGGTACGATGACGTAAAGAATGATGGTGAGAACGAGCGTCGCGACTGCCACGACCAGCGTGGCGAATTGATGTTTCAACACCCATTTCAGAGTGCGGCCGTAGAAATCAATGACGCTCTGAAAGCCGCGCTCAGACAGCTTGTAGAAACGGCCGTTCTGAGCTTCGGGATCATGTTTCAAGAGGCGGGAGCACATCATCGGAGTTAAGGTGAGCGAAACCACGGCGGAAACGAGAATCGTGACGCTGAGCGTGATGGCAAATTCGCGGAAGAGTCGGCCGACAATGTCTCCCATGAAAAGCAGCGGAATCAAGACGGCGATCAAGGAGATCGTCAGCGAGACGATCGTGAATCCGATTTGTTCGGAGCCGAGCAGCGAGGCGCGCAGCGGATCATCGCCTTCTTCGATGTAACGGACGATGTTCTCGATCATGACGATGGCGTCGTCCACGACGAAACCGGTGGAAATCGTCAGAGCCATGAGCGTCAGGTTATTCAGGCTGTAGCCCGCCAGGTACATCACACCGAAGGTGCCCACCAGCGAAAGCGGGACAGCGACGCTGGGAATGATGGTGGCGCGCACGTTGCGCAGAAAAAGAAAGATGACCATAACTACCAGCGCCACGGTGAGCAGCAATTCAAACTCCACGTCCTTCACCGAGGCGCGAATGGTTACGGTGCGGTCCGTTAGTACCGTGACGTGCACAGCAGCGGGCAAATTCGATTGCAGCAACGGCAGCAGAGCCTTGACGCGATCCACCACCTGAATGATGTTCGCGCCGGGTTGCCTTTGGATATTGACGATCACCGCGGGCGTTTCGTTCATCCACGCGGCTTGCCTGACGTTTTCCACGTCGTCCACTACGCGCGCGACGTCTGAGAGGCGCACCGGCGAACCGTTGTGGTAGGCGACCACAACGTTCGCAAATTCCGGGCTGGTCAGCAGCTGGTCGTTCGCGTTGATTTGATAATCCTGATGGGGGCCGTCGAAATTTCCCAGCGCGTTGTTTAAACTGGTGGATTGCAGCGCGGTGCGCACGTCCTCCAGATTAATTCCGTAAGAAGAAAGCGCGGTGGGATTCACTTGCACGCGGATGGCTGGCTTTTGGCCGCCGCTGATGCTTACGAGGCCCACGCCGGGCAATTGCGCGATTTTTTGCGCGAGTCGCGTGTCCGCGAGATCCTCAACTTGTGGGAGCGGTATCGTTTTGGACGTCAGTGCAAGCGTCAAGATCGGTGTGTCGGCGGGATTGGTCTTGCTGTAAATCGGCGGCGTGGGAAGATCCGCGGGCAAATAGGATTGCGCGGCGTTGATGCCGGCCTGCACTTCCTGCTCGGCGACGTCAATATTCAACTCAAGCGAAAACTGCAGGACGATCACGGAGCTACCGTCGGAGCTGGTGGACGTCATCTGGCTGAGTCCAGGGACCTGTCCGAACTGTCTTTCGAGCGGTGCGGTGACTGCGGAGGCCACTACGTCAGGATTTGCTCCCGGATAAAACGTCACCACCTGAATCGTCGGATAATCCACCTCGGGCAGCGCCGAGACCGGAAGCTGCGTGAATCCCACAAATCCGGCGAGAAGAATCGCGGCCATTAACAGCGAGGTCGCGACGGGCCGGACGATAAATGGCCGAGACGGATTCACGGACGATTTCCTCCGCTGCTGGAGGGCTGACTTCCTGATCCGTTGCTTCCCGGGCTCGTGCCAGTGCCGTTGACGGAGGAGGCATTCGCGGAACCGTTGCCCTCACCTACCGGCTTTTGGACTGACACTTTCACGCCGTCCTGCAACTTGTCGAATCCGGTGATGGCAATCACGTCGCCGGACTTCACGCCTTGCACGGCCGCGTTACCGCCGTCGGTGGTGCCGATGGTGACGGTCTGAATTGCGGCGGTCTGATTGGGCTTCACGACATAGACGAACGCGCCCTGGGCATTGCGTTGAATAGCCGCGGTGGGAACCAGCGTGGCGTTCTGCTGAGTATCCACCAGCAGCCGCGCATTCACAAATTGGTTGGGGAACAGGGAGACATCGGAGTTTTCAAAGATCGCCTTCAGTTTCACGGTGCCGGTCGTGGTGTCGATTTGATTGTCTAGGGTCAGCAGCTTGCCGGAAGCCAGCTTGACTTGCTGGTTGCGATCGAACGCGTCCACCGCCATTTTGTTTCCCTGACGGAGCTGTTTTTGAATTTGCGGCAGATAATCTTCGGCCACGCTGAAAATGACTGTGATCGGCTGCAATTGGGTGATCACCACCAGAGGCGTGCCGCTGGCCGCTGTGACAATATTCCCAGGATCCACGAGGCGCAGGCCGACGCGGCCATCAATGGGCGCTTTAATCGTGGCGTAGTCGAGATTGGTGGCGGCGCTGGCAACCGTGCCCTGGTCGTTCTTCACCGAGCCTTCATACTGCTTCACGGTCTGGACCTGATCGTCCAGTTGCTGCTTGGCGATTGCGTTTCGATTGAACGCCAGCTGGTAGCGGTCCAAGTCAATGCGTGCCTCGTTGAGCAGGGCTTCGTCGTGCGCGAGCGTTCCTTCGGCCTGGGTCAACGCCGCTTGATACGGGCGCGGATCGATCTGCACCAGGAGGTCGCCTTTGTGAACCATTTGACCTTCGACGTAATTGACGCTGACGATCTGACCATCCACGCGAGTGGTGATGGTGGCGGTATAGACGGAGGTGACGGTTCCGAGCGCGTTAATATAAATGCCGATCGGGCCAGTGCTGACGCTTGCGGTGGTGATCGGGACGCTGCGATTGGCGAGAGCTGCTTTGGTTTTTGCGGCGGCTTCGGCTGCTTGTTGCTTGCGGTAATAGACCAGGCCGCCGATGCCCAGAACGAGAATGACCACGATCCAGATCCATGCATGGCTTCGGTTTTGGCCGATGTATTCAGGCGCGGCCTCTCGCGGTTTGTGAGCGGAGCCGGTCGAGGGCGCGGCTGTGGTCGTTGTCTCGCTATTAGGGCTTCCGAGCTTTGAAATATTATCTGGCACTTTGCTCCCTCATTGGGTGATTCAACCTTGAGCGGGCGCTGCGTCTCTAGCTACTTCTATGCGGACGGCCTCGGCCAAAAGCATGTTTCTGTTACCCAGCGGTTAAGTCAGCGGCGCGTGGATAGGCTCCAGAGGCAACCACCTAGGGTAAATCTAACACGCACTATGTTCCGACGAGGGAGGGGAAGATTTGGTTTCAGAGCGTTTCGCGGATGTTGCGGCCCGTGCCATTTTTATGCGACGGGCCGTATCGGTGAATCTCACGGCAAATCAGGGACTTACGGTGCGTCGCTCCCGTTGAGGCGCGGGTTCCGGTGCGAGGTCAATCGTTGCTTTGATGCTTCGGCGCGAACCATTGTGCGGCGGCGCCGGCAAGAGCCGATTGCGAACCGAAGCGCGCATTCAGAATGGGGATTCGCTGCGCGCCCGGATTGATTGCCCAAGTGTGTAAAGTTCGTCGCATACGAGCGCGAAAAGACGTCATCATTCGCCCGATGCCGCCTCCCAAGATGATCGCTTCCGGCTCCAGGAGGTCAATCATATTGCCGAGCCAGATGGTGAGATGGTCGGCGGCTTCTTCGAGAATTTGTGTAGCGAGGCTATCGCCGCTTCGCGCGGCCTGGTTTACAGCTTCCGTCGTTACATTGGAGATATTCCCACCCGCCATTTTCAGGATCAGGGATCGATTGTTAAGCTGCTGGCGGAGCAGCCTGCGAGCGTGTGTGGAAATCGCGGTGCCTGAGGCGTATGCCTCGATGCATCCGCGCTTGCCGCAGCTGCAGAGCGGACCGTCGAAGTTGATGCTCGTGTGGCCACCTTCACAGCTGCCGCCGGGACGGCCGTGGTAGATCTCTCCCTCACGGACGATCGCCGTGCCGATGCCGGTGCCCAGACTCACGTAAAAGATGCTTTCGTATTTCGCGCCTGCGCCCCATTTTGCTTCGGCGAGAGCGGCGGAGCTGGCGTCGTTGGTGAGGCGCGTGGACAAGCCGTAAAGTTTTTGGATCTTTCGCGCGAGCGGGAAATTTCTCCAGCACGGCAAGTTCGTGGCGCTCAGCAACACGCCGCGTTCGCTATCCACCCATCCCGGCGCGCAGACGCCGATGGCGCGCACTCGAGCGGCGCGCGCTTGCGGCATCACGGCGTCCATCGCATGCTGCACGGCGCGAAATCCCTCGACGGCGGTGGCGCGCGCTACCATTGCGGAGCGTGCGGTGTGCAGAATGCGGCCGTGCGAATTCACCAGGCCCGCAGCCACTTTCGTGCCGCCGATATCCACCGCGAGGACGAGATGGTGCGAAGTTGTGGCGCGACCGCGATTCTTCAATGGCTCATTCCCTTGTGGCGCTTTGCGTAGCTTGGATAATACAAAAGCGTTCGAATGAAAGGCAGGGCTAAATGTCGGATGGCCGACGGGCCGGGTGCTTTTCGCGGTGGGATTTTTAGTGGCGTGTACGTCTTCGATGTGAGATATTGCGCGGGTATCGTTATGTTACGAAATATAGCTTTTTACTTCTTTTTGTAACTCGGGGGAACCATGTCGCTGACGTTCTTCGCCAACCGAGCAGGGCTGCGGCCTTCTCTGCGGTCCGCGGGCTTGTTGCTTGGCGCAGCCGGACTGCTGCTGTTTGCGAACGGATGCGGAAAGGAAGCGGCGGTGAGCGCTCCGCCTGTGAAGGCGCCGGAATCGCAGGTCCAGGTGACCGCAGGTGCGAGTTCCGTGCTGCTGGATTCTCCCGCGGCCGAATTCACAATCGCACCGAACGGGTATGTGGCAGCGAGTCTGGTGAGCGGCGGCCATAAGCTTTCGCTGGATGATGCGGCGGGCGGTACCGGCGTCGCGGTGACCGCTGGCGCTAAGGAATCGCCCGATGTGGTTTTCGACGTCGCGCACGCTCAGATCTCGGCGCCTCACGGACGGCTCGGGACAAAAGGAAAACGGATTGAGTTGACCGGCAAGAATTCCGCGGACGACCTGGAAGAAACACTGATAGTGGAAGTGTACGACGAATTTCCGAACGTGGCGCTGGTGTCCGTTTCAATTCGCAACTCAGGAAAGAGCGAAGTAAAACTGGATGCGATCGATCTGGATCGTCATCGTTTCAATGCTTCGCTTGCGGATCCGGCGGTGGCGCCAAACGAAATGTGGTCGTTTTATGGAGCCAGCATCGAATGGGGCCGAGAGAACGTATTTGAAATCCCGCGGAAATTTTCGCAGCAAAACCAGATGGGTTCCGTGGTGGATGTGAAGGGAGACCTGGGGCGCGTCGGCGGTGGGATACCGGTGGCGGCATTTTGGACCAAGACTGTCGGCGAAGCGATCGGGCATGTGGAGACGCTGCCTCTGGTGCTTTCCATCCCGGTGAAAACGGAACCCGACGGGCATGTGGATGCGAGCGTTCACCTGACCCCGGACAACACGCTGCAACCGGGCGAAAGTTATTCCAGCCCGGAAACCTTTATCGCGGTGTATTCCGGAGATTATTACGAACCGCTGCGAATTTATTCCGACGTGATTGACAGCGAAGGCCTGAAGAAGCCCACCACCAACAGCGAGGACTACGCGGTGAGTTGGTGCGGATGGGGCTATCTCGCCAATGTGACTCCCGCGCAAATGCTGGGGACAATTCCCAAACTCAAGGAATTCGGAATTCACTGGGCCACTCTGGATGATCGCTGGTTCAACAACTATGGTGACTGGCAGCCGCGCAGCGACACATTTCCCGACGGTGAAATTCAGAAGATGGTGCAGCAATTCCACGAGCAAGGAATCAAGGTCCAACTATGGTGGTTGCCGCTGGCCGTGGAAGATGGCGGCCCGGGATATGAGTCGCATTCTTACGGCGTCTCTGACGTGGTGAAAGAGCATCCCGACTGGCTGATTCTGGATAAGCACGGCAAGCCGGCGCGCATGACGCGGAATCTGGCGACGCTTTGTCCGGCTGTGCCCGAGGTGCGCGCGTACTACAAACAGTTGACGGAAAAATTCATACGCGATTGGGATTTCGACGGGCACAAGCTGGACAACATTTACAGCGTGCCGGCCTGCTACAACCCGAAGCACCATCACAAGACGCCCTACGATTCCGTTTATGCGATGGGCGACATTTACAAGACGATTTTCGATACCACTCGCGCGCTGAAGCCGGATAGCGTGACGCAGAGTTGCCCGTGCGGCACGCCGCCGAGCATCGCGTGGCTGCGTTACCTCGATCAGGCAGTGACGGCCGATCCGGTGGGTTCCGTGCAGGTGCGGCAGCGGGTGAAGATGTATAAGGCGCTGCTGGGTCCCAATTCTGCCGTATATGGGGATCATGTGGAATTGACGCGCATTGCGAACCCGAATGGAAATGAGAAGGATCTGGGATCTGATTTTGCTTCGACGATCGGCACGGGCGGAGTGGTGGGCACGAAATTCGCTTGGCCGAATTACGGGCCGAAACTGGCGGATGTGTATCTGACGCCGCAAAAAGAGCAGTACTGGAAAAAGTGGATCGGTCTCTATAACGAGAACATGCTTTCGCGGGGCACGTTCCGCGATCTCTACGTTTACGGCTACGATTTCCCCGAGGGATACGCGATCGAAAAGGATGGCGCGATGTACTACGCGTTTTTTGCGCCGCAACCGGCAGCGCACGCGGCGCCGACGGCGTGGTCCGGAGAAATCGAATTACGCGGGCTTGCACCGGGGAAATATCATGTGGTGGATTACGTGGATGGCAAGGACTTGGGAGAAGTGAGTGCGCCGGATGCAAAACTAAAGGCCACCTTTACCGACCATTTGCTGATAAAGGCTACGAAGGAGTGATGCGCTGCAGCTGAATGCCGTTGCGGCGCGCTCAGCGCGAGGTCAAATGCTGGCGGAAAAATGAATCGAGCTTGTTGCGGTCCTTAAAGGCTTCGGTCCCGCCTTCGCAGGTGGTTGAAAACGCTCCGGCGACGTCGGCGTAATCGAGACATTGCTGCGGAGTGCCGCCCTGCAAGTAGCGATGAATGAAACCGGCGTCAAAACTGTCGCCGGCGCCCACCGGATCCATCGACGCGACGCGCAAGCCAGTGCGGCGCCATTCTTCGGAGCCCTTTCGCGCAACCGCCCCGCGCATGCCGAGTTTTACGACGACAAATCGGCAAAGTTGCGCCAGTCTATCGACTGCTTGCTGTAAATCCTCGGTGCCCGCAACTTTTTTTGCTTCGCGCTCGTTCGGAAAAAATATGTCGACGAACGGCAGCACGTCCAGCAGATCGTCTCCCCATTTGCCTTCCGGGTCGTCGTTGGTGTCGAGCGAAGTGGACAGGCCTCGGGCCTTGGCTTCGCGAAATAAATCGGCTATGCGCGGGCGCAGGGCGCGGTGCAGGAAGTATGACGAGAGATGCAGATGACGCGCGGCAAAAATATAATCGAGATCCAGATCGGCGTGGCTGAATTCAAACATGGTACCGGGATAGGTGAGGATGAAACGATGTTCGGGCTGGGCGAGAATCACGGTAAGGCCGGTGGCCGGGCCGTTGGAAGCTACACGCACGCGCGCCAAATCCACGCCGGCATTCGCGAGCCAGTCGAAAGCCATCTTGCCGAGTGCGTCGGCGCCGATCTTTGACACCATGCCAACGCTCGTGCCCAGGACCGCGAGATTATGCGCGAAAATCGCGGATGAACTTCCCAGCGTCAGGCGAAATCCTTTGACCAGCGATTCCTCTTCCGGCTTCAACTGCGCCGGCACGCCGTAAAGAATCAAGTCCGGATTGATCTCGCCGACTACGCAGACATCCAACGGCATCCTTGCGGCCTCTGTTATTTGGTTTCCAGCATTACCACACGGGACAAGTTACGAGGCTCGTCTGGATTCAAACCCTTCTTGACTCCGGTGTAGAAGCCGAGCAGTTGGCCGGGAATTACGCTGGCGGCTACGCGCGCCGTTTCCGGCACGTCGAGAGACAATTCCACAAAGTAATCGGCCGCGCGGCGGATTGCGGAGTTGACATCATTGGAAACCACCAGCGTGGTGCCTCCCAACTTCTTGATTTCCTCGAGCACCGCGACTTCGGCGGCGAATCCCGATTCGCTGATGATGAAGGTAATGAGCGTTTCGGGGCTGACAATCGCTTTGGGGCCGTGCCGGAATTCGAGCGTGTGAAAGGACTGCGCGTAGGAACAGGACATCTCTTTCACTTTGAGCATGGATTCCTGTGCGATGCCGTAGAACGGGCCCTGTCCGAGAAATACATAGTCCGCGAAGGCGCGCGAGTCCACCAGGGAGCGGATTGTGGTGTGAATTGCATTCAGACGACTGGTCACTTGATCGGGAAGTTTGCGCAGCGCATCCAGAAATTCACGGCGCCCTCCGCGAATCGCCGCAAGCGATTGCAGCGTGATCAGCATCGAGGTGAAGGACCGCGTCATCACCGTGCTTTTTTCGTCCGCCGCGGGAAGCTTGATGCAGTGCGACGCGATTTTTTCAATGGGGGTATCGCTGCCGCAAGTAATCGCCAGAGTTTCCAGGTGCAGGCGCCCTTGCAGATAGTCGGCGGCCTGCAAGACCTCCGAAGTGTAGCCGGAGCGCGTAATCAGCACCGGCTGGGACGCCGCTGGAAATAATTGCGGAAAGAGGGTGATTTCGGATGCGGGAAGCGCACGGGATTTCTCACCCGTCAAAATGGACCAGCTGGCCGCCGCAGCCTGGGCCAGATAAAAACTCGAGCCGCAACCGACGAATACCCATTCGACATTTCTGGGAAGCTTCTGATTCAATGATTGCAGCTGGGCAGACTGTTCCATGGACTTGAGGCACGACGTCCAGATAGCAGGTTCCGAAAGAATTTCCGCTATGGTGTGAGCGCCAGATTGTGCATTCAAATCTACCAACTGATCCTCCGCAATCATTTTGAAATCAAACTTCAGACTACGACGACTTTGATGTGCGCCGCGCGCAGCCCCCGCAGGTGGCGGGCGGAAATCTTGCTGTCCGTTATGGTGTGATGAACCGCCGACGTGGGCGCGATAAACGAAAGGCTGCGCCGGCCGAACTTGCTGGAGTCGCAGACGATGACTGCGGTCTTGGCATTTTCCATCATCACGCGATTCGCGCGCGCTTCCAGCAGATTGGGCGTGGTAAGGCCGTATGCAACATCGAATCCGTCCACCGCGAGAAACAGAAGATCCGCGGTGACGTGCCTTAGCGAATCTTCCGTGAGAGGACCGACCAGCGAAAACGAATTCCGCCGCAGGACGCCTCCCGTTAGAATGACCTCGACGTCTGTGCCGGCAAGTTCGGCGGCGATGTTCACGGCATTGGTAATCACCGTGAGATCACGGACGTGTTTGATGGCGCGCGCGATAGCGGTGGTCGTGGTGCCCGAATCCAGAATCACCACGTGGCCGGGGCGAACCAGCCGGGCTGCGGCGGCAGCAATCTTGAGTTTTTCGCGGCGGTGCAATTGCTCTTTTTCGTGCAGGGTGGGATCGCGCAGCGCGGTCGCGTCGAGGGGGAGCGCGCCGCCATGCGCGCGCTGCAGGCGTCCCATTTGGTGGAGCGATTCCAAATCCTTGCGAATGGTGATGAGCGACGTGGAAAAACGGCGTGCCAGATCCTTGACGACAACGCGGCCATCGCGCTGCGTCAATTCGAGGATTTTTCGCCGCCGCTCTTCCGCCAGCATGGGTAAAGGCCTGCTTTCGAATTCTTACTTTTTGTTACTATTTAGAACCAGAGGGTGATAGCTTGGCACAAATGGCAGCCAGGAGCAAGGATTTATGCCCGGTCCAACGATCGTCTGTGTAAGCGCCAATCCGGCCATGGATCGTCGTTTGCGCATGGAATCCCTGGCCGTCGGCGAAATTAATCGCGCCACAAGCGCGCAGGGCATGGCAGGGGGCAAGGCCGCGCACGTGGCGATGGCGACGCTCGCGCTGGGGGCTAGTCCGGTTTGGGCGGGATTTCTTGGGGGCGCGATCGGCCAGGAATGCTCGCGGCAAATGGAAGCTCTGGGAATTGGGGTGGTTACCATTCCCACTGAGTCCGGAACACGCGTGAATCTGGAAATTATTGACGCAGCGGGACGCGTGACGGAGATCCTGGAGCCGGGTGCAGGGCCGACTGCGCGAGAGCGCGACGAATTCTTGCAAGTGTGTGCGCAGAGGCTTCGCGGGGAGTGGAAAGCGGCGGTGCTGGTGATTTCCGGCAGCTTGCCCGCAGGCCTTGGTCCGGATTTTTATGTTTCGGTGATTCAAGGCGCACGAGCTGCCGGCGCCAGAGTTTTTGTCGACACAAGTGGCGAGGCGTTGCGCGCGAGCGCGAACGCGCGCCCGGATTTTGTAAAAGTAAACCGAGCGGAAGCGGAAACGCTGCTGGGACGGCCGCTCGCGACAATCGTGGAAGTAGCTTATGCTGCTGGCGAAATTGTTGAGCGCGGAGTGCGCAGCGTCGCGATTACTTTGGGCCGAGAAGGATTGATCTGGTTGGAGCACAAGGGTGGACCGGTGTGGAAGGCCAGGCCGCCGCGCATAGACGTGATCTCGGCGGTTGGCTCCGGCGATGCGACGCTGGGAGGTTTTGTGCACGCTGCTGTTGAGGGTATTGCCGGCGAAGAGGCCCTACGCCTGGCCGCGGCTTGCGGCGCAGCCAATTGCGTCGCGTCTGCGCCGGGGAGAATCGACCTTGCGACCGCGCGCGCCCTCATACCACAAATCGAAGTTCAGCGACTAACTTTTTAAGGACCTTCTAGATTGAGCGCCGCGGCTTGTGACCGCTCGCGATTTCATTGCTTCGCGGGGTCAGCGATCCCGGGGATCCAATGCACGGCATTATCGTGGTAGATGCGGCGGAGAACAGGCTCAGGTAGGTTCAGTCCCTCGATCTGGCGGCCTCTGAGCTGCAAGGTCTGATCCGTGGCCAAAAACTTCCAGTCCCTAGCGTAGGTGTCTTGCCAATCTTTTAGAGCGTCAGGCGTAGCTTCTTTCGCGGTGAACTCAAGATCTGTGCCGTACACTACGCGATCCTGATATTTGATGAGGAAGTTGCGGACTTTTTCCCGCGGTTGAATCATCAAGTATTCCATACGCGCTGCCGTGTCGACCGCAAAATTTGGATAGCGGTCAAAGCGCTCGGCGATTTCATCCACGTCGGTTTCCATACTTCCCAGGTGCGCGCCGACGACGCGCAACTTCGGATTTTCCGCGAGCAGGTGATCGCGCGCGGCCAGGATGACTTCCTTGCGCGGGTGGTCCGGGTGAAGATACATGTACCACTCAGGATTTTCTTTGTAGTAATCGTAATCGGGGCTCTCTGGATTGGGCGGCTGCCAACAGGAGGAAGGCTCGGCGACGTGTGCGACGAGCGTTTTGTTTTCGGCAGCTATTTCCTGATAGATGGGCGCGAACACCGGATCGTCGGGCATGACGTACTTGCCGTCGGGCGTCTTTAGCTCCATGCCGATATTTTTCCAGATTTTCACGGCGACCGCGCCGACGGCAAATTCCTGGTGGAGTTGCTTGACCGTATTTTGCGCGAAGTCCTTTTGCCTGAACGTGAATGGATTAAAGGTGACGCACAGCCTGGCGTGGCCTGGGCTGGCTTGCACGAAGCTGTTGGCGCGCGCGAGCTCGGCGGCCAACTCGCCGTAGATGCCCTGTGTATCGGCGACGCAGATGTCGAGCACGTGCAGTCGTAGGCGCGCCATTAGATCGGTAAAGGCGGGATCGTTCTTGAACGCGTGAACGTGGGTGTCCACCGGGTCCAGCGCCGCGAATGCCTGGAGCGCATTACTGTCATTAGTAGACGCTGTTCCGGCGGCCGCCGCTGCAAAAATCGGCTTGGCGGCAATCCGATGCGCCACGAACGCCGTCGCCACTGCAGCAATCGCGATCAATAACGGCAAGGAAAGCTTCTCACGATGGGCCCGCATATTTACGATCAGTGCTTGGCGCCTCCTGTACGCGCGCGGCTTTTTGGCGATTCATTCTTATCCAGCTCGAGAGACGGTTCGCGCACGTCGGCAATGATTAACTCCACGCCGGCCTCGCGCAGCGGCCGCAGATATTGCGGGTCCGTGCCGGAATCCGTCACCAGAATGTCAATGTCGGTCGAAGGTCCCACGTACGCAAATCCTTGATTGCCGAATTTGCTGTGGTCCGCAAGTGCAATGCTCACTCGCGCGGACTTCAGAATCATTTTCTTGATCTGGGCTTCGGCTTGGCTGGCAGTGGAAATGCCATAGCCGGGATCAATCGCGCTGACGCCGAGCACGGCTTTATCCACGCGAATCTCGGACAGGGCGCGCTGCGCCCAAACTCCGGAAAGATAGAACACATCTTTCTGAAGTTCGCCTCCGGTGGAAATTACCGAGACGTGCTGGCTGCGCTGAAATTCAGCCACGATCGGCGGGGAATTTGTGATCACGGTGAGGCGGTTGCGATGAAGGAGCCGCCGCGCCAATTCATATACCGAGGTGCTCCCTTCGAGGAACACCGTCTCGCCATCGAGGATCAAGCGCTCGGCTTCGCGGGCGATCGCTTGTTTTTCGGCGCGATTGCTGCGACCCAGCGCATCGTACGTGGGCTGAAGATTTGTACTTGAGGTGCGCGAAACTGCGCCGCCGTGCGAGCGGAGCAGGACTCCTTCTTTTTCTAAAGCTTCCAGGTCGCGCCGGATGGTGGCTGCGGTGACGCCGAGTGTGCGAATCAGTTCGGAGGCGGTAACGGTTCGCTCGCGAGATAAGAGCTCGCGGATGCGAAATCTCCGTTCCTCAGCCAGCAGGCTCATCAAACTTCTCCGTCGAGTGCGACAATCCAAAAAGCAGCCGATTGTGCCACAAGTCGCTGAAAAATGATCGCAAAAATACAAAATACATCATATTCGATAAAAAAAGTTGACAAATGTGCACAATAGGACTAATTACGTGAGCGATTGAGTTCTGTTTCTCGTCGTTCTGCGGCGTGGGTGCTCCGCAGCCAACTCCAACTAGGGAAACAGGTGCCCATGCATTCAGGGGAGGGTTATCGGTGAACAGACTCGTGCGCTGTTTTCTATCCGGTCGAGCAAGTGCCAAGGGCCTGCTCGACTATCCTGGCGGTGGAATAGCCATGAGTTTGCGCTTCGCCGGCATGGCTTTGGCGATAGCCCTCTCCTGTGGGAGCTGCTGGGCGCAGAAGGACACCGGCGTAATCGCGGGAACGGTAAAGGATGCGTCCGGAGGAGTTGTCGCTGGCGCGACGGTCAAAGTGATTGATGTAGACCGCGGAACGGAGTTCGATACCGCCACGGAGTCAAATGGAGAGTACGTCGCCGGTCCGCTCAAGGTCGGCCGCTATACGATCACCGTCGAGAGGGCCGGATTTAAGACCGCGGTGGCAGGCCCGGTGCAGCTCGATGTGCAGGGCCGCATCGAAGCAAACGTCAAGCTGGAGATTGGACAGGTCACGCAGAAGGTGGAGGTAACGGTCCAGAATCCATTACTTGAAACCGAAACGAGCACGATGGGCGAAGTGATTGACAAGACGCGCATCGAAACGCTACCTCTGAACGGGCGGAATTTTGCGCAGCTTGCGCAGCTCGGCGCCGGCGTGGTTCCCAGCGAACCGGGTTCGCGCGTGAGCGGCAGTTTTGGATTCAGCGTGGACGGCGCCCGCTCGCTGCAAAACAATTTTCTGCTCGACGGAATTGATAACAATTCGAATTTGGGCGACGTGCTGAACGAATCGTCGTACGTGATTCAACCTCCGATTGACGCCATCGAGGAATTTAAGGTTCAAACCAACGACTACAGCGCGGAGTTCGGAAGGGGCAACGGAGCAATCCTGAATGCTGTGATCAAATCCGGCACCAATAATTATCACGGTGACGTCTTCGAATATTTTCGCAACGACGCGCTGGACGCTTTTCCCGCCATCGTAATTATCCCGCAAAAACCGGCCTACAAGCAGAACCAGTTCGGCGGCACCTTCGGCGGCCCGATTCAAAAGGACAAGACCTTTTTCTTCGGCGATTACGAAGGATTTCGCTTGCGGCAAGGAATACCGCAGACGGCGACAATTCCCGATCAGAACATGGTGAGCGGCAACTTCTCCGAGCTGCTCACGAATACGCCCGCAATGGCCATAGACCCCAACACCGGCAATCCTACGGGCGCGGTGGCTCTGGATTGCAGCGGGAATCAAACCTTCATGGGAGAAATATTCAACGCCAGGCAAACCCAAGTGGTGCCCGTAACGCCCGCTAATCCCTCTGGCTTGTGCGGAGTACCGATTGGAGTGGGTGCAGGGGGTGTGCCTACAAATATATTCCCCACGGGAGCAACCGACCCGCTAGCTTCCCGACTGGCCGCCCTGATCCCGCAGCCGAACGTGAACAACAACGCGGCGTTCAACTACCTCGCTATACCCGAACGCAGCGAAACTCGCAACAATTTCGATGTGCGGCTGGACCACACTTTTTCCAGCAAGGATTCCATCTTTGGGCGGTTCAGCTACGAAAATCAGCCCAGCTACATTCCGTCGCCTTTCCAGAACGTTCTCGACGGCGGCGGGTTTTTCGACGGAATCGAAGACTTCTCCTACCGCAGCATAGCCTTGAGCGAAACTCACGTTTTCGATTCCACGCATGTGAACGAGTTTCGTTTTGGCTACAACCGAATCAACGCGCATCGCTATCAGAACAACTTCAATGAGAATGTCTCGGCGAATCTCGATTTTCCCGGTGTTCCTTTCCAGTCGGGCACGTTTAACGGCGGGCTTCCCGCGCTGACGTTCAGCGACGGCTCAGCACCGGAACTAGGCAGCTCGGGCTTTTTGCCCTCCATCGAAAAACAAAACAGCTATGTCTTCACGGACAATTTCACCTGGGTGAAAGGCCGCCATTCGCTCAAAGCCGGCGCCGAGCTGCGTTTTGAACAATTCACGATCTTTCAGCCGTCAGCCTCGCGGGGCACGGCCGATTTCAGCGCGGGATTCACGGACAATCCCGCGGCGCCAGGAACCGGCGGCTACGGTTTTGCCAGCTTTTTGCTGGGCATTTCCGACGGCGGCTCGATCGTGAATCTTCACAACGTTGACTATCACCGGGAAATCTACGCGGGATTCATTCAGGATGATTTCAAGGAATCGTCACGCCTGACGCTGAATCTTGGCTTGCGCTACGAATATTATTCACCGGTGAAGGCCGGGGGCAATGAACAGGCCAATTTTAACTTTGCTTGCGGGTGTCTGATTGTGCCCACGGGGCAAGAGGCCCAACTTACTCCCACGCTCGCCTCGCAAATTTCCATTGAACGGAATGGATCGTCAGGGCTGGTCTCGGCGGATTACCACAACTTTGCGCCGCGCATCGGCCTGGCCTACAAAATCACCGACAAGCTCGTGCTGCGAACTTCCTACGGCATTTTTTATGGCGGGCAGGAAAACGGGCCTTACTCCAATCCAAGTCCCGGATTCAATCCACCATTCTTTGTGACGCAGTCGTTCGACCAGCCATGCCTCACGAATTCCGCGAACCCGAATCCCGGACAAATCGACTGTTCGATTCCCGGATTCAACTCGCTGCAGCAAGGCTTCCCCGCAAATTCCCTGGTGGACCCGAATACACCGTTGCTTTTTTCCATCAATCCGAAAATCACCACGCCATTCATGCAGCAATGGTTCCTGGGTTTCCAGTACGAATTGCCGGCGAACATCGTGGCGCAAGTTTCCTACGTTGGCTCGCACGGTGCCGATCTGTTCGGCCTGTTCAACGGAAATCAGGCAGTCCCAACGCCGGATTCGAGTATTCCAACCGCGCCGCGCCGCCCCGATCCGAATATTGATGCCCCGATTGATACGCTCCGCTCGAATTTATTCTCAAACTACAATGGCTTGCAGCTGCGTCTGGAAAAGCGCTTCTCGAACGGCTTGCAGTTTGAGTTCGCCTACACGTATAGCCATGCGCTCGATGACGCGTCCGATGCCAGCCTCGGCTCGCAGAATCAAGGGGACTTCCGGCTGCAAACGGCGCCTTACCTGGAGTACGGCAACGCGGACTTCGACGTGCGCCACCGATTCGTCACTAACTTTGTTTATGACTTGCCGTTTGGAAACGGCCAGAAGTTTGGTTCTAATCTCACGGGAGTCGCCAACCAGCTCGTGGGCAACTGGCAAGTCACTGGAATTGTTTCCGCGCAGACCGGCAATTGGTTCACGCCGACCGATGACCTGGTGAACATCTCCAATTCCGATTGCGGAGGAGCCGTATTCAATTGCGCGCGTCCGAATGTCGTGGGAAATCCGAACGGGGCGCGTTGCCTGCCGGGAACGCTGTTTAACACCTGCGCGTTTGCCCCCAACGGCGTGGAGGGTACGTTCGGCAACGCGGGGCGCAACATCATTCTTGGTCCCGGACTGCAAAACTGGGACCTATCCTTCATCAAGGAGTTTCCAGTTCGCGAGCAGATGCATTTTGAGTTCCGCGCCGAGTTGTTCAATATTTGGAATCACCCGAATCTGCAATTCGCGGACCCGACGACGACCAACGAAAACTTTTCGATCGAGCGCGGAGCTTCGCAATTTGGCTTTCCCACTGCGTCGCTGGCTCCCAGACTGGTGCAATTCGCACTGAAATTCTATTTCTGAAGCTGCGCTGTGGAAGGCGAAATTGCTCGTCAGGCAACTCAACGAGGCGCTGAAGTGGGATCCTGCGCCGTGACGGACCATCGTGTGCTCATTGCACCCGGCGCGAACCCGTAATCAGGATATCCACGAGGCGTCGGGCGCTCTGCTGCCAGTCCGGGCCGGACGCTACGTTGGACACGCCGATCAGCGCCCGCAGTAGGTCGAATGGTTCGAGGTCTCCACGAATGTCGCCGCTCTTGATGGCGCGCTCCACCAGCGCCTGAATCGCTCCGGAGATCTGAGCGCGCGAGGATTCGTACACCTTTGAAGGTCCCCCAACGAGCGTATTCAGCGCCGGGGCAATGATCTGCTTCGCCGCGATGTAATCCACGAACAACAACATCCAGGCTCGCAACGCTGCTACCGGGGTCATTTCCTGAGATAGCTTTCGCTGCGCTAACGCTAACTTTTCAACCTCAGTCCGATAGACCGCCTCAAGAAGCGCATCCCGCGTCGGAAAGTGGCGATATAAGGTTCCCGCGCCCACTCCGGCCTGTTGGGCGATGTCGTCTAAGCTAGTGTTTGCGCCGGACCGAGAGAAAGCCTGCTTGGCCACGTCCAGAATACGCTCGCGATTCCGCTGCGCATCCGTGCGTGGCTTTCGCTCCACGGGCTTTGAGCTTTTCTCAGGCACAGGGAATCTTGGGCATAGGCAAAAATAATTGCAACCGGAGACAGTCTCCGGTTATCTAAGCATAGTACGGAGACGGGCTCCGATCTATCGAAATCGTCGCGGTTGGTCAATATCAGTTACAGATATGACGTCCGAACCGACGGTACGAGGAGGAAGACATGGTGGACGTATTCGGTGCAACCTCAACGACAGAAGACGTTTTGTCCGGTGTGAACCTGAAGGGTAAACGGATCCTTGTTACGGGCGTTTCGGCCGGCATCGGCGTAGAGACCGCGCGATCACTTGCCGCGCACGGGGCGCATGTCGTGGGTGCGGCGCGGGACTTGGCGAAGGCTGAAGCGGCAACCGCTCAGCTGCGTAAGGACGCAGCAGCCGGTGGCGGCAGCTTCGAGTTGATTGAACTCGACCTCGCCAGCCTCAAGAGTGTGCGCGCGTGCGCCGAAAAATTGCTGGCAAAGGGTGAATTATTTGACGTGGTTATCGCCAATGCTGGCGTCATGGCCACGCCGTTTGCGCAAACTCT
Source organism: Candidatus Acidiferrales bacterium (assembly GCA_050012455.1). Taxonomy (GTDB): domain Bacteria; phylum Acidobacteriota; class Terriglobia; order Acidiferrales; family UBA7541; genus Palsa-295. The sequence continues at coordinate 40,370 of JBEKHD010000029.1, read as the reverse complement.
GGATGGCTTCGAAACGCAGTTCGGGACGAATCACCTGGGCCACTTTGTGCTGGTTAACCGAATTGCGCCTCTGATCCGAAAAGGAGGGCGGCTGATCAGCCTCGCTTCTTCGGGTCACCGCTTCTCGAACGTCAACCTGGAGGATCCGAATTTCGAACGGACGCAATACGAACCATTCGTTGCATACGGGCGGTCAAAGACGGCGAATATTCTTTTCGCTGTTGCCTTCGACGAAAGGCACCGGAAGCGTGGCCTAAGAGCCGCTGCCGTGCATCCGGGAGGGATACAAACCGAGTTGGGCCGGCACATGAACCCAGGACAGCTACAGACGATGGTTGAGCAAATGAACAAGCAGCTTGCGGCTGAAGGCAAGGCGCCTTTCCAGTTCAAGACCATCCCGCAAGGAGCGGCAACTTCAGTGTGGGCCGGTGTAGTTGCCCCCGCTGATGAAATCGGCGGACGCTATTGCGAAAACTGCCACGTCGGCCAGATTGTGCCGGACAACATCACCATCAGCGCCATCAGCGAAGGAGTGCGCGGGTACGCGCTCGATCGAAGCACCGCTGAGGCGCTTTGGAAGAAAAGTGAAGAAATGGTGGGGGAGAGGTTTTAAGGATCAGGAGGAACGGGCAATGAAGATCTTTGTCACAGGAGCAACAGGATTCATCGGTTCGGCGATCGTGCCGGAGTTGATTAAGGCAGGCCACCAGGTACTCGGGCTAACGCGTTCGGATGCAGGCGCGCAGTCTCTCATTGCCGCCGGAGCCAAGGTGCATCGAGGGAATCTGCAGGACTTGGAAAGCCTCCGCGCCGGAGCAGCCAAGTCGGACGGCGTCATTCACTGTGCTTTCAATCACGACTTCTCGAACTTTGTCGCAAATTGTGAGCAGGACCGAAAGGCCATCGAGGCGATGGGCGGCGTGCTTGCCGGCTCGGACCGCCCCTTGCTCATCACCTCCGGAACTGGAATGGGAAACGCTGTTCCGGGTCAGCCCGCAACGGAGGACCATTTCGATCTCAACCACCCAACACCTCGTAAGGCTTCAGAACTAGCAGGCGCTGCCGTCGCAGAGCGTGGCGTCAATGTGTCGGTGATCCGTCTTCCTCAGGTTCACGACACGGTGAAGCAGGGCCTCATCACCTATGCGGTTCAGGTGGCTCGTGAGAAAGGGGTCTCGGCGTACATAGGCGAGGGAGTCAATCGTTGGCCGGCGGCACACGTTCTCGATGTCGCCCGTCTCTACCGGCTTGCATTCGAGAAGCGCGAAGCCGGCAGCAGGTACCACGCAGTCGCGGAAGAGGGAATATCGATGCGGCAGATTGCCGAAGCCATTGGCCGTGGCTTGCGGGTGCCCGTTGTCAGCATCTCTCCAGAGCAAGCGCAAGATCATTTCGGATGGCTCGCTCTGTTCGCGGGCTTCGACATGCCGGCTTCAAGCGCACAGACCCGGCAACGTCTCGGATGGCACCCGACCGGACCTGGACTGATTGCCGATCTTGATCAGATGCGTTATTTCGATACGAGTGCAGATATCGCGTCCGCGGCACCAGTGAGAACAGCCAGTTGATCGAATCAAAACAGAAATCCGCTAGAGCTTAGCCTCGCTAACTAAAAGAGGAAGACAGAAATGACAATGCAGTCCGAAATTACAAGCAGTTATGCGCTTCCTGGCAGCTCGATGAGCTTGAACCGAATGGGCTACGGCGCGATGCAACTTGCAGGTTCGCATGTTTGGGGACCGCCGTCGGATATGGATGGCGCGATTGCTGTTCTGCGCGAGGCGGTGGCCGCCGGAGTGAATCACATCGATACCAGCGATTTTTACGGTCCGCACGTAACCAACCAGATCATCAAACGGGCCCTTCATCCTTATCCGAAAGGCCTGGTGATTGTCACTAAGGTGGGTCGGCGGCGGGGTGACGACAAGTCGTGGCTTCTCGCTCTTTCGCGTCAAGAACTGATCGACGCCGTTCATGACAATCTTCGAAATCTCGGGCTGGACGTGCTCGATGTTGTCAATCTTCGGGTTGGAGGAATCATGGGTCCATCGGAGGGATCCATCGAAGAACCGCTGAGCGTGCTAGCCGAACTGAAACGTCAGGGGCTGATTCGCCAAATTGGCCTGAGTAACGTCAGTCGCGCACAGTTAGCAGAAGCTCAGAGAATTACGGAGATCGTTTGCGTTCAGAATTTTTACAACGTCGCGAACCGGAACGACGATGGCCTGATTCACGACCTCGCGAAACAAGGGATCGCTTACGTGCCGTTCTTTCCGCTGGGAGGCTTTACGCCGCTACAATCTTCGGTGTTGGACGACGCAGCTGCGTCCCTCCAGGTCGCGCCTATGCAGGTCGCGCTGGCGTGGTTGTTTCAGCGTTCCCCCAACATTCTGCTGATTCCCGGAACATCTTCGCTCGGACATCTTCGTGAAAATCTGAGTGCTGCGAAGCTGCGCCTTCCGCACGAAATTGTCGCCACACTTGATTCAATCGGCAATGGTTCTAGTCAGGTATGAGCGCGAAAAACCTCCCGCGTGCGATTGCTGCAGAGCGCGCAGGGCGAAAATGTATCACTTCAGGGGCTCGATCGAGCGATTTCTCACAAGACGTGCGCAGTGAATCCCGTGTGAGACGACTACTTAGAATCAATCGCGGATTGCGTCAGAAGTAATGCGGATTGACCGAGTCGTGTTAACTGTAATAGAACACTGATGTCTCGCGTATTTACTGCTAGTTTATAGCCCTTGCAAGCATAGGCTGGCTTTTTAAAGCACTTGCAGTCGTCGTGGGAGAGAGCGCCGGTGCCATAACGCATTGTCCCAGCCCCGGTAAGCGTTTTATCGATAACATGCCGGCGTGGCAAAAATCTACGCGGAGCTATATGAGCGGAGAATCGTGCGAGCCACAATCCTGTCTTTTGTCAGATTCAACCAGGCTCCAGGCCATAAGCAAGTATCGCATCCTCGTCGCAGAAGACCATGCTTTGGATCGATCCTCTCTGATAGCCTCTCTGACGGCGGTATCCCAAGTCGAAATCTGCGGGCGGGCCACCAACGCGCGAGAAACCGTGCGGTTCGCCAAGAAAATGAGGCCCGACCTAGTCATCTTGAGTATAAATTTGCTGGCCATCGGCGGAATTGACACCGTGCGACGGATACGCAGCGCGTTGCCCGAAACGGAAGTGCTCGTCGTGACTCTCCATGGCTCGCCGAGATTGCGTGCCGCAGAAGCGAAATAACGCCAGACGCGACTGACAACTCAACACCAACACGGCTGGTTGCCGGCGCCGGACGTTTCGCGCGCCGCCTTGTCGTGCAAGACTCGCAGAAGCAGTCGAAGAATTTGAGTGATGTGATGGACTAGAATCAGGTCCCGCGGCGTCGGTGAAACACACCGAGATAGTGCATCTTATTGGCCGCGACACCGATACCTTCATTTCAGATTCGCCACACTCACGCTGTTCCGCGGCAAATCCTGTCGGACTCGGTCCAAACACTTGGACCAAAGATCGAACTCGGATAGCGTCTATCGCAGCTGCACTCGACGCTGGCGAGGTGATTAATACGCCGCATCCCGTGGTGCGCCCTTAAATTGGAATCGAACAAAAACCAGTTCCGTGCCCGCCCAACGACAGGCACGCCCTAGGGCTGGCTCGTTTTCATCGGCTTGATCGCAGAAATGATAAATCCCTACTTCCGCGCCCCAGCGAACATGAGGTAGAAGCTGGAATTCCTGTCGAATCGAAGGCCCTTGTAACCGTTTGGATTGCAGCTTACAAGGGTTTGAGGGCGTCGCCCACACACAGCCCGTGGGAATCGTATAACGGAGGTAGAGTCTGCCCGGATACTCGTAGTGCGTTCGGACCACAACGCCGATGGCAGGTGCGGCGGATGCTTCGATGAACTGTGAGGTCCACAAGCGGTTGTAACCTACCTCGCCGAGCACGCCTACGCGCCAAGAAGGCCATACGATTGCCGTACCGGTCACGGAAAACGAGTGGCCGTTGTCGGTAATTTGTTTTTTGTCCGGAGAAAAGGAACCGGCCCCTTGTATCTCCAGTCTTCGCCACAGCGGGTACTCCAATGACGCGCCAAAGTTCCTCGAAGGCGGTATGAAACCAAGTTCGGCTCGCACCCCGATATCAGAGTCGAGGAAGATTCTTGGCGGAGGGCTTGTATTTGCAATCAGTCCTTCCACGTCCTGTGCCGCAGCCGGTGCGGCCCACATGAATACAACTAGCGTAAGTCTTGAAATCGAGTTGAACCTCATCACCTTTCTCCTGGCGGCCTACAGCGGCCCCGCGAGCGAGTGATCGTACTCGTCGGAGCCTGAGTAACACCGCGAAGGAAGGGGGAGGCTCCGCGGCCCAAAACGTTGGGTAGAAGGTTCCAATAATCTGAGAATCTGAAGCCGAGCTGGATTTCTGCGCTCGGCTTGGGGCTATTTGTTAGGTCCCGAAGGTGGCGGATACCCAATTTCTTGATGGGCAACCGTCGCTGACGATTCGGAAGAATTACGCGCCGTGTAGCGCGTCAGGTAGGGCACGAATGGTGTCACCTCAAACGGCATCTTCTCTCGTGCCGACTGCAGCGACGTGGGAGTTGTCCTAGTCAGCGCCATCTCGTCTGTCCAAGGATCGAGTTTGATGCGAGCACCCAGCGGAAGCGCGGCGATTTGGTTCACATTCCCGGGTTGCAGAGCCGGCCCGCCGCCTTTTAACTGGGAGGCGACATAGACGCTGTCTCCCAAATGTGGGGAAACTAATGCGCGTAAATTCCGCGAATCATGTTCAAACTGCCTCAAGAAAAGCCCAGCACTTGCCAGGCTGTCTTTGTACGGCGAATTTTGCAGGTAAATCATCGCCTTGGCGTTGCTCGCTTCGCGGTCTCGAGCATTCAACTTGAACGACAATCTTTTCAGAGCCTCGAGCGGTGGTAGTTGGAGGAGATCGTAGAACGCATATCGGTCGATGGCCGGCTGTGACACCGCAATCACTCCCAGCTCTTGTGCCAGTATGGTTGCAAGGGTGGCTTCGTCCGGAAGAACATCGAGCAATCCCCGGCTTACCACGATGATGTGCCCCACGACGAATAGATCGAACGTGGAAGTTGTGAGCACCCGGCACCGCACGGCAGGTTCTATTTCCAGATTGTTCGTAACCAGCAAATTGTTGACCACCGTATCGAGCGCCTTGTCTACTTCTCCTGTCGGGGCGAGCATGCCTGTCCGCTGGAGCGCGGTTAGGACGTTGTTCTCGGCCTGAGTCTGCCAGTGCCGCTGAGCTTCTAGCGGAGATTCATCGCGCCGTTCTCCATCCGCCGCGATATCCCGGATGCCAGCCGATCCATCCAAAGTCAGCTTGCTGAATTCTTGCGTGTGGGTGGGATCTTTTAGGTTGTATCCCCAGAATCGTGTTTGGGCCTTAAAGCTGAGCCGGGCGTTGTCGTTGAGGTACTTGACTTCTAATTTGTGAATCTTGAGGTCCGTTTCCTGGACGAAAGAGTAGGCTGGAAGCCAAAGGTCCGGCTGAACGTTCAAGCGCCAACTGTCAAAGTGCGCGCCCCAACCCCCTTTCTCGTGCACCGGCAGATAGATACCGTTGAAGCGCACAATCGTGTAGTTCTTATCTTCAGCCCAAATCCGACCACTGAATCTTCCGTAGCCGAGGTTTGGGAGCGGCGTCACGTCGAATGTCACGCATCGAATCTCGCCGAGAAACTCCTGTCCCACATATTTGAAGCTGTAGTGCTGTCGATCAAATCCTTCGCGATCGACGTAGGCCATTCGAACAAAACCCAACGGCCTGAAACCCTGTTCCGTGAACCCCTTCTGAGGCAGTTGATCACTCGGCGAGAGCATTGAGTGGTAACCCATCGGCTTGCCGCCCGACAGGTCGGCCTGTCCGAGATAGTAAAAGTCCTTGGTTAGAATCGGAATCTCGGTCTTCTTCGGGCTGAACATCTGGACGTAGGATTCAACGATGGGATGGTAAGAGTTGATGACCTCGATCTCGCGTGCTTCACGGGCAATGATGCGGTCTATCGCCTCTTGAATCGTCGCTGGCGCCCCAGTTGGGTTGCCGATTTCGGGCCATTGTTGTTCATGAATTTCGGGCTTGTGCTGGCTCGCCTGGGCCGGCGTAACCTTGGCGAGAATCATCGCCATCAAGAACATTAACGAGACTTGCAGCGCTGTACGCATTTTCTTATTCCTCCATGTCCGTCAACTCGCGAGTTCAAAAGCGATGTGCACGATCGCAGTCGAGTCCACCGGCTTGCAGTCACATTAAGGCGGCTTGAAAATAGGAAACAGAATCGGAACTACTGCGAAGTAGATTCCAATCGGAGTTTGCGTACCCATGCCGACACTCAGAGCGCACCATTGAACCCACAAGTTCGGAACAAGAGCCCGTGAATGACAACCGTTGCGCCCGTCGCTTTTCGATTTGCTTGCACTTAATGCTTCGAGAAACTGTCAGCGAGCAGGCGTGCAACATGGTTACTGGCCTCGGAAACACAAACTCGAATTGCTTCATTGGTTAATTCAGCGTTTCCTTTGCATGACGGAAACCGAGATGTGCATTTGATACACCAATTCGTTTTGGCACATTAGAATGGGCTTAGAAGAATTGCATGGCGGAAATCGTCCCATTGTGGATTCCCGCGATCCTAATACGGGAAAAGAAGAGAGAATTGAGGGCAGAATGGGTGGGAGCGTTTTACGCTGGTACAAACATCCCTAGCGACGGGGACGATTGTCTGTACGATCGCGCTGGGTAGGACTACGCATTTGGTGTAGTTCCAGTACTCGTATGTTACCTTAAAGTATACATTTGACTTGACCCGTCGCGCGATCCAAGTTACAACTCAGACGGTCGATTTCCTCCCCAGCCAGGAGTCAACGAATGAAGCGTATGGATCTCTCGACGCCTAACCGAGTCCCATTCCTTCGGCCTGCTTCGTTCGTAAGACCCCGACGGCCCAACGACCCGCCGCAACAGTCACTCAAGAAATAGTCCGTCCGCAAGCGGAAGCAGTAGGCTCCGCTATCAGCGGTCAAGCAGCTAGATTCAATCGAAAATCTACCGCATCGCCCCGGCCCCTCTTTGGGCGCTTGACTTCCCTTAGAGTGTCTTCGAAAAGGAACCCGATGATTACTAGGGTTGTAGCCGTGGAGTACGTACATCGCATGAGAGGTGGATCGCAATCCCATTTGCTGCGGTGTTCGGACGGGGAATATTACGTAGTGAAATTTCAAAACAACCCGCAAGGGGCGCGAACGCTTGTGAATGAAATGTTGGGAGCGGCTTTGGCAGCTCGATTGGACCTCCCGGCGCCGGAGACCGCTATCGTGGAGGTCAGCGACCCTCTCATACAGCATTCGGAAGATTGTGCAATTCAACTTGGCCGCGGGCGTATCGCCTGTAGCCCGGGGCGGTGTTTTGGTTCTCGTTATCCTTCCGAGATTGGTCCATACGGTAATCGCGTTTTAATGTCGGCCCACGGCTTTCTGCCCGATTTTCCGGAGCGGGAAGTCACGAATGCTGCGGACTTCGCCGGCATGCTGGTGTTTGACAAATGGACGGGCAACATGGATGGCCGCCAAGTAATCTTTGTGCCCGACGCTACCACACAAAATTACAGGATGATAATGATCGACAACGGGTTCTGCTTCAACGGGAGCGGATGGGATTTCCCTTATGCACCCAGGTGTGGGCTCGCCGGGCGTCCATCCGCATACCGAGCCGTTCGCGGAATAGATTCCTTCGAACACTGGCTTCAGATTCTCGAGAATACAACTGGCGCTCACCTGCTCGATCAGCTCGCGGATGATATTCCTCCCGAGTGGTACGGTTTCAATATGAGTGCCCTCCGCCATTTGCTACAGGAAATGGAGCGCAGACGCCCGTCTGTGCGCGCTGCCTTGTGGACGGCTCGTTCAGGATCTCCTCAATGTTTTCCGAATTGGACCTTACACACTCGGTTAAGGCATCGCTATTCTCGACAGCCCGTGCGATTGAAGGCGAGGGCCAGGGGGCCCATGGTTCAAATCAACCGGGCCACACGGCCTTGCGCGATTCCGGGCGAAGCGAAACACTCGGGGGCCTGAAAACTTAGCGTCTCTCGCGGACGTTGATTCAGCCGCAATGCAACCTCCTCAAGACCGGATTGCGCATATCCGCACGGGTCGGTTCGCTTGGGGAAGTATCGTCGCAGCAGGCGGTTTCCAGGGCGCGGCCCCAAGTCAACAAGCGCCGCAGCGCTGCGGGTAACCTAGGAATTTGTCGGCCCTTCGGGCCTCTGCAAGCAATCGGTGGACAAGGTCGCACATAATGTGGCGCGGTGTCGTTCCCCAGCAATCCCCATCGGCGCTAACGACCGGCTGATCGAGAGCCTCTCTCTAAACGGTTATTTCAGTGCGCTGAGAATGACGTTAACGGTGCAGGCGGCCGTTTCCCTCCGATAATCTCAAGCGCGCCATTTCGACGTGCCAAACGGCTGGAACGCTCCTCGCCAACCCTGCACGAGAAAAGGAGCCGATTGCCGGTGACGTAGCGCATCGAGATGCGCTGCAAATACGCGGTTTGCACTCTTTCGTGTCCTGCGGTCACTGCAGCACCGCTCTTGGGATGGGGCGTCAGTAATGATGCCTTGACTATTCTGGAAACGCCTTGACAATGGCACGAAGGACGCTATAAGCTCGGCAGCCATAATAACCGGTTAGGAAAAGACCATCTATGCCGGTCGCAACACGAGGCAGCAAGCTCAGTGGATCGAACTTGGATCCTGATTCAAAAGATCCGGCTGTCTCGCCGGTGCGCGGCACGACGAAGGCTAGCTACCCATGTCAACCGCGGGCGTTTTTGCAGCGACGTTAGTGAAACCCGGGAAGTACGAGATACGCGAATACCCTTTGCCGGAACCCGCTGCTGGTTGTGTCCTGATTCGCATGGAAATGTCCGGAATTTGCGGCACAGATAAGCACACTTTTCAGGGTTACACCGCGCAGTACGGCGGCCGCCAGTTGGAATTTCCGATTATTCAGGGGCATGAGAACGTCGGAACGATTGCGGCGATCGGCGGAGACGGCAAGTACGCGGACTTCGAGGGCGTCGAGCTGCGCGAGGGGGATCGCGTGGTGGTGGGCGCGAACGTGGCGTGCGGCGAGTGTTACTACTGCCGGCACGATTTTCCGTACTACTGCTGCGAGAAGACGACAGATTATGGCAACAATCTGAGCGCGAAAAATCCGCCTTATTTGTTTGGCGGATGGTCGCAGTACCTGTATGTAGTGCCGGGAAGTTTTCTGGTGAAGGTGCCGGACGATTTGCCTTCCGAGGTTGCGGTGCTGACGGAGATTTTCGCGGTTTCGGTGGGACTGGATCGCGCGAAGCAGGTGTCGGCGTTTCCGAACGAATCTTTTCGGTTTGACGATACGGTGGTGGTGCTGGGCGTGGGTCCTTTGGGGATGTGTTTTTTGATGAAGGCGCGCATGCTGGGCGCGGGGACGATTGTTGCGATGGATAAATCCGAGTATCGCTTGAATTTTGCGAAGCAACTGGGCGCGGACTATGCGGTGAACGTGGGGAGCATGTCGCAACCGCAGCGTCTGCAGATGGTGAAAGATTTGACGCACGGGCGCGGCGCGGACATGGTGATTGAGTGCGCTGGCGTGCCGGAGGCGGTGCCGGAAGCGCTGGAACTATTGCGCGTGGGCGGGCTGCTGGTGGAGGCGGGAAATTTTTCGGATTTGGGCGAGGTGCCGATCAGCCCGCACCGGCATATTTGCGCGAAGAATGCGCGGATTCTGGGCGTCGGCGGCGAAGAACCGGCGGCATACGGGCCGAGCATGCGGCAGATGGCGCGCTACATGAAGAATTATCCGCTGCGGGAATTTGTGACGCACCGGTACGGATTGCGAGACGTGGATGCTGCGATGAAGAAGTCCGTGGAAGCGGAGTCAATGAAAGTGGTGCTGGAGCCTTGGCGGTAGCCGCGGCAGAAGTCACGGAAAAAACTGTCCGAGGAATCTCAATTTCTTTACAGAGAGAGGAACGCATGAGCGCAATCAGCGAGCGATTTCTATTTGCTTCGGCACCGGATAGTTGGGGAGTTCTGGATTATCCCGGACCGTCGTGGGAGCAGTCTTATGAAAAGATGCTGGATGAGATGGTGGAGGCCGGCTACACCGGCTCCGAACTGGGCCCGTATGGATTTTTCCCGACCGACCCGAAAATTCTCCAACCACAGTTGGAAAAGCGCAAGTTGAAGCTGCTGGCCTCGTTTGTGCCGGTGAAAATGACCGATCCCGCGGCGAGTCAAGCGGTGATGGAGAGAATTCGCAAGGTGGGAAATTTGCTAGCGACGTTGAAGGCGCCGTTCCTGGTGATTGCGGATGACCAGTCGCCAGAACGCAATGCGTTTTCCGGACGCGCTTACGATAAAGGCTGCCCTACGCTGAGCGCCGAGCAGTGGAAACATATCGGCAAAATCGTAGCGGATGCGGAAAAAGTGGCCAACGAGTTTGGGCTGGACCTGGTGTTTCATCCGCACGTCGCGACCTATGTGGAGACGCCGGAAGAGTGCGAGCGCTTTTATGACGCGACGTCGCACACGAATGTGGGCTTGTGCCTGGATACAGGGCATTGCGTTTACGGTTATGGTGATTCCGTGAAAGAAGCGGAGAAATATAAGACCAAGCTGCGGTTCGTGCATATCAAGGATTGCGATACGAACGTGCTGGAAGAAGCGCGCCGGAACAAGTGGACGTTCGAGCAGGCCATCGAGCACAAGGTCTTCACCGTAATCGGACAGGGCAACATTGATTTTCCGGCGTTTTTCCGGACCTTGGTGAAGAACGGCTATTCAGGATGGTCGGTGGTGGAGCAGGACGTGAAGTTCGGCGCGACGCCGATTCCGCCGGCGCACAGTATCGCGGCGAGCTTGAAATACTTGAAGGGCGTTGTGATTGACCTCGGAGTAGCTGCAGGAGCGCGATAGACGCGGAAGCGGCGCTCTGTCGTTGTGGCGGCTTGTTGAGATCAAACGGCCAGGTTCCTAGGGAGAAGTTTGAATGAAGAAGCTGGGAGTGGGAGTGCTCGGCGTTGGAGAGATGGGCAAGCGGCACGCGGAGAATCTGCGACGGCTGGTTCCGGAGGCACAGCTGGTGGCGATTGCGGACGCTTCCGCGGAACGCGCGCGAGCGGTGGCGGAGGAACTCGAGATCGAGGATTGGTACAGCAGCCTGGAAGCGATGCTGGAGCGCAAGGATTTGAACGCGGTGCTAATCGCGACGCCGGACAAGTTTCACGCAAAGGCTGTGGAGACTGCGGCGCGCGCGGGCAAAGATATACTGTGCGAGAAGCCGCTGGCGTTGAATTTGGCCGACGCGCGCGCAGCGATTGATGCGGTGGCCAAAGCGGGACGGCGTTTGCAGGTGGGATTTATGCGGCGTTATGACCCTGCTTATGCGGCGGCCATGAAACGAATTGAAGCGGGCGACATTGGAGTTCCAGTGATTTTCAAATCGCTGGGGCGCGATAAAGAGTGGGGCCCTATTGCAGCATACGCATCGCGCATCAACGGGATGATTTTTTACACGAACACGATTCACGATTTCGATTTGGCGCGCTGGCTGATGCAGGACGAAGTCAGCGCGGTGCACGCCTACACGACAGCGACGATCCGGCCGGAACTGGCGACGCATGGAGACCTGGTGGCCAGCGTGGTGAATCTGACGTACCAGCACGGTGCGATTGGAAACGTGGAGTCGTATGCGCGGGCCGTTTATGGATATGACGTGCGCACGGAGATTGTCGGGTCGAAAGGCTCGATTTTTGTCGGCAGCTTGCAGCACGCGCCGGCCGTTTTTTTGTCGGCGCGAGGCGGCGAGCGGAGCCTGGCCGATCATTTTCTGGCGCGATTTGCGGATGCATACCTCAACGAAGTGCGGGATTTCGTGCACAACATGCTGCACGATCTGGCGCCGCGGGTTACGGGCGACGATGGGTTGAAAGCGCTGGCTATTGCGGTGGCAGCCGAAAAATCGCATCTGCAGGCGAAGCCGATTGAAGTGGCGCTTGAGGATATGCGGGCGGCGTCTTGAGGCGCGACTTGCGGCGCTGAACGATTCGGCGAATGGACGGAAAAGATGACGCGCACCACTGAAACTGCTTACAAAAGTCCTCTGCATAAGATGACTCAAACGACTCCCACCTGTTTGTGGAACGATTCCGCTTCCGTGGAAGAGCTAACTTATTCGATCGAGCATGGGGCAGTGGGTGCGACGTGCAATCCGGTGATCGTGGTGGGAGTGCTGAAGAAGGAGATGAGTTTCTGGAAGGACCGCATACAGGAACTGATCAAAGAGCTGCCCACGGCGACCGAAGACGAGATCGCCTGGCGAGTGGTGCGTGAAATTTCTGTACGTGCCGCAGCGCTGTTGAAGCCGATCTTCGATGCGCAGCGCGGCCGAAATGGCAGGCTCTCGATTCAGACGGACCCTCGACTTTTTCGCGACAGCCAAGCGATCGTGAAGCAAGCGATGGAATTCAGCCAGCTCGCGCCGAACATGATCGTGAAGATTCCCGTGACGCGCGCGGGAATTCCGGCGATCGAAGAGGCGACTTACCGCGGAGTGAGCATCAACGCGACCGTTTCGTTCACGTTGCCGCAGTGCATCGCCGTGGCCGAGGCGGTGGAACGCGGCTTGCAGCGGCGCGCGAAAGAAGGCAAAGAAATCGCGAGCATGGGGCCGGTATGCACGTTGATGGTTGGGCGCCTGGACGACTGGCTGAAAGTCGTGACGGAGAAAGAAAACATCGCGATCGATCCGGGTTACCTGGAATGGGCGGGCGTGGCGGTGCTGAAGAAGGCATATCGGATATTCAAGGAGCGAGGCTACCGCATCCGGCTGCTTTCGGCGGCGTTTCGCAATCACATGCACTGGAGCGAGTTCATAGGCGGGGACATGGTGATTTCGCCCCCGTGGGCGTGGCAAGTGCGATTCAACGCGAGCGATATCGAGGTGCGTTCGCGAATCGATGAGCCGGTGCGTACAGAAATCGTCGAGGAGCTTTCCCGGAAATTCGCGGATTTCCGGCGCGCGAACACTGAGGGCGGGCTCACGGTGGAGGAATTTGATTCATTCGCGCCAACGCGGCGGACTTTGCGGCAGTTCGTCACGGCTTGCCACGATTTGGATGCGGTGGTGCGCGATATTTTGATTCCCAATCCGGACGCGTGATCACGAATCAGACGTGTCCCTCTTCACCGTTCTTGCGGTGGTCGATCACAAGAGCCATGTTGGGGAAAAACTGGGCAAGCGTGTGGAAGCGGCGATCCGCAAGCTGAATTGCCGACCCAGCCTGATCGTGGAGTCTGGCGAACCAGCGTACGCACACTATCGGCAGGTTCGCGCAATCAAATTGAGGCCCGCCCAGGAGAACCGTCCGAGGGAAGAGCGAGAAATTCCGGCAGAATGGGCAGCCTGAAGAGAGAATTGTCGGATGAAAACGAACACCCGCCATCACCACTACCGAGGTTTGGAAAAGCTTCGAAGGCATGCAGACGACCGAGCAAGCGGAGGCCGCTTTCTTCACGCGACTGGATACGAATCAGAACGACCGTCCACCCGGACCGCGGCAGAGAAAGGGGATTCCGAGTTCACTGAGTGCCGGTTTTCCTTTCCCCCTCTCGAATTCCCCTGCGCTGAGTTTTGGATGCCAGTTGCAGCGTGTGCGTCGGCGGCTATCGCATTGGGAAGGGAAGTCCGGCGTATTCCAGAGATATTCACAGGTGAAGTTACAGACGAAACGTGAAGCCCTCGCGCAGCTAAACCGCCGAGGCATCGAAATTACGCCTGGCGTGGCGCATTTAACCGACGTTCGCATGGGTTTTGGTACAGCTTTGGTACGGTGCTAAGTGGGCGTGTAGCTCAGCTGGGAGAGCACCTGCTTTGCAAGCAGGGGGTCACCGGTTCGATCCCGGTCACGTCCACCGATATTTCATTGACAATATTCGGATCTAGACCTTTTGGCGTACCTAAATTCGTACACAAACCTTAGCCTGGCATTCAGGATCTTTTCGGACGATGAACGGACTTCCTTTTTGCATTGAAAGCTTTTTCGACCTTGGCCAGCGCAGCGCGGGAAACCGAATCGACACCGCCAGGCTCTGCGCGACGGGATTCGTCATTGAGGGTTCGCCGGTTTGCGAAGCGAGCGCTCAATCAGCATATTCGTTCGAACTGGTTGATGCGCTCGCGTGCGTACGCCAATCGGAGTACCGGAGATTCATCGAGAGCAGAATCCACAGTAGAGTGCAAACGAACGGTCTATTCATTTCTTGCATTCCCTGGTTGATACTGATGTGACGCTCGCGGTTGCGAATCCTGATGTTGCGGTCCTGATGCGATCGAGCGCGTGAACTTGCGAAAAAGCCGCCACAGCATTCTAACGATCTACAACGAGCTGGCCTTTCATGCCGCGATGCCCAAGTCCACAGACATGGCAGCACTTAAATGAGTAGGTACCGGGAGTTTGCGCCAGGAATTCAATCACGGTCGTTTCGCCCTTCTTGAGCTGCCAGCACTCTTGAGGTGAAGCAAATACCAAGCCGTCGGAACCATTCGAATTGGAGCCGTCGGGAACAGTAGAAATCGAAAAACCATGGTCATGGTCAGCTGCGGTGATCTTGAGCAGAATTTTCGATCCGCTCTTCACATGAATCGGATCGAGTGAATACTCATATTTCTTGGCGGTGACTTCTATGACTTGAACACCGTCAATGGACGTCAACACCGGCCTGGGATGTGCGAAGAATAGCGCGGGCCACAACACGATCGCGGCGAACGCGAGCAACAGAGTACGCGACACAAGCTCATTCATGGAGCCTCCTGATTGCACGAAAACGGGCGGGCATTGATCCCAAGCGCCAGCCCGTATCGTTGGGGCGCCGGGGACGAATTGTGGCCGGAAATCCGGGGAGCTACTTTCCACTCATGGAAATTGTTGGAGTGGCTTGCGCAAGTTCTTGTTTCCCTTGTCGCGGATACAAGAGCTCGTGGCCTCGTGTTTCGCCGGCAAAGAACCAAGCCACGATCGCCTGCGGCTGGGCCGCTCCGCGATCGGCGAGGGTTATCGCAGCGTCGGCGCTGCGTCCATTGCGCAATCGGGGGATCGAATAAAGAGTCGCTACGAGGGTCCGATCTTCACGAAAGATCTGAACCAGGTGACGACTGTCGTTGTCTGCCAGTTGGAACCGATAGGTCCCCGCTGGCAGGACTCGCCCGGGAATCTGAACCGGCTGGCTGAACGTGAACCGGGTCGCCTGATTCCAATCATCTGCATGAACTACTGGGAGCATGAAGGCGATTGCAAGCATCGACGCAATAATGGGAAGCATCTTTTGGAGTTTCATTTTTTAATTCCTCGGCAATGTAGACCGCCATCCGTTTCGTTTTATTCCTGATAATTCCTCCTTTTCTTGTTTTTTCTGTGCGGCGGGCGATGCGCGGCAGACTACCTGGAATGAGGTACGGAGAGATGCGGTTGCACCTGTAACGAATTTGTTCTTGATGAGCTCGAAGAATGAGGTAGGGAGGCAGAAGACTCCGCAAGGTGCGTTCGAGCCGTCTAGCGGACCTTGGCGGCGAACCGCGGCTCGGAGACGCTTTCAATTTCACCGTGAAATGTCTTCAGCCGTTCGATCAGTCTGGGCATCTCCGTGCCAAGTAATTCCGACAAGCGGAGGTGGAAGCAAAAAGAGTCGCGGAATCTGTATTCGAGAACGATGCCTGCCCCGTTAGCACTTGTCATTTTGCGTCTGCTCCAGCGAATGCCGCATCGGATTCAGCGATATGCTCGCGCACGGCCTCCACGGTTAAATGCGAAATCGGAATGGCGAGGGTAGTTCTTGTCCGTGGCGAATTGAACAGGACCAGAGATTCCATCTTGTCTGGAATTTCTTTCAAAACGCCCACGTAGCTTCCGCCACCGGCCGCAACAATGGACGTGAACGCCGATTCGCCCAAGTCCGGGGTGGGACCGGCACCAATCGCCTGGTCCAGTGGCTGTAT
Source organism: Candidatus Acidiferrales bacterium (assembly GCA_050012455.1). Lineage (GTDB taxonomy): Bacteria > Acidobacteriota > Terriglobia > Acidiferrales > UBA7541 > Palsa-295. The sequence continues at coordinate 24,293 of JBEKHD010000029.1, read as the reverse complement.
GGAGTCGTTCATACTCTTAAGAACTACGTCGGTCCCATGTTTATTCCACGAACTTTGCTTTCGGTTGGTTCGTGCAAAAGGAACAGAGATGCGTTCTTGACCGTTTTGTCCGCAGCCGGTTCGACAGGAAGAACGGACGAGGGCTACACCGCAGCAACGATTCAGAGTGTCTCGCCTGAGCGCTCACGAAAGGCCATGCGCACCAGGCTACTTTCCCGCAATTTAATGCCATGGAAGAGCAGCAGAACCAAACCACGGACCGCATCTTTCAATAGCGAGCGGTGCTGGCTGAAGCGAATCAGTCCTCGCCAGCCGAGCTTTCTGAGAAGAGCAAGCCGCAATCGTGCAAGGCTGAACAGCATGCGGGATAAGGATGCCGGAATGTCCCGGTCTCGGTGGTATTCGTAGAATTGACTATTCATGGACGCGCAGGACTGTACTTTTATGAAGTTCTGGAGCTCGCGGTTCTTCGGATCGGCACCAGCCTCGCGGATGAGGGCTTGGAAGCTTTTAATATCATCTTGCAACGACCGGAGTGTGAGGAAACGGTTGATCACTTTCACTCCCAGCGGATCCCAGAAATAGTCATTCATAAGCAATGGAAGCGCGAGGTGGAAAATTTCGGTCACCGCGAGATGGACGCGGAGATGGCATTGGTAGGCATCCTGCATGCATTCGTACAATTGCGTCGTATCTCGGGTTACTGCGCGTTGAAGCATGGTAATAGCGGTATCGAGATCTTTCGTGAACTCGGCTGTGTCGAAGCCGTGCAAGTCTCTTTCGATGATCGCCGCAACCTGGCGGATCTGCACCGACGATAAGGCCATCCCGACACTGTAGAGAGGATCAACCGTATCGCCCGCATCACCGATGATGTACCAGCGATCGGGTGAATAGCGTTGGCGGCATTCCCACATGTAGGAGCTGTAGAAGTTGGTATCGGCGACGGTGCCGCTACGCACGAGTTCGACAATCGCCTTATGCTCACGTCCAACGCACTGCAGGAACTGCTCCATCGTGCGGACCTCGCCATAGGGATAGGAGTCCGTGCGGTAGGTGATACCGACGCTGATTAGAGGCAGGTTATCCGGCGAGCGCATGGGGATGCACCAGATCCAATTTCCTTTTCCAAAGAAATGATGAGTCGCGAAGTAAGAAACGAAGGCGCGGTTCTGCTTCTTGACAGCGCGAATACGGTCCAGAATTCCGGGATCGAAATTCGTCAACCGGAACCAGAATACGTTCTTCTGCTCATTCACCGGCTCGTGAAGTTGCAACAGCTTGGCGAGCACGCGGTTACGCCCGGTCGCGTCAATGAGCCAGCGGGCACGAACATCGTATCTCTGCTGCGCGGAATCTTGCACGGTCACCGTGTGCAAGCCGTCGCCCGCGTTAAGATTGACTTCGGCTACAGTGCCGTCGATCAAGCGTACGCCGCTTGCCAGGTTGCGCTCGCGCACCTCGCGATCTAACGTAAAACGGTTTACTTGGAAAGAGAGCAGCGGCGGCACTGTGGGAGCTTCGTCTACGACGTAAGTACGATCAGCAGGATGGTCGATGTCGGGCTTGAAATAATAGGTGAGGCCATACTTGGGATACTGCTTTTCAACGAGGTAATCGCCAAGTCCCAGTTCCATGAGGAAATCAATGGTGATTTCGACGAAGGACTCCCCGACGATTGGACGGTTCTTGTGCGGGCCCTCAACTACGACCACGTTTAAATTCGGAAAGCGCATCCGCAGGTAGGCGGCGGCTAGCTGGCCGGTGGCTCCGCCTCCCATAACCAAGACGTCGCTCGTCACCGGGCCTTCCTTGATGTTGCTGAGAGTCAGAGCCTGGACTCCATTTAAAATCACAAAGAACGGCCGTTCGCCGGCTGTCCTCGGGAAAAACTGCGCGGGCCTGATCAGACCGTTTCAGGCACCGTGAAATTCACCGTCATGGAACCTTGAGTTAGCGCGCCGCGGCCTGAACGGATCGGAACTGGGCCTTCCGGCACGCATTGTCACCTCCTCCTAGACTCTCTCCCGCGTCGTTTTATTCCCGATAACCCAACTTTGTATTGAGCTCCTCGTTTCAAAGGCGATGTGTAGCGAATTACATAAGCTAGAACAAGGTTGTGCGGGAATAACACGAGGGGCGCGGCGGTCTGCATGGAAGGAACAAGTCTTAACGGTGCTGAAATCGCACACAAAGACAAAATTAAAGATGTGAATTGCGAGCATCAACCAGCCGCAATACTACAAAAAAGGAGCTTTATGAAGAACGTCGTTGTCGTAAGGAATTTTGTCACCATCCTGCTCTTGCTTGCATTCCTGGTCGCGCTGCCTGCCGCACGAGCAGATCAGTCGAATCAGGCCACCAAAATCACTTTTAGCCAGCCCGTACAGATTCCCGGCCGCGTGCTGCCTGCGGGAACCTACTGGTTCGAGCTGCCCGAAGACATCACCCAACATGACATGGTGCGGATATACAGCGCCGATCGAACAGTGCTGTACGCGACGCTTTTCGCGGCTAACTCCGAGCGCGCGATAGCAACTGACCACACTGTGTTTGGTTTCGCGGAGCGTGGGTCCGCGCAGCCTCAGGCGATCGTGACTTGGTTCTATCCGGGTGAGACGACGGGCCATGAATTCCTGTACCCGAGGCAGGTGGAAAAGGAACTTGCCAGCGTCAAGCTGGTGCACGTCGCCGCAGGAAAATAACGCGGCTGCGATGTAGGGCATCAACTGGTCGGCGGCGAAATTCAAGCGCCGCCGGCCGAGTTGGCGCAGGGGTGTCGTAACCGGGGGGTGGATTCTAACGGATTATGCGTATTTGACAAGCAGCCTGCGGGACGAGTCCGCAAAGATCTGAAGGAGAATACGGTGAACGCACCAAGGCAAGCCCCACTACGAGAGTTGACTCTGTCGCGGATATCGAGCGTGACAGAACACTGCGACATCGTCACGTTTGAACGAATTTATCGGTTGCACAGCCGAAAGGTCCGCAAACTACACGTTCGAATAGTGGGAGCTCCAGCCACCGCTGAAGATCCGACACAGATTCGTCAGCATTCCTACGACGTGCTCGACCTGCAAGTCGAAGCCTCGCTGAGCTGCCTTGCGACCTAGGAGTGGGCCCGATGAGTAAAATACGAGTACTACTGGCAGACGATTATCGCCCTCTCCTGGAAAGCGTGTTGATGCTGCTGGGGCCTGAGTTCGAGATTGTCGGCGAAGCGCAAAATGGCCAAGCTCTCGTGGAGGCTGCCCTCAAGCTAAAACCTGACGTGATCGTTACAGATATCAGCATGCCGATTCTCAACGGCATCAAGGCTGCCAAGCGATTGCGTGACGCAGGAGGTATGTCGAAGATCGTCTACATGACTGCTCGCTCGGATCCCAACTTTATTTCCTCCTGCATGGCCACCGGGGCGCTTGGTTACGTCGTGAAAGGCCGCCTTGCCAGCGATCTGGAGCCTGCCATCCGGGAGGCCGTTGCGGGGCGGATCTTCGTTTCACGGGCTCTGGACAGTGAGAGTTAGAAGACGCGCGACAAGGGGAAGTGCCGTCACTTGTCACAGCCACGCCATGCGCAAATCTCGACGATTCAGACGCGTTCAGCTCGGTAGCCTTGTCATCGAGACATTTTGACGAGGGCTTATGAAGTGTAGTCCCATCAGTTGTCGAGAAAATTGACTCCTTCATCCAGCCCCGTCCGGATGCTACGAGTGCTTTCCTGACCCGGGTCTTCTCAACTCATGGATCTCGAACCGGCCGAGACAAGCATCGTAAGTCTCTCGAACTGCGAACTCCCAATCGGTTCTAGTCCGAAAGTCTTTTGGCCAATATCCACACTCCGAATCTTGCTGCGGCCCTTCTAGAGATTCGCTTACGTTCGCAAGAATGACGGTTTGCCCTTCAAGCAATGTGTTCCGTTCCGAAGGCCCAACCAAAAAGGGCGCTCTGCGCCGACCCCTTGGTCAGTGCTGCCTCTGCGCACACAGCCGCCACTGGTGTTCCGGCCCCGCTCGCAGGCGCGGCGGCACGCCCTAGCTTTTCGCTGCTGATTGCGAGGCTGGCGCGTTGAGCATTGTCGGCAAACACTTGGGCGTCTAATTCGAAGTTCGAACATACCACTCGGGCCGAGTTTGCTCGTTCGGTCGGCGTCTGCTTAAGGTTGTCGCGGCGGGGATGATTCCTCTGAAATCGCAGCAGATCGTGAACAGATATTTTCAATGCGAACGTGGCGCGGCGTACCAGATGTAATAGGTCCCGATCCCTGAGAGCAAGACCACCCACCAGAGGGCTAGCTCGATGCGCATCCATAGCTTCCAGCGTTGAAACCGCCAAGCATGGGGAAGGATCTTGGTCCCGGCGGCCAATAGGATGTACAGACCGAGGACCTCGGCCAAAGCACCCAGAACACCGTGGACCATGGCAACGGCGTAGTATCGTTTCTCGATATGCCTGGAGAGTTGCGGCAAGACTCGCACGTGAAGAGACGGCCACATCACCAGAGCAATCATCGGGAGGTTGACGATCAGCACGACCGCTTGGCAAACGCCATGCGCGGAGTAACGTTTCGTGCGAGCCAAGAAGGCGCCAGCCAACAGTGCGATGCCCATTGCGATTTGGACGAGGAGGTTCAGGTCCGCGTTAAAACTCGCCCAGGTGCCGAAGAACCCTTTCACGGAAGCCTTGCCCTTTGCGCATCGCGCGTGCCGCACACGTCAAGATCCAAGAACGCAAAGGGTCTCGGCTTCCTTTCGTTGAAGCCGAGACCCTTGGTCACCACACAAGTGATGGAATCTATTCCGCGCTTCCGTAAAACTGGGCTTCGTTGTCCGCTTGTTCCTTGGTCTTCAAGATCCACAGGCCATCACCATTGGTGACGTAGATAAGGCCATGCGCCTTATCCTTTAGATAAGCGGTCACACCGGAAAGGCTGCGTATTTCCTTAGGTCCGGCCGATACCGCCGATTCTGCGTCAGACGTCCCGAAGAGCGTGAGGGTGTCGGCAACGACTTTCAGTTCGGTGACTGGCGCTCCAGCAGCTCCTGCGACTGTGTCCATGGTACGCGGCTGGCTTGGCTTACTGACGTCCAGTATGGCAACGTGTGATGAGGAGTCGAGCCCGAGCAAAAGATACTCTTTACCGTTTTTCTTAATCAACAGCATTCGAGTTGCGGGGCCACCGGAAAGCTCGATATGGGCAACCACGTTGGCGGGATTGCCTGCGGTGTTTTTTGAGTTTGGTTTGGCGTGAACTGATGGCGCCGCAGCGATTCCAGTTGCAACAATCGCAATCGCCGCGCGACGAAAGCCTTGCGACCACTTGCTTTTTACACTTTTCCCCATTGTACTTTTCTCCTCGAACTTCGCAGCCTGTGCCCGATTTTCGAATGGCTTGCTTCGTTCATCTCTATAGACCGCTGACCCGACTTTGTTATTCCCACGATTCGTTCCGTCAGCCACCCGGGAGCTGTGTTGCAAGAAAGCCGAGTATCGGTCCGCGGGCAAGTGCCCTTCAGCGACCAAAGATCTGGCAGGCGAAAATGAGTGCTTCATTGAGGATGATGGCGGCACTGCGCCCCATCTCCACAAAGGAAATTGATCGAATCCGGGATGCCCAAGCGATGGGATCATCAGCCTGTGGCATAGCTTGGTCATGTACTGTGTGTCGCTCCGCTCTCATAAGTCATCCTCAAAAAATTCATGCGTCCCTTCGCTCTTGGCGGCACCCGATTGTGTGCGGGGCCGGAGGCAAGCGGCTGGCTCGATCGCCAGCCAGGAAACGCGCCTTTCCACATCAGGGATTCTTTTCCTTGGTGCTCGCGCGGAGGCGGTGCGCGTCTGTCAGCTCTCGCTCTGCATGGAGCCAATCGTCAAGGTCATACCCATTTAGCCCACCGTGATCGAGGTGAATCTGATAGGCGCGGTGTCGAATCTCATGGACCGTCGGTGGGCGTCCCGTGAATGCATCGGCACACTCCGAATGGTTAGCCGCCCCGTTCGCGACAGGTTGAGCATCGTGTTTGTCTCTTGCGAGCATAGTCATAGGTCACCTCTTGATACGAAATCCGCTGGCTAACCTCCTAACAGGTGGTAATCGGGGTCAGCGATCGAGGTTCTTGAGGATATGAATCATTGAGCCCGAAATGCTAAGTAAAGTCAGGATTGCCATCACTACAAACAATGCATTCGCGATCATTTCGCGCCTCCGATTTTTAGATCCTGCCGAGAACGTCCCGGTCCTGCGTTCATTTCTAAGCTCCACGAATGCTTGAATGACATGATTCCATTTAAGTCGGCCAACCTCGCCCGTCGAAAACGGTGGTTTACTGAATCTCGCAGGTCCATTCGAGCACGGTCGACGAACCGGGCGCCCCGTTCCGCATCGCCATCAGAGCCGATACTCAACCCTTGCCAGCGCGGCCGGGATGACCTGCCCGGGCCATGCACAGAACTGCGCACACTTGGAGGCGACGCCCGAGGCGGACCCGACCTCTCGCGCCCGCGTTTCCATCGCCTCCTTCGAAAACTTCAGCCCCGCTTCACTGCCGTCCCAGTCTATCGTTAGCACATCGCCCGGGCTTACCTGCTCGGTCGCTAGCAAGCTCGCCAGCGGATCCACCAGATACCGCTCAATCGCGCGCTTTAAGTGACGCGCGCCGTATTTCAGATCCGTCCCTTCGCGCAGCAGAAATTCCCGGGCGGCTGGCATCGCGCGGAACAGGATTCGGCGCTTCGTCTCAAACACGCGCCGCTGCACCATTTCGAGCTCGATCTCCAGTATCCGTTCCAGTTGTGCCGCGCGCAGCGGATGGAACGCAATCATCTTGTCAATCCGGTTCATGAACTCCGGCGCGAATTTCCGCTTCGCCGCTTCCGTCGCCGTACGCTCCACCTTCTCGTCCACCCGTGGCGCGGAATCGTCTGGCACGGTTGGTGCAAATCCCATCCCGCCGGTCATCAGCTCCGTGATCTCGCCGCCGCCCAGGTTCGAAGTCATGAAGATCATCGTCTGCGACAAATCCACCCGCCGGTTGTCGCCCAGCGTCAGCGTAGCCTTGTCCAAAATCCCCAGTAGCAATTGCCACAGAGCATCCGAAGCCTTCTCGATTTCGTCAAAGAGCAGAAAGCTGATCTTCAGCTTCTCCGTGTGATATTGCGCGAGCGCTTCCTGCGTGATCAGCGGATGCGTTTCGCGATGCCCCAAATATCCCGGAGGCGAACCAATCAATTTCGCAATCTCGTGCGAGTGCTGGAACTCCGCGCAGTCCACCTTAATCACCGCGCGCGGATCTCCAAACAGCACTTCCGCCGTTGCCTCAACGACCCGCGTTTTGCCTGCGCCTGTCGGCCCCAAGAACAGCAAATTCCCCACCGGCCGTCCCGGCGAATTCAACCCGGCACGAAACACCTGGTACAAGTCCACCACCGCCTGCACCGCTTCGTCCTGTCCCACGATCTTTCGTCGCAGCCCTGCCTCGAAGTCCCGCGACTCCAAGCTGCGCTGAGTCGGATCGAGCTGTAATGCATCGGTTTCCATGTTCGTACTCCCTTACCGTTGCCAAGACTTTCCACCGAACCGGACTCAAGACTGCCTGTCGAGACCGCTCGCTTTGCTGTCTCAACTGTCCGTCACTTTTAATTCTGAGATGTGCCCTCGTCACTTCTGGAAACACCAACCAGGCTTCCAATTTAGTTCTTTTTCCAATCGGACCTCGCAGCCACCCTGTTCGAAACTTACAGCGTCCATAAACATCTTCATTAAGCGTATGCCTCGCCCGTTTTCAGAGTTAACGTTATCGACCGCGGTTGGGTCCGGTATCTTTGCCGGGTCAAATCCATTTCCCTCGTCCCGGATTACAATCGATAACCTTTTGCCACGACGAATGCGGCACGAAACGTGAACTTTTTTGCGAATGTCCCGTTTATTTCCGTGAAGGACTGCATTGGCCAGCGCTTCGCGGAGCGCAACTTCGATGTCGCCATCATCACCGGAAATGCAATGACTTGCCCTAATCAGAGGCATGAGTCGGTCTACAAGAGGTGAAATTGCCTCGATTTCACTTCGCATCGTCAGGCTCACGTAAATTGTCGGGCCAGCGTGGCGCGGCTCGGCAATTTCCTGCTCAAATCCGTGCTGAAAAATCGTTCCTCCGGCTGTGCCGCAACTGACATTCGCTCTCATGCCTAGACCCTCAAATACCTTTCATCTCTTAAGACCGGCGGTTTCCTCAGATTATTCCCGCTGTTGACCACGTCTGCCATGCGGGCGGAGATTTTCTACAGACGCCACATTCCGTCCGCTCAAGGTCGTTCCCGTTCTTGGCCCCACCGGGTTCGGTGGCTGCCACGACCGCCGCAACATCGATTAGAAGATCTTGAAGGGCTGATTCAGTCCACGAATCGGCATTTTCCTTATCGACTTTCATCACGTCTCCAATCCATTCGTGAACTTTTCACGAATGCTTCGCAATCCGATCGAATTCATCAGGCAGGAACGGCCGGGGGATTATTTCAGTGCAACAGAACTTGGCCTGTTGCGTCACGAGGTGAATTCCGAAACTTACTTGTATCCGTAGAATTCCTCGGCGCGGATGTCTTCCTCAGCGACCCCTGCGCAGATGAGCATCTGGCGCACGCCAGTAACCATCCCGGGAGGACCCGCAATGTAGTAGAACGGAACGCTTAGATCCGGGAGCCATTTGGACAACAGTTGGATGGATATTCGGCCCGTTTCTCCGCGCCAAGCCGTTCTCGATTTTCGGGGTTGTGTCACCGTGCAGATGAATTTGTAGCGCCTGTTGCGCTGCTCCATTTCCTGCATTTCTTCGAGGAAAGCTCCTTCCTCGGGAACGCGAACGGAATAGAAAAGGAAAATTTTGCGAGGGGACAGTGATTCGGCCGCGTTCCAGATGAAGCTCCGGAACGGAGTGATGCCGATCCCGCCCGCCAACAGAACTGCAGGGCGCGTCGTATTCCGCGGGAGAGTCATCGAGCCGAACGGGCCCTGGAGAAGAAGCTCGGTGCCGAGTGGCAACGAATTGAGCGAGCGCTTGAACGCCGTGGTGCGCAAGCGCATGGCCACCATCAGATTTCGTTCATGCGGCGCGCTGGCGATGGAAAGAGCGCGAGTGTTGCCTTCCAGGTCCGTCTCGTCCGGGCTCAGCAGAGTAAAATTGAAGAACTGTCCCGCCTCGAATTCCAACCCCTCGGGTTTCTCGAAATAGAAGGCAGTCGTCCCGGCGCACAGTGTCTTTTGAGCCTTCAATTTCGCTTTGTAGGGGGGCATAGGTTGTCCATTCCTCCTTGTTCAGAGTGCCCACAAGGTCCAATTGACCCACAGTCGGCTGGTCGAGGACATCAGAGACGTCTACGATTAGATGACCCAAGCCGAAGGACTTTTATTCCCGAAGCCGCAGCTTGTTTTCATCGGGATCATCAGCGGAGCAGAAGGCTTTCCGATTCTCAGTTGAGAAACTTAGCGATTGGCCAGGACACACAGCCTGGCGAAATACCATGCGATCGCTGAGGCTAATTCATTTTCGAAAAGCTAGCTTTTGAATTCTGAAATAGATATCGAAGAGGATGGCTTTTGCAGGTTTTCCAAGTCCTTCCTGTTGCATGGCTCGGAATGACCTCGCGGCGAATGAATGAACCCCGCGGTCCAAATGGGGATCATTCATTCCTGCCGCTAGGCGACAAAGCGAACAGTTGATCAGACCTCCGGGTAAGTCGAACCCACGCTTCGATTACACTTCGCGTGTAGCAGCGTCGGCTGCTTCTGCCAGTTGGTTCACTACTTTCAAGAACTCCTTGGACTGGCCAACAAACAGCCCGTCCGCAGTGAACGATGCAATCGTCGCTACGGCGCCTCCAAATTTGTCGTCGCTCGGTCGAATCACGGCGCAGTGAGGCAGGTCTGCACTGATGAATTCGCATGGAACGGGGAAGATCAGGCTGGGCTGAACGCGGCTGGGCGGTTGCAATGGTGGGTTCTGAAAGAAATCGGGAAACGACAGACCCGACGTCTTGTCCGTAAACGGCGCCACTGGGGCTTGCACAGCGTTGCCTGCAAAGTCCACCCATTCCAGAAAGTGAGCGACTTCGTCTCCGCCAATGCCGAAGGCGATCTTCAACACTTCCAGACTGCTGATCTTCTGGCCCAACGCCGCATAGAGGCTGGAGCCACCTTGTTCGATATATCCGAAGTGAAAGGCCGCCACGTTGGCGATCGCCTGAATGTGGTCGTTACCCGGAAAGTTGGGGTTGGAAGCGCCGTCGAAATCCTTGTTGGTGCGGGGAACGGCGGCAACGTTATTGAGTTTGAGCGCCTGCGGGAAAGTGGCGCCAAAGTCGGGATTGGCAGTGCTGCGGTAGCGCACGAACCAGCTGGTGTCCACGTTGAGGTGCATCAGGTTGGTCAGGCGACCAATGTCCTGCGCTCCCGTCGCCGTGCTGCCCTGAAGTGTGCGGAACTCGTCGAAATTGACCGGGTCTGCGCCTTTGGACTCCAGGTATCCGTTGAGAAAGGCGGCGTGGCTGATTTCGTCGATGGTGTTGCTGGTGATGTATTGCGGTCCATCGCCATCCAGGTTCGACAAGGCGATCTGATAATTGTTCAACTGCTGGTTCGGGTTTATTTCAATGGGAGGATTGTCGCCGATACCACCTAGTTCCGCGTACTGTATCCAAAGGTCCGATTCGATGAGCTCGGCCGCAGCCAGGAATCGAAGAATGGCTATGTCACCCTTGTTGAGGCTGGTTGAGCTGCTCTGGCCAAATGCGACCTTGCCAGCGCCCAACAGTCCAGCCCCGACCGTGGCTGCTCCTGCCAACGCGCCCTTTTTCAAGAAGGAGCGCCGATTGCTGTAGATTTGAGCCTCTGATTGTTTCATTAGTCTCTCCTTGTTTTGAAATCGTTCCGATCACGTTCAGCCGCACTAGCCCGACGCGAACCCGAATCGATACTGACTGCGCTTACCGTCGCTGTACCATTCAGACCGCATGCCCACCGCTTTTATTCCCAGAATTTCTCGGTCCTAAGACAAAGCCACGCGTCCGACTAAATTGGGACCGACGGTCAACGACGGAACACGCTCGACATACGGTTCGTTAGGCTCGAGCGCATTACGCGGCCTCCGGCTCGAGATGGCCGGGTTTTCGACAACCGGGCCATGCACTCATGCCTTCGCACTTGCGGTTCCCGGTGAGCCGGTCATGGTGTTTCTATTCATCATGCCGGTAAGCGTCTGACGGAGGCGTCCGCGCGCACGCGATAGGCTCGACATTACGGTGCCTAATGGCACGCCGGTGATATCCGCGATTTCACGGTAAGACATGCCTTCGATCTCGCGCAGAACCAGCACTTCGCGCAGACTCTCCGGAAGATTTTCCAGGGCCTTGTGGAGCAGGTTGCCGTTGTCGTTTTGGAGCAAAAGTTCTTCCGGATTGGGCGCGTGATAATCAGGCAGTGAAAAGTTCTCGTCAAATTCGGTCGCGTGTTGCAAAGGGCGTTTTGCCTGCAACCACGTGTAGCAAGTATTGCGCACAATTTTCATGAGCCAGGCACGCGCATCGCCGCCACGGAAGCCGGAAAAGAAGCCGAAAGCGCGCAAGTACGCTTCCTGGGCAACGTCCTGGGCATCTTGATCATTGCGCATCAGCCAACGCGCCAGGTTATAGGCGGCGTCCAGGTGCGGCAGGACATCCTGTTCAAAATTGGGAAGATGACTGTGATCCAGCATCGAAGCCTCGCAGCAAAACTTAAAGCGTGTTTCCCGTGCGCTTGAGGCCCCACTATGGTGCGTCCCTATAGTTCATACAATGGACGCGCGGTTCTTTATCGCTGGAATCGATGTCCCTTGGTAACGCCCACTTAATAAAAGGCTTAGAGAGAATTCTTCCCTGTAGAGTTCTCGAAATCTTCCGCCGGGTGTACACTCCCCCTCGACAAAGATTCTCGCCATGCAAGAAAACCATCAGCCCGACGGGCGACTCCGGTTTGGAGTCTTCGAGGTGGATCTTCGCGCCGGCGAGTTGCACAAGCACGGCCTGCGCATCCGGCTGCAGGAACAGCCCTTCCAGGTTCTAGCGATGCTTCTGGGGCGTGCCGGCCACGTGGTATCGCGCGAAGAGCTCCAAAAGAAGCTCTGGCCCGCGGACACTTTTGTGGATTTCGATCACGGGCTCAACAAAGCGGTAAATAAGATTCGTGACGCCCTTGGGGATTCGGCGGAAAGTCCACGCTTTGTGGAAACAGTTGCGCGGCGCGGCTACCGCTTCCTTGCGGAGGTCAAAGCGGCGGACGAGGCTGCGCTGTCCAGCCTGGAACTCGCACCTCCGCGACTTGCATCTCCGCAACCCCCCGCGACAAAAACTGGCGATCGCGCGGAGTTTGTGGACACAGCAGCAACGCCGCAACCTCGTCTGCCGCCGCTTGCGTGGAAGCTCTCAGTGTTTGTGCTGCTCGCAGTGATAGCCGCGTTCGCCGCTTGGAAGATTCATTCGCGGAACCGCCCGGCCTCTGCGATTCGCTCGCTGGCTGTGCTTCCGCTGGAGAGCCTTTCGAACGATGCCTCGCAGGATTACTTCGCTGACGGGATGACCGACGAGTTGATTTCGGATCTCGGCCAAATCAGCGCATTGCGCGTGATCTCGCGCACTTCGGTCATGGGATATAAGCACGCACGCAAGCCGCTTCCGCAGATTGCTCATGAGCTGAACGTGGACGCAATCGTTGAAGGCACCGTCTTGCGTTCTGGTGACCAAGTGCGCATCACTGCGCAATTGATCGACGCCGCTGCGGATAAGCACCTGTGGTCCCAGAGCTATGAGGGCGAACTGAAGGATACTTTGGCGCTGCAGAATCAAGTGGCGCGAGCCATCGCGGATCAAATCCGGATTAATTTGAATCCGCAGGAACAAGCCGCGCTGAAAAGCGCCAAGGTCGTGATTCCGGAGGCTTACGAGTCCTATCTGAAGGGCCGCTACTTCTGGAATAAGCGAACGCCGGATAGTTTGAAAGTTGCTCTGGCTTATTTCAATCAGGCCATCGACCAGGACCCGACGTACGCGCATGCTTATTCTGGCTTAGCCGACACGTATGCGTTGCTGGGCGATTGGCAGTACGGGGTGATGACTCCCAAGGAAGCACTTCCCAAAGCGAAGGCCGCGGCGATGAAAGCGCTGGACCTGGACAGCACGCTCAGCGAGGCTCACAACTCGCTGGCATTCTGCTTCGATGCTTTCGACTGGGATTTGGAATCGGCAGGGAAGGAATTCCAGCGAGCCATCGAATTGAACCCCGGCTATGCCACCGCGCACCATTGGTATGCCTGGCATTTAAGTCTATTGGGCCGGTATGACGAAGCGATCGAGGAAATGAGGAAGGCTAAAAGCCTGGATCCGCTGTCGCTCATCATCAATGCCGATTTGGCGGAGCTTCTGGTCATTGCACATTTCTATGACGAATCGATAATCCAAAGCCGCAAGACGATCGAAATGGATCCGAACTTTGCTCTGGCACATAATCAACTCGCCCAGGCGTACCTGCAAAAACATATGAATGGGGAAGCGATCGCGGAACTGCAAAAAGCGGTGGAGCTCTCCACGGGCTGCCCCACATGCATTGCGAATCTAGCGCGCGCCTACGCCGCATCCGGCAGGACAAGCGAAGTAGGAAAGCTGCTGAGCGATTTGAAGAGCCATTCGAACGGCGGTTATTCGGATGCTGCGGAAGTTTCCATGGTTTACGCGGCCCTCGGCGATAAAGACCAAGCGATGCATTGGCTGGAATTAGGCTACGAGCAGAGATTTAATCCGGGCGTGCTGCTGCGGCCGGGGTTCGATCCTCTGCGCTCGGACCCGCGCTTTCAGGATCTGGTACGGCGTATCGGTTTCCCTCGCTGAACTAGTTCATCATGCGGACATGAAAACGGGAGGAATGCAAGTGGTGCGTTCGAGAATGACGAGCGCGCTGAAGACATTGCTTATTTCGAAGGCGGTCGGTGGAAGGCCGCGTCGGATTCGGCTAGTTGCTCGCGTACCGCCGCAATCGTCAAGCGCGAACTCGGCAAGGCCAGGGTTGACCTTCTTTGTGGCGAAGTGAAGAGCACGATGGATTCCATGGTTCCGGGAATCTCATTGATTACTCCGACATATCTGCCGCCTCCGGCCGCGACAATCGAAGAGATTTCAACTTCGCTCAACGGCGATGGTATGTTTGTCCCGTTCGCGCGGTGTTGCTCGAAATTGTTCCCGCTCATCTCTGTCACCCATCTATTCCCTTACGGTGCTCCCGAGCTCCACTTGGTAGGCCTTCATTCGAAGAGTGTCCACAGTGGATGGTGCATTCTTGCGGAAGCTCGCTAGCGTCGCGGGCGCCGGGGCGTTCAATCGGCCGCGTCGGCGGCCAGTTTCTGCGGGCGGCCAATTAAGTACGTAATGCGGAGAGGCAACCATCCTCCAGCTTTTTCTCCGATCTCCCAGCGGTATCCGCGGGACTTAAGTCCGCTGGTCATGTCGCGAAGTTCTCCGACTGAGTACGCCCGCAGGCAAGAAACTAAGCCATCGAACAAAAGAACGAAGGGAATCACCGGAATTAAATATGTCCATAGAAGGCGCAACCAACGGAAGGGGCGCCGAAACGGGACGAACAGCCAGGTTGCGATCGGAATCAACAATATAGATAGCAATGTCAGCGTGTGGAGCGCGGGCGCTTCAAACACACCGATGGCCTGTCGCTTGTTGACGCTATCCTGCAGCAGGTCGCGCGCCTCGGCGGGGTTCAAGTGGTGGAAGGAGGAAAACAGCGTCCTGAATCCCCGCAGGTATTTCGGGACCCGAGTTGCGTCAATCGAGTCTTTGAGAAAATGAATTCGATCCGTGGTTGGAGATTCCACATCTTGAAATTTTGTGGTGGTTGGATATTTGTCCGTCAGCAGAACTTCGGGTGGAATGGATCCGTGCACTTCAAAATCGCGCACCAGGGACGGCCACGGTCCACCGGCCCCGGAGCACAAATCCACGACGCGATCGGAACCGCTCTCCTCCAGCCGTTTCCTTAGCAGCGACGCGATTGGCTGATAGGTATTCGTAACTTCCAAAATCATCTGCAGCGAGTCCACAAATTCATCCCGCAGCAATTGCGGAAACCATGGTTGTTCGTGAATCTCGAAGAGTCGGGCAACTGGCACAAATACCTCCAAGGTCGTGACCCGCGGAGGGTGCGGCCCGCTCGTCGGAACGGGCCGCGGTTCCGTCGCGGGGACTAAAACGTGACGAACGCTTTGATTTGAATGATGCGGACGGAAGCATCGCCGCCGAGTCCCGAACCGAGGATGCTGGTCGGTTCGCTGACGGTCGACGCGATGGATCCGAGCGCTCCAGTCAAATCGTTATTCGGTTGAGCGAAATTCGGGTGGTTGAACAGGTTGAAAAACTGGAAGGCTAGGCCAAATTGCCCCTTTTCCCAGTGGGGGATTTGAGTCTGCTTCTGGACCGTGAAGTCGGTGTTCCAGTAGCCAGGTCCCCGGAATTTATTGCGTAGGCCACCGATGAAGTTCGTCTCGGTCGTCGAAGGAACGAACTGCGCGGTGGTCAGGCAGGGCATCACACCGGTCGCTGCGCCTTCTCCGCAAGGAGACGTCGGCCCGCCAAGAAACTGCGGAAGCACCGAACCGCCGTATCCCTGCGCGGATAGAAGACCGTCCAGCCCTCCATCAAACACGGAGTAGGGAAGACCGCTACGGACGAAAATCGTGCCGGCCACCTGCCAGCCGTCCACGAGTGGCGCCCAGCCATGGCCAAACAAAGCGCGACGAACGGGCAATTCCCACACGTAGCTCGCGCTGAAGTAGTGGCGGACGTCGTAGTCGGACGATCCGTAGTTTTGTTGGGTGTTAAATGGGTTTATGGCGGCGGTAACGGAAGTCAACGAGAAGAAGACGTTCGGGTTTCCGCCATTGGATACGTCGTCAAAGGCATGGCTATACGTGTAGTTGGCCTGCAATACGCCCTTGCCCCAGCCGCCATTGATATTGTGTTTGAACGAGAAAGTCACACCTTCGTAGTTCGATATGCCGCCGGTGTCCAGCAGGCTCACGGTGCCGAACCGCGGATCGAATGAAGCGACCGGAAGCCCGGTGAACGCCGGAACAGTGGCGCAAGCGGTTCCGACGGCACCCGGACTGCAAAATCCGTTCACGCCGTTGCGGTCTACCAGGTCGTGAATGCTGTGGTTTCCGTTATACGCGACGTCGAAGGAACTGTTCTTGCCGATCGCCTGCTGGACTTCCAAGCTCCATTTCTGAAATTGAGCTATCTTGGTCGTCGCGTTCGCACTAAACAAACTCGGCGGCGCGAAGTTTGGAACGTTCGCCTGGATTTGCGCGAGCGTCTGGTTGTTCTTGAAGCCGTTGATCAAGCCAACGTTGTTAGCGGCCGCCTGGGCGAATATGTTGCCGCCGTTGAGGGTTTCGCCGGGAGCGATGTTGCTCCCTTGCACGAAGAACGTGTTAACTCCGGGCGCGTTGGAAGCAAAGTTGTCCGTGAACACGGCGGGGAAGGCGTCGTTGAAAAGCCCGACTCCCCCGCGGACGACTGTGCTGTGCGACCCAAACGGCGACCAAGCGAAACCGAAGCGAGGCTGCCAGAGAATCGCGCTCAGACCCTGCAGTTCCTGGTGCAATCCCTGCAGCACATCGGTGCTGTACGGCGTGTTGACGTTGTTGTCGGCAATCAGAAACGGTTCGTTCAGGCGGTTAAAGCAATTGGTCTGGCACACGGGGTTGGACTCGTGCTCGATCCGCAGAGCGAAGGTGAGCGTGAGGTTCGACTTTATCTTCCAATCGTCTTCCCCGTAGAAGGCCAGCGTGTACAGAGCAATCGGCTGCGACAAAGCTGTGGGGAAGCTTTGCTGCAAAACCGAACTGGTGCCGGTTGCCGGGTCCACGCCGCCGTTAAAGAATGCCGCAACCGAATTCGGCGTCACCAGGCCACTAGTGAATACGCCAAAATCCTGATCGCTCACATCGTAGCGTAGGAACTTCGTTCCCACTTTGAGAGTGTGATTACCCAAGGTCTTCGAAAAGTCATCGCCGATCTGATACTGCGTGACGTTTCGTCCCTGCGGGACGAACGCATCCCCGGCACCGCCGGCGAAAGCTCCGCCGATGTTAAACCAGGGAATGTTGGCATTCCCGAAGAGTATGGTAGTGGGAAACCCTGCGAGCGTTGCGGTGCGATCTGGGTTGTTGAACGTCGCGCTGTACCACTGGCCGGACAGAATGAACTGGTTCACCATACTTGAGGCAAAGGTGTGTGTTTCGTTCAATTGGCCCTGCCATTGCGGCTGGATGCTGGTGACGTTGAAAAGCGGACTGATCGGGTCCGTATTGGACGCTTGATTCCCCTTATCGTAGAGAACGCGCAGAAAGACGCGATCGTTTGCCGTAGCGTTGAAATCCACGCGGCCGGAATACTGCGCTTCGGTTGTGAGGTTGTTATCTGCCGCCTGAAAGAATGACGAGCAAGCGACCCCAGGTCCGAGGCCCGTGAAGCCGTTGCATCCCAGCGGGTCGGTGGACAATGGTCCGGCGCCCGGGACGGCTTTGTTCGCGCCCTTCGCGTTATTGTAGAGACTGAAAATGTTCTGGTAGAAATTGACCGTTGCTGAATTCGCGGGGAAACCTTGGTTGTTCTCTAAATTAGCGATGGTTGCGGTCTGGAAGGCCTGGCTGGGAAACGCGACTGCGGTGCTAACGGGAATGACCACTCGCAGACCTTCGGTATTGAAAAAGAAGAACAACTTATCCTTCTTGATCGGCCCACCGACGGAAGCTGCCCACTGGTTGGCGTTGCTGAAGTTCTTCGGATCGCCCGCGTTATTCAGGAACCAATCGTTGGCGTTGAAAGAGCTGCCATTCCAGTAGTAGACCGCGTTGCCGTGAAAATCGTTACTGCCGGACTTTGTGACGTAACTTACAGTGGCTCCTGCCAGGCTGCCGTATTCTCCCGAATACCCGCTGCTTACAATGGTGCTCTCTTGGACGTCGTTTGCACCAAGAAGCAGGTTCGTGGCGCCGGAGTTATTCAAATTGAGGAAGGGATCGTTGTCATCCATGCCGTCGAGAGTGAACAGGTTCGACGCGGCGCCCACACCATGGTCGGAGAAGTTGCCCAATCCACCCGCGGTGTTCATCACAATGCCCGGAGCTGTCTGAACAATAGCGGTAAGGTCGTTGCCGGGGTTCGGGGTTTGGCTAAGCTGTTGCTGATTAAAAGTGGTCGCGACGTTTCCATTCTCGGTTTGCAGGAGCGGCTCAGCTTCACCGGCGACGTTAACAGTCACCGAGGCAGCGCCAATCGTGAGCTGTAGATCCCCGGTAGTGATCTGTCCGAGCGCGACTGTCAATTCCTTTTTCGTTTCCTCGAAACCGGAGGCCGACACAGAAACGGTATAGTTGCTGGGATTCAAGAGTTGGAAATGGTAGACGCCATCCTTGTTGGTCTCGGTGCTTTGCGTGGTCCCTTTTGCATTGTCCCGCAACGTGACCTTTGCAGCCGCCACCACGGCCCCTGACGGATCAGTCACGACCCCTGTGATTTCACCGGTGGTCTGAGTCTGCGCGCGAAGTTGCAGCGCGGAAGACGCCATCACCAATAGGAGCGCAACGCTTAGTAAGACCCATCTTTTGAGATTCATTGTGTTTCACCCTCCCCCGTAAATTGTGCTTCTTCCAACACTCTTCGCCGCAAGCTCAGGCCGTACGATTTAGGCAGGCCCGTTCATGCGCGCGAACACACCCGTGCCTACCGCAGAATTATCGTTTTTGTTCCTTCCACCTGATGAGCTACTCAGGAATCTCGGGCCGGACAGCACCCCCGGTGCCCGAAAAATTCCCAGCAGCTCAGGTGCTTTCGAAGCATCGTCTTCCGAGTGAGTTGTACAATTTCAATTTATGCCCAAAACATTAATATGGATTTTTTTGAAACCCTTTCTTGCCACGCACGTTGCTTCTACCCAAGCGCTGATGGTGACGACTGCCCCTTTCGTTATGTGTGATCTTTTGATCGGGACGCGCGTGCTTTGCTCCCCCTTTCGAACTGTTGCAAATGTCCAGACTGCTCTGTTGCCAAAGATATTCCCGAACCGCACGGATTTATTTTGGGGACACCGAAAGATGATCGCGCCATAGGTGTCACGCCCTCGAGGTCGGAGTAATTCGCGACAAGAAAATGAGAAATTCCGCGCATTGTATTACTGGAAACCGATTTCCTGTTATCTGCCCTCCCCGAAGTTCGAATCGCATCGGTGTTCCATGTTGTACGGAGTGCCGACCGTTCAAGCGGTGACACAATCGAAGATATATTTCAGCCGGCCCGTGGTATCCGATCGGTGGTCGAATTTATCGTGATGAAGGGCACTATTTCCAACTCTCCGTTGCAGCAGCTCGCGCAGCCGTGTGCGTGCCTTGTGCACCTGCGACTTCGAATTCCCCGTGGTGCATCCGAAAATCCCGGCAATCTCGTCGTGGTTGTAACCTTGCACGTCGTGGAGGATGAACATCGCTTTGTATCCTGGCGGCAATTCGCTGATCGCCCTTTCCAGCGTCACGCGGTCGACGACGCCGTTCAGCCGTAGATCCGGTCCGCCAAATTCCGTCGACGGCGTGGTGGAACCCTCTTCGGGACTCGTGATCGCTTCCAAGGATTCATCCGCCAAGCTTTTTCTGCGGAATCGCATCAGCACGATATTCACGGCCATCCGATGCAACCACGTGGAAAAGGCCGATTCGCCTCGGAACGTGCTGACCTTCCGGAACAACTGCAGAAAGACCTCCTGCGTCAGATCTTCAGCCTCGCTCGCATCGCCCGCCATGCGCAGGCACAGGCTGTAAACCTTGCGGCTGTGCAAGCGGTAGATTCGTTCGAACGCGACGACATCGCCCTGTTGTGCCAGTCGCACGACATTCTTGTCGGTCATCGCTTGAGTTTCGGACTGCCTTGGTGCGCTCACTTTAGTTTCCTTCAAGTCCTTGTGTGCTCGTCCTCGCATGCTGCTTGTCAAATATGCATAGCGGTTCAGAGAACATCCCTTGTTCCGAAACCGCTGGCGCCAACTCGGCCGGGGGCGCTCGAATCTCACCACCGGCCAGTTGATGCCATGCATCGTCACGACGTTATTTTCCCGCCACGACGGTTACTAGCTTGGCGCTCGCGAGTTCTTTCTCTGCCTGCTTTGGGTAGAGGAACTCATGTCCTATCGTGTCACCCGGGTAGAACCAGGTCACGATCGCCTCGGGTCCCGCGGATCCACGGTCCGCAAAGGTGAACGCAGTGTTGCCGGTAGCCTGCGGACGCTCCGCGGAAATCGTGAAGACCGTCGCAAACAACTCTGTGCGATCGGCATTGAAGATACGGACCAAGTAATGTTGAGTAACCTCTGACGGCAGTACGAACACGTAGGTTCCCGCAGGCAGAACGCGCCCGGGAATCTGTACGGGCTGGCTGAAGGTGACTTTGGTTTCCTGATTCGCCTCGTCTGCGTGGGCGGCAGGCGCAACGATCAGGACTGCAAGTAAAAACAAGATGCTGGCAAAACTCGCTACGATAGTGGCTCTCTTCATAACTGCTCCTTTTTTAGTATCGCGGCCAACTGCTGCTCCCAATTCACTTCTGTACGTCTGTATTAGCTGCCGCTTCGAAGTTTTTATTCCGCCAAAGTGATCCTTGTCGAAATCATCTTCAAAACGTTCACGAGAATTGGACGCGGTGATGCGCCAACGCGTAACAGAAATGCATGTAAAGCTTTTGTCGCCTGTATATCTCGAATATGTCACACGCATTCTTGCGAACGGCGCCGGATCAGCAATGACGAGCTGGTTGCGCTGAATGGCGCGGACCGCGGAGCGGTGCGGCTCGATCGTTCGGTAGGATGTTCAAATGCAATAAAACCATCGAAGGGCAAACTACAATTTGCGGGACATTCGTGTGCACGGCTGACGCTCGCCGATTCGTCGATCACAAACAACGCACCGACGCACGCCGCCGCATTCCCACAAGATTACCAGTAATCTCTAGCTCAGTTGCTTGTGAGCAGACTCTGTAGCTGCTGGAGGGCCGAAGGTGCGGCGTCGGAGACGACGCAGAATTGCATTCCTCCCTTGCGCCACTCCAACCATTGATATCCCTGTTGGGAGCCGGAGCTGGGCGCACGGTCCTTTTCGTCCGTGGGCCAGACGAAGACGTTCACGAAATGCTTGCGGCGGACATAGACCAGAGCGGCGACCGCTTGGCCATGCACGACATCAATGCGGCCGCCCTGTAGCGGGAATCCTTGATCCGCAAAGTCCTGGACGGGAGGAGAGAAATCCAGTTTGCCGTCGAACCAGGGCTTCACGGTGTGCTGGTCGGTGGAGATGACATCGGTGAGATGCCCGGGCTGCAGCGAGCGCAAATGGGCGTCAACAATTTCGGCGGCGAGCACGGCGTCATAGCTGTCGCTGCGGCCCAAGGAAGTAACTCGCCAGCTAGCGTAGGTAGCCAGAAGAATCGCCGCGGCGACTGCGAGCCAACGCCAGACGGCGCGCGATGGAAACGCAGCCACAGGCAGCTCACGATCCAGACTGGCAAGGATCGTTTTGCGAAGAGTGGCTGGCGCTCGCTCATAGAGTTGCGCGACGGCGATGGAGGAGTGCAAAGATTCCAGATCCTCGAGTGCAAATACGCACTCGGAACACCGTTCCAGATGGAGTTCGAATTCCGCGGCGCCCGCGGCATCCAGTTCGTTATCGAAGTAGCCGTGTACGACTGCGCCGGCGCGGTCACAGATCATGCATAGACTCCTTGTTCGCAGGTCCAGTCAGCGCCAGCTGAAGCTGTCGGCGGGCGCGGGAAAGCGTGGACATGACCGTGCCAATGGGTATGGAAGTAATGATGGCGATCTCCTTGTAAGAACACCCTTCCAGCTCGCGGAGGACGATAATCTCTCGAGAACGTGAAGGCAACGACTCCAGAGCACGGGTCAGGCGCCCGCGACTATCCGCCGCAATGGCAAGGGCTTCGGGTGTGGGGCCTGGAGGCCCGTGCACTTCTTCATCGAACTCATCCGTGTCCTTCCCGTGACGATTTTTCTGCATCCAGGTGAAACAGGTGTTGCGCACGATTTGCAGCAACCAGGCGCGCACATCGCCGCCACGAAAACCGCTGAAGAAACGATAAGCGCGTAACATCGCCTCTTGTGCGGCGTCTTCGGCATCGGCGCCCCCGTGCAGGAGCCAGCGGGCAAGGTTATGCGCGGCGTCGAGATGGGGCAGGACGAGTGTCTCGAACCGCACCTGTTCCTGGGAGTCCAGCACGTTGCAACCTTCCTCTGCGACAGGGCTATTCATCTGTAGTGACCGCCTGAGGCCTGGATTTATTCCTATCCCTTGAGGTTGTTTTGATCGGGGAAAACTGGACGCGGCGTTGATTGGCCGGAATAAAAAGCGCGGGACTGCGGTATAGCAAGACGGAACAAGGCCAAGAGCGGCGCGGTCACCCTCCGAATCCCGCACTGCGCCGCTCGTACTTAAAAAGCGCGGCAACGCATGCTGACTCGATGCTGGGTTAAGCCAAAAAAATCCCGCGTGGGGCCGGAAATTGATTCTGACAAATTTAGAGAGGGTCCAACGATGATCAGGAGAACGATGTCGATTTTTGGTTTGGCAACGCTGGTGCTAGTCGGTTTGGGGATGCTGTTCAGCGGCTCGGCAAATGTCGCGGCGAATACCCCGTCGCCGACGACTACGGAAGTGAAAATCGATAATTTCAGCTTTACACCGGTGACGTTGACGGTGACGGCAGGATCGACGGTCACCTGGACCAACCGCGACGATATCCCGCACACGGTGGTCAGCGCGGATGATCCGAAGGTGTTCAAGTCCAAGGTAATGGACACGGACGAGAAGTTCTCCTTCACCTTCACGAAAGCGGGAACCTACACGTACTTTTGTTCGGTACACCCGAAGATGACTGGCACCGTGGTGGTGAAGTGAGCAGACGACGAGCATAAACCCATTCGACATCAAAACGATAATGCTCGCAAGGCATGCGCAACACGTGGCGCTGATCATGTCATGAGCGAAATGATACTGCAGGGGATCGGCGGAGAAACTTTCCAGCGAGAGTACCGCCGTAAATCGATAATTCGATGGCAGGCGGCTCCTCGAACGAGCCATCCACTTAGATGAATTGGCCAGTACCAGGGCTAGCGCGAAGCCAAAAAAAGGGAATTCTCCGCTGAGTGACCCCGGCGAATCCCGGATTAGCTGCCCGGATAAGCACGATTTCGCAGTTTGGTTCTCGGAACGCAGTAACCGTTGGAAGGTATGAAGGATTGCGACGAGTCGTTGACGGCTACGTATAAGAAAGTCGCCGAGGTAACGAAAGCCAAGACGGCTGCGCAGCATGAGGAAGGAACCCAAGTCGCTAACGGTAATAAGCGGCTGGCAACGCACATGGCATGCTGGTTGACTTACGATAGCCGAGTCGAGCAGGACAGCGTGCAATATTTTCGGAATAACCGATTTTGTTCCAATCGGAGGCGGCAATGCGCTTTGACTAAAAGGATTGGTTGCAAAGAGATTCCATTCGGAACCGGGCTATAAATCGGACGGTCCAAGTTTCGCGAATAGGAGACGAGATGATCGCCAGTGACCGGAAGTTCTGCGACCACTGCCAATCGTCAATCGCAGTAGGGCAGCGATGGGTACGGGAAAAGATTTACGACCCTGGATCCAATAGCCAAGCTCCGGCCTACCACCATTTTCACGCCGAACCATTTGGCGGACAGGGAGGAAGCTGTTGGGAAAAACATCAAATGGAACGAGAAATTGCGCGAACCGCGATGACCGCAGTGAAAGGGGCGACCGTAGCGGCGCACTAGTCGCCGTTATGTCGTTCTTTGAATCGTTGACGGTGTGCATGGTAAATTAGCCGCCATGTCAGCGAACTTAGCGCAGATCGCAAGCGTCAAACACCGATTCATCCAAGTGAACGGCATCAAGATGCATATTGCCGAGCAAGGAGAGGGTCCGCTGATCGTGCTGGCGCACTGTTGGCCGGAACTTTGGTATAGCTGGCGGCACGTTTTGCCCGCCTTGGCCGCTGCCGGTTACCACGCAGTGGCGCCGGATATGCGCGGCTACGGCCAGACCGACGCTCCTCCGAACATCCAGGATTACACGCAATTTCAGTTTGTTGGCGATGTGGTGGGGCTGGTACTTTCGCTCGGCTACGAAGAGGCGGTGATCGCCG
>JBEKHD010000028.1:0-72062 GCA_050012455.1 Candidatus Acidiferrales bacterium | reverse complement strand
GCGGAATTTCAGCACTCGCATGAGATTGCGAAATTGATCGGTTCGCCTCCGGGATATTTGGGGCACCGCGAAACCCATCCGCTGATTACGCAGGAAGCGCTGGCGCAATATCACACCGAGAAATTGAAAATTTCATTTTTGCTGTTCGACGAGATTGAGAAGGCGTCGGACGCGCTGTGGCAATTGCTGCTCGGCATTCTGGACAAGGCGACGCTGACTTTGGGCGACAACCGGAGAGTTGACCTGTCGCAGACGATGATTTTCATGACGTCGAATCTGGGCGGCGTGGAAATTACCGAGCTGATGACCGGCGGATTGGGATTTGCGCCGCTGCAACGCGCGGAAACCAAGGCCGGCCTCGACGAGAAGGTGGAGAAGACGGCATCGGAAGCAGCCAAGCGGAAATTCGCGCCGGAATTCATGAACCGGATTGACAAGACGGTGGTGTTCCATCCGTTGCGTTCGGCGCAACTGGAACAAATTCTTGAGATCGAGCTGGGGATGGTGCAACAGCGCGTCCTGGAGACGGCGAAGGGACGCTTCTTGTTCCGTGTGACGCAGCCTGCGCGGGAATTTTTACTGCAGGAAGGGACGGACATGAAATATGGCGCGCGGCATTTGAAGCGCGCGATCGAGCGCCACGTGGTGTATCCGCTGGCAAGTTTGCTGGCGACGGAGCAGGTGTCGCTAGGCGATGTGATTTCGATTGACTGGCACGGCGGGGAGCTGGGCTTGACGTTCCTCAAGGAGGCCGAGGGAGCGTTGGTACCGATGGCTTCTCCGGCGCCCGACCGCCTCAGCGAAGCGGCAGCGGCAAGTTCGGATGGCCGAACGGCGCTATTTCCGGCGGCGATTGCGGCGGCTGAGCCCACCTCGACGCAGAGAGTAGCCCCGGCGGCGTCGCGCGGACTGCCAATCGAGAAAGCCAAAATCGACAAGAAGTAGGCAGCCGCGGGGTTCAGGCTGGTCTCCTCGCTCGCAAATTGAGCGGTTGGCGCTGATCTGCTCGTTGTAGGCGACCGTCCATTCTGAGGCGTTATGAAAACACCGCGGTCCGCGCTGCTTCTCGCTGCCGCGGTTGCCGTGGCGATCGCGATTTTTCCTGCCGCAGCTCCTCTCGCGGCGCAGGACGACGCCACGTCCCACGGCGCGATCTCTTGCTCTTCGAATTTCGGAAATCCTGTACGGCTCGACGGGAAATCCTTTCATGTTGTGGGCGCTCCGCCCGCGGAAATTTCCAACCTCCAGAAATCAAAACCCGCGCTTTCGGCAGGACCCTTCGCAGAAGGGGGGTTTCCCTACGAGTCGGTGGAAATTTACCTGGCGCAGGAAGATCTGGGTGAGAACAACCACGAGGAATCAGCCGTATCTGTATACGTTCGTGCGGTACGAAACCAGAAAGAGTCCTGGTTCACGATCGCCCACGATCGCATGGACATTCCCAATCTCGATTTTTTTACCCGCACCAAGGGCGATACAGGTCCGGAATCCGGGATTGATAAGGAAGACGATTCCGGACCCGCAATCTCCCTGGCGCTGAAAAACAATAACGTCCCCATATTCGAAGTGTCCTGGTGGCGGCGCGAAACCGGAGCCAGCACGTTTGCGGAAGTGCAGAACATCCTCTTTATCGATTTTCGGAGTCTGCAACCTTCAGTGCTTTCCGTTCTTCAGTGCATCGCCGCGGAGGGAGGTGGCGCCTGCGGCGACTACGACAACGGTACCGCTCCTACCACGAAGCTCTTGTGTGATTGGGACGCCGCGAAGTCGGACTTCCTGTGCACCTCCAGCGTAACCGGCGACTTCACTCCCCCCGTCATGCACCGTTTCTACTTGGCTAGCGGCGCCGACGCGCCTTATTCGGTGAAGGAAGGCGATCCGCCGAGCCTGGAAGCTCTCGGCACGTGGGGCTCCTACAATAATTTGGCGAACAAGTCGCTGCAGGTTCCGGGCCTGGGCGCCGTTGCGGTGCTGGGACGTTTCGCTTCCGCTGACAGGCGGGGAACCGCTGTGCTGCTAGCGTCGCGCGGCACCAAGTCGATTGAGCCGCGCTATTTTGGTGTCATCGTGGATTATCAAGGTCGGAGCGCGGCGTTTGAAATACTCCCGCAGCCGCTGGTGGACGAGCAGCCATCGGTTTCGACCAGCGAAGTTCCCTCGGCGCCCGACACGAACGGATACGTGATTCCGGCCTCGATCAATGCCGCTGATAAATTTGCGGACGATGCTGGGCCTTCCTTCCGTGTGCAAGCTCTGGAATCGCTGCCGAAGGTTTCGTTGTGGGCGGTCACGGCAAAGCAGGACCCGTCGCGCGAGATCGTTTGGCTCGCGGCGGGTTTCAATTCTGGTACTGGGCGATTTGTTTTCAGCGCCGTGCGCATTGCTTCGAACTTTGGCACGTACGCGGGCTGTGGCAGGTCGCGTATCGAGCCATTCGCGGCGAGCATTGCACGCAAGAAGGGGGAGCTGGATGCAACGCTCGACGTTGAGCCCGCGCATCGATACGACCAGGAAGGTGAGCGCGAAGATTTTGACGATCAGGGCCAAGCGGTCACGCCGTGCCCGGTGAAGGTCAGGATATCCTGGAATCCCAGCGTTGGCTTTGTGCGAGCAGAGACCGATGCCAGTTGCCCGGCCACGACGCGCGCTCGCAGCTTGATGATCTCCGATGGGGGCGTGATCACCGCGAAACCAGACGATTTGCCGAAGCAGTGAAGGAAGGCGAGCGGCGTTCTACGATTCTGGCGCTGTCCAGGGTTCGTCCAGGCTGCCACCGTAAATATTGGGGACTTTGGCTCCCATGGGCCGCAGGTAAGCCACGAGCTGGCCGCGATGGTGAACTGTGTGGTGCAGCATGAACTGGAGGTAGAGCACGGCAGGGTGATTATAAATGCCGAAGAAGGGCAGAGGGGTGGCCCAGAATTGGGGCGAAAGTTTCTTGACTTGCGGTAGTTTCGACTCGAAGCCGTCTTCGTAGAGCGCCAGAATATCTTCGGTGGTGCCGAGATCCGCGGGCATCACATCGTCTTCCATCTCGAACTTGCCGGCCAGAAATCCATCGAGAAACCAGACATCGGAAGAAGCGATATGCCAGGCGAGCTCGAAGGCGCTGCGGGAGTCCGGGTGCGGGCGATAGCCTTCTTTGGCGATGGGGATGGCCTTCAGAACACGGCGAGTGGTTAGATATTCCTTCTGCACTTGCGGCAGAAAAATTTCTACGAGAAATCCGGCTTGTTCGGGTGTCACGATGCTCCTCTTTCAGTTGCGATTCGACGGTGCTTTGGCAAGTCCCCAATTTCTCGAGTGACACATACATTATGCCAGCAAAGTGGCAGGACGTGCGAGAGGCGCTGCGGTGCATTTTTGTGACTCGAAAAGGCAGCCGCTAGGCGGGCTTCCAGCGCAGGATTGGTTTCCGTGCGGCGGCGACTTCGTCGAGGCGGCCGATGCGGGTGGAATGCGGAGCGGTCTTCACGAGATCGGGCGTGGCGTCGGCTTCGGCGGCGATGGAGCGCATCGCGTCAATGAACAGATCACATTCCTGCTTCGATTCGGATTCGGTGGGCTCGATCATCATCGCGCCCGGAACGATGAGCGGGAAGGCGGTGGTGTACGGGTGAAAGCCGTAATCGATGAGGCGCTTGGCGATGTCCATGGTGTTTACGCCTTTCACTTTTTGGCGCGCGTCGCTGAAAACGACTTCGTGCATCGAGGGGAGATTATAGGGGAGATCAAAATAAGGCTCGAGATTTTTGCGAATGTAATTGGCGTTGAGCACGGCGTCTTCGGTGGCCTGGCGGATACCTGGTCCGTAAGCCAGTGTGTAAGCCAGCGCGCGCAGCAGCACGCCGAAATTTCCGGCGAAGGCGCGCACGCGTCCTACGGATTTCGGGCGATTATGATCGAGTGCGTAGGTGCCGTCCGGCTTCTGAACGACCACCGGAACCGGAAGGAACGGTTCGAGGATTTTTTTCGCAAGCACGGGACCGGCGCCGGGGCCTCCACCGCCGTGCGGAGTGGAAAAAGTTTTGTGCAAGTTCAGGTGCATCACGTCCACGCCGAAATCGCCGGGGCGCGTGACGCCGGCGAGCGCATTCATATTGGCGCCGTCCATGTAGAGCAAGGCGCCGCGTTCGTGGAGGACGGCTGCGATTTCGGCGATGCGTTCTTCGAAGACACCCAGGGTGCTGGGATTGGTGAGCATGAGCGCGGCGACATCGTCGGTGACAAATTCGCGCAGATGATCGGTGTCAATTTGGCCGCGGCTGTTGGATTTGATGTTCTGGACTTCGTATCCGGCGATTACGACTGATGCAGGATTGGTGCCGTGCGCGGAATCGGGGATCAGAACTTTGTGGCGCGGGTTGCCCTGACTTTCCAGGTAGGCGCGAATCATCAGCAGGCCGGTGAGTTCGCCCTGCGCGCCGGCGGCGGGCTGCAGTGTGGCCGCGTCCATGCCGGTGATGGAGAGCAGGCATTTCTGCAGATCGTACAGGATGCGCAGGCAGCCTTGCGAAACCTCGGTGGGCTGCTCGGGATGTTCGGATGCGAGGCCGTCGAGACGCGCGACGAATTCGTTCACGCGGGGATTGTATTTCATGGTGCAAGAGCCGAGCGGATACATGCCGAGATCGATCGCGTAATTCCAGGTGGAGAGG
Source organism: Candidatus Acidiferrales bacterium (assembly GCA_050012455.1). Taxonomy (GTDB): domain Bacteria; phylum Acidobacteriota; class Terriglobia; order Acidiferrales; family UBA7541; genus Palsa-295. Next base: position 67,404 of record JBEKHD010000028.1, on the reverse strand, counting down.
CGCGTGAAGTGGCGAATGACTTCGATTTCGCTGACTTCGGGGAAACCTTCAATAGAATCGCGCGTGAATTCAGGGCCGAGCGCTTTCTTGGGATCGATTGTTGGGACGTCGAGCGGCGGAAGTTCCATGCCGCGTTTGCCGGGGGCGGATTGTTCGAAGATCAGGCCCTCGTTCTGACTGACGTGGGCGCAAGCCTTCCCTACGTTTTTGACGGGCGCTTCGAGGTCGGTGGTCTTAGGATTCAAATCCTACAGCTCCTTAAACTGGTCTTTCGAGAATGCGACGGACCGCGGCGGCGAAGCGTTCGATTTCGGCGCGCGGCGTAGTTTCAGTGACGCAAATCACGGCGCGCTTCGTGAGTTCGGGATATTGCTTGCCGAGCGCGAACGGGCCGATGATTTTTTCCCTTAACAGCTCCGCGTTGATCATTTTTACCGAGCGCGGAAATTCCAGCGAGAACTCATTGAACGTGGGGCCGGTGAAAACGCGGCGCACACCGGGAATTTTTTCTAGTTCAGCCTGCGCGAAGCGGGCTTTCGCGAGATTTTGCAGCGCCTGCTCGCGCAAGCCCTCTTTTCCGATGAGGCAAAGATGAATTGTGGCGGCGAGAGCGTAGAGCGCTTCGTTGGTGCAGATGTTGGAGGTGGCCTTCTCACGGCGGATGTGTTGTTCGCGCGTGGCGAGCGTGAGCACGAAGCCCCGATTGCCGGCGGCGTCGGTGGTTTGTCCGGCGAGGCGGCCGGGCATCTGGCGCACGAATTTTTCGCGGGTAGCGATCACGCCGACGTAGGGGCCACCGTAGCTGGGCGGAATGCCGAAGGCTTGGCCTTCCATCGCGACAATGTCTGCTTCGGCCGGCGGGCGAACGATGCCGAGCGAAACAGCTTCGGTGATGGCGGTGACCAGCAGCGCGCCAGAAGCGTGCGCGACTTCTGCCAGCCCCGGTATTTCTTCCAGGACGCCGAAAAAGTTCGGAGACTGCACGACCAAGGCTGCGGTGCGCGCAAGCGTTTCAGGCGTTAGCGCGGCGCGATCGAGTTGGCCGGACGCGGTGTAGCCAATTTCTTCGATTTCGAGGCCGAGATTTTTTGCATAGGTCTGCAAAACCTGGCGATATTCGGGATGTACGGAGCGGCCAACTAGCACGTGGCGGCGGTTGCTGAGGCGCTCGGCCATCAGCACGGCTTCGGTGAGCGCGGTTGAGCCGTCATACATCGAGGCGTTGGCGACTTCCTGGCCGGTGATCTGGCACATCAGAGTTTGAAATTCGAAAATCGCGGTGAGCGTGCCCTGCGCGAATTCGGCCTGGTACGGCGTATAGGAAGTGAGGAATTCACCGCGTTGGATCAGCGCATCGGCGGCGACAGAACGCAGATGCTGGTACACGCCGGCGCCGAGAAAAGATATGTAGCCGCGTGCATTTTCCGCGGCGCGGGCCTGGAAATATTGAATGATCTCGGATTCGGAAAGCGGGCCGGGCAGATCGAGCGGAGCGCGCAGTCGGAATTTTTCCGGAATGGATGTGAAAAGCCCGTCGACGGAGCCCGTCCCGATCGCAGCCAGCATTTCCTGGCGTTCGGAAGGGCTTTTAGGCAGATAGCGCATCAGGCGGAGTGTTCCTTGGCCTGCTCGGCGATGTAGGCTTCGTAGGCGGCAGCGTCCATCAGGCTGGCGGCTTCTTTCGGATCCGAAAGCTTCAGTTTGATAAGCCACGCGGTGTGGTGCGGGTCGGTATTGATTTTTTCGGGCGCGTCCACGAGCAGAGGATTCGTTTCGGTGACTTCGCCGGAGACAGGACTGTAAATTTCGCTGACGGCTTTTACCGATTCGACGCTGCCGAAAGACTTGCCGGGAGCCAACTTGGCGCCGACTTTGGGTAGGTCCACGAATACGACGTCGCCCAGTTCCTGTTGCGCGTAGTCAGTGATGCCGATGGTGCCGATGTCACCTTGAACTTTGATCCACTCGTGGTCTTTCGTGTAGCGATAGTCGGCTGGGTACATTTTGCCTCTCTCGTTTGGATGCGCGCAAACTATTGCGGACGCTTATAAAAAGGCAAAGCGACGATGCGCGCCGGCGCCGCCTGCCCGCGAATGCTGATTTCGATTTCTGCGCCGACGGTGTTGTTGCTCGGCGGAACATAAGCCATGCCGATGTTTTTCTTCAGGAACGGCGCGGGACAGCCGCTGGTTACTTTGCCGGCTTGCTGGCCGCCGATCACCACCGGGTAACCATCGCGCCCAATGCGCTTATCGAGCATTTCAAATCCGATTAATTTTCGCGCTAGACCGGCTTGCTTCTGTTGCGCGAGGGCGTCGCTGCCAAGAAAGGGAGCCTTTTCCATTTTGCAGATCCAAGCGAGACCCGCTTCCCAGGGTGTGGTGCTGTCGTCAATTTCATGGCCGTAGAGGCACATGCCTGCTTCCAGGCGCAGAGTGTTGCGCGCACCGAGGCCGCATGGAATCATTTCAGCGGATTCACCGGCTTTTATCAAATCGGCCCAGAGTTTTTCCGCGAATTCCGGCGCGAAGTAAATCTCGAAGCCGTCTTCACCGGTGTAGCCGGTCCGAGCGATGAGGCAATCAACGCTGCTGACCTTGCCGAACGCGAAATGATAGTAGCGAATGGCGTTTAGCGGCTCCGGCGTGAGCTTCTGCAGAATTTCAGCCGCGCACGGGCCCTGAATCGCGAGCTGCGAATAGCGCGGGCCGGCGTTTTCGACGGCAGCGTCGAATTTGTTGTTCGAGACGATGTGCTGATAATCGTCGTCCTGATTTCCGGCATTCACGCAGAGCAAATAATGCGTTTCGGAGATTTTGTGCACCAGCAGGTCGTCGACAAACGTGCCGCGGGACGTCATCAAGCCGGAATAGTGTGCCTGGCCGACGTTCAATTTGGCGGCGTTGTTGCAGCTGACCCATTGCACAAGCTGCAAAGCACCGGGACCGCGAATTTCCAGCTCGCCCATGTGGCTGACGTCGAATAAGCCTGCGCGCGCGCGCACCGCCTGATGCTCAGCGATGATTCCGGAATACTCCAACGGCATATCCCAACCGATTCAAAGCGGTCTTGCGCAAATCCACGGTTGCCGATGTGTTCACAGAGGGTTTCTCATTCTCGCGGCGAAATATCGAACGTAGCATGCGTGTTTTGGGGTGTCAAGGAAGGCGACCGCTGGTCATTTTTCGCCGAGCCGTCGGCAACTTGCTGTCGAAGCGGTCGCTTGCGGAGCAGGGAATCGCGGAGAGCATCGCGCTTGTGGCCGCGTCGCGCATGTCCTACTATGGGCTTAGCGAAATAGGCGCGTGTTCGACCAAGAGGCGGCGACGGTGGTTACACTCTGCTCGCAATGTGACAAGCCGGAATCGCAGTGCACCTGCGAGAAATTCTGCTGTTTTTGCCAGTCGCAATACAATATCCGTCTGGCGGTGGATGGAATGTATTATTGTCCCGACTGCCGCGAGGCCTGCGACGTCCGAGTCGCCGACGCCGAGCAGCACTAGTCCATGAGCAATTCCGAATGAGCAACGAGCCAGCGCACACCGAATTAATCCTGCACGAGGATACCCGCTTTTTCGGGGCGATCGGTGCGGTAGTGCAGCATGCTTCGCAACGCTGCGGTTTGTCGGAAGCGGGCCAGCAAGGGCTCACCGCGGCGGCCGAGGAAGCGTGCCGCGAGACATTCCCGCTAATGGAAGGGCATGCGAACGGGGAACCAACCGTGCGGGTGATCGTTTCGGATTATCCGGATCGCGTGGAAGTGGCCATCGAACACACCGGAGAGGCGCTGCCTACCGCGGGCCTGGATACGTTCATCGGAGATGCGGCGGGGGATCCCGGGGCGGGATTGAGCAGGGCGCTCCAGATGACGAAGGTGGACCGCGTGCAATATGCGACGAGCGGCGGGCTCTCGCGCATGACGTTAATCAAGTATTGTGACGGTGGGCGGAAAGCGAACGCGTAGTGTTTGCTCGGGCCGCAGCTGCAGACTTCAATTCAGTCCGCACCTCGTGACCAAAATGCCTACTCCTTAGCGCCGGCCCCGTTCTTTTCGATCAGCGTGCCACTTCCGTTATCGAGCCTCCGCAATGCGAGAAGAACAAAGCCACCCATGAGGAAAATCGAGACAAGGGCGGAGGCGCCCACGATGTCGCTCACCCGCCATTGAACACCCGTAGCATCCAGCACCATCGCCGGCGCAGCGTGCGGGATTACAAGCAGAAGATTTCCGGCTGCGGCGAGGCCGTAGAAAAGCACCGCCAGTCGCCAGTAATTGGAAGGCAAGGGGTCGGCATTTGTGGCGCGTCCGCGCATGTAAATCGCAAAGAGCTGGAAAATCAAAAATACCGTCACATACCAACCGAGGAAGTTGCTGATGGGCACGCCAAAATAAGCGCCCCCGTTTCTCCAAATCCAAGCGTGGACGATGGTGGACCAAACGGGATCCATGGAAAGATCCCAAGCCAGCATGATGAACGCAGCGACCAGAGGGACCGTCACCACACGCGCACCGGTCAGCGGATTTCGCATTCCACCCATGATCACGCGCGCGAGGGTCCACGAGAGGTAAGCCATTCCGAGGTACGCCAGGCCCAGGAGGATTGGAACTGCGAACAACTTCGGCCCCATCACGTCGCTGAAGTAGTAACCACCGAACGGAAAGCCGATGCGAACGCCCAAATTCTCAAAAATATTCCCGATCACCAGAGAAATGGCGAAGAAGACGAGGATTCCGCGGGTCGTGTAAACGATCGCGCCGTGAAACAACGCGAACAGAATCGGCGGCAGAACGTGCGAGGCGACGATCGCCAACATCGGAACTTTGTCGGGGAAGACTTGCAGAACCCGCGCCGCCGCATAGGACGCGATCAAGGCCCACAGAACAAAACCGGTAGCGCCGCGATGCACTGCGAGTTTGCGCGCAAGGTCGATCGTCACGGCTCCGACGTCCTCCGCGCTGCGCTTGTTCGACTACATCGGCGCGGCGAAGGCCTTGGTTTGAATCAGCGACAACAATTCTTCCTGGCTTACGGGTGCTTCGATTTTCAGGCGGTCACCGGTGGGTGTGACTTTCACCTGGTCGAGCGTTTTCGCAAGCGATGGGTTGCCCTGCGCTTCCTGATATCTGCGGTACATGATGCCGGCGGACATCGCCGCGCCCAGCAAATTCGCGTCGTCCACGGAATCGCAGACGGCCTGGAAGTGCGCGTCGACGCCGCTATCCGCGTTGATGTTAATGATCATGGCATGCAGGCGCCCGATAATGGCTGCGGCCTGCGGGAATTGCGCGGCTTGCGGAACGAGTTGCTGCATGGCGAGGTGCGTGTGGTCCTTGTCCAGGACGGCCCAGATAATTCCATTGCCGTTGGCTTCGGTGATCAGGGGGAAAAGTTTGCCGGTGAGAAGCGTTTCTTCGCCGCCCATGCGAACGTTGATCAGATGCTCGAGAACGGAACGGTTGCCGAACGCGGCTGTGCTGGAATCGAAGAACACGAAAAGAATGTCGCCGGCGGCTGCTCCGCTGCCAAATGCGTAAAGGTGGTAGCCCTGTACTTCGAACGAAGGAACTTTTTGGGCCTTGAGTTTGGTTTCCACCGAGGAAGGATCGAACTGACCGAGCGCAATGCCTACGACGTCGTCGGTGCTGCCGCTGGTGACGTTGGCCCAGGCGATCTCTTCGACCTGAGAATTCGGGTCGACGCCGGAGGATCCGAGAAACTGTTCGAACTGGCGAAATTTCGGCGGAAGCACCTGGCCGTAGAGCTGCGTGAACCAGGGAAATTTGCGCGCGGCTTTCAGATCGGCGTAGGAAAATTCGCCGACGGATTTCGGGAACATGCCGATGATGGACGTGCTGAGCGAAGCGGCCGAGGTGCGCGTGGGAGCGATGGTGACGGTGCCGAACACCAAAGCAAAAGCGAGTAGGGCCGAAATTACGCTGCGTATGATTGGTTTTGTCATTGAGTATCCCCTCAGTTCATTTCTTTACTTTGGTCCTTAAAATTAAATTGTCACCGGCTGACGGCGACCGGACTTGCGGCGACACGCGCAGAAAGAGTTGCCGACTCCGCGCGCAGCCGGGTGGCAAATTCGCTGTCTGTGATGGATTCCAGATTAATGGCCACATTTTCCAGAGCGCCGCGAACCGCCGCTGCAGCCATCAATCTTCCTACGCGGATGTCTGAATACATAGACGGACTGGAGATGCTTTCCAGTTGCCCGAGCCGGTCAAAAACTTCCGCAGCTGCGCGAGCGACTTCGAGCGGAACGCTGGCGGCGCCGTGCAGCGCCTGCTGGATCGCGGCGTCGCGCTGGCCCTCTAGTTCAGACGTATCTTTGGGCAACTTGTAAGCAGCCATCACGTGGCCGAAGGACGCCGCGTCGCGGTCAATCGCTTCCGAGAGAGCGCGCGCGGAAGCCTGAAATTCGGCGAGCGCGTCGCTGAGCTGATCCACATGTGCGGCCTGCGATTTTTTCTTGCGCGATAAGCTTGCGACCATCTGGCCGAGACTTGCGCCGAGCGCACCCGCGAGCGCCGCGACGGATCCGCCGCCGGGCGTGGCTGTAGGCTCCGCGACCGCATCTAGAAACGGTTGCGCGAGCGACGCCAGCTTCCCGGCACCTTCCGGAGCAACGTTGCCGCGGAGCGAAGCCTCGATACGATTCTCAAACACTTGCGCGGGAGAAAAGTTTTCCAGCTGTAGATAAAAGTCGGCGGTGAGTTCGATGGCGCGCTTGGGAATCAGGCCGACGATCTCGCTGCCCGCGATGGAGACGCCGTAGCGTTCGGCTTCGCGTTTCACCATTTCGAAGACGCGATAGAGCGGCGTCTGCTCGAAATCCGTCATGTTGATGGAAACCTGCGCGAGTTGGCGCGCGCGCAGATCCACGCCCATGGCTTTCACGTAGCGCAAGCCGCCATTCGAGAAACGGATGTTCTTGCTGATTTTTTTCGCGATCTCGAGGTCCGGAGTGTTCAGATTGATGTTGTACGCGACCAGGAATTTGCGGGCGCCGACGACCGTCGCTCCCGCAGTAGGATGCAGGCGGGCTTCGCCGATGTCTGGCGCGCGATCGGGATTTTTCGGCACTTCGGCGAGCAGTCCTTCGAACTGGCCCTTGCGAATATTTTCCAAGTTGCTGCGCTCGGGCCGCTGCGCGGCGGCTTCATAGAAATAAACCGGGACGCGATAGCGCTCCCAAATTTCGCGGCCGACCTTTTTCGCCAGAGCGACGCAATCTTCGATGCTGACGCCTTCGACGGGGATGAACGGCACCACGTCCGTTGCGCCCATACGCGGATGCGCGCCGGAATGGCTGGTGAGGTCAATGAGCTCGGCAGCTTTCCCGACGCCGCGGAGTGCGGCCTCGGCAACAGCGTCAGGCTCGCCGGCGATGGTGACGACGCTGCGGTTGTGATCGGCGTCGCTTTCGCGGTCGAGCAGATATACGCCGGGAACTTCGCGCATGGCGGCGATGATGGCGTCAATTTTGGCCATATCGCGGCCTTCGGAGAAGTTCGGAACTGATTCGACGAGTCGTTTCATGTGGTTAAAGATTTTTCGCGTGGATTACGGCGCCGCGCTTCATGGTAAAGGCACACAAGTTCACACCAAAATAATACGGGATTTCGCGGTAGTCGGCCACGTCAAAGGCGGCGATGTCCGCATACTTGCCAACTTCCAGGGAGCCGGCGCGATCGTGTGCGCGCAAGGAATAGGCGGGGTTGATGGTGGCGGCGGTGATGGCTTCAGCCGGCGTCATGCGCATTTGGGTGCAGGCCAGCGACAAAATCATGGACATGCTGAGCGTGGGGCTGGTGCCGGGATTGAAATCGGTGGCGATGCCCACGATGGCGCCGGCATCGATCAGCTGGCGCGCCGGACCGTAATGACTGAGGCCAAGGTGGAAGCAACAGCCGGGAAGTAGAGTGCAGACGACGTTTGAGAGAGCAAGCGCGCGAATGTCCGCAGCGTTGATTTTTTCCAGGTGGTCGGCGCTGGCTGCCTGCATTTCGATGCCGAGGCGGGCCGCGCCGGTGTTCGCCAGTTGCTCGGCGTGGATGCGCGGGACCAGCCCCCCGGCGCGTCCGGCGGCAAGAATTTTGCGCGACTGCGCGACAGTGAACGCGCCGCGATCGCAGAAGACGTCGCAAAATTCGGCCAGGCCGGCCATCGCTACCGTGGGAATCCAACGGTCCACCAGCAGATTCACGTAAGCTTCAGGGCGCCGGCGATATTCCGCGGGTACGACGTGCGCGCCGAGAAACGTGGAGTGGATATCCAGCGGATGCTCTTGATGCAGTTCCGAGAGCAGCGAAAGAATTTTCAGTTCGCTCTTCCAGTCGAGGCCGTAGCCGCTTTTGGCTTCGATGGTAGTGGTGCCGTGGATGGCGAAGTCGTTCAAGTTAGCGATGGCGCGCTTTTTTAGCGCGCTCGGAGTGGCGCGACGGAGGTGTTCAACGGTGGAGCGTATCCCTCCGCCTTTCTTTGCGATTTCTTCGTAGCTCGCGCCGGCGATGCGCTGTTCGTATTCATGAGCACGGCTGAACGGGAAAATCAAATGCGTGTGCGAATCGACGAAGCCCGGGAGCACCACGCGTCCTGCGAGATCGATCTTTTCGGCGCGGCGCGCTTGGCGCAATTTTTCGACGCGGCGGCGCGGACCGATGGCGGCGATGCGGTCTTCGTGGATGAGAATAGCGCCGTCGGAAATGATGCCAAGCTCGCCGAGAGCTTTGCCGCGGCGGGGAACTACTCCGCGCAAGGTCAGCAGCTGCGAGCAGCCGGTGATGAGGAAGTCGGGCACGGGTGAAGCGATACTAACGCCGACGGGCAGCAAAAGACTACTGGCGATGCGGAACGGTAAACGGATGTAGTTGATTTGGCAGCGGCGGTCTTCAGACCGACATCGATCCGTAGCGCATCTGCGAACTGTAATACGCCCCCGATCCGCAGCGTAACGCCGATGGCGCACTGAAGTGCGCCGCTACCAAAGCGCTCGGTCTAAGCTTTCGCCGCCATACTCAAATACGCCGGGGCGAAAACTTCCTTCACGAAGGCTTCGATCGAAGTTGGCGTGGTGTTTTTCGCGTTGCGGGGCTCGTGCAGCTTGAGCGTCCCGGAATTCATGGACTTCCACATTTCGATCAGCAGCGCTGCCGTGGTTTTTTGCATTCCGGTTTGCACCAGCGCCGGCTCCAGCATCATGAACGGAACCTGCATGTAGCCGAGCTTGGGTTTGCCGATGGCGCTTCCGATGACCGAAGCGACTTCTTTCATCGTCACGTCGCGTTGGCCGTGCAGCTCCTGAAATGAACTGCCGTTGAAATCGCGGGCGTGCAGTCTTTCGGCGGCGTAGGCGCCGATGTCCCGCGCGGCGATCATCGCCTGCGGTGCGTCACCGGGCGCCGGGCCCGGGAGCGTGCCCATGGTACGCAGCGGCTGCACGCTCATGAAAAGATTCTCCATGAATCCGGCGGGCCGCAGGTGCAGGACGTTGAGGCCCTTAATGGTGTTCAATTTCGTTTCCAGATGGTGCAGGCCTAGGATGGGGCCGGACTTTTCGGTCAGGTCGGCGCCGACGCTGCTGAGAGTCACGACGTACGGAACTTTGCTTTCGGCGAGCGCGGCGGCGTACGCCGCCACGACTTTCTCTTGATAGCCGCGATAGTCGCTCGACTGCATGTCTGGCGGGATCATCACGTATGCCGCTTGCGCGCCCTCGAATGCTTTGCGCAGGAATGCGGGATCGTCCACGCTGCCGACGAAGGCTTCCGCGCCTTTCTGCACGAAGGGCTGAAGCTTAGACGCTTCGCGGCCGACGACGCGAACGTTGTCACCTTTCGCGAATAATTCTGCTACTGCGGGCTTGCCTGTGTTTCCTGTGGCTCCGGTGACTACGATCATGGTGACTCCTCTCGTTGCGCGCATAGAACAGCGGGATCCGCTGCTAACAGCGGCAACGCTCTATCAGATGCGGAAGCTACTCATTGCGCACCGGGATTTTTACGCCCGACTTTTTCGCGAAGGCGACGGCTTCGGGATAGCCGGCGTCCACGTGGCGTGCGACGCCGATGCCGGGATCGTTGGTGAGGACGCGTTGGATGCGCTCGCCCATTTCCTTCGAGCCGTCGGCGACCGTCACTTGGCCGGCGTGCAGCGAGTAACCAATTCCTACGCCGCCGCCGTTATGAATCGAAACCCAGCTGGCGCCGCTGGCAGTATTCAGCAGGGCATTAAGCAGCGGCCAGTCGGCGATTGCGTCTGAGCCATCCAGCATTTTTTCGGTTTCGCGGTAGGGAGAAGCGACGGAACCGCAATCCAGATGATCGCGGCCGATGACGATTGGGCCTTTCAATTCACCGCGCGCGACCAGGTCATTCAGCGCCACGCCAAAGCGGTCGCGTTCGCCGTAGCCGAGCCAGCAGATGCGCGCGGGCAGTCCCTGAAAACGCACGCGTTTTTGCGCGAGCTTGATCCAGCGCGAAAGGATTTCGTCGTGCGGAAACATTTCGAGCACCAGCTGATCGGTGCGGTGAATATCGGAAGGCTCGCCGGAAAGCGCGGCCCACCGGAATGGGCCGCGTCCTTCGCAGAAAAGCGGCCGGATGTAAGCCGGCACGAATCCGGGAAAATCGTAAGCATTCTTCACCCCTTGTTGGAAGGCGAAGGTGCGGATGTTGTTGCCGTAATCAAAAGTGACCGAGCCCATATTCTGCAGCGCGAGCATGCCCTCGACGTGGCGCGCGATGGAATCGAGCGAGCGCTTTTCGTATGCGGCGGGATCGGATTTGCGCAGCTCGGCGGCTTGCGCGACGTCGAGACCCTGCGGAATGTATCCGCCGATGGGATCGTGCGCGCTGGTCTGATCGGTGAGCAGATCAGGGACCACGCCGCGGCGCGCGAGTTCAGGGATCACGTCCGCGCAATTACCGGTGAGGCCTACGGAAGCGGCTTCGCGTTTGCGCACGGCATTTTTCAGGATGCGCAGGGCTTCGTCGAGGTCGTTGACCATCACGTCGCAGTAGCCGGTCTTCACGCGGCGCTTGATGCGCTCGGGGTCCACGTCGATTCCCAGAAACGCCGCGCCGTTCAAAGTTGCTGCCAGCGGCTGCGCGCCGCCCATGCCGCCCATGCCGCCGGTCACGACCAATTTTCCGGCGAGGTCGCCGCCGAAATGTTGCCGCGCGGCTGCGGCGAATGTTTCATACGTGCCCTGCAAAATTCCCTGCGAGCCGATGTAAATCCAGCTTCCGGCGGTCATCTGCCCGTACATCATCAGGCCGGCGCGATCGAGTTCGTCGAAATGCTTCCAATCGCTCCAGTGCCCGACGAGATTGGAATTGGCGATCAGAACGCGGGGCGCGTAGCTATGCGTGCGAAAAATTCCCACCGGCTTGCCGGATTGCACCAGCAGGGTTTCGTCATTCTCCAGAGAGCGCAACGACGCGACGATTGCGTGGTAGCAATTCCAATTGCGAGCAGCTTTGCCGCGCCCGCCATAGACGATCAGATCTTCGGGTTTCTCGGCGACTTCCGGGTCGAGGTTGTTCATCAGCATGCGCAGAGCGGCTTCCTGCTGCCAGCCCTTGCAGGAAAGCGCGGAGCCGCGCGGCGCGCGCACCGGTTGGTACCCGGAAGCTTGTTCGGTGGCTAGCTTCGACATGGAAATCCTCCGCAGGCATCTTATCGCACACGGGCGGTGGATTTGTAGGTCGGCCGCTTGAGAAACGCGCCGGCTCCAAAACCGAAGATGCCCGCTGCAAGAGCTCCCATCGTGCACAACGCGCCGGGGCAATCGCGTTGCGCGTCCTGCGCCTATACGCTAGAGTTGATTTAGAGCACATGGACTATCCCGCGCTGAACAAACTCTTTCTCGATGCAGTAGACCGCTACGCCAATCCGAAAGCGCAGATTTCCAAGACCGCGAATGGCTGGGAATCCGTCTCTGCGGGCGAAATGCTGCGACGCGTGGCGGGCTTGTCAAAAGCTCTGGGTGAACTGGGCATCAGGACAGGCGATCGCGTAGGCATCTTCGCGCCGAATTGTGCGGAGTGGCATGTCGCGGATTTCGCGATTACCGGGCTGGGAGCGGCGAGTGTGCCGGTGTATTTCAACGAATCCGCGGACCGGCTGACTTATATCTTGAATGATTCGGGTGCGCGGGTTGTGATCACCAAGGGCGAAGTGCAGGCGCGGAAAATCGCCGAAGTGCGCGAGCGCATCCCTGGGCTGGAACATGTCATCTCGGTGGCTCCGCCAAGCGATCTGCACGGAGAAATTCTGCGTTATGAGACGTTGATTGCCACGGCCGGTGACGCGGACATCGCCGAATACCGGCGGCGCGCGAAGGAAGTTTCCGGCGGTCAACTGGCGACGATCATTTACACCTCGGGAACCACGGGCGAGCCCAAGGGCGTGATGCTGAATCATTCGAATCTCAGTTCGAATGCGATCGAATCGCTGAAGGAATATGTTTTTCTCCCGGATGATGTGTCACTGGAATTTTTGCCGCTGGCTCACGTGTACGAACGCACTGTGGGTTATGGATATTTGTCGCGCGGAGTTTCGATAGCCTATCTCGAGCAGATCGAAGCCGTAGCGCAGGCACTGCTGGAAGTGCATCCGACGATGACGGCGGCCGTTCCGCGGTTTTTCGAGAAATTGTACGCGAACATTCTGGAAAAGGGGCATCACGAGACCGGCCTGAAGCGTAAGATTTTCGATTGGGCGCTGAAGGTGGCTGAAGAATCGGTCCCGTGGCGGGCTTACGGGAAAACGGCTAGGGGCGGGCTGCAGTTGCGCTGGAGCATCGCGGACCGGCTGGTGTTTTCAAAAATTCGCACGGGGCTGGGCGGCAGGATTCGGACCTTTTGCTCCGGCGGAGCGCCGCTGGCGCCGGAACTTGCGGAATTTTTCTGGTCGTTGAATGTGCCGGTGTATCAGGGTTACGGCCTGACGGAAACGTCGCCAGTGGTCACGGCGAATCTCCCGACTGCGAACAAAGTGGGCACGGTGGGGCGGCCGATTCCCCATGTGGAAGTGCGCATCGCGGAGGACGGCGAAATTCTGGTGAAGGGTCCGAACGTGATGCAGGGCTACTACCGCAAGCCTGCGGAGACGCGCGAAGTCTTGAGCGAGGATGGCTGGTTCCGCACCGGAGACATCGGAAAGCTGGACGCGGATGGATACCTGATCATCACCGACCGCAAAAAAGAATTACTGAAGACGGCCGCGGGAAAGTTCGTTGCGCCCGCGCCGATCGAAAATATGCTGAAGTCTTGCCCGTACATTACCAATGCGATCGTGGTGGGCGACAAGCGCAAGTTTGTGTCCGTCCTGATTGTGTTGAATTTCACCGCCATCGAAGCTGAAGCGAAGCGGCAAGGGCGCGATTTCGCGACGCATTCGCAGATGCTTGCCGATTCCTGGGTGCGCGATTTAATCTCGCACGAGGTCGAACGCCTGACGGCGTCGCTGGCGCAATATGAGAAGCCCAAGCGCTTCGCGCTGCTGGAGCAGGATTTTACGTATGCCAGCGGCGAGCTGACCTACACGCTGAAAATGAAGCGGCGCGTGATCGAAGAGCGTTACCAGGATGTGATTGCGCGGTTGTACGCGGACGTGGAAGAGCCGCGGCCGCAGCACCAGGCGTAGCCCCGAAACGCAGGCCGGAGCGTAGCATTGCCGGAAGGTTTTGGCGTATAACCTCTCGGAGCCGCGCGTACAAGCGGCGCAGGCCGGCGGGAATCGCGCCTCAAGCAGTCCGTGCGCTGTACAATGAGATTCGGAGAATCGTGATGGGCGACCAATTGGTGATTGCCGGGCGCGCGTTTAATTCGCGCTTGATTGTAGGCACCGGGAAATATCGCAGCTTCGACGAAATGCGGCGCGCGCATCAGGCTTCGGGCGCGGAGATGGTCACGGTTGCGGTACGGCGCGTGAATCTTACCGACAAATCCAAAGAGTCGCTGCTCGATTACATTGACCGCGAAAATTTTTTCATTCTGCCGAATACGGCAGGCTGCTACACCGCGGACGAAGCCGTGCGCACAGCGCGGCTGGGGCGCGAAGTCGGTCTTTCAGAGTGGGTCAAGCTGGAGGTGATCGGCGACCAGCAGACTCTATTCCCGGATACCGAGCAACTGATCGCCGCGACGAAGATTTTGGCGCAGGAAGGATTCGTGGTGCTGCCTTACACGAATGACGATTTGATCGTCGCGCGGAAATTGATTGCTGCGGGCGCGGCTGCGGTGATGCCATTGGGTGCGCCGATTGGTTCTGGCATGGGCATCCAAAATGTGACGAATCTGCGGATTTTGCGTGAACGAATTACGGAAGTCCCGCTGATTGTGGATGCAGGCGTCGGCACCGCTTCCGATGCGGCTTTGGCGATGGAGTTGGGCGCTGACGGCGTGCTGATGAACACCGCGATTGCCGAGGCGCAGGATGCCGTGCTGATGGCGGAGGCGATGGGTTCGGCGGTGGACGCCGGCCGCAAGGCTCATTTGGCTGGACGCATCAGCAAGAAATTGTATGCTTCTGCTTCGAGCCCGCTGCACGGAGTAGTCAAGTAGGCTGATCGGTTGCGTCTTAATGCCATTGCGGCTGCAAAGCTCTGCGCGATTAGCGAAACAAAATGTGCCACAGAATGTCTACCAGCGCGTGCACGATCGCACCGGGAAATAGCGAGGCTGTCTTCATCCACGTACGGCCGTAGAATAATCCCGCCACCGTCGCCAGGAAAACGTATTTCCAATTGGGGAAGGGCGCATGAAAAATGTGCGCGAAGCCGAATGCGACGGACGCGACAGCCAAGCCCGCCCACTGATTCTTGAACGTGCGTGACAGAATATTCTGCAGCACTCCGCGAAACAGGAATTCCTCCGGCCATGCCGTGAAAAATAAAATCCCGATGACTTCGATTGGTGCGGTGCGCAGGCGCCCGAGCGACGGCGCGTACGTGAGGAAGCCGATGCGCAGGCCGAGGACGACAGCGATGACGGCGAACACTCCAAAATGGAGAATCACATTCCACGCAAAGCCGCGACGCCATTCCACGGCGTAGCCGATGCCGTCCAGACGCCGCAGCAGCACGAAGGCGACGACGCCGGTGCTCAGCGCCAACAGGATCGTGAGTGTGTGCATCAGCTGCGGCGGATAGGGGAAGAGCACGTACAGAAACGTGAGGCCCCTCCAGCGGAGCTCGATGGGTAACCAGATCAGCAGCACCGCGGCGTAGTCTTGCCACTGGCCGCCGGGTTTCCCGATGCACGTCGCGGCCAACAGCGCCGGCAGCACGGTGTAGGCCGCGCCGAGCAGTGCCGTTTTCCAATTGGCGGTGACGCTGATGGTGTAGATCAACACCCCGAATAGCGGCACAAGAGGCGCGAGGACAGCGCCGTGTTCGCCGAGCAAATGACGCGCTTGATCAAGCACACGAGGCGCTGCGAGAAACAGCTCAAACGCAAAAAGCGCCGCAGCCACGCCGAGCGCTAGCGCAAACGAACGCCCGGTGTACCCGATGCGGATCCCATAGAGGGTCGCGAGACCCACGATCACGGCCCAGCCGGCGAGCGCCGTCGGCAGATTCATTGACCAAGACTGAGAGTTCTTCGCCACGGCTGAAGATTTTACTGAACTGCGCGCCACTTCCGGAAAGAACTTCGATAGAAGACGGATTTCCTACCAGCGCGTCTAACGCGACTTGAGCTGAACGATGCAGCCGAAGGCAACACTCAACCATTCTGTGCCAGAATTGCGTATGCTTCGGGTCGGCGCAACATTCCTGTTGCTTGTTGCAATCGTCTTCGCTTTTTGCAGTCGCCCCGGTATAACTACTGATGCCGCGGCAGATGAAAATGGCGGCGTCATTGAAGGCACGGTCCGTTATGAAAATGGCAATCCCGCAAACGGTGCAACTGTGTACGCGAGCCCAATCGGTCGACCGAGTATTGGAATTATCCCTCACTCCTCGACGGACGAAACCGGGCATTTTACAATTACTCATTTGTGGCTGGGAAAATATGCTGTGGCTGCGGCCAAACTGGATGAGGACTACCCTGACGTTTCCATGCAATTCTACAGCGACGGCAAGTTTGAGACTGTGTTTTTGTCCTCCCGGCACGCGACGGCCGATGTGAAGCTGCGACTTGGACCTAAAGCGGGAGTGCTGACCGGCACCGTAGCGGACGCAGTCACCGGAGCTCCCTTGTATCCTTGCGTTGCTCTGGTTCGAGCGTCGGAGCCGAGTAATTTCCTGAGTGGCAGCGGGCTGATTAAACCCAACTACAGGCTTCTGATACCTCCCGACACCGGCGTTCTGGTGAAAATGTGGCTCGATGGTTATCAACCGTGGTATTTCCCAGGGACCGTTGACAAGTCGAAGAGGACGCCCGTGCACCTCAAACCGGGAGAGGTCGTCACGCTCGATATTCGATTGCAACTCGGTAAGAACGCGGAAGCGCCTTGTGCAATGCCCTTTGGCACCATCACCAACCACTGATAACTGGGCGGAGGGTTCTTGGGCCGAGATGCGGAGTACTTCGCCACGGCTCGAGGATTAACTAAAGTGCGCGCCACTTCCGGAAAGGACTTCAATCGCAGCGCAATTTCCTGTGTGCCGCCACTCAAGTGAGGCGATTCAGGCCGTTGAACGCTGCAGTCTTATAACACTCGGCCAGCGTGGGGTAATTGAAAACGGTGTCGATGAAGTAGGTAATCTTGCCCTTGAGCTTGAAGACGGCCTGACCGATGTGCAGCAGTTCGGCGGCGTTCTCGCCGAAAATATGCACGCCCAGCAGCTCCAGGGTTTCGCGATGGAAAAGGAGTTTGAGCCGCCCGTCGGTATGTCCGGCGATCTGGCCCCGCGCGATTTCGCGGTAATACGCCACGCCGACTTCGTAGGGAACATCAGCGTCGGTGAGCTGCTCCTCGGTCTTGCCGATGAAAGAAATCTGCGGGATGGTGTAAATCCCATAAGGATAGCTCTCGGGATCGGTTTGCACTTGCAGCCCGAAGGCTCGTGCCGCGGCGATGCGGCCTTGTTCCATGGAAACGGAAGCCAAGCTGGGAAAGCCAATGACGTCGCCGACGGCGAAGATGTGCGGCTGAGTGGTGCGGAAATCCGCGTCAACCGTGATGCGGCCGCGATTGTCTGCCGCGATGCCCGCCGCGGCGAGGTCCAATCGTTCCACATTGCCCTGGCGGCCCACGGCGTAAAGCAAAGCATCCGCATTGATGCGCTTTTTGCTTACCAGGTTCGCGGCCACCTTGCCGTCGGGCAGGGCTTCTACACTCTCGACCTCTTCGTTCAGGCGCATGGTGGCGCGGTGGTCGCGCATCTGGTAGCTGAGCGCTTCGACCATTTCGGTGTCGGCAAACTCGAGCAGGCGCGGCCGCTTTTCGACAATGATGACACGCACGCCGAGGGTGGCGAACATGCAGGCGTACTCGACGCCGATCACGCCGCCGCCCACCACGATGAGCGTCCGAGGAATCTGCGGCATGCTCAGGATCTGGTCGCTATCGATGATGTTGCGGCCGTTGATCGGGACCTTGGGATTCGCTGCGGGCTTGGTACCGGTCGCGATGACGATGTAATCGCTTTCAAACTCGGCGAAGCCGTTGCCGTTCTCCACGCGCAGGTGATGCGCGTCTAGAAATTTTCCAGTGCCGTGGATGACGTCCACTCCGTTGCGCTTGAGCTGGTCTTGCGTGACTCCAACTTCATTCTCCACCACGCGTTGGATGCGGAAAATGACATCAGCCATTGTGATAGTGGCCGCTGCGCCGCGATTGGCGCCGTAGAAGTTCTTGGAATAGAAGCCAGAGAGGTGCAGAACCGCTTCGCGCATTGTTTTACTGGGGATGGTGCCGGTATTAATGCACACGCCGCCGATGGCGCTTTGCTTTTCGATCATGGCCACGCGCTTGCCGGCCTTCGCGCCCTGGATGGCGGCGCGCTGCCCGCCCGGCCCTGAGCCGATTACGATCAGTTCATATGGCTGCATGCAACGGCTCCTGTGCGGCTGCTTCGTCCGGGGCGCGTGCCGTAAGCTGAACACTGATAGCGCAGGCGTGTTACTGCGAGATGAATGAATGCCGCGAGGGGCCGCGCGGGCGAAGTTTCGGACCGAGCGGTGCTCCATCGAACGTCCTGCGAAGGACACTCGCGAAATCCTTAAGGGTTTCGGCTCGATGATTCTTGTGCGATTCTGGTGCGGCTCACAACGACGAAATGCGAATGCCCGCGCCCACTAAGGCTGAACGATTCACCTACATCGATTGGTTGCGGGGATTTGCCTGCTTGCTGATGTTCGAAGTGCACTCCTACGATTCGTGGCTGAACGCGTCGGCGCGCGCGACGAAGTTCTTCAAGTGGTCGCAGTTGAGCGGCACGCTGCCGGCGCCGCTGTTTTTGTTCCTGGCGGGCGTGTCGTTCGCGTTGGTGACGGACAAGCTGCGGCGCAAAGGCGTGTCGGCGAACGAAATTGCGCGCAAGACGATTTTGCGTGGCGCGGAAATCCTCGCGCTGGGCTACGGTTTCCGATTGCAGGAGTATCTGCTCGGATTGCCGTGGGCCCCCTGGACCGACCTGCTGCGCGTGGATATTCTGAACACGATCGGCTTTTCGATGATCCTGATGGGCGTGGTGTGCTGGTTCGCACGCACGCGCACGGCGAATTTGGCGTTGGCGCTTGCGGCGACGGCGGCGATCGCGCTGGCCACCCCGCCGCTCTACACCACCGGGCGGCCGAGCTGGCTGCCGTGGTACCTCGAGTCTTACATCAACGGCGTGCACACGTTCAAGACTCCGCAAGCGTGGCTGTTCCCGGTCTTTCCCTGGGCGGCGTTTGCGTTTGCCGGGTTGGCGCTGGGATTTTTCTTGTTTGACGATTGGGCGATGAAGAACCAGGCGAAAACCGTCGCGCTGTTGGGCGCGCTCGGAATCGCGCTGTACTATTTTTCGATGTGGCTGGACGCGCGGCCCGTGCAACTCTTCGCGGTGTACGATTACTGGCACACCAGCCCCAACTTTTTTCTGGCGCGCGTAGGCATTCTGCTGGTGCTGTTTCCGCTGAGCTACGTGTGGTGCCGCTTGGTGGTTTCGCGCATCCCGTTCAGCCCGCTGGTGCAGATGGGGCAGACTTCGCTTCTGGTGTACTGGGTGCACATCGAATTTGTCTACGGCCGGTTTTCCATACTGCAGAAGGGCGCGCAGTCTATTGCGATGGCGACCTTCGGGTTGCTAATCATCACCACAATGATGGTTTTATTGTCCGTGGCGCGCACGCGCTGGAAGGGAAATGGTGCGGAAGTGCTGGCGTGGCTACGTCGCACGCTGCAGCCCGCCGCAGGTTCGCAAGGCTGAGGGTTGCTTACTGCGCAGAACAGGGTTGTTGCGACGCGGGATGTGCCGGATCGGTGGGTCGCGGCTGCGTCTTGAAAACTAATTCTCCGGGGCGCGCCAGGCCGAAATCCTCGCGGGCGATGCACTCCATGGTGGAGGGATCGGTCTTCAGATCCTTCACGTGGTTCTGCAGTTTCTTATTTTCGGCGTCCAACTGATTAATTTCCTGCTGAATTTTCCGCGCCTCGGCTTGCGAGCGGCGCATGGCCAGCACGCCGTGTGTGCCGAAAATGTCCTGCAGGAGCAGCAGCACAAATCCAGCAATCAGGAACCAATACAGATTGCGGCGCAGGAACGCGCTTAGCTGCTCGGCGAAGGACTGGCGCGGAGGGGGCGCTTCGATTTTCTGCGGCGGCGAATTGTTGACGTGACGGTTCACTGGGTGATCCATGCGCGCGCTTCGTCGGCCAGTTTCTTGGCTGCCGCGAGCTTCGAGGCTTCGGTGTAGATTCGCGCCACGGGCTCGGTGCCCGATGGGCGCATCAGAATCCACGAGTCGTCGTCGAAAATCAATTGCAGCCCGTCGGTGCGATCAGTCTTTGCGACTTTGTGCCCCGCGAATTCCGAGAAATTTTCGAGCAGGCGCTTCGGCAGTTTAGCCTGGGCTTCCGCGGGCAGGTGCAAATTTTCGCGCACGGGCCAGAATTCGGCGCCGACGCGACGGAAGAGGTCGCGCAGCTGTTCGCTGAGAGAAGTTTGCCGCGCGGCGACCATTTCAGCCACCAGCAGGCAGGCGAGAATGCCGTCTTTTTCCGGCAAGTGGCCGTGGATGGTCATGCCCGCGCTCTCTTCGCCGCCCAGAGCAATCTTGCCCCCGCGTAGCAGCGGGCCAACGTACTTGAAGCCCACCGGAGTTTCGTAAGCCTTCACGCCGTGGAGGCGCGCGACGGCGTCAATCAGATGCGTGGTGGCGACGCTGCGCGAAGCGCCGAGCTTTTCGCCGCGCGTTTCGAGCAGGTAATCGAACACCAGACCCAGGATGTGATTGGGCTGCACGAAGGTGCCGTCGCGATCGAGAATGCCGAAGCGGTCGGCATCGCCATCGGTGGCGAGGCCGGCGAGGGCTTTCTTTTCGAGCACGAGCTTCTTCAATGGCGCAAGATTTTCTTCCGAAGGGTCCGGGCCGCTGCCGTCGAAGAGCACGTCGCGCCAGGTGCGAATGGATTCGACCGTCATTCCGTGATCGGCGAGGATGCGATCGAGCCAGCCTCCTCCGCAGCCGTGCACGGCGTCGTAAGCGAAATTGCCTTTGGCTTTGGCCAGCACGTCGAAGCGAATCATTTTTTTCAGCTGCGCGAAGTAAGGGCCGCGCGGGTCAATTCGCTCGAAATCGTCGGCAATGTCCTGGAAATGACTTTCTTCGTCGTCCGGCAGAGCAGCGGCGCGTTTTTCGATGTCCTTGGTTATGTCGGGCAGGGCCGGGCCGCCGTCAGGGCCGGAGAATTTCAGGCCGTTATATTCGGCAGGGTTGTGGCTGGCGGTGATGTTGACACCGCCATCGAGCTTGTTGTGGATGATGGCGTGGGCCAGCACGGGAGTGGGCGTCGGTTCCGGGCAGAAGACGATCCTGCAACCATTTTCCCGCAGGACGCCCGCGGCGGTGCGCGCGAATTCGGGCGAAAAGAAGCGTGTATCGTGGCCGACGACGAGTTTTGGATTTTTTTTCCGCGCGGAGACGTGTCCCGCGATGGCCGCCGAGGCACGGCGGACTCCGGCAAATGTAAAATCGTCGGCGATCACGCCGCGCCAGCCGGAAGTTCCGAAATGGATCGTTTGTTTCGTCACGGGCGACTATTGTATCTTGGCTCGCAAGTTAAAATCACGGAAGAACGGCGCGAGTCGCAAGAGTAAAGGCTGGCGGGCGGCAAAGATGACCGACAAGATCATCGTACTGGTCACATGCGGGTCGCGAAAAGAGGCTCGGAGCATCGCCCGCGCGCTCGTTGCGCAGCGGCTCGCGGCCTGCGTCAGCGAAATCGGCGTCCCGGTGGCTTCCACCTACCGGTGGAAAGGCAGGGTCGAGTCGGCGAAGGAGTTCTTGCTGCTGATCAAGACGACTAAGCAGCGGTTTGCAGCGGTACGGGACGCGGTGCGCAAGCTGCATCGTTATGACGTGCCAGAAATTATCGCTTTACCCATCGCGGCGGGCGCGCGGGACTATTTGGATTGGATCGCGGAGTCGGTGAAGCCCTCGTAGCTTGCAGCGCGCTCGCTAGGTTTGGGCGAGCGCCTGGTCCAAATCGGCAATGATATCTTCCACGTCTTCAATGCCGACGGACAAGCGCACCAGCCCCTGCGTAATCCCAATCTGCATCTGGATATCCGGCGGGATGGAAGCGTGAGTCATCAGCGCGGGCAGGGAGATCAGCGTCTCGACGCCCCCCAAACTTTCGGCCAGCGAGCATAGGTGTACGTGATTCAGAAACTTCTTGGCAGCTTCCAGCGGTCCCAGGTCGAACGAAATCATCGCGCCGTAGCCTCGCTGCTGTTTTTTGGCGATTTCGTGCTGCGGATGGGAAGCGAGGCCGGGGAAGATAACGTGTTTTACCTTGGGATGAGCTGCCAGGTACTTTGCCACCGCCATTCCGTTTGAATTGTGGCGATCCATGCGCACCGCGAGCGTCTTGACGCCGCGCGACACCAGAAAGCAATCCATGGGCGCGAGACCTGCTCCGGCTGAGCGTTGAACAAAGTAAATTTTCTGGGCTTGTTCCGGCGTGCCGACGATTACCGCGCCTCCGGTGCAATCGCTGTGGCCGTTCAAGAATTTGGTCATGGAATGGACCACGATGTCGGCGCCTAATGCGAGGGGCTGCTGTAGATAAGGAGTCAGGAATGTGTTGTCCACTACAACCATCAGATTTCGTTCGTGCCCAAGTTTTGCAATGGCGGCAAGATCGGTGACAATCATCGTGGGGTTGGTAGGAGTCTCCACGTAAATCATCTTCGTGTTTGGCTTGATGGCCTGCTTCACCTTTTCAAGATTAGAAGTGTCCACGTAACTGAATTCCAAGCCGAACTGTACGAGCAGCTGGGTCGTGATGCGGAAAACACCGCCATAAACGGCTTGCGACAGAATCGTATGATCTCCCGGGCGTAGCAGCCGGAATACAGAATCGATCGCCGCCATGCCGGAGGTGAAGACGTAAGCGGCGTGGCCGCCCTCGAGTTTCGCGATGGTACGCTCCAGGGCTTTTCTGTTCGGGTGGTTGGTTCGCGCGTAGTCGTAACCCTTGCTCTTGCCCATTGCTTCGATTACGTAAGTCGAGGTTTGATAAATCGGCGCGACGATTGCTCCAGTCAGCGCGTCCGGCTCCTGGCCCACGTGTATTGCGTCAGTCGAAAAACCCATCACTTGCCTCCAGACATGATTCCTGCGTTTCTTCGGGCCACGGGTTGCGGCCAGCTACGGAGCGCGCACTCGGATAAATCCTGGCCAAAATCGCGCGGCTGATAAATCCAACCTGCTTGCCGTGTTATTTCGCCGGAGCGGAGCTGATTGATCCGCGTTGGCTTACCAATTCGACCTTTCATCATACGACAGGCGCGGGATGCCACGACACCGAACCCCCCGCCGGTTGTTAAAGATGCAGCAAGGCGTCGCAGCAGAGGCGCGGGTAGCTACGTCGTAAGCTCGCGATTCTATCCAGACGGGTGCCGGCGGCCGTGGCTGGTACGCGCAGACGTATGCGCTTGAGAGACGGTCCAGAATGGAGTACAAGAGGGATGTATGAGGCCATGTACCCTCCGCCGCGGATCGTCTCCTCTTTTGGCGATGGCCGCAATTTTGGCAACGGGATTGCTATTCCCCCGCGTTTCCCGAGCACGGACGAACCAGCAGGACAAGCCCTCGAGCCAAAATCAATCAGGCGCCGATGACAAATCCAGCCCCAAAGGCGATCAGGCCTCCGACGGCACAACTCGCTTAAGGATTCGCGTCACCAACTCCGACGACAAGCCTGTAGGAAACGCCAGCGTGTACGTCCGCTTCAACCAGCCGGGCGGATTCCTGCACAAAGACAAACTCGCCGAGCTGAGTTTCAAGACGAACGAAGACGGCTCAGTAAAAGTTCCCGCGGTGCCGCAAGGTAAGATTTTGATTCAGGTGATCGCCAAAGGATTGCACACATACGGCAAATGGTACGACATCGAAAAAGATCAAGACACGATTGAAATCAAGCTGGATCCCGCTCCGCGTTGGTATTGATTTCGCTCCGCGCGCAAATTCTATTTCTGTCCGCTCTCGTTGTTTTTTCGTCACTCACCGTGAACTGCCCGAAATTTGTGCAAAGAGGATTAACCCTTTGCTTTGCAGAACGATTTCGTTTTCGCTGCGTGTATTTCCACACGGTTTTCAACAGAACTGTTGAAAACTTTCACGCAAAATTTATATTTTTCTCGCGGTTGGACGACGGAATGGTTGCAAAACTGCGTTCGCGCTTTTTCCGCAGAATCTTTCAGCGATGACCCTGGATTTTCTCTCCCAAAAAGAAACTGACGCTCGCGCCACGCACAAGCCGGCCAGCTGCGCCCGTTTGCGCACGCTTGCTATCGTCAGCTACCTGGCTGCAAAATGTTTCGTACCGAAATGAAATCCTTAATTCTCAACGCCGACGACTTTGGCATGACCCGCGGTGTGAACGAGGGAATCATTCGCGCGCACCGCGAAGGGATTCTCACCAGCACGACGCTGATGGCCAATGGGCCTGCGTTCGACGAAGCGGTGCAGCTGAGCGCGGCAAATCCCGAACTGGGAGTGGGTTGCCACCTTGTCCTCGTCGGCGGTAAATGCATCGCGAAGCGAGAAGACGTCGCGTCGCTGGCCGACGCGGACGGCAATTTGCCGGAGTCGCTGCCGAGGTTTGTCGCCAGGCTTAGCTCCGGAATGATTCCGGCCAAGGAAATCGAATGCGAGTTGCGAGCGCAAATCGAAAAAATTCAAGCGGCTGGCGTAACTCCAACGCATCTGGACACCCACAAACATACGCACGCGCATCCTCGCGTGATGGAATCGCTGGCGCGAGTCGCCAAACAATTTGGAATCATGCGAGTACGCAAGCCTGTGGAAAATCTTCATGATTCCTGGCAGACGATGCAGACCGACGAGAAGGGATTCTCCATGCAGATCGTGGCAGCGGGAGCGGTACGCGCCGTCGGTCCACGCTTCTACGCCATCGCCAGGAAGTACGGGCTTCTTTTTCCCGACCATTTTCTGGGATTGGCAGTCACCGGACAAGTGAGCGCCGCCGCACTGCACCGTATGGTTGATGCGCTGGACGACGGCAGCACCGAAATAATGCTGCATCCTGGAATTTGTGATGCCGATCTGGTGCGGTCCGGAACCCGGCTGCGAGAGCAGCGCGAAACCGAACTCGAGGCGCTGCTGAACCCTGCCGTCCGCAGTGCGCTCAACGAACGGGGCGTTCGCTTAATCAGCTATCGCGAGTTAAACTAAGTACATGCGCGAGCACCCGAAAACTCCACCACGCTTCTCCTTGGTGGTGCCCTTTCACGACGAGCAGCAGAGCGTCCGCGAATTGCACCGACAACTGAGCGAAATCATGACTGGGCGATTCGAACCGGTTGAGTTTGTCTACGTGGACGATCAAAGCTCGGACGCGACTCCCCAGATACTCGCTGAGATTGCCGAGGAAGATCCGCGCGTCGCGGTGCTGCGTCTGAAGCGCAATTACGGGCAGACCACGGCGTTGGCTGCCGGATTCGATTACGCTTCCGGGGATGTGATCATCTCCATGGACGGCGACTTGCAGCACGACCCCGCCGATATTCCCACGCTGCTCGAAACTCTAGACGCCACCGGATGCGACATCGTGAGCGGCTGGCGGCAAAAGCGTGTGGACAATTTTATTTTGCGGCGGCTGCCATCGCGCGTAGCGAATTGGATGATGGCGAAACTCTCCGGGGTTCCCATCCACGATTTCGGCACCACTTTTAAGGTTTACCGGCGCGAGACGATCAAGGACGTTCCTTTGTACGGCGAAATGCACCGGTTCATTCCCGCGCTGGCGGCGTGGAACGGAGCGAAAATCGTCGAGGTTCCAATACGGAACGTCGTCCGCCCGGACGGAAAGTCGCATTACGGGATCTCGCGCACGCTGCGGGTTTTTTTCGACATCATGACGATTCGCTTCTTGATGCGCTATATGACGCGCCCGCTGCATTTCTTCGGCCCGCCTGGACTACTGGGATTATTTTTGGGCGGCGGGATTATGGCGTTTCTACTGGCCGAAAAACTGATTTGGTGGCGGCTTGACTTGTTCGCGGAGCACGGGCCATTGATGGTCCTGGGACTAATGCTCACTTTGTTTGGAGTGCAGCTTTTAGCGGTGGGGCTGGTAGGCGAGCTGCTCATGCGCACACACTTCGAATCCCGAGAGAATCCCATTTATCGCGTGGAGCACGTGTACGGCGGCCCCGAGGCCACCAATATTTCCGGATACCCCAAAGCAAAATCACTTGCTTCCCGGCAAGCTGGCGGATAGATTGTCGGCTGTCTAGACCGTGGGATATTGTATCCCCGCGGATATCCGTCGCGCGGCGTTGGCCATAGCCGGCGCCGAGCGAGATCGAGGTAAGTCTTGCGTAAGATTCTTCTTTCCTCTTGCATTGCGCTCTTGGTTGCCGCAATTGTGTGGGCGGGCGGCGATCCCTGGAAGTCCAAGCCATATCAGCAGTGGGACGCCAAGGACATACGCAAGGTGCTTGATAGTTCGCCGTGGGCGCGGAGTATTCAAGTCGAGGCTCCTTGGCTTAACGGAGACGCGACGGGCGGTGCCGACAGCGGGACGGCTCAGCCCGGTCCCACTAGACCAGGAGCAGGCGCTCGCACCGGCCCCGGTGGCGGCGCAGTTGACTCAGGCGCTGGCGGTGGTCCCGCCCAGGCAGCTCTCGCCACGTTTCTTGTGCGCTGGTCATCATCGCGAACTATTCGTGAAGCCGTGGCTCGCAATGAAATCTTAGCGGGCCAGATGAAACAAGACGCGGCGGAACAGCAACTCGCGCAGCCAGTGGAGAGCTACGACATTGTGGTGGCCGGGCCCGACATGAAGCCGTTTCAGTCCGTGGATGAAAAGATTCTGCAGAACGGCGCGTTCCTGATGGACCGAAAAACGAAACAGAAAGTCGCGCCCACAAGCGTAAAAATCCAGAGCAGCGCAGACGGCAAAACCATACAATCCGTCGCTTTTATCTTTCCGAAGAAATCGGATAGCGGCATATCCACAATCGGCGCGGATCAAAAAACTGTGGATTTTCTGTGCGTGGTCACCAACGTGAAGATAGACGTGAGTTTTGACACCACCAAAATGGTTGATACATTGGGACGCGACCTCTAGCCTTAATCGTTCGGAATCTCAAGTCCAAGAGGAGAGTTCATGAGGACAGCGGCACGATTCGGTTGCGTTGGTGTTCTGATCGCGATGTTCCCGATATTAGCGAGCGCCCAGATGGGAATGCACGCCGGTCCAGCCATGCGCGGAATATTGAATCCGGTGGTCGGTTCGGGCGGCGAATATGAAATGACTACGGAGAAGGGAACCAAGATGGTGATGGAAGTCGCCATCGTCGGCAAGGAATCGGTAGGCGGCAAAGATGGCTACTGGTTCGAAACGACCTTTTCCGATTCATCTATGGGACGAATGGTCCACAAGACGTTGACGGTTGTGGACGGAACGGACACCGTTATCTCGCGCATGATCATGCAAATGGGGAACCGTCCGCCGATGGAAATGCCGACGAGCATGATGAAATCGAGCGCGCAAAAGCAGTCTGCCGATATTCGTGAGCGGGCCGAGGACGTTGGGAGCGAATCGATCACGACTCCCGCAGGAACTTTTACTGCCGAGCATTACAAAATGAAGGACGGATCCGGCGACGCTTGGGTCGCTCCGAAGGCCGGACCGTATGGCCTGGTAAAATTTCAAGGAAAGGACACCACGATGGTGCTGACCAAAGTCATCACCGACGCTAAGGACAAGATCACCGGGACGCCGGTGCCGTTTAATCCGATGTCGCTGCAGCAGCAAGATCAGCATCCGTAGGCGAGGCTTTGCAATCTTGGTCGGGAGAGGCGCCCAAAGGCGACGGGGCGCCTCTTCTTTTTTTTAAGGCGCATAATCCGGCGCATCGCACGCGAATCTGGAAGGACTGGGGGGTCCTGCTACATGGTTTCCACTGCCGACAAATTCTACCGTGGCCGCATCACGCAGCGCGAAAACTTCGCGCCTGACCTTTGGAAGGTCAAGATCGATCCGGGTGGCGAATTCAATTTTGCAGCGGGGCAGTACGCGACGCTGGGAGTGGACTCGCCGCTGAAGCGCGTCGAGCGCGCTTACTCGATCGTGTCGTCACCCTACGAGGGCGAATTGGAAATTTTCATCGAACTCGTGGAGCAGGGGGAATTGACGCCCCTGCTGCATAAGCTCCAAGTGGGTGATGAACTTTCCGTGCGAAAAATTGCCAAGGGGCGCTTCACTCTGGATTTGAAGAGCGGGCATCGCAACCATTTGCTGCTCTCGACCGTCACGGGCGTTGCGCCATATGTTTCCTACGTCCGGACGCTTTACGCGGATTGGAAAGAGAAGAAATTTCCCGGTGATCTGCGCCTCTACGCGATTCAGGGTGCCAGCCGCTCCTGGGAATTCGGCTACCGTGATGAACTCGAGCGCATCGCGGGCGAGGTACCCTGGCTGAAGTATGTCCCAACTGTAAGTCGTCCGTGGGAGGACAAGGCATGGCGCGGGGAAACCGGCCGAGTGGAGGACATCATTCGCAAGTACACGCACAGCTGGAAACTCGATCCATTGGATACGACCGGCTACCTTTGCGGTCATCCGCAGATGATCGAATTAGGCAGAGGCATCCTGCTGCGGAGCGGCTACGCCAAAGAATCCCTGCGCGAGGAAGTTTACTGGGTTCCTCCAAAACACAATCCCCAATCCTGACGGGCGCGTGCAAGGGGCCTTGCTGCGCCCGCCAGTAAGGGAACCCGCCGCGAATTAATCCTTAGCCTCGGGACTCGCAGCGGCGACTTGTTCCACGGTGCTTTCGATCGCGCGTATGGGAGCGGAGACGTGCACGATGTTGTCTTTATCCGTGACGTCCACCACTACCGAACCGCCCGACTTCGTGACGAGCACGTGTTGATCGGACTCGCGGACTTCCACCAGGGTTATGTCCTCGCTGGCGCGCAATTGCTCAAGTGCCGCGCGAATGGTGGGCATCCAAGGCTTGATTTCGGCTGAGCAGCGGCCCAGTTTGCGGTTCGGGATAAAGTGCATCGTCATGGGAACCAGCATCGCCGGCGCTAGTACATACACATGATGAACTTCCGGCTGCTTTTCCACCACTTTCACTTCGATCATCCCTTCGCTGCAAATCAGGCCGACACCTGCAAGCGCCGTACCCGCAATTCCCAGCGCCACTTTTCCTAAAAGAACCATCCTGCACCTCCTGCGCGAATTTCCAGTTACTCCGAAGAGCTATGCGAATCGATCCAGATGCGCACGTGTTCGGTAGCGTCCTGTACGGTCACCAAAACCGCGTCGCCCGCATCGCTGAGTGCGCGAATGGCCGCGGCCACGTCGAGTTCATTGTCTTTCGTGGTGGAAAATAGCGCGTCGACTACCTTCATCGGGACGGTCACGTCCACTTTCTCGCCGTCCTTACTCTTGTCCAAAACGTGAACGATCAAGTTTCCATTCGATTTCGCTACGCGCACGTCCTGATCCTTTTCTTTGACCGTGACAAATTCGTTGTCCGGCGCATTGCGGATCGCGTCCAGGATCGCGCGCACGTCCACGCCATTGAAATCCGCTTCGCCAATGGTCACATGGCCATTGTGGAGGGAACCCTTATTCACGGTTGGCAGTATTGCCGCTGCCATCGAAAGCGGCAGGTTCACGTTCACGCTCTCACCTTTGGCAGCGTCGTCCACCTTCACGTGCAAGTAGCGCTCGGTCGGCGCCGGTGCTGCCGTCGCCGTTACTGCTAGATTGCCCATCGTAAGAGCCAGCAAGCTAGACACACCAATCGCTCGAATTCCTTTTCGCATGTTTGGAAGCCTCCCCTGCTCTTCCTGCTCCTAAGTACGGAGAGGGGCGGAGAAATGTTCCATGAATTCTTGCGCTGGTGGGTTCTTTTCAATCGGAAGGAGGGGCGGGGAATTAATCGCGCTGCGGTTTGAAGTAAACGGCGGCCAGCGGCGGGACTTTCAACTTGAGCGACCACGGGCGGTCATTCCAGGGAATCGGTTCCGCGCGCACACCACCGGCGTTTCCCGCGTCGCTGCCTTCGTAATACGCGGAATCGGTATTGAGAATCTCCCGATAGTATCCCGGTCCCGGGACGCCGATGCGGTAATCCAGGCGCAACACCGGCGTGAAATTGCAGACCGCCACCACGTAATCCTCCGGATTTCGCGCTCGCCGGATGAACGAAAGAATGCTCGCCGCCGCATCGTTCGCCTCAATCCATTCGAAGCCGGCCCATTCGAAGTCCACTTCGAAGAATGGCCGTTCGGTCGCGTGCAGGCGATTCAGGTCGGACAATAAGCGTTGCACTCCGCGGTGAGACGCGGATTCTTCCAGAGACCAGTCGACGCTGCCTTCTTCCCAGAATTCGTTTCGCTCGGCCAGCTCGCTGCCCATGAAGAGCAGTTTTTTCCCTGGATGGGCGTACATATATCCGAAGAGCAGCCGGAGATTAGCGAATTTCTGCCAATCATCGCCCGGCATTTTTTCCAGGAGCGTGCGTTTGCCGTGCACCACCTCATCGTGAGAAAGCGGCAAAACGAAGTTTTCCTGGAATGCGTAGATCATGGAGAAGGTGAGTTCATTGTGGTGATGCTGGCGAAACAGTGGGTCGAGCGCGAAGTAACGCAGCGTGTCGTTCATCCACCCCATGTTCCATTTCAAATCGAAGCCCAGGCCGCCCACGTAGGTGGGACGCGAGACCGCCGGCCACGACGTGGATTCTTCGGCGATCATCAGCGCGCCGGGATGCCTGCTGTGCAGCACTTCGTTCAAATGTTTCAGGAAGGCGATCGCTTCCAGGTTTTCGCGGCCGCCAAAGGCGTTCGGAATCCACTCGCCTGGTTTGCGCGAATAATCGAGGTAGAGCATTGACGCCACCGCGTCCACGCGCAGCCCGTCGAGATGATACTTATCGAGCCAGAACAGCGCGTTCGACACCAGAAAATTCTGCACCTCGTTCCGGCCGTAATTGAAGACCAGCGTACCCCAGTCCGGGTGAGCGCCGCGCCGCGGATCGGCATGCTCGTAGAGATGCGTGCCATCGAACCAACCCAACCCGTGCGCATCGCGGGGGAAATGTGCCGGCGTCCAATCCAAAATCACGCCGATTTCCTGCTGATGACAGCGGTCCACGAAATACATGAAATCCGCGGGTGGGCCGAAGCGGCTGGTCACCGCGAAATATCCGACGGTCTGATAGCCCCAGGAAGCGTCCAAGGGATGCTCCATGATCGGGAGAAGCTCAATATGCGTGAAGCCTATGCGCTTCACGTAGGGCAGCAATTCGTCGGCGAGCTCGCGATAGGTCAGCCAGCGGTTCCCCTCTTCCGGCCTGCGCCGCCAGGATCCGGCGTGCAATTCGTAAATCGTCATCGGCGAGTGCAACCAGTCACGCAGCGGGCGCGACTCCATCCATGCGGTGTCCTTCCAGCGATAGCCGTCAATCGTACGCACTACCGACGCATTGTTCGGGCGCATTTCACCCGCAAAGCCGTACGGGTCGGTTTTCAAACCCAACTGCCCCCCGACCGCCGAGAGGATCTCGAATTTGTACAGCTCGCCTTCATCCAGGCCAGGAATGAAAAGTTCCCAAATGCCGCTCGAGCCGCGATGACGCATCGGATGCACGCGGCCGTCCCAGAAATTGAAGTCGCCCACGACGCTCACCCGCCGCGCATTGGGAGCCCAAACGCCGAAATGCACGCCGCGCACACCGGCCACTTCGCGCACGTGCGCTCCCAGTTTTTCGTATTTCTGGTAGTGCGTGCCTTCGCCGGAAAGATAGAGGTCGTACTCGGTGAGCACCGGCGGGAACGCGTACGGATCGTAAGTTTCGAAAACGTTTCCGTCGCTGAAGCGAATCTGCAGGCGATATACGGCCGGGGGCACGGGTTCGTTCTGCGACTTCGCTGTGCCGGTCGCGGGTATTTGCGCTTCGAACAAGCCGCCGGGATGAATTTGAATGGCATGCTGCGGTTCGGATTTCTTGCCCCACAGCACGGTCACTTCTGCCGCATTCGGGCGAAATACGCGGATCGCGAGCAACTTCCGTCCGCCTTGCTCGCACCAATGCGGCCCTAGCACCGCGAAAGGATCGGAATGCTCGCCACGGACGATCAGGTCAATATCCTTCGCCGCGGCCTGCTGGGGATTTACTGAGGGAGCTTTCAGTTTGTCTTCTTTTCCCATAGCGGACGGCAGTCCTGTCGTGGTATCCGAGCCACCATCTTACCGGACGGCAAGCGCCACGCCAAACTCACCGCCGGGAGATTCTTGACGCTACTAAACGAAACGCGCTGGACTTGATTGCCGAAGCCCGGTAGCCTAGCCGGCAGCTCTGGGGCACACGGCGGGGCAATCCACGAAGGAGATCATTCATGAAGAAATTCGCTCGGTTTATTTTCCTGCTGGCGGCAGCGGCCTTGGTCTTAAGCTACGCAGGTTCGGCGCGCGCGCAGGAAGGTGCGCAACCGAAAACTCCCCCCACACCCACCCAAGCCATTCTGGAAAACTGGAACGACGTGGGCAACCGCCTCATAACAATGGCGCAGGATTGGCCCGAGGAAAAATACACTTACAAATTGACTCCGCCCGTGCGCACCTTTCAGCAAGTGATCCTGCACATCGCGGGATCGAATTACGATCTGATCAATCACCTGGCCGGAAAAAAGGTCGGCGAAGCGCAGAACGACCCGCCGGTGAGTCAATACAAGACCAAAGCGGAGACGGTGGCATATCTGAGAAAGTCCGTCGAAGACGGCGCAGCTCTGCTACAAAGCGAAGGCGACGCCGAAGCGCTCAAGCACCTCTCCGGATGGATCGGTTATACCGAGCACATGGGCGAGCATTACGGATTGCTGGTGGCTTACTACCGCGCGAGCGGCGGCATCCCTCCTGAGTCACGCCCCAAGAAGTAGCTGCGTCGCAGCTATCCGAGCAAGCGAGAATCGTGGCACGGTGGTCCGGTTTGGAGCCGAGCGCCGCCGAGCCACGATATACTCGCCGGACTGTACCCTCCTCCCGACCCGCCCCAGCCCGCCACGAAGCCGGCGTGCACGGTTTTTTACCTCTCTAGCGACCAACCAGTACCCCTACTGCCGCCCAACATCGCGGCGCTTTCCGAGCATGTGGGAAACCGCCCATTTTGAGGTCCTCGCAGCGTCGAAATTATCTTTTCGCCATCCCTAAGTCGTAGGAAATGTGAGTGCTTAGTACGAACGTACCATTGTGACTCAGGTCGCGGGAATTTATACCAGATGTGGGGGAATCCTCGGGAACGAGTTCCTCGTTCCGCGCCAGAGACCATGCCAAACAAGGCCGCCACTTTGCCGAAGAATGGAGACGGTTCGTTGCGCGCACACGCGGGCAGGCGACCCGCCAAACCCGCGCAGTCCGCGAATGCCACAGCTGCCACGGACTGCTTACCACAGCAGCTGGATTTTCAGCTATTGTTCGCGAGTCATCCCGAGGCCATGGTCATCCTCGACGTAAACCATCGTATTCAGATGTGCAATTCCGCGTTCGAGAAACTCTTCCAGTATCGCAAGAACGAAATTCTGGGCGCCGAGCTCGATTTGCTGCTGACGTCCGATGAACTCCATAGCGAAGCGCTGCGGTTCAGCGAGCGAGCGGCTGCGGGCGAAGTCGTGCGCGCCACGAGCCGGCGTCGCCGCCGCGACGGCTCGTTCGTTGACGTGCAGATCACCTGCGTGCCGCTGCTGCAGGACGGCAAAAGCATCGGCTGCTACGGAATCTATCAGGACATCACCGAGCGCTGCGTGGCAGAGCGAGCGCAACGAGAGGCGGAGAAAAGGCTCAGCCTGTTATTTGAGAATGCCGTCGAAGGCATTTTTCAGACCACCGTGGATGGGCAGTTGCTCAGCGTAAATCCGGCGCTGGCGCGCATGTGCGGCTATAGTTCGCCGGCGGAAATGCTCGCCACAATTCACGACATTGGCAAGGATTTCTACGCGGATCCGCAAACGCGCCTCGAATTCCAGCGCGCCATGGAAGAACACGGGGCGGTCGAAGCCTTCGAATATCAGCTGCGCAAGAATAACGGCGCGCTCATCTGGATTTCGGAAAACGCCAGGGTCATTCGCGATGCCGACGGCAGCGTCACGGCCTACGAAGGCACGATGGAAGACATCACCGAGCGCAAGCGCTCCGAGCTCGAACGCCAGATCACGTTTGAGATCATCCACGGTGTGAATGTCACCGATAATCTGGACGAGCTGCTCTATCTGATTCATCAATCGCTCAATA
Organism: Candidatus Acidiferrales bacterium; assembly: GCA_050012455.1. Classification (GTDB taxonomy): domain Bacteria; phylum Acidobacteriota; class Terriglobia; order Acidiferrales; family UBA7541; genus Palsa-295. The sequence goes on along the minus strand of JBEKHD010000028.1, from coordinate 33,454 downwards.
AAGTGCTCTACGCGGAGAACTGTTTCGTCGCGCTCTATGAGTCCGCTTCCGGAATGTTCCATTTTCCTTTTTTCGTGGACCAGTTCGACGAAGCTCCTCCGCCGCAGCAGGTGGGCAGAAGCTGCACGGCCTACGTCTACCGCACCGGGCGCGCGATGCTGATCCCGCAGCAAGTTTTCGATCGCCTCGCGGCCGATGGAGAGGTGGAGCTGGTAGGCACACCTTCGCCATCCTGGCTCGGCGTGCCGCTCCGCACCCCCGCCGCCACTATCGGCGTTCTGGTGGTGCAGCATTACGAAAATGAATTTGCCTACACCGAGCGCGACCTGGAATTCCTGGCTTCCGTCGGCGGACAGATTGCGCTGGCGATTGACCGAAAACGCGCCGAAGAGAAAATCCGCGAAAGCGAAGCGCGACTGCGTGTGCTGGTGGAGCAGTTACCGGCGGCGCTGTGGACCGTTGGCAAAGACCTGTGCTTCACCTCTGCTCTAGGTGCCGGTCTCGCGCGCCTGGGATTGAAAGCGAATCAAATTGTGGGCGTCTCGCTTTTTGATTATTTCGAAACTCCGGACCCGGCGTTCCTGCCCATTGCCGCCCATCGTCGCGCAATCGCCGGCGAACCGACGACCTTCAACGTCGAATGGAAGGGCGGATCCTACACCTGCCACGTAGAGCCGCTGCGCAGCGCGGAAGGTGAATTGCAGGGCGCGATCTGCATGGCGCTGGACATCACCGACCGCAGGCAACTGGAAGAGCAGCTCCGCCAGGCACAGAAGATGGAAGCCGTGGGACGCCTGGCCGGGGGAATCGCTCACGATTTCAACAACCTTTTAATGGTCATACAAGGTTACGCCGATCTAATGACTGAGCGCCTTGCCGTAGGCGATCCGCTGCGTCGCAACGCGGAGCAAATTCAGACCGCGTCGCAACGCGCCACCTCTCTGACGCGCCAATTGCTCGCCTTCAGCCGCAAACAGATGCTGGCTCCGAAGGTCTTGAGCATTCAAAGCGTCGTTACGGAGATGGAAAAGATTCTGCGCCGCCTGATCGGTGAGGACGTCCAGCTCGAAACCTCCAGCGTGCCCGACCTTGGGTTAGTCAAAGCCGATCGCAGCCAGATCGAGCAAGTGATCCTGAATCTGGCGGTGAACGCGCGCGATGCCATGCCCGAAGGGGGGCGCTTGAACATCGAAACTGCCAACGTTGATCTCGACGAATCCTTTTCGCACTCGTCAGTCATGCTCGCGCCCGGCCCCTACGTGATGCTCGCCGTCACCGACAACGGTTGCGGCATGGACGTCGAAACCCAGGCGCACATCTTTGAGCCCTTCTTCACGACTAAAGAAAAAGGCAAGGGCACGGGGCTCGGTCTCGCCACCGTCTACGGCATCGTGAAGCAAAGCGGCGGCTACGTCTGGGTCTATAGCGAACCAGGCCGCGGCACCAGCTTCAAGGTTTACTTGCCTCGCGTATGGGATGAACAGTCCACGCCAGCCCGGGATCGCAGCAACGAAGGGCGCTCGCTGCCGCAGGGAACCGAAACCGTTCTGCTGGTGGAAGACGAAAAGGGAGTGCGCGAGCTCGCGCGCGAGTATCTGGAAATGACCGGTTACACTGTCATCGAGGCGGAAAATGGCCATACCGCCCTGGAATTAGCCGCGCTGCATGCCGGTCCAATACACCTCCTCATGACCGACGTGGTCATGCCCGGAATAAGCGGCCGCGAGCTCTCCGAGCGGGTCAAGTCGATCCGTCCCGGGATTCGGGTTCTCTTCATGTCCGGTTACACAGATCAAGCCGTTGTGCACCACGGAATTCTCGAAAGCGACGCGGTCCTGTTGCAGAAGCCGTTCACGGTGGCGGCGCTCGCGGCGAAATTGCGCGACATTCTGAATCTCGAAATCGCTCGGTAGTTTCCTTCTGGCGATTCGGTCGTTAACTTCGCAAGCTTCCAACTTCACTTCGCGCTGGCAAGTCGCGCCGTGTTTCGGCCTGGAACAGCTGGGTGCATCCGAACCATCGCCGCCCCAGAATTCTCCTCGAGCTGCTCGCGCGAACAGCGCCTCCCGCCCGAAACCCTAACCATTTCAGCGTCTTCCCCATGCGGCGGCGTACTCCTTCGTGCAGAGCGCTTTGGCGTTCCAGATGCTTCTACTCATTGCGTCAGTCCGGAATTATAAAGTGACCGGGAACTGCCAAGGGGAAAGATGGGGAACATGACAGCGCAAGTGAGCGTCGAGATGCACAATGCCGTTACCGAAGAAATGATTTCCGCGCGCCGTTTGTGGACGGCGGTGCTGCTGAACGCGGTCGAGGATTGGCGGAACGGTTCGCTCCGGGCGCGACGCGAAGCACAGGAATTTCTTTTCGACAATGACGAGGATTTCGAAATGGTTTGCACCGCTGCGGGATTGGATTCCAACGATTTTCGCAACCGATTGTCGAAAATCGGTCAGCGCGTTGAGGCGCGCGTGCCGTTCTCATTTTCTTTCGCGACACAATTCGCGCACGCGCGCTGAGTAACGGCGCGCGAAGAATCCTCGGGTAGCCCCGTGCAGATAGCGTAGTATTTGCTGGTCCTGGATTTGCACGGGAAACGATGACTCCGGCAAACGAAAACGCCCCATCTCTAGAAAAACAGCTGCTCGTCTGTTGCGCTCGCACTAGCCTTACGCCCGAAGGCGCGGCCAAAATTCGCGAGATCCTCGCCGGCCCGCTGGATTGGGATTTCCTGCTCTGGGAGGCGGAAGAAAATTCCGTCTCGCCTCTGCTCGAACGCCATCTTTCGGCCGTCGCTCCCAGCGCCGCGCCCGCAGCCGCGCAGGAGCAGCTGAAGAAGACATGCCGCGCGAACACCGTACGCTGCCTTTATCTCACTGCCGAACTCATCAATATCCTGCGTCTGTTCCAAGCTCAGAGCATCCCGACCATCCCTTATAAAGGGCCGGTACTCGCGGCACAGGCCTACGGAGACGTCGCGCTCCGCGAATTCGAAGATCTGGACATCATTCTGCGTCAGAGCGACGTTCCGAAGGCCCACGAAATTGTCGTCTCGCTGGGGTACAAGCCGAAATTCGATTGGATTCTTTCGCCAGGAGCCGCGGCATCATTGGTTCCCGGCGAATACAACTATCGCGACGAATCGCGCCGCGCCATGGTCGAATTGCACACCGAGATCACGCTGCGCCATTTTCCCATCAAGCCGGATCTGGATGCCTTTATCCGCAATCTTGCGCCGGTCCGGCTGAGCGATCGCGACATTCTCACTTTTACCGCGGAAGATTTGCTGCCGATGCTCTGCATTCACGGCTCAAAGGATTTTTGGGAGCGGCTGTCTTGGATCGCGGATGTCGGTGAGCTGGTTCGCTCGCATCCCGCGCTCGATTGGGACCGCGTTGCGCGCTTTGCGCAGCCACTCAATGCGACGCGCATGTTGAATCTGGGCCTCGCGCTCGCCGTGCGTGTGCTCGGTGCGTCGCTGCCTCCTGAAATCAGCGCCCGCGTGCAAGCTGACCGGGTGGCTGCCGAGGTGGCTGCCGAAGTCCAGCAAAGGTTGCTCAGCCGACCGTTTCGCACGCTGGATGCGGCGGGGCGATTTCGTTTTCGCCGCCGTATGCTCGAGGGGAAATTCGACGGCTGGCGGTATGCGATGCGTCTAGCGGTGGTTCCGTCCGAGGATGACTGGCAGATGATGCGTTTGCCGCGTGCTTTGGCGCCGCTCTACGTGGCGCTTCGGCCACTTCGCCTGCTGCAGAAGTATGGCTGGACGGGTAGAGGCGACGTGAAGCCTCTGTCTTAATCCTCCAAGCCGGCCGTTACAATCAATTCCCGGTTTTCGCGGATGTGCGCAGGTCTTCGATCACAAAGTCGCTGGGGACCTGGAACAATGAAGGGTCAGGCTCATCCTGCGAAAGATCGATCAGCTGAATCACCTGTGTGCCTTCCCGGGGATCCTTGCGCGTGACGGACAGATTTATTTCCAGGTCGCTCGAATACCAGAACTCACGCGTCGTCACCACCGGCTGGTTGTTGCCGATCACTCCGGCATTGATCGTCAGTGTTTCGCGGGTGCCCACCACGTTCAGATCATCTATCGTGTTGGTTCCCAAGCTCTCGCGAGTCAGGTAACGCTTGCCGTTGTCGAGCGGGCCGGCCGGCACCGGCGTAAATTTCACGGGTGCAGAGTAGTCATTCACGCTACAGCGACGAGTCGCAAGATCGCAGATCGTTCGCGTGTGGGCGGTGGGATCCAGAATGATCATCTCCATTGGCTTTGATTGCTGATTGGAATTTGCCGGCACGAACGTAGTGCGCTCGCGGCGAATCCGCCCCTGACTATCGCGCGCTACGAGCGCGGTGAGATGGGTAGTAACCACGCTTCCATCTTCGAGCGTGCGCGTCCACTCTATACTGTCGCGTCCCGAGAAGGGCTTTCCAGTCACAGGAAGCACTTGGATACCAGTGACGTGCACGCGCGTGCCGCCATCCGGTCCACGGGACGTCTCAGTTGAATCTTGAGCGGGAAGAGAACACGCGAGAAGAGCGAATCCGGCTGCGATCAGTAAGGCGCGGAGTCTCATATAGCCACCTCACCATGCTCTGACCAACTCTAGCAGCAGATTGCGCTAATCACAATCCCGGGTCGGTTCTGTGAACCTGTTTCGCGCGCATCGCCGCTCGTTGTGCGGTAGAATAGCTATTCGACATGCCTGAGCGCGCTGCCGAGCCAGGGAAGCCCGCTCACCGATTTAGCAGCACCAACTTTCTAGTTTTGACCAGGAGGGAATCATCATGAGCACTACCGTAAATTCCACCAGCGCTGCCAACGCCGGCAAACCGGCTCAGAATCCCCTGAAAGAGTTGAGCAAGTTTGGCCAGTCTGTCTGGCTTGATTACATTCGCCGCGACCTGCTCACCTCCGGCGAATTGAAGCGCCTGATCGAAGTGGACGGGTTGCGCGGCATGACCTCCAACCCCTCCATCTTCGAAAAGGCCATCACTGGCAGCAACGAGTACACCAAAACTCTCGAAGAACTCGAAAAGCGCAAGGACCTCGACGCCAAGGGGCGCTACGAAGAACTCGCGATCAAGGACATTCAAGACGCCGCGGACTTTCTGCGCCCGGTCTACCAGCAGACCAAGAAACGCGACGGCTACGTGAGCCTGGAAGTTTCTCCCTATCTCGCGCATAAAACTCAGGAAACCTTGGACGAAGCGCGCCGCCTCTGGAAGCGCGTGGGCCGCGAGAACTTGATGGTCAAGGTGCCGGGCACACCAGAAGGAATTCCCGCGTTCCAGCAATTGATCAGCGAGGGCATCAACATCAACGTCACGCTGCTTTTTGCGTTTGACGTGTACGTGCGCGTCGCCGAAGCCTACATCGCCGGCGTCGAAGCGTTCGCCAAGAGTGGCGGGGACGTGAGCCAGGTCGCTAGCGTCGCCAGTTTTTTCATTAGCCGCATCGATACTCTGGTTGACGGCGAGATTGACGCCAAGCTCAAGGCCTCCACAAACGCCGGCGACCAGGCGCTGCTGCGCAGTCTGCACGGCAAAGTGGCAATCGCCAACGGCAAACTCACCTACGAACGCTACAAGCAGATTTTCAGCGGTCCACGTTGGGATGCTCTCGCAGCTCGCGGCGCGCAGACGCAACGCGTACTGTGGGCCAGCACCAGCACGAAAAATCCGAAATACAGCGATGTTTACTACGTCGAAGAGCTGATCGGTCCCGACACGGTAGACACCATTCCTCCCGCGACCTTCGATGCCTTCCGCGATCACGGCAAGCCCCGCGCCAGCCTGGAAGAAAATGTCCAAGCTGCGCGAGAAACGATGCAGGGCCTGGAAAAGGCCGGCATTTCCATGAAGGCTGCCACGGACAAGCTCACTGCGGACGGCGTCAAGCAATTTTCCGACGCATTCGACACGCTGCTCGACGCGGTGAAGAATCGCGCCGCAAAAGCCGGCTCCGCGAAATAAATTTTGTGGCCTGCGCTCTTGGCAGACGTGAGCCGCGTGGATGAAATCGCGCTCCGAATCGCTCCGCAGCATCGCCGGGCAATCGTTTGATGTTTGCGTGATCGGCGGCGGTGCCACCGGTTCCGGCTGCGCGCTCGATTCCCAGCTGCGCGGTTTCCGCACCGTGCAGCTGGAAGCCGGCGACTACGCCTCCTCTACTTCCGGCGCATCCACGAAAATGGCGCACGGCGGCGTGCGTTACCTCGAAGAAGCCATCCGCGGATTCGATCCTAAGGAATACGCGGTGCTGCGGCGCGCGCTGCACGAGCGCATTCGCATGTTGCGCAACGCTCCGTTTCTCACAACCACGAAGCAATTCATCACCCCCTGTTTTCGCCGGATCGATATCCCATATTTCGAGATCGGTTTGAAACTCTACGACTGGATCGCTGGCCGCGACGCCTTGGCGCCGAGCAGATATCTGTCGCGCGACGAAACTTTGCGCCTGATGCCAGCGCTCGCCGCCGATCGCCTCGTCGGCAGCGTGACTTACACCGACGGACAGTTCGACGACGCTCGCTACAACATCACTCTGGTAAAGACCTTCACCGCGGCCGGAGGCGAAACGCTGAACTACGCGCGGGTGATTGCATTAGAAAAGGCGCCTGACGGAAAGCTTCAAGCGGCAGAGGTCGAAGACCAACTCACTCATGCCCGCTTCACATTTCGTGCGCGTGCCTTCATCAACGCCACGGGCCCTTACGCCGATACGGTGCGCCAGATGGCGATGCCTGCGGCGCTGCCGCGGATGCGCCTGAGCAAGGGCATCCACATTCTTCTGCCGCTCGAAGTACTCGCAAGCGAAGACGCGCTCCTGGTTCCGAACACCGAAGATGGCCGCGTGCTCTTCGCGATTCCATGGCACGGACGATTGCTGGTGGGAACCACGGACGATGAAGCGAAATTAGCCGACGAATTATTCGTAAAGAAAGAAGAAGTCGCCTATGTCTTGCGGCAATTGAATAAGTACTTGGCTCAGCCTGCGACAGCGAACCAAATCGTCAGCGGCACGGCAGGCCTGCGCCCGCTGGTGAGTTCCGGCAACGCAGCCGAAACCAAACGGCTCGCGCGCGATCATGAAGTCGAAGTGGATCGCGCCAGCGGCCTCGTCAGCATCATGGGCGGCAAGTGGACCACACATCGCGCCATGGCCGAAGACACCTTGAACGCCGTGCAGAAATATCTCGGCGATGCTGGACGCAAGTGTTCGACCCTGAGCCATCCGCTTCTCGGCTCCGACGGTTACGGCCCGGAGTACTGGCAATTGCTCGCCGCGCGATATGCGTTGACAGAACCAACGGCGCGTCACCTTGCCGGGAAATACGGCGTCTGCGCTACCGACGTACTGAAGCTCGCGGAAGCGGATCCCGACCTCGCTCGCCCAATACTAGATGGCCTCGCGCCAATCCGCGCGCAGGTTGTGTTTGGCGCTCGTGATGAGCTCGCGGCTTCTATCGAGGACATACTTGCGCGGCGCATCGGATTACAACTCTACGGCTGGCGCGATGCGATTCGCGCCGCGCCCGCGGTCGCCGAATTGCTCGCACGCGAACTCAGATGGCCGGAAGCTGCAGAGCGGCAGGCGATTGCCGAATACGTCGCGAAAATTCAAGGCCTGATCGGGAAAGCCGGAATTTGAAGAGCGTTTTCGCCGGGTCGTCCGATAGCAGTCCTACAGCACAGACCCGATGGACTGTGCATGAGTGGCCATTCATGCTGTAATGTCCGCGTGAACGCTGTAGCGCGCGATTCCGCGAGGATGAACAGATGACACTGAAGGAATACAACAAGAAGCGGCATTTCGGCGTCTCGCCCGAGCCTTCCGGCAAGCCCGCTCCAGCCAAAAAGCAAGACGCGCTCATCTACGTGATTCAAAAACATCGCGCCACCGCGCTGCATTATGATTTCCGCCTGGAATGGAATGGCGTGCTTCTTTCCTGGGCTGTCCCTAAAGGTCCTTCGCTCGATTCTTCGGTCAAACGGCTCGCGATGCAGGTGGAAGACCATCCGGTGGAGTACGCAAGTTTCGAAGGCGTCATCCCCGAAGGTGAATATGGCGGTGGCACTGTCATGGTGTGGGATGAAGGAACGTGGACGGCCGAATCGCCCGACGTGAACGCCGCGCTCGCGAAGGGCGACTTCAAATTCACGTTGCACGGCAAAAAGTTGAAAGGCTCCTGGGTGCTGGTTCGCACGCATGGCTGGGGCAGCAGCTCCGGAAAATCGTGGCTGCTGATCAAGCATCGCGATCAGTACGCTTCGACGAAAGACGTCACCATCGAAAAACCGCGCTCCATCGTCAGCAACAAGCTTCTCGCGGAAATCGCGAGCGATGGCGGCGGAAATGTCGAAAAAGCCGCGACAGGTGATCCGGGTTATAAGCCCAAAAAACCGGCAGCAGGGAAGAAATCCACGACACCAACGAAGCGGCGAGCGAAAAAGTCCGCTGCGTAGACTCCAGGTCACCACCCGAGGCACCCATGGCCAAACTTCCCGTCACCATTTCTCACCCCGACAAAGTCTTCTGGCCCGATGAAGGCTACACCAAGCTGGACCTCGCCGAATATTACGCCGCGATCTTTTGCAAGCTCCAACCTTATGTGGAAGATCGCATCCTGTCGCTGGAACGTTGCCCCGACGGTATGGGTGGCAAATGTTTCTATCAAAAAGAGAAGCCCAAGAGCATGCCGCCCAGCACTCCTACGAAGCGCATTCGTCATGCGGGCGGTTCGTCGGAATCCACAAACTACGTAGTCGGTGGCTCGCTCGAAACGCAGCTCGCGCTCGTAAATCTGGGCTGCATTGCCGTGCACGTGATGGCCGGCCGCGCCAGCGCGCCGCGCAAGTCGGATTGGATCTGCTTCGATCTTGACCCTTCCACCGGAAAATTCGCGGATGCTGCTCGCGCTGCCCTGCAAGTGAAGGAGGGCCTGGACACTCTGAAAGTGGACTCCTACGCTAAGACTTCCGGCAGCCGCGGCATCCACATCTTCGTTCCGCTGCGCAGCGGCCCGGATGCGAACGAAGTTCTGGAATTTGCCCGCGCGTTCGTCGCGCGCGTCGCAGCGGCGAACCCCAAAGAGCTGACGGTCGAACATTCCATCGCGGCGCGTGGCCAGCGCGTGTATCTCGACCCGTTCCGCAACGGCTTTGGCCAGACGGTCGTGGCGCCGTATTCTGTGCGCCGCCGCGAGAAGGCGCCTTTTTCCACGCCGTTGGCTTGGACCGAAATCAAGCCCAGCCTCGACCCCGCGACTTTCAATCTCGGAAACTTCCGCAATCGCCTAAAAGCGAAAGACCCGTGGGCCGACTTCTTTCGAAATCGCCAAAGCTTAAAAGACCCCGCCAAATCGCTGAAGAAATTGTAACTTCGCCCGCGCGCCTTCGCCGATTCGCCAGAAATGCCAGTCGGTGTTATTCTTGAGCTATTCCGAGTGGTCCTTCCGTGCGGAATATGTGTTGCAGGAACAAAAAATGAACCACGCCGTGACCCCTGAAGCGCCTGAATGCAAATCTCTCGAATGGGCGCACCCGCTCGTCCGCGAGTGGTTCGTCGCCAAGTTCGGCACGCCCACCGAGCCCCAGGAACTCGGCTGGCCGCACATTCTCGCCAGAAGAAACACGCTGATTTGCGCACCCACAGGATCCGGCAAGACTCTCGCCGCTTTTCTCGCCTGCATTGACGCGCTGGTGCGCAAAGCTCTGGCAGGCGACCTCCTGGATCAGACCGAAGTCCTGTACGTGTCTCCTCTGAAAGCGCTCGGAAACGACATCCAAAAGAACCTGGACATCCCTCTGGGAGAAATTCTTCAGCTGGCCCACCAGCGCGGTTTCCTAATGCCGGAAATCCGCACCGCCGTGCGCACCGGCGACACGTTGATTCGCGACCGCCTCGCGATGCAGAAGCGTCCGCCGCACATTCTAGTCACCACGCCCGAATCGCTCTACATCCTGCTCACCGCCGGAAAGAGCAGGGAATTGCTGCGCACCGTTCGCACCCTGATCGTGGACGAAATTCACGCCGTCGCGGATGACAAACGCGGCACGCACCTCGCCTTGTCCCTGGAACGCCTCGAAGCGCTCACTGCGCAGCCGCTCACCCGAATCGGGCTTTCCGCCACGCAGAAACCCATCGAACTCGTCGGCCAATTTCTGACCGGCAGCGACCGGCCCGCGCCGGTAATCGTCGAAATCGAGCAGCGCCGGCGCCTCGACCTCGCGATTGAAGTGCCGTCCAGCGAACTCGGTCCCATCGCCTCCAACGAAATGTGGGACGAAATCTATCAACGCGTCGCGAATCTGGTGCAGCAACACCGCTCGACGCTCATTTTCGTGAATACCAGGCGCCTAGCCGAACGCCTGGCGCACCATCTCGCCGCGCTGCTTGGCGAAGATGCGGTCGCCTCGCATCACGGCAGCCTTTCGCGTATCCGGCGCCTAGCCGTTGAATCAAAATTAAAAGCCGGCGAGATTCGCGCGCTCGTCGCCACGGCCTCGCTCGAATTGGGCATCGATATCGGCACGGTGGACCTGGTCTGCCAGATCGGCTCGCCGCGCTCGATTTCTGTCGCGTTGCAACGCGCCGGACGCGCCGGTCACTGGCGCGGCGCGATTCCCAAGAGCCGTTTCTTTGCCACCACGCGCGATGAACTTCTGGAATGCGGCGCGCTGGTTCGCGCTATCCGCTGCGGCGAGCTCGATCGCATCGAAATTCCGCAAGCTCCGCTGGACATTCTCGCCCAGCAGATCGTCGCCGCGTGTGCCGCCGAAGACTGGCAGGAAGACGACCTGTTCGCGCTCGTGCGCGGCGCGTTCCCGTATCGAAATCTTGCACGCGAGGACTTCGACGAAATCGTGGCCATGCTCTCCGATGGCATCGCCGCGCGCCGTGGCCGCTATGGTTCGTATCTGCATCGCGATCAAGTCAATCATCGTCTCCGTGGACGTCGCGGCAGCCGCCTCGCCGCGATCACCAGCGGCGGCGCGATTCCCGATAACGCGATGTACACGGTAGTAGCCGAGCCGGAAGGCACCGTAATCGGCACCGTTGACGAAGACTTCGCCGTTGAAAGTTTACGCGGCGATATTTTCCTCCTCGGCAATTCTTCCTGGCGCATCCGCCGCGTGCAATCCGGCTCCGTATCCGTGGAAGACGCCAAAGGCGCGCCTCCGAACGTCCCTTTCTGGCGCGGCGAAGCCCCTTCGCGCACCATGGAGCTTTCTCAGCAAGTCGCGCACGTCCGAGAGCATCTCGGTGTGCTCACCAAAGGCCTGGCACCTTCTCCGGATCTACGCAATTCGCCGCACGCAGCTGCGGCAATAAAGTGGCTGGAGGACGAATGCGGCATGGACCGCCCCGGCGCGGAACAAGCCGCACAATATATTGTCGAAGGCCGCGCGGTGCTGCGCGAAGTTCCCACGCAGACCACGATCGTTGCCGAGCGCTTCTTCGATGAAAGCGGCGGGATGCAGCTGGTAATCCACGCGCCCTTTGGCGGACGCATCAACAAAGCCTGGGGCCTCGCTCTGCGCAAACGCTTCTGCCGTTCTTTCAACTTCGAGCTGCAAGCCGCCGCCACGGACAACGGTTTGAATATTTCGCTCAGCGACCAGCACAGTTTTCCGCTCGCCGATGTCTTTCACTTCCTCCACACCGCCAGCGTCGAACCGCTGCTCGAACAAGCTGTGCTGACCTCGCCGTTCTTCGCCACGCGCTGGCGATGGGTTGCCGGGCGCTCGCTCGCGCTGCTTCGTTTCATGGGCGGGAAAAAGGTCCCGCCGCCGATTCAACGCATGCGTTCAGACGATCTGCTCGCGGCCGTGTTCCCGCAGGCGCTCGCCTGCCAGGAAAATATTTCCGGCGACATTGAGATCCCGAATCATCCCCTCGCACGCGAAACGATGAAAGATGCGCTCACCGAAGCGATGGATGTCGCGGGTCTAAAGGTCGTCCTGGAAGATATCGCCGCGGGACGCATTCGCTGCGTGGCTGTCGAAACGCCGGTTCCGTCGCAATTTTCGCACGAGATTCTGAACGCGAACCCATACGCGTATCTCGACGATGCGCCACTGGAAGAACGCCGCGCTCGTGCCGTGGAAATGCGCCGCATGCTGCCCGAAGCCGTGCTGTCAGAGATCGGGAGGCTTGATCCCGCGGCAATCGCCCAAGTTCGCGAGGAGGCGCGGCCCGACGTTCGCGACGCGGACGAGCTTCACGACGTGCTGCAAGAGCTTGTGGTGCTACCAGATGATTCAACCGCCGCGGGCGTGGCCACGAAGCCCATCGCAATTTGGGCCGAGCATTTCGCCACGCTCGCTGCCACCGGCCGTGCGATTCGCGCTCGCGCTGACGCGCGAACCTACCGGCTGGCTGCCGAAAAAACGAAAACCTTCGCGGCGATTTTTCCGGAAGCTACCTTTGAATCGCAAGCGCCGGACATCGAACCGCAGCAACCATCGCGTGAGGACGCTCTCTTCACCTGTTTCACCGGCTGGCTAGCTCATCTCGGTCCAGTCACGATTCCGGGCCTGGCCGGTTACTTGGGAATTGCGCCGTCCGACGTTGAGAAAACCATGCTGCGCATGGAAGCCGCCGGTTCCATATTGCGCGGCCAGTTCACCGATTCGTCCAGCGGCGAAACGGAATGGTGCGACCGCCGCTTGCTCGCCCGCATTCACCGGCTCACGCTAGGAACGCTGCGCAAACAGATTCAGCCCGTGAACGCCGCGCAATTTATGCGCTGGCTGCTCCGCTGGCAGCACGTCACGCCGGAAACGCGCCTCCTCGGCGAGCGCGGCACGCTCGAAGCGCTGCAACAGTTGCAAGGATTTGAAGCGCCGGCGAATGCCTGGGAACAGCAAATTCTCGCGCGCCGCGTTGCGAACTACGATCCGAACGTTCTCGATCGCCTATGCCTCACAGGAGCAGTCGGCTGGGGCCGCCTCTCGCCGCATCCCGCCACTCTGGGAGAACAGAACGGAGCAGTTCGTCGCGTCGTTCCCACCAGCGTCGCGCCGCTCACATTTTTTATCCGTGAAGATGCGGACTGGATGATCTCGCGGCACGTTTCCGATAGCGACACCAGTCCTGAGGAATCCGCCGCCGGGCTCAGTCATGCCGCCCGCGAGGTGCTGGCGCACCTGCGCCAGCGCGGCGCTTCGTTTTTCGCGGATATAGTGCGCGGAACTGGAAAAATCAAAGCGGAACTGGAAACCGCCCTGTGGGAGCTGGTTACGGCGGGAATGATCACCGCCGATGGCTTCGACAACATTCGCGCCTTGATCGATCCCAAACGCCGCGCCGGCCACGGCAAGGGTCACAACGCGCGTCCGCGCCACAGCGCTGGGCGCTGGTCGTTGCTTTACGCCAACGAAACACTCGACCGCACGCGCGTTCTCGAATCGATCTGCTGGACGCTGCTGAAAAGATACGGTGTTGTCTTCCGCGAGATGGTCGCGCGCGAAACGATGACGCCGCGCTGGCGCGAACTGCTGATCGCGCTGCGCCGCCTCGAAGACCAGGGCGAAATCCGCGGCGGCCGCTTCGTCAGCGGATTCCTCGGCGAACAATTTGCGCTGCCCGTCGCGGTAGAGTCCTTGCGCGCATCGGCTCGCCAGCCGGGTTCGGGCGAAGCGGTCACCATTTCGGCCGCCGACCCGCTGAATCTGGTGGGTATCCTGATTCCCGGCGACCGCGTGTCATCCAGCTCCGGCAAGACGATCACGCTCGTCGACGGAATTGCAGCCGACTCTGCCGAACCGCTCGAGAATTATTCCGCTGCCGCAGTCGGCTAGGCCGCGCCTCGCTGCGATTAGGTACCGTTCAGACCGATCTTCCCGCCACAGCCCCAGATGCCCATGCCCATTGGAAATTAAATCCGCCCAGATGCCCAGTCACATCCACAACCTCGCCAATAAAAAACAATCCGCGCACCTTGCTCGCTTCCATCGTCTTGCTGGAAAGCTCATCGGTGTCCACGCCACCTGCCGTCACTTCGGCCTTGCCGTATCCCTCCGTATCAGTCGGCACCACAATCCATTCGTGCACCTGCCGCTCGAGTCCATCCAGTTCCTGTTTGCTCCAGGTGTCCTTCGCGCCTTTCGCGGCAGGCGCGTGCAACTCTAGCCAGCGAGTGGCGAATCGCTTTGGCAACACGCCTTGGAAAGCGGCTCGTGCGGTCGCATTATTTCTCCTCCCGCCATCGCGCAGCGCGACGGTAACATCGCGTCCCGGCGCCAGGTCAATTCGCACTGGTTTGCCTTTATTCCAGTAAGACGAAATCTGCAAAATCGCCGGCCCGCTCAATCCGCGATGCGTGATCAGCATGCTCTCGCGAAAGCGCTGTTCGCCAACCGCAGCGACAACTTCAGCCGAAACGCCGGCCAGATCAGAATAGTGCTCACGATCCGCAGCGCCGAAGAGCAACGGCACCAGCGCAGGCCGCGTCTTCTGAACCTTTAGTCCGAATTGACGCGCCAAGTCGTAGCCGAAAGCGGTAGCTCCCATTTTGGGGATGGAAAGTCCGCCCGTCCCCACCACCAGCGCGGGAGCGTGGAATTCATCTGCGCCGTCGCGCACTAGGAATCCATCGGTCCGCTGCACCTCGCGGATGCTCACGTTCAGAAGAATTTTCACGCCAGCGGACCGGCACTCCGTTTCGAGCATCTGGGTAATCTCGTTCGCCGAGCGATCGCAGAAAAGTTGCCCCAGCGTTTTCTCGTGATATGGAATGTGATGCTTCTCGACCAACGTAATGAAATCCGCGGGTGTATATCGCGCCAGCGCAGATTTTGCGAAATGCGGATTCGCGGAAAGAAAGTCTTCCGGCTGGCAGTAAATGTTCGTGAAATTGCACCTCCCGCCGCCGGAAATCAGGATCTTCTTCCCAGGTCGCTCGGCGCGCTCCAGAACTGCCACGCGCCGTCCACGTTTGCCCGCCTCGATCGCGCACATCAACCCTGCGGCGCCAGCGCCTAGAATCACCACGTCGAATTTATGGATCATGTCGCGATCGTGTCAAAGAGCGATGTTGATTTTGTAGCGGCCAGCTTTAGCCGGGCGCAGTTGCCGTTGCTTTTCGCAGGCAGTTGAATCTGGAACATTTGTGCGTGACCACGCGGCATCACCCCCGCCGCTGCGTCTAAAATGGATATATGCAGCGGAAGATATTTTGGATCACTTTCACCGTCCTCGGTCTGATCGCGGATATGGCGCTCCCTCTCTGGTGGGCGCTGGCCGCAACGATCCCCATCGGCTATGCAAGCTGGTGGTTCGCCTACCGCAGCGATTGGTTTTAGCCCTCGTTGCTTACTCGAAGTCGCGACGGAAAGTCCACCCATACTCTGAATCACAGGCATCCTGCAGCCGCCCGGTTTTGCCCCGCGAACTCTTCGAGGGTAAACTGATTGCAGGAGAAGACCAAACAATTTGCCCCCGATCATCAATGCGCAAGGACTCTCGAAGCGATACGGCACCGCGCCGCTGTTCCAGAATATTTCCTTCACTGTATCCGAGGGCGATCGCATCGGCCTGATCGGTCCCAACGGCTCCGGCAAATCCACGCTTCTAGAAATTCTCCACGGGAAAGTGCAGCCCGATACAGGTAATGTGGCCATCCGCAAAGGCACCCGCCTAAGTTGCGTATCGCAGATTTCCGAATTCGCCGCTGGAGAAACTGCCCACTTTGTAATAGAGGCCGCCCTCAAAAAATCCGGTGTTCCGGAAACGGATCGCGCCTTTCGCACCGCAGAAGCGCTCAGCCGCGCCGGCTTCGAAGATTTCGATATTGCCACCGCGTCGCTCTCCGGAGGCTGGAAAAAACGCCTCGCAATCGCCGAAGCGCTCGTCCAGCAGCCGGATATTTTGCTTTTGGACGAGCCCACCAACCATCTCGATCTCGCCGGAATTAAATGGCTCGAGACGCTCCTGCAGAACGCATCCTTCGCCTGCGTGGTCGTCAGCCACGATCGCTACTTCCTGGAAAACGTCGCCGACCACATGGTCGAGCTCGACCGCGCTTATGAAGACGGATTCCTGCGCGTAAATGGAAATTACAGCCAGTTTCTAGAAGCCAAAGAACAATACTTGCACGCGCAAGGAAAGCGGCAGGAAGCGCTCGAAAACCTGGTGCACACGGAAATTGAATGGCTGCGCCGCGGCCCTAAAGCTCGCACCACCAAATCGAAATCGCGAATAGACAAAGCGCACTCGATGATCGGTGAACTCGCGGACTTGAATAATCGAACGCGCACGGCTACCGCGAAAATCGATTTCTCCGCGTCCAATCGTCAGACCAAGCAGCTGATCGGCCTCGACGGCGTCACCTACGCGATCGCTGGCCGCACGCTTTTCAAAAATATTAATTTTACTCTGCAATCCGGCATGCGCGTCGGCCTCGTCGGGCCGAATGGCAGCGGCAAGACGACTCTGCTTCGTCTGTTGCGCGGCGACATTCTTCCCACCGCCGGAAAAATCCTGAAAGCTGATTCGCTGCGGATCGTCTACTTCGATCAGAATCGGCAGCTCGATCCGGACATATCACTGCGCCGCGCGCTGGCTCCCGACAGCGATTCGGTGATTTATCAGGAGCGCGTGATTCACGTCGCCGCCTGGGCAGCCCGATTTCTTTTTTCCGGTGAGGATCTGAATCGCCCGGTGGGCCGCCTTTCCGGCGGCGAACGCGCCCGCGTCTTGATCGCGCAATTGATGCTCCAGCAGGCGGACGTGCTGCTGCTGGACGAACCGACCAACGATCTCGATATTCCCACACTGGAAATCCTCGAAGAAAGTTTGCTCGAGTATCGTGGCGCGCTGGTTCTAGTCACGCACGATCGCTACATGCTCGATCGCGTCTCCACCATCGTGTTGGGACTCGACGGCCGCGGCGATGCCGAGCGCTTTGCCGATTATTCGCAGTGGGAAGCCTGGCTGCGCTCGCAACAAGCGAAACCATCCACGAATGCCCCGGCCACAGCGACCCGCAATGGGCGCAACAGCGCGCCCGCGGATGCGAACCGCCCGGGCGCGACGGCGAATAAACTCTCCCATACCGAAGGCCGCGAACTCGCCTCCATCGAAAAGCGTATCGCCAAGGCCGAAGAAGAATTGCTCGTCAAGCGAGCCGCATTGGAAGATCCCGAAATCTCCAGCGACGCTCCGCGCCTGCACACCGCATACGTGGAAATGGAATCCGCGCAGAAAACCGTGGACGAACTTTACGCGCGCTGGGCCAAGCTAAGCCAAAGCACCCCGGAACAATTGAAAAGGTAGCTCCGCCCATTTCGAATCAGCAGCTACTCAGCTTTGGAAAAGTCCGCCAGCAAAGCTTCATGCAGCCGCAGCTGATGTTCCGCGGACAATTTCGCACCGGCGGAGGTCAGATAAAAAACGTCAATCGCGGTTTCGCCTTCAGTTTCAATCAGCGCGATCTCAATATTGCAATTTTCTCGCGAAAACGTAGAGCTGATGCGGTGCAAAAGCCCCGGCTGATCTTGCGCGATAATTTCAATTAGCGTGCTATGTGCCGAACAAGCATCATCCGTCTTCACCCGCGTCTCAACTTTCACTTTTGGTGCGCGCCGCTTCTCCGAGCGCAAGCGGTCGCGGATCATTCGCTCCAGATCCGCTTTTCCGGTCAGCACGTCATGAATGCTCGTCTGAAACCGTTCCCACTCCGGCAAATTGAGCTCCAGCGTGCGAAAGCGATCCGTGAAATAAAACGTATCCACAACTATTCCCGCCTGATTCGAAAACGCCGCCGCTTTTACGATGTTCATCCCCCACGCAGCCAGCACGCCCGCCATCGTGGCGAAAAGGGAAGGGCGATCGGTCGTAACCAACGTCAATTCGTACCAGTGCCGGCCCCGGCGCAAATTCAGTTGCACGGAATCTTTAGGCAGCCGCGCCGCCATTTCCAGATGCGCCAGCACTTCTCCAGCCGCATGTGTCAGCAGGTAACGCCGCGGCAGCCCTTCCAGAAATGCGTCCAGCCGGTCACCCACGGATAGCGCGAGCGTACCAAGGTGTGCCATCACTTCGTCGTGCGCGTCCACATGCAAGCGTTCGTCCAAGCTGCGATTCAAATGATTCGCCGTCGCGATATAGAGCTGCCAGATATTCTCCGCCTTCCACGGCGTCAGCGCTTCGGGATTCACAGCCTTGATATCGGCATAAGTCAGAAGGCACAGCATCTTTAATCGTTCCGGAGTTTCCACTTTTTCGGCGAACGCGCGCACCGTTTCAGGGTCGAAAATGTCGCGGCGCATAGCAGCGCTCAATTCCAAGTGACGATCGATCAAGAATAAAACCGTTTCGCAATCCGGCGCGTCCAAATCCAGGCGTTCCAGCGCCACTTCCGCGATTCTCACGCTCGCGTGCACATGGTCATCCGTTTTCGCGCCCTTGCCCACGTCATGCAAAAGCAGCGCAAGGTAGAGCAGATCGGGCTGTTCGAGTTCTTCCAGCAATTCCGCGTAGCGCTGATCCCACTTGGACTGCGATTGGCGCAGCGCGTGAAGGTTATCAATGGCCACGAACGTGTGCTCATCTACCGTAAAGCGGTGCGCGTAATCGCGTACCACCAGCGCATCAATCCCCGCGAATTCTGGGAACAGCAACGTAAGCAAGCGCAGCGAATGCATCGCGCGCAAAGCGTCCGCCGCATGCGGCGCCACCAGAATCTCCTGCAACAGGTGCCACAGCTCGGTGCCTTTCGGCGGCACCGCCTCCAGCGCGGGAAAAGCGCGTTCGATCTGCCCCTCCGAACTCGAACTCAGCCTCAGCCCATGCCGCGCCATGAAACGGAACGCCCGCAGAATCAGTTCGGGATCGTCCAGCGCCGCGGGCTGGCGCAGCAGCAGCATCCCGTCCTCCACCAAAAATTCAGCATTCGAGAGCCGGGAACGCAATTGTTGGAACTGGTGGTGCAGTGAAAGCCGCGCTGCGGGAATTTCCTCCAGCATTTGCACGCAAACATGATGGACGGTGCGCGCATGGCTGAAGTACAAGCGCATCCATTCCGCCGTGCTCAGGGCGCCCGCGCCGCCGTCGCTCGCCGCGCGAATCGTCCGCGGCGAATGCGCCACGCCGATTTTCAGCGCGGCTGCAGCGTCTTGCGATTCCCACGTGAGCGTATTGTCGTCGCGATTGTGCCGGAAATGCAGAAAGCAGCGGATGGACATCAACGCATTCAGAGCTGCCGCAAACGATCCCTGAAGCGAGGCTGGCAAGAGCGCGTCGTCGCTGGGCCAGACGTGATATTGCTCAACCGCGGCGAGCAGCGAGAGCCAGCAAACCACGTTGTAATCGCGCAGCCCGCCCGGGCCATCCTTCACGTTCGGTTCAAGATGAAACACCGTGCTGCCGAACTTGCCGTGCCGGGTGCGTGTCAACTCGCCCAGTCGCTTGACGATTTGGTCCGACTCGCGCGCCAGCAATTTCGGAATTTGGTCATTGTGCAGCCGCGCAAACACTCGATGATCGCCCGCGAGATACCGGCAATCGAGCAGCGAAATGGCGAATTCGGAATTTGCAGCCTCAAACTTTCCGCACTCGGCGAGTGTTCGCGTGGCAGGGCTGAGTTTCAGGCCCAGGTCCCACAAGTCCTGCGAAAATTTGCGGATCGGTTCCTTGGATTTTTCTTCCGTGCCGTCTCCGGCGTGCAGAAACAACACGTCAATGTCGGAAAAAGGGAAGAGCCAGCGCCGCCCGAAGCCACCCAGCGCAACCACTGCAAAATCCGCGGGCCCGTTGGATTCAGGGAATACGTGCTGCTTCCAGAGGCGTCCGATAATGGATTCGATCAACGCGGTGCGGCCGAGCAGAGCGGTCTTACCGTCGCCGGTCGCAGCGAACTGCTCCTTAATGCGCGCCGATTCCTTCGCGGACAATTCGCGCAACTCAGCGGAAAGCGATGGACTCGTTGGCATCAAGGTTCGCCCAGAGCTACCAGTTCGTCACACTTGCATCCTTCCGCCAGCCTTTGGCCGATGAACCATACGCGCGCCGAGCCGCGTGCACGCGGCGCTATATGCAATGCAAGCCGGTCCGAATCCCTAAGCTCCCCTTTGTTGCGCCGCCTGAGAGCCTGGCCCCAGCATTTCAACGGCGTCTTCAGGGTACGCCAGCATGCCAAATTCCGGAACGTCCAAACCGGACAACTCCACTTCGCGCGTTACGCGCATCGAGCGCCACGCATTCACCAGCGAGAAAACAATGTACGTGAAGCCCAACGCATACACCGCCAGCAGCGTAGCCCCGCCCAGCTGAACCCAGAACTGAGTAAAGTCCCCGTGCAGCAGGCCCGTCACTCCTTGCCCCGCCTTCCCGAGATACGCAGCCGTACCCACGCCATTCCATCCCGCGCCATAAGTTCCGTCTGCAAATATTCCCACCGCCACCGCGCCAAACCATCCA
Source organism: Candidatus Acidiferrales bacterium (assembly GCA_050012455.1). Classification (GTDB taxonomy): domain Bacteria; phylum Acidobacteriota; class Terriglobia; order Acidiferrales; family UBA7541; genus Palsa-295. The sequence continues at coordinate 13,023 of JBEKHD010000028.1, read as the reverse complement.
CAATAACCGTGCACGGAAATCGCGCCGCACGGATCGTCAATTTTCAGAACGCGCTCGTTAAACAGCACGCCGAGGCAAACCAAGACACCAGCAAGCACGCCAATAATCACCGCCGAATTAGGCGCAACGAACGCACAAGGAGCCGTAATCGCCACCAGTCCCGCAAGCATTCCGTTGCAAGCCATCGTGATGTCCGGTTTTCCAAACATGAAGTACCACAGCAGCATCGCCGCCGCCGACCCTGCCACTGCGGCAAGGTTGGTGTTTACCGCCACAACGGAAATTCGCAAATCCGTGGCTCCCAGCGTCGAACCCGGATTAAATCCCATCCAGCCGAATAGCAAAATAAACGTCCCGCTCACCACGAACACAATGTTTGATGCGGGAAATGCGCGCGGCTTTCCGTCTGCTCCGTATTTGCCAAGCCGCGGGCCCAAAATAATCGCCAGCGCCATCGCGCAGAATCCGCCAATCGAATGCACTACCGACGAGCCCGCAAAATCCACGTACCCATGTCCCAAATGCATGCTGGAGCCCAGTTGCGAAAGCCATCCACCGCCCCAAGCCCAACAACCGGAAATCGGATACAGAATTCCGCCGATAAAAAGCTCGCACAGCAGAAACGCCCAAAACGTGATGCGCTCGCAGATCGCGCCGACAATGATATAGCCCGCGGTCTCCATGAACACGACTTGAAAAAGCGTCAAGCAGTTGCTGCTAGCATCGTATGCGGGTCCGCTCAGGAAAAATCCCTTGCCCCCCAAGAATCCCCACTGGCCGCCTCCAATCAGAAAATGATTCAGGGTGGGAGCGCCGCCGATATTCGCCGGCGCTGCATTCACGGCTACTGCGCCGAACTGAAATGCGTAGCCGATCGCATAGTAGGCAAGGAACGCAAAAACGTACGCCGCGAAATTCAACATCATCAAGTGCCCGGCATTTTTCTTGCGCACCAGCCCGACCGTCAGCAGCGCGAATCCCGCCTGCATGAAAAGCACCAGATAACCGGTCAGCAGCGTCCAGGAAAAATTCGTCGCGATCCGCGTGTGGCCCACATCGTCCGCCAGCTTCAGCGCCAGCGGCTCCCGCGCGGCCTGCGCCTGGTATTCATCGAAATCTTTCTTCAGCTTCGGATAATCGGGTGCACTAGTATCCGTCGGCTCGGGCACCACGAACGGATTGCCCGCGGCGTCAGCCGCCGACGACCGGTCGCCCGTTGCGGTTCCGGCGGGATCCGGCTGCGTCTGGTCCGCCAGAGCCACGCTCATCGGACCACAAAGGATTTGCGCAAAGACGAGGGCGACGATGATCTGCAGCATCCATCGTGTCGACCGCCGGGCAAATGCACATTCCATTTTTGAGCTCCTGTCCCGATTAGGGTAACCGCTCGAAGTCCTCATATCCTCGCTGGCAGAAGTATTCAAATCGCGCCGGGCCCCCGCTCTCCGGTGCGTATGCGAATGACTTCATCCAACGACGATACGAAAATTTTTCCGTCGCCGATCACGCCGGTTCGCGCGCCTTCCAAAATCGCATCCACCACCGGATCCACCAGCTCCTCCACCACCGCGATGCTCACGAAGATCTTCGGCAGAAAATCCACGGTGTATTCAGATCCGCGGTAAGTCTCGGTGTGGCCTTTCTGCCGGCCAAAGCCGCGCACTTCCGATACGGTCAGGCCCGTCACTCCCAGCGCGGTGACGCGCAGCTTCACCTCATCCAGCTGGGAAGGTCTGATAACGGCATCAATTCGCTTCATTTGTGCCCGCTCCTTTTCGTCTGGAACCGAAAACCCGCCGTATGCAACTAGGTATGGAACCTACTAGCGCTTCATCAGTCAAATCAATAACGGTGATGGGATGCATCACTATCACGAGAAGGGCACTGCGTTCAAGAAGCTGCCGCTGAGCTGACGGCTATTTACGGAATGAGATCGCGCAATTCCGGCGAATTGCGCCCTGTGAAGTTTTTAAATGCCGCGAATCTCGCCGAAACTTGGATAGAATGTCCGAGGCGCAGCAGATGCGGCCCTCGGAATCCGAAAATGATCACTCTAATTTCCATAATTGTTCTGGGTTTTTTCCTGGGCATGCGCCATGCCACAGACCCAGATCACGTGATAGCGGTCACCACGATCGTCAGCCGCCAGCGCAGCATGCGTCACGCCGCGGTGATTGGCGCGCTGTGGGGCGTGGGGCACACCATCACGATTTTTCTGGTGGGTTCGGCCATCATCCTTTTCGGAGTTGTGATTCCGCCGCGGCTGGGCCTGACGATGGAGTTAAGCGTGGGTCTGATGCTGATCCTGCTGGGAATTCTGAACCTCTCGGGCTTTACGCGTTGGATCACGGAAATGTTTACGCCCGCGGGTGGCGCTCCACACGCGCACGTGCATCCCCATGTGCACGGAGACTACATCCACACTCACCCGCACGCGCACGAACCCGAAAAACATGGCCACGCCGAAGAAGCGACCCCGGTCGGCTGGATGGATCGCATTTTCGGACAACTCGGCCTCTATCAAGCCGTACGGCCGCTGCTGGTCGGCCTCGTGCACGGCCTCGCTGGCTCGGCTGCGGTTGCGTTGCTCGTGCTCACCACTATTCGCGATCCTTATTGGGCGATTGCCTACCTTCTTGTCTTCGGTGTTGGCACGATTGCCGGCATGATGATCATCACCACAGCGATCGCATTACCGTTCAAATATTCCCAGCAACGATTTGCGCGCTTCAATCGCGCTCTGCAAGTTGCTTCCGGAGTCATAAGCCTGGCTTTCGGGATCTTCATCGTCTACAAAATGGGTTATGTAAACGGAATGTTCACCAGCCATCCGAATTGGACGCCAGAATAACCGCCGATACCGCAATCTAAAAGCTGTTCGCTGAGAGTAGAACTGCGACCGCGATTCACGGCGGCATCCCTAATCACATTTTCACGGGCGTCCCTTGACTCGCAACACATTGCCATTTTCCCTTCGGCATCTTCACCCATAGGTCGGTCCAGCGCTCATCGGCGGTGAAAGGCTTTCCCGACTCGTCGATGCCTCTACTCCTGAATTCTCCAGTCGCAACAGCCACGTTGCCGTAAACGTGAACCTGCACGTCGCTGTATTCAGCGCTATCGTATTTCGTCGCCTTTTCCGTTGCCAACATCCCTGCGTTGTCGGTGAATTTGCCTTCGCTCGAAGTATCGACGAACTTGTCAGCCAGCAGCGGTGCGATCAGGTCAGAATTGTTCGTCTTTTGCGCTTCAAGCCATTTTTGCTCGAGCGCGGCAACCACATGCTCGGTTCCAGCGGTTTTGGAGGTCTGTGACCACACAGCGCTGACCGACAAAACCACGGCCATCAGACCCAATGCCGGGAGGTTTTTCATGATGCGTCTCCTTCGTTGCTTCGAGTTTTTTTGGAAACCGATCCAGACTGCGCTAGCGGGGGAGGCTTAAGGAATTACCTCAGCCTGTTGCTTGACCTCGTGGGCCTGCGTTTCTTCCGCGCCTCCGCGAACTGTCTTCAGCCCGGCGCGATGGGCAAGATCATAGCACCGGCGTCGCGTCAGTGTAGATCATTCGCGCAAACGTGGAGGTTCTACCGCAGCACCTGCAATGGATTTCGGTAATCGTGCCGGAGACGTGCAAAATAGGGCGCAAAACGAAAAGGCCGGGCGCCTGGGCCCGGCCTTCAGAGTATCAAATTGGTTGCGGGGGTTGGATTTGAACCAACGACCTCCGGGTTATGAGAAGTAAGGTCTAACCCTAAAGCCTGTTGATGGTGCGTCGCTTATAACCCAAATCGGCTATTTGAGAGCCATAGGGGCCGGATTTCGGCCCCTTAACGGCCCCCAAAAACTGCGCACCCCGAGAATCACGTTCTGAATCCACCGGAATGACTGCCAGAGATTTATCATGACTCCCACGCCGGGAAAGCTTCTGCTGAAGTGGTGATCTGACCCGAGTTCACATGACCGCCAGGTTTCAGGGCGTCGCTCGCTCGGCGGTTTCACGCAGGCGATTCACACGAGCTTGCTCGGCTACTTTTGGCAACTGTGCCCTTCATCAATGCGACTTAGTCGCTCCGGCAGGTGCACCGGATTTCCCCCGGTAACGGGTCCCCTTTTTTCGTACTTAGCGTGAATGCGAATCTGAAAAAATTGCCTTACCAAATGTATCGGTACTCTGCATGACGAGCAGGAGGATTCGTCGCAAAAACCACACGTGCGATAACGCGACCCAATTCCTTCTCGGTTCTTGCGAAATTGGGCAAGCGTCGGAATGGGTGCAGCATCCGTTCGCCTTGAATCATCTTCGTGAAGTTTCGGATGCTTCAAGCAAACTCCGAGATGTTGCGACTCATCCTCCGATCCGAATTTATACGCATGACGCGACTGGGATATCCGAAATAGCACGGATTGACCACTCACGGCCACGTATTAGAGAGTTGCGCTCAAACCTCTCGCCGATTCGTGTTTCTCCGAGCGCGAATGGGTGACTTTCCAACGAGACGTAGCGGCGATTGCACTCGCAGCTATGAAGTTCTGCGGCCACGTATAAATTCGAGTTGACGCCGGAACTGAAGCCAGTCGGAGGCACACGTGCGAGAAAAAATCATCGTTCAGAAGGTGGGCGAGCCTGATTCGTCTTTGGCTCCAATAGGACTTGCGCTCGTCTTGGCCAAATTGATAGTAAGAGCGGAGCAGAACATATTGAAAACGCTCCGCCGCCAACTTCGACAGTGATCTTAGTCCAAAAGATCCATTCAGGCCAAACCTCTTGCTCAGTCGTATTCCGGAATCGTGCGACTCGATCGATGAGCGTTTGATCGTTGCTCGCCGCCGTCGTTCGATTTCGCGGAGGATTTGAATGCTCATCGGCGAAAAGTTGAAAGCTTTACGAGAAAAGAAAAATATGTCCCAAGCCGACATCGAGAGGCGCACGGGGCTCCTCCGCTGTTACATTTCGCGCGTCGAGAACGGTCACACTGTCCCAGCCATCGAAACTCTCGAAAAGCTGGCTCATGCAATGGGCGTACCTTTGTATCAAATATTTTACGACGGAGAGAAGCCACCCGCTCCGAATTCTCCCAAGTTCGATGACGGTGGTTGGGGCTGTTCTGGTCGGGACGCACAAACCCTTGGCAGATTTCGCAGACTGCTGAAACGGACAACCGGGCCCGACCGACAACTTTTGTTCTGCATCGCGCAGAAAATGTCGGAAAAGAAACACCGCCCGAACCGAAGAACCCAGGACTAAAAACGGAACGAGAGTCTGCGAATCTTGCTTCGTGAAAGAATCCCGGTGCCCAGAGGGCGTTTGGCCGAACTAACCGATCCGTTAGCTCGCGAGGCGGCGCGCCTGATGTGGCCGTCTCGCGCGTTCCATCCGAGTTCGAGCGTGAGGAGCCTGACTCAGCAAAGGGCCCGGAGGAGCGAATTCGCGCTCGCTCGGCATAGGCTGAATTGCCCGCAAGAGGCCAACGGCTTCGGCAATGTGTGCTTCGGCCAGTAGAACTTGAGCGACCGAGCGCCGAGTGCCTGTATGTTCCACGCGACGCCGCAGATCCGTCATCACGCTCGTTAGCGCGTCTGCGGCAAGTCGAATAAAGAAGGACTCGTCGGGCGGCGCAGACACATCGCGCCTGACAGTTGCAGGCCTTCGCATCGGCAGCCTCCTCGCCTCGCCATTGGCTGGAGCAATGGTAGCCTTGAATGGTCGTCAGTGCTCGGGACGTCAACCAAAAGAAAACGGCGGCCTAAGGTTTGCTGCCGTTAGAGCGGAGCTGTCTGGAGTCTGACGGATGCACGCGGGAGGACTGGTAATACTAGAACTATGCTTGTATCGTCAATTCGTAATGACCGCGCCGCGCATCAGCATTAATACCGAGGCACGGAACGGATCGAATCGCAACATTCGCGAGTTGCGTCGAATTTATCTGGTCTCTCTTTGTTCCGACGCCGCCTTGGACAACTCTTCCAACGCTCCGTCGACGAGCCCAGATGCCATAATCAAGCGGGAATTTGCTTTCGAGTTGCGGCTGTGCTCGATGATCCCACTCAGGTCTGATCTCAGAACGCGAATTTTCTGGACCAATTCGGCAAGGCGCGTTGCGTCAGGATAATGCTTTGAGTCCGCTATGCTTATTTGCCCATCCTTCTTCCTTCAGCACAAGTACATACGTGAATCTAGGTTGGAGTTGGATGGTCCAGTTTTGACGGAGTGTACCAGCGCCGCCCGATTTCGGCAATTCCTGTAACGCCGCAATCGGGAGTTAGCTCGCCACATCCGTTCCCAAACCATGATTTCTCGCAGCGTACAGCGTATAGTGGCGGCATATACCACCCTTGGCTGAAGAGATACGAAAATGCAAGAAGAAGCGTGGATCAGGACACTTGAAGACGGCAGAAAAGTTAAATTTATTTACCTAGAATTGCCCGACCATGGGGCGTTTATCACTGCTCAGCTTGCAGGGAATGAGGTCGTCTATTCCGTCGTATTGACCAAGGCAAGAATCCCGCTCAGTCGTGAAGACGTCGAAAGCCATTTCAAGGGGGAGCTTTGTAAGAAGTGATACAGCACACTTCTAAATGTGGCCTCAGTTGCCAGAATTAAATCGGAAGCACTCGGCTCGATTGGTGCGCTGGCGAGCAGACGCCGTGCCACCGGGACCGTCATACTTGGCCGCTAGCTTGAATTGAACTGCTCAGGGCTGGCAGGTGACTTGCGATGACAGGACATGTCAGTCGATTCCCGAAGGAGCGGATCGGAGAGGCTCTAATTGACTGGGAGGAGCGCGAGTTGATGAAGAGGGCCAAGAAATTAGGCGTGAGAACAAAGCCAATTAGAAAGAAAGCCCACCGTCCCTAACGTTCAGCACCTGAGTTTCCCCGCCCCGAGACCAAGAAGGTGATGTTTAATCGCGCAGGACAACGCTCAGAAGCGAGGTATTGATATGCAGGCCGCCGTTGTATTTGATGAACCCGAGCTTTCTAAATTTGTTCATGAAAAAATTGACCCTTGAGCGCGTGGTACCCACCATCTCCGCCAGCGTTTCCTGCGAGACCTTCGGCAGAACTCGCTGCGGCTCATCCTCCGTGCCGTAGCGGGCCAGTAGCAACAGCGTGCGTGCGAGACGCTTCTCGCTGGAGTTAAACAGCTGATCGACCAAATCTTCTTCGATGCGGATGTTGCGCGAAAGCATATAAGCGATGAATCGGTCGGAAAACACGTGCTCACTGTGCAGGACACGGACCATTTCCTTCTTTTCGATGACCAGCGCGGTAGTCGGCGTGACCTCTGTCGCCGTCCCTATGCGGATCGGTTGACCGGCGAGGCAACCTTCGCCGAAAAAATCGCCCGGTCCCAAGATCGCCACCACTGCTTCCTTGCCAGTTTCATTGACGACGGAGAGCCTCACGCCGCCTTTTTGGATGTACAGCACATCCTGGGCGGGATCGCCCTGCGAGAATATCTCTTCCTTTTTCCGAAACTCTCTGACCCGCCTCGCCAGTCCTGCCGAATCGAGGAACGCTTGAAGATCGAAAGCAGGCTTCTGCGTGGGTTTCGTTGTGGACCTGATCTTGGACGAAGTCTTGACTGCTTGCATAACAGAACTTCTACTGTACCACGTCACCATAATCATGAGGCTCGTAACAATCCTGTCGGTCGGAATAAATGCGGGTGCGTGAACGATTTCGACGCGACAAAACACTAAAACCGCAACCACGAGCGACCAGAGAAATCACAATTTCAAGGTGTCCACAATGGGACAGTCTTTAAGAGGCAAAACCACTAGGCTTCGCACTCACTTCGGACTCCACGAACTGGCGTCGGCCGGGAGGGTGCGTATGTACGACCTGGAGCAGGCTATGTCTTGGAAGCAGCCTTTTCTGCAAGCGCTTGAAGAGTCGGATCGCCAGAAACTCGGCGAACTGGTTTATGCCTCGGAACGTGCAATATTCCTTCGCCAGCAGGAGCTGAAAAATTCTTCCGACCATCATGAAGAGCGGAGCGAGATGAGTGTGGCCGAGGTGGCTCTGCAAACTATCAGAACTCACAAGCTTGGCTGTCTTGGTTAATTGCGACGGCGGTCGTCGTTGGCAGTGACGGTAATCTCAACGTGAGCGCCCTTCTTGAGTTTTACGTCGTCGCCGTGTTCGTCAGTTAACGTATTTTCGATGCGGATATCTCGATACGGGCGGGCCGCCCCGGCGACGGCAATCTGTGCTTTTTCCGGTAGGTTCGTGCGGGGCGAAGGGATGATTTTCTTGACGGCTCCAGGCATGGTCGTGCTTGGCCGCTCTATAGTTCGCGCGGTATCCAGATTTAGTTCCGCTATCCTAGCGGACCTCGCCACGCGCGGTTTCGCCATTTCGTTCTTCACGTCGGCACGTGTCGCAGTTCTTGATTTCTTCTTACCGTTCTTTTGCGGCATAGACTGATAATGGCATCGAGACGGAAGTCATGCAGTCCCATTTCGCACAGTTGCGAAATATTCGGCCGATTCACGTCAGCAGATCACTGCGGCGGTCGTTTGACTTGGACCTGGCGCCTGGCGCAACGTTGAAACGGCCAACTACCAACGCCCGCCCGGACCACCGTGTGCAGTCACTCCACGAGGGACGTAGCCGCCGTGTATTCCGTCGAATCAAAGTCTGATCATAGGAATCTTTAGCACGAGCGTCCGTGCAGTTGTGAACAGTTATCGGTGTCCGTCGCTTGTAAAATAGCGAATCGAGGGAAGCGGGGCGACACTTCTGCGGCCGAGTCAACCACTTTCCTTCTGACTTGGGAGAATTCAGATGGAAACTCTAGCGACCCTTGTGCTTCGGTTTATTGTCCCGCCGCAGTTGATTGTCGCGTCGGCGATGTCCGTCACGGTGTATCTCGCGCTTCCTGGTTCCCTTTTCACCTTTCGTTCCATCGCAAGTGGTCTTCACGCAAGCGCGAAGAGAGTTCGAGCGTAGTCGGTGTTTGGAATTCAGATCCTTACGAAGCAGGGAATACTCGCAAGCTACCGGACGGGCTAAGTGATCACGAGCAGTCGTGAGAAAAAAGCTTAAACAGGAGGTAGTTATGCAACAGCCGGCGGCCTTTTTCGTCTGCAGTCAGTGCGACGCTGGATACGATTCACCTAGTTCGCTGAACGCGCACAAGAGCAGATCTCATCGTGGTAGCTGCTCAGATCAGCGATTGCAGCGGGAGAATGGTGCATCGGGAGAGATCTCCAAACCTCAATCCAGACAGCGGACCTCGCCCGATGACGAAACCGACGCGACCGATTTGTTCCGTTGAGGATTCTAGTGTTCCGTGATTGCTCGCCCAAATACGGAACGTAAGACTATGAGTGGCAAGTTTGGATCTTTCACCTCGGCCATTTGACCAACGCAATGACGGACACCATCGCAGAAAGTCACAGCGCGACTGCCCTCATGATGGCTGCGACGCTCGTCATGGCCGCCGGCTTTTTCGACTTGGTAGATGGAGCGGCGTCAGGGAATCTCCTGCTCTTTATCGCAGGCATCCTGTTCTCTTGCTCGGGTGTCTTGTCGTTTGATCTCTGGAGGCAAAATTTACGCTGACCGGTTTGAAAAATTATGGGAAGCGACAACGAAGCAGTCCAGGACATCTGTGGGAAATGCGATGCTGAGATCGATCGACGTCGTCGAGTCGATTTCACGCTGAAAGACGGAACGAGAGTGTGTGAATCTTGCTTTGTGAGAGAAACGCGTGGGCCTACGCGCCGATTGCTTTGTTCTTTGCAGCTCACGCCCGCTAACTCGGTGCACGGCACACCTAGTTTTCCTGGGTACTCATTCGCCTTTTAGGAGTGACGAGCTGAAACACCACGGTCTGCGGACGCAGCCATCGCACGCTTGGGTTTATTGTTAGCGTTTGGTTCACGGTTGGTCCCTTTTCCAACGAATTGCGGTCGGAATTTGTACTCGGTCCCGAAGAACAGAAGCAAATTGCAATGCGGGCATCTCGGATGGTGATGGCCGGGAATCTCGAGAATGGCGCGGAAACAATTGGGGCAGCAAGGCCATATCCGGCCGTCGCATTCTGGGCATGCTGATGGTGGATCCTTGGCGTGCCCCGCCGACTCCTCTTCAAGCTCGAAAATGAAACCGCACTCGTACCGCACGCAAATGGCATATTCCGCCGTATCGTGCCTCCAAGGGAGGGCTCGTCTCTGGAAACGAGATGGGTGAAAGATAGGCCGTTCCACATATCTGCGTCTATTCGCAGTACTACGTACCGTGGTCGTCAGTGGAAGTCTCAAGCTAGGAGAGCTCGTGATCTCGGGGGCCTGTAAAAATCAACGGAAACGAATGTCATGAGCCAGGCTTGGACAATTCTTCCAATGCTTCGCGGAGAAGACTCGACACCAAAATCAAACGGTCGGTTACCTTTGATGCCCGCTTTGTTTCGTAGTGTTTGACTGTCCGACGGAGGTCCAGGTTCAATGCCCTAAGCTTCTGGATCAACTCGGTGAGGCGCGGTGCGTCCCCAGATGACCTTGGCTCCGCGATGCCCATTTGCCCGCCCCGCTGCCTTCAGCACAATCCCTGCACGTCTCCGGGTTCGGTCTGGGTGGACCAGTTATGACAAAGGATACGAGCGTCTCCCGAGTTTCGCAATGCTTGTATTGAGAAAACTGACTACTAAAATTGCTGCAAGCGTTCGGTAGAATCCCCCTTGAGTCCCGCATCGCGCCTCGCGTTTCTTTTGAGGCATCTTCTGTGCCACTCGCCTAGGACGTTGCGCGGATCTCAACTCTGTTTAACAGCTTCGAGCTGACAATCGGAATGCAACATTACGAGTATTTCCGAGCAGAGTCCGATATATTAGCCGCATGACGCGAACGAGAATTACAGCATTTTCTGCGCGCTTGAAGGATTATCCAGACGGCATGTCTCTGTGGGAAAAAGAAAGCCTTGCGGCAGAGGCGTTCCTTGCGTCTGAGAGGAAAGCAAGAAAACTATCGAAACGGAGAATCGCCCGGGAGCAGAAGCGGCACCAATGACACCAATCCAGCCATCGTCAACCTGCAACGCATTCGGAGTGTGCTTTATGGGACAGTTCTGCGCGTAGGTTGAGAGCAAGCTGTACTGACCCTTCCGTATTCGACGACTGTTTTACCGGAGGGTGTATGTACGCGTGCGAGAGAGCGACACCCCGCTTTAATTTCAATGTTCCCGCCAGAGTTCGCAGGCTCGACGAAAGCGGTTCCACGGAATATGCCATTGAGACTGCCAACCTCTCAGAAGGCGGCATGTATTTTTCCAGCGAGATTCAACTCGAAGTGGACACCCTCGTTCGGACTTATCTGGTAATGCCAGAGCAGATATTCGGAAAGCCCATCGTGCGGTGGTGCTGCGATGGGCGAGTTGTCCATGTTGGCCAAAGCGGACCTACGGGGAACAGCCTTGGTATTGGGATTGCGTTTCACACGTACGCAGTGCTAACCGCTGGGCGGCTAGAGCCGACTGAGGAGCGCAGGTCGTTACGGTATTAGCGGTCCCACGTGGGAGGTCACGCCGCCCGCTGGAAATCTACCAGCCAGAACATCCGTGATTTGCGAAGGCGAGAGTTTTGATGGAGTCAATCCGAAGCAGCCACCCCGCGTCGGTCAAGCTGCGTGCGAGCAAATAAGCGCAGCAAACCAACTGCATTGGTTGAGAGAATCTTGTTACGATCTCCTGCGTCGGTGATCATGTCGTCCACGAGATCGATGTGCAGCTTTGGGCTCATGGGAACTGGCCCGAAATCAGTTCCAAACAGTACGTGGTCAACGCCGCACATTTCGATCATGGCTTTGAGGCAGATCGCGCTTGGACCCATAGTGTCCACATAAATATTCGACTTGAAATACTCCGAAGGCTTACGAAGGTTCTTATCCACCTTGTCGATTGGTGGATTTTGGATACCTTTATAGTTCAACTCCCAGTTCCAATCGAGTCTGCAAACAACGGGGGCGACGGCTCCGCCCATGTGAACAAAAAGAACTTTAAGCTTGGGATATTTATCGAAGACGCCGCTATAGATCATGCGAGCTGCCGACAGCGCCGTATCAAATGGCCTACCTACCGCTTCGTTAAGCCTATACTGCTGCATTGAAGCAGCGCCTATAGCTACGAGAGGAGGATGAATGTGAACGAGAACATCTTTGGCCTGCGCGTACTCCCATAGCCATTCAGCTTTCGGTGAGTCCAGAAAGATTTGATCTGAGCCCGCTCCGTAGCTGCTCGCAATGCTGATGCAGCAGGCCTCTTTATTCGAGATCAGTGGATCGATGACATCACGCGAACTCTCTTCAAGAGCATGAGCGTTGGCCGTACAGGCAACCTCATCGAGGAATCTATCTCGAAGCTCGAAAGACTCGTCGTTCAGGAATTTGAGCGTGTCAGTGGTGCCCGCTTTGATGACGTGCTGGGCGAACGTCTCCACCTCGCCGCCATAGCTGTTCACGCACAGCGTGACCCCGCTTTGCCGCTGAATCTCCATTGAATAATCAACGTCAACCGACTCGCGATAGAAAAACATCTCGTCCCCAAAGACCTGCGGAAACGGCTTTGAATCGTCAAGGCCTATATTCTCAACCAATTTCTGACGCAGTTTTGGACCGAAAATGTGTCGGTGAGTGTCAATGATGCTTCTGGTGGCTTGGGGTTGAGCCATTTGAACTCCTCTAAATCGTGGATGACCTTGCAGTTGGGGGAGTGTCCATCAAATGCGTTCTGTCATCTGTACCGTTTTGCACACGATCAGAGAGACGACCGACGCAGAGATTCTACTTCCGGCACCGTGCCTGATTAACGTTACCGGAAAAGCGGAATGACGCGGCGCATGTCCGGAACTACGCTGCGCGCTGTACCGGCTACGCGACGCAATATAAAAGGGCGCCCCAATTGGAGTAGGTTTTGAGTGTTCGGCTCGAACCTATCCCCGAAAGGAGCGCCCTGTATGGATAACATGAAGTATATCGGGATGGATGTGCACAAGGAAGCGATCTCGGTCGCGGTTCTAAAC
>JBEKHD010000027.1:0-89356 GCA_050012455.1 Candidatus Acidiferrales bacterium | reverse complement strand
CCGTTATCCGTGCGCAACACATAAATGCTTTTCATTTTCGCAAAAGGCGTAAAACCACCCGCGCTGGATAGCGCTTGCATCACCGTCATTCCCGGCAGCATGGGAAACGCTCCCGGTCGCGTCACTTCGCCCAGGATGTAAACTCGCTGGCTGTTGATCGTTGTCACGATCACCGTCACCTGCGGACTTGTTACATATTTCTTCAGACTTTCGGTGATCTGCGCCGCCAGTTGTGCCGGCGTCAGTCCAGCTGCCTGCACGTCATTCAATAGGGGCAGCGAAATTTTCCCGTCGGGCCTTACCGGCACGATGCGCGAAACTTCCGGCTCTTTCCACACGCTGACGTCCAGTATGTCTTGGGCGCCGATCACGTAATTCGGGTCCGCAGTTGCGGGCTTCTTGGCGTCATCGCTAGCTATTGCTGGAATGGCAGGTTGAGCAGGCTTCCCGACGCCGGACTGGTCCTGCGCTCGCGCCGGCACAGCCAGCGCCATCAGCCAAAGTATTGTCAACACTTGCAATCGTCTGGACATCGTTTCTCCTGCTGCCTTAGTCGGCTTCCGAATCCAAAACGCCGATCTGTTTCAATTTATAGAGCAGCGATTTATAACTAATTTGCAATTCCTGTGCGGCTCGCTTGCGATTCCAGCGCGTGCGCGCCAGCGCTTTCAGAATTAGGCCCCGCTCGGCTTCCCGAGATGCCGCCCGTGACGCGGCCTTCAGCGAATAACCGCGAGACTCAGCCACCTCCGCCGCAGGCTCGGGGGGCACCGATGCCAGCTCGGAGACCGCGAGTTGCTCATCGCCGAGCGCAATAATTTTCTTCACCACATTTTCAAGTTCGCGAATATTTCCCGGCCAGGAATGCTCCAGCAGTATTCGTAGCGTTCGCGGACTCAGCGACGGACGCGGGCGTCCGAACTGTGCCGCATGCTTGCTCAGGAAAGACTCAACCAGTATGGGAATATCTTCTCTGCGGTCGCGCAGCGGCGGCAGGCGCAAACAGACTCCATTGATCCGGTAGTACAGCTCGGTGCGAAATCGCCCGGCTCGCATTTCATCATCCAGGTTTCGGCGCGTGGTGGAGATCACGCGCGCTCCGAGCAATCCGCGCCCCGCATCGGCAAGCCCGTCCGGCAGCGCGTACAGCAAATTGCGTTGGCAGGCGGAGTCCAATTCGCTGATTTCATCGAAAATCACGCTGCCCGCAGTGCCCAGGCCGGCACCCGCCTCGCGGCTGGCGTTCAATCGCAGCTCGGCGGAAAGCTGCGCTGCGTTCATTGCGGCGCACGACACCGTAATAAGCGGTTCTTCTGCTCTTGTGGAAAGCTGATGAAGCCGTTGCGCAAACATCGCTTTGCCGGTTCCGCTCTCGCCCAAGAACAATACCGGGATATTGGTCGGCGCGATCTCAGCGACAACGCTCTCCAGCGTTTGCATCGCCGGACAAATGCCGGTCACGAAACCCCAATCCTCGTTGATCAGTACGCTCTCAGGCCCGTTGCTAGTCATTGGTTCTTGTGCCTTCACTTCCTGATATTCGCCTCGTGCCGTTGCATGCCGAAACCTGCGCCGGGGCGCCTATTTAGGAATGCAATGCAGCTGCCACCTGGCAAGCCCACGGCGCCGTATCGCAGAGTTCGTCTAAGTATTGTGTTTGTAATGACATAGTGGAAACATGAGTTCACCTGTTCGAACTGCAAAAGGCGCGGTCGGACCGCGGAATCCCGATGATACTCCACGAAAGGGCAAAATACTTTCCATTTGTTCCCAAGTGCTGGCATTTCGTCAACCGGCCCGGCTACAGGGTTGCCGAATCATCGATATTTGTGTAAGTCGCTTATTTTATGAAGGTAAAGCCCAATCGAGGTCGTCGCTTCATTCTGCTGATTCCCGCAGTGTTCACAGTTCAGAATCGCAGGCGATCCGCGAATGCATGTGAGTTGACTCTAAGATCCTTCCGTCCAGTTGTTTACGAGAGCCGTATATCGGGTGGCAACGGCAGATTTAGTCTGCTGGATTGCTTCTGTCCGAAGGTGTAGGATTTTACTGCCATTACGCAGGCTTCCACCTAGAGAGGGCGCGATGATCGTCAGAAAGTACTCCTGTTTTTGGGCGTCCATTGCGTTGTCGGCAGTTTTCCTCACAGGGTGTACTCGAGACCCCAATGTCCTGAAGCAAAAGCATCTCGCCAAAGGCGAGGGTTATTTTCAGCATGGCCAATATCGCGAAGCGGCCATCGAGTTTCAGAATGCGATCCAGATCGATTCCAAGTATGCAGAGGCGCATTACGCGCTGGCGCAGACTTATCTGAAGGAGGCCGACTGGCTTCGCGCCTATCAGGAACTTGCGAAGACTGTCGAAATTAATCCCAATAATCTGAGAGCCCAATTGGACCTGGCCGACTTGTTCCTCGCAGCGGGCAAGATTCCCGAGGCGCGAGTCCACGCCGAATTCGTGCTGCAGAGCGAACCACAAAACGCTCAAGCACAAACCATTGTCTCCCGCGCGGACGCCGCGCAGGGGGATCTCGCCAACGCTTTAACCGAAGCGCAAAAAGCCATCCAGATGGATCCAAACCGGCCCGAAACTTACTTGAACCTTGCGGTCATTCAGGAAAAGTCCAAGGATGAAAGCGGCGCCCAACAAAGCTATCTGAAGGCCGTTTCACTGAACCCGAAATCCTTGCCCGCCTTGCTCTCCTTGGGAACTTTCTACCAACGCCAGAAACGCTGGTCGGATGCGGAAAAACAGTTTCAAGCCGCGATGGCTGTGGATCCCCAAAGCCCGTCGCCCCGCGCGTCACTGGCGGGACTCTACATGAGCGAAGACAAGCTGGACGTGGCGGAAAAGGTTTTGCAGGATGCTAAGACCGCTCTCCCGGACAATCCGTCGGCTTACCGGATGCTCGCCGAATTCTATTTGGGTCAGAAGCAGTGGGACAAAGCGCTTGCGGAGCTTGCTTCACTTTTCTCCGCGCATCCCAAGGACTCGATCGTAGGCAAAATGTACGCGGAGCTGCTGTTCCAGCAAAATCGCCTGGACGATGCGAGCAAGGTTGCCGACGCGCTCCTGAAGAATTCGCCCTCCGATCCGGGCGCCATGACGCTGCGCGGTCAGATTTTGATTCGCCAGGGAAAATCCGGCGACGCCGTCCACCTGCTGGAGCAGGTCGTGAAGAATTCTCCGGACAACGCCATGGCTCATTTTCAACTCGGTCTGGCATACGCCGCGACGCAAAATGTCGGCCAGGCCGAATCCGAATGGCGGCAGGCCTCTAAGCTCCAACCGGGCATGATGGAACCCCTTCGCGCCTTGGCTTCGCTTGCAATCCATCGCGGTGACGAGTCGTTGCTCGAAGAAACCGGCGGAAAGCTCATGATGCTTGATCCGCGCTCCCCGGAAGGCTACATCCTGCACGGTCAAGCTCTGTTAATGAAGAAAGATCAGGCGGGGGCCGAGGCGGATTTCAAAAGAGCGATCAGCACAGCTCCAGACAAGAGTGCCGGCTATGCGCGCATGGGCGATTTACGCGCGGTTCAAAAAAAGCTCGACGAAGCCCAGAAATATTATTCCGACGCTTTGCAGCGAAATCCATCTGGGCTTGACGCTCTCACCGGTTTGGTGAATGTCGCTCTCGCACAGAAGCAACTGCCCGCCGCCCTGCGCATCGTGCAGGATCAGATTGCGAAAGTCCCCGATAGCAGCGGTTTCTACGTTTTGCTCGGTCAAGTCGAGCTTCGCAACCAGGACTCTGCCAAAGCCGAACAAGCCTTCCAGAAAGCGACTGATCTCGACAAGAACAACGTCAATGCATTCCTGCTTCTATCGAGCGTTCAGATTTCCCGCGGCTCCGTCGATCAGGCGATCGCCGGTTACCGCAGCGCCCTGCAATCCAATCCTCGCGACATTCGCATCTATGTTGCGCTGGGCAGCCTGCTCGAAACACGCGACCAGTGGCAGGAGGCCGAAGATCTCTATAAAAAGGCGCTGGAGATTCAGCCCGATTATGCGCTTGCTGCAAACAATCTCGCCTACCTGATGCTCGAGCACGGTGGCAACGTTAATGTTGCGCTCTCATTGGCGCAAATTGGCCGCAAGGGGATGCCCGATTCCCCGAATTCCGCCGACACGCTCGGATGGGCTTACTATCAGCAGGGCGTTTATAGTGCCGCGATTGATCTGTTCCAGGAGGCCATCAAATCCCAGGATGCGGTGAAGGGCAATCCGGAAAACGCCACCTATCACTATCACCTCGGGATGGCCTACTTGAAGTCCAACAACATCGACATGGCCAAGAAACAGCTGCAATACGCCCTGCAAATCAATCCGAATTACAGCCAAGCCGGAGAAATCAAGAAAATCCTCGCGCAGTAGTGCGCGCAGAAAAAGGGGAGAGCGGGGAGCCCGATCGCAGTCGGATTGGCGACCGCCGAAAAACACCCACCCTGTCCGCGGTAACTCCAAAATTTAAGATTTGGCACAGCAACAATCTGCGAACAGTACTTCCGTTACAAATAGTGTCCTCCCTGTTCCGTCCACTGCAGTAAAATGCGCTCGCAATTATGGATTCCAAAACCAAGCAAAAAGTCCTGCGTCTGCTAACGAACGGCATGTATATCCTCACTTCCCGCAGCGCAGAGCGCTTTGGCGCCACCACCATCACGTGGGTTTCGCAGTCTTCCTTCAAACCGCCGCTGTTAATGGTTGCTCTGCGAAAAGATGGCAGCGCGTTCCAATGTGTGACCGAAAGCCGCGCTGCAGTGCTTCACGTGCTCAGCAGCGACCAGCAACTCATCGCGCAGAAATTCTTTGCAGCGACCACCGAGTCGCAGGGGCTGTTGAACGGCGAGCCCTACGTCGCAGGATCTAATGGCGCGCCGGTCTTGGAAAACTTGGGTGCCTACTTGGAATGTAAGGCCCTGGAAATTGTGGCCACACCGGGAGATCACGCTGTCGTAGTCTTTGAGGTCTTAGATGCCGTGCTACGCAAACAGGTCGAGCCGCTGACCGTCACCGGTTCTCCCTGGCAATACGGCGGTTAGGCGCCAGCAGGCGCCGGTCGCGCATTTCGGCTGCTTCGGCATGAATCTCGTTGAGCCGCGCACGTCAACTCCATTATAATTGCGTGATTTGCCAAGGCAGAGGGAGCTACAGACAGTCATGTTGAAAAGCATTCAGCAACGGGACCTGGAACGGAATCGCTGGGTCAAGATCGGGATGAGCGTTCTGCTGGGGGTCATCTGCTTGAGCATGCTGACCTATCTGATCCCGGGAATGGGCAGCGCCGCGTTCACCAATAGTCCCGATGCCGTCGCCACCGTAGGCGGGCAGAGCATCACCGCCACGGACGTGCAACGCCAGCTAAATACCGCGCTCCACGGCCAATCGGTCCCCGATGTTCTGAAGGGCCTGTACGCCAAACAAGTTTTGGATCAGATGATTCTCAAACAGGCGCTCACGGTAGAGTCGCAGCGGCTCGGTATCCGTGTTACCGACCAGGAACTCTCGGATCGCATTAAGCTGATTCTCCCGGCTGCGTGGAACGGCGACACTTGGCTCAAAGACCGCTACACCACCGAGGTCCAGACCCGCACCGGTATGTCCATTCCGGAATTTGAGGACTTCTTGCGGGACCAGATGCTGCAGGATAAGTTCCGACATCTGGTCACGGATGGGATCACCGTTAGCCCCGCCGAAATACAGGCGGAATATCGCCGTCGCAACGAAAAAGTTCAGCTTGAATACGTCCTGCTAAAGCCCTCGGAACTTGCGCCTACGATCCAGCCGACGGATGCGGAATTGTCGGCCTATTATTCCAAGCACGCGGGGCTCTATCAGGTTCCAGAGAAGCGCTCGGCGCGCTTTGCCCTGCTGGATCTGGCGAAGTTGCGTGCCACCACCACGGTCGGTGATGATGTGCTTCGCGCGTACTATAATTCCCATATCGATGAGTACAAGGTCGAGAACCGCGTCCACGTTGAGCACATCCTGTTCAAAACGGTCGGCAAGACGGATGCCGAAATCGCGGAAATTCGCCAGAAAGCCGAAGATGTTCTGAAGAAGGCCAAGAGCGGCGCGAATTTTGAGGATCTCGCCAAGAAGTTCTCTGAGGACGACGGCACGAAACCCAAAGGTGGCGATCTGGGCTGGATCGTCGAAGGTCAGACCGTGCCCGAATTCCAGCAGGCTGCCTTCACCCTGCCCAAGGGGTCCATCTCGGATCTGGTGAAGACTCAATACGGCTTTCACATCATCAAAGTTATCGATCACGAGCAGGCTCACACCAAGCCGTTCGAAGAGGTCCGCAGCAGCATTGAGCCCACGGTTCTCGATGAGAAGGTCAGCGCCGAGGCCAACGACATCTCCGAGAAGATGGCCTCCGCTATTCGCCAGTCGAATCACCAGCCACTCGATGATCTAGCGAAAAAATTCAATTTGACCGTAGGAGAATTGCCCCTTGCGTCCGCTGCTGACCCGGTCGCGGCGTTCGCCAATTCACAGGATGTAAAGTCGGCCGTATTCCAGCTCCGTCCCGGTGAGCTGAGCCAGCCGATTCAGACTCCACAGGGTTTTGCGATTGTCACGCCGAAGGATATTCAGCCAGGCCACCAGGGAACCTTCGCCGAGGTCCGCAGTCGCGTGCTCGCGGATTATCAGCAGGAGAAATCACTCGAGCTGGCTAAATCCAAGGCCGAGGAACTCGCCAAAATCGCAAAAGGCGGAGAGCCCTTCGACAAAGCTGCGAAATCCCTCAATCTCGCTATTAAGACGTCGGATTCGTTCTCGCGTACGGGCTCGATCCCGGACGTCGGCTCTGGCCAGCTGCTAGACGCAGCCTTCTCGATGCCCGTAGGCCAGGTGAGCGACCCTAAGGCCGTCACAGGGAACTGGCTCGTCTATCGCGTCGCTGCCCACGAGCCCGTCAACGACGCTGCGGTGGTGCTGCAGGCCGACCAAATCCGTCAGCAATTGCTCCAAACTAAGCAGAACGCTGCGTTCGAGGCCTTCCGCGTGGCTCTTGAGAACCGGCTGAAGAGCGAAGGAAAGTTGGTAATCAACGCCGACGCGATGAAGAAGTTGACAGGCTCAAAATCATCTTAAGTATCTGAAAATAAGCAGCTTAAATAATTATTACTCTTCTCTTGCCGTCCGGTACCCTCTTCGCTAGACTATTTCTATCCGCAGAGCCTGCCCCGTAGCCAGCGGGGTCCTCTTCCCTGGTAACTCGGGGATCTAGGGTAGTTGCCTTCCAGCCCTATGTCGCTTGGCGCTCAACAGACAGACGTTTTAAAGGAGTGTTCCTATGGCGCTGAAGAATTCTAGGGCAGGCAGGCTCGCAGCGGGTATTTCGGAAGCAAAGCGAGGCCGCATCCGGACAGGATCGGTCGAGTCCGCCGGTAACGGGAAGTTGAGGAGCATGATGTCCACCAAAAGCGGTGCGTCTGGAAACCTATACCACTGCGCGATGGAGAAGAATCAGAACGGCAAGTACAACATCCGCATCCGCGTGCAATTTGAACGCGGCGCTTGGTCCTTATCGGTCTATTTTCTCGCTTCATCGTTCAACGCCGGGATGAAAAAGCTCGAAGAATCCTTGCAACTCTTGCAGAAAAGCGAGGAGCGCTTGCGCTTCTGGGGCGTGGAACGCACCGACGACCCGAATCTCACCGGCGACCTGCTGCAGGAATCCGGTCTGCGGCTGGACCGTCGTCGCGAATACCCTCGCAAAGTAGCGGAAATGAGCGTCGCGAGCGAACGACCCGTTCCCGCGTCGCTCTTGGCGCCGGTCCGCCGCGTTCTAGCGGATTCGGTGTCGCAAGAGCGTGAGCGGGCATTCTCAGCCGCAGCCGGCGACTAGGAGCGCACGAAGGGCTCGCAATGGTTCCCGGTGCCGGGTGTCTATTTTTCCCGGACCAGAACCTCGCCCTGCGCCAAAACTACGTCATTTAGCGACAACCGGTACTTATAAGAGCCCGGATTCAGTCCCGGGCGCAGCGGTCCACTGACCAGGCGTACTCCCGGCGGCGCCTGGAATACGTTAGAAGAGAACGGGCAACGCTGCGAGTCGAACTCAATCTTGATGTTCCCCGCATTCGATATCCATTCCGCTTGATCGCCCGAATCGAGCACCACTACTTCCGGTAAAACCCCAACTAGAACGCGCTTCTCCGTCAATTTATCCTCGATTTAGTTCCGTGTGGAACACCAACGCTTCGATAGTTGGGGCAATAGTGACGAAAACACTTAATGTGAGAGCGAAACCGGCTCGCGTGAACAGATTGTCCCCAACTTCGGCGGAAACTCCGGATCACCGGAGGACCTTGCAACGCTCTTCAGACCGCACGGCAGTGAGTCGTGCTTACAGCACGCCCTTCACAGCCTCGACGATGTGCCGTGCCGAGATTCCAAACGCATCCACAAGCTCGTCCGGCTTTCCCGAGTGAGGCATGTCAGTAACGGCGACCAGCTTGAACTTTGCAGGCGGTGCACCCGCAGCAGCCAATGCGTGCAGCACAGCTTCACCCAAACCACCTTCCGGCCAGTGGTCCTCCGCTGTCACAAGCCGCCCACCCGTAGCACCGACCTCGGCAGCCAGCGCCTTGCCGTCCAGAGGCTTCACGCAGTACAGGTCAATCACGCGCACTGCGGTGCCCGTTGCCTTCAATTGATCCGCTGCCTTCAGCGCCTCATGCAGCGTCACGCCCGCTCCGATCACCGTCACCTTATCGTCTGCACTCTTCCGCAGCACTTTAAAGCCGGGAACGGGGAATTTCTCGTCCTTCGCATACAGAATGGGCATTTTCGGCCGCGAAGTGCGCAAATAGTTGATCCCCGGACGTCGCGCCATGGTCTCCGTGATCCGTTCGGTGGAAACGGCGTCGCTCGGATAAAAAACAGCCGAACCATGAATCGCGCGGAACATCGCGATGTCTTCCAGCGCCATCTGCGATGGCCCATCTTCGCCGATGGATACCCCGCAATGTGAGCCGCACAAATTGATGTTCGCGCGGCTGATCGCCGCCATGCGCACGTTGTCGTACGCGCGCGAAAGGAAGCAGGCGAATGTGTCGGCAAAGGGCACTTTGCCGCGCGCCTGCAATCCCACCGCAACGCTCACCAAGTTCTGCTCTGCGATGTATCCCTGCCAGAAATGATCCGGGTAGGCGTCGCCAAATATCTCCGAAAACGTCGAGTTCTTCACGTCGCCAGAAATGGCCACCACATGCTTGTTCGCAGCGCCCAGCCGCTTCAGCGCGAATCCGTATGCCTCGCGCGTAGCCACCTTAGCATCCGCCGCATATTCTGGAGCCGGAGGCTCAGGGAAATCAGGTGGCGTCGGCAGAGGCGTGCGTTCGTAGGACTTTCCCGGGTCGGGTGGCACCGTCGGTCCGCCGCCCAGTTCCTGAATCGCCGCGGCGAGCTGTTCCTTCGAGAAAGGCTTTCCATGCCAGTTCAGCTTGTCCGCAACTTGGCTGAACCCGTGGCCCTTGATCGTCCGCGCCACTATCGCCTGCGGCTTGCCCTTGACCGTCTTTGCGCGGTCCAGCGCCGCCAGCACGGCCGCCACGTCGTGCCCATCAATCACCTGAGTATCGAAGCCTTCCGACTCGAACTTCAGCCGGTAGCGCTCCATATCGTGTTGGTACATCGTCGGTTCGCTCTGACCCAGCCGGTTGATGTCCGCAATCACCGTCAGATTGTCCAGGTTGTAGTGCGCCGCGAATGCAGCCGCTTCCCAAACTTGCCCTTCGGCCAATTCGCCATCGCCAGTCAGCACGTACACCCGCGTTGGGCTCTTGTCCATCCGAGCGCCAATTGCCAGACCCGCGCCTACTGAAAGCCCTTGCCCGAGCGATCCGGTCGCAGCATCTACGCCGTGAATCCGGGGCGTAGGATGTCCTTCCAGTTCGCTGGAAAACTCACGCAGCGTCATCACGCGCGAAACGGGGAACACGCCTGCTTCGGCCAGCGCCGCGTAGAGCACCGGCGCGGCATGACCTTTGGATAGCACAAAGCGATCAGCGTCATTCGAGTTCGCATTTTTCGGATCGAACTTCATCGCGTGGAAAAATACGCCCGCGACCAGCTCAGCGGCGGACATGCACGAAGTCGGGTGTCCCGAGCCAGCGGCCGTCGTGGCCATCATTGAATAAATGCTCAGCAGTTTCGCTTTTTCCTTTACTGCACTCACCGTGGCGGCGGAAGGTCCTGTGGAAGATGGCGCGCTCATAACGGCTCCTTTAGCACTAGATCGATCCACCCGATTTTACCCTTTTCGGCCGGATCTGGCGAAACTGTAATTTTTGATGCCCGCGCTCGCCAATCGGCGCACACAATTTGCATTTCGCGCGGTCTGAACGTACAGTTTCGTTTCACCCGACGCACGCCGGGGGAAAACCGCATGGATGCAATTTCGCTCACCGTGAACGGCCGGCAACATTTTGTGGAAGTTTCGCCCGATGCTCCCTCGCTTTGGCTGTTGACCACCGCCCGCCTGCGAGCCAGCGCAGGAGGCGCCCAGTGAGCACGCTGCGCGCTGCAACAAATGCTTCGCGCCGCGAATTTCTGAAATCCGGCGCTGCCGGCAGCGCCGGCCTCCTGCTCGCGTTTTATGTACCCGCGTTCGCCGCAGCGCCGAGCGCGCCCGAACAGGGCTTCAAGCCGAACGCGTACATCACGATCGACCCGCAAGGCGACATTCGTCTCGTCGTGACTCGCTCGGAGATGGGCCAAGGCGTACGCACGGCCCTCGCCATGATCCTCGCGGAGGAACTGGATGCCGATTGGTCGCGCGTAAAAATCGAGCAGGGCGATTGCGATCCGCAGTACGGCGACATGACCACCGGCGGCAGCATGAGTATCCGCAGCACTTGGGATCCGCTGCGCAAAGCCGGCGCTTCCGCGCGCGATATGTTGCTCACCGCTGCTTCCGAGACCTGGGGCGTAAAGAAAGACGAATGCAGCGCCG
Source organism: Candidatus Acidiferrales bacterium (assembly GCA_050012455.1). Taxonomy (GTDB): domain Bacteria; phylum Acidobacteriota; class Terriglobia; order Acidiferrales; family UBA7541; genus Palsa-295. The sequence continues at coordinate 78,384 of JBEKHD010000027.1, read as the reverse complement.
CCGGCGGCAGTGTGATCGAGCACAAAAAAACGGGGCGAAAGCTAACTTACGGCCAGCTGGCGGTCAAAGCCGCTTCTGTACCAGTTCCGACGGACGCCCCGCTGAAGGTTCCCAAGGATTATCGCATCGTCGGCACCAAGCGCGCCCGCGTGGATAACCAGCACATCGTCATTGGCGAAGCGCACTACGGCATCGACACAAAAGTTCCTGGCATGCTCTACGCTGTCGTCGCGCGCCCTCCGGTCTTCGGCGGCAAAGTGAAAAAATTCGACGCCACTCGCGCACTGGCTGTCCCCGGCGTCAGAAAAGTCTTCGAAGTGCCCGCTGTCGAAATGCCGCCGCTCTTCGGCGAAGAGCGCAAGCCAGATTCCGGCCATCAGCATTATCTGTGGGGCGGCGTCGCAGTCGTGGCCGATTCCACCTGGCAAGCCATCGCTGGCCGTCGCGCACTCACCATCGATTGGGACAACGGTCCCGGTGCCGAGGAATCGACCGAAAAACAACGCGCCACCCTCACCGAACTGCTGAAAACTCCCGGCAAGGAGTTGAAAAAAATCGGTGATCCCGACGCGGTCATCGCCTCTGCCGCGAAAACCGTCGAAGCCGATTACGAAACTCCGTTTCTCGCGCACATGACCATGGAGCCCGTGAACTGCACCGCCTCCGTCCGCGACGGCAAATGCGAGGTCTGGGCTCCTACGCAAAATCCGAATGGCATGGCCACCGCATTAGCCAGCGTGCTGAATCTGCCGCAATCCGCTCTCACGATTCACATCACTCTGATCGGCGGCGGCTTTGGCCGTCGGCTCTGCATTGATTACGGCGTCGAAGCCGCCTTGATTTCACGCTCGGCGGGCACGCCTGTAAAAGTGATCTGGACCCGCGATGACGACATCCGTCACGATTACTACCGCCCCATCTCTCACCATCGCCTGCGCGCCGGACTCGACGCGCAGGGTCAAGTCACTTCATGGCTGCATCACATCGCCGCTCCCTCGACCGACAGCACTTTTCTTGGCGGTGAGCTACCCGACACGGGCGGCACCGAAATCGCTGGCACCGGGCTTCCCAACGGCACAGTGGCGAATTATTTTCTGCAGCAAAGTTTCCTGCACACCGCCGTTCCGCGCGGTTACTGGCGCGCGGTGGACACGAATTGGAATCATTTCGCAGTGCAAAGCTTCATCGACGAAATTGCCGCAGCCAGTGGCAAGGATCCGCTCGCGCTGAGGCGCGAATTGATCGCGACCAAACAGAAACCAGCCGGCGGCGCTGATAACGAGGGCGAAACGCCCGTCAATGTTGATCGGCTGCTCGGTGTCCTGAATCTCGTCGCGGAAAAGTCAGATTGGGGTAAGCCGCTACCGGCGGGGCGTGGCCGCGGCATCGCCGGCCTCTACGGCTTCGGCAGCTACGTCGCCCACGTCGCGGAAGTAACCGTAGCAAAAGACGGCACGCTGCGCGTGGACCGCGTCGTCGTCGCGGTGGACTGCGGCCAGGTCATCAATCCCGACCTGGTAGCCGCGCAAATCGAAGGCGGCGTGGTCTTCGGCCTCACCTCGGCGCTTTATGATGAAATCACGATTCAGAATGGCCAGGTGCAGCAGTCCAATTTCGATAATTATCCGATGCTCCGTATCGCTGACATGCCCAGGGTCGAAGTCCACCTCGTACCGAGCCACGAACCCCCTGGAGGAATTGGCGAGCCCGGCGTGCCTTCCACCGCTCCAGCGGTAGCGAACGCAATCTTTGCCGCGACCGGAAAACGCCTCAGGCGCCTGCCATTTCAAACACAGGAACTTGCAAACTCGTAAGTCGGGTGCGCGAGAACTTGCAATCGCCGGCAGTAGGGGCGGTTCGAGAACCGCCCGCGTGGCGTCCTCTACCTCGTATCCGAAAGATCCGCACCCTTCGCCTCCCGCCCGCTGATCGTCACGACCACAACCAGTGCGGCAACCAGCAGAGCAGTCCAGGCCAGCACCGGCGCGTAATTCCCTCCGAAATAACGTTCCGCGAGCTTCGCCTGAATCACGGAATTTCGCGAAGCCAGCAAATTGCCGATTTGATACGCAAATCCAGGAAACGTCCCGCGCACCGCCGGCGGCGAAAGCTCGTTCAAGTGCGCCGGAATCACACCCCACGCCCCCTGCACCATGAACTGCATCAGAAAACTTCCGAACGCCAGCATCGGCGCGGTGTGCGAGTAAATCCACAGCGGAATCATCGGGATCGTCAGCGCCGCCGCAATCACGATCGCCTTGCGCCGGCCGATGCGCTCTGACCACGAGCCGAAAAAGATTCCGCCCATCAACGCGCCAAGGTTGTACACAATGGCGACCATTCCCACGGTCTTCGGCGAAAAGTCCCGATTCTTCTGCAGAAATGTGGGATACAGGTCCTGCGTGCCGTGGCTGTAAACGTTAAATGCGAACATCAATATCGTCAGAAAAACGAAAGTGCCCAGGTACTTCACAATATCCGTCCCCAAGCTTCGCCCCACCCCGATTGCGCTTCCGCGACCCTGCCTCCAGGCAGGCGATTCCTCTACCTTCGTGCGAATGAAAATCACTACGAAAGCCGGCAGCGCGCCGATCACAAACATTCCGCGCCACCCTACATAATGGAAAACAGTGCCGTAGCCGAGCGCAGCCAGCAGATAACCCACCACGTAGCCTTCTTGCAGCAACCCGGAGAAAAACCCGCGGTTTTCTTGCGGCAATGTTTCGAAGGCCAGTGCGGCGCCCACGCCCCACTCGCCGCCCATCGCAATCCCAAACAGCGCCCGCATGATCAGAAAAACATGTAGCGAAGGAGCGAACGCGGAAGCCAGCTCGAATACTGAATACGCGACGATGTCGATCATCAGCGCCGGTCGCCGGCCACAGCGGTCGGCAATCATCCCGAACAGAAACGCACCTATCGGGCGCATCGCCAGCGTCAGGAAAATAGCTTCGGCGATTGCGGAAACCTGCGCGTGGAATTCTGTGGCGATAGCGCTGACGCAAAAAACCAAAATGAAAAAATCGAAAGCGTCCAGCGACCACCCCAGGAAACAGGCGATGAACGTGTTGCGCTGGACCGAAGTAAGGCCCCGAAAATGTCCGAGAAAGTCGATCGTTCACTCCGTAGCAACCGCTTAATTCGCCTGTCGCTGCAGCGTGCAATCTTGCCTCGGCGTGATCACCGGTCTTTAGCGGCGGCGCGTCAGCCCTGGAGCTGCGATCGCGTCCGAAACTCGCGCCACCTGCGTCATTTCCGCCACATCGTGTACCCGAACGATGTGCGCCCCCTGCAGAATGCTCGCCGCAACCGTTGCCGCGGTGCCCCAGATTCGATCTCGACCAGTGCCCCCGCGCGCCTCACCCGTCTCCAGCAGTCGGCCAATGAAACTCTTTCGCGAAGTGCCCACCAGCAGTGGATAACCCAAGCGCGCGAGCTCGGGCAAGCGAGCCAGCAATTCGCAATTCTGCTCGTAGCTCTTGCCGAATCCTATCCCTGGATCCAGCACAATATGCGATTTCGCGATTCCTGCTCGCTGCGCCAATTTCACCGCATGCCGCAAACCTGTCGTGACGTCGCGCAGCACGTCGCGCGCAAACGGAGTCTTCTGCATCGTGCGTGGCTTCCCGCGCATATGCATCAGCACGAGCCCGAGCTTGCGTCGCCGCACCACCTCCGCGATCCGCGAATCGTCTTGCAGCGCCGTCACATCATTCACAATCTCAGCGCCCGCCGCTGCAGCCGCCTCCGCCACCACCGATTTACTTGTATCCACCGAAAGCGGAATCCGAATCTTGCCGCGCAGCTTTTCGATCACCGGAAGCACGCGCCCCAATTCCGTTTCCGCCGAAACGCCCAGCGAGCCGGGCCGCGTCGATTCCCCTCCCACGTCGATAATGTCGGCGCCAGCGCGTTCCATGGCCAAAGCCTGCGCCACGGCTGCGTCGGCATTCAAAAATAATCCGCCGTCGGAAAAACTATCGGGCGTCACATTCAGCACGCCCATCACCAACGTACGTTCGCCCAGCGCGAGCGTGCGCGCGGGCAATCGCAGTTGAAATTGTCGCCGATGAAACATCGCCCGCTATTGAATCACGGTTTTTGCAAAAGCCTAAGCACGACAGCGCAGGTACTCGTCCTGAAGGGTCGAAGATGTCAGCGCACCAGAAGGTTGGTGTTACGGCGTCGCAGTCACGTAGTACGAAGAACGATGCACCACGGTCGGCTCACCGTGATCGATCACTTCCACGCGCAGCTGGTGCCAGCCAGGATGGGGCGCTGCGTTACCATTATTCGCAGGAGAAAATCCCAGAGTGTACTCTGCGCGAATCTTGAGCGCGATTTGGCGAAACGTATCCGCGAGCGTTTCCGCTTCACGCAGGAAATACAATTGCCCGCCGGATCGTCGCGTCAGTTCCGCCAGGTACAAGGTGTAGGCCGGTATGCCCCATCCTTGCGCCGCATACGTCACCAGGGTTTGGCTCGCATGGGACTGCACCCAGGCCGGCGTCATAATCTTCGGGCGGCTTTCGGTGGACACGGCAAACAGAACAACGTCCTCCGCCGCCAGCGCTCTCGCCACGTCGTCAAATGTCAGCTGATCGCGCGGCCAGCCTGCGCGAGGCCCCGCCGTCTTGGGATCGAGCGTGAGCCCGAGCCCACTGTCCTGTCCGTCTGTCAGCAGGACGATGGCCTTGCGCCCGGTACGCCCCGCAAACAGCTCATGCGCGGTCAGGAACACCGCCTGGTAAATGTTCGAACCGCCCGTATCCTCCAGCAGCGAGCGCGCGTCCACACGCGCCACAGCTTTGCGGATCAGTCCCCAATCGCCGGAAAAAGGAAGCTGCAGATAGGCGTGCGCCGAAAAATCCACGATCGCGGTTTGATCTGAAGACGAAAGCGCATCCACCAGCGCCCGCGCCGCATTTCTCATTTCATCTGATTCGCGCAGCACGCTGGGGCTGGCATCGATCACCACAGCCACGCTGGCCGACGTGGTGGAAGCGTCAAAATACGTCAGCGGCTGTTGCACGCCCTCATCGAAGACCCGGAAATCCCCAGCCTGCAATCCGCGAACCGCCACTCCATCCGCGCCGATCACGCTGCACGTCACCGGAACAATCTGCGTGACCACCGAGATCGCATGAGTAGCAGCATCGCTCCCGACGTCACTCGGCGGTTTCGCGCCATTACCCTTCGCCGCGCTGCCCGCCGGAATCGCGGTCAGTTCTCCGGTCGCCGTATCCCGTCTCCAGCTGACACCTTCATCAAGGCGTTGCGGTCGAGGCAGTTTCGATTTTTGCTGCGCTTGCAGCGAGACTTCCGGCTGAACGAAAGACAAAGTCGCCAGCGCTAAGGCGAGTAAAACAGCAAGAGGCAAAACTAGAGGTATAGGCCAATGCTCACGGCGCTTCTCGGAAATCCGCCGCGGTCGCATCGCGCGTCTAATCGAGGTCGAAATCTCGCAGCGGTTTTTCGATCGGTCCGTCTTTCGCCTTCTTCAAACCCTCGGCGAATTTTCGCGCAAGTACGTCTTCCTTCGATTTCTCCGCTTCTACCGACGCGCGGAATTTCGCTTCCACCGCGTCCACCTGTTGCCGCAGCAGCGCCGCTGTATCGTCCAGGTCCACCGAAGGCGGCGGCTTTGGCGGAGGCACGTGCGACAACACCACGCCAATCTCGCGATCCACCGTCAATTTCGCCTGGCAGCAAGGGCAACTAACCATGAACGTATCCAACGGTTTCTGAGTCATACGCGCATTTTACGCCAATTTTGCCGGATCAGATATCGTCCGCACCAACCCCGTACGCGTCGATGGACGTTTTCGTGCTATAGACTTTCTCGGTGCAGCCGATATGCAAATCACCTACGGCTACCGCAGTGCGGAAGTGCCGTGGATTCAGTGGGGGTATCGTTCGACGCAATAGTGCGCATATGGTACAGCAGCAATTGCTCGGCATATTGTTAGTCTGGCTTAGAATCTATCCGGTCCTCAGGCGGGTGAACCCACAGTGAGCGCGCAAATCAAGATCGTTCCTACTCTGCACGTGTCCCAGCAAGAGCCCGTTAAAATCGGTGTCGACCGGCGCAAACGTAAACGAGGCATGTTCACCGTTCCGGTCCAGATTCGCGGTGGAGTGGGGACGCTCGATGTCTTTGAGGACCTTGTCACCAGCCTCGACGTCTCCCTCGATGGCCTGTTGTTGTCCACTTCGCGAGGTGGATATTCCGTCGGTCAAAAGCTCCAGGTCGCCTGTCCTTATTGGAGCGCTCCGACCGCGATCAATGTGCCGCGCAACGCACAAGTAATCCGTAACGTGCTCCTGCCGAACCTCACGTACGCCCTCGCTCTGCAGTTTTTATCGGGTCCTTGCGAGCAGGAAGCTTGGGCGGTTCCCTCCTCTCCGTTCCCCAATCAAGTTCGTGTCCTCTGCGTTGTGTCGGATTCGGCAGCCGCGCGCGCGTTGCGCGAAATCCTTGAAAAGGATGGCTACCACGTCGTGGTTGTCTCCACCGCGCAAGACGGGCTGGATATTCTCCACAGCGAGACGCCCAACGTGATTCTCGCCGAGGCCGAAGGCCATGAAATCTGCGGCAAGGACCTCTGCGCTATTGTGAAGACTAACGCGCGCTTGCAGCACATTCCCGTGATCCTACTCACGACCTCCGCGCTGCCATCCGACTATGCCACCAGCCATCAGATCGGCGCCGTAGTTTGCATGTGCATCCCGTGCCGGCCCGAACGCCTCCGTAGCGCCATCCACCTGGTTGCACCGCCGCCGGCGCTCTGCTCGGTATACAGCGCGAGATTCAACGTCTCCTCCTTTGTCCGCACCTCGTAGGCGCGCACTTCGGCTTACCGCTGCGCTCTCGGGGAATCGCTTGTTAGAAAAAAAAGAACCCCGCCTCTTTGGAGACGGGGTTCCCAAAAACTCAATCATTGTCTATGCGGTTCTAAGCTGGTGCCGGTTTTTCGCCCTTTGCCAGACCCGGAATCGGCCGGGGTTCAGGACGCAGCGAAAGTTGCGGCTCCTTCGTCGGTACAGGGGGCGCAGCAGGCGGCGGAGGCGGTATCTTCTCCGGAAGCGGCTTGCCTTCCATCAAGAGCTTCAATTCCACTGCATCCAAGACTTCGCGGTCCAGCAGCGCCTGCGCGATACGCTCGAGCTTGTCCCGCTGCGTCTCCAGAATGTTGCGCGCTTTGCTGTAGCCGTTCGTGACGATGCTGCGAACTTCGCCGTCAATCTTGATCGCAGTGTCTTCCGAATAATCCCGGTGCTGCGCGATTTCACGGCCCAGGAAAATCGCTTCTTCCTTCTTGCCGAAAGTAAGCGGCCCCAGAACGCTCATGCCCCACTCGCAGACCATCTGCCGCGCGATCTCGGTGGCGCGTTCGATATCGTTCCCGGCGCCGGTGGTGATGTGGTGCAGAAAAATTTCCTCGGCCGCGCGCCCGCCCATCAGTACGGCAAGCTGCGCTTCCAGAAATTCCTTGGTGTATGTGTGCTTGTCGTCGATTGGCAATTGCATGGTTACGCCCAGCGCCATGCCGCGCGGAATGATGGTCACCTTGTGCAGCGGATCAGCGCCCGGCGTCATTGCCGCCACAAGCGCGTGTCCGGCCTCGTGGTACGCCGTGTTGCGCTTTTCTTCGTCTGACAAAATCATGGATCTTCGCTCGACGCCCATCAGGACTTTGTCCTTGGACATCTCGAAGTCCACCATCGCTACAAACTTGCGGTTCTGCCGCGCCGCCCACAGGGCCGATTCATTCACCAGATTCGCCAAATCGGCGCCCGAAAAGCCTGGCGTGCCGCGCGCAATCACCGAAAGATCAACATCCTCGGAAAGTGGCACCTTGCGCGTATGCACGCGAAGGATTTCCTCGCGCCCCTTCACGTCAGGACGCGGCACTACCACTCGGCGATCGAAACGGCCCGGCCGCAGCAGCGCTGGATCCAGCACATCAGGGCGATTCGTGGCCGCAATCAGAATGACGCCTTCGTTTGATTCAAATCCGTCCATTTCAACGAGCAACGCGTTCAAAGTCTGCTCGCGTTCGTCGTGGCCGCCGCCCAGTCCAGCGCCGCGATGCCGCCCGACCGCATCAATTTCATCAATGAAGATGATGCAGGGCGCGTTCTTCTTGCCTTGCTCGAACAAATCGCGCACGCGGCTCGCGCCCACGCCCACGAACATTTCCACGAAATCCGAACCGGAAATCGAGAAGAACGGCACATTCGCCTCGCCCGCAATCGCGCGCGCCAGCAAAGTCTTACCCGTTCCTGGAGGTCCCACCAGCAGCACACCCTTCGGAATGCGCCCGCCAAGCTTCTGGAATTTCTGCGGGTCCTTCAGGAAATCAATAATCTCGTACAGCTCTTCCTTCGGTTCATCGATTCCGGCGACGTCCTTGAACGTCGCTTTCTTCTGCTGAGCCGTCAGCAAGCGCGCGCGCGACTTCCCGAAACTCAGTGCCTTGTTTCCGCCCGCCTGCATCTGCTTCATCATGAAAACCCAGAAAAGCACCAGCAGCAGCAGCGGCCCGAAATTCACCAGGAACGTCAGCCAGTCCGCGTTCTTCACTTCCTTGTAGTTATAAATTACGTTGTGGTCTTGCAGCACCTTGGTGACGTCCGGAATCGCGGTATTGGCGATCGTCACGCCGCGAAATTTTCCGCCTTCGCGGTACTCGCCCTGCAATTCGGCGCTGTTCGGCGAAAGATAAATCTGCACATCTTTGACGCCGTTGTTCTGCACCTTCGCCAGAAAATTCGTGTAGTTGGGTTCGTCATCGTGCGCGGATTGACCTCCCGTCGAGGCCATCCTCCACAACACAACCGCCAACAGGATCATTAAGAGCCAAAATAAAATTGTTCGGACTGTTGAGTTCACCTGATTACCTCACCTGTTCCAACCTGACCGATATCATGCCAAAAACGGCTGCAACCACTTCTTAGATGCGAAATACGCCCTGGGATATTCAAACCATCCGGCCGCTTTCGAAGCCTTGCTCCTCGATCACAACTCCAGTTCGCGTGTTCTCTCTCGCTCGGAAATCGTCTGCGGCAGGCATCCCTTGAGCCCAGATTACTCGCCCGCCGCTTTCCAGCACCGGCCACGCCGCGCGCTCGCCGCTCGGAACCCGCCCAGCCAGGAACATGCTCTTTAACTTCAGTTCGTGGCGCCGGCCTTGCGGCCTATAGGCGTCGCCAGGCCTCCAATTCCGTAAAATCAAAGGAGAGCGCAGGAGGTCTGCATCGAGGGCGCTGGCGTCCCTCTTAGTGTCGCTCTCCGTCACAGGCCAGTCAATCACTTTCAGCCGGAAGCACTTTCCAAGTTCCGCAACCGAAATAGTCGCTGTCTCGCACAGCGGCAGGCTCACAACGTACTGATACGTTTTTGCTCGTTTCGCGGTTCCATCGCCGCCAGAAAGCTCGGCAGCTTCCCGCAGCGAAAAAATCAGTTCGCCAAAAGTTCGCCGAACGATAATTCCGCCCGGAAGTTCCACGTAGTGGCCGCTGCTGGATCCGCTCGCAAGCTGAACCACTTGTTCCACGTGGTTCGCACCCAGCTCCCGCCGGTGCCCCCGCACTCCTTCATAAAGACGGCGGACCAATCGTTCCGTAAGCATGCGCAACGGCCCGGGTTGATTGCACTTCGGAGAAGTAAGGTTTTCACTGGCGCCCATCTGAAGAATTAGCGGCCTAAGAAGTGCATCAACAGCGACGTGGATTTCGTCGCCGTGCATCTGCGCGAGAGCTTGCATCCGGTCTTCCACAAGGGCGTCCCAGAAAATTTCTTCTTCCCGTGCAAGACGCGCCAGCTCACTCAAGTGATCCACAATCGCGCCCGAGAAATCGCGCTCCAGCACCGGCAACAGCTGCTCGCGAATGCGCGCGCGTGTCCGTCGCACGTCTCGATTCGTTGAATCTTCCCGCCATGTCTGGCCGTTCGCGCGCAGATACTCGCGCAGAATTTCCCGTCGCGTACCGAGCAGCGGACGCACAATCGCGCCGGCGAGGGGATGAATTCCCCCTAGACCGGTCGGGCCAGTTCCCCGAATCAGGTGCGCCAGGACGGTCTCGGCTTGATCGTCCGCCGTATGCGCTACCGCGATGTGCGTTGTCTGCCCCTCTTCGATGAGGCGCTCGAAAAATGCATAGCGCAGCCGACGCCCCGCGTCCTCCAGGTTCCACCCCTGGCGTCTGGCCTCCGCTCCAACATCCTCGCGAGCAATCAAAAGCTCCAGCCCAAAAGACCCCGCCAGCTCTGCCACGAAGGCCGCGTCGCCTTCGGACTCTGCGCCGCGCAGCTGGTGATTGAAGTGCACAACCGCCAGCGTGACACCCAGGTCGTCGCGCAAGCGATCAAGCAGGCGCAACAGCGCCACCGAGTCGGCGCCTCCCGACACAGCTACGCCCACACGGTCGCCCGCCGCCAACATCCGCGACGACTGCACGCTTGCCAGTACGGATTGTTCCAGCGGAACTCGCACAGGCCGGTCCCCTCATGAGCTCTCGATCAGGATACTCCATGGTAGCAGTGCGATTGTGTAGGGTCGAGGGCAGCGCTACTGCGGACCCACCAGCTCGCTGCGCAGATTCTGCAGGCTCAGAGCCGGTCGGTAATTTGTTGAGTGAAGAGGTCTCGGCTATAGGAAATGCGCCGGTCCAGTGCCACGGCAGCGAAATAAGAACAATTCTTGCGTTCCTTCTCCAACCAGGCTGAAAATCCGGGCGCCATAGGGCGCGAAACGCGATTCAGCACCGCAAGCAAACCGTAATACGTTCCTACAGCGCGAATTTCTGACTGATCGTCGCCCCTTTCCGGGCACAATCGCACCAACTGCAACAGGCGATTGAAATCATCAGCGCCCACTTCCTGATTGGCCAGGCCAGTGACTTCGCGCACTCGGTCGGAAAGCGCGATGTTCCGGCTGGAGGCCAGGATCGAACGGCAATAGGACACAAAGAATTGCAGAAAGATCGCCGCCGACACCACGCAGATAACTGCCGCGATCATCGCGCTCTCACCAGCAAGCGCGCCGGTTCCAGACGCGCATCCTCCTGAACGTGCGCGAACGTGTAAGCCCATGCCAGCGGCAACCACACTCCCACCAATGGCGGGAACCAGCGCAGAAGGTTCGGTTCCAGCCCCGGAAACAGATTACGCAACGCGTACGTGCAAGCATCGGCGCTGAAATATATTCCAAGCGCCAGAACTAATTGGATCAGCCGCGTTCGCGTCTCGCGCAATTTTAATATCGCACCCCACAACAGGTACGTGAGTACGACTCCCACGAAATAGAAATTTTGGCCGATCTCCACAACGAAATGACTAGTCAGGTGCGTCCGATTTTGATGCACAACTGCGTAGGAGAAAACGGCCGTCAAAAGTATCAGCATCACGGCGGCCCCGCGGATGTACTTGCTCACACCCATTTCCGCGAAGGTTTCCTGGTAGAACTTAATAATGACCCAGAACATCAAGACGTTCAGCAAGCTGTCGGTGTAGTAGTAAAAATAGACGTATGTTGTGGAGTCAAAGCCAAAATGGTGGACGCAATAATATTGGCCGCAGGTGACCAACGCATCGCATAACATGTAGAAAGCAATAGGGAAGTGACGAAAAGCCTGCTTGCGGGAGAGCAGGTACACCACCACGCCGATTTCCGCGAGGAAACCTACAAGCCAGATCAAATAATCGAGTGGTCCAAGCATCGAAGTTTCGTTTCCGGTGCTCGACCACTCAACTCCCGGCTAGCGGGAGTTCCCTGACTCTAGTTCCAGGGTGTGGGTGGCACCGGGGCCGACGTGCTCTTCCAAGGAGTCGGCGGCACGGGAGCCGACGTACTCGCCCAGGGAGTTGGCGGCACAGGAGCCGATGTACTCGCCCAGGGAGTTGGTGGCACAGGAGCCGACGTACTCGCAAGCGTGATGGCCTTTAGACCGACGGCGCTGGCCAATACCAACATGACCAGAACCGCTACAGCTAACCACTTACTCATTGACCCCTCCGAGTAGGGACACTACGCGGCGGAGTCTATAAGTGTTTAGTTGCCGTCAAGAGGTAAATTTTCAGGGTGTGTGTCTAAACGGTACACACCCCTACCTCTTGGCCAGTTTCAGGCCTTTCCTGATCGTCCACGTCAAACTAGCCGTTGCGATTGCGTTGGGTCAATGGTCCGAAAGTACCAGTGCGGCGGGACTTTCCAAGGCAGTATGAACTCCGGAAATAATCCGCTCTTGCCACCAAGCAGCTCCAGTTCGAAATGTTGTTTCGCTCCGGCGCGGCGCCCAAAACTCTTCCCGCTATGGGCAGACTCTGCTAACATACATTCGCAAGCAAATCGACAATTTATGATGTGCGGAGTGAAGCTACAATGGCACTAGCATGTGAAATGTGCGGTAAGAAACCGCTGTACGGCAACGCGATCAGCCACGCCCATAACGTGACGCGACGCCGCTGGAATCCCAATCTGCGGCGCGTCAAGGCTGTGGTCAAAGGCGCTCGCAAGCACATCCGCGTCTGCACTTCCTGCATCCGCTCCGGCCGCGTGCAAAAGGCCGCGTGAAGGCGGCCCTCCCCTGGAAGGAGTCCAGTTTGTCACGACGAATCTTGGCTGTCGCTCTCGTGCTGGGGAGTGTGTGCGTTGCCGGTTGCAAGAAGGAAGCCGCGCCCGGACCCGACGTCTGGGCCGTCGTCAATGGCAAGGAAATCCAGCGCTCCGAGGTGGAGAAGTACTTTCGCACGCGTGTTAACGCGGAAGGTCCCGCGCCCTCTCAGGAAGAGGCGCTCTCCCTGAAGCTGAATATCCTCGATGAACTCGTGAATAACGAAATTCTGCTCGAGCGCGCCAACAAATTGAATCTGGTCGCCAGTGATGCGGAAGTGGAAGACAAATTCACTGAGTCTAAGAGCCCCTACACTGAAGAAGAATTTCAGAAAAAGTTGAAGGATTCTGAACTCACGGTGGACGACTTAAAAGCGGACATCCGCCGCCAACTATCGGTGCAGAAGCTCCTGAATCGCGAGGTGGTGGCAAAAATTTCGATCACGGATCAGGACGTCCTCGACTTCTACAACAAGAATCGCGCGCAATTCAATGTGGCTGAACTCCAGTTTCACATTGCGCAGATCGTCGTTACGCCGCACCCTGACCCTACTGTCCACAACCGCAAGAACGATAAAGCCACCTCCGAACCCGAAGCCAAGCGCAAAATCAGCCTGATCGAGCAAAAACTTGAAAGCGGCGCCGATTTTTCCCAGCTCGCGATGGACTATTCAGAGGATTCGACGGCCGCCACCGGCGGGGATCTCGGATTCGTTCCGGAGTCTGCGTTGAATCAGTCGGATCCGCTGCTGAAGAAGACGGTTCTGGGGATGAGGCCGGGCGACGTCACGCAACCCATCGGCGTGAAGAACGGCGGGTACCGTATCCTCAAGCTTGTCGCCAAAGAGCCCGCAGGTCAGCGCGAACTCTCCGATCCGCAAGTGCAGCAATCCATTCGCGACATGCTGCGCAACCGCAAGGAGCAGCTTTTGCGTTCGGCGTACATGATCGAAGCGCGTGACGATTCACACGTCACCAACTACCTGGCCCGGCAAATTCTGGAATCCGCAGGAAAACTTCCCGCCTCAAGATAATCTCAAAGTCGTAGCGAAAAAATGCTATTGCTGGGTTTAGGTACTGCAGTGGCGGGTAGAGCCTATCCGCGGCCGACGTCGTGCGCTAAAGGCCGCTCTGGACGAACCATCCGGGCGATAAAAATTACGATCAGTCCGGCCAGCGGGCTCAGCAACATCCCTACGAGGAATCCCTTCCAGAAGGTAATCCCTTCCTTTTCCATCTTCGTCGCTGCAAGCGCGCATGCCATCACCCAGATCAGGCCCGCTATCGCTAGCAAAAGCCAAGCGGCAACCGCCGCAAAATGCACGTGTAAGTACATCGCGAATCCCCCAGTACCCTGCGCCTGCCAAGCCCTCAATCCCAGCTCGGATTGGAACTATTCTGGCGAAAGCAAGGTGCTAGGGAAAGGCACGAGAAGAAAAAGGGAACTTAAAGGTTACTAATGAAGCCGGAACAACCGCTCAACTTACTACGACCACCACTTCACCTGCGTTCACGGTTTGGCCCTCGATGACACGCACCCGGTCAATCGTTCCTGACTTGGGCGCGCGAATCTCGTTCTGCATCTTCATCGCCTCTACCACCAGCAGGCCCTGGCCTGCGCGAACCGTATCGCCCGCTCGGACCAGGACCCGCACGATCTTCCCAGGCATTGGCGCCAAGACCTGCTGGCGGCCCTCCGCCTCGGCGCTCCCACCGCGATCGCGCCGCCATTCGCGTTCATCCTGGACTACGATCCTGAATTCCCGGCCGCGTGTAACAGCTCGCAGCTCTCCACTCAAGCGCTCCATGCGCACATCGAACGATTTTCCATTTATAAGAATCGAATAGCTCCCGGGCGACACCTCAGTCGCGTTCGCTTCCAGGCGCTCGCCGTCAATCGCCCATAGCGGGCGTTCGCCCACGGTCGTGAGCTCAACGCGGCGCTTTTTTCCGGCAACCTCAATCTGCAGTTTCACGATTCCTCTGTTCGTCCCGCGGCGACGTCTAGGCGGCTATGGTTCGCGATCGACTTGTTCCCGCCGACCCTCCGTCTTCCATTTTGATTCCGGAATCGCCAGCGTTTCGGAAGCGCTCGCGCCCAGAGCGTGCGACGTATGCCACAAAAATGCGGCAATTGCTGCAGCTTGCTCGGTCGCGGTATCTTCGTTGCCGTCGCGGTTTTCCGTAGTAGGTGCAGCGCTCAGAAAATCATCCAGCCAGCGTGTGTAAATCGCGCCTTCTCGGAAATCCCTGCTCGCCAGGATCCGCCGAAACAGCGACACGTTGGTCTTGATCCCGCTCGCGTAATATTCCTCCAGCGCCCGGCCCAGTCGCGCGAGAGCTTCCTGTCGGTCGCGGCCCCACGCAATCAGCTTTCCCAGCATCGGGTCATACTCGTTTGGCACCGTCCAGCCCGCGTAAATTCCTTCATCCAGCCGAATCCCGGGCCCGGTCGGAACTCCGCAATCCAGGATTTTCCCGGGCGATGGAAAGAAGTTGTTGTCCGGGTCTTCGGCATAGATGCGGCACTCAATGGCATGGCCGCGCAATGCAATATCCTCCTGGCAGAGAGGCAACGGTTCGCCCGCCGCGATGCGCATCTGCAATTTCACCAGATCAAGTGAGGTCACGATTTCAGTCACGGGATGTTCCACTTGCAGCCGCGTGTTCATCTCCAGGAAATAGAAATTCCTCTGCGCGTCCACCAGGAATTCCACCGTGCCCGCGTTCGTATAATTTCCCGCGCGCGCCAGCTTCAGCGCCGCTTCACCCATCGCTTTCCGCAGCTCCGCCGTCATAATCGGCGACGGCGCCTCCTCAATCACCTTCTGGTGCCGTCGCTGCACGGAGCATTCCCGCTCTCCCAGATAAACAAAATGCCCGTGTTGATCTGCCAACACCTGAATCTCGATGTGTCGCGGGCGCTCCAGATATTTTTCCAGGTACACTCGCGCGTCGCCGAACGCGTTTTGCGCTTCGGATGTCGCATCCCGCCACGCGGAGGCGAGTTCGCCCTCGCTCGCGACGCTGCGCATCCCTTTGCCTCCGCCGCCCGCCACCGCCTTCAGAATCACCGGAAACCCGATTTCCCGTGCAATTTCAGTCGCCTCGTCCACAGAGTTGATGGGATCCAGCGTTCCGGGCACGGTTGGCGTGCCCACAGCTCGCGCAATCTGCCGCGCTGCGGTCTTCGAGCCCAGCTGCTCCATGGCTGCGGCCGAAGGTCCAATAAAAGTCACCCCGGCCTCCACGCAGGCGCGTGCGAGCGCGGGATTCTCTGCCAGAAAACCGTATCCCGGATGAATCGCGTCGCAGTCCGCAAAACGTGCAACGCCCAGAATCTTCTCAATCACCAAATAACTTTCGCGTGAGGGCGCCGGTCCGATCCCGTACGCCTCATCCGCCATACGAACGTGCAGCGACGCGCGATCCACGTCGCTATACACGGCGACCGCGCGCACACCCAGCTCCCGGCACGCGCGCGCGATGCGCACCGCAATCTCGCCGCGATTGGCGATCAGCACCTTCTTGAACATTGCTGCTCCCCGGGCAAACCCGAAATTCTAGCACCTTGGCCGGCAGCTCGCCCGCGCAGAACGCCGGGCAGACCCAGCCTGTTTCGTTGACACCCATCTGGGCCGCTGTTAGATTGCATACTTTGTGTTCATAGGGCGGCCCAAATTCAGTATCCGGCGCATCGTCTGGATAGCGTCATCGGCGGCATTGCTTGCCTCCGCCTTCGGCTGCGCTGTCAGTCACAAGACCGTGGTGCAGCCCTCGCAGGCGCCGGCTACTCTGCAGACTGCGACGAAAGAGCAGCTCGTCGCTAGATACAACCGTCAAGCACAAGCGATTCAATCTCTGAACGCCGGCGTGAGCATGAAGCTCACCGCAGGTTCTGCGTATTCCGGTGTCATCGAGCAATACCATGAAGTGAACGGTTTTATCCTGGCAGCCAAGCCCGCCAGCATTCGCGTGATTGGCCAGGCTCCGGTCGTTGGCAAAAATATTTTCGATATGGTGAGCGACGGTTCGACGTTTAGCATTTACATACCGTCGAAGAATGAGTTCATTGTCGGCCCGGCCAATCTGGAGCGTCGTGCCGAAAAACCGATCGAAAATCTGAGGCCGCAGCACCTGGTGGATGCGCTCTTCTGGCCGGCGATCACGGATCAAATGCCGGTATTGTTTGAACAAGCCAGTGAAGGCGTCGCGCGATACTACATACTGACGGTGGTCAGGCCGGCCGCGCAGCAATCAGCCGCCGGAGCAAGCGACGCCGGGAGCGATGCTCCGGATCACCAAGCAAGCGCTCAGCGTGCAGCTTCCAACTGGGAAATCGCGCGGAAAATATGGTTCGATCGTGTGGATTTGCGCGTCTCCAGAATTGAGAATTTTGGCTCGGGTGGAAACGTGGCTTCCGATGTGACCTACGCAAACTGGCAGGCCGCAGGTGCCGCGAACTATCCATGGCAGATCAACGTCACCCGGCCGAACGACGACTATCAATTGCAGATCACGCTCAAGAAGCTTACTGTGAACGAGCCGATTGCCCCAGACCGCTTCGTATTGTCGCAGCCACCGGGCACGGATCTGGTGCACCTCGGCGAAAACGCTGGGGATGACACTCACAAAGACTCTGGCCCGATCGACAAGGAGCCGCATCCGTAGCGCCAGCGAAATTCTCTAAGCGCCGCGAAAGCTTATGATTCGTTACATGATTCTGCAAAACGTGCTGCACCGCCCGCTCCGCACCTTCATCACCGTGCTGGCCGTAGCCGTCGAGGTCACGCTCGTCATCATCGTCGTCGGCCTGACCAGCGGCCTGCTCTCGGAATCGGCCAAACGCATCGAAGGTGTCGGCGCGGACATCATGGTTCAGCCGCCCTCCGCTTCCGTGTTCATGGCTTTCAGCGGCGCACCCATGCCCATCGCTATCGCCGATAAATTGGCGCAGCTCGAATACGTCCAGGCTGTCGCCCCAGTCCTTCTGCAATTCAATTCCAACGGGCTGGAAATCATTTATGGGATTGACCAGGACAGCTTTCGTGCCGTCACTGGCGGATTTGTTTTCCACGAAGGCCATGACCTGCAGGGGCCAAACGATATCCTGGTAGACGACGTTTACTCCAGATCAAAAAAGATAAAGCTCGGTCAGACCCTGCGCCTCTTCGATCACGATTTTCATGTGGTCGGAATCGTCGAGCACGGCAAAGGCGCCCGCCTCTTCGTTTTCCTCTCCACGCTTCAGGAGATGGCCGGCGCGCACGACAAGGCTTCCGTCTTCTTCATCAAATGTGATCGTACCGATCATACGCCCGCCGTGATCGATGGGATCAAAGAACTCCTACCTCGCTACGAGGTCCGCCCGCTCAAGGACTTTATTTCGTTGATGACTTCCTCGAACCTACCCGGCTTAGGCGCTTTCATCAACGTCATGATCGGCATCGCCGTGGTGATCGGCTTCCTGGTGATTTTTCTCTCGATGTACACCACCATCATCGAACGCACTCGTGAAATCGGCGTCCTGAAGTCCCTCGGCGCCTCCAAGGGCTACATCGTCCGCATCGTTCTGAGCGAGACGACGCTTCTCTGCCTGGGTGGTGTTGTTGGCGGGATCGCCCTCAGTTTTCTTATGAGAGCGATCTTCATCAAGCTGTTCCCGTCGCTCACGATTCTCATTTCTGTCGAATGGGTCCTGCGCGCTGGCCTGATTGCCATTGTGGGCGGCCTGCTGGGCGCTACCTACCCCGCCTGGATGGCCAGCCGTAAAGATCCCGTCGAGGCTTTGGCTTACGAGTAGCTCAATCCCACTCTTCCGCTGCGATTCGGGCGTTTCGGACAATCTGCGCCCGCCCATCCGCGCTAGGCAGAAATGCTAAAGCCGACTAGAATATTTCCATCCTCGCATTCGCTGACGCTTGAAGGGGAGCGGCTGTTGGAGCCCATACTCAAGACTGAAAACCTATGGAAGGTGTATCGTCAGGGCAAAGTGGAAGTTCCCGCCCTGCGCGGCGTCAGCATCGAAATCTTTCCCGGTGAATTCGTCTCGATCATGGGCCCTTCCGGTTGCGGTAAATCCACCATGCTGCACGTAATTGGCGGCTTGGCCCAGGCTACCTCCGGACGCGTGCTCCTCGATGGCAACGACCTCACCACCATGAGCGATTCCGCGCGCACTCTACTGCGCCGTCACAAAGTTGGTTTTGTCTTTCAGCGCTTTAATCTGCTGCCCACTCTCGACGCTTATCACAACATCACCCTCGCCCAGCATATCCACGGCAACGGCTTCGATCCGCATCGCTTCCAAGTAGTCGCCGACCTTCTCGGCCTCAGCGGCCGGCTGAAGCACAAGCCCTCGGAACTTTCCGGCGGCGAACAGCAGCGCGTAGCGCTCGCACGCGCCATCGTCAGCGAACCAAAAATCGTCTTGGCCGATGAACCCACCGGCAACCTCGACACCCGGAGTTCCGAAGCCGTTCTCGGCCTTCTCCGCCAGCTCAATCAGGATCTCGGCCAGACCATCGTCATGATCACTCACAATCCCGAAGCCGCCGCCTACGGTCATCGAGTCCTGCACATGCGGGACGGCGAAGTTGTGGACGGTTCCTCGGTTCACTGATATGCGCACTCTCTGGCGGGGAATCGTCCGCACCATTTTCTGGTCCTACGACCGCGGCAGTTGGCCTTACGACTTAGCCGTAATTCTGATCGTTCTGTTTGTGCTGGTCACCCCGTCCCACTGGTTCCACGACCAGCCCCAAAACACCGCAGCGTTCGCTTCCAAAGTCCAGCTGGAATCAGAAGATCCCGCCAGCCAGACGCACACTTATCGCCTGGATGCGACGGTGCTTCCTAGCGAAAAGCGCGCCGCCCGCGCCACTCCCGAACTTGAGCGCGAAACGCATGACATCCTCGCGCGCACCGTCGCCGAACTCAAAGACCAGACTTTCCAGGTTGTGCACATCGAGCCGGTCGCTGCTCAGGATGGTTCGATTCTGTACTACGACGTCACCATACATCCGTCCCCGCTAATGTAACATTTTCTCCCCGATCACGGCCCTATCTGGAACCTGGCAACTGGCTCGCTACGTCCAACCAATGTAGTATTATGAACGCCTTGCTAACGGCGCTCACCACTCACTGAGGGAAATGATTTGATCGTAGGACGCTTCTTATCGGCAATTGTGCTAATCGCCATCATTTCGGTCGCTTGTATTGCAGCATTTCCTGCTGCTAGCCAGAATCACAGTCCGGCTACGCTGGATGGCACGCTCAGAGAACTCGATCGCTCCGCCAAGGGTTTTCATAGCCTTTCCGCCGATGTCGAACGCACCAAAGTTACCGTCGTCGTCAACGATCGCTCCACCGAAACCGGTTCCATCCTGGTTCGCGACGATAAAATGCTCCTGGAGATGAAGCCTCCGGACGCCCGTACAATTCTGCGCACAGGCGACAGCCTTTACATCTACACCCCAGGTCTGAAACGCGTCGAGGAATACAACCTCGCGCAGCATCGCGCCCAGGTGGATCAATATCTTCTGCTCGGTTTCGGAACGCAGGGCAAGGAACTTCAGAAGTCGTACCTGGTAACGCTGCTCGGTGAGCCCACGCTGGATGAAAAAAAGACGGTCGAACTGGAATTGACTCCCAAGTCACAGGAAGCTCGTAACCAGATCTCTAAGATTCAGATCTGGTTCGACGAAACCTCTTGGCTTCCGGTGCAGCAGCAGTTCAACGAGACCGGCTCGGGCGATTACTTCGTCATTCGCTATTCACGTATCGTGCGCAATCCCGATCTCGGCGACGCCCACTTCAAACCCCACTGGCCCAAGGGCACCGAAAAAGTCAAACCGCAGGGCTAGCGCCTATTTCGCACCTGCTCGTTGCTTCTTCTCGCCGCGCGCAACTGATTCGTGCTCCAGCAGCGCGAGCTTGCGCTCGAGTCCCCACCGATAACCAGCCAGATTGCCGTCTTCGCGCACCACGCGATGGCAAGGCACCACCACGGACACTGGATTCCTAGCGCACGCCCGCGCCACTGCTCGAATCGCCTTCGGCTTGCCAATCGCCCGCGCCACTTGGCTGTACGTCCGCGTCGTCCCGTACGGGATCTTCCGCAATTCTTCCCACACTCGCCGCTGAAACGCAGTCGCCTGCACGTCGGTCGGCAAATCGAGATTCGGTTCTCGTCCGCGCAGATGTTGCAGTATTTTCCCCACCCAGCCTTCCAGCCCGTTCCGGTCGCGCTCGATCTCCGCGCGTGGATATTCTTTCCGCAGCGAACTTTCCAGCGGCCCGTCATCCTTTCCCAGGTACAGCGCGCTGATCCCGCGGTCCGTCGCTCCCACCAGCAATCGCCCCAGTGGCGAATTTACGATCGTGTAGTGAATCTTCATTCCCGCGCCGCCCTGCCGATAGGTAGCAGGTGTCATCCCTAATTGCGCCGGAGCGCGTTCGTACAATCGGCTGCTCGATCCAAATCCCGCGTCATACAATGCCGTCGTCACATCGTCTCCTTTTCGCAACTTGGATTTCAGCCGGCGCATCCGTCGCGCATCGGCGTACTGCCTTGGTGAGATTCCCATCACGCTGCGAAACGCGCGCTCCAGCTGATGCGCGCTCATTCCCGCAGTCGCACTCAGTGTGCCCAGCGTCAGGCGCGCCTCGCTGTCATTCGCGCCGGCGGCGCTACCGCCATCCGCATCAATCTGCGCTTCGATCTGGCGGCATACCCTCGCCACCGCCGCCGTTCGCGGGTCGCGCAAACGCGCCAAGTGTGGCCGGCAACGCAGACAAGCGCGAAATCCCTTCTGCTCCGCCGCTTCCGGCAAAGGAAAGAATTCCACCTGCGCGCGCTGCGGCTTCCGCGAAGGACACGACGGCCTGCAGTAGATTCCGGTCGAACGCACCGCGTATACAAACGCACCATCCGCCCCACGATCGCGCGCCTGCACCGCCCGCCATTGTTTCTCGGTCGACGTCATCCCGAGCATGCTGCCGACGCTCGCGTTCGAAGTTCTGGTCATAAGTTCGATCATTGTATGAGCCTCGCCCTCAGGTCGAAACTAGCGAAACTCAACCAAACCTGCTATCCGTTTCTAGCGCGCGAACTCAACAAGAAATTCCTCACGTCCGTATCACTAAGGAACAATGTGCCGGAGGCGAACACCTTCGCTTTCGTTTGTCCTTCGCGCCCAGCGAACAAACAACAAACCGCGAATCGTGCCCCTCAATCAGCCCAAAGATCGCAACTCCCGCCTAATCATAACTATGTGCCCCAGCTCTTACTGTTGTATGATAGGGCACCCGCCCATCACTCCGCTTGACGCGGTTCCAGACTCCGCGCATATTCGCTCTACTGGCTTGGGGGAAGTTTAGGCTGTTCTTGGGGGATCGTCCATGGGGGCTGCTCCGGATTGGCAGGGGCCGCGGTCGGTCGTGTCGCCGCTGCGTGAAGTTGAAAGCCACACAGTAAGCGTTGCATCTCCAAAAGGGAAGCCTGGGCCACAGCGTTTTGCGCGAGTTCCTACCCACGCCATTGGCGTCGCGCGCGAACGCCGCAACAATCCGCGCGCATCGCTTTCGCTGCCCCTGCGTCTCACGCGCGTCGGCGATCATCTTGAGCCCATTCCGGTCACGCTCGTAACCCGCAACATCAGCTCCAGCGGCGTCTATTTCCTCGCTCCGCGCGATTTTCAGCCCGGCACCGCCATCGAGCTTGAAGTTGCGCTCATTGAGCGGCCGCTTGGCCAGGGCAGCGTGCAGATGTGCACCGCCGCTCACATCGTGCGCGCCGAGGAAGTAGATATGCCCGGCTGGCGCGGTTACGCCGCCACTTTCGATGACTTCGCTCTGCGCCGCGACGACATCGTCCCGCTGCGCTATCGCAGTCACTAGAAGCCATCGCTGACATGTCTAGCTCGGAAGGATGAAGCTTCAACGTCTGACTGGGAAGTCGAAAATCTCTGTAGCTGCTTCTCGCCACTAGCCACTAATCACTAGCCACTGGCTTTTTCCTTAACCGTTTTGCGCCACGACCCACTCAATCGAATCCAAAGTCAGCGTGATTCGCAGCGGTCTGATACGATTCCTTCGCCGTGAAAATCGCACAGTTCTCGACGCGAGCGGTCCTGTTCGACTGGGACGGCACGCTCCTGAATTCCTACGAAGCCGATCTGCGCGCCTATCTCTCGATGTTCCACGCCCTGGGCATTCACTGGACCGAGCGCGAGCTCGCGCAACACTATTCCCCCAATTGGCTCCGCGTCTACCGAGCCGCTCGGCTACCTCGCTCCAAATGGCTCGAAGCCGACCGCCTCTGGACCCTGGCCTATAAAAGTGAAAACCCTCCGCTGCTCGGCGGCGCGCGAGGTGTCGTCCGGCTCCTCGCCCAAAAATTTACTCTCGGCATCGTCACCAGCGGCAACCGCCCCCGTGTTCGCCGTCAACTCCGCCAGCTCGAGCTCGCAAGCTATTTTTCGGCATGCGTCTGCAGTGAGGACGCCGCGAAAAGAAAGCCGCATCCGGCCCCGCTGCAACTTGCGCTCAAACGACTGCGGCGCGACCCCGAGCACTGCGTATACGTCGGCGACACTGCCGAAGACATCGAAATGGCCCGCCGCGCCGGCGTCCGCGCTATCGGTGTCCTGGGCCCGTTTCCCACGGCCGCCCGCCTACGCGCCGCCAAACCCGAAGTCCTTCTGAATTCAGTTCGAGAACTCCCTCAGTACTTGCGCACGATGTCATGAAGTCCGTTCGTGATCAGTCCGCGGAAAAAAACGCAAGAGACGCAAGGCTGCGACTTTGTAGCGGCCGGTTCGGGTTCATCGAACCGGGCAGCAGTTGCCTCGGTGTTGCCTTCCTAGCGGCGCACTTCAGTGCGCCGTCGTTTCTGCGGCAAACGCCGATGGCCATCTGAAGACCGTCACTACGAAAGCTCGGCGCCATTTACCGCAAACTGAATCCTGCGCGGAGCGCGCTGCGTGTACTACGTCGCCAAATTACGTGTGTTTGATCGTGCGGAAATTATCGTTGTGGAGAGGACAGCGGAACGCTCGACGAAGAGCCTGAATCGGCTGCAGGCGGGGCCACTGGGCTGCTGGGACCAGCGGCCGGCGTTTGCAACTTGAAATCAGTCGCGCGAACCACCAGCCGCAACGGCAGCTCGTCATTTCCTTCGCTCTTGAAATAATCATCGGACCGCGTATAAGTCGGCAGCCAATACTTGCTCTGGAAATTCTCGCGGTAGGTTTCGAACATCGTGAACGGCAGCGCTGTTCCGTTTCCCTCCAGCTCGCTCACGAATTTTCCGTAGCTCTTTACGATCGCGAAATCGTGATCGTCAATCCAGATCACGCCTTCGAAAAACCGCTTCTTACGGCTCAGCGTCTTCGGCTTCACCTGAAAAATATAAGTATTCAGCTGGTCCAGCTTTTCCTGCCCCGCGTATTTGAAGTTGTAATTCCCGATCTCCTCACTCGTTAGTGGAAATTCCGGCATGCTGGCAATCACTCGCACGTCCTCCAGCGAAAAATGCATCAGCTTCAAGCTGGATTCCGCCGGTTTCGTAACCCGCAGGTATCTCTGTCCGTCGGCCTTCGTGTATACCTCGCCGGTCACGCTGAACCTGCCCCCCGGATCGGTCAGCTCGTCCAACCGGATGGATTGCGTGAAGTCGTATGTTTCGTAAACCTTCTTCATCACATCTTCATTCGCCGCGAATTTCTGGATGATCTGTTCCACCGGCAGCGGCGGCGGCCCCGGATGCGGCTCCGCCGGAATCCGCTCCACCTTGAACGTCGGCGGCGGTGCCTGCGGCCCAGGATCTTGCGCAGAGACATCCGTCGCGCTCAAAAATAGCGCCGCCACGCCGATAAACGCCAAGCCCATCGCCCGGCATCGCGCCGGCAAGCAAAAAGTTAGCCGTTGTTTGGAAAGTTCCAGCATCAATTCCTTGGATGCGAAGTTTGCCCTTCGCGTCTAATCCGCGACCGTTTCCTACTGCGCCATAGAGCAGGATTCCCGCCGGTTGGAGTACAAAACGAATCCTCGCAATTTAGAATTAATGGTCTTGCCAGAACGCCAAGCCAATCACACCGAACTTCCGTCCAGCGACAGAGCCAAACAATATTCTATCGCGGGCGTCCGCCTGACAGCAGTCCGCACTACCCGATCCATTGAGCTAATTTACAGTCAGAAAGATGCGCGGTCTTTCGGGCTGTGTGAAAGCGCTAAAGTAGCTAAATCTCCCCTGCAAGGATTTCGCGTAGGGAACAATAACACCCTGCGAGTCGCCGCTCTTTTGCTCTAAGATTATCCAGATAGCATCCTTTCCGACGTCCTGTTTCCGAGGAGCCGCCTTCAGTCGCGTGTCAATGGCCATACCCGCAGCTCGACACTTACCTTTTGCAGCCATAATTCGGAGACCACCTTCCCGGAGCTCCAAAGCTTTGTGCGCACCCGGCTGTTCGCCTTCGGGATGAGCCGCGACGTGGCCGAGTTTGCCTTCCGGGAGCACGATTGCCCCAATCGGCAGGAAGGAGCCCTGTTTCTCTAACAGCTGCTTCGCGAGCTTGAGCAACCAGTCAAATAGAAGTTGAAAATCTGTACACTCAAGATTCATTTGCGGCCTCCGATACAGATTTTGGCTCGCGAGCGCGAGGCGCATTGTACATCGTCACTGGGTCAGAGCTTAATCCACTATGTCTCGATCTCGTTGCATCTCTTCCAATGGCCTTAATCACGGAACGTAGACGGCTTTCCTTCATGGTGCGCCGAGCACGCCTCTGTTAAAATCACGCGTTTGCGGATTACGCTTCCGCACGCTCGATGCCAGACACGCCGCCAACCCGCGAGCCCAGACGTTATTTAGTCAGCGGAATGGTGCAGGGAGTCGGCTACCGTTATTTTGCCATGCGCGCGGCGCAACGCTTCGGCATTGGCGGTTATGCGAGGAACCTGCCGGATGGCAGCGTGGAGGTCTACGCAGTCGGCAGCGCTTCAAAGCTGGCTGAATTTCGCAAGGAGCTGGAGCGCGGCCCCCAAGGTGCCTCGGTGGCCAGCGTCGCCGAGGAAGAAGCGTCGCTGCAACCGGAGTTCGGGCGAGGATTCTCGATCGAGCACTGACGCGCAACCGCCAGCAGCGTGTTTTCAAGCGAATAGTTTAGTTCGTTAGCGCAGAACCGCATCACCGAACGAAGGAGAAGCATGACCGACCTGAAATCGCTGATCCGCGAAATTCCCGATTATCCCAAGCCGGGCATCCTGTTCTACGACCTCACCACCTTGCTCAAGGACCCGGCCGGCTTCCATTCCCTGGTCGATCAGCTCTGCGAACAATACAACGGCACCAAAGTGGACATTGTCGCCGGCATCGAAGCCCGGGGTTTTATTTTCGCCCCGGCGCTTGCCTATCGCCTAGGCGCCGGCTTCGTTCCGGTGCGCAAACCGAAAAAACTCCCCGGGATAACGACCTCCGTCACCTACCAGCTCGAATACGGCACCGACCAGCTCGAACTCCACCAAGACGCCATCAAACCCGGCCAGACCGTGCTGATTTGCGATGACCTGCTGGCGACAGGCGGCACCGCCGCAGCCACCGTGAAGCTGATCGAACAACTCGGTGGCAAAGTAGCCGGCGCAGCCTTCGCCGTCGAACTCACGTTCCTCAACGGCCGCGCCAAACTCCCAGGCCTGCACGTCTTTTCGCTGCTGAAGTACGACAAATAGAATCCCGGGCCAGGCGAAAGGTGGATTGCAAACAAAGACTGAAAATGCGGCAGGTTTTGAGCAGTTATCTGTTCAAGGTTTTATCATTGTTCATCTGCGTTCATCGGTGGTGATTATGATTTTGCTTTCCCGCGCTGCCGCACCACCTCAAACAACATCACCCCAGCCGCCACCGATACATTCAACGACCGCACCGGCCCAGCCGTAGGCAGTGAAACCAGAAAATCGCAACGTTTGCGCGTTAATTCGTGCAATCCCTCGCCCTCGCTCCCCAACACAATTCCGATCGATCCCTTCAGATCCACTTCCGTATAACTTTTCTGCGCACGCTCGTCGAGCCCCACCAGCCAATAGCCAGCCTCTTTCATCTCTTCCATCGCGCGCACCAGATTCTTCACCCGCGCAATCGGCAAATGCGCCAGCGCCCCAGCCGATGCCCGCTCCACCGTATCGGTCAGACCCGCTGCCCGCCGCTCTGGAATCACCACGCCGTTCGCTCCAGCCGCCAGCGCCGTCCGCACCACCGCACCCAGGTTGTGCGGGTCCTCGACGCCATCCAGCAGCACCAACAATCCCTGCGGAGTCTTGGCGGCAAGCAGATCCTCCAACCCCATCGCCGGTTTGGCCGCACCGAGTGCCGCCACTCCCTGGTGCTCGCGCGTCCCCACCAGCCGGTCAATCTGCACGCGGTCTTCAAACCGCAGCGGCACGCCCTTCGCCTTCGCCAGCTGCACCACGGCCTCCACGCGCTCGCCGTGCCGCCCCCGAGCGACAACAATGCGGTCCAGCGCTCGCCCGGCCGCCAGCGCCTCCTCTACCGCATGAAATCCCGTAAGCCAGTTCATCGCCATTCGATTTGCAATCGCACGCTCGCTACCGCGCGTCCCAAGTAATTTTTGTTTTGTGTTTTCTCTGCGAACTCTGCGCCTCTGCGGTGAACTTAGCCTTCCAGCGTCGCAATCGTGTGCGCCGCAATCGCCTCACCGCGCCCGATCTCCCCCGTGCCCTCATTGGTCTTAGCCTTCAGGTTGATCTGCTCTTCCCCAATCCCTAGTGATTTCGCAAGCGCAGCGCGCATCGCAGGGAAGTGCGGCCCCAATTTGGGCCGCTCGCAAATCACCACCGCGTCCAGATGAGCAATCCGGAGCTTGCGCTCGTCCAGCAACTTCCGCGTGTGCTCCAGAAACAAAAGACTCGCCGCACCCTTCCACTTCGGGTCCGTATCCGGAAAATGCGTCCCAATGTCTCCCAGGCTTGCCGCCCCCAACAACGCGTCGCACAAAGCATGCGCCAGCACATCGCCGTCGGAATGCCCCACGGAGCCTTTGTCGAACGGCACCTCGATTCCGCCGATCATCAGCTTTCGCCCCGCCGCCAGCCGGTGCAAATCGTATCCAATTCCCGAACGTGTCATTCAGCTTCCTTGGTTCTAAGTTTGGAAATTCTCAGGGAAGAATTCATCACTGCGGCGCCTTGCGTTCCTGCTCCAGATAAAACCGCGCCAAATCCATGTCCGCCGGCCGCGTAATCTTGAAATTTCGTTCCGAGCCCAACACCACAAACACTTCGCGCCCAAATCGTTCCACCAGCGCCGATTCATCCGACGCCAGCACTCCATCCGCCTGGGCCTTGCGAAACGCGTCCCGCAGCAACGCATAGGAAAATGCCTGCGGCGTCTGCGCCAGCACGATCCGTTCGCGCGGAATCGTTGTTGAGATCAGCGCCATGTCTTCCGGCAAAGTCCCGCGCTTCACTTCCTTCACCGTATCAATCGCCGGAATTCCCAGAATCGCGGCGCCGCGCTTGCGCGCCTCCGCAATCACACGATCCAGCTGCTCCGCTGTCACAAACGGCCGCACCGCGTCATGCACCAATACCACTTCCGTCGAAGGGTCCACCTGCGCCAGCGCGTTCGCCACCGACTGCTGCCGTGTATCTCCACCATGCACCACTCGCGCCGGCCGGCCGAGCGCCGCCTTCGCGACTTTGTCCTGCAGAGACACCACATCGTCGGCCCGTGTCGAAAGGAAAAAATCAGAAATAGCGCTGCAAGCGGCCAGGCGACGCAGCGTGAAAATCACCAGCGGCATCCCGCCCAGTTCGAGGAACTGCTTCGGCATTTCGGCGCCCATGCGGGTGCCCAGACCTGCGGCAGGAATAATGGCAGCGACTCGGCCCATAAAGGGTAGACAGTCTATCGCAATCCAGCGGCCCAGCACACGCACTCTTGTTTAGCTCAGCGGAACCATCGCAGGTGCTACACGCAGCGGCAAGGGAGGGGTAAGCGGTTGTAGCGGCGCACTTCAGTGCGCCGTTGGAGACGCGCCGCGGATCGCACAAGAAGGGCCGCCGCCGCTAACTCCTGCCGGTATCCGGATAAAGCGGCCGCGCAGGCCGTTCACCCCCAGGAGTAGCCCCCTCGTTCGCTCGTGGCGCCGATGGAGGTTCGGAGTGTGGTGCGCCCTGCCCCGCAGCGCGAGGAATCTGCTGCTCGCCGCGCTCATCATATCGTCCAAAGATCATCTTCCCCGCGGTCGTTTGATGCACCGAAGTCACCGTGATATCGATCGTCTTGTTGATCATCTTGCGCGCCCCATCCACCACCACCATCGTCCCATCGTCCAGATAGGCCACGCCCTGGTTGTATTCTTTTCCCTCGCGCAAAATGAATACG
Source organism: Candidatus Acidiferrales bacterium (assembly GCA_050012455.1). Lineage (GTDB taxonomy): Bacteria > Acidobacteriota > Terriglobia > Acidiferrales > UBA7541 > Palsa-295. The sequence continues at coordinate 49,362 of JBEKHD010000027.1, read as the reverse complement.
CGCATGCTCTCGCCCGGCAGCACCACCGGCTTCAATGCATTGGCCAGCTGATTCACATTCAGAATCTCGATTCCCTGCAGCGCGGCAACCTTATTCAAATTGAAATCGTTGGTGACGATCTTCGCGTCATAGCGTTTGGCCAGCTCAATCAGCTTCAGGTCCACTTCCGGTATCTGCAGAAAATCGTCATCTGCGATCTGCACTTCCAGATGCGCCATCTTCTGGATTCTTTGCAACACTTCCAGCCCCCGCCGTCCGCGCTGCCGCTTCAACGGGTCGGCCGAATCCGCCACCAGCTGCAGCTCGTGCAGCACAAATTGCGGAATAATCACCGTCCCATCCAGAAATTGCGCGTCCGCGATGTCCGCCACCCGCCCATCAATGATCACGCTCGTATCCAGCACCTTAAAAGAGTGCTTCAAGCTGCGCTCGCTGCCGAACAACCCGCCCAGCGCCTGCAGATTCAGCATGTCGCCCTTATTTGCGCCTAGGATCAGCCCGATGTACGCCATCACCAAAAACGCCGCCAGGCTGAAAAATGACCGGGTACTCTCCGGCATGATGGTATGCGTCAGGATCAGCGACGTCAGGTAGGCTCCCAGCAACCCCAGGATTGACCCTATCGCCGCTCCAATCAGCCGGCGCAAGCTCGCGTGTCGGAGGCGCAGCTCAAACAGGATCACTGCAAGGCCAAAGAGAAGCCCGACCGCTGCTCCTGACTCGTGGGACACACTGAACGGCCTGAAATGAAAGCCGGCCGCCACGCATACGGCCATGAAGACGATCCGTATTCCCAGCATGTCCCAAAACGTGCCTACGTGATCGTGCGTTGCGCGCGAGGGCGATGCCGGCTTGGCTGGGAAGTTTTCTGGAGACGTGACGCTAGGAGGACGAATCTGAGACCCGGGGTTCCTCTGCATGGTTCCACCTTATGAATATGAAAAAGACGAATCGCGCTCCCTTACTTCGTCTCGAGTTCTTTTTCCGGCCTATTAAATTTTGAAGCGCCCCGCCGGGATCATGAGACTTACTTTATAAAATCCTTATGAACCCCACAGTATAGCACCGCGCGCGAAGCCACAGTCAACGAGCAGTGTCCGCTTGCGTATCAATCCACGGTTTTGGCGGGGTCGAGGGCCGGGGCACCACTCAGCCGCCTCGCCGGCAGCATCAGCTAATAGAATTGGACTGTTGCAGGGCTGAATGGTTAGGGAACCAGCACTGAGGTATCGGGCGCCTGGGCGAGATCTCGCGAATCTTTGTGGGTCGTGGCTCTAGCCGCTGACGCTCCGCCGTTGGGGTTATCACAGGGGCCCGGCCGCTCGCCCCCGAACTCAGTCAGCACGATAGGTAGGGACGCTGCTTACCTGATTTTGGCCACTCGCCCAACGGTAGGAAACTTCTGAAACTGCAGCGCGTCATGCCCGGGCACCACTCGATCCGCTGACCCGGCCAACTCGATCATCCGTGACTGCGCCGCGATGTTCGCGGCATGATCGGCGTCGCTGAACGTGGCGCTGGCTAGGTGAGAAGAAAGGTTAAGGTAGAAATAACAATTATCCGAAGCCAGTACGAATGTCGGATTCCCCTCGACCCTCAGATATTGCGAAGCGTACGTGTGCCGCGCGCCGGTATAAGCGCGAATGCCCGGAAAAATTTCGACGTTATCGCCATCCACCAGATGCACGTGCCCCTCGGTATTCAGTCGCACCAGTTCCTGGGCGTCCTCCGGATCGATGCCGCCATGGTCTCCGCCCGGCTGCCACGCATCCATCGTGTAATAGCGGTATTCCTGTTTCTGAATCCAGACATTTGCCTTTGGGAACAAGTCCATCCCGCCCATGTGATCCCAGTGTGCGTGGCTTATGACGATATCTGTGACGTCCTCGGGCTTCACGCCGGCGGTTTCCACTGCCTTGTCCGGTCGCAGATAATCCTTCATCGGATAATCCTTCACAAAAGTATCCCGATGAAAGCCGCTGTCGAACAGAATCGTATGTCCCCCGCCGCGAATCAGCCAAACCACCATGGCAATTTCGACTTTCTCGTCTTTCGGTCCGCCCACCACCAACTCCGACACCTGCACACCCGGCGAACTGGCGTAACGTATCGCTTGAATTGAGTACTCGGGCGTCGCAGGCGCTCCCAGCAGCGCAGCAAACAACGCCAAGATTAAAAGTGGTTTCATATCGGCATGATGATACGGCGAACCGCGCCCACTGCAAGAGGGAAATCAGAGGTTAAACGTAGAACTTCGGAACGCGCCGCCCCAGCGCGCACAACAAATCAGACGTCACAGTCCCAATCTCGTGCGCCACTTCAGAAACCTCGATCGAAGCGTCGCCGTCCTTACCGTAAATCGTTACCACGTCGCCCAGCACCGCTTCCGGCACGTCAGTCAAATCCAGCGTGGTCAAATCCATGGAAATCGTTCCCACCAGCGGCACGCGCCGCCCGCGCACCAGCGCCCATCCGCGGTTCGTCAATGCGCGCACCACGCCGTCGGCATACCCTGCGTTGATTACAGCAATCCGCGATGGCCGCTTGGTCACAAACCGCGCCGCGTAGCCGACGCCTTCTCCCACCGGCACATTGCGCAACGAAATGATGCGCGCCCGCAACGAGAGGCAAGGCTGCAGCGCCACCTGCCCCATCACTTCCTGTTTTTTCTGTGGCGGGTCAAACGACTGATAATATCCGTAAAGAATCGCGCCCGGACGCACCATGTCCGCCCAGGTGCTCGGTCGCGCGCAAATCGCTCCACTATTCGCCATGTGCACGATCCCAGGCGAGACGCCCAGCGCCCGCAAGCGCTCCAGGCAACCCAGAAAAACCTTCTCCTGCTCGTTGGTCTGCTGCGCCGTGAAATCCTCCGCGGACGCGAAGTGCGTGAAAGTCCCTTCCAGCTCGATGTGCTTGCACCCGGCCAGGGTTCGCGCGAAGCATTCCACTTCATCCGCCGCGATCCCCAACCGGTTCATGCCCGTATTAATCTTCAAATGAAATCGCAGCCGCGATTTGCCGCCTGTGGCTTTGGCGCTGCGCTCCAGATGCCCCAGATCATCCACGCGCGTCGCCGTAGGCGTCAGATTATTCTGAATCAGGCGTCGTTCTTCCCCCGGCCAGAAGCCCGTCAATATCAAAATCCGTTTGCGGATGCCCGCCTCGCGCAGTTCCACACCTTCGTTCGCGCAGGTTACGCCGAACCACTCCGTCCCGGCCTTCTGCAAGGCCTTGGCCACCGGCACCGCGCCCAATCCATAGGCGTTGGACTTCACCACCGCCAGAATTTTTCGCTCTGCTCCCACTTGTTTGCGAATCACGCCCAGGTTATGCAGGACCGCCTTCAGCGAAATTTCCGCCCACACCGGGCGTCCCGAAAATCGAATTGTTTTCGCCATCGTCATTTAGAATGCCAGACTCCTCGCCGCGCGCGCGAACGAAATTGCCATTCGCAATTCGCTTCGCGCCGTTTAGGTAAACATCCAGATTGGAATCCTGCAGGAAGCCTGCCATCGGCAGGCGCGCCTTGGCGACAGGCTCGCGTCCACCGCAAGTGGCAGAAACAAGATAGCTTAAGGGAAGACTCACAACGCGGTATAGATGTCTCTAAGAAGGATCACATCCCAAGACCTGCGGTCATTCCAACACAAGCGTGGCCCGGTGCCTACGATTCGGGCAGCGATTACTCTTCCGGCTCGCCCCCAGCGCTCCAGGCATCCGGCGCTGCCTCTTCAAATCGCGTATGCCGCGCCAGAAAAACGAAATTCAGATTCCCCGTCGGACCGTTGCGCTGCTTGGCGATGATCAATTCTGCCTTCGCGCGATCTTCGTCCGGCAAATCCGTCTTGTAAAAATTCGGCCGGTTGATGAACAGCACCACGTCCGCGTCCTGTTCGATTGCGCCCGATTCGCGCAAATCCGCCAGTTGCGGCTTGCGCTCTTCGCGTTCCGGCGCGCGCGTCAACTGGCTCAGCACCACGATCGGCACCTTCAATTCCTTCGCGAGGCCCTTCAGCGCTCGCGACATGCCCGAAACCTCTTCCTGCCGGTTGCTCTGCCGCCCCATATTCGTCGGCACCACCAGTTGCAAGTAATCCACGATGATCAGCGAAAGCCCGCGGTCGCGCTTCAGCCGCCGCGCCTTCGCGCCCATTTCCATCACAGTCGAAGAAGCCGAATCATCAATCCACAGCGGCGCCTCCGCCAGGTTCGTCAACGCTCCGGTCACCTTGCCCCAGTCGTCGCGATTCATGTGCCCCGTGCGGAATTTGTGCGCATCCACCCGCGCCTCGGACGCCAGCAAGCGCAACAGCAGCGACTCCTTCGACATTTCCAGGCTGAAAATCGCCACCGGCTCGCGATGCCGCACCGCCACATTTTCCGCGATGTTCAGCGCCAGCGCCGTTTTTCCCATCGAAGGCCGCGCCGCCAGAATAATCAGCTCCGAAGGCTGCAACCCCGCCGTTTCGTTATCCAGGTTCGCGTAGCCGGTAGCAAGGCCGGTAATCCGCCGCCCCTCGCTGAATATTTTTTCCAGCCGCTCGAAATTGTCGCGAACCAGTTCTTTTACGCCGATCAGCCCGGCCTTGACGCGATCTTCCGCCAGCTGAAAAATCACCGACTCGGCGCGGTCCAGAATCACGTCCGCATCGTCGCCCGCCGCCAGCGCCTGCTCCTGAATCGCCGACGCCGAAAAAATCAGGTTGCGCAGCACCGATTTTTCTTTGACGATCCGCGCGTAATGCTCCACGTTTGTGATGCGCGGCAGTCCGTCCGCCAGTTGCGAAAGATAGGCGATTCCTCCCGCCGCTTCCAGCTCGCCGCGCCGCGACAAATCTTCCATCAGCGTCACGATATCGATCGCCTGCTGCTTTTCTCCCAGCTGCACCATGCGCTCGAATATCTGCCGGTGCTGCGGCAAAAAGAAATCGTCCGAGCGCACCTTCTCGATCGCCGCATTCAAAGCGTGGTTATCCAGCAGAATCGCGCCCAGAATGCTGCGCTCTGCCTCCAGATTGTGCGGTAAAGGTCTTTCGAGAGTTGCGTCGCCTGGCATTGTTTATTCTTTTGCTGCGTCGTCGACTATCTGATGATTTGCGGCTCGATCGATTTTGCACCTATGAGCACGTGGGCGCAAGCGCTCGACTTGGTGTCATGGGGGCACGGCATGCCGGGCCCGCGTATGATGATTCAAGCGCGCCGGCAGCGAGAGGGATTGTGCGCATTCAACGCGCGCGCGTCAACCGTACCCCCCTGTGCAATAAATCGGAAAAGTGGAAAAGCACAAGTCCAAAAAAAAGAGGGCGCCTCAGATTTTCGAGACGCCCCGCCATCTTACAATCCCTAAAATCCGTGCGCGCACCAAAGCGCACGTCACAAAAGTAGAGCCGCGTTACTCTTCCTTCTTCACCGCGACCTTCACATTCACGATCACTTCGCGGTGCAGTTTCACCGGAACCTCGTACTCGCCCATCACCTTGATCGGTTCGGCCAGCACAATCTTCTTGCGGTCGATCTCGAAGCCTTTGCCAGCCAGCGCCTCGGCCACATCCAGCGAAGTCACCGATCCGAACAGCTGGTCGTTCTCCCCAGCCTTGCGCGTGAATTCCAGCGACACCGCCGCGAGCTGTTCCCCTTGCTTCTGCGCCGCGTCCTTCTCGGTCGCTTCCTTCTTCGCGAAGTGCGCCCGCATTCGCTCCAGCCGCTTCAAATTGCCGGCCGTAGCTTCCAGCCCCAGCTTGCGCGGCAGCAGAAAATTGCGCGCGTAACCCTCGGCAACTTCCACCAATTCGCCGCGGTTTCCCAGCTTTTCCACGTCTTCCTGCAAGATGATTTGCATTGTGTGCGGACCTCGAATCCTTATCGTCGTTTCGCTCTCACTGCCACTGCTTCTGAAATTATCGCGTTGCTGTAGGGGCGGGTCTCAGACCCGCCCTTTCTAACGTTTCGCGAACTACAATTCCGCCGCAAACGGCAACAACGCAATATTCTGCGCTCGCTTGATCGCCACGGTCAGCCATCGCTGATGTCGCGAACAGGTCCCGGTCATGCGCCGCGGCAGAATCTTCCCGCGCTCCTGAATGAACGGCGCCAGAATCTCAGCCTTCTTGTAATCAATGAAATCGGCCTTGTCCACGCAGAACCGGCAAACCTTCTTCTTGCGCACGAAATTCCGCTTCCCGCGCTTCGCTGGTCCCCCAGGCCGTCCCCCGCCCGGACCGCCCGGCCCGCCGCCCGGTCCCGAAGACCGCATCCCTCCCGAAGAGGGGCCGTGCGATTGCTGCTGTGGTGCGTTTTCTTCTGCCATTCGATTCTCCTGACTAATTTCCCGTTGGTGTCCATCGGGCTGACGGCCCGATTCGCTTGCTCGTGCGGAAATCCCTTCGCTCGTATGTCCTTGGATTCTGTCGGGGCGGGTCTGAGACCCGCCCCCTGCAACCAAAAACGTCTCGCCGCCTACGCCGTGGGCGCCGACTGCTCGCTCGGTGGTGCGATCGGTGCCACAGGCGTCGCCGGTGCAGCTACCGCCTTACGCGGACGCCGCGCCGCACGCCGCTCGCGGTGCCTCTTCAGTTTCTCCTGCCGCTTCAATTCTTCATCCAGCCGCACGGTTAGATACTTGATCACCGGATCCGCCACCTTCAACCGGCGCTCCAATTCCTTCACCACTTCGCCGTGCGTGGTCTTGATGACCATGTACACAAAGTATCCCTCGTGCAGTTTCTGCACGCGGTACGCCATGCGCTTCCGGCCCCACTTCGCGACGGACTCGATCTTCGAGCCCTTTTCCGTCGCCGTGCTCTCGAGGGTCGCAATCACCTTATCGATGTCCGCCTCCGGCGTATCCGGCCGGCAAATAAAAATCAGGTCGTACTGACGCTCTTCCATATGTCCTCGATTCCTCGTCTTCTCGTTCCGAAATCCCGAGCCCTGAAACTAAAAACCCTTTATTCCGAATCCTCTTCGTCGGTCTCGACGCGCCGGTTGAATTTCGCCATCGCCTTGCCCGCGCCCTCAGCCACAATCAATTCCACAACCTCAGCCGCATCCGCCGCCATCTGCGCCGCAATCTCGCGCTCCGGCTTCCGCATCGTGTGCAGCACATACTCCGCCATGTCCTCCAGCGGATACTCGGGCTTCACTCCCAGCCGCACCCGAATAAACTCATTCGACCCCACCGACGCAATGATCGACTTGAGTCCGTTGTGCCCGCCGGCGCTGCCTCGTTCCCGTATCCGCAGCATGCCCCATGGCAACGCCGCCTCATCGCTCAGCACGATCATTTCGGCGGCCTTGCACTGGTACCGCTCGAGTAGCATCCGCACCGCCGTGCCGCTCAGATTCATCATCGTCTGCGGCTTGGCCAGCACCACTTCATTTCCAGCGATGCTGCCTAGCCCGACGTACGATTTCGATTCGGGCCGCGTCACCCGAATTCCCGCGCGCCCGCCGAGGGCATCCACCGCCAGAAAGCCCATGTTATGCGGCGTAAACTCATATTCCGGTCCAGGGTTTCCGAGGCCAACAATAAGTCTCATTTTTACCCTGAGCGTTCGCCGCTAGCGCTGCAATCCAAAAACTACTTCTTCTTCTCGGACTTCTCAGCTTTCGCCGCGGGAGCTTCCGCGGCTTCGCCTTCTTCCCCTTCCACTTCCTTCTTGCCCTTCTTCATCACTTCCGGTTCCGCCGGCGCCGCATCCGCTGTCACCGCCGCATCCGCAGCCGGTTCCTCTTCCTTCTTCAGCACAACCACGTGCGCGATCACGCGAACCGGATCCGTCAGCAATTTAATTTTCGCTGGGTCAAACGGCAAATCGGCCGCGCGCAGCTGCTTGCCGATCAGCATCTCCGTCACATCCACTCTGAATTCCTCAGGAATGTCCGCGGGCAAGCACTCAATCTCCACTTCGCGCGTAACCGTCTCGAACACGCCGCCCTGCATCTTCACGCCTTGCGGCTCACCAAACGTGTGCACCGGCACCATCACGCGCATGCGCACATCCATCGCGATGCGGTACAGATCCACGTGCAGCAGTTTGCCGCTCACCGGATCCACCTGCCAATCCTTCACCATCGCCTTCTCAGCTGCGCCGGACGCCACTTGCACCGTGAAAATCGTGTTGTGCCCCGTCTCCGACCGCAGAATCCGCGCCACCTGCTTCGCATTTACGGAAATGGAAATCGAATCCTTTTTCCCGCCGTACAGAATCGCCGGGACCATTCCGCTCAACCGCGTGCGCCGCGCAGGACCTTTCCCGCGCCCTTCGCGTACCTGCCCTTCGATTGTAAATGTCTCCATGACTCCCTCGTTGCGCCGGCTGCTCCACGCGACTTCTCACCGGCTAGCTTGTACCCATCAAAATCCGCCGGCGCGAAGCCGGCCCTGCCACCAGATAAATAAATTAAATGAATAGTTCGCTGATCGAAGTCTCTTCGTGAATCGATTGAATCCCGCGCGCCAACAAAGGCGCCACGCTCAACGCCTTGATCTTGTCCAGCTTCTGCGCCGCTTCGCTCAACGGAACCGAATCCGAGACCACTACAGCCTCGATCTTCGACTTCGCAATCCGCTCGACGGCCGGTCCCGAGAGCACCGGATGCGTGCACGCCGCAAACACTCTCGTCGCGCCGTGCTCCAGCAGCGCTTCCGCCGTTTTCACCAGCGTTCCCGCGGTGTCAATAATGTCGTCAATCACCAGCGCTGGCCGTCCGGCCACGTCGCCGATCAGATGCATCACTTCGCTGACGTTCACATCAATCCGCCGCTTGTCCACGATCGCCAGCGGCGCGCCAATTCTCTTCGCGAAAAATCGCGCCCGCTCCACTCCGCCCGCATCCGGCGAAACGACCGTGATCGGACCCAGGTTCATCTTCTGAAAATATTCCACCAGCACCGGCGACGCAAAAAGGTGATCCACGGGAATATTGAAATATCCCTGAATCTGCGGCGCATGCAGATCCAATGTCAGCACGCGGCTCGCGCCCGCGGTTTCGAGCAGATCCGCCACCAACTTTGCCGAAATCGCCACTCGCGGCCGGTCCTTGCGATCCTGCCGCGCATACGGGTAATACGGCACCACCGCCGTTATGCGCCACGCCGAAGCCCGCTTGAAGGCATCAATCATCAGCAACAACTGCATCAGATGAAAATTCACCGGCGTGCTGCAGGGCTGCACCACGAAAACATCCGCCCCGCGCACATTCTCCAGTATCTGATAGCGCGTCTCACCGTCGCTGAACTGCCCGTGCTCGGCTTCGCCCAGCGGCACGCCCACGTACTTGCAAATCGCTTTCGCCAGCGCCGGATTCGCAGTACCGCAGAAAATTTTGAATTTATCGTCGGTCAAAAATATTCCCTCAGCCGCGCACACTCAAGCCCGCATGCGCATCCGCACGCCAGCCCAAAGCACGGCCATAGTCTTCCCTGGATAGGGTTTCAACGACGAAAACCGAATCTTCCGGGAACGCACGAGCGGCTCGGCGCGCACGCGCTGGGTTTCGGAATATTCCGAACACCGCCGACCCGCTACCCGCCAGCGCGGCATCTGCGGCTCCTCGCTTGAGCAATCCGTCCCGGATTTCTCCAAGGCGCGGATGACGGTGGAAGACCGGCCCCTCGAAATCATTCGAAAGGCCTGCCCCCTGCCGGCTCCAGCACAGAGCGCAGAACCCCCAAATTTTAGGGGGTTCCGGGCGTTTTGTCAATTCCGCAGAAATCCACTGGAAGGCGTCCTTGGTGCTCACTCCAATATCGCGCGGAGACACCACCAAAATCCTCTGCTTCGGCGCATTCGGCAAAGGGTAGATTTCATCGCCGCGATTTACCGCTAGCGCTCGTCCGCCAAACAAAAAGAACGGCACATCCGCGCCCAAACCCGCCGCAATTTCCATTAGCCGCGCTAGCGGCACCTTCGCACCGGTCAGCCGCAGCATCCCGATCAGGGTCGCAGCCGCGTCGCTCGACCCTCCGCCCATTCCGCGCGCCACCGGAATTTTCTTTTCCAGGCGCGCATGCACGTCGCCGCGGAATCCGATCTCGCCGCGCATCGCTGCCACCGCTCGCGACACTAAATTTTCCGGGCCAAGCGGCAATCCAGGATCGTTCGACTCCAAAGTGAAAGAATTGCTCAACGAGCTCGGTGTAATAGAAAGCTGAAGCGTATCGCGCAGCGAGATCGCCTGAAAAATTGTACGCAGTTCGTGATAACCGTCCGGCCGCTTGCCCACCACGTGCAAACACAAATTAATTTTCGCAAACGCCGGCAGGCGCACCGATTTTTTCTTGATTGTCGCGCGAGTCATGCGGGGGAGCTTACTGCGGTTTCGCCGAATCCGGCGTGGTTTTTTGTGCGGTGCGCCGTTTCAGATTTTTCAGTTGCGCGTCGAGCTCGTTCACTTTGTCCGTTTCGTAGTCCGCCGGCACGGCCTTCTGCCATTCGGCAAGCGCTCGTTCCCAATAAATCGCAGCCTGATCGCTCTGGCCCAGCTTGGCATACACATCGCCCAAGTGCCCCAAAATTGTCGGATCGTGCTTCTGCCGCTCGCTCGCCTTGCGCAGACTCTCTTCGGCTTCGGTCAACTTATTCTGCTTGTAATACGCCCACCCCAGGCTGTCCAGATAAGCCCCATTGCTCGGCTCCTGCGTCACGGCCTGCTTGATCATTGCCGTCGCCTCTTCCAGGCGCACTCCGCGGTCCGCCAGCATATAGCCATAGTAGTTCAGCACCGACGCATTCCCCGGGTTCACTTCCAGAGCTTTGCGGAATTCCTGCTCCGCCTGATCGAATTTCTTCTGCCGCTCGTAAATCGCTCCCAGCATGAACCACGCGGTCCCTTTATCATCGTTCCCGCGCGCCATCTGCTCGGCCTTCTGCGCCGATTGCTCCGCTTCCGCGTACTTTTTCCCGCGCTCCTGCACCTGCGCCAGATTCAAATAAACTTCCTGGTCGCTGTCGTTTCCTCTCAGCAATCCATCCAGCAGCTTCGTCGCTGAATCGGCATCCGATTTCTCGCCATACAGCATCGCCAGCGTTACGGTCAGGCTTGGATCGTGCGGCGCAGCTTCCAAAGCCTTCTTGGTTTCGACGATGGCGCGATCCAAATCGCGGCTTTCGCGGTAGGTGTCAATCAGCAGCATTTCCGCGCGCTTTTGTGCATCCGCACCCAGCTTGCCCATTTCCTGGTAGGTCTGAATCGCCGCCGAATAATTTTCCTCTTCGCGATACGCATGCCCCAGTTGCTCGTAAAGAATTGCCAGCGCGTTCGGACTGGTCTCACCGCTCGCCGCGCCCTCCGCACCTTCGCCCGCAGCGGAGTTCCCCGAATTCCGCGCACTGCTCGATTGGCTCTTCATCCCGGCGATTGCGTCGGTCAGCACCTTCACCGCGTCGTCGTATCGCCCCTGATCCTCGTACAACAGCGCTTCGTTATAGAGAACTTCCAGGCTGCCCGGTGCCAGCTGCTTCGCGCGCAGCAGGCTCGCCTCTGCCTGGTCGAATTTCCCCAGCCGGCGGTAAAGCTGCGCCATCCGCAAATAATTTTCCGACGTGCTCGGCTCGATTTCCGTCAACCGCTTGAACTGCTCCAGCGCATCCGCGTACTTGTCCTGCGCCATCAGCGCTTGCGCCAGCCCGTGCAAGTGACCTGGATCGTCCGGGTCTTCCTCCACGGCCTTGCGATACGCATCCTCCGCCTTCGCGTAATCCTTCGCTTGCGAATAAGCATCGCCCAGCAAATCGTAAACTTCCGGCGAGGAAGATTCCCCGGCCGCGTCCGAAAGCAGTTTCACCGCTTCTTGCGACCGCCCTTCGTCCATTAGCAGCTGGCTCAATTGTTCCAGCGCCGGACCGTTCCCGGCATCCCGCGCCAGCAATCCGCGCAGCACGGTTTCCGCTTCGCTGTGTTTGTTTTCAAAACGATAGAGCCGCGCCAGCCACAGCCCGGAATAAACGTCATCCGCCTGGATCTTCAGAATTTCCTGGAATTGCGCGATCGCCTTTTCCAGCGTTTCCTTTTGCACGTCGCCGGCGCTCATATCGCCCAGCTCGCGCACGTAAATGCGCGCCAGCAACCGGTGCGCGTCCACGTTGTTCGGATCGCCCTTCAGCGTTTCTTCCGCCTGCTCCACGGCTTCGCGCAGGCGTTGCGACTTCGCATAGATCTCCGCCAGCCGCTCGCGAATCACTGGGGAATTCGGCGCCAGTTCCAGCGCCTTCTTGTAAGATTCAATCGCTTGCGTGGCCAGGTCGGCGCGGCCCGTCAGCTCGTATTGCTGCTCGTCCACATGCCCCAGCGTGAAGTAGTAATACACATCGCCCCGCGCCCCCTGCTCATCCGGGTTCGGCGAGGTGGACGCTGAGTTCTTGGCAGGCTCCGCCGCTTTAGGAACGGCTGGCGTGGACGATGCAGGCGAGGAATTCTGCGCGCGCGCGGCGGGCGCCGCCGCGACAACCCCGATGAACGACAAAAATGCGATCCCTATTATTGTTTTCATGAGTCCGTCGCAAAACTCCATTATCGTACAGCGGCCCAAAGCGGTCAAAGCAATACGCTGTGCCCGTTCTTTACGGTATCGCACATTGTTTGGACGCAAAGAACGCGCCTTAGGATACCTCCGTGATAAAGTTCGCAGAGAAAATGCCTGGAATCAGCATAAAACGAATTAACGGCGTTATGAATCTTGTGGGAAAATCTGATCGCTGTATCTCTCGGAGGGCATGGGTGTTCCGCACCAAAATCGGTGTCCGCTTCCTTTTCGCGTTGGGTGCCGCGCTCATTTTCCTCGGCTCCTCGCCCGCACATTCCGCGCAACAGCCTGCCGGAGCAGGTTCGCAACCGAAGCCAGGCCCGGCCATGACCTCCGAAGCATCCATGTCGCAATCTTCGCCGCAAGCGCAGCCCGGCCCCAAGGTTTCAGACTTTGCCTGGCTCGAAGGCCGCTGGCGCGGCGAGTGGGGCCCGCGCGTAGCCGAGCAGGTCTGGATGGCGCCCAAAGCCGGCATGATGCTGGGCGATTTTCGCGTGATCGAAAACGACAAGGTTTTGGTGATTGAATTTTTCAGCCTGGTAGAAAAGCGGGGCGGCATCAATTTCTACTTCCGCCACTTCACGCCGGAACTGGTGCCGTGGGAAAAATCAGACGCCACGCTTCTGAAACTCACCACCGCCGATCCGAAAAAATCTGAATTCGAAAATCCCGCGAACGGCAAGCCCAAGCGCGTCGTCTTAACCAAGCTTGACGCCGATACCTACACCTGGCGCTCCGAAATAATTCCCGAAACCGGCGATACGCAAATCGTCGAAATCACGTACCATCGCCAACCGCTCGCCGCCATCGCCCCAAATTCCGCTGCCAACTCCCACCCCAAGAAAAAGTAGCCTCGCCAGCTAACAGGCGCGCCGCCGCGCAAGATAAAATCTGCTCCGCCGTTTTCACCAACCACCGCGCGCGCCCCAATCCTAAGGTAGGGGCGCTGCTTGCTGCGCCCCAGCTTGCCAAGATGTCAACCGGCGGTTCGCGCGCAGTTCCGTTTCTCACCGGCCTCCGCCTCTCCCCGCCCCCTCTAGTGCCGGAAGTGCCGCACACCCGAAAAAACCATCGCCATCCCCAATTTGTTGGCCGCCGCAATCACATCCGCATCACGCATCGAACCGCCCGGCTGTATCACAGCGACCGCTCCCGCCTTTCCCGCCTCCTCCACTCCATCAGGAAACGGAAAGAACGCATCCGATGCCACCACGCTGCCCTTCAAATCCAGCCCGTTCGTAGCCGCCTTGATCACCGCAATCTTTACCGAATCCACCCGGCTCATCTGCCCTGCGCCGACGCCCACCGTCTGCCCCTCGCGCGCAAACACAATCGCATTCGATTTCACATGCTTGCAGACTTTCCATCCGAAAAGCAGCGCGCGTGTTTCCGCCGGAGTCGGCGCGCGCTCCGTCACCACCTTCAAATCCGCTTCCGCCAATTCATGCCGGTCCGCTTCCTGTGCCAGCATCCCGCCCGAAATGCGCTTCAGATCAAGCTCTTCCACCGCTTCGCCGCTCTGCATTTCCAGCAGCCGCAAATTTTTCTTCGCGCCTAGTTTTTCCAGCGCCGCCGCCGCGTATCCTGGCGCCACGATGCACTCCACAAATAATTTCGCCACTTCCTCCGCCGTCGCCGCGTCCAGCGCGCGATTGAACGCCAGCACGCCGCCAAATGCCGACACCGGATCGCACTCGAGCGCTTTCAAATACGCATCGCTCAGCGATTCCCGCTCCGCCGCTCCGCATGGATTGTTGTGCTTGATGATTGCCACCGCCGGACGGTGAAATTCTTTCGCCAGCGCCCACGCCGAATCCAGATCCACCAGGTTGTTGTACGAAAGCTCCTTGCCCTGCCGTTGTTTCGCGCCCGCGAGGCCCGCCGCCGGATATCCCGCCGGAAGGTACAGCGCCGCGGCCTGGTGCGGATTTTCTCCATAACGCATGGACTGTCTCCGCTCCAGCGCGAGGTGAATGCGCTGCGGCAGCTTTTCCAACGCGCCGATGGTAATCGCACCCGCCGCCCCGTCGCTCACGCTAAGCCGTTCGAGTTCCGTCGCAATCTCCCCATCGTAGCGAGCCGTCCGCGCATAAGCCTTGCGCGCCAGATTTAACCGCGTCGCCACACTCAGTTCGCCCCGCTCGCGCAACTCCGCCGCAATAGCCGCATAATCGCTCGGATCCGTCACCACTCCCACGCTCTGAAAATTTTTCGCAGCCGAACGCACCATCGCCGGCCCGCCAATATCAATATTCTCGATCAATTCCTCCGGCGTCACTCCCGACTTCGCCGCTGTCGCTGCAAACGGATACAAGTTCACCACCACCAGATCAATCGGCACGATCCCATGCTCGCCCACCTGCTTGCGATCCTCGGCTTTGCCGCGCTGAAATAAAATCCCGCCATGCACTTTCGGATGCAAAGTCTTCACTCGCCCGCCCAGCATTTCTGGCCACCCAGTCAGCTCCGCCACGTCGCGCACCTCGACGCCGCCCTCGCGCAGCAACCGCGCCGTGCCCCCGGTCGAAACAATCTCCACTCCCAGCGACGCCAGCTCCCGCGCGAATTCCACCACTCCCGTCTTGTCGAACACGCTGATCAGCGCCCGCGCTACCCCACGCTCCGCCCCACGTTCTCCCGTCACGATAATTCCTCCAGTCCAGAAAGCCTCGCCAGTGTATGCGTTTCGAAAAAAATTCGGAAGGGCATCGCTGCGCAAACCAGGATTCGTTCGAAGTGAACTGCAAGCCCAAGGTGTGAGGAACTAAATTGTTTTGTAGAATTCGCTGCGCTGAGGATCAAACTGGTCTGATCTGCAAAATTGTTCGCAACATCCACGTCACGACGAAAACGCTTAACTCGAAACTCTCGCCTTCAACTTCACGTGCCCGCCCTCAATACTGACGGTGTACTCAATCTCCCGCCCACCCTTCTCCTTCAAATCCTTCGTCTTCTGCCGCACGAACCGCTCGAAATCCTTCAGGCTAGGCACTCCAGCCTTCTCGCCCGTTTCCGTGCGCGCTTCCACCAGCCTCTGATAAAGCTTCTCCACCTTTTCGGTCTCGTGTTCCGGATCAGAAAGCGCCAGCGCAAAATCAGCAGCGTGCCGCACCTCCGCAGCGCGCGTCGCCGCATCCGCTGCAGCGTGCGCAATCGCGCTCGCCGAAGAAACTCCCGCGTCCTCCGTCGCCGCCTTCACCGCCGCTTCCGCCGCAATGCGCGTCCGCATCGCATCCTCGGCGGCCTTGCGCTGTCGCTCGCCTTCGATGGCCTTCGCCGCCGCGCCGTAATGATGTTGCGTGGTTCCAGATTCCTTCTGGATCAGCTTCTTCCGCCACATGTCCTGGTACTTCGCGTACGTCGACGCCAAATTGCTATAGCGAAATCGTTGCCCCGAAGAGAGCTCTCCGGCCCGGTCCGAGTAGCGCTTCAAGTTCGTCTCGAGCCGCCACTGCGTATCGGTAGGAGGCCGCGAACGTCCGCCGCCGAAATATTGCTCGAACTCTATCTTCAAGGTGCGGATGTCCCGCTCGATTTGTCCGAGTTCTTCGTCAATAGTTGCCATGATTTTTTGAGCCCTGGAGCGCTGCACCTGCAGAGCACATGCGTTTCAGCAAGTCGCCGTCGCGGCCAGCTCCCAGCTGCCTGTATCTCCAGCCTAGAGTGCGCACGCGACGGCGTCAATGTGACCGTCGGCCGATATGTCGCAAAGGGAAATGGCTCCTAACAAGCCTTCGATTGCCAGCCCTTATCATATTGTGTTCAAATGCCTTAGCGATGAACCCCGCACCAGAATCCGCGGCCAGATTGCAGCAGGATTCAAGCAAGCGCCTCCGCGCCATTCCTTCGGTCGACGACTTGCTTCTCCAGCCTAGCCTTGCTGCCCTGGCCGAAAAATCCGGTCGCGGCCTCGTCATCCAAGCTGTCCGCAACGTGCTCGCCGAATTCCGGGCGTTCGTGAAAAACGAGTCATCGCAATCCGCTGTCCCGAGTCTCGAAGCGTTCGACCTGGCCCATTTCGAAGCTCGCGTCGCCGCCGACGTCGAGGCCGCCCTGGCGCCGTCTCTGCGCCGCGTCATCAACGCTACCGGCGTGGTCCTGCACACCAATCTCGGCCGCGCGCCACTCTCGCAAGCTGCCCGCGAACAGATCAACGCCACCGCCGCTACCTACTCGAACCTCGAATACGATGTCGCACGCGGTGAACGCGGCAAACGCGACGTTCACACCGGACGCCTCCTCGCCGCATTGCTGGGCGCCGAATCCGCTATCGTCGTCAACAACAACGCCGCCGCCGTCTTCCTCGTCCTCAACGCGCTCGCCAAAGGCGCCGAAGTCATCGTCTCCCGCGGCGAGCTGATTGAAATCGGCGATGGCTTCCGCATCCCGGACATCATGAACGAAAGCGGCGCGCTGCTGCGCGAAGTCGGCACCACCAATCGCACTCGCCTGCGCGATTACGAACGCGCCATCACCGATCGCACCCGCCTACTCCTGCGCGTGCATCCTTCGAATTTCCGCATCACCGGATTCACCGAACGCCCCTCGCTCGCGGAATTGGTCGCGCTCGGCGAACGCTTCCATCTCCCCGTCTACGAAGATCTCGGCTCCGGCTGCATCGCCGATCTCTCCGCCCAGGGAATCGCCGAACCCGTTGCGCGCGCTAGCTGCGAAGCCGGCGCATCCATCATCACTTTCAGCGGCGATAAATTGTTGGGCGGCCCTCAGGCGGGAATCATCGCGGGCAAAAAAGAAATCGTGGAACGCATTCGCGCGAACCCGTTGTTTCGCGCGCTGCGCGTGGACAAGCTCACCATCGCGGCTCTGGAAGCCACGCTGCAATCCTACCTGCGCGGCGCGCTCGACGAAATTCCTGCGCTGCGCATGATCCGCATTTCCCAACAAGAAATCGCCGCACGCGCGCAAAACTTCTGTGAAAAGCTGCGCTGCGAGCTAGCGAATGATGTGAAAGTAGAAATCCATCCAGGTTTTTCCGTGATCGGCGGTGGCTCCACGCCCGATCAGCAGCTGCCCACCACGCTGATCGCCATCTCCACGCCGCGCCACTCCGCCGCACAACTCGAAGAGCGTCTGCGCAAGCCGCAAGCCCTCAGCGGGCAAGTCGGAATCTCCTCGCCCTCAACGCCAGTCATCTCCCGCATCGAAGATAAACGCCTAATCATCGACCTCCGCACAGTCCATCCCAACGAAGAAACCGAAGTTGCATCCGCGCTAATAGCCGCCCTAGCCTAAAGAACTCCCGATTTTCTCTGCGTCCGCTGCGCTCCGACCTCTGCGCGCTCTGCGTTAAATCTTTTCGCCTTGCGCGGGCAACTAAAGCCGGTTGATTACACTGGCCACGCAACCAGCCCCGAATCCATTATCAATATTCACAACGCTCACATTCGAAGCGCAGCTATTCAACATCGCCAGCAGGGCGGTCAATCCTCCGAAACTCGATCCGTATCCCGTGCTCGTCGGGACCGCGATCAGCGGCGCCGCCACGAGCCCCGCCACGACGCTCGGCAGCGCCCCTTCCATTCCCGCCACGCAAATAATCACACGCGCCGCCGCCAATTTCTTCCGATGCTCTAGCAGCCGGTGCAGCCCGGCCACGCCCACGTCGTAAATCGCCTCGGCGTGATTTCCCATGATCTGCGCCGTCACCAGCGCTTCTTCTGCCACGGGAATGTCGCTCGTTCCCGCGGTCACCACCAGAATCAAGCCCTTCCCGTGATTCGCCGTGCTGCGCGAAATCGTGATCGCGCCCGAAAGCTCATGGAAACGCGCCGCGCGCGCCAGCTTCTTCACCGCCGTAAAAATCTTCTTGTCCGCGCGCGTGATCAGAATGTTGTGCGAGGCCTTCGCGCGCAGCATCCCCCGCGCGATCTCCGCCACCTGCTTCGCCGTTTTCTTGCGCGCGAAAATCACTTCCGGAAATCCCTGCCGCAACGCGCGATGGTGGTCAATCTTGGCGAAACCCAGATCCTCGTAAGGCCACTGGCGCAGCTGCTCGATGGCGCTTTCCACCGGTAAACTTCCGCGCTTCACCGCCTCTAGAAATTTCCGTACGTCCCGTTCATCCACGATGTTCCCTCAAGAAACCGGACGTGCGGGCGGCGCGCGCGTGCGAACCGCGCCGCTTTGCCAGTGCAGCATTGCTGCGAACCGGATTCGTGCTAGAGTGGCGCCCAGTCAATCGCCCGGGCCACAGTCTCTGCGGCGCACGGCCTACACACAAATCTTGCGGAGGTGCACACATGGGATTGCTTTGGGAAATCATCATCGGCATTCTCGCTGGTTTTTTGGCGGGAAAAATTGTGAAGGGTTCCGGCATGGGGATTTTGGTGGACCTCATCGTCGGAATCGTGGGATCGATTCTGGGCGGCTGGATATTCGGTTTGCTGGGGCTGGCGGCATACGGGCTGATCGGACAGCTGGTGATGGCAACTGTAGGGGCCATCGTATTGTTGCTGATTGTCCGTGCGATCAAAAGGACTTGATCTTCGCGCGAATGCGCTTCACAGGGGCGGCCCCCGCAGACGTGGGACCCGCCCCTGGTGTCAACGGCCGCCTGAGCCATAAATCTAGTTTTCAGCCTTTCCCGTAACGTCCACCACATTCACCGTGCCGTATTTCTTCAGCACGCTCTCAATTTGCTTGCGGTCTCCCACGCATATCCATTGCAGGTGATCCAGGTCCACGAATTTCTTCGCCGAGGCCTGCACCGCCGCTGCGTCAATCCCGCCGATGTGATCGGGATATTTATCCCAATAATCCACCGGCAACCCGTAATACTGCACGGTCAGCCAGTCATTCAAAATCTGGCTCGGCTGCTCCAGCGAAAGCGCAAAGCTCGCGATGATCGCCCGGTGCGCGTCGTCCATTTCATCTTGCGGCACCGGCTCATTGTTGATCTTCTTGAATTCATACAGGAACCGGTCGAACGCATCGCCTGTCACTGCGGTGCGCACCGGCGCGGAGGCCTGCCAGTCACCGGGATAAATCTCTGCGTTGAACCGGCTGTAGGATCCATAGGTCAGGCTGTGCTCTTCGCGCAGGTCCAGAAACAGGCGCGCTTGCGGCCCGCCTCCCACCACCTGGTTCATTACGGTCAATCCATAATATTCAGGATCCGTCCGGCGAATTCCCCGGTCGCCGACGATAATAAAGGTCTGCACCGAAGCAGGGCGATCCACCAGCGTGATTTTCGTCGGCTGTGGCGCGACGGCGGCCGCAAATTTTTCCTGCGCCTCGGCCGCGCCCGTCCACGCTCCGAAATATTTCTCGATCGTCGCGCGCATTTCACTCGCCGTGAAATCGCCGGTCACGCCCAAGATCGTATTTCCCGGCACGTAATGCTTCTCGTGGAACCGCTTCAAATCCTCCACGCTAATTTTCTCGATCGATTCCTTCGTTGCGGACGCCACCGCCATCGGAGTGTCGCCATAAATCACTCGCTTGAACCCCTCTTGAGCGAGAAAGCCGGGATTCGAGAGCCGTTGTTCCAAGCTTGCTCCCTCGCTCTGCTTATATTTGGCAAGCTCGCTTGCTGGAAAACTCGGATGCAGCACCACATCGCTCATCAAGTCCAGAATTTTCGCAGTATCGGTGATCAGTCCCGACGCATTCACTGACGTATAGCTCACGCCAAACCGCGAACTCGCGTCCAGCGAAGCGCCCAGCGAATCCACTTCGCTTGCGATCTGCTCGCTCGTCCGTTTCTCGGTCCCTTCGCGCAACATTCCGGCCGTGAAGGAAGCCAAGCCGGGCAAGTCGCTTGGCTCCGCCAGCTGTCCCGGACGAATCCACATGGTGAACGCAACCGTCGGCAACTTGTGATCCTCTTCCAGTACGATCGTCAATCCGTTCTTCAGCTTTACCACCGTCGGCTTCGGCAGCTGCACGCGCAGCACTTCCTTGTTCACCGGCGCGCGCCCCAGCCGCTTCACTTGGCTTAGCGGCGCGCTCTTGTCTTGGCCTTGGCCCTGCGCAAACGTCGTTCCCGGCAACAGCAGGACTGCGAAAGCAGCCAATCCGACAAGCGTCGCCAGAGCAGCGAACGCTGCCCGCGAGCTCAGACGCACAATCCCGGCGATCCTCTTCATCGCGCTCTCTCTCATTGCGCCCCCTTTGACGATGCTTTCTCGTCCGCTGCTGGATACGTGATCACCACCGAGCGCTGGTCGCGCACCAGAAATTTCTTCGCCACCGCATTCACGTCTTCCACAGTCACCGCGCGTTCCTTATCCACAATCGTGTTGATCAGATTCGGGTCATTGAAATACACGGTGTAGTTCCCGATCAGAACCGCCGTGAACAACGCCGACCGTCGCCGCTCGATGAACTGCCGCAGCAATTGCGATTTCGATTTCGCGAGCTCTTCCGGCGTCACTCCGCTCTTCACCACCGTCGCAATTTCCTCGTCAATCGCTTTTTCCAGGTCTTCCACTTTCACACCCGGCCGCGGATTTGCCGAAATGTAAAGCTGGCTGGTGCCGATCCGCGTGTCTGCTTGTACATTTACTTCCGAAGCGAGTTGCTTCTCCTTTACCAGGCGCTGGTAGAATCGCGAACTCTCTCCCTGGCCCAGCACGTAGGTCAATTGCTGCGCCGCGTAATTTTCCGGCGTGTTGCCCGCCGGAATGTGATAGGCCATATCAATTTCCGGCAGACGCGCCAGCGGATCGTAAACAATCTCGCGGCGCTCGCCGTAATGCGGCTCCTCGGACAAATCCACCTTCGGAGGCGTGGGCTGCGCCGGAATCGCGCCGAAATACTTTTTAATCTTGGCCAGCGCTTCATCCGGATCGAAATCGCCTACCAGCGTGAGCACCGCGTTATTCGGCGCGTAGTAAATCCGGAAAAAATCCTTCACGTCATCAATGCTGGCGGCGTTCAAATCCGTCATCGAGCCGATTACCGAATGTTTGTACGCGAAATTGTCATAGGAGAGATTGTCCACATCTAGCTGCGCGCGCCCGTAGGGCTGGTTATCAATTCCTTGGCGGCGCTCTTCCTGCACCGCGTTCCGCTGGTTGTCCAGATTCGCTTGCGTCACGTTCAGCGCCCGCATGCGGTCCGATTCCAGGAACAATGCCAAATCCAACTGGTTCTTCGGGAGTTCTTCGAAGTAGGTGGTGCGGTCTTCGTTCGTGGTGCCGTTCATATTGCCGCCGTTGTTGAATACCAGGACAAAGTGCTCGCCCTTGGCCACGTTTTCCGAGCCTTCAAACATCATGTGCTCGAACAAGTGAGCAAATCCGGTGCGACCCGGACGTTCGTTGCGCGCGCCCACGTTGTAGCAGACGTCAATTCCGAAAACCGGCGCCGAATGGTCGGGCACCAGAATGACGCGCAAGCCGTTCTCCAGCTTCAGGTCGCGAACATCCAGCTTCGGCACCTTCACGCTCGCGGCCTGATCTTGTGCGGACGCAGCGCTCCACACTCCGCCCAGGCCCAGCGCGAGACCCAGCCCCGCAAGCGCGGCTGCGCGCATCTTCCTCATCACACTCATTTCGAATCCTCCCGACGGCGGCAGGTATTCTCCACCTTTGGAGCATCTGACGCAAACGCGATGATTTAGGTAGTGGGGGAGTCGCGAGTGCATAGTGATCGGTGAGTAGTGATTGGCGATGCGTGATCCGCGCCACCTGTGACAGAGGCCTGCGTGCGGCGGGCGAGCCTGTGCCGCGAAAGTGCCCGAAAAAGTAGCGATTAGAAAATGTTTTCTCGTTCGTTGTGAGGGGCTTGGCTCGATTTCTAATTTTCGCCGAGTAGCGATCAGAAAAGGCAGCGATTAGTGGCGAGTGATTAGTGATGAGAGACGGGCTGGCGTACGGCTGACTGCCCTGTGCCGCGAAAAGGTCGGCCGCCTCGCGGCGTAACGGCAGAAAACACGACAAGAACTAGCGATTGATTTGGGTTCGTGGTGTTTGTTTTCAGTGAGTTGTGATGGCTTTCGATTATGTTTCGCTAGCGATTGATTCGGGGCGGGCGGGGTGGTCGCGCGTGCTGCGGAGGCGCGAGCAGCGTAGGCCATGTATCCCCCTTGTGATGATGAAATTGGCGCACGGCTGTTGATAACACAGGAGTTAAGGTGACGCAAGTGCAAACTGTGGGGTGGGGGGGCGGCGCGGGTCCGGGTCGAGAGGCGCAAAAGTGTCAGGAATGTGCCCGGTTCAAAGTGTCCGGTATGTCGCCGGACGGGTTTCAGTCAGGCGCAACTTACGCGGTGGCCTGGGCGGCCTGCTTTTCTGCATAGAGCCGGTTGACCCGCGGCTGGATAAACCAGACGCCAATGATGCCAAAGATGAGGAGAAGAAACGTTCCGAGAAGGTCCAAGAAAGAAGGGCGCTCCCCAGTCTCTGCTGTTTCAAGGCCCTCCGCCACGAAATACAAGTTGCAGAACATACAAAATACGCCAAACAAATGCAGCGGGATCGTGACGATAAACAACATTCGGTCAATGCTCTGAAATACCGCGATGGACACCGGCATATAGATTGCTGAACAGACAATCGTAAACAAGAAGAATCTCTTCTTGAGCGCTCGTCCAGGCGGCACAACCGATGCCAGAAACGAGCCCAGAGCCCACAACCAAACCAGAAAACACCACACGACCATCGCTCCGACAACTTGCGCTAAAACCAGAAAGACTTCCTGATCTTCCGGCGATTTTGCGGCTACCGTGAAATTGCCGATGAGGGGGAGCTGGCCAACGGCAAAAACCGCCACAAACAGCAGAAAAATTTGCCAGTGCTTTGCGCGCACGAAAAGTCGTTCGATTCGATTCATACTTCCTCAAATGACTCGACAAAAATTAACGCGACCAGATACACGCTCAACGAATTCAGAATCAGGAATAGCGCGGTTCCCCCTATGCTGTCATTCCCGACGACGAGAAACCACGGAAAGCCGATGATAAGACAATCAAATATTCGGCCCTCCGAATCCGATTTCACGTTTGAGATTATCAAGAGCACGACGACGAGGGCGATGTACCCAACCGTGATTTTCATCGGCGTCTTGTGGTAGAGCGTCCGCATTGGCGGGAGTATAGCTCCGCACATCGCAGAACAGCCAATCTCAGCTGTTATGAAGCCGCGTGCTCGGAGATCGCGCGGTTACCCCGGCGTCGGCCGCCTTGACTCTGGCGCGGGGCGGCACCTAAACTTCATGATTCAGCAATCACCCATGGCGAAATCCAGCGGCATGATTATTACGGTCGGCATTACGGGTGCGAGCGGGGCGGCGTACGCGCAAACTGTTCTGCGGCTGCTTGATGCGGATCGGCGCGTGCAGCGCGTCTTTCTGGTTTCGACCGAGGCGGGGATGCGTTTGCTTGCTACGGAGCTTGACGTGGTGCCGACGGACGCGAAGAAACTCCCGTCGCTGCTCACTGGCACTGCGGCCAAAAAAATCGAATATCTGCCGAATAAGGATATTGGCGCGAGCATCGCCTCTGGCAGCGCCATCGTGGATGGCATGGTGGTCGTCCCGTGCTCGGCGGGCGCGCTGGGCTCGATCGCCGCCGGAACCGCCAGCGATCTGCTCACCCGCGCGGCGGACGTATGTTTGAAGGAGCGCCGGCCGCTGGTGTTGTGTCTGCGCGAAACGCCGTTGAATCGCATTCATCTGGAAAATATGTTGCGCGTGCATGACGCGGGCGCGACCGTGATGCCCGCGATGCCGGCCTTTTATTACGCGCCAAAAAAGATTGACGATCTGATCGAGCAGTTCGCTTTCCGCGTCCTCGCGCAGCTGGGTTTGCCGCAGGAAAAGCAGTATCGTTGGAAGGGTGGGAAAGAATAAAACTGTGTCGAAGAACCGCATCCGCGTCGTGCTCGAAATGATTAAGTTCGAGCACTCCATTTTTGCGCTGCCCTTCGCGCTGGTCGGTGCGTTACTTGCCGCCCGCGCTGGCGGCGCGTTGCCCACTTGGCGGCAACTCCTGTGGATCGTCGTTGCGATGGTGGGCGCACGTTCATTGCTTCCGCCGTGCTGGTCGTCGCCGCGTGGCAATTGAATCGGCTGGCGCTGAAGCTTTCTCCGGTCGCGCTCGCCGTCCTTTTCTTTTATTCGTTCACAAAACGATTCACGGCGTGGTCGCATTTCGTACTCGGCTTCGCGCTGGGCATCTCGCCGGCCGCCGCATGGATCGCCATCCGCGGCTCGCTTGACCCGCGCATGCTGATCCTCTGCGCCGCCGTCACACTCTGGGTCGGCGGATTCGATGTTCTCTATGCCTGCCAGGACGTCGAATTCGACAAAACCGCCGGCCTCCACTCCATCCCGAAAAAATTCGGCGTCGCGCGCGCGCTGCTGATCGCTCGCGCGATGCACTTGATTATGGTCGCGCTACTCGTGTGGCTCGCGCTCAGTTTCCAGCTCGCCTGGCCCGCCTGGATGGGCATTGCTGTGGTAGCGGCGCTATTGGCCTACGAACACTCGCTCGTCCACCCGCATGACCTGAGCAAAATGAATGCTGCGTTTTTCACCGTGAATGGCTATATTAGTTTGTTGTTCCTGCTCTTCTGGGGCGCTGCAACGTTTGTAAATCGCCCCTGAAAACGCGGCGAAGGAATCGTGAATCGTAAATGGGCCTGCAACTACACACTCTGCAAGTAAATGACGCGCGCCTGGAGTCGGTGGCCGCAAAAGTCCAGGCCGGCGAACGTCTGAACGCCGAAGACGGCCTCGCGCTGTATCAATCGCACGATCTTCTGGCGGTCGGCTGGCTCGCGAATTTCGTGCGCGAAAAAAAGCACGGCAACGTCACGTATTTCAACGTCAATCGCCACATCAATCCCACTAACGTTTGCGTCGCGCACTGCAAGCTTTGCGCCTTCGGCCGCTCGCCCGATTCGCCGGGCGCCTACAACTTTGCTCTGGATGAGATTTACAAACGCGCGGGAGATGGCGTCGCGGAAGGCGCCACGGAATTTCACATTGTCGGCGGCCTGCATCCCGATTTGCCGTTCGAGTATTACCTCACGCTGATTCGCGGCCTGAAAGAGCGCTTCCCGCAAGTTCACCTGAAAGCGTTCACGATGGTGGAAGTCGGCTACTACGCGCGCATCTCCAAGCTTTCGATTCGGGATACGCTGCTTGCCATGAAAAATGCCGGAGTGGATTCGCTTCCCGGCGGCGGCGCGGAAATTTTTCATCCGCGCGTGCGCAAAATTATTTGCGATCACAAAGTCAGCGGGCAGCGCTGGCTGGAAATCGCGCGCACCGCGCACGAGCTGGGGCTGCGCTCGAACGCGACGATGCTGTATGGCCACATCGAAACGGCGGAAGAGCGCGTGGATCATTTGCTGCAGCTGCGCGCGACGCAGGACATCACGCACGGCTTCGTCACCTTCATTCCACTGGCGTTTCATCCTGCGAATACGGGGCTCTCGCATCTTCCGGGGCCTACCGGCATGGACGATCTGAAAGCCATCGCCGTCTCGCGCCTGCTGCTCGATAATTTCGATCACATCAAGGCCTACTGGATCATGCTGACGCCGCGCATCGCGCAAGTAGCGCTGCGCTTCGGCGCGAATGATTTGGACGGAACTGTGGTCGAAGAAAAGATTTATCACGATGCCGGCGCTACCACGCCCGAATTCATGACGCGCGCCGAACTCGAGCGCCTGATTCGCGCCGCTGGGCGTGTGCCCGTCGAGCGCGACACGCTCTACAATCCAGTGGACCGCGTGAAAAATCCGATGCCGCCGCCGCGCGTTTCGCCACGCCGCAGCGACGGTTTCGTGCCGGAAACATCGCTGACTCTCAACGTTTAGTTTTCTCCATCATGGCGCAAAACCCTCAGATCCCTGGGGAGACCGTTCCGAAACCGGCGGACCCCGCTGCAATTTCTGCAAGAGTTTGCCAGGCACTGATTTCAGCGCCGCGCGCGCGAGCAGGCTCGATGGCGGAATGGCGCGCGCGTTGCCTTCGTCCTCTTCACCGTTGCGTGATTAAAAATTGAATCGGTAACCGACGATTGCTTTCAGGATCAGGTGATCGGTCGTGCCAGTCAGGCCGACGCCCAAGCCGAAGTTGATTTCCCACTGCGGCGCCAGATTCAGATCGATTGCGGGAAAAATTTGCTGCTGTTGCTGATGGATCGGTAAAAAGTCGGTGGCCGGCCCGACGGAACCGTAATATTCCAATCCGCCGGCGATTTTTGGCGTGAAGTCGTAGCTGAATTTGAAATTCGGCGAAAATACGAATCCTTGATTCTGGCTCAGGCCGTGCATCGAATAATCAAATGTGGGATTGACAGCCCAGTACCAGCGGCCGATTTTCTGGTCCACGATGGGGCGCATCTCCCAAGTCCAAGTGTCGGTCGAAAATTGCCGCCGCTGATAGCCCACTTCGTTCGAGAGGCTTACGCCCACCGGCCAATGCCATTTTTCCGGAACGCGAAAGCGCGGTCGGATATGATCGCCCACCCATTGCCATCCCTGGCCGGAATGCGCCGAGGTAAAAATGTAAAAGCCTACCTCGAACCAATCGTTGAAGCCGTGAGTGATTTCCACGGTTTCGTGTTCGGCGTGATTGGTGGGATAGACGCCCTCGGTGATTTGCTTCGTGCCCTCAATGGTGAAATTGCTGTGCAGCTCCACCATGGTGTGCCCGGGCTCGACGAGGTCCGAGCCATAAACCTGGATTTCATAATTGTCCTGCGCGCTGACGGGCGCGGCACAGAGCAGCAGGCCGGCCAGGATTGCAAGGGCTAACACGGCGCTGAAGCGATGCAACAGAAGATATTCCTGCATCCCGGTTTGCACACCCGCAGAGTAACCCAGGAATCCTAAACATTGGATAAAAGAGGAAACAATTCTCAGGCGTGCGGGTGGGATTTATCGTAGACGGCCGTCAACTGACGAATGCTCGTTTGCGTATACCTCTGCGTGGTGGAAAGGGAAGCGTGCCCCAAAAGTTCCTGAATAGCGCGCAGATCGGCGCCGTCGTTCAGCAAGTGCGTGGCAAACGCATGCCGCAAGGAGTGCGGATGTAGATCGAGATTACTTCCCGCCAGCAGGCAATATTTTTTTAGGATGTAGCGAACCGCGCGGTCCGTGAGCCGTCCACCCCGAGGATTCAAAAATACGGCTTCAGCACTGGGCGTTCCGCGCGCTTGTTCCAGAATGCTGTCGCGCACCGGCCAGTAAGCTTCCAGCGCTTCCTGCGCTTTCGCGCCGTAGGGCACCACACGCTCCTTGCGCCCCTTGCCGAGCACTCGCAGCATTTGTCCGGCCTTATCGAAGCTGCCCAGATTCAAGCCCACCAACTCGCTCACGCGCAGTCCGCAGGCATACAGCAATTCAAACATGGCGCGGTCGCGGCGGGGCATCAACTGCGCCTTGGCGTTGGCTTTAGGGGATATGTTTTTCCCGCGCGCAGGCGCGGGCTTCGCCGTTGGGCCGCCCGGCAGCCCATCTAGAAAATTGCTAATTTCCTCCGCGGTTTGCACCCGCGGCACTAGTTTGGGAAGTTTCGGCGTGCTCACCAGCGCTGCCGGATTCGAGCGCGTGTATTTCTCACGCACACAAAACTTGAAAAAAGTCCTTAGCGCGGAAAGTTTGCGCGCCACGCTCACCTTTTGCAGTTTCCGGTCGTACAGCCAACTCACGAATTCGCGAATCACGCGGTGGTCCACTTCCGCCAGTGGCAGCGTCGCAGCGCCCGGCGGAGTCAGGAATTGCTGAAAGAGCCGCACGTCCGCGCCGTAATCGTCCACGGTTTCCGGTGACGCGTTGCGCTCGTAGCGCAGATAGGCGATAAATCTTTCGATGATATCTTTCATGGAAGCTTCACAGGGCCGCTGCAATCATAGTGCGCCGGCCGTCATGCGCTGCGAAAGAATTGGCGCAAGGGCGCCTGAGCGATAACCGGTAAACTGCGACGTGCAATTCTCGCAACACGTGCAATCTTGTTACCACGTTTTTACATTCACTCTTAGCCGCCTTAGGCTATATCAACACAGGTGGTCAATCGAATCGGGCCACGTAATTTTACGGAAGCTGCGGCCATCTGGCTCCGCCAGCAGCAATAGCCGCTGCGCTAGCTTCGGCTTCGCCGTCGCATGGCTAGACCGAGACAGCCGAATTCGCAATGGGAGGCGTTTGGCGCCATGAGAGAAAACCTGCTGTTAGCTTTTGCAAGTCTCCTGCTCGTTTCGCAGGCGGGCTCCGGGCCAACTACTCTGAAATCAGCGACCTATCGCTTCGATGATCTGGTCGCCCAGAAGGAGGCGAACGCCACGTTCCGCCCGATCCTCGACGGGCTGACGCACGGCGGTTACCACATTGACGTCCACGAAGTATTTCTGTTGCCCGGCAGCACGCCGCATCACGGCCATCGTCATCAGCAGGAAGTGCTGTTCCTGGTCAGCGAAGGCGAGTTGCAGGTGAATGTCGCCGGCAAGACCGCCGTACTCGGCCCGGGCTCGGCCGCGTTCGTCGCGTCCGGTGACGAGCACGACATCCAGAACGCCAGCAACCGGCCCGCGCAATATTTTGAAGTGATCCTCGACGCGGGCGCAAAATCTCAGCATTAGCTCGGCGTTGCCTGCGAGCGATGGCGTCCGCCGTTACGAAGGCGGATCCGAACCAACGGCAGAAATGTAGAGGGCCGCCTCGTCCCATGCCTTACGTGACGAAGCGGCCGCCAGAAATTCAAGCGCAAAGTCCAAGTCAAATTCAAGGGCAGGAGAGCCGGCGGGACGCCGGCGCTACAAAGTCAAAATCGCAACGCGCGTGCCTTACTTGTGCGCGAAACGGTGGCGCTGCGTGGAGTTCACTTGGAACTCGCTCGGTTCCATTACCGGAGTCGCCGCCGTCACATAGGTCTGCGAGATGCGGTCCTGCCATGTGAAGCGATCTTCATCCCACAGCGACCACAGGAATCCCAGCATCATCGTCGCGCCGGAAAGAAGATAACCAAAACTGCGCCACAGCAGCTGTCGCGTGTCCGGCAGGCTGCCATCCAGGCGCACGATGGTCAATCCGCAAAGTTGCATTCCCGGCGTCGCTCCCGCAAAAGTGGTGAACAGAAAGAAATATTGCGCGTAGAAAAGATAGAAAGTGGCCACGTATACGATCGCGTCCACTTTTTCCATTACCAGTTGTCCCCCGAGTGACCGGAACAAGCCCAGAAATCCCGCGTACGTCAGCGCAAGGAACAGAACGTCCAGAGCGCCTGCATGCCGCCGTTCGGCCAGACTCGCTACAGGCACGAGCGCTGTTTGGGGATGTGCGCGGTCGTCGGGAAAACTCGTGAAATCGAGCTCGGGCTGAATATTGATCTCGACGCGTTCATTTTGCGTTTTTTTTGGCGCCGGCCGCTGCACAGGACGCGCACGCTGCCGCTCGTAAAGCTCGATCTCTTCGATTTCGCGATCGTCTTCCTGCAGTGCGGTGGCCGCGCGCGTGAAGGGCAGCCCTGATTGCGAATCGTCCGGCCGATTACGCCCTCGGCGCACACGATAGGCTTCCAACCGGCGCGAAACTTCGCGTCGCCATTCGGGTTCAGCGGAGCCGGCTTTGTCGGGATCGTCGTCCGTGTCCGGCTCGCCGTGAAAAGTTTCTGGCGTGGACACACTTACTGCCAGGGGCTCGGAGCGGTCGCCGCGTTCGGCGAGCGGCGCCTCACAGAAGGAACAATTTTCGACGTCCTCGAGCAAGAGGGCGCCGCAATGCCTGCAAATTTGTATCACTGGTCCGTTTTGCGCTGCGGTATTCCAGTGACGGAACGGACACATGGTAGCACGCGCTTACTGCTCGAGCCTTCTGACGGCGCAGCTAACCGCGCAAGTGTTGCGTATAAGGCAACCCGTGACCACTCGCCCCGCTCTGAATGAATTGGAAATGCACCCACCGGCATCACCGTGAGTGCGCTCCTTTGCGGCGGGCAAGACGAAGCTTTGGAGTGATCTCAGAACAATGCCGCGTGCGCATTCAGCGGGCGCTTTCACGCCTCGCTGATTGCGACGCTGCGTCACGCGTGTTAGGCTCGAATTTCTTTTTTCATGGCAGGAATGCAATTCTCACGAGGCATGCCGAAAGCAACGGTCTTGCAACCTCTGCGCAGATACGTTCTTCGCCTATTGCTGCTGCCGATTCTGCTTGTTAGCCCGTGCCTGGCGCGCCCGCAAAACTCCGCCAACGCTCCACAGCAATCCACGACAAAGAAACAGACCAAGCCAGTCGCCAAGAACGCTCCGGGAGCCCCTGGCGCTGAAGCCACGCTCGAAGCAAAACAGCAACGACAGGTCGGCCAAATCTATTACGCCGATGGCGACGTGGATGTCCGCTACGAGAACACCCGCCTGCGCGCCGATCACGTCGAGTACAACGAAGACACGCGCGTGGTCATCGCGCGCGGACACGTGCAGCTCGATTACCTGACGCAGCACCTGGAAGCGACGGACGCTCGCTATGAGCTCGCCACCGGGCGCGGCACCTTCCACAACGTGCGCGCCACGTTCGCAGTGCAGCGCCGCCCACCCGCGCCCCAGCGCGAAGTCAACGCCATGGAACGCCAGCCCGCGCAGACTCTGCTCATCAGTCCCAATCCAATTTATTTTGAGGCGCAGGAAGCGGAGCGCATTGACGAGGACACCTACATCGTCCACCGCTCGTGGATGACCGTCTGCGATCCCGACCGCCCAACCTGGAAATTCTATGCGCCCAAAGCCACCGTTCGCCTGAAGACCTCGCTGCGCATGGAGAACGGCAACTTCCGCCTGTTTTCGGTTCCGGTCTTGTATTTGCCCTACGCCACGTTTCCCGCGGAAAAGCAGCGCGCTTCCGGATTCTTGCTTCCTGATTTCGGTGAGAGCTCCAGCAAGGGCTATATTTTTGGCGACGCTGTCTATTGGGCGCCTCTTGATTGGGCGGACCTAACTCTCGGTGCGTACTATTACAGCCGCCGCGGTTGGGCCCAGCGCGGGTTACTGCGCATGCGTCCTTGGGAGAACGCCGCACTGGAAGTCAGCTATTCCGGCGTAGTTGACCGCGGGCTTCCGCAACCCACGGGTCCTCCGATCAATCAGGGCGGGCACGAAGCGCGCCTGCTCTTCACCGCGCTCCTGCCCGATGGCTGGCGTGCTGTCGCCGATCTCGATAACTTGTCCTCGCTAACCTACCGCCTGGCTTGGAGCGAGACGTACGTGCAAGCGGTCAACTCCGAAGTCCGCAACAGCGCTTTCCTCACCAAGAATTTCCGCGGATTCAGCCTCAATCTCGCGGCCCTGAGCTATCAAAACTATGTGAACGCCACGCCCGCCGAATACGTTTCGCTGCGCACTGCGCCCGAAGTGCGTTTCGGCTCGGTGGACCAGGCGCCATGGGAGAAGTTGCCGTTCTATTTTTCCTTCGAGGCATTTTCGGACGCGGCGCATCGTTCGGACACCGTAACCAACTTCGGCACCGGAAATTTCGTCGAGCGCAGCGAGATTGCGCCCAGCGTGACCATGCCTTTCCACTGGGGTGCGTGGCTTGGCGTTACTCCCACGTTTACCCTGCGCTCCACGTACTACGGCGGACAAATTCAGAACGGCTCCTTCGTCAATCAGGGTTTCTTTCGCAACACCGAAGAACTCTCCGTGGATATCCGCCCGCCCACCCTTGACCGTGTTTGGGGCTCTTCGGATTCCGGCACGAAATGGAAGCACGTCATCGAGCCGGAAATTGTCTACAGCTACGTCAACGGCGTCACTGATTTCAGCCGCTTCGTCCGTTTCGACGAAGACGAGACGCTCACCGACACCAACGAGTTCGAATACGGAGTTACGCAGCGCCTCTACCGCCGCAAGAAGGACGGCACCGCCGAGGAAATCCTCAGTTGGAAGATTGCGCAGAAATATTTCTTTGATCGCACTTTTGGCGGCGCGCTCGTGACTGGACAACGCAACGTGTTTCAAACCACCGATGCGCTGAGCCCATTTGCCTTCGCCAGTCAGCCCTACCAGTTTTCGCCGATCGTCAGCGACCTGCGTTTTGAGCCGGGAAAACATTTCGATACGCAGTTCATCGTCAATTTCGATCCTCGGCACGGGCAATTGACTGCAGTCGGCACGTTGCTGAAGCTGAAGCCTTACAAGGAATCGTTCTTGACCCTGGCGCATTTTTCCGCGGTGAATTTGCCGACGCCCCCGCAGTTCAATCCGCCGGATTTTATTTTCGAGCCGCGCTCCAACCAGGTCCGCGCGCTCATCGGCTACGGCGACCTCACGCGCCGCGGCTGGAACGCGACCTTCGGCGCCAGCTACGACCTGATGCAGCATCAATTTCAAAACCAGGTCGCCGAAGTCATCTACAACGGTTCCTGCTGCGGCGTCGGCGTCGGCTACCGCAAATTTTCGTTTGGCAACATCCGCAGTGAAAATCAATATCTGTGGGTCTTCCGCATCTCCAATCTCGGCTCCGTTGGCACCCTGCTGCGTCCGGAAAAAATATTTTGAGCCTCGAAGATCTGACTCCGCAGCAGTGCTGCGAAAGCAAATTGTCGGTTAAACCGTTGACGTAGCAAACAACAGAGCGGTGCGATCATCGGTGTTCAGCGGTGAGCCAGCCTTAATCCCAGAAAAGCTCAATTCTTCGAAGTACAGTCAGCCGCCTTGCAAAAATCACTAATTCTCCGGTGTTAGCAGTATTCGAGAACTTCGCCTTGCCGCGATTGTTTTCTGCGACTGCGCCTTTAGCTAAGACTTGATCAATCGGCACCCTCGAGCTGGAGCAGATAACGGAAGAGCGACAACTGAGCCAAGGACGGCCGTCAGGGAGGGGATCGGGAAGATGGAAAACCGCGACGCCAGCGTCATTCGTTTCTACACTTGGTAACTGTGGAACTTTCGACCACCCGAGCCACAGCCGTATGTGCCTCAATGGTTTACCGTTCCTCGCGTCGAGGACTCTGACCGTGAGGATGTGTCCTGATTGACAAAAGCTTGCCGACGGAACAGCTGCGATAAGCAAGCAGATGGCGCTGAAGATCCGCAAGATTCTCGACGTCATGGGATCTCCCTCGTACCGGATTCGGCAAGACGACCCAATCAAGTCGGGATGAATTCGGCGTCAACTGTTTTCTGGAACTGCGCCCGTGCGTTGGGTGATCCATTGCCCGACCGCCCAGCCAGTCGCGCCGAC
Organism: Candidatus Acidiferrales bacterium; assembly: GCA_050012455.1. Lineage (GTDB taxonomy): Bacteria > Acidobacteriota > Terriglobia > Acidiferrales > UBA7541 > Palsa-295. Next base: position 15,687 of record JBEKHD010000027.1, on the reverse strand, counting down.
CGCAATTCCAGCCAGCACGTCCGCTATGTAGTGGTAACGCCCATAAACGGTCGCGACGCACATGCTCAAAAAGAATGGCAAACAAATCCAGAACAGCCACGGCTTATACCGCCGTGCTGCCAGCAGCGCCACCATTGACCCCGTCACATGCGCCGAAGGAAACGCCGCGCCGTGCACGCGCCCAAATCGCTCGATGAACTCAATGGTGGTTGTGAACGCACCGCCGCGGAGCTGCGGAAGATTCAGCGAAGCCAGCGCAAAGTAGGGACTCTCGACGGGAAACAAAACAGCGATCACATACACTGAATAATGCGCGATAGCTGTCGCAACCATCACAGTCCAGAACGCCGTGCGCTTTCCCTCCGCATACAAAATCGCCGGCAGAATTACCAGGTACAAGAAATAAGTCATGTAGGAAAATTGCATGAAATCGTTCAGCGCAGGCGTCGCGAATCGCGCCATCCAGGCCGCCGGATGCACTCCAGCAAAGTTGAAATCGAACAAAATGAGCCAGCGATCGCACCACCCGGGATGAATCGCATGTACTAGGCCTTGCAGCTCCTCGAAAAAGAAAATGTAGATCGCCAAGGGATACCAATGCCGCGCAAATTGCGCGACGCGATTCTCAGAGCGCGCGCCCGTCCACGCAAGCCACACAATTCCCACCGCAATCGCACCGTGAATCGCAACGTAGGGGCCCGCCTGTGGAATGTTGCGGTGGAATACGCACAACAGCACAAGCGTCCAGCCTAAATAGCTGATCGTCACCCACTCGAACGCTCCGCAGGCGCGCCACACCTCAGCGACTCGCCGCGATGGCAGTTCCAGTTGCGGGCTCTCCGCCGCCAGGGCCAGCGTTTCTGCACAGCTTGTGGTGGATCCGTAGGGGCGGGTCCGAGACCCGCCCCTACAAATTAAGGCGCCGCGCACCATTCTCATCGGATCGCCTTCGATGCCAACTGCCGCGCCGCCGCGTTTGAAATCTCGCCGAGCGTTTTCTGCCACGCGCACGTCTGCCAGCCGCGCTTCCGTGCCTCGCGTGCGAGTCTGCGCGCGGGATTCACGGCGATGGAATGTCCGACGGCGTCGAGCATCTGCAGATCGGCCGCGCTATCGCCGTAGGCGTAACTGCGCGCAAGATCGAGGCCGTAGCGTCCAGCAATTACCTGCACCGCGCGCAATTTCGCGCCGCCGCTCACATGTTCACCGGCAATCTCTCCGCTCCAGACCCGTTCAGAGCCGGGCACGACCGCGAGCTCGGTGCCGCATACTTCAATATCCGCCGAAATGCACGCGGCAAGACCGCGGGCTAGGACACGAGCCAATGGCGCCAAAGTTCCGGAAACGAGAAACACGCGATGACCTTGCGCGCGGTGCCAAGCAATCCGCCGCAGCGCTTCGTCGAAGAACGGCAGGGAATCCACGCGAGAAGACACCGGTGTGAGTGATTTTTCCCAGTCATTCACCAACGTTTCGCTGAGTCGGCGGAGAAAAAGTTTGTTGCCGAGGGTCGCCCCGTGCGGATCGTGCCAAAAAGTTGTGGCAAATCGTGCAAGCCACCGGACTCGGTGCCCGCTGGAAATCTCGTTGCGCTCCAGCAAATATCCGATGAAGCGCCATTCCAACGATGGCGCCGGAAGCAGCGTGCCGTCGATATCGAAGAACGCGCCGGCTGTTTCGGAATGCGTAGCCGCGCAGCTCATCGTATCCCCGTGATCGCCGCGGCTCTTCGCGTCGGAATTTTCCGTTCGACGGCAGCAAGATAACGGCGGCCTTCCCACACCACCGGCACAGCCCTCAGCACGCAGAAAGCTGCCGCCGCAACAGCCAGTAGCTGCCCGGTCAGCAAAAGCCAATGACGAACGCCGGCGTCCAGCCAATCCGCCTGCCAACGCGCTACCGGCAGCAGCAACCCCAGATAACAAAAACACACGCACTTCAGAATCGCGTAAGCCGCGCGGCTGGCGCGTGACGCCACTAGCATCCGCCCCCACCACGATTCCAGCATCGAACGGTCTCCGAATCCGCTGCGTCCGGCGCGGCTCGCGACTCCGCGCAGAAAATCAGTCAGCGTGCCGCGCACAAAAAATAGAATTGGCAGCCACAACGAAACCAGTCCGGCCACCGCAAAAAATGTGAAGAATAAATTTTCCACCACGCGATCGCCCAAAATATCCAGTTGCGCCCCAAGCGGCGTCGCCATGCCGCGTGTCCGCGCGATGTACCCGTCCACCCCGTCTAAAGCGATTGCCGCCACAGTCAGCAGCACGGCCGCGAGGTCCGCAACGAGCGCGTCGCCGAAAAACGTAAAAAGAGCTACCGCCGCAAACGCCGCACCCACTCGTGTGGCTGTCACTTGATTGGGTGTCATCGCGCCCCCCCCCGCAATCTCGCGCAAGAATTTGTGGGCCCGTCACCGCGAACGGCAAATTCCCGCCACTCCCGGCTCCAGCGGACGGGCCCGTGCCTACTGCAATTGCACTTGCCGCGCCACCGTCATGATGGCGTTTAGTCGTGTTTTGTCAGATACTTAGCGCGGGCAGCAGATGGCTGGGCAGTCTGGGAATCGCTGGATTGCGACGACACTTGGCGGGTTTTCCTTGTGCGTCCGCGAAAGCGCGAAAATCCGCGCGCACACGTCCAACGAATGTGGGAAAATTGCAGGTCACGAGAGCATCGTCGCCGCGTCTGACACATCCAACGATTCGGCGCCGCAAGGAAGCGAACTAACCGCATGGACGTCTCTATATTTGCCGCGTTCGTCGCTGGCCTCGTGTCGTTTCTCTCGCCGTGCGTTCTCCCGCTCGTGCCCGGCTACATTTCCATGCTCTCCGGGATCGGCGTCGAGCAGCTTAAAGAAGGCAAGACGCCCCGCGCGGGTTTGCTCGCTTCCGCGCTGGCGTTCGTCACTGGGTTTTCCGTCGTCTTTATTTCTTTCGGAGCTTCGGCAAGCGCCGTAGGCTCCTTCCTGCTGCGTAATCGCGCGTCGCTTGCGCCGATTGCCGGCGCGCTGATCGTCCTGTTCGGCCTACACCTCACAGGGCTGCTCGCGAAAATTTCCGTGCGCGCGGGATTGCTGGTTGGCGGCGCGCTGGTTGCTGCGGGAATAGCGCTTAGCTTCCGCGCAGGCCTTCTCCCCGTCTGGCTGAAGCCGATACACTTCATCGCCATCGCCCTGATTTTTTTGCTGGGTCCTTCGCTCACGCGCTGGCTCAATCGCGATGTTCGGTTTCAAAATCTGGGTGGCCAGCCCGGAGCCGCCAGCGGTTTCCTGATGGGTTTCGCATTCGCGTTCGGTTGGACGCCTTGTATCGGCCCGATTCTAGCCAGCGTTCTCGCGGTGGCCGCGACGCGCGACACGGTGTGGCAGGGAATTTTTCTGCTCGCCGTGTATTCCGCAGGACTGGCGATTCCGTTCTTGATCACTGCGCTGGGTATTGGCGGTTTCCTGCGCTTCTACCAAAAATTTCGCCGGCACTTGCACACCGTGGAAGTTTTCAGCGGCGTGCTGCTGCTCGCCGTTGGCGGCCTGGTATTTCTGAACCGGCTAACCTGGCTCTCCGGGAAGCTCGCGTTTCTCAACAAGTTTTCGCTATAATGAGGTTGTTGCCTATGCGCGTATCTCTGAAATTTTCGATGATCGTGATCGTTCTGGCGGCCGTGGCCGCGGCCTTTTCAGGCTGCAATTCCAGCGGCAGCCAGGCGGCCGGCCTCGGCACCCCGAAATCTTTGCCCACCGAACCGGAGGTGACCTTCAAGGATCTCCAGGGCAAAGATGTCTCCCTCGCAGGCCTCAAGGGAAAGGTGGTCATCGTCAATTTCTGGGCCACCTGGTGCGAGCCCTGCCAGGCGGAAATTCCCTGGATGATCGGCTTCCAGAAAAAATACGCCGACAAGGGTTTCACACTTCTAGGCGTCGCGATGGACGAGGAAGGCAAGAGCGTTGTCGATCCGTACGTGCAGAAGACCCAATTCGATGTGGAAGGCCACTCGATGACCATGAATTATCCCATCGTGCTGGGCGACGACGACCTCGCCGCAAAATTCGGCGGCTTGCTCGGTTTGCCGACAACGTACGTGATCTCGCGCGAAGGTAAAATCGCCAAGCGCTACATCGGCCTCGCCAGCGAAGGCGATCTCGACAAACTCATCCAGTCGTTGCTCTAACATTTTGCAAGCGGGTACGCTGCTTTCATCCCGAGCCCGCAGAAACCAAGCGCTGTATGCCGGTCGCGCCGTGGAGCGAACGCGGGAGCAAGCTTCGGCTAGAAAAAGCGGCGGCAAGCTGCCGCACTCCAAGATGAGCTCGGCTCGCGAGTTGAATTTGCTTATCGCCTGACGTTGCGTTCCTTGCTCCGACTCTGGGAACTGCGGTAACCTGCCTTTGCCATGTTGAGTGAACACGAATTCACGAAAAAATGTGACGCGACGTTCGAAGCTTTGCGCAATCGCCTGCTTGAACTTGGCGACGCCAACGATTTCGAAGTGGAAGGCGGCAGCGGCAAGCTGGAAATCGAATTTGAGGATGAAGACGAGACGCGCTTCGTCATCAGCCCCAACACGCCTGTGCGGCAAATTTGGATTTCCGCGCTGACCACCAGCTTCAAACTGGGCTGGTCGGACGCCGCGCAAGCCTTCGTGCAGGAAAAAACCGGCGAAACCCTGAATCAGGTGATGAGCCGCATCCTGACTGAGAAACTAGGCACGCCCATTGAGGTTTAACGGAACGATGCGAATCAGGGGAGCCATCGTTTCTTGCGCGTTGTTGGTAGTGTTTGCCGTAGGCAATTTTGCGCCGCAGGTACTCTCAGCAGCGGCCCAAAGTTCAACTGATGTCCCCAATTCCGCGGCAATCGTAAAACCTCGCGCTTTCGTTTCGCTCGCGCCCGTTCCGCGCGGAAAAGAATTTCAAGTGGCTGTCGCGGTGGAAATCGCCCACGGCTACCACATGAATTCGCACCACCCCACCGATCCATATCTGATCCCGACGACGCTCACGCCCAAGCTTCCCACGGGGTTTGAAGTTCTGGATAGCCTCTACCCCGCTGGCCATGTCGAGAAATTTTCATTCGCGCCCAAAGGCCTCGACGTATATTCCGGAAGCGTAACTCTGAAGCTCCGCTTGATCGCGCACAACGACGCGCCCATCGGCGCCGTAACTTTTCCCGTCACGCTTCGCTACCAGGCCTGCAACGACACCACCTGCCTGCCGCCGGTGAAGGTTCCCGTGGACGTCCGCGTGGATGTAGCCGCAGCGGGCACACCCACGCACACAGCCCATCCTGAAATATTCTCGGCTTCGGCCACGAAGTAAGCTCCGCGAATCCGTCGCAGATTCTCGCCGCAGCATCCTGTCGAAGGGACTTTCCTTGATGGCTTTCCGGAGACTAACGTGAAGCGAGGAAGGCCGAAGCACGCCGGAGGCGCGCGATTACACGATCCTTGCCCAGCACCACCATCGTGTCAAAAAGCGGCGGCGCCACGGCGCGGCCCACAATCGCCACGCGCGTCGCATTGATCAGCAACCCCGCCTTCACGCCTTCGGCCGCAGCGACTCCGCGCAACGCCGCATCGCAAGCGTCATGATTCCAATCCGGCAGCGCCGCCAGCGCCTCGGTCAACTTCGCCAGCAGCGCCGGCAGTTTTTCGTCCTTCCAGAATTTATCGCGCGCTTCCTGCTCGTAATCAAACTCATCGCTGAAAAACGCCCGCGCCCAGCCTGTGAAGTCCGTCAGCAAACGCGTGCGCGGCCGAATCAAATCCACCGCATGCGCGAACCACGCGCGCTCGGTCGTGGCCCATTCGTCCTTCCACAATCCCGCGCGCCGCAATTCCGCTTCCACGTTTGGCAAAAGCTCCTCAACCGGCGGCTTCTGCAAATATTGCGTGTTGTACCATTCCAATTTCGCGCGATCGAAAATCGCATTCGTGCGGCTCACACCCGAAAGTTGAAAGCGCTCGATCAGTTCGGTTGTGCGCATATACTCGCTGTCGTCGCCCGTGGACCATCCCAGCAGCGCCAGAAAATTTCGGAACGCTTCCGGCAAAAATCCTTCGTCCGCATAGGATCCCACGCTGGTCGCACCGTGCCGCTTCGAAAGGCGCGTGCGATCCGGTCCCAGAATCAGCGGCACATGCGCGAAAATCGGCGGCGCCGCGCCGAGCGCGTGATAAATCAGCACCTGCTTCGGCGTATTCGACAAATGATCGGCGCCGCGAATGATGTGCGTGATGCGCATGTCAATGTCGTCCACCACCACGCTCAGCTGGTAAGTGGGCACGCCGCTGGAACGCAGCAGCACAAAATCCTCAATGTCCGCGTTCTGGATCTCGCGCGGCCCAAAAACGGCATCCTCGAATTTGGTCACGCCGGTGCGCGGAGTCTTGAAGCGAATCGCGCGCGCAATACCTTCCTTTTCTTTCCCGGCGCGCTCCGCATCCGAATAATCACGGCACGGGCAAGCCACCGCTTTCAAAGTTTTCGGACCTTCGTCGTCTCCTTCGCCTTCGTGATCCTCATTTTCCGTCGCGGAATAATCCCCGCCGGCGTAGGCGGTCGCCTTGCAGTAGCACGCGTAGCCGGCGCCGCTCGCCAGAATGCGCTCCGCCGCCGCGCGATACATTTCCCCACGCTGCGACTGGAAGAATGGTCCTTCGTTCCACTCGATTCCCAGCCACTTCAGCGCCACCAGGATTCCGTCCACCAGTTCGGGCTTGTTGCGCTCGACGTCCGTGTCTTCCACGCGCAGCAGCAGAGTCCCGCCCTCGTGTTTCGCGAAAAGCCAATTGAACAAAGCGGTGCGCGCACCGCCCACATGCAAATAACCGGTCGGAGAAGGCGCAAAACGCACGCGCGGTTTTTGTGCGGCAGACATTCTGTCGGAGTCCTTCCTCGTATGAGAGCCATTCATCTTATCGAAACGCCGCGCCAAAATCGAGCTGCCCACGTATCGTGGGTGCAGGGCGATGCGGAAAATACCGGGAACCTTTTCCGCGTTCGTGCGTATCTAAGGATGAAACTTATGCGCATACGTCTGCTTACGGCGCGGTTCGTCTTCCTGCTCGTTTGCGTCGTGATTCCCGCGCAGGCGCAAGACGTCGCGAAAATCTTGAACCAATACGTGAAGGCCTCAGGCGGCGCGCACGCTCTCGCGAAAATCCAAACCATCGCGCTGGAAGGCACCGTCACAGCCCAGAACGGGGGCAAACCCGGCGCCTACACTTTCGACGTGAAATTGCCCAACCGCTATTACTCCGAACTGGTGAGCGGTGACCAGACCTTGATCGAATCCTTCAACGGCAAGTCCGCCTGGCATCAGAACGCCAGCGGCGAAATCTCCACGCTGGTCGGCCCCGAAGGGCTGCAACTGGAAGCAGCCGCGCGCTATTACAATTCGCATCTGCTGAATCCGAAAAAGAACAAGCTGGTCATCACCTACGTCGGCGCCGCGCAAGTACGCGGCAAGGATGCCTACCAACTCGAGGTCGCGACGCCCTCAGGCGTGAGCTGGCAAGTGTTCTTTGGCGCGCAATCGCATCTGATCGTAAGAGAATCCGCACAAGTAGGCGGCATAAACCAGGAGATTCTCTACGACGACTACCGCCCGGAGAATGGCGTCGAACTGCCGCACAAGATCGAGCTGCACCGCGATGCAAGCGTCTTCTCCATCGAGGTAACCCGCGCCGCGGTCAACGATCCCGTCGGCGAACGCGTCTTCGATTTTCCCCGGAAATCGCAAGTGGAACTCCCCGACCTGAAAGCTCTGTTCAAGCAGATTGACGCCAACCAGCAAGCCGTCGACAAAATCAAAGAAAACTACGCCGGCACCAAGGTCGAAGAAGAAACAGACTACGAAGGCAGCGGCAAACCGAAAAAACCGGAAGTCCGCGAGTCCACGTTTTTTTATCTTGATGGCACCGAAGTCTCCACCCTCGTCAAAATTGACGGCCAGCCCCTCAGCCCCGAAGCCCAGAAAAAAGAAAACGCCCGCGTCCTGAAACAGATCGACGAGCTGGAGAAAACCGCGCAGAAGAAAGAAAACTCCGGCCAGAAGACCAAACAAGAGCAGAAGGAGGATGAGGAAGAAGACGTCTCGATAGACGCCTTCCTGCGTGCCTGTCAGTTCGTCAATCCGCGCCGGGAGCGTTTCCGCGGCCAGGACGTCCTCGTCTTCGACTTCGAACCCAATCCCGAATTCAAAGCGCGCACCCTCGTCGAGAAAGTCATCCAAAAGCTGGGCGGTGTCATTTGGATTGACGAAAAAGCCCTCGACGTCGTGCGCCTCGACGCCTTCTTCGTTAACAACGTGAAAATTGCGGGCGGGCTGCTCGCCGATCTGCAGAAGGGCACGCGCGTCATTCTGGAACAAACTTACGTCAACAACGAGGTCTGGCTCCCGACCTACGAGGAAGTGCACATTGACGTTCGCGTGCTCCTGCTGAAGGGAATCAAAGTGGACGGCACCACGCGCTATTCCGATTACAAAAAGTTTAACGTAGAGACTCTCTCCACGATCGGCAAGCCGAAAGCGGCGGCCGATCCCGCTGATGCAAATTCGCCGTCAAAACCGAAGTAAATCGCTCTCCAACAAACGGCGCTCGGCCAAAACCCCAGATAACTTACGCGCCTGGAAGCTCTGCAAATTGCTGAACCGAAGAGGGTTGGTACGGGGGTACTGTTGACGTCAGCGCCCCTCCGTTTCATTGTGTCCGCAGGCCGCAGCAGCATCGGCCTAGGCCACGCGATGGATGTTTCTAGCCGGCATTCGACCAACTCTCGGCCGCATCGAACCGTTTCCTGGATACGAATCAGTACAGGTGACCTCCACGAAACTCAGCTGGACACGCAGCCGAACACCCGCCATTTTTCTGCTATTCTCAGGAGAAATCTGCGGCGCCCTGATTACGGAGTTTTGAGTTGTTAAGTCATCTGAATACGAGTGCGGTCGTGCTCTTTGCTGGCGCGTTTCTGCTCGGCATATTCTTTGCCTACGTCTATCAGCAGAAGCGGCAAGCTTACCTGCTCGTTTGGGCCTCGGCTTGGGTGCTCGTTTCGCTGTACTTCGTGCATTCTGTGTTCGCGGGGCCCGCGCCTCTCTCCGGCTGGATTGGCGCCATCAGCGAATGGGTCCTGGCGCTGGCAGCTCTGGCGTTCTATTGTTCGGCGCGCTTGTACGCCCGCCTGACACTCTCCACCCGCCGGGTCGCTTTGGCGGCCGGCGGCGCCGCAGTCTGGGCTTTCGCGTACCCACGCGATTGGATCGCAATTCCATTGGTTTTCGCAGTGGTTGTCGTTTTCTTTCTCACCGCGCGCGTATTTTGGCAGGAAGGTCACAAACAGGAATCGCGCGCCGATAAGTTGCTGGCGGGTACGTTCGTCGCGACTGGCTCTTTGAGCCTGCTCTTCATGTTCCAGGCGCACCTCGGGCCGCTTGCAAACGCCAATATGCAACCGTTCGCGTTGCTCGCGGAAATTATCGGCGGCGTCCTCATGCTGATGGCGGTTTACGATGAGGAGCGTCGCCGCGTCGAGCGCAACATGCTCGCGCTCTCCAATCTGAATCTGGCCACTTCCAGTTTTGCCGGTGGTGAAATCCAGAAAATGCTGGCGCAGGCGCTGGATCGCGTCCTCAACGTGGTGCGCATCCCGGCCGGCGCGCTCATCTTGCACTATGGCGATGAAAACGGGCCCGCGTCGGTCGTGGTCACCGGCCTGGACGATTCCTTCTGCAGTGCTGTGCAGGAAAGCAATCTTGATGATTATCTCGTCCGGCTCGTCGCTCGCCTTGGCGGTCTCGTCGTGCTGCGCGATCTCGCGCGCGACTCCAATTGGCTGGCGCTCGAAAAAGAAGAGCCCTTTCGCCACGTTCGCAAGATGCTTCTCGCCCAAGGGCTGCGCACCATGGTGGGCATCAGCCTGCAGGCCAAGGATCGCGTGTTTGGAATGCTGCTGCTCGGCACGCCCGACAATCGCAATTTCGCTCCTCCGGAATTGCGCCTGCTCCTGGCACTGGGCCACCAGATCGGCATGGCCGTCGAGAACAGTTATCTGATCCAACAGACCGCGCGCCGCAGCGAAGAGCTGCACATTCTCAACGAAATCGGCCGCGCCTTGAGCTCCACCCTGGAACCAGACGCGCTCTTCGAACGCATTTATTCCGAGATGCAGCGCCTGCTGGACGTGAACAGCCTCTTCATCGCCTTCTACGATCGCAAGTCCGAACAGATTCGCTTTGAAATTGAGGTCATCGAGGGTGTGCGCCAGCCCAAACGAGCGCGGCCGATGGGGAATCATCTGGCGGAGCATGTCGTTCGCACGGCACAGCCGTTGTTGATCCGCGAGCAGTTCGCTGAGGAAAGTGCGCGCATGGGTTTTGCGCCGAACCAGCAGACGGGCTCCATGTGCGCCGTTCCGCTCATCTTGTACGATCAGGCCGTCGGTGTGATGGCTGTGCACAGCTCCCAGGAACGCGCTTTCGACGAAGGCCACGTCGAACTGCTGCGCGTTCTGGCCAGTGAAGCCGCGGTCGCCATCGAAAACGCCCGCCTCTTCTCCGAAGAGCAGAAAAAGTCGAAGCAGTTGATGCTCATCAACAACGTTTCCGGCCATGCCATCGCCACTCTGAATCCCGAAGAAATGCTTGCCAAGATCGCGGCGGAGATCGAAAACGCGCTCACCTACGATCACATCGGCATCGCCATTCTCGATTATTCTTCGAAAGAACTGGAGATTCAGGCCGAAGCCGGCGCGCGGCGCGATGCCTTGGGTCGCCGCATTCTCTTGGGAGAGGGTCTGGTAGGCCAGGTAGCGCGCAGCGGCCAGATCGTCGCCGTCACCACTGTCACCCCGGAGACGCCAAGCCCCATCCTTCCCGGCACGGTATCGGCGATCGCTCTGCCCGTTACTTACGCTGAAAGCTTGCTCGGGGTACTCTACGTCGAATCCTCCAAGCCCTGCGAATTCGCCGACGAAGAGGTACGCCTGCTCCGCACGCTCGCCGATTTATTCGCCGGCGCTCTGCACAATGCGGTCACGTTCCAGAAGGCGCAAGAACAGGCCATTACCGACGGCCTCACGGGTGTTAAGACCCACCGCTTCCTGATGGAAGCGCTCTCTTCTGAATGGAAGCGCTCCACGCGCGCGAACCGTCCTTTCGCGCTGGTACTGATGGACCTCGATCGCTTCAAATTCGTCAATGATTTCTACGGCCACCTTGAGGGCGACGTCGTGCTGCAGCGCGTCGGCCACATCCTGGAGCAGAATTGCCGCCGCTCCGACGTCGTCGCGCGTTACGGCGGCGATGAATTTGTCATCCTGATGCCGGAAACCAGCGTCGAGCAGGCCATTCAACTCGCCAGCAAGCTGCGCGGCTGGGTCGCCGCCGATCCGCTGCTCCGCGACAAAAATATTACCGCCAGCTTCGGTATCGCCGGTTTCCCGCTGCACGGTTCCACTCCTCAGGAACTGATCCAGGTCGCGGATTCCTCCATGTATCTTTCCAAACACCAAGGCGGAAATTCCGTTTCCAGCGCCGAGCAAGGCGACCCCAACGACACCAAGCGTTGGAAGAAAGACGTCCTGGAAGCCTATCTCGGTGTGACGCTCAAGCGTCAATTCTCCACTGGTCCCGACGCTTTCGATGAAATTTACCGCCGCCTCGAACAGTTCACGCGTTCGCTCATCGAGCATGGTGATGGCGATGCTGGCGATCCTGTTCCGCCTGCCGTCGTTGACACGGTCACTTCGCTTGCGCTCGCCATTGACGCGAAAGACCGTTACACGCAGGGCCATTCGCAAAAAGTTTCCGCTTATGCGGTGATGATCGCGCAAGCTCTGCGCATGAATCAGGCCGAAGTCGAGGAAATCCGCCTCGCGGGCTTGCTGCACGACATCGGCAAAGTCGGCATCCCCGAAACCATTCTGAATAAATCCGGCCCGCTCGACGCCACCGAATGGTCCACCATGAAAACTCACACCGAGCTGGGCGCGAAAATCCTGGAGCCGCTCGCCGCCATGAATCGTATCCGCGAAATGGTGCGGCACCATCACGAATTCTACGACGGCACGGGCTATCCGGACCGCCTCAGCGCCGATCAGATTCCTCTCGGGGCGCGCGTTATCGCCATCGCCGACGCCTACGACACCATCACTTCCGAGCGCACCTACAAGAAGGCACGCAATCCAGAAGAAGCCTTCTCCGAACTCGAACGCTGCGCCGCAAACCAATTCGACCCCGAAATCGTCCGCGGCTTCGTGGAAGCCATGCGCCGCGCCCCGCAACAGCATATAGCCGCTTCAGTAGGCGCCTCGGAATCCGAAAACCTAAGCTCCTAGCCGAAAACCCCAACGTCACGCGGTATTCCTAGCATCACGGTACGTTTTAAGATACGCTCTCGACAATAGAACAGTAGAGGACGCCTTCCTCTGGAATTTCGCTCCCCAACGCATCTTGGGATGCTTTTTAAGACATTCAGCGCAGCCGTGTTCGGCATAGACGCCTATCTCGTCGAAACCGAACTAGACGTTGTCCCCGCGTTCGAAGGCCACTTCACCGTCGTCGGCCTGCCGGACATCGCCGTGAAAGAAAGCCGCGAACGCATCCGTGCCGCCCTGCGAGGAGCATCTGAACGTCAGGAATAACTCGGGGCAGTTCGTTCAGGCTTTTTCTCCGAACCGATCGACGACTTTCTTTCAGCTCACGAAGAGCTTTTCGGAACAGCCGGCAATCAGCGAACGGCGCGATTTCCTCGCGAGCCAGTATTAGCCTTGCCCGGGTTTAGGCGCGCTGCGGATGCGCTCCGGCCGCCGCCTCCTCTTCGAGCGCAAGACCCATGGGGTCACTGCGTTCGATCCTCACCAGGGTCATCCGGCCGATGCCTGCGCGCGCAGTTTGCCGGCTGTCGCCTGCTCGCGCTGATACTTGTCGCCCGCGAGCTTCCGCTCCTCGTCCGTCAGGTTCACCAGGAACCTGAAGCCTGCGACGCAATCGCCGCAGATTCGGTCGCGGTCGAGGTCCACGGTCCGGTGGAGGAGTTGGCGAAGATCGTTCCAGTCGAACTCCCGGCCGTCCTGGAATTTCTGTATCAGTCGCGCCGGATCGAAAGTATCGCGCGCCTGCCAGAGCTTGATCACCACAAGGCGGCGGACGAGCGCCTGATCGAACGGGCGCCGGGCGAACATGCCGAGGTCGTAGATGTCGCGGGCCTTGTTGCGCTGATAGCAGGCGCGGATTTTCTCGGCGAGGATTTCGGGCAGCGCGAGGCAGGTGATTTCGGCAGGCGCGAACGGCAGTAACTTGAAATAGCTCTGGAATATCTGCGCGCGCTTTTCCACCGGCAGCGTCGGCGTTTCACGCCGGCTAATCTGCAGCTTGATTTCGCTGACGCCGCTCGCGTTCCAGTCGTGACAATAGGTCGGATTGACGCCCCATGACAGGCCGTTCTGCGTCTCATAGTAACTGTCGTCGGGGGTGGCGAACTGGATGCCGTGAAACGGCTGCTCGAATGCATGCATCATTTCGAGGATGATTTCCTCGTGGTCGTGCTCTTGAGTTCCCGTGAAATCCAGATCCGTCGAAAACCGTCCCTGGCTGCCGACAAACATTTTCCGCAAACAGGTGCCACCCTTGAAGGCCAGTCGGTTCAGAATGCCGCGCTCGGCCAGCAGTTCCAGCAGGAACGTCAGCACGACTTCCTTCTCCGCGATCATGATGTCGCGCAGCCCGGATTCCACGGCGTAGCGCTGAACCTGCGGCTGCGTCAGCATCGCTACCCGTCCTTCTTGACGGCCTTGCGCCGGCCGAGCCCGGCACTGCCCTGCAGCTCTTCCGGCTTCACGTTGACGAACAGCCGCCACGTCTCGTCGTAGCCGATCGCTCCGTCCACGGGGCGCGCGCGCGCGGGATCAGGGCCGAGGTGGGTCTTGCGGCTCCGTGCGGCGAGCTGTAGCAGGCGGCCGCGCGCGGGGGACGGAACATCGGCTTTGATGTAATCGACGAGCCAGCCGAGACGGCGCGCAAGCGCCCCTGAATTTATGCGTTCGAGATAACCCGCAGCCTTGTTCCAATCGAACCGGCGGCTCGCGGTCGCGAGGATAGTCGCGACCTCTCCCACGCCGCCGGCCAGTGCCGGGCGGTCGATGCAGTCGATGGCGGTCTTTTCGCGGTCGGAGATCATCACCTTGTAGCCGAGCACATCGACCGGCTCGAAGCCGAAGAACTTATTGTCGGACAGGTTGACGATCTGGACGCGCGACTCGCCGACCTTGCGCGCGCGCAGTCGAACCGGCGTCACGACAAAGATCACGCTGCGGTGCTGCGTCGTCAGCCCGTAGTGGGCTGCGGCGGTGCCGAAGCCGATGTAATAAGGATCGGCGATGCGGCTGGCGAGCGCGAGGAGATTGCTGTCGCCGAGCGCGTCCGGACCCTGCTCCGGCGGCACCAACAGATACTCTCCCCAGGTCGCCCGCTCCAGCCAGCCTTTGCGGCGCAGGGACTCGATGACGTTGTCTGCGGCTTTGTTGCTACCGCCCAGCAGCCGGACGATCTCCGCCCGCGTCGTCTCGCGCCGCCGCAATTCGCTGAGCGCCAGCACGACCTTGCTTTCCTGCGCTGATAGTGATCGGGTTATGGGGTCCATGGCATTCCCTGTAACGAAACCCCCTTAAAAGGGGGGTTCTGATGTAGAGTATAGCAATCCGGCCATAAATAGCCAACCACGGTATGTAACGAAGCCCCCTTAAAAGGGGGGTTTCGTTGCAATATATTGCAAGCTTTATTCTATCCGCATGTGTGAGCGGATAACAGGCAATCTGGACGTTCCGACGTGCTGCCGGGCGGGATCTGTTCGTCCTCTCGCAGTTCCCGATTTAGCTCTTCAAACTGTCAGGAACACGGTCACAGGCGACCGCGTACTGTTGTTTTGCCTCGGATATAATCGAACAGCTTCCTGGGCCCGCGACGCCGCAGAAACGAGCAGTGGGGAATCGAATCTTAGCAGCGCCGCGCCGCAGCGCACTCGATCACACTAATGCAGTCTTGAACATCACCCCAAGTGGCAATTGGCGCGTTCATGTCTCTCAGTAATTCAGGCGCTCTTCCGCGCGATCCTTTTAGGCGAATCCCGCAAATTCCTTTCCCAAGCGCAAAAGCGGTGTCCAGTTCCCAGTCCACCCATTTACGCCAAGCGGTACCGTTCCTAGTGAGGCAAACGATGACAGAATTCCTCTGAATGATTGATCGAATCTGTTGCTTGATATAGGAGCCTCGCACGCTGCCTATTTCTTCTCGAAGACTCCCACCATAAAAATCGATCTCCAGATTCGGCGCCCGTGCCATGAGCCGAAATCCTCTCACTTGCGGCAGATCTTCAACATGAAAACTGAGATAGATGCGGCGCTTGCATGCATGGTGGGTCAACTCGCACCGGTACCTGCCCCTGTTCCGGCAGCTCGCTCCCGAACTCCTCAGTGAAGCCGCCCAGCACTCCCGGCCGCACTCGCTGGGCTTAAAGGTTTCCACATTCCACACGGGCGCGTAGTTGCTGCACACGGATTCGTGGGTCACTTGGCATTCGACACGCGAGCGGATTTGGCTAACTAGGATTTTTCGTGCCTCTCGGATATTTCTCGCAGAGATGCGATGCAAACTCCTTGTCGCGCCGCTCCTTGTAACGCGTCTTCATCTCTTC